>NZ_CADIJO010000071.1 GCF_902859705.1 Achromobacter deleyi | reverse complement strand
TGATGATCCTGAGCCATTCAGCGATGGCAGATTTGGCAGGTTGTGGGCATGCCTACGTACCTGATCGGCCTGGCGCGTCGCCAGAAGGCGCTCGTTCGCATTTGCAGTGAAACGGACGTCAGGCATGAATTCTTGGATGCACGGCCACGTTGTTGGGCCGGACGACGCCAAAAGTCACCTCGGTGCCGTTCGCGGACACCGTGGAGACGTCGATACCGGCGGTCGTGCCGATCACCCTTACCGCGCCGCCGTTGTAGAGAGCCAAGTTTCCTCGGTCGAAGCCTAGGGCAACTCGCGCTGCGTCAGCGGTGTTCAGCGGCACACCGATGGACTGAACGCCAGGGGCACCGTTATCCATCGAAACGATGCTGCCTTTTTGGAACGATCCGAGCACCCGCGCATTTGCAGTGCAAATTACATTTCTAGGAAATAACCATGCAAAAAGAAGTCTTCCAAGCCGACGACAACGGCTTGTTCCTGTATCAAACCCTCGCCAACGAGCTGGCGC
>NZ_CADIJO010000070.1 GCF_902859705.1 Achromobacter deleyi | reverse complement strand
GATGCCGGCCGGATTCGCAACGATGACGTTCGCCCGATTACCGGCCACTTCCAGCATGCCGCGCAGTTGCGAAGGATTGGGCGCCGTGACCTGGTTCAGGATGGTGGTGGCACGCTGATTACCCAGCATCGGGTTACCCGCCACCTGTCCTGCCACCTGTGTCTGGCTGGCCGCGCCGCTGTTGTTGAGCACCACGCCGGACGGACCGACGTTGAACTGCGTGTAGCGATTGTTGGACACCCCACCGGCCGAAGGCGGTGCAATGTTCACCACCGGCACGCCATTGGCCACGCCCACCACGGGCTTCTGCCCACCCACGTTCTGGTCTACCGAAATCGGCAAGGTCTGCGCCAGCACGGGCGTCCAGATCTGCGCAAAGACCAACAACCAGGCAATCGTGCGGTGTAACGTCGACATATCGGGCAAGACTCGGCAAGGGGTGAAACCACAACCGTTGCCAAGACAGCCGACCCTCAGCCCGCCCAGAACCCGCGGACTATCGACAAAGCCAAAAG
>NZ_CADIJO010000069.1 GCF_902859705.1 Achromobacter deleyi | reverse complement strand
GCGCTACCGGCTGACGGTGGCGCCCTGGCTGTGGCTGGCCACGCAGCGGCGCGCCAGCCGCCTGTTCGAGAACAAGCCGGTGCTGGACATCGTGCGCCACGTGCTGGACACGTACGAAGGCTACGTCTATCGCATCGCGGCCGACGTCGAAGGCGCGCTGGCCGACCTGGCCCCGCGCCCCTACACCACGCAGTATCGCGAGACCGACTACGCCTTCATCAACCGCCTGTTGGCCGAGGCCGGCCTGGGCTGGACCGTGCTGGAAGACGCCGAGGTGCCGGCGCGCCACGTGGTGCAGATTTTTGCCGACAGCCGCACTCTGGCCGAAGACGCGGAATCGGCCAGCGGCGGCGTACGGTTCCAGCGCGCCAGCGCCACGGAATCGCGCGACACCGTGCAGGCCCTGGTGCGCCAGCGCCGCCGCACGCCCGACAGCATCACGGTGCTGGGCTGGCACGACAGCGGCAAGCGCGCGGTGGCCGCGCAGGCGCTGGTCAACGCGGCCAACGGGCAGGACGATGCGGCGGGGCTGGACTGGTACGACGTTGCCGGCCACGGCGGC
>NZ_CADIJO010000068.1 GCF_902859705.1 Achromobacter deleyi | reverse complement strand
CGTCGGGTATGACGGTATCGATGTGTCGGCCCTGACCGGCGCTGGCGCTACGACTGGTGTATCCATCGACGTCGCGGCCCTGGGCGGCATGTACGCCAACAGCATCCGGCTGATCGGCACCGAGGCCGGTGTGGGCGTAAACATCGGCGGCAACTTGGCTGCGCTGACCGGCACGCTGACCGTCAGCGCCAACGGCGACGTCAAGATTCTGCCGTCCGGCCGCATGCAGGCCGCCACTGACCTGTCGGTGCAGAGCGGACGCGACATCGTCAACGACGGTACGGTCACAGCGGGCGGCGCGCTGGCGCTCAATGCGCCGGGCTCAGTCGCCAACACCGGCGCCATGTCCTCGGCGGGCAACGCCAGTGTCGTGGCACGGCAACTGGACAATCGCGGCGCCTTCACTGCAGGCCTGCAGGCCGATGGTTCCATCAGCCCCTTGGGTACATTGAGCATGCAGGTCAGCGGCCTGCAGAATGCCGGCACGCTGATGGCCGGCGGCAACGCTACGGTCACGGCCGATGTGCTGGGTCTGTCGGGCGGAAAATTCGTCGCGGGCGGTGCACTG
>NZ_CADIJO010000067.1 GCF_902859705.1 Achromobacter deleyi | reverse complement strand
CGCCCTCGGTCCACGGCGTGCACACCGCCGTGGTCACCGACGCCGAAGGCGGCACGCAACCCAGGCAAAGCGACGAGATCCTGCGCAACAAGCGCGGCGACGTGCGCATCAGATTCCATTGGCAGGCGGGCAGCCAGGACGGCGAGGCCAGCAGCCGCTGGGTGCGCGTGGCGCAGCGCCAGTCGGGCGCGGGCATGGGCATCAGTTTCGTGCCGCGCATCGGGCAAGAGGTGCTGGTGCGCTTTCTGGACGACGACATCGACCAGCCCATCGTCGTGGGTTCGCTGTACAACGGCCGCGGCGAAGGCGGCACGCCCGCCACACCAGGCGGACGCGCAGGCAGCGCGGCCGATACGCAGGTCTACGCCGCCGCGCGCGACAACGCGCCCAGCGCCCAGGCCAACCTGGCCGCGGGCAACGCGCCGGCCTGGCACGGTGCGGCCGCCGGCGAAGACAATCACCGCAACGCGGCTGCGCTGACCGGCTTCAAGAGCAAGGAATTCGGCGGCGCGGGCTACAACCAGATCGTGTTCGACGACACCGACGGCCAGCTGCGCATGCAGGTCAAGAGCAGCCAGGACGCCTCGGAACTG
>NZ_CADIJO010000066.1 GCF_902859705.1 Achromobacter deleyi | reverse complement strand
CGCCCTCGGTCCACGGCGTGCACACCGCCGTGGTCACCGACGCCGAAGGCGGCACGCAACCCAGGCAAAGCGACGAGATCCTGCGCAACAAGCGCGGCGACGTGCGCATCAAATTCCATTGGCAGGCGGGCAGCCAGGACGGCGAGGCCAGCAGCCGCTGGGTGCGCGTGGCGCAGCGCCAGTCCGGCGCCGGCATGGGCATCAGCTTCGTGCCGCGCATCGGGCAAGAGGTGCTGGTGCGCTTTCTGGACGACGACATCGACCAGCCCATCGTCGTGGGTGCGCTGTACAACGGCCGCGGCGAAGGCGGCACGCCCGCCACGCCCGGCGGGCGCGCAGGCAGCGCGGCCGATACGCAGGTCTACGCCGCGGCGCGCGACAACGCGCCCAGCGCCCAGGCCAACCTGGCCGCGGGCAACGCGCCGGCCTGGCACGGCGCGGCCGCAGGCGAAGACAACCACCGCAACGCGGCCGCGCTCACTGGCTTCAAGAGCAAGGAATTCGGCGGCGCGGGCTACAACCAGATCGTGTTCGACGACACCGACGGCCAGCTGCGCATGCAGGTCAAGAGCAGCCAGGACGCCTCGGAACTG
>NZ_CADIJO010000065.1 GCF_902859705.1 Achromobacter deleyi | reverse complement strand
CGTCGCCAACACCGGCGCCTTGCAGAACCAGGGCGGCGGCTTGTACGGCGGTTCAATCGACGTTAAAGCCGCGAGCCTGTCCAACACCGACGGCAAGGTCGTCAGCGGCGGCGTACTGGACGTAAAGACCACCGGCAACCTGGACAACACCGGTGGCACCGTTGCCGCCCAAGGGCAAGCCACGCTGAACGCGCAAACCCTGTCCAACGCGCGCGGCATCGTCGCCGCCGCCAATCTGACACTCAAGACCCAAGGCCTGCTGGACAACCGTGCCGGCCTGATCCAGGCCGACAACCTCGTGGCCTTGACGGCCGGCAGCCTGAACAACCGCGACACCCTCGCCAATGGCCTTGCCGGTGCGGGCGCGGCTACGCCAGGCGCCCTGGGCGTCATGGGCCAGCAAGTCACCTTGAACGCAGGCGCAGTCGACAACCAGGCAGGTCGCATCGGCGCGGGCCAGGATCTGGGTGTTTCCACCGGCACGCTCGACAACACATCGGGCAACGTCTCGTCCGACGCCAACGCCAAACTTGCATTCAGCAGCCTGGCCAACCGCAGCGGCGCAGTAACCGCCGGCAATTCGCTGGAACTCGTCACGGGCGACCTG
>NZ_CADIJO010000064.1 GCF_902859705.1 Achromobacter deleyi | reverse complement strand
GGCTTCAAGAGCAAGGAATTCGGCGGCGCGGGCTACAACCAGATCGTGTTCGACGACACCGACGGCCAGCTGCGCATGCAGGTCAAGAGCAGCCAGGACGCCTCGGAACTGAACCTGGGCCACCTCATCCACCAGGCCGGCAACTACCGCGGCGGCCTGCGCGGCGTGGGCGCCGAACTGCGCACCGACGCCTACGGCGCCGTGCGCGGCGGCGCGGGCGTGCTGCTCACCACCTACAGCGCCACCGGCGGCAACGCCAGCGCCGTGGGCGATGCGGCGGGCGTGCAGGCGCTGGCCAGCCAGACCGACCAGATGGCGCGTTCGCTGGACGGCGTGGTGGGCGCCCACCAGGGCCTGCGGCTGGCCACGGCGCTGGGTACCAAGGGCCCGCAGGCCAGCGTGCTCGATGGCGACAAGGCGCCGCTGGCGGCCATGCACCGCGCGGTCTCGGGCACGGTCGCGGGCGACAGCCTGGATGGCGCCCGCGGCGATGCCTCGGCCAAGCACACGCAGGCCGCGCAGGGCAAAGTGCCGCACCCCACCGATCCCGTCGTGCTGATGGCCGCGCGCGCCGGGCTGGCGCAGGTCGCCGCCAAGCACCTGCAAGTGACGGCCGGCGAGGCCGTGCACTGGTCGGCCGGCAAGGACCAGAACCTGGC
>NZ_CADIJO010000063.1 GCF_902859705.1 Achromobacter deleyi | reverse complement strand
TGGCACGACAGCGGCAAGCGCGCGGTGGCCGCGCAGGCGCTGGTCAACGCGGCCAACGGGCAGGACGATGCGGCGGGGCTGGACTGGTACGACGTTGCCGGCCACGGCGGCTTTGCCAACGAGGCCCAGGCCCGCCGCCAGGCGGAACTGGCGCGCGAGGCCGTGCGCGCCCGCGCCGAGACCTTCGCCGGGCGCGGCGTGGTGCGCACGTTCCGCTCGGGCACGCGCTTCACGCTGCAGGACATGTCGTCGCTGGGGCCGACGGGCGAAGCGGGATTCGAGCCGGTCTTCGCGCTGGACTGGATCGAGCACGTGGGCATCAACAACCTGCCGCCCGAAACGCGGGCGTCGCTGGCGCAGCGTCTGGGCGGGCTGGATGCGTATCTGACGCTGGATGGCGAGGCGGTTGCCGCGCCGCAAGAGACTGGCGATGGTTCGACGTGGGATGATGCGTTGATCTCGCCCGACCCCGCGGTTCTCGCCAAGGCCCGCGAAGTCGGCTACGCCAACCGCTTCGAAGCCGTGCGCTGCGACCGCCCATGGCGTCCCGCCTTGCCGGCCACGCGCGGCGCCCGCCTGGGCGGCGCGCCCTCGGTCCACGGCGTGCACACCGCCGTGGTCACCGACGCCGAAGGCGGCACGCAACCCAGGCAAAGCGACGAGATCCTGCGCAACAAGCGCGGCGACGTGCGCATCA
>NZ_CADIJO010000062.1 GCF_902859705.1 Achromobacter deleyi | reverse complement strand
CCACAACCGTTGCCAAGACAGCCGACCCTCAGCCCGCCCAGAACCCGCGGACTATCGACAAAGCCAAAAGCACCGATCCGGAAATTGCCCGCTTACGCTACGCAACCCGGATCAGATAGAACATTGGAAGATTCTGATTTTTGGCCGACGCTGGCCCGTGATTACAGAAGTCGGCCGCATTCCACTCATCCGTGAGTACGGAACGCCGCAGACCCAGTTGGTCCGTGACGGTGTAGATTGACGTCTTCGACCCGCCATGCAGCCCTCCCACGACAACGCCACGACCGACTCCCATGGACTTGCTGATCACTGCCGCGGCACATGCGTTGGCTGCGGGCGACCCGTTGGGCGCCCTGGGCCGCGTGGCCTTGCGCGACGATGCGCCGGCCCTGGCGCTGCGCGGGATTGCGCTGGCCCAGTTGGGCGACTTTGAGCGCGCCCGCCCCCTGGTGCGGCAGGCGGCGCGCAAGTTTGGCGCGCAGGCGCCCGTGGCGCGCGCCCGCTGCGTGGTGGCCGAGGCCGAGATTGCCCTGGCCTCGCGCGACCTGGCCTGGCCCACCCAGTCCCTGGACGCGGCCCGACAGGTGCTGCAAAGGCATGGCGATACGCGCAATGCGGCCTATGCCCAATACCTGGCGGGCCGGCGCCTGCTGCTGATCGGCCGCCTGGACCAGGCCGAGCAGGCGCTCGCGACGCTGGACCCGGCTGCGTTCCCGCCGGCCTTGCGCAGCGTGCATGAACTGGTGGTGGCCGGCATCGCCATGCGGCGGCTGCGCGCCGACGCGGCCC
>NZ_CADIJO010000061.1 GCF_902859705.1 Achromobacter deleyi | reverse complement strand
AGGCGGCCTTCTGCTGACCGCCCCCGGCACCATCAACAACTCGGGCTCGATCACCGGCGGCGCGGGCGGCTTTGGCGGCGGCGGCGGTGCCGTGAACAACGGCATCGGCAACGGCACCGCTGCGGTCGCCGGCTCCGGCGGTGGCGGTGGCACGGGCGGCGACGGCATCCTGGCCACCTCGGGCGGCACCATCGTGAACGCCACCGTCGGCACCATCACGGGCGGCAATGGCGGCAACGGCGGCGGCTCGGGCAGTTCCAGCACCAGCGCCTCCGGCGTCACGGCCGTGGCCGGCAACGGCGGTGCGGCCGCCGCGGGCGGCAGCGGCGTCTTCCTGACGGGAGGCAGCACGGTGCTCAACGCCGGCACCATCCTGGGCGGCACCGGCGGCAACGGCGAAAACGGCGCGCAAGCCACCTTCCTGGGCGCCCTGCCCGGCACCACGGTCACCGCCGGCAGCGGCGGCGTGGGCGGCAATGGCGGCAACGGCGTGCTGGTCAATGGCAGCGGCGCTGTCATCAACAACGCCAACGCCACCATCGCGGGCGGCAATGGCGGCACCGGCGGCGGCGGCAATGCCCAGAGCGCGGGCGGCACCATCAACGGCGGCGCCGGGGCCGACGGCGGCACGGGCGGCAACGGCGTCCTCTTGAACCTGGGCGGCTCGGTCCTGAACCTGGGCACCATCCGCGGCGGCAACGGCAATCGGGGCGGCGGCGCGGGCCAGGTCACCGGCGTCGGCGTCGGCGGCGAAGCCGCGCGCGGCGGCCACGGCGTGTCGGTGATCGGCGACGCCGGAGTGACCAACCTGGCCGGCGGCGTCATCATCGGCGGCGAAGGCGGCGACGACAGCGCGGGCGGCGGCGGCAGCGGCGGCATCGGCGGCGATGGCGTATCGATCTCCGGCAGCGGCACGGTCACCAACAGCGGCCAGATCACTGGCGGTGGCGGCGGCAACGGCGCCAACGGCGTCAACGGCGCGGGCGGCGCGGGCAACAGCGGCGGCGCGGGCGTGCAGATCGTGGGTGCGGGCCGGGTCACCAACGTGGCCGGCGGCAAGATCACGGGCGGCAACGGCGGCACGGGCGGCGGCGGCACCGGCACGGGT
>NZ_CADIJO010000060.1 GCF_902859705.1 Achromobacter deleyi | reverse complement strand
TGACCTGCCCCCTTTCTCAGGGCCACTAGCTACTTAGTAGAGTCCAGGTTGGGGAGCATACCGCTCCGGTGGGTCAGGTTTCGATCAGCGGTCGAACCAGTCAAGGCACCTTCGTTGCGCAGCGCGGCGGCGAACTCGGCAGGCGTGCATTTGGGCAGTGAGCTGTGCGGACGCACCTCGTTGTAGTCCTTGCGCCAGATGGCGATTACCGCCCGTGCGTGCTCGAGCGAGATAAACCAGTTTTCGTTCAAGCATTCGTCCCGGAACTTGCCGTTGAAGCTCTCCACATAGGCGTTCTGCGTGGGTTTCCCTGGCTGGGTCAGCACAAGCGTCACGCCGTTGGCGGTCGCCCACTGGTCCAGCGCCCGGCCGGTAAACTCGGGTCCCTGGTCGGTCCTGATCGCCGCGGGGTAGCCGCGGAAACGGCATACCGCATCCAGGATGTCGGCCACGTTCTGGCCATTTATCCTCCGGCCGACGGCGATTTCCACCGCTTCCTTGGTGCAATCGTCCACCACCGTCAGGCACTTGATCGGGCGCCCGTTGGCCAGGGCGTCGAAGACGAAGTCCATCGACCAGGTGTGGTTGGGCCCCGACGGCAGCTGCAGCGGACGGCGCTCGACGGCCACGCGATCGCGCTTGCGGCGCTTGCGCACCGCCAGGCCAGCGTTGCGGTACAGCCGGTAGATTCGCTTGTGGTTGGCGATCCAGCCCTCCCGTTCCAGCAGGATGTGCAGCCGTCGGTAGCCGAACCGGCGACGTTCGCCCGCCAACGCAACGAGCCTGGCCTGCAACGGCGCGTTCGCCATGCGCGGCTGGTAGTGCAACACGCTGCGTGACAAGCCCAGTGCCCGGCAGGCCCGCCGCTCCGACAGGCCCAGCTTCGCCCGCACGTCCGCGACGGCAGCCCGTCGCGTCGGCGGGCTCAGTATTTTCCCCGCGCCACGATCCTCAGCGCTTCGTTGTCCAACATCGACTCGGCCAACAGCTTTTTGAGCCGCGCGTTCTCCGCTTCCAGTGCCTTCAGGCGCTTGGCGTCGGGCACATCCATGCCGCCGAACTTGCGCCGCCACAGGTAGAACGACGCGTCACTGAAGCCGTGCTTGCGGCAAAGCTCCTTGACCGGCGTGCCGGCGGCCGCCTGCTTCAGGAAGCCGATGATCTGCTCTTCGGTGTATCGCTTCTTCATGTCCGTCCTCTTGTGAGACGGACTCTACTAAGATCAGGTTGGCCCGGAAAACGGGGGGCAGGTCAC
>NZ_CADIJO010000059.1 GCF_902859705.1 Achromobacter deleyi | reverse complement strand
TGCCGCTGTTCCTGCCCGAAGGCTTTTCCATCGACAAGCTGTTGCGCGCGCAGATCGCGATCATCATGTTCGCGGCCGCGTACATCGCCGAAACGGTGCGCGGCGGCCTGCAGGCGATTCCGAAGGGGCAGTACGAAGGCGCCGATTCGCTGGGCCTGAACTACTGGCAGCAGATGCGCAAGATCATCCTGCCGCAGGCCCTGAAGATCGTCATCCCGCCGCTGGTCAGCATCTTCATCGCGCTGTTCAAGGACACCTCGCTGGTGGTCATCATCGGCATCTTCGACCTGACGCTGGCAGCCAAGGCGGCATTGTCCGACGCGGCATGGCGCGGATTCGGGGTAGAGGCGTACCTGTTCATCTCGCTGATCTACTTCGTCTTCTGCTTCTCCATGTCCAAATACAGCCAGGCACTGGAAAAACGCCTGGCCACGGGTCACGAACGCTAGGCTCAACAGCCCCGCACTTTTGCCGCGCGTCCGCCCCAAGCGGACGCGCACCGCGATACTTAGGGAGTACAGGCATGTCTGATGCCATCATTCGACTGCAGGACGTGAACAAGTGGTACGGCCAGTTCCACGTGCTGCGCAACATCAACCTGGACGTGGCGCCGGGTGAGCGCATCGTGGTGTGCGGGCCGTCCGGCTCGGGCAAGTCCACCATGATCCGCTGCATCAACCGGCTCGAAGAGCACCAGAAAGGCCACATCATCGTGGACGGCACGGAGCTCACCAACGACTTGAAGCACATCGAGACCATCCGCAAGGACGTGGGCATGGTGTTCCAGCATTTCAACCTGTTCCCGCACCTGACGGTGCTGGAGAACCTGACGCTGGGCCCCATGTGGGTGCTGAAAAAGCCGCGCGCCGAAGCCGAAGCCACGGCCATGAAGTACCTGGAACGCGTGCGCATTCCGGACCAGGCCAAGAAATTCCCCGGCCAGCTGTCCGGCGGCCAGCAGCAGCGCGTGGCGATTGCCCGGTCGCTGTGCATGAGCCCCAAGATCATGCTGTTCGATGAGCCCACCTCGGCCCTGGACCCGGAAATGGTCAAGGAAGTGCTGGACGTGATGGTCAACCTGGCCCAGGAAAGCGGCATGACGATGCTGTGCGTGACCCACGAAATGGGCTTTGCGCGCAAGGTCGCCAACCGCGTGATCTTCATGGACCGCGGCGAGATCATCGAGCAGAACAGCCCGGACGAGTTCTTCGACAATCCGCAGAACGAACGCACCAAGCTGTTCCTGAGCCAGATCCTGCATTGATCTG
>NZ_CADIJO010000058.1 GCF_902859705.1 Achromobacter deleyi | reverse complement strand
TGAACTGACCCCCGAAAGTTGGACTTTGATCCAACCTTCGGGGGTTTTTTGCATGGCAAAGTACGACGAGCAGTTCAAGCTGGACGCTGTCCGGCGGTATCTGTCTGAACAGCAAAGTTACGCGGAAGTGGCGCGGGAGGTCGGCGTGGACTATTCGTTGCTGCGGCGATGGGTGGCTGTCTACCAACTGCATGGACGGGGCGGTTTAGTTAGGCCGCGCAAGCGATATTCGGCGCAATTCAAGTTCGAGGTGTTGAAGCGCATCGAGCAGGACGGTTTGTCGGACAGGCAGGCGGTGGCGGTTTACAACTTGGGCGATTCCGGGACCATCGGTAAATGGCGTCGTGGGTATGATGAGGGCGGAATGGGCGCATTGGAGCCCAGACGTCGAGATAGCCCTGCCATGCCACACAAGTATCCACCCGAGCCAACACCCAAGGACATGACAGAGAAGCAGTTGCGCCAAGAGAACGCGTACCTGCGAGCGGAGCTCGATTACCTAAAAAAACTCGATGCCTTGATCCAAGCGGAACGGACCGAAGCGCTGGTGAAAAAGCGCAAATGGTCCAAGGGTTGAGGCATCGTCATCCGCTGGCGCTATTGCTGAGAGCAGCCAAGCTGTCGCGCAGCACGTTCTATTACCACCTGAAGGCGCTTGGCGCCGTGGACCCGTACGCCGAGCTCAAGCAGCGCATCAACGCGGTCTATGTGCTGCACAAGGGCCGCTATGGCTACCGCCGGATCACGGTGGTGCTGCGCCAGGCGGGTGAGCTGGTGAATCACAAGACGGTGCAGAAGCTGATGCAGGCGCTGGGCTTGAAGTCGCTCGTGCGCGCCAAGAAGTACCGGTCCTACCGAGGTCAGTCGCATCATGTGGCGGCCAACGTGTTGGCGCGTCGCTTCGAGGCCGAGCGTCCGAACGAGAAGTGGGTCACCGACGTGACCGAGTTCAACGTGCGTGGCGAGAAACTGTACCTGTCGCCGGTGATGGACCTGTACAACGGCGAGATCGTGGCCTACGAGACCGCTCGTCGGCCGGTGTTCCAGCTCGTGGGCAGCATGCTGAGGAAGGCGCTGGCGCGGCTGCGGCCGACGGAGCACCCCGTGCTGCACTCCGACCAGGGCTGGCAATACCAGCAGCCTAACTACCGGCGCATGCTGGCCGCCCGGTCCGTCACGCAGAGCATGTCACGCAAGGGCAACTGCCTGGACAATGCCGCCATGGAAAGCTTCTTCGGCACGCTCAAGGCAGAGTTCTTCCACCTCAACCGCTTCGAGAGCATCAACCAGTTGCAGGCCGGCATCCGGCAGTACATCCGTTACTACAATCACGACCGTATCAAGCTCAAGCTGAAAGGCCTGAGCCCGGTGCAATACCGAGCCCAGGCCTTCGGGCTTTAGTTGACCGTCCAACTTCTGGGGGTCAGTTCA
>NZ_CADIJO010000057.1 GCF_902859705.1 Achromobacter deleyi | reverse complement strand
ATCGGTCTTGGGGGCCGCAGCCGCGGCGGCGCGGGCCTCGCGGCGGGCGCGGGCGATGCGCAGGCCGGCCCAGCCCGCCGCAATCAGCGCCAGCGGCAAGGCGAACAGGTACAGCCCGATATCCACGCCGGTGGGCAGCGTGCGCGATTCCTGCCACCAGATGATGACGCCTAGCCAGACGATGCCAAACACCAGGGCCAGCACCAGGCCGGTCTTCAAGAGGCGGCCCATCATTGCGCGGCTCCGACGTCGCGGCGAATCACGCCGGGGCGGCGCAGCTCGGTGTGGCCGAAGTCCATCAGCTTCCAGCGGCCGCCCCAGGTCAGGCCGACGCGCTCGGCGGTTTCGCCGAACAGTTCATAGCCGCGCATGGCCCAGGGATCTTTTTCGGACACCACCACCTTGCCGTCGCGCAGGAACGCGCTGTCCGCGGCCAGGCCGTACTGGTGATAGCTCTGGTAGGCGCCGGCATTGGTCACGTGCGATCCCTTGGCGGCGAGTTCGGCCTGGCGTTCGGGGCTGCGATAGCCCTCGATCAGCACCATTTCGTAGCCATGCTCTTCACGCATGACGCGATACGCGGCCAGCAGGCGCTGGCGGTAATCCGCATCCAGCAGGTTCCAGTCGCGGCTTGCGCCGCCCAGGTTCGGACGCACCAATTCAACCTCGCGCGTAGTGAAGACTTCGGGGGGCAGGGGCGGCGGCGGCACCAGCCTTTCGCCCGTCAACAATGCCTGGATTCTGGGGTCCGGACCGGCCATCCGGTCCTCGTAAATAAATGTGTGATTGTGTCGCATGACGAAAGCGAAAAGGGACGGAAGCAACACCACCGCGAGCACTGCGACGATCTGCCAGCGGTAGATGGAAAACGTATTTCCGGCCCTGTCGAAGCCTGCTCGTACCACTTGCGCCGAGCCCCCGACCATGCCCCCGGCATGGCCCGCGCCACGTGTCACGCGGCGGCGAAATCCCTGCGCGAACGCACGCGCGCCTCGCGCGGTTGCGGCCCGCAAAGACGGGAAAACCAGCAACGCGGAAACGCCTATCGCGAGCAGAAAATATAGGGGCAGTAGAACTAGCAACGGTATCCCTCAATCACGAAGGCGTAATCTTTTGTTCTATTCGGGATTGAGGCAAGCGCTTGGGCGTTGCAGACAGCGTCGATGCTTTAGGAATCGTAACAAGAAGCCGTGATCTAAAAGATGTCATCAGGTATTCTCGGACACCTTGGTTAAAAGGGGTTTTATGCGCCCCAGCCAACACGGGACCTCGCATGGCAGAAGACGAAAAAAGATCGCGACCACCGCCCTCTATTCCAAGTTTGCTGGCCGGGCGCTCATCCACGCCGGATGAGCGGCAGTCGTCGCGCATACTCGCCACGCTCGAGGGCCGCGTGCCCGACGCGGAGGTCAAGCACCTGCCTCCCAAGACGCGTTCCAAGACACCGCTGGTAGTGTTGCTGCTGCTGTTTCTAGGCGCAGTGGGCGCGGGCTTGTGGGCGGTGTACGACACGGCGCAGTTGCCTGTGGTCGTGGCTCGCGCGGACGCCGATGCGTCGTCCGGCCTGTCCACGTCCGGTGCCGCTGC
Organism: Achromobacter deleyi; assembly: GCF_902859705.1. GTDB lineage: Bacteria > Pseudomonadota > Gammaproteobacteria > Burkholderiales > Burkholderiaceae_B > Achromobacter > Achromobacter deleyi. The sequence goes on along the minus strand of NZ_CADIJO010000057.1, from coordinate 1,079 downwards.
GCCGGGCACTTCACCGGCAGGCGCCACGACGCCGAACGCCGCATTGCCGACGGCCTCGCTCAATCAGCCGGCTGCGGGGCAAGCGCCGGCGCGGGCCAATGCCGAAGCGCCGCCGTCCAATGCCGCCACCATCATCGAAGACCATCCGCTGGCGCAACTGACCCAGCCCGAGGCGCAGGCCGACTTGCGCGAGCCCGCCAATCCGCTGGCCGCGCTTGCCGTGACGGCTGCCGCACCCAACAAGCCTGCGGCCGCGGCGTCGGCCAAGGCGCCTGGCCCGGCCCCGCAGCGCACCGAACGTGCGCGCGACGGCACGGTAGCCGCGGCAACGGCCGCTGCCCCGCAAGCCACGACGGCCAAGGGTGCGCCCAAGGCCGCCGCCGCGCCCGCGCGCGGCAAGGCCGCGCCACGCAGCGACAGCGACGCCGCGTTGCTGGCGGCGTTGATGTCCTACGGCTTGCCGCCCGCATCACCGCCCGGCACCAAGGTCTACAAGACCGACGGCATCTTCGTCCGCGAGCTGCCGGGGTCTTCGCTGTCCACCCGCTTGGGGGAATGCCGCAAGCTCGGCTTCCTTGAAAGCGAACAATGCCGCCTGCGCGTTTGCGCGGGCCACTGGGGCACCGCTCCGGAATGTCCCAATGCGCAAGCTCACACCGAGCCTTGAGCGCTGCTGAATAAGGTTTTCCCCCGTGATGGATACGACCGCGGCCGCCGGCCTGTTCAACTCCGACGCCCGCCTCTACCGCCTGCAAGGCGAGGGTGCGCTGGCGTCGCTGCATGTCGAAGGCTGGACCGGCCGCGAGGCGCTGTCGGGCGTGGCGCAACTGCGCGTGGTGGCCCTGTCGGATGATGCCGGACTGCCGTTGCAGGACATGATCTCGCGTCCCGTCACGCTCTGGACCACGCGCGCCGACGGCAGCCGCAGCGGCCGCAGCGGCGTGGTGCGCGAAGCGGAACTGCTGGCCGGCGATGCGGGCCTGGCGCGCTACCGGCTGACGGTGGCGCCCTGGCTGTGGCTGGCCACGCAGCGGCGCGCCAGCCGCCTGTTCGAGAACAAGCCGGTGCTGGACATCGTG
>NZ_CADIJO010000056.1 GCF_902859705.1 Achromobacter deleyi | reverse complement strand
CAGGACGCCGCCTCGGCCTGCGTGCCCTCGGCGGCCTGCGCGGGGCGGGGCCGCGCGGCGGGCGGCAGGTCGATCTCCAGCACGCCCGCCGCGTAGCGCCAGGCCTGCGTGTCGCCCGCGGCGAACGCCATATGTCCGCTGGCCGCCCGCAGCAGCGTGCCCAGTTCGGCCCAATCGTCGCGGCCGCCCTGGCGCGCCGCCAACTGGCGCCGGGCCTGGCCCACGGGATCGACCACCGCGCCCACCGACGGGAACGCCTTGCGCACCGACTGCGCCAGTTGCTCGCGCGCCTCGTGTGCGGCCTCGTCCAGCCGCCAGGCATACAGGCACAATCCCGCCAGCCACACCAGGGCCGCGGCCAAGACCAGCGCGACGGCGGGACGCCAGCGGGCCGCGCCGCCCTCGCCCGGCGCGTGATCGGCGGCGATGAACCACGGCACCGCCGCCGTGACGCCGCAGGCCGCGTCAGGCAGGGTCTCGTTGGCCGCGATACCGGGCGGCGCCACGCCAACCCAGCGGCATGCGCCCCACCCGCCCGGCGCCTCGCCGCCCAGCGCCTGCAGCATCGTCGACGGAGCCACGGCGTCGCCTTCCTCCCAGGCGGTCAGGACGCCTGCGCCCTCGGCCTGGCGTACCACCAGATACCCATCGTGCTGCCACAGCGTCCAGCCGCCTTCGGTCTCGGGCAGCCACAGCGTGGCGGGCGCCAGCGCGGCAAGCGCCAGGCCGCAGGCGCGGGTCTGCGTCTGCACCGCCTGCGCCACGTCGGCGTCCAGCCAGGCCACGGGCACGCGCCCATCGGGGCCGCGCACGCCGTGGCCGATCAGCAGCGTGTCGGGTTCGCCCAGCGCCAGCGGCTCGATGGCGCCTTCCACGGCAATGCGCAAGCGCGCACGTGGCAACGGCGGCAGCGCCACCGCCGTCAGCGTGATGTCTTCGGGATGCAGAAACGCCGTCACCCGGGCGCCCGGCCAGCGGCGCCCCAGCTCGGCCAGGGTCAATGGCGGCACTCGGCGCCACGCCGCTTTCTCGCCCACCGCCACCGGCAGCGGCGTATCGGCGGCCAGCGCGCGCAGGGGCGGCAACAGCACGCGGATCGAGGCCATCACGCGCCTTCCCGCAGCCAGACGATCTCGGCCTTGCCCGCGCCGGTGCGGGCCAGCAGCGCCTTCAACGGCAAGGTCACGCCGCCCAGCCGCGCGGCGCCGGTCAGGCTGAACCAGGCGCTGGCCACCGCCACGCGCGGCGCTTCGGCGCCAGCCACCGGCGTCTGGCGAGACGCGTTGGCGCTTGCAGTGTCGGACGCCTTGTTCGCGGAGTTGCCGGTTGGTTGATTGGCCGTCCGGCTGGCGCCCGCGCCGGACCTTCCCCCGGCTGCCCTGGGCGAATTGCTGTCCCGCTGGCTGCCGTCCCGCTGGCTGCCGCCCGCCTCGGTCGGCGCAGCGCCTTGCACGCCTTCCAGGCGATTGGCAAAGTCGCCGCTGTTGACGAACCACTGCCCCGCATCGCGCTGCGCAACCATCGCCCTGGCCTGGTCCAGCGACAGGCCCGGCACGCGCGCCGCGATGACCTCGGCGCGCGCCGTGTTCACGTTCACCAGCGTCACGCGCGGCAGCACCGTCACGTAAGGCCGCAGGCGGGCCAGCACCGCGGCGTCCACGCCCGCCACGCCGGCCAGTTCCTCCAGGTTGCGCGGCAACGGCAGCTGGCCGCCACGCGGCCCGGCCCCTGGTTGCGCGGCCAGCATGCGCTGCGCGATGGCCTGGCCCGCCTGCGGCGCCACGCCCACCAGGGCGCACAGCCGCAGCAACTCATCGACGCTGTCCGGGTACAGGCGGCCTTCGAACACCAGGTTGCGCAGATTGAATTTGCCTTGTTCGTCTTCCAGCCGGCCGACGAACGCGGCCTCGCGCCCCGGCCGTTGCAGGCGGGTATCGACGATGGGCGCGGCCCAATCGCCATCCGCGCGGGTCGCGGCATTGCGCTGGCCGTCATCGCGCAACCGCTGGCGCGCCAGGCCCAGCCCGGCCTCCAGCATCACCTGGGCCTGGGCGCGCGTCTGCGCCGCCTGCACATTGCGCAGGAACGTGTCCTGGCGCTGCAACAGAGACGCGACGATCATGGTCACCGCCGCCACCACCAGCAGCGCGCTGATCACGGCCATGCCGCGCTGGCGCTCAAAGCTGCCACGAACCGATGTCGGCATTGCCCGCTTCCCCATCCGGTTTGCCGTCCGCGCCCAGCGAAAACACGTCGATCTCGCCACGCGTGCCGGGGTTGAGGTATTGGTACGGATGGCCCCACGGGTCGTTGGGCAGGCGGTCCAGGTAGGCGCGCCAGTTGTTCGAGGCGCCCGGGCCAGACGCCGGCCGATCCACCAGCGCGCGCAGGCCCTGCTCGGTGCTGGGGTAGCTGCCGTTGTCCAGCCGGTAGAGTTTCAGCGCCTGCATCAACGCGCTGATGTCCTGGCGCGCCGCCACGGCGCGGGCCTGGTCGGGCCGATCCAGCAGCCGCGGCACGATCAGCGCGGCCAGGATGCCCATGATGACGATCACCACCATGATCTCGATCAGCGTGAAACCACGCTGCCGGCGCCCGGGCGGGTACAGCCTATCCGTCGTTGACCGGCCTGCTTTCATCGCGCTTGAACTCCGAGGCAATCACACAGGGACCCGCAGACGGCGCCGCCGGCAGCCTCTGCCGCCGGGTCGCCTTTCGGGTCCGCACAGTGTGGCCAGCGCGGATGTCACGCAGTTGACCCGTTGTGTGGAGGATTGAAAGCTACGGGGGCGGCCCATGCCGGGTCGGCCCATGCCGGCTCAGCCCGTGCCGGATCAGCCCTGCTGTCGATTCGCCTGCAAGAGCTTGGCCAGCAGCGCGCTCAACTGCGCCTGCTCTTTCGCGTCCAGCGCAGCCAAGACCTCGGCCTGGTTCTGCACGTGCGCGCCGACGGCCTCGTCGATCAGCTTGACGCCCTGGCGCGTCAGCATCACCCGCGTGGCGCGGCCATCGGTAGGATCGGCGCTGCGCTTGACCAGCCCCGCCGCTTCCAGTCGGTCGATGCGGTTGGTCATGCTGCCCGACGAGATCATGGCGTCTTCGTACAGCGCCGTGGGCGTCAGCGCATAGGGCTTGCCGCTGCGCCGCAGCGTCGCCAGCACATCGAATTCCCCCGGCTGCAGGCCGAAGCGCGCAAACAGCGGGTTGATGCGGTCGCGCGACAGCACCAGCGCGCACTCGGCCAGCCGGCCCAGCACCTGCATCGTCGACACGTCCAGATCCGGACGTTCGCGGTTCCATTGCGCCACGGCGCGTTCTGCTCGATCCATAGCCCTGCTGGCCTCCCTGGTTATCTTGACGTCAAGATAAATGACATCTATCTTGACGTCGAGATATTTTAGCGGAACGCGCCGGGCATGCCGCCCCCCGCCGTCCGCGCCGGAGCCATCGTGTCTGTCTTTCGCCTCAACAACGCCTGGCGCATCGTCGCCATCATCCTGGTGGGCCTGAACCTGCGCCCCGTGCTGGCCTCGGTGCCGCCGCTGCTGGACCTGGTGCAGGCCGCCACCCGCCTGTCCGATTCAGCCGCCGGGCTGCTGACCGCCCTGCCCGTCTTCATCATGGGCCTGGGCGCCCTGGCCGCGGCGCCGCTGCGCCGCGTGCTCAACGAACAGCAAGGCGTGGCGCTCGGCCTCGTGCTGATCGCCACCGCCACTGCCGGCCGCCACTGGGCCGGCCTGCCCCACGTCATGCTGGCCACGGGCCTGACGGCCGGGCTGGGCATCGCCATCACGCAGGCCCTGCTGCCGATCTACATCAAGACGCGCCTGCCCGCGCAAGCCAGCCGCATCATGGGGCTGTATTCCACCGCCATCATGGGCGGCGCAGCGATCGCCAGCGTGGCCGCGCCCCTGGCCGCGCAAGGCGGCGCCTGGCCCGACGCACTGGCGCTGTGGGCCGTGCCCGCCGGGCTGGCGCTGCTGTGCTGGCTGGCGGTGGCGCGGCGCGCACCCACAC
>NZ_CADIJO010000055.1 GCF_902859705.1 Achromobacter deleyi | reverse complement strand
GCACAATGAAATCAAGTGCTCACTAGAAGTGAAGTACCTTAGACGTCAAGTTTAAGAACATACCTCACTTCCTTTGAGTAGCGACGTATGACTCGACCCTTTCGGGGGTTAAGAAATACGAACAAATACAGAGATTAAACTGAAGAGTTTGATCCTGGCTCAGATTGAACGCTAGCGGGATGCCTTACACATGCAAGTCGAACGGCAGCACGGACTTCGGTCTGGTGGCGAGTGGCGAACGGGTGAGTAATGTATCGGAACGTGCCTAGTAGCGGGGGATAACTACGCGAAAGCGTAGCTAATACCGCATACGCCCTACGGGGGAAAGCAGGGGATCGCAAGACCTTGCACTATTAGAGCGGCCGATATCGGATTAGCTAGTTGGTGGGGTAACGGCTCACCAAGGCGACGATCCGTAGCTGGTTTGAGAGGACGACCAGCCACACTGGGACTGAGACACGGCCCAGACTCCTACGGGAGGCAGCAGTGGGGAATTTTGGACAATGGGGGAAACCCTGATCCAGCCATCCCGCGTGTGCGATGAAGGCCTTCGGGTTGTAAAGCACTTTTGGCAGGAAAGAAACGTCATGGGCTAATACCCCGTGAAACTGACGGTACCTGCAGAATAAGCACCGGCTAACTACGTGCCAGCAGCCGCGGTAATACGTAGGGTGCAAGCGTTAATCGGAATTACTGGGCGTAAAGCGTGCGCAGGCGGTTCGGAAAGAAAGATGTGAAATCCCAGAGCTTAACTTTGGAACTGCATTTTTAACTACCGAGCTAGAGTGTGTCAGAGGGAGGTGGAATTCCGCGTGTAGCAGTGAAATGCGTAGATATGCGGAGGAACACCGATGGCGAAGGCAGCCTCCTGGGATAACACTGACGCTCATGCACGAAAGCGTGGGGAGCAAACAGGATTAGATACCCTGGTAGTCCACGCCCTAAACGATGTCAACTAGCTGTTGGGGCCTTCGGGCCTTGGTAGCGCAGCTAACGCGTGAAGTTGACCGCCTGGGGAGTACGGTCGCAAGATTAAAACTCAAAGGAATTGACGGGGACCCGCACAAGCGGTGGATGATGTGGATTAATTCGATGCAACGCGAAAAACCTTACCTACCCTTGACATGTCTGGAATTCCGAAGAGATTTGGAAGTGCTCGCAAGAGAACCGGAACACAGGTGCTGCATGGCTGTCGTCAGCTCGTGTCGTGAGATGTTGGGTTAAGTCCCGCAACGAGCGCAACCCTTGTCATTAGTTGCTACGAAAGGGCACTCTAATGAGACTGCCGGTGACAAACCGGAGGAAGGTGGGGATGACGTCAAGTCCTCATGGCCCTTATGGGTAGGGCTTCACACGTCATACAATGGTCGGGACAGAGGGTCGCCAACCCGCGAGGGGGAGCCAATCCCAGAAACCCGATCGTAGTCCGGATCGCAGTCTGCAACTCGACTGCGTGAAGTCGGAATCGCTAGTAATCGCGGATCAGCATGTCGCGGTGAATACGTTCCCGGGTCTTGTACACACCGCCCGTCACACCATGGGAGTGGGTTTTACCAGAAGTAGTTAGCCTAACCGCAAGGGGGGCGATTACCACGGTAGGATTCATGACTGGGGTGAAGTCGTAACAAGGTAGCCGTATCGGAAGGTGCGGCTGGATCACCTCCTTTCAGAGCTTAAGTGCTCGTGTTAAGCGTCCACTCTTATCGGTTGTTTGATATATAGCTGGGATCGGTTGTGGGCTTGGGTAGAGGGATTCCTCCCTGTGTCCATAGCATCCTGACTACTGATCCGAGAAGGTTTTGGGTCTGTAGCTCAGTCGGTTAGAGCACCGTCTTGATAAGGCGGGGGTCGTTGGTTCGAATCCAACCAGACCCACCAAGTATTTAACGCCAGGCGTTGAATATGGGGGTGTAGCTCAGCTGGGAGAGCGCCTGCTTTGCAAGCAGGATGTCATCGGTTCGATCCCGTTCACCTCCACCATTGATTCTCAAACGGTCACCTGGTGGTGACGTGTAGAGGCTAACTCATAGTGCTGCTGGCAGCCTTATGAGTTAGGTTTTACCTAACAGCTATATTCGTTCTTTAACAATCTGGAAGAAGCACAACGAAATGTACTTATCAAGTACTCGGCGCAAGTCGATGAAGATAAGTACGGGTTGTGATTGCATTATTTTGTTCCAAGTTCTCAAGACTGAAGTGAATAACTTCAGACTGCTTTGAAACTTATGAACGGCACAAACGCTAATACTCAGGTCCTATAGCCTACAGCGTTATAGGATCAAGCGACTAAGTGCATATGGTGGATGCCTTGGCGATCACAGGCGATGAAGGACGTAGTAGCCTGCGAAAAGCTACGGGGAGCTGGCAAACAAGCTTTGATCCGTAGATGTCCGAATGGGGAAACCCACTGCAGCAATGCAGTATCCCTAGCTGAATACATAGGCTAGTGGAAGCGAACCGGGTGAACTGAAACATCTCAGTAGCTCGAGGAAAAGAAATCAACCGAGATTCCGAAAGTAGTGGCGAGCGAAATCGGAAGAGCCTTTACGTTTTAGCATGCAAGATAATCGAACGGAATGGAAAGTCCGGCCGTAGCAGGTGATAGCCCTGTAGATGAAATTTTGTGTGTGGAACTAAGCGTAAGAAAAGTAGGGCGGGACACGTGAAATCCTGTTTGAAGATGGGGGGACCATCCTCCAAGGCTAAATACTCGTGATCGACCGATAGTGAACCAGTACCGTGAGGGAAAGGCGAAAAGAACCCCGGAAGGGGAGTGAAATAGATCCTGAAACCGTATGCATACAAACAGTAGGAGCCTCCTTGTGGGGTGACTGCGTACCTTTTGTATAATGGGTCAGCGACTTACATTCAGTGGCAAGGTTAACCGAATAGGGAAGCCGTAGCGAAAGCGAGTCCGAATAGGGCGATTCAGTCGCTGGGTGTAGACCCGAAACCAGATGATCTATCCATGGCCAGGTTGAAGGCACGGTAACACGTGCTGGAGGACCGAACCCACTAATGTTGAAAAATTAGGGGATGAGCTGTGGATAGGGGTGAAAGGCTAAACAAATCTGGAAATAGCTGGTTCTCTCCGAAAACTATTTAGGTAGTGCCTCAAGTATTACTGCGGGGGGTAGAGCACTGTTATAGCTAGGGGGTCATGGCGACTTACCAAACTATGGCAAACTCCGAATACCCGCAAGTACAGCTTGGGAGACAGAGCACCGGGTGCTAACGTCCGGACTCAAGAGGGAAACAACCCAGACCGCCAGCTAAGGTCCCGAATTATCGCTAAGTGGGAAACGAAGTGGGAAGGCATAGACAGTCAGGAGGTTGGCTTAGAAGCAGCCATCCTTTAAAGAAAGCGTAATAGCTCACTGATCGAGTCGTCCTGCGCGGAAGATGTAACGGGGCTAAGCGATAAACCGAAGCTGCGGGTGTGCACTTTTAGTGCACGCGGTAGGAGAGCGTTCTGTAAGCCTGCGAAGGTGGCTTGTAAAGGCTGCTGGAGGTATCAGAAGTGCGAATGCTGACATGAGTAGCGATAAAGGGGGTGAAAAGCCCCCTCGCCGTAAGTCCAAGGTTTCCTGCGCAACGTTCATCGGCGCAGGGTGAGTCGGCCCCTAAGGCGAGGCAGAGATGCGTAGCTGATGGGAAACTGGTTAATATTCCAGTACCGTCGTACAGTGCGATGGGGGGACGGATCGCGGAAGATCATCAGGGTGTTGGATGTCCCTGTTGCTGTATCGAAGATGGCGCTTAGGCAAATCCGGGCGCGTAAATCAAGGGTATGGCACGAGCGAGCATTGCTTGCGAAGTGATTGGAAGTGGTTCCAAGAAAAGCCTCTAAGCTTCAGCTGTACGAGACCGTACCGCAAACCGACACAGGTGGACGGGATGAATATTCCAAGGCGCTTGAGAGAACTCAGGAGAAGGAACTCGGCAAATTGATACCGTAACTTCGGGAGAAGGTATACCCCGGTAGTGTGAAGCGCCTGCGCGCTTAGCATGATGGGGTCGCAGAGAATCGGTGGCTGCGACTGTTTATTAAAAACACAGCACTCTGCAAAGACGAAAGTCGACGTATAGGGTGTGACGCCTGCCCGGTGCCGGAAGGTTAAGTGATGGGGTGCAAGCTCTTGATCGAAGCCCCGGTAAACGGCGGCCGTAACTATAACGGTCCTAAGGTAGCGAAATTCCTTGTCGGGTAAGTTCCGACCTGCACGAATGGCGTAACGATGGCCACACTGTCTCCTCCTGAGACTCAGCGAAGTTGAAGTGTTTGTGATGATGCAATCTACCCGCGGCTAGACGGAAAGACCCCATGAACCTTTACTGTAGCTTTGCATTGGACTGTGAACCGGCCTGTGTAGGATAGGTGGGAGGCTTTGAAGCGTGGTCGCTAGATCACGTGGAGCCATCCTTGAAATACCACCCTGGTTTGTTTGCGGTTCTAACCTTGGTCCGTTATCCGGATCGGGGACAGTGCATGGTGGGCAGTTTGACTGGGGCGGTCTCCTCCCAAAGTGTAACGGAGGAGTTCGAAGGTACGCTAGGTACGGTCGGAAATCGTGCTGATAGTGCAATGGCATAAGCGTGCTTGACTGTGAGACTGACAAGTCGAACAGGTGCGAAAGCAGGACATAGTGATCCGGTGGTTCTGAATGGAAGGGCCATCGCTCAACGGATAAAAGGTACTCTGGGGATAACAGGCTGATACCGCCCAAGAGTTCATATCGACGGCGGTGTTTGGCACCTCGATGTCGGCTCATCTCATCCTGGGGCTGTAGCCGGTCCCAAGGGTATGGCTGTTCGCCATTTAAAGAGGTACGTGAGCTGGGTTTAAAACGTCGTGAGACAGTTTGGTCCCTATCTGCCGTGGGCGTTGGATACTTGACGGAGCCTGCTCCTAGTACGAGAGGACCGGAGTGGACGTACCTCTGGTGTACCGGTTGTCATGCCAATGGCATTGCCGGGTAGCTAAGTACGGAAGAGATAACCGCTGAAGGCATCTAAGCGGGAAACTCGTCTGAAGATTAGGTATCCCGGGGACTTGATCCCCCTGAAGAGTCGTTCGAGACCAGGACGTTGATAGGTCGGGTGTGGAAGCGCAGTAATGCGTTAAGCTAACCGATACTAATTGCTCGTGAGGCTTGATCCTATAACACTGATGGTTATGACCTGGTGGTATAGCGTTCCAAGTGTCGTTCAATACAAAATCTGGCTGCACCGTCAGCAGCCAGCCAACACCAATTACACCCCACTGTGCGTGATCATCGAGCCAGTCTCTGATCACCACACGTTGCGCTTCTTCCAAGATTGGAGTTGTTGCCCTCAAAGCAATAACTCAACCAGTTACGCCTGACGACCATAGCAAGGTGGTACCACTCCTTCCCATCCCGAACAGGACAGTGAAACGCCTTTGCGCCGATGATAGTGGACGGACGTCTGTGAAAGTAGGTCA
>NZ_CADIJO010000054.1 GCF_902859705.1 Achromobacter deleyi | reverse complement strand
CCCCGCGCCGACGCGCCAGCCTCGGGCCGCGCCAGCGCTGACGCGCCGGCCACGCCCGGCTCGTCCAGCACGCCCGCGCCCGGCACCCCGGTCAGCGGCATCCACCAGGACCTGACCCTGCTGGTGCGCCAGCAACTGGACGTATTGGCCAACCAGACGCTGACCTGGCAAGGCGAAGCCTGGCCCGGCACGCCGATGGAATGGGAAGTGGAACGCGAGCCCTACGGCGGCGACCCCGATTCGGCCGTGCCCACGTGGGCCACCCGCCTGAAACTGGACCTGCCGCGCCTGGGCCTGGTCGACGCCCGCCTGAACCTGGCCGGCGATCAGATCGTGCTGCAACTGGTGGCCCCGCACAGCGCCACGGAAATCAATGATTCGTCGGACCAATTGCGGGCGCGCCTGTTGGCGTCGGGCCTGACGCTCAGCCATCTGGTGGTGAACGTGGTGGATCCGCGTCCCGTCATGCCGACGGATTTCTGATGAGCCTCGTTCCGCCCTCCGATACCGGCCCGAACGCCAACCGCAACGCGGCCGTCGCCATCTCCTACGACGAAAAAGACGGCGCCCCGCGGGTGGTGGCCAAGGGCTACGGCCAACTGGCCGACACGATCGTGCGCGCCGCCGAAGAGAACGGGCTGTATGTGCATGAATCCCGCGAGCTGGTCGGCCTGCTGATGCAGGTGGACCTGGATTCGCATATTCCTCCCCAACTCTACGTAGCAGTGGCAGAATTGCTGGCCTGGCTGTACCGCCTGGAATCGCGCGACCTTCCCGACGCCGCGCCGCCTGCCTGACCCCATTTCCCTGAGGACGATCACCGTGTTGGATGCCAGCGATCCGGAATTCCTGCTTACGCGGCCGGAAGACATGCGCGCCGCGCTGTTTGAATTGACGCACCCCGACAGCCACATCCTGGTGCGCGACGCCGCCGACCGCGAGATGGCGGTGCTGGTGCTGGGCGCCGACAAGCAGACCCGCCAGTTCTTCTGGCGGCCGCGCGACTATGCGGGTGCCGACTTCGAACAGTCGGACAGCATGGGGCTCTTGAGCGGCACGACCTTTCATTTCCACGCCACCGCCTACGGTGGCGTGCAGATCCGCTTCCGGGTGCAGCGCCCCGAAGTGATCCATTTCGACGACGGCAGCGCCGCGCTGATGTCGCCGTTTCCCGACCGCCTGGCCCGCATCCAGCGCCGCAAGATGTTCCGCGCGTCGCTGGCCGCCAGCGTCGGCCGCTGCCAGGCCAGTTGGCGCCCTGCCCCCACGGACAAGCCCATCAGTTTTTCGGTGCGCGATATCTCGGTGGACGGCGTCGGCCTGCGGGTCGGCATGGCGGTGCAAGCCCTGCCCGAACGCGGCACGGTGCTGGAAGACGTGCAATTGGATTTTGGCGACCTGGGCCAGCTGAGCGCGCGCCTGGAAGTGCGCAACGTCTATCCGATTTCCGGCCAGCCCATGTCCCAGGCCACGAGCCCGGACGAGCCGGCGCCGGTGCATGTTTCCCTGACGGGCGAACCGCCCATGAGCCACCTGGGCGCGGTCTTCCTGGACCTGAATGCGCGCCAGGAAAACTGGCTGCAACAGGTAGTCTGGCGCCTGGAAAAGACCGCGAGATAGACCAATGACTTCGCGCGCAATGCGCGAAGCGCATCATCCACGCCAGAATGCCCGCCCGGCCGCCGGGCCGCCCCAAGGCCGGGCAGCCGTAGTGTTGACCCCCACGCCGCGCGTGCTACGCACGCTTGCTGCCCCCCCCAAGGGGGCTGCCCCGCCTTCGGGCGGCCGGGCGGCGGGGCGGCTCTTCTGATGTGACGCTGCGAAATGGCGTTACACCGCCATCGACGAGATTTCCTTGTAGGCCGCAACCAGCTTGTTGCGGACCTGGACGGCCGTCTGGAAGCCGATGCTGGCCTTCTGCATGTCGATCATGACGTCGTTGAGCGAGATGTCGGGGGCGCCCAGCTCGAAAGCCTTGGCCTGCGCCGACGCGGCGTTCTGGGCGCCGGTGATGCGGCGGATCGAGCGGTGCAACTCGGCGGCGAAACCATCGGGTTGGGCCACTGCCTCGCCCGCAGCCAGATTGCCGGTTTCCGCCTTGCTGACGACCGCGCGCATCTGCTGGAGCATGCTTTCGATGCCGGACAAGCCTGATACAGCCATTACGTTATTCCTTGCTGGTGGGACTACGCCAAAGATGCAAGGAGCGTAACCCCGGCGGCACGGCGCCATTGCCGATAAAAACCGCCAAAACACCCGATATTTCCCCGAATGCGCCGGCCCGGCCGCCGCCGGGCGCACCCCGCTTCGGACCCGGGTTTCACCATGTTGGGGACATAGGGGATAAGTAACGCCAAAAAACCGCTGTTTTCGACGATTGGGTTTGCTAACGCAGCAGCAATAATCCAGGCTCTCCCCAGACCAGAAGCACGTTGCATGTGTAATCTGCCCTACCCGAACATGAAGTCATTTTCCCTGCTCCGCGAAGCCAGCGGGAGCCGCCAATGAATCAGCAGGCTACCCTGAGCGCGTCGCTTCTGGCGAAGTTTCCCGTGTTGGAAAGGATCCGCGCGCTGCCCAAGCCCATTTTGCTCGGCGCGGCCGCGGCGCTTGTCGCGATCATTGTCGCCGTGGCGATGTGGAGCAGCGAGCCCAAGTACAAAGTGCTGTTCTCGAACCTGGACGACCGCGATGGCGGCGCCATCGTGACGGCCCTGGGCACCATGAACGTGCCTTACAAGTACAACGATACGGGCACCGCCCTGCTGGTGCCGGCCGACCGCGTCTATGACGCCCGTCTGCAGCTGGCCTCGCAGGGCCTGCCGCGCGGCGGTTCGGTCGGCTTCGAGCTGATGGACAACGCCCGCTTCGGCGCCAGCCAGTTCGCCGAACAGATCAACTACCAGCGGGGCCTGGAAGGCGAGCTGGCGCGTTCGATCGAATCGATGCACACCGTGCAGCACGCCCGCGTGCACCTGGCCATGCCGCGCCAGTCGCTGTTCGTGCGCGAACGCCAGCCCCCGACCGCCTCGGTGCTGTTGAACGTCTACCCTGGCCGCAGCCTGTCTGACGCCCAGGTTTCCGCCATTTCCTGGCTGGTTGCTTCCAGCGTGCCGGAACTGACTGCCGAGAACGTCTCGATCGTCGACCAGAACGGCCGCCTGCTGTCCTCGCCGCTGGGCGAAGGCCGCGGCATGGACGCCGACCAGATGCGCATGGTTCGCGAAACCGAACAGCGCACCGTCGAACGCATCCTGACCATCCTGAACCCGCTGGTCGGCCCGGGCAACGTGCACGCCCAGGCCAGCGCCGAAATGGATTTCGCGCGCCGCGAGGAAACCTCCGAGGTCTACCGCCCCAACCAGGAACCGGGCCAGGCCGCCGTGCGCAGCCAGCAGACCAGCGATTCGACCCAACGCGGCATCAATCCGGCCCAAGGCGTGCCGGGTGCCCTGTCGAACCAGCCCCCGGGCAACGCCCAGGCCCCGATCGCCAACCCGCCCCAGGCCCAGCCGCCCCGCCCCGGCCAGCCGCAGCAGCCCAACGCCCAACAGCAGCAGCAAACGGGCACCCAGGCCGCAGGCGGCAGCCTGAACGAGCGCCGCGACGCCACCACCAACTATGAAGTGGACCGCACGATCAGCCACATCAAGCAGCCCGTGGGCAACTTGAAGCGCCTGTCGGTGGCCGTGGTGGTGAACTACATCCGCGACAAGGACGGCGAGCCCCAGGCCCTGCCCCCGGAAGAACTGAACAAGCTCACCAACCTGGTGCGCGAAGCCATGGGCTATTCCGAAAGCCGTGGCGATTCGCTGAACCTGGTCAACAGCCAGTTCAACGACGGCCCGCCGGCACTGCCGATGTGGCGTGATCCGGAAATGATCTCGCTGTTCAAGACCATCCTGGCCTGGCTGGTGGGTGGCGTGCTGGCCCTGTGGCTGTACCGCAAGGTTCGCCGCACCGTGGGCGAGTACCTGTACCCGCCGGTGGATCCGGAAGTGGCCGAGGCCGAGCGCATCGAAGCCCAGCGCGAGGCCCAGGACCTGGCCCGCGCCAAGGAAACGGACCGCTACCAAGACAACCTGGACCGCGCCCGCACGATGGCGAACAAGGATCCGCGCGCCGTCGCGATGGTCCTGCGCACCTGGATGACCAAAGATGAAAAATGATTCCAAACCCATGGACGGCATGACGCGCAGCGCCGTCCTGATGATGTCGCTGGGCGAAGACGCGGCGGCCGAGGTCTTCAAGTACCTGTCCGCCCGTGAAGTCCAGCAGGTCGGCGCCGCCATGGCCAGCCTGAAGCAGGTGACCCGCAACGACGTGGCCGTGGTGCTGGAGGAATTCCGCCAGGAAGCCGACCAGTTCATGGCCGTGACGCTGGGCTCGGACGACTACATCCGCACCGTGCTGACCAAGGCGCTGGGCAGCGACCGCGCCGCCGGCCTGATCGAAGACATCCTGGAAGCCGGCGAAGGCGGCAGCGGTATCGACGCCCTGAACTGGCTGGATCCGCACACCGTGGCCGAACTCATCGGCGACGAGCACCCGCAGATCATCGCGACGATTCTGGTGCACCTGGAGCGCGACCGCGCCGCCGGCGTGCTGGCGCTATTGACCGACCGCCTGCGCAACGACGTCATGCTGCGCATCGCCACGTTCGGCGGCGTGCAGCCGGCCGCCTTGTCGGAACTGACCGAAGTGCTCAATTCCGTGCTGGCTGGCCAGGGCGCCAAGCGCAGCAAGATGGGCGGCGTGCGCACCGCGGCCGAGATCCTGAACATGATGAATTCGGCCGAAGAGGAAACCGTGGTCGCCAGCCTGCGCGAACGCGACAACGACCTGGCCCAGAAGATCATCGACGAGATGTTCGTGTTCGACAACCTGCTCGACGTCGAAGACCGCGCCATCCAGCTCATCCTCAAGGAAATCGACAACGACACGCTCATGGTCGCGCTCAAGGGCGCCCAGGAAGAGCTGCGCGCCAAGTTCCTGCGCAACATGTCCAGCCGTGCCGCCGAAATGCTGCGCGAAGACCTGGAAGCGCAAGGCCCGATCCGCATGTCGAAGGTCGAGACCGAACAGAAGAAGATCCTGCAGATCGCGCGCCGCCTGGCCGAAAGCGGCCAGATCGTGCTGGGCAACTCCGGAGACGACGCGTATGTCTGAAGCGGATACCGGCCAGTCGACGCTCATCTCGCGCAGCGCCGCCTGGCGCCGCTGGCAGATGCTGTCGTTCGACGAGCCGCCGCCCGTGGAAGTTGCGCCCGAACCGGAACCCGATCCGGGCCCCGATCCCGAAGTGGTGATGGCCCAGCTGCGCGCCCAGGCCATCGCCGAAGGCCGTGCCGAAGGGTTTGCGCAAGGCCACGCCGCCGGCCTGGAAGCCGGCCACGCCGAGGGCCATGAAGCGGGCTTGGCCGCCGGGCGTGAAGCCGGCCATGCCGAAGGCCTGGCCCAGGCCCGCGAGCAAGGCGCAGAGGAAGCCCGGCAGCTGCATGCGCTGGTCGAAGCCTGCGCCACGTCGATCGGCTCGCTCGAGGAAAAGATGGGCCAGAGCCTCTTGACGCTGGCGCTGGACATTGCCCAGCAGGTCGTGCGCACCACCCTGGCCGAGCAGCCCGAGACCGTGGCCAGCGCCGTGCGCGAAGTGCTGCACATCAACCCGACGGCCGGCGGCCAGATGCGCCTGTGGGCCAACCCGGCCGACATCGAAGTGATCCGCCTGCACCTGGCCGACGAACTGAAAGAAGGCCACTGGCGCGTGCTGGCCGACGAATCCATCGCCCGCGGCGGTTGCCGCGCCGAGACGCCGTTCGGCGACATCGACGCCACGCTGCAGACCCGCTGGCGCCGTGTGGCGGCCTCGCTGGGCCGCAACGTGAATTGGGAGGAGCCGGCGTGAGCGGCAGCCAGGCCCCCGCGCAGCCCGGCCAGGCGGCCGTGCCCGTGATCGACCGCTGGCAGACCCAGCTGGAGATCGGCTCGATCCGCGCCGCCTCGACCGACCCCTGGCTGGTCAGCGGCAAGATCACCCGCGCGACCGGCCTGGTGCTGCACGCCACCGGCTTGCGCCTGCCCGTGGGCGCCGCCGCCCGCATCGAGATCGCGCGCGGCCATGACCACTGGGCCGACGCCGAAGTCGTCGGCTTCGACGGCCATACCCTGTACCTGATGCCGCAGGCCGATATTTCCGGCCTGCCGCCCGGCGCCCGCGTGGTGCCCGGCGAGCCGCCCGTGCAGCGCCAGATTCCGCTGCCGCGCAAGGCCGAATTGAACGGCAACGCCAAGCCCCAGCTGGGCCGCCACCTGCCCGTGGGCAACGCCCTGCTGGGCCGCGTGCTCGATGGCGCCGGCCGGCCGCTGGACGGCCTGGGCCCGCTGACCGGGGCGGAACTGGCGCCCCTGTCGGCCCAACCGATCAACCCGCTGTCGCGCGCCCCGATCGATACCGTGCTGGATACCGGCGTGCGCGCCATCAACGGCCTCTTGACCGTCGGCCGCGGCCAGCGCATGGGCCTGTTCGCCGGTTCCGGCGTGGGCAAGAGCGTGCTGCTGGGCATGATGGCCCGCTACACCAAGGCCGACGTCATCGTGGTCGGCCTGATCGGCGAACGCGGCCGCGAAGTGAAAGAATTCATCGAGCACAACCTGGGCCCTGAAGGCCTGGCCCGCTCGGTGGTGGTCGCCGCGCCGGCCGACGTGTCGGCGCTGCTGCGCCTGCAAGGCGCCGCCTACGCCACGCGCCTGGCCGAGCACTTCCGGGACCAGGGCCTGGACGTGCTGCTGATCATGGATTCGCTGACCCGCTACGCCATGGCACAACGGGAAATCGCGCTGGCCATCGGCGAGCCGCCCGCCACCAAGGGCTATCCGCCGTCGGTGTTCGCCAAACTGCCGATGCTGGTGGAACGCGCCGGCATGGGCGCGCCCGGCCCCGGCGGCAAGGCCGGCTCGATCACCGCTTTCTATACCGTGCTGGCCGAAGGCGATGACCAGCAGGACCCGATCGCCGATTCGGCGCGCGCCATCCTGGACGGCCACGTGGTGCTGTCGCGCCACCTGGCCGAGGCCGGCCACTACCCCGCTATCGACATCGAGGCCTCGATTTCCCGCGCCATGACCTCGCTGATTCCGCAACAGCAGTTCGCGGTCGTGCGCCGTTTCAAGCAGACGCTGTCGCGCTACCAGCGCAATCGCGACCTGATCGCCGTGGGCGCCTACGCCGCCGGCAACGACCCGCAGCTGGACGATGCCATCGCCCGCTATCCGCGCCTGGAAGCCTTCCTGCAGCAGGATATCGGCGAAAACGTCGGCTACGAGGATGCGGTCAACCAGTTGCGCGCAAGCTTCGAATTGAGGGACACCTATGCCTAGCCAATTGCCCCTGGACATGCTGATCAACCTGGCCAAGGAGAGCACGGACGAAGCCGCCCGCCTGCTCGGCCGGCTCAGCGCCGAACGCACCAACGCCGAACGCCAGCTCGGCATGCTGCACGACTACCGCCAGGACTACCTGGAACGCCTGCAGCAAGCCATGACGACCGGCATGTCGGCCAGCGACTGCCATAACTACCAGCGCTTCATCGGCACCCTGGACGACGCCATCGGCCAACAGCAGAACGTGCTGCGCCAGGCCGACGAGAACCTGGCCAAGGGCCGCCTTTACTGGCAGCAGGAAAAACGCAAGCTCAGTTCGTACGACGCCCTGGCGCAACGCGAATTGCGCGCGCAGGCCGTGGTGGAATCCCGCCGCGAGCAACGCGCCAACGATGAATACTCCGCCCGCCTGGTCCAGCGCCAGTCCGGGATGCATTAATTAGAGGAAGCCCGAGATGACCGCTCCCCTGCCCTTGCCCACCGTCGCGCCCGCCGCGCCGAGTTCGATCGCCGACACGCTCGGCGCCAAGTCGTCCGCCGTCTCGTCCAGGAAGGGCCCGTCCTTCTCTGACGTGCTGGCCCAACAGCGCCCGAACCAGGCTGCCGATGCGCGCCCGGCCAACGGCAACAACGCCAAGACGCCGTCCAACAACGGCAAGACCACCAGCGATGCCGCCGGCAACGCCGAAAACGCCGCTGCCGGCGCGATCGACAACGCCGTGCAGACCGCCACCCAGGCCGAAGCCGGCGCGCTGGCCGTCGCCGCCGCGCAGCAACCGGTGACGCCGGTGGTGTTGCCGCAACAGACGCTGGAAATCGCCGCCCAGGCGGCCGAACAGGTGCAATTGGCGCGTGGCGCCGCCCAGGCCGCCGCGACCGCCGTCAACACCGGCGCCGCCGTGGTGCAGGCCGCCCTGACCGCCAACGACGCCGTCGCCACGCCGCGCGCGCCGGTGGCCGCCACCGCGCAGCAGGCCGAAGCCGCTGCCGCACAGGCCAGCCGCGATGCACAGGTTGCGCTGCCGGTCGTCACCGCCGCCGTCAAGCCCGGCACCGCGCCCGCACCCGACACGGCCCAGGCCAAG
>NZ_CADIJO010000053.1 GCF_902859705.1 Achromobacter deleyi | reverse complement strand
GACGTTGGACGCCAACGGCGCAATCACCAATCGCGCCGGTTCCGTGTACGGCGGCTCGGTGTTGCTGCGCGCATCCAGCCTGGACAACACCGGCGGCAAGCTCACCAGCGGGGCAGGGCTGACCGCCAACGTCGCAGGCGCGGTCGACAACACCGCCGGCACCCTGGCCGGCGCAGGCGCGGTGGCCATCACCGGCCAATCCATCGTCAACGCGACAAGCGGCGTCGTCTC
Source organism: Achromobacter deleyi (assembly GCF_902859705.1). GTDB lineage: Bacteria > Pseudomonadota > Gammaproteobacteria > Burkholderiales > Burkholderiaceae_B > Achromobacter > Achromobacter deleyi. The sequence goes on along the minus strand of NZ_CADIJO010000053.1, from coordinate 8,628 downwards.
GGGCGACAGCGTCGCGCTGCGGGGAACGGCCGGCATCAACAACCAAGGCGGTTCCGTCCAAGCCAACGGCGCGCTGCGCGTGGACACGGCCGGCGCCTTGAACAATCAGGGCGGCAAGCTTCTGGGCGGCACGGCTGATATCCAGGCGGCCAGTCTGGATAACCGCAACGGCGTTGCGCAAGCGGACGGCAAGCTCACCGTCGCCAACACCGGCGCCTTGCAGAACCAGGGCGGCGGCTCGTACGGCGGTTCAATCGACGTTAAAGCCGCGAGCCTGTCCAACACCGACGGCAAGGTCGTCAGCGGCGGGGCGCTGGACGTAAACACCACCGGCAACCTGGACAACACTGGCGGCACCGTTGCCGCCCAAGGGCAAGCCACGCTGAACGCGCAGACCTTGTCCAACACTCGCGGCATCGTCGCCGCGGGAAACCTGACGCTCAAGACGCAAGGCCTGCTGAACAACAGTGCTGGCCTGATCCAGGCCGACAACCTCCTGGCCTTGACGGCCGGCAGCTTGAACAACCGCGACACCCTCGCCAATGGTCTGGCCGGTGCGGGCGCGGCTACGCCAGGCGCCCTGGGCGTCATGGGCCAGCAAGTCACCTTGAACGCAGGCGCAGTCAACAACCAGGCCGGCCGCATCGGCGCGGGCCAGGACCTGGGCGTTTCCACCGGCACGCTCGACAACACGTCGGGCAACGTCTCGTCCGACGCCAACGCCAAACTTGCATTCAGCAGCCTGGCCAACCGCAGCGGCGCAGTAACCGCCGGCAATTCGCTGGAACTCGTCACGGGCGACCTGGACAACGACGGCAAGCTCCACGCCGGCCAAGACCTGAAGATCACCGCCAACACCCTGACCAACCGCGCCACCGGCGAACTGGTCGCGGGGCGCAACACCGAACTGAACATCAGTGCGATGCTGACCAACGCGGGGCTGATCGATGGCGGCTATACCCGCATCGGGGCGGGCACCTTGCTCAACACGGGTCGCATCTACGGCGACCGCATCGGTATTCAGACGCCGACGCTCATCAACGACCCCAATGCCGTCATCGCGTCGCGCGGCGACCTGGACCTGGGCGTGGGCACGCTGACCAATCGCGAGCATGCGCTGATCTACTCGGCGGGGGATCTGCGCGTGGGTGGGGCGCTGGACGCAACGGGCAAGGCGACGGGGCAGGCGCAGTCGCTGGTCAATGAATCGGCCACCATCGAAGCGGAACGCAACGCCGATATCGCGGCGGCCAGCATCCAGAATCGCAACTTGCACTTCGCCAGCGAAACAGTCGAAACCAGCCGCGGTCCCAAGCTCTACTACCGATTGGAGAACGCCACGGAGTTCTTGGACGGCTCCAAATTGTGGCTGTGCGATTCGGTCACCACGGCCTGCGGCAAAGACCCGGTGACATTCCTGGATGATGATTCCGAGCGCCGCCTGCTGCTGCCGTCCGACAAGTATCCCGAGTCTCGCTACGGTCCGCCGTTCGACTACGTTCAGGGCGTAAGGGGCAAAGAGGGCCGAGACGCGCCGATTCCGCCGGCCTATCTGCCGGACCCCTACGTGTGCGGCCCGGGTGGGGACGCTTGCAACTACGAGAAGGGCGGCCCCCGCTACAAGGCGGGCGACGGCGTGTGGCGCGTGTTCGGCGTGGCTGAACCCGTCCCCGTGCCGCCCATGGTCGAGGTCAAGTGCAACATCAACCAAACCTGCCAGGTCTCGACGCCGGAACGCGACCAGGCCTTGGCGACCAACGAAGCTCGCCATAAGGAACTGGAAGGCAAGATCTACGCCTTCAACGCGGATTTCAATAGCCGGCTGGTCAAGAACTTCTTCTACTACAAGGTGGAAGAAATCGTCATGGAAAGCCGTACGACTTCGACGGATCCCGCCAGGATCATCGTGGGCGGCGCGGCCAAGTTCACCGGTACGGTGACCAATGACAAGAGCCGCATCGTTGCGGGCGGCACCTTGTCGGCGGTGGGGCCAGCGATCAACAACCTGGGCGCCGAAGGTCTCCGTTCAATCGAGCGGACAGGTTCCGAAGTCCGGACCGTAGCCAAGGGCGGCGGCCGTGACGAACGCTGGTCTGACTACAAAGATGTCGTAGCGCCCGAGCGCATTGATCTGGCCATCGCGAGTTCCGATGGCAATACTGCGCTGCCTGCCACCGGCAACCAGAAGCCGGGGGGCAGCAATGTGACCGGCCCGCTTCAACCTGCGCAGTTGATTGAAATCGGCACCCCCGGCAAGTTTGTGATCCGCGTGCCGACGCTGCCGCCGGTCATCCCGACCAGCGCGTTGTATCGGGTCATGCAGGCGCCCAACGCGCCGTACCTGATCGCTACCGACAGCAAGTTCCTGGGGCAGCGCCAGCCGCTTTCCAGCGACTTCCTGCTGCAGAAGTTCAATCAAGATCTTGGCGTGATCCTCAAGCGTCTGGGCGACGGCTTCTACGAACAGAAACTCGTTGCCGAGCAAGTCATGCTGGCCAGCGGCCAGCGCTTCGTGGGCGACTACACCGACAACGAAACCCAGTACAAGGCGCTGCTCACCGCAGGCGCGGACTTCGCCGCCAAGTTCGGCCTGACCGTCGGCACCGCGTTGACGCAAGAGCAGATGCGCCAACTGACGGACGACATCGTCTGGCTGGTGGAACAGACCGTCACGCTGCCCGATGGCACCCAGCAAAAGGTGCTGACGCCGCAGGTCTACCTGGCCGTCAAGCCAGGCGATTTGCGTGGCGACGGGACGTTGATCGCCGGCCGTGACACGCAGATCAGCACCACCGGTGACGTCGCCAACAGCGGCACCATCGGCGCACGCAATGCGTTGATCGTTGACGCTCAGAACGTGCGCAACACCGTGGGTTCGATGCAGGGCAAGACCGTCAACCTGAACGCCCGCAACGACATCGACAACATTGCCGGGTTGCTCAAGGGCGACAAGGTCGCCCTGAGCGCGGGGCGCGATATCAATCTGCAAGCCAGCACACAATCGAACGCCAGCGGCGGGGTGAGCAGCACGCGTGTCGATGGCGTGGCCCGCATCGATGCCGGTGATCTGAACGTGCAGGCTGGCCGCGACATCAATGCCCAGGCCGCTGGCGTTTTCGCAAGTGGCGACGCGCGCATCAAGGCAGGCAACAACATCAATCTGACTGCCGTCCAGGAGGAGTACGCGGAGTCGTACAACTACGGCTCGAAGAACCGGTCGGCAATGCGTTCAACCACCGAGGTCGGCTCGCGCATCGTCGCGGACGGAAACCTGACGCTGATGGCGGGCCAGGACGTCAACGCCCGCGCGGCCGAGGTCACCTCGGACAAGCAACTGGCTGTCGGCGCCGGGCGCGATATCACCGTGGCCGCCGGCACCAACAGCAATTACGCGTACAACGAGACCTACTACAAGAAGCGCGGGTTCCTCTCGAGCAAGAGCGAACACCGCAAGACAGAAACGGACTGGACGACGTCGGCTTCCTCGACCTTCACGGGTGACACCACGGTGATGATGGCCGGCCGCGACCTGAACGTCGTCGGCTCCAATGTGGCGGCCCAGAACGACCTCGTCATGTCGGCCGACCGCAACGTCAATATCGTGGCGGCGCAGAACACATCCGAGGAGTACCAGTACGAGAAAATCAAGAAGTCTGGCTTAGGGGCGACGGGCGGCTTGAGCTATGGATCACGCCAACAGACCGACATTCTCGAAGGCGACAAGGTGCTGCATACCGCGAGCACGGTGGGCAGCGTCCAGGGCAATGCGCTCATCAACGCCGGAAACTCGCTCAATGTCGTCGGCAGCAATGTGCTGGCACGCGAGGGCGATGTGACGATGATGGGCCGTGACGTGAATATCACGGCCGCGATCGATACCGCCCGCGAGAAGGAGTTCCACGAGGTCAAGCAGAGCGGGTTGAGCATCAACGCGAGTACGCCACTCTTGAGTGCGATGCAGACCGCCAGCAAGATGGGCGACGCGGCGGGCAAGACCGACAACAAGGTCATGCAGGGGCTAGCACTGGCCACGACCGGATTGGCTGGCGTCAATGCCTATGACGCGATCCAGGCCAACCCCAGCACGGCGGGCGGCCTGAACATCAATATCGACCTGGGGTCGAGCAAGAGCCAAAGCACCACAAAGCGTGAATCCGCGTCGGTTCGTGGGTCCACCGTGGCTGCTGGCCGGGATCTGACGGTTATCGCGCAAGGCGGCGGCCAGGCATCCAACGTGATGGTGACAGGATCGAGCCTGTCGGCCGGCAACAACGCGGCCATCAAGGCGGACGGCGACATTGTTCTGCGCGCCGCTCAGAACACCTTCGAGCAGCACAGCACGAACCAGAGCACCAACGCCAGCATCGGCGTCGGTGTGACGGTGGGCTCGCAGGGGGTGGGTTTCACGCTGAATATCGCGGCCAGCGCTGCGCGCGGCAAGGCCGATGGCAAGGACACCAGCTGGACCAGCAGCACCGTGACGGCGGGCAACGTGCTTGGCCTGCAGTCGGGTGGCGACACGTCGCTGATAGGCGCCATCGGTCAGGCTAATCAGATCGTGGCGTCGGTCGGCAACAACCTGCGCATCGAGACCTTGCAGGACATAAGCACCTACGCGTCCAAACAGCAAAGTGCGGGCTTCGCAGGCAGTCTTTGCTACGGCTATTGCACCAGCAGCATATCGGCCAACGTGTCTCAGGGCCAGATGAAGAGCAACTTCAAGTCGGCCTCGGAACAGGCGGGCCTGAAGGCCGGAGATGGCGGCTTCATCATCGATGTCAAGAACAACACAACGCTGATCGGGGGACTCATCGCCAGCAGCGACAAGGCCGTGGCCGATGGGCTGAACGTGCTGGCGACGGGCACGCTGGTGACCGAGAACCTGAAGAACAGCGCCAGCTACAAGGCGAGCCAGGTCGGGATCAGTGGGGGATACGGCTGGAGCGGCTCGGGCGGTAAAGAGGGCGGCCTTGGCACGGATGCCAAAGGCAACGTGGCCAGTGGCTCGAAGGCGCAGCCGGGCACGCACGTGTCGCAGACATCGGGCGGGCTGGGAATGGGAACCCCGGGGGTGGCCGCCGCCAGCGGCCGAGACAGCTCGACCACGTATAGCGCGATCAGCGGCGGCACTGTCGTGATCCGCGATGAGGTCGCCCAGCAGAATCTGTCGGGAATGACGGCAGCCGAGACGATCGCCTCGCTCAACCGAGACACGTCGTCCGATACGTTGAACGCGCTCAAGCCGATCTTTGACAAGGAGAAGATCGAGGCGGGGTTCGAGATTGTATTGGAGTCTCAACGGCAGGTGGGGCAGTTTCTGACGACTCGGGCGAAGGAAGCCAAGGCGCTGGAAGACGCGCTGAAGAATGAGCCCGAAGGACCGCGTCGAGATCAATTGCAACGGGCCTTTGAGGATGCGAAGACGTGGGCGCCGGGCGGAGAAAGCCGTCGTTGGCTGACCGCGATCATCGGGGCTGTGAGCGGCAATGTGACCGGTGCGGCCAGTGACGCGCTACAGGCTGTCGCGGTCAACTATTTGCAAGGGCTGGCGGCGTCCCAGGTAAAGGAGATCGTCTCTGCACTAGGAGACGGGCCGCAGGCGGAAGCTGCTCGCGCCGCAATGCACGCGATCGTAGGGTGCGTGGGAGCAGCAGGAAAAGGCAGCGATTGCGGTGCGGGAGCACTGGGTGCGGGTTCTGGGGCTGTGCTCAATGCGCTGCTGGGTGGCGACGCATCAAAGATGACCCCGGAAGAGAGGGAGGTGCGTCGCAACTTGATCGGCTCGCTGGTAGCGGGAATCGCGCAAGCGTCTGAGGTGTCTGGCGCCGAGGCAGTTTTTGCGGCGATCAATGAGACGGAAAACAACGCCTTGAGCGTGCAGGAACATCAAGCGCGAATTGAAGAAAAGGCGGCATGCAAATCCGAAACAGTATGCGAGCGGCGCGTCGCGAAAAAGTACCAGGAGATCGACGCTGAGAATCGAAAGGCGTTGGCCCAGTGCGCGAGCGTGGACGTTTGTAAGGCAGAAATAGAAGCAGCAGCAGCGCGGCTTGGGGAGTACGGCAGCCGAATTGCGAATTTGGAAGAAAAGCTGCGCATGGAGGGCGGGCTGAGCGCTTCCGAACTGGAGGAGTGGTCACTTCTAAAGATGTCCGCGTCGTTGCTGCTGGATGTTGATCGCAATGCTGCGATCAAGAATTACCTTTTGCTGGGCGGCGATCAGGCCAAGCAGCTTGCGTGGGATGAAATAGGGAAGGCGGGTGTGGCAGGGGCGGCAGCGGCAGTGGGCGCTGTCGGCTCTAATAAGACGTCGGTTGCTGGAGTGAAAGGCAGTGGATCAGCCACAGGACGGCCAATACAATCGGAGAATGACGAGGCGAAAGCTTCGGCTTTGAGCGGAGCAAAGTTGTCAGGCAGCGGCGCGAGGTTTGCCGACCAAGCCAAGCTTGATGACCACTTTGCGCGTCATGGCAGTGACTTTGGGGCAAAAAATGCGCTTGAGTACCAAGCACAAGCTGATAAGTTCTTAACCTCCTCGAAACCTGCGGGCGTGCTTGAAAAAGCAAGACCTAATGGAGATGTTGTGCGCTACAACCCAGGGACCGATGAATTTGGTGTCGTATCAAGTGGGGGAAGTATTCGCACGTACTACAAGCCTGATCCAGCTGTGCATGGTAAAGGTTCAAATTTGGACTATTTTAATGCCCAATAGTAATCAAAAACATGTATGTCCGGTATGCAAATATCCGGATCTGAATGAACCAGCGTATGACAGTTTTGGCTGCGCCTCGTACAATATTTGCCCATGCTGCGGGACGGAGTTTGGGTATGACGACTCGACAGCGACTCATTCAGATTTGCGTAAAAAGTGGGTTTCTGGCGGAATGCGGTGGTGGAGCCAGCATCAAATCAAACCTAATGATTGGGATCCGGTCAGGCAGCTAAAACGAATATAAGGTGGAATATAAGGTGTCAGACTACGCTTTCGGCCTTGAAAGGGCTCTTTGCAGACTTGCAGCAAAATCAGGTGTAGCAAAATAAGGTGTCAGACTACGTTTTTGGCCTGAAGATGGCTGTGTAAAAACGTAGTCTGACACCTTATTTTCAATTGCGTAGCATTGCACGTGCGCTGGGACAAAAGTACGGGGTTGATGAAGTTGTGATCAATGGTGGAGAGAGAACGTCTGTGCAAATCCTGGGAAAATACCCCGTAGCATAACGATAAAGGTGAGTAAATGATAATAATTCGAGTGACCGGCTGGAATGTTGGTTTCAATAAGGTTCAATTCGGTTCTCTGCTTCGTGAGTATTGTGGTTTTTCCTTATCGGAAGGAAAAAAATGTGTGGATTCAATACTCAAAGGCAAGGTTATTGAGTTGGTTGTCGATGAGCAGAAATCAGTAAGATTTTTGGAGCAAGCCTCGCAGTTGGGTGCCATCTGCGAGTTGGGTGATTAGAGCCAAGAAATAAGGTGTCAGACTCTGAGGTTTCCGCACGAATTTCCAGGGACAAAATAAGGTGTCAGACTACGTTTTTGGCCAAAATAAATAACCGAATTAAACAGCTAGGTGAACAACTGACCGATAGGTTGGATCCTGCGTTGGTTAGTTATGCGCTTGAATACGTCGATCATTCTGAGAGTGTGCTGGCTCTTGAAACTTTATGTGATTTCATTGCTGATGGTGATATTCTGATAACAAAACTTGAATATCGTCATATTATTGATTTAGTTAGAGACATGAATATCGACATGACAAATAGGTATATTTATATAAATCCAGATAATCATTCCTCATGAAAATATGGTGTCAGACTACGTTTTGGCCTGAAGATCGCTGTGTGGAAACGTAGTCTGACACCTTATTTCTTTGACTGTTTTCGAAGCCGAGCTCCAACGGATCTTCCCATCGGCCAGCAACGGCAATGCACATAGTAGCCACGGTTCGCCGTCCCGAATGGAGCAGGTGCCGTTGTAGATATTGCACTTGCGTTGCTTGAACGTAGACGGAAGCTGAGGTCTCAAGCCAGGCGACCTGCGTGGCGACGGGACGTTGATCGCCGGCCGTGACACGCAGATCAGCACCACCGGTGACGTCGCCAACAGCGGTACCCTCGGCGCACGCAATGCGTTGATCGTCGACGCTCAGAACGTGCGCAACACCGTGGGTTCAATGCAGGAAAATAAGGTGTCAGACTACGTTTTTGGCCTGAAGAAGGCTGTGTGAAAACGTAGTCTTATACCTTATTTGTACAAAATGAAATTAAGAGGAAGTTTGACCGAAAAGCTGTGCCGCGAGCAGCTACTTATGTCATGGGATGGCATTAAGAAAGGGGATGCGGGAATAATGCGTATTCTTATGGAAAGGATTCCGAAGGTTCACAGCGCGTTTGTTTTGACTTGGACGCCTGAGCAGTACGAGGATATTTTTACCATTCTTGTAAATGGGGTGTGCGTAGTTTCTTTTGAGGTTTCAAAAATTAATTCTACGGTTACTGATTACGAGTGTGCTGATGTGGGTGACCTGCCCCCCGTTTTCCGGGCCAACCTGATCTTAGTAGAGTCCGTCTCACAAGAGGACGGACATGAAGAAGCGATACACCGAAGAGCAGATCATCGGCTTCCTGAAG
>NZ_CADIJO010000052.1 GCF_902859705.1 Achromobacter deleyi | reverse complement strand
CAAGCCGGCCCCGGCCGAAGCGGCCAGCGCTGCGCGGCCGTTGCGGCGTCCTGCGCCGCGTCCGGCCGCAGCGGCAAACGAAGCCAAACCGGCGCCTGCGGCCACGCGCCGCCAGGCACCGTCAGATGACGATTGGGAATCTTTTTGACGCCGGTTTCGACCGGTAAACGGGCAGGTATGCGAGGCTATCTACATCTTCTGGCTGCCGCGGCGATTGCGGCGTTGATCGCGGGCTGCTCCGCGACGGGGCACAACTTCGACCCCGGCAAGCTGTCGACCCTGACGCCGGGGCAGACGACGCTGGAAGAGGCCTCGCGAGCGCTCACCGCGCCGCCCGACAAGTTCTACAAGCAGACCGACGGCACCTTCCTCGCCCTCTGGTCCTTCAAGATCACGTTTGTCCCCGACGGCCTGTACAGCCGCAAAGAGGCGCTGCTGCAGTTCGGCCCTGATGGCCGGCTGATGCGCCTTGTCGACAGCACCAATATTCTGCTGGAACCCTGGGAACGCCAGAAATTGCTGGGCCCCGCGCCCGTGCCTGACGCCAGTCAGGAATGGGCGCAGCAACCCGCGCCGGCCCCCGAGGTGGAAACCATCGTCATTCCGGTGCCGGCTGCGCCGCCCGAATCGACGCGCAAGGGGTCGTAAGCCCCCTGGTTGTCCGCAGAGAGCGCCCCGGCTTCGCGGCCGGTGTGTACGTCGCCCTGATGCGTGCCCGTTCTGCAAGGACGGCGCGCCGGGGTGGTTTTTCATTTGGTCAGAGCAGTTCCTGAGGGATGGGGAAAAAATATGGAAGCGAGTCTGGAAACCGGTGCGAAGTCCGGCAAGGTCGGTAAGAAAAAGGCCGCGCGCGCGCCCAAGGTGAAGCGCAAACTCAGGCTGCGCGATGCCCGCGTCGGCACGATGCTGTTGTGGGTCATGGCGTTCTTTGCCGTGCTGATTGCGGCGGTGGGCGGCCTGGCCGCGTTCTTCCTGCAGCACAACTACGAATCCATTCGCGAGGTCAATGCGCTGACCGAGCGTTCCAAGCAGGTCGAAGTCATCAACAGCGACATGCTGCGCGCCCGCGTCAGCCTGATGGTCGCGGCCCGTCACCTGCAGGAATCCGGCTGGGGCAGCGGCGAGAACTCGGCCCGTGACGCCGCGGCAGCCCTGAAGGGCGCCACCGATCTCCTGACCGGCGTGCGCAGCCGCTTCGCCGATTTCCAGAAGAACATGCTGCAGGACGACACCGGTCGCCAGCTGTCCATGAACCTGGTGCGCCGCTACCGTTCGTACATCGATGACGGCGTGGACACCATGGTCGAAGCCCTGCGCAGCGAAGACTACTCCACGTTCTACATGGTCAACAATGAATACGGCACGCCGCGCAGCGCCGCCTTCATCGAGGCCATCAACGAGTTCGGCAAGTACATTTCCGACCAGCAGCAGGCCACGATCGACCAGGCCGAGACCAACTTCAATCGCGCCATGATCGCGGTGGCCGTGGCCGTGGCGCTGGCCCTGGTGCTGATGGTGTTCTGCCGCGTGCTGTTCGGCCGCCTGGTGGTGCGCCCGCTGGTGGAAGCCGGCCAGCATTTCGACAAGATCGCCGCAGGCGACCTGACCAGCCGCGTCGAGGTGCGTTCGCACAACGAAATCGGCCAACTGTTCGCCGCGCTCAAGCGCATGCAGGAAAGCCTGACCCGCACCGTGGCCACGGTGCGCCGCGGCGTGGACGAGATCACGGTGGGTTCGCGTGAAATCTCGGCCGGCAACACCGACCTGTCCAGCCGTACGGAAGAGCAGGCGGCCTCGCTGGAAGAAACCGCGGCCTCGATGGAAGAACTGGCCTCGACCGTGAAGCAGAATGCCGACAACGCCCGCCAGGCCAACCAGCTGGCCGCCAGTGCGTCGGACGTGGCTGAACGCGGCGGTTCCGCGGTGGCCGAAGTGGTCAATACGATGCAGGGTATTTCGGCCAGCTCGCGCAAGATCTCGGAAATCGTGTCCGTCATTGACGGCATTGCCTTCCAGACCAACATCCTGGCGCTGAACGCGGCCGTGGAAGCCGCGCGTGCCGGTGAGCAGGGCAAGGGCTTTGCGGTGGTGGCGGGTGAAGTGCGCTCGCTGGCCCAGCGCAGCGCCCAGGCGGCCAAGGAAATCAAGGGCCTGATCGAGGACTCGGTGACCAAGGTGGGCGCCGGTTCGCAGCAGGTCGAACGCGCCGGTGCCACGATGCAGGAAATCGTGGCGTCGGTGAAGCGCGTCACCGACATCATGGGCGAAATCTCGGCGGCGTCCGAAGAACAGTCCAGCGGCATCGACCAGGTGAATCGTGCCGTGTCGCAGATGGACGAAGTGACGCAGCAGAACGCGGCGCTGGTGGAAGAAGCCGCCGCCGCGGCCGGCTCGCTGCAGGAACAGGCCCATCGCCTGTCCGAGGCGGTGGCCGTCTTCAAGATCAATGCCGGCGAAGTGATCGAAGTGCCGGCGCAGCAACTGGGCGGCTACTCGGCCCCGACGCTGACCCAGGACTGATCCGCCGCGGCCCACCCGGGCCGCTGATCGGCATCTTCGCCCCGGCGCCCGTACGCGGCCGTCGGGGCGAAAGCTATTGGCCGTTAAGTTTTCGAAAATATTGTCGTTAATGACAATAACGCCTGAAACCTGGCCGGTGTACAGGTCGTGGCTCGATATGATGTAAACCGGAGACAAGCTGTGCGCGTGAACCTTCCAGTCAATGATGTGGAAACCAAGCTGCGCGAAGATCAGTACCTGATCTCGCGCACCGATACCAAGGGCCGCATCCTTTACGCGAATCCGGCTTTTGTCGAGGTCAGCGGATTTTCCCGCGAAGAATTGATCGGCAAGGCCCACAACATCGTGCGCCATCCGGACATGCCGCCCGAGGCCTATGAAGACCTGTGGCAGACGCTGGAGGCCGGCGAGTCGTGGCTGGGCCTGGTCAAGAACCGCCGCAAGGACGGGGGCTACTACTGGGTGCTGGCCAATGCCACGCCCATCGTCGAGAACGGCGAGGTGGTGGCCTATTCGTCGGTGCGCGTGCGTCCCAGCGACGAGCAGATCGAGATGGCCGAAGCGCTGTACGCCCGCATTCGCGAAGGCCGCGCCCGCGGCGTGCGGATCGAACGCGGCCGCCCGGTGCGGGCCGGCTGGCGGCGCAGCCTGGACGTGCTGGCCTTTCCCTTCAAGCGCAGCGTGCGCAGCCGCATGTTCCGCCATGCCTTGCTGTCGTCAGGCATCGTGGTGGCGGCGGGCGCCTATGGCCTGCGCGCCAACTGGGACACACTGGATGCCACCGGCGCCGGCCTGGCCTGCGGCCTGTTGGCGCTGGGCGTGGTCGGCATCTTCGCGTTGGGCTGGAGCCTGTCGCGCTCGCTGCTGGAACCGATGGTGGACGCGGCCAATATGGCCCGCCAGGTCGCTGCCGGCAACCTGACGACCCAGATCGTGGCCGATTCCGACGACGAGATCGGCAGCCTGAAGTTCTCCCTGGAAGTCATGCGCAAGAGCCTGGTCGGCATCGCGCAGGACGTGTATCGCGGCATCGAGGGCACGACCCAGGCGGCCGTGCACATCGCCCGCGGCAACCAGGAACTGGCCGGCCGCACCGAAGGCCAGGCCGCGTCGCTGCAACAGACGGCGGCCAGCATGGAACAGCTGACGTCCACCGTGCGCCAGAACGCCGACAATGCCCGTCAGGCCAATCAACTGGCCGCCAGCAGCATGGACGTGGCGCGGCGCGGCGGCGTGGCGGTGGGGCAGGTGGTCAACACCATGCACGGCATTTCCGACAGCTCGCGCAAGATCGTCGACATCGTCAGCATCATCGAAGGCATCGCGTTCCAGACCAACATCCTGGCGCTGAATGCGGCCGTGGAAGCGGCACGCGCCGGCGAGTCCGGCAAGGGCTTCGCGGTGGTAGCGGGCGAAGTGCGCAGCCTGGCGCAAAAGAGCGCGCAGGCCGCCAAGGAGATCAAGGGCCTGATCGAGGATTCGGTCGATCGCGTCACCGAAGGCTCGGCCCAGGCCGAACAGGCGGGCGCCACCATGGAAGAGATCGTGGCCGCCGTGCACCGCGTGACCGACATCATCGGCGAGATCTCGCAGGCCTCGCAGGAGCAGTCCAGCGGTATCGAGCAGGTCGATACGGCGGTCTCGCAGATGGATGTGATGACGGTGCAGAACACGGCCCTGGTGCAGGAGCTGGGCGGCGCCGTGCTGCAGCTGGGCAATCAGTCGGGCGCGCTGCGCGAGACGATCCGCGTGTTCCGCCTGACCGGACAGCAATGATGTTGGCGGGGCCGGCTTCGGCCGGTCCGCCCAACAAAAAGCCGGCCCATCGTGGCCGGCTTTTTCATGTCCGAAGCAGAAAGTTCTAGCGCCCCGCCAAGGCGTCGGCCACCCGGCTCATCGTCGACAGGCCGGACTCGAACAGGGCCTCCAGGAACGGCCCCGAGTTGGGCAGCACCACGGTCAGCAGCACCACGCCCACGATCAGGCTGACCGGAAAGCCCACGGAGAACACGGACAGCTGCGGCGCGGCGCGGTTCAGGATGCCCATGGCCAGGTTGATGGTGAGCAGCGCGCAGATCAGCGGCAGCGCCAGCAGCAGGCCCGACACGAATACGGTCTTGCCCCATTCCACCACCACGCCCCAGCCGTTCTGGTGCAGCTGGATGGCGGCGACCGGCAGCGTGTCGAACGAACGCACCAGCGCGGCCAGCACCAGCAGGTGGCCATCCAGCGCCAGGAAGGTCAGCATCGCCACGATGTTGAACAGGCGCGACAGCACGGCCGTGTTGGCGCCGGTGCTGGGGTCGAAGAACGAGGCGAATGACAGGCCCATCTGCAGGCCGACGAATTCGCCGGCCGTCTGCGCCGCGGCGAACACCAGGCGCATGGAAAAACCCATGGCGATGCCGATCAGCACCTGCTGCATCACCATCCACAGGCCGGCAAACGAACCCGGGGCGATGGGCGGCGCGGGGTCCAGCGCGGGGCTGACGGCCACGGCCAGCACGAACGCCAGGCCGACCTTGACCTTGACCGGCACGGTGGATTCGGAAAAGAGGGGAGCGGTGCCGATCAGCGCCAGGATGCGCACGAACGGCCAGATGAACTGGCCGATCCAGCCGTTGAGCTGTTCGATCGTGAAGGAAAACATGTGGGCGCGTCCCCGGGGCCGGCGGCGCGCGCCGCTACGACACCAGGCCGGGAATCTGGCCGATGAGCTGGCGGATGTAGTCGACCATGATGCCGATCAGCCAGGGGCCCAGCAGCACCAGCACGCCGCACATGGCCAGCAGCTTCGGAATGAACGACAGCGTCATTTCGTTGATCTGGGTGGCGGCCTGGAAAATGCTGATGACCAGGCCGACGATCAGCGTGATGACCAGGAGCGGACCCGCCATCGCCAGCGCGACTTTCATCGCCTGGTAGGTCATGGTCATGACGGTTTCAGCGGTCATGGCGATTCCCCGGCTATTGGTAGAAGCTCTGGGCCAGCGAGCCCATGAGCAGGTTCCAGCCGTCGGCCAGCACGAACAGCATCAGCTTGAACGGCAGCGCCACGGTCACGGGCGGCACCATCATCATGCCCAGCGCCATCAGCACGCTGGCGACCACCAGGTCGATGATGAGGAACGGAATGAAGATGGTGAAGCCGATCTGGAACGCGGTCTTGAGTTCGCTGGTGATGAACGCCGGCACCAGGATGCGCAGCGGCACCTGCGACGGATCGTCCAGCGCCGGCTGCTTGGCCAGGTTGGCGAACAGCGACAGGTCGTTCTCGCGGGTCTGGTGCAGCATGAAGGTGCGCAGCGGGCCAGCGGCCCGCTCGACCGCGGTCTCGAACTGGATCGAGCCTTCGGACAGGGGCTTGTAGGCGTCGGCGTAGATCTTGTCGAACACCGGCGACATCGTATAGAAGGTCAGGAACAGCGCCAGGCCGATCAGCACGTGGTTCGGCGGCGACATGGCCGTGCCCATCGCGCTGCGCAGCAGGCCCAGCACGATGATGATGCGGGTAAAGCCCGTCATCATCAGCAGCGCAGCCGGCAGGAACGACAGCGACGTCATCAGCAGCAGCGTCTGCATGCTGAGCGAGTAGGTTTCGGACCCGTTCGGGCCTGGGGTCGCGGTCAGCGCCGGCAGGGTTGCCTGGGCGACGACGCCGGCCGGAAACAGGGCCAGGCCCAGCACCGCGGCGGCGCCCAGCAGGGGCAGCATGTTGCGGCGGGCGCGGGGAAGGGTGCTTGTCGGCAAGCTCATGATCCGGGGAATACGGGCGCCGTCTAGCGGCGCTTGAGCGCCTGGCCCAGCTTGGCCGCGAAGGCGGCGGCGGGCAACGGCGCGCCCTGCGGCAGTTCGCCGGCGGGCAGGGTATGCAGGGGGGTGATCTGGCCGGGGCTCACGCCCACGACCAGCCAGGTATTTTCGATTTCGACCACGACGATGCTCTGCCGCGCGCCCACCGGCATGCTGGCGACCTGCTTGAGCAGGTTGCCGCCGCCGCGCTGGGTGAGGC
Organism: Achromobacter deleyi; assembly: GCF_902859705.1. Classification (GTDB taxonomy): domain Bacteria; phylum Pseudomonadota; class Gammaproteobacteria; order Burkholderiales; family Burkholderiaceae_B; genus Achromobacter; species Achromobacter deleyi. Next base: position 3,169 of record NZ_CADIJO010000052.1, on the reverse strand, counting down.
CGGCGCGGCGCGCCATCCAGGCCGCGGCCAGGATGGCGGCCAGCACCAGCACCAGGCCGATGATGACGCGCAGCAGGGCGGAATCGTTCATGGCGGACAACGCGTCAACGCCGGTTGTTCAGGCGGTTGATACGTTCGGACGGGGTGATGATGTCGGTCAGGCGGATGCCGTACTTGTCTTCCACCACCACCACTTCGCCTTGGGCGATCAGGTAGCCGTTGACGAAGATGTCCATCGGCTCGCCGGCCAGGCCGTCCAGTTCCACCACCGAGCCCTGGCCCAGCTGGAGCAGGTTCTTGATGGTCAGGCGGGTGCGGCCCAGCTCGACCGTCAGCTGGACGGGCACGTCCATGATCAGGTCGATGTCGGTGCCGGTGCCGGCAGCGCTGCCGGCCAGGGGCTTGAACACCGATTGCGCCGCCGATTGCGCGGGGGCTGCGGCCGGCGCCGCGGGTGCGGGCGCAGGGGCAGCCGGCGCGGCAGCCGCGGGCGGCGTGGCGGCGGTCTGTTCAGCCATGGCGGCGGCCCAGTCGTCCTGGGGCTTCAGGCCATCCGCCTGGGTGGGCGGATTGGCGCGGGATTGTTCGGCGAGCGCGTCGGCCCAGTCGTCGGCCGGGGACGAGCCAGTGCCGGGCTCGTTCTTGTCAGTCATGGTCGGGGGCCTCGTTTGATTCGGTATCGTAGGTAAACATGTTTTGTACGCGCAGGGCGTACTGGCCATTGAAGACGCCGTAGCCGCATTCCATCAGCGGTACGCCGTCGACGTTGGCGATGACGGTTTCCGGCACATCCACGGGCAGGATGTCGCCGACTTTCAGGCGCATCAGTTCGCGGATGTTGGACGGGATGCGCGCGAATTCGGCAACCACGTCGATGTCGGCGCTGCGCACCTGGCGCGACAGCTGCTGCGACCAGCGCTGGTCCACTTCTTCCAGCGTGGTTTCCTGCAGCGGCCGCGTGAGCAGGTCGCGCACCGGCTCGATCATGGAGTAGGGCAGGCAGATGTTCAGGTCGCCGCCGGTCGCGCCGAATTCGATATGGAACGAGGTGACGACCACCACTTCATTGTTGCCGGTGATGCTGGCGAACTTGGTGTGCATCTCCGAGCGGACATAGTCGAACTCGATCGGATAGACGGGGTCCCAGGACTTGCCGTAGCTTTCCAGGGTCAGGTTGAGCAGGCGCCGGATGATGCGCTGCTCGGTGGTGGTGAAGTCACGGCCTTCGACGCGCGTGTGGTAGCGGCCATCGCCGCCGAACAGGCTGTCGATGACCAGGAACACCAGGTTCGGGTCGTACGTGAACAGGGCCGTGCCGCGCAGCGGCTTCATCTGGACCATGTTCAGGTTGCTCGGCACGGGCAGGTTGCGCTCGAAGTCCGCGTACTTCTGGATCTTGATCGAGCCGACGGTGATGTCGGCGCTGCGGCGCATGAAGTTCAACAGCACGCTGCGCATCTGGCGCGCGAACCGCTCGTTGATGAGCTCCAGCGTCTGCATGCGCCGACGCACCACGCGGTCGGGCGAGCTCAGGTCATAGGCGCGGGCGCCGTCGCTTGCGCCCGCGGATTCCTTTTTGCTGTCGCTCTCGCCCGTGACGCCGGCCAGCAGCGCGTCGACTTCGTCCTGCGAAAGAAACGCCTCGTAGGCCATGCTTATTGCACCACGAACGCCGTGAACAGTACGTCGGTGACATACTGGCCGTCCGGCATGGGCGAGAACGGACGGTTGACGGCTTGCTTGATGGCGTTGGCCATGTCGGTCTTGCCTTGTTGGGTCTGCACGCCGGTGGGCGATTGCGACGACAGCACCATCAGGATGCGGCTGCGCACTTCAGGCATGTACTTCTCCAGGCGCACGCGGGTCTGCTCGTCGCTGACACGCAGCGTCAGGCCGACGTGCATGATGCGCTCGGTGTCGGCGTTCTGCAGCGTCACCGTGAAGGCTTCGATCGGCACGAAGATCGGCGCGGGCACGGCGGCCGGCGTGGCCGGCGGGGCCACGAACGTGGTCGGCGTGGCTTGCGGGCCCGCGGCGCCGGGCTGGCCCGGTTGGCCGGCGGGCGTCTGGCCCACGCCCAGTTGCACCGGCGCGCCGCCTTGCGGCTGCATGCGCTGCGTGATGAACCAGGTCGCGCCCGCGCTGGCGGCGGCCACCAGCAGCAGCACCAGGATCATGATCAACGGGCGAAGAATGCGGCCGATGCCGCCAGAGCGTGTCGGAAGCGGGCCGCGCGGCGGCATGGTTGTGGGTTTGGAAGTCGCCATCTCGGTGTCGATGCGTGTTTTGCCGCTGATGAAAACGGATTCTTAGTGGATGAAAGCATTCTGCCCGAAATCCCGCTCCGTCTTGGAGGCGAAAAACAGGGCGAAAGCCGCGTATCTCAAGCTATTGCTGCACTGCCCGCAACCGTTGCCGGCCGCGGGCCGCGGGATTGTTACGCGAAGGTGTCGACCAACGCATTGGCGTTGCGCGGCGACGTCACGGCCACCGGCTGGCCATCGATCGCGCCATCGGCTACTGCGGCGCCATTGCCGCCGCCTTGACGTTGCGATCCACCGCCATTCTGTTGCGCGAATTCCTGCTGCGCGGCCTGCTCGCCGACGCTGGTCTGGCCCAGCGAGATGCCGGCCTGCGCCAGCGCCTGCTGCAGTTGCGGGATCGCGGTTTCGATCGCCTGGCGCACGGATGCATGGGCCGACACGAACGAGGCGCTGGCCACGCCGTCGGCCAGGTTCAGGCTGACGCGCAAGGGGCCCAGGTCCGGCGGATCCAGGCGCAGTTCGGCGGACTGGGTGCCTTGGCGCACGTTGTTGCTCATCACCACCATCTGCTGGCCCAGTTCGGTGCCCCAGTGGGTGCCGCCGACGGGCGTGGCCACCTGCATGACGACCGGCACATTCGGTACGGCCACGCTGGCAGGGTTGGCGATCGGCGCGGGCTGCTGGCGCTGGACGGCGGCGGCAACCGCTTGCGCCAGGTGATCCTGGGCGCCAGTCGTGTGCTGCGGCACCTGGAATTGCTGCGCGGTGCTGAGCACCGGCTCGTTCGATTCTTCTTCGGGGCGTGCGTGCAGCGGCGCGGCAGGCGCGGCTTCGGCAGCCACGCGCGGGGTGGCGGCACGTGGCACGGCGGCTTCGGGCGTCGGGCGCGGCAGTTCGGCGGCCGG
>NZ_CADIJO010000051.1 GCF_902859705.1 Achromobacter deleyi | reverse complement strand
GGCCGGTGCCGCCGCGGGCGGCGCAGCGGGCACGGGCGTGGCCTGGGCCACGCCGCCGCCGGTCATGCTGCCGGTCAGGGGAGCATTCGATTGCGCGTGGCCGGCCGACGGCGCAAGCGCCGCCAGGACCAGCGCCAGGGAAAACGGAGCGAAAGCAACGGTTCGAGACATGGCTAGGGTTCCTGGAGTCGGTTAACGCATGATGGGCCCGTTGCCCAGTCTGTCCATCAAGGGGCTCATGACCGGCATCACGATGCCTTCGCCACGAGACACCCGGGTCGCCTGCGGATCGGCGCCCGCGACCGTACCGCCGCCGGCCGGTGCGGCGGCCATCGGCGCGGCCGTCTGGCTGCGGATCTCGGACGCCAGGCGCAGCACCTGGCCGCGCGCCTCGTCGCTGAGCTGGGCGCGGTCCATCACGTTCTTGGCCCGCACCGGCTCGCCTTCCACCAGCAGCAGCAAGGCCAGGTTGGCCAGCACTTTGCCGCTGTCCGGCGCCAGTTCGGCCGCCTGCCCCAAGGGCACGCGGGCGCCGGCCGGATCACCGGCGCGCAAACGCGCATAGCCCAGGTCGCCCAGGATGCGCGGGTCCATCGGCGACAGCTTGGCGGCGCGCGCGAAGTCGTCGGCCGCCTGCTCGAACTGGCCGCGCGAACCGGCGATCAGCCCCAGGCCATGCCAGCCGTCGGCCGCCTGCGGGGTGCCCAGCAACGCGCGGTAGGCCTGTTCGCTGGATGCGGCCTGCCCGGTCTGGCGCAAGGCTTCGGCCCGCATGACCGCCACGCGCGGATCGTTGCCGAATTTCTGCTGGAACGCCTCGATATAGGCCAATGACGCGAAATAGCGCTCCTGGCGCTGCGACTCGGCGATCATGGACAGCATCATCTCCGGCTCGGCCGGTTTGCGCCGGTTCTCGGCCTCGTCCTCGCGCTGGCGCATCAGGGCCTGTTCCTGCTGCTGTTGCTGGATCAGCTGCCAGGCAGTTTCCGCGTTGTTGCTCTGGCATCCGGCCAGGCCCCCTGCGCCCACGACGACGGCCGCCGCCACGGTCCAACGCCACGCGCGTCCCGCGCTTTCGATACCGCCTGCCATCACATGCCCCCCATGCGCGACAAGCCGCGCAACACCGCAACAAACCCCGCCCCGCCGGTCACGATCAACAGCGCCGGCAACAAGGTCACGATCATGACCGCCGTCATCTTGACGGTGGTCTTGCCCACTTTCTCCTTCAACTCCAGCCGCCGCTTCTCGCGCAGCCGTTCTCCGAAACGATTCAGCGGTTCCTGCACCGCGCCGCCGTGCTGGTCCACCTGGGCGATCAGGCGGCAGATGGCCGACAGGTCGTCGTTGTCAAAGCCCCCCGCCAGGCGCGCCAGCGATTGCTCGCGGGTGCGCCCGCGCACATACAGTTCGGACGCCAGCCGCAGTTCGTAGGCCAGCACCGGCATCACCTGGTCGAATTCCTTGATCAGCACTTGCAGGCTCTGGTCGATCGACAGGCCCACGCCCTGCAACAGCCGCAGCAGGTCGATCAGCAGCGGCAGCTCGTTGGCAGCCTGCTTGCGGCGCCGCGACAGGCGCCGGCGCACGAACCACTTGGGCAACATGTAGCCGATGGCGAAGCCGAAGAAGGCCGCCACGAACAGGCCCAGCGACGAATCGCTGACCTTGCGCCCCAGGTCCCAGCCCACCGCCGCCGCCGGCAGCAGCAGCGCCAGCGTGAAGCGCGCCACGATGAAACGCAGCCGCGCCGTGGCGGGGTTCTCGTAGCCGGCCATATCCACCAGCTTGCGGTCCTCGCCGGCCAACAGGGCCTCGGCGAAGCGGCCTTCGCTCAAGCGCTTGCCGAACGAATCGGCGGCGCGCGTCGCCGCGGCCAGCCGGCCCTGCCCGCCCTCGGCGGCCACCGCAGCGGCCACCTTGGCGCGGCCTTCACGCGTGGCCAGCGCCTGCTCCACCACCTGCCGGCTGCGATCCTGCCCGCGCAGGCGCCGCGTCATGCTCAGGCCCAGGATCAGCATGGCGGCGGCCACCAGCATCAGCGCCACGGCCAGCACCGTCGAGACATTCCAGGATTGAAGGGCTTGCATCCGCGCCGTCCTCAAATGGCCTTGGCCATGCGATACAGGATGTACGAGCCGGCCAACTGCAGGCCCACCGCGGTCATCAGCATCTTGAAGCCCAGGGGGTCCACCCACAGCCCCATGAACAGATCGTTGTTGGCCACCATGATGAAGCCGGCGATGCCCAAGGGCAGCAACGCCAGGATCCAGGCCGACAGGCGGATCTCGGCCGAACTGGCCGTGAGTTCCGCACGGGCCTGGCCGATGTCGCGCATGAAGGCGGCCATGCGTTCCAGCACCTGGTCGCTGCGGCCGCCAAAGCGCAGCGCAACCGACACCACCGCCGCCACCATGTAGAGTTCCTTCATGTCGTACTGGCGCGATACCTGCACCAGCGCCGCGTCCAGTTCCTTGGCCGAACGGCTCAGGGCTGCCGCGGTCTCGACCACTTCGCGCAGCGGCTCATCCGTCGTGGCCGCCGCCGTCTGGAACGCCGACGCCATGCTGTTGCCGATGGTGACCAGGCGCACGATGTTGTCCAGGAAGGCCGGCAGTTGCGACACGCGCCGCCGCTGGCGCCGGTCGGCGCGCAGCCACAGCAGGAAATACGCAAACACCGACAGCAGCACCAACGCCACCACGCCCGACAGCCAGCCCAGGAACAACCAGGCCAGGAGCGCCCCCACCACGACAGGCAGGATCAGCTTGGCGTAAAAGCCCGGGCTCTGGCGCACGCCGCCTTGCAGCAGCAGCATGTCCCAGCGCGAAAAGCCGCTGCGCAAGGCGCGCGCGCCTTGCGCGAACGGCATCTTTCCCGTGACCGGCGCGCCGCGGCTGCGCCGCAGCTGGTCTTCCAGGAACGCGGAACTGGCCGCCCGGCGCGCGCCGCTATTGGCGTGACGCCACAGCAGCACCGCCGCCACCGCGAACAGCAGCGCCAAGCCCCCGATGACGGCCGCTTGCAGCATCAGCGCCTCCTGCTCCAGAAGCCGCCGCCTGCGCCGTCCGGCTCGCCCGGCGACGGCTCGGCGGGCCGCTGTTCGTTGCGCATCTTCGCCAGCTTGGGCGTATGCGGATGAATGCCCAGCCAATTCCAGCGGTCCTTCTCCTCGCCTTCCGGCGTGGCAAAGGTTTCGTGGCGGTACAGCTCCTGCGTCGAGATCACGCTGTCGCCCATGCCGGTGACTTCGGTGACCGACAGCACTCGGCGCTTGCCGTTGGACAGGCGTCCGATCTGCACGATGAAATCCAGCGCGCTGGCGATCTGGCGCCGCAGGCTGTCCTCGCTGCCCTGGAAGCCCGCAAAACCGGCCAGCATCTCGATCCGGTACAGGCATTCGCGCGGCGAGTTGGCGTGGATGGTGGCCATCGACCCTTCGTGGCCGGTGTTCATGGCCTGCAGCATGTCCATGACCTCGGCGCCGCGCACTTCGCCCACCACCACGCGGTCCGGCCGCATGCGCAGGCTGTTGCGGATCAGTTCGCGGATGCTGACGGCGCCGCTGCCGTCAAAACCGCCCTGGCGCGATTCAAGGCGCACCACGTGCGGGTGGTTCAGTGACAGTTCCGCCGTGTCTTCCACCGTCACCACGCGCTCGGTCTCGGAAATGAAGAACGCCATCGCATTCAAGAGCGAGGTCTTGCCCGAGCTGGTGCCGCCCGACACCAGGATGTTGCAGCGGTTCTTAACGGCCTCGTGCAGCAGGCGATAGATCTCTTCGTCGAAGGTGCCCAGCGTCAGGAGGTCGGCCGGCTTGAGCGGGTCCTGGCGGAATTTGCGGATCGAGACCATCGGCCCGTCCACGGCCAGCGGCTCGATCACCACGTTCAGGCGGCCGCCGTCGGGCAGCCGCGCATCGACCATGGGGCTGGACTCATCCAGCCGGCGGCCGATGGGCGCCAGAATGCGCCGCACGATGCGCAGCACGTGCTGGTTGTCGGTAAAGCGCAGCGTCTCGCGCGCCAGCACGCCGCGGCGCGAGACGAAGACGTTGTCGTAGCCGTTGATCAGGATGTCTTCGACGGCCGGATCGGCCAGCAGGTCTTCCAGCGGCCCCAGCCCGGCCAGTTCCTTGGTCAGGGCTTCGGCAATCTGCCGCATCTCCCCTTCGTTGATCGGCACCCGGCGCAGGCGCACGAAGCTGGCCACCTCGATATCCACGAACTCCTGGATGGCCGAGCGCGCCCATCTGCCGAATTCCGCCCCCAGCTCTTCAATGCGGGAAAGCAGATGCTCGTAGGCCGCCGTCTTCACTTCCTGGAAGCGGTTGGACGACGCAAAACCCTTGTCGCCCTCGCCGCCGAACTCTATGGTCGCTGTCATGATCATGTCGGATTCCGCCGCCGTCCGTTATTCGACCACCATGCGGCGGTGCACGCCGGGCAGCCATGTGGCCAGCCAGCTCGCCCGGCCGCCCGGTGTGTTTTCTTCCGCGCTCAGCTTCTCGGCCAGCGCCTGGACCGCGCGGACGTAGACGTCGCGCTCGGCTTCCTCGTGCAGCAGATGGCCCTGGTTGGTGCACACCATCAGCGCCAGCGTGCGGTCCGGCAGCGTGCCGACCAGTTCCAGCTGGAAGCGTTCGGCGATCTGCTGGGCCGTCATGCCGTAGCGTTCGTCGTAGCGGTTCACGATCAGGCCCAGGCTGCGACGATCGACGTGCAGTTGCTCCAGTTCCTGCAAGAGACCGGCCAGCGACACCAGCGCGCCCACGCTCTGGTCGGTGACGATCCAGTTCTGTTGCGAGGCGCGCGCCAGGCCCGCGACGAATTCCGGGTTGGTAAAGCCGCCGGAGTCCGCCACCACCACGCCGAAATGCTGGCGCATGCGTTCGAACACCAACAGCGAGTCGGACTGCGATACGTCGCGCATCTGGCCCAGGTCACGCGGCAGGGCCAGCACGCTCAGGCCGCTGGCGGTATGCGCCATGGCCGAACTGAGCAAGGTGGAATCCAGCCGGCGCAGGTTGCGCGCGGCCTCGGCAAAATCGAAATCGCTGCCGATGTTCAGGTACAGCTGGCAGTCGCCCACCGGCCAGCCCAGGTCCATCAGGGCGACGCGGCTGCTCAAGGGCAGATTGCTGCCGCTATCGGCGGCCGGCTTGGCGGCCTTGGCGCCCGACGCCGTCGCCCGCACGCCGTGCATGTGCTTCAGGCGGTCCTGCACCATGCCGGCCAGATGCACCGCCAGCGTGCTGGTGCCCACCCCCGGGCGCGCGCCCAGCAGCAGCACGCTGCGCCGCGAGCCATCCATCCGGACGCCACCGACCGGCACGTCCAGCAGGCGCTGCACCACATCCTTGACCTCTTGCGGGGCCACGGTGGGATCGACGAAATCGCTGACGCCGGCACGCAAAGCCGCGATGGCGCCCTCGGGCTGGCTCAGCAGGCCCACGGCCACGCGCGGTATCGTCGGCGCGATGCGCGCCAGCAGGCGCGCCAATTCGGCCGACTTGAACAGCTTGCCCGGCTCGTCCTCGCTCAACGTGAAATCCAGGAACACCACCTGGGGCTCGATTTCGGTCAGGCGGCGGCCCAGCTCTTCGACGCCGGGCACTTCCTGGGTCAACATACCCATGTCGCCCAGCGCCTGCCCGAGCTGTGCGGCCACGCCGTCGCCCTTGGAACAAAACAGAAACCGGTTGCCGTTTTGCAAGCCAACCCACTCCCTGGCATGTGTCTTCATATTGCTCACCGTGAAAAGCCCGGCATTTGCTGCCCGCCCATGGGACCCATCAGGTAGTAGCCCCAAGCGTTGAACGCGGTGTCCGTCGCTTCCTGCTTGGCCCCGGGCAGCGGCAATGTCACGCCGCGTGCAATGGGCCGCACCAGTCGCGGCGTCACCACGATGACCAGCTCGGTATCCTCCTGGGTGTAGTCCACACTGCGGAAGAACGACCCGATGATGGGCAGATCGCCCAGCATCGGCACCTTATTGACCAGCGCCTTGGTCTGGCGCGACACCAGGCCGCTGACCACGAAGCTTTCGCCATCGCCCAGCTCGACCGTGGTGTCGGCACGGCGGGTGCGCAGCGCCGGGATCAGCGTCGGACTGGCGTTGCCATTCGGTATCGAGATGGCATTGCTGTAGTCCAGCTCGCTGGCCTCGGGCGCCACCTTCAGCGCGATCCGGTCGCGCGACAGCACGGTCGGCGTCACCGTCAGGCCGATACCGAATGGCTTGAACGTCACCGTGGTCGTGCCCAGGCCGCCCGCCTCGGGAATCGGCAGCTCGCCGCCCGCCAGGAAGCTGGCGCTTTGCCCGGTCAGGGCCACCAGCGTGGGCTCGGCCAGCACGCGCGCCATGCCGTTGTTCTGCAACAGGCGCAGGCGTGCGCTGAAATTGTTGGAGTCATAGAACAGCGAAAAGCCCGAGTCCAGCGCCGCGCTCTTGCTGAAACCGAGCGGCGCGCCAAAGCCGTCGGGGGTGATGGAATTGGTGCCGCCCCAGGGGCCGGTGCGGCCGGCAAAGCTGATGCCCGCCTGCTTCATGACCGTGCGCGACACCTCGACCACCTTGACTTCCACCTGCACCACGCCGCCGGTGCCCGCGGTGGACACATCGACCACGTTCTTGTCGCCGACGGCGGCGCCTGCCGCGGCCACCGAGGCCTGGTGCGACTGCGGCGACTCGGCCTGGCCGGACACCACGGCGCGGTCGCCCGCCACGTCGATATTGGCGCCGCCGGCCACCCCACGCCCGGCCAGTACCTGCTGAACCGTGCCGGCCACCCGCACCGTCCAGAGCTGCGGCGCGGCATTGGCGCCCGTCCAGATCTGCAGCGTGGTGGTGCCCGCCTTCTTGCCGTACAACAGCACCGACGCCTGGCGCTTGCCCGAGGCGGACAGCACCTTCACGTCGGCCACATCGGGATCGCCGATGGCGATGCGCGCGGGCGCACCATCCAGCATGAGCGTCTGCTGGCCTTTGACGGCCACCGCGATATCGCGGGCAGGCGCATTCAGGCTGGACGCGGCGGGCAAGGCGTTCTGCGCCAGGCTCATCGCGCCGTAGGTCATCGCCGCTGCGGCCGACAGGACGCAGATCAAAGGGGTGCGCTGAGTTCTCTTCATTGTGCTGGATCAAGTTGACAGGTCGGGTCCAGCTACGGGCGGCATCTGGCCACGCGCAGCCGCGTTTCAATAGCGCACGCGCTCGGATTTGTCTCCTCGCAATATTTCGACGGAACGGCCTCCGCCCCCGCCGGACGCACGGACCGGCGCGGGTTTCGCGGCGGGCGACGTGCCTTCCAGCTGCGCCAGGCTTTCGCCGGCATAGGCGCGGTTCGGACCGGTTTGCAGCAATGCGCGCTGTTCGGGTGTCAGGTCGGTGCGGGCGGGCAACACGGCGCTGCGCTGCGCGAACAGCTGCGTGTCGGGCACGGCATCGTCGCCCACCGGCCGCAGGGCCAGTTGCAGGCGCCCGGTGCGGCTGGCCAGCATCAGCTCGCTGACCTGTTCGACCGGCACGGCCAGCACGGCGGTCTTGGCCGGCTGCCCGGGCGGGCCGGGCAGCGATGATTTTTCTTCAGGACCGTCCACCGACGCCGCGCCGTAGGCCAGCACGCGGACCTGCGATTGCAGCAGCCGGGCCTGGCCGCCCTGGATCTCGACGCCCTTCTCCAGCATGAAGAACACGTCCACCAGGTCGCCAGGCGCAATGCGGTTGCCCCCGCCCACGACTTCGTCCACCGCGATCGCCACCGCGCGTTCGCCCGGCTTGAGCTGGCGGCCCAGGCCCTGCGCCAGCATGCTGGGCAGCACCGGATCGCCGGCCGCGATGTCGATGCGCGCATAGGCGCCTTCCAGCGGCGTGGGCGAGCTGTAGCTGCCCGACAGCGCCACCTGCCATTCATCCACCTTGAGCATCTTGGCGCCGTCGATACGCGTGCCGGCCGGGATGGGCGTCGACGCGACCACCACCGGATAGCGCTTGGCCGGCGGCTCGGACGGCACGGGCGTCGTCGCTGCCACCGGGCCCGCGGGCGCCGGAGCCGGCGCCGGCGGCTCGGAGGCCAGGCGCCACGCCACGAACGCCAGCACCAGGCCCGCCGCCAGCAACACGCCCGCAATGATTTTGCTCAGACTGCTCATGGTGTCCCTTGGGAGATTTGCACGATGGCTTTGGACGACAGCCGGGTCGGAATCCAGTTCTTGTCCGTCCCGGGCAACATGGCGATAAAGGCCTGGAAGGTCGACAGCACCGGCCAGGCCTGCACGTTGAATGTCATGGCGACCGTGGCGCATTGCGCCGTCTGGCCGCCCGAACCGCTCCAGGTGCAAGGCGCGCTGGTGGTGGCGCATGCGACCGTCGAGCCGGTGCCGAACACGCTCATGGCCGCCGTGCAGGCGGAACCCGGCACGTCCGCCTGGCCCGCGAAGCGCGCATAAACGGCTGCCCGCGCGCCTTCGGAGGCCGCCGACGCCAATTGCTGCTGCATCCAGAACAGCACGCCGTAACCCACGACGGCGCAGACGAACATCAGCAGCATCGTCACCATCAGCGAAAACTCAAGCGTGGCGATGCCCCGCTGGCCGGCTTGGCGGCCGCGCGAGAGGTCCAGGTCGGCGCGCGCAGCCATGTCAGTTGCTCCCGTCCAGCGAATTGCCCAGGTGGACCGTGGCGCGCGCGGTCAGCACACTGGTGGGCGGCATCAGGGCCTGTGCCAGGAAGGGAAAATTCGGAATCAGGGGATTGGCGCCGTAGGGATAGCTGACCGTCACTTCGATCTGGTCCGCCGTCAAAGGCAGGCCGCTGCACGTGCCGCCAGCGGTGCTGCTGAGCGTGCCGGTCGCGCCGCACACGGCCACCGCGACGGCCGCCGAGGACATGGTCGTGATCCAGCCCGAGCGATCCAATGCGATATCGCGCCCGGCGTTGGCGCGCACGGTCAGCGAGGTGGCCCCCGGCTGCCACTGCAGCACCTTGCGCGCGCCATCCTGGGCGGCAAGGGTCACGGAATGCTGCGCGGTAAAGACCAGGGCGTAGGTCAGGATCGCGTAGAACACCAGGAAAAACACCACGAATACCAGTCCGAATTCAAGGGAATAAACACCACGCTGAGCGCGGCGGCGCCCAGATAGGTTCCGTACGGAATCTGGCGAGCCCGAAGCGGCAATGCCCAGCTTCGGGAAACAAACAGGTAGAGCAAGGCGTGCAGCCCGGCCATCAGGCTGGCGAACACCAGTGTCAGCACCAGCGGCGCAAAGCCCGCCAGCAGCCCCAGCACGGCAATCGCCTTGACGTCGCCCGCGCCCATCAGGCGTCGGGTCCAAAGCGGGAAGAACGGCAATGCCAGTGCGAAGCCCGCCAGCGCCATGGGCCAGCCGGCCCAGCGTGGCGGATAAGCCCATGCCGGCGCGAGCCAGGCGGCCAACAGCCACAGCGCCTGCCCCGCGAATCCCGCGACGATGAGCGTGTTGGGTACGCGGCGATAGCGCAGATCGGTGTAGATCAACACCAGATTCCAGCATGCGAACAACAGCCACCACAGCACTTCCCCTGGATACAAGGCAGGACCTTCTGACGGTTTCGGTTTGGACTACCGGGTGTCCGCCCGGTGGGACACCGTCTCCTTCAACATCTGCTCCGTGCCGAGCGGGGCGGCAGGCCCGGCCAACCGGGGCTGCCTGGCGGGAGCCAGGCGCGCCGAGGCGGCCGGGGCCTTCGGTCTCACTTGGACGCGTTGGCGAGCTTGGCCTGCAGCGACGTGAACAGGCCGCTTAGCGCGCCCGTGAATGTCGCCAAAGCCGCCACCAGCGCCACCGCGATGGTGCCCGCGATCAGCCCATATTCCAGGGCGGTAATGCCTTCTTCGTCGTTCCAGAACTGCGCAAGTTTCGCTTTCATGTCGAGCTCCTGAGTCTCGCTGGATAATTGAGCCTCGCCGCAAAGGCGGCGCTGGCCCCCTAAACCCGGTACAACCGGCGCGCTGGCGTGTTCCTCACCCGCGCGTCTTCCGGGGTACTGCTAACCCGGTCCCAGCGTGGAACCTGGGGTTCTGCCCGGCTCCACGACGGGAGCCGATTCAATGATCGAATCGATGCGTTGCGCCAGACGCGCACGGAAACGGCGCGAGGCGCGCTGCAAATGCCAGCGCATCACCAGCAGCATGACGGCCGACAGCGCGAAGGCGATATACGGCAGCATCAATCCACCGATCTGCATGCTGGACGAATCCCGCGGGGTGATGCAGACGACCGTGCCGGCCACCACTCCCGTGTAATGCATGCCGCACACCGCAACCGCCATCAAAACGGCCGCTCCGGCGCGCTGAAACTCATTCTGCGTATTGAAAGCCAGCCACAATGCGGCTGACGCGGCAATAACCGCTATGAATACCGATAAAACAACCATCGGCAGATTCCACATAAATACGGCGGGCATGCGCATGGCGCTGATGCCTACATAATGCATGGCCGCCACGCCCAGGCCTGCGGCCAGGCCGCCCACCAGGCAGCGCATAAATGTGAAGCGGTCGCGGCCCACATACCAGAAAGCCCAACCGGAAAAACCCGCGGCCACCAGGAAACTGACCACAGTCAATCCGAGCTGGTAACCCACTTCGAACGGCAAGTTCTGTGCCTGCATGCCGATGAAATGCATGCTCCAGATACCTACGCCGCCCATGGCCAGCGCACCGATGATGATGTAACCGATGCGGATTTCGCCGTCCTGCATTTCGGCGCGGATGCCGACTGCGGCGAGCAGGGCCACGTACGAGCCGAGCACCGCGATCAGGAACGACAGCGCGACCAGTCCGCCATGGAAAGAGAGCGGAACGATATCGCCCGGGTTCATGCGCGGCCCCTGGAAATCAAGCGGCCAACGCCGTTTGCGGCCGAGCTTTGTTCGACGATTGTCTTGCGGTCATCCTGGTCCATCTGCGGACTCCCGATAGCCTGTAAACCCGATGTGTTTTGAAACGTTTATATAGTCTTATCTATTAACAATTAATACACATCAGGGTTTATACCAGTATTCGCAACAGTGCGACAGCTTACTTGTAACGAATACTCGGAAATTCGTAGAGGTCATTTTTTCCAGATACCGGTAAACCCTGAATTCGGGGGTTCGCGCATTGCCCTCTATTTCACTATGTTGTTATATCCACGTTTCCGGCCAGTCACAATGAAATAATTTGTCATTGCCCCCTTGCGCTGGCAACATACCGCCTGAGCGGCGCGTTGCCGTCGTTTATTTATATAGCGTCCCCGTATATTCAAGTGTTATTCAGGTATTTATCGAATGCTGTTTTAACGGCGCCTGCGGCAAATGAGAGACAACAAGGCATGAGACGTACGCTTCCCGCAAGTCCGCTTTACCTCGCCCTTATCTGCACGCTCGCCGCAACAGGCACAGCGCGCGCCGATGGCCCGCTGCGGGGCAACCCCGTCGATTCCATGCCGCAGATCGAGCGCCCGCCCGGCGCCACGCAGCCCCCACCCGTCGTTCAGACCGCCACGCCCGAGCAATTGGCGCTGCAGGCGCGGTTGGCCCAGCGCATCGTGCCCCGGCACTTCGACGTGACGGGCGTGCACGCGATACCGTTCGAAGAGGTCTCCGCCCTGCTCGAGCCCCTGTCCGGCAAGGAAATCAGCCTGGGCGAGCTGGTGCAGCAGGTGGACAAGATCACCCAGCTTTACCGCGACCGCGGCTATCCGCTGTCGTTCGCGCTGGTGCAGAACCAGACCTTCGCCAACGGCCTGGTGGTGGTGACGGTGGTGGAAGGCTATATCGGCACGGTGCGCATCGAAGGCGATATCGGCAATGCCCAGGACCGCCTGGAATCGCTGGCCGAGCCGCTGAAAGCCGATAAACCCCTGAAGCAGGCGACGCTTGAGCGGGTGCTGAACCTGATGCGCACGGTGCCGGGCGTGAAGTTCACCCCGGCGCTGGACCTGCCGCGACGCGCCGATGGCGCCACGGAGCTGCTGCTGACGGCCACGCGCCAGCCGGTCAGCCTGACCGGCGGCGTGGCGGACCTGGGCACCGGCATGCAGCCCCTGGTGAATGCCGCCACCAACAGCCTTACGCCGCTGGGCGAACAGGTCAAGCTGACGGCGTCCATCCCGTTCAACACCGACGACGTGAAGTACGTGTCGGGCGAGATCCGCGTGCCGATCGGCAATGACGGCCTGGCGGTCAAGGTCGACGGCTATCACTACGACGCCAAGCCCAAGGACGATGCCATCGAATACCTGGGCTTCCAGCGCCGGGTCAAGAACGACCGCATCGGTATCGGCGTGAGCTACCCCTTCCTGCTGAACAACACGCGTTCGCTGACCGGCACGTTGGGGGTCTATGCCGCCAATTCCAAGGACCGCTACGACGCGAAGGAATCCGACCGCTGGCTGCAGCAGGACGCGCAGGTGCGCGCCGCCAACCTGGAGATGCGCTATATCCAGGTGTCCGAGGCCGCCACCTCCGATGTGACGCTGGCCGTGGCCAAGGGCTTCAATGCGGCCGGCGCCAAGAAAGAGATCAACACCAACTACGGCTACTCGGCCGTGCCGATCCTGGACCTGGACTTCACCCGCTACAACCTGAATGCCAAGCAGACCTTCGCCCTGCCGGCACAGTTCGGCCTGACGCTCTCGGGCGCGGCGCAGTACTCGAGCAATATATTGCCGTCGTCGGAACAGGTGTCGTTCGGCAGTTGGCGCTTTGCGATGGGTTATCCGCAGGGCGAGCAAAGCGGCGACAAGGGCGTGGGCGTTTCGGCCGAAGTGAATCGCCGGTTCGGCATCGGCTGGGAATACCTTTCGAATGTGCAGCCGTACGCGCTGATCGACTTTGCCCGCACCTATTACAACAACAAGGGCTTGCAGCAACTGAATCAGCGGCACCTGTCATCGGTGGCGCTGGGTCTGCGCTTCACCGACGACAAGTACTACCTGTTTGATTTCAACGTGGCCAAGCCGATCGGTTCGGCGACGGTGAACAACGACCGCGACATACGTTTCAACGCCAACTATTCGCTGTATTACGACGCGTTCTGATCTGGCCGCGGCCATCGCGTGATTGCCCCGTCAAAACCCCAGCGCCCGTTCCGACGGGCGCTTTTTTTTGCCTGTTCCACACACCACGTTACGTAACGTGGGCCGTAACGTAACGGGCGATTAACGGCCAGACGTAACATTCGCAGGCTCCGCGTGATCGTAAAAATGGGGGATTCCCAATATTGGTATAAACCCTCTAAATCAAACATAAGTCATTGATTTAATTGGATTTTTAAAATCATAAAAACCCGCTGAAAGCAAACTGGCACGGCATTCGAAAAATATTGGCACGGTTTATGCATGTAGAGACGTATCGGGCAGTTTCGACGCCTGACACTTCCCCCACAGGAGCTCGCCATGAATGCCAAGATTGAAACGCAGCGCGTACAACGTATTCTGACTTCCACCGTTCTGGCGGCCGCTCTGATGAGCTCGCTGGCTGCCTGCGGCGGCGGAGGCGGTAGCCACAAGAGCGGTCCTTCCGCGGGTTTGCCGGGCACCGATATTCCGACCAACCCGGGTGGCCCGAGCAATCCGGGCAACCCTGGCGGTCCGAATAATCCGGGCAATCCGAACGAACCGAATCCCCCGGTCAATCCGGTGACCACCGGCCTGCTGCAAACCACGTTGGGTAATACCGGCAACGCCGTCGACAATACCCTGCCCCTGAATCTGGGCACGACCCTGGGTGGCGTCGGCAAGGCGCTGGACCCCACCGTCAAACCGGTTGTCGATACGGTTGTCGGCCTGACGCAGCAAGTGGGCGCCACCACCGGCCTGGGCCAACCCGTGGACGGTACGGTCAAGCAAGTCGGCGGCCTGGTTGAAGGCCTGGGCACCACGGTCAAGGGCACCGGCCTGCCCGGCGGCCTGAGCGCCGGTGTCGGCGGCCTGGTCGAAGGCCTGGGCAAGACGGTCGCCAGCACCGGCGGCCTGCTCAATGCCGACCCGAAGAATCCGCAACCCCTGACCACCATTCTCGGCAACGCCACCAACGCGGTCGGCGCCCTGACTTCGGGCCTGTCCGGCAATGGCGGCCTGCTCAATCCCGTAACCCAACTGGTGGGCGGCGTAACGGGCGGCGTGCTCAACGGCCCGTCCAAGCCCTTGCTGGAACCGGCGCTGGGCAATGTCGGCAAGACGGTCGACAACGTCCTGCCGCTGGGCCTGCAGCCCATGCTGGGCGGCATCGGCGCGGCGCTGGACCCGACGGCCAGCCCCGTGGCGGGCACCGTGGTCGGCCTGACGCAGCAAGTCGGCGCCACCACCAAGCTGGGCGCACCGGTGGCCGGCATCCTGAACAGCCTGGGCGGTACGGTCAGCAACCTGGGCAACCAACTGCCTGGCGGCAATGTGGCGGGCCTGAATGGCGTGCTGCAAGGCCTGGGCGGCGCGGTCAGCAGCGCGGGCGGCCTGCTCAATGCCACCCCGGGCAACCCCAACCCGCTCGGCGCCACCTTGGCCAACGCCACCGGCGCCGTCGCCTCCCTGACCGGCGGCCTGGGCCTGGGCGGTACCACGGGCGGCAATAACGGCGGCCTGCTCAGCCCGATCACCGGCATCCTGGGCGGTGTGACCGGCGGCACCACGGGCGCCAATGGCGGCCTGCTGGCGCCGGTGACCGGCCTGCTTGCCGGCGTGACCGGCAGCGTGGGCGGCGCCACGGGCGGCACCGGGGCCAACGGCGGCCTCCTGGGCGGCCTGCT
>NZ_CADIJO010000050.1 GCF_902859705.1 Achromobacter deleyi | reverse complement strand
CGTCGTGCTGATGGCCGCGCGCGCCGGGCTGGCGCAGGTCGCCGCCAAGCACCTGCAAGTGACGGCCGGCGAGGCCGTGCACTGGTCGGCCGGCAAGGACCAGAACCTGGCCGTGATGGGCGCGCTGCGCCTGCACACCGGCCAGGGCCTGGGCATCGTCGCCGGCCTGCAGCAGGGCGGGGCGGACTCGGGGCTGGACCTGATCTCGGCCAAGGGCAATGTCGACGTGCAGGCGCAGCACGACATCCTGCGGGTGCAGGCGCAGAAGGACATCACCATCGGCAGCGCGCAGACCGCGGTGGAATACGCCGCGCCCAAGCGCATCCGCATCGCGACGGCGGCGGGCGCCAGCATCGTGCTCGAAGGCGGCAACATCACCGTCACCGCGCCGGGGCGCATCGACGTCAAGACCGGCAACAAGCAATTCGCCGGCCCCGACCGCTTGCCTTATCCATTTCCCCAGATGCCCGAGAGCGTCTGCGTCAGTTGCGCCGTGGAAGCCGCGGCGGGCGGCCAGGCCATGACGGTGAAGAATGCTTGAGGACCGCGATACCTGGATCGATCCGGCCGGCCCCGCCGTCGGCCAGGCGCTGTACGACGCCGCTTGGAACCAGCCGCAGCCCGTTGAGCGCTATGTGCTGCTCGATGCCGCCTTTGCGCCAGGGTTGCCCGCCCGGCTGGCGCGCTGGCTCGAGCTCGAAGACTACTGCTCGCTCTATGCCGGACGCTACGAAGGCGAAGGCCTGGACGAGGTCGCGCCCTACCTGCTGCGCCTGCCCTGGGTGCCCGCGCTGCGCCAACCGCTGTGCGACAAGCTGATGGCGCTGACTCAGGGTAGACCCATGCTCAGCCTGCTGTTCAGCGCGGCCACGCTGGAGCAGCTGGCCGACCACCTGCGCGCGCAGATCGAGGCCGTCGGCGCCGATGGCCGCGCCTATCTGCTGCGCCTGGCGGACACGCGCGCGCTGGCCGCGCTGCTCGACGTGCTCACGCCCGCGCAACGCCAGCGCCTGCTGGCGGGCATTGCACGCTGGTCCTACGTCGACCGCGCGGGTGAACTGCAATCGATCGAAGGCGGCCCGCCGGCCGCGCCCGCCATCGAACCGACGCCTTATCTGATCGACGCGGATCAACAGCGCCAACTGCAGCAATTGGCCCTGCCGGACGCCATCCTGCGCTTCGTGCAATTGCGCGCCGGCCTGTTCGGCGAGCTGGCCTGCCGCCCGGCCGCGGCGCATCGCCTGATTGACGAAGGCGTGCAGCGCCTGGCACGCCGCGGCGTGGATCACGACGCGCTGGCCTATCGCCATGCCTTGACGCTGCTGCGCCGCCACGGCCTGCTGACCTCCGCCCATTCATCCCCCACGCCTGTTGTCTCCAGCCTGGAGCCGCAATCATGACGTTCAAGTTCCGCTTCGCCGGCCCATGCCGCGAGATTCCCACGGACCTGGATTTCCAGGAGCAACGCAAGGCCTGCCAGAAAATGGGCGAAAAGGCCGGCACGGATTGCTCGATCGAGTTGTTCTTCGGATTCTTCTTCGATGGCACGCGCAACAACATGGACGTGTCGATCGCAAAGAAAGACCAGACCCAGACGAATGTGGCGCGGCTGTACCGCGTGTTCGATGACACCCGGGATCCCAGCTACAGCGCGCGCCAGCACCGGTTCAGGACGTATGTCGAAGGTGTGGGCACCCCTTGTGTGGAAAAAGTGGGCGACCCGGGCACCGGTGTTCACGCGCAGGCTGGCGCTGCGGCAGGGTGGGGGGGCGAAGCGCGTATCAATTGGGCGCTTCTGGAATTCCAGAACCACCTGCATTTTCATTTCACGTCGCGCCCACTGACCGCAGCACTGGGGCAGGACACGCGCACCTTGGTGCGCCAGATGAGCACGGATATCTCGATGTCCGGGTTGCAGGTCGAGAAGCTGGCGGAGAGCGCCAAGATGCCCTTCTCCTCCTATTCCCAGTTGAAGCCGGGCGAAGACAAGGAAGTCTCGATTCGGCGGGCGCAGGGGCTGCTGGGGTCGGCACTGAGAATCTGGGATATCAATGACGCCAAGCCGAACGACTCGGCACGTTACTCGGTGCTGTCTCGACGCAATCGCGAGTTGAAAGAGGCGCTCTCCGGCTACCTCGCCGCCAACCCGAAAATAGAGCGCATCCGCGTTTCGATCTTTGGATTTTCGCGGGGGGCGGCCGAAGCGCGGGTGTTCGCCAACTGGCTCAAGGACGCCTGCGATGTGCCGGAAGGCATGTCGTTCTATTCTCCGCGTGGCGACGGCGTCCTGCGCCTGGCCGGCATTCCGGTCGTCATGGATTTCATGGGGCTGTACGACACGGTGGCCTCGGCGGGTTTCGCCCAGTCCGTGCCTGGAGGCGTGTGGGAAGGGCATGGCGCATGGGCGCGCAAGGAAGACCTGGAAGTGTCCCGTTACGTCGCGCGATGCGTGCACATGGTCGGCGCGCATGAGGTGCGAGGCTCATTCCCACTGGATTTGATTGATGGACAGGGCCACGAAGAGATCGTCTATCCGGGCGTGCATTCGGACATTGGCGGCGGTTACAAGCCCGGTGAGCAAGGCCGGGGCATGAGCGACAGCGACAAACTCTCGCAGATTCCGCTTTGCGACATGTATCGAGAAGCCGTCAAGGCGGGCGTTCCGCTTCGCTTGCATACCGCCCCGGATTCGGCAAAGCAGGACTTCAACGTGTCGTCCGGCGTGCGTGAGGCGTTCAATGCCTATGTGGCCGCCACCAGCGGCATTTCCAACAATCAGTCGTCGACCCGCCGCATTCTCTACAACCACTACGTGCAATACCTGCGCTGGCGTCGTCTGCGGGCCGAGAGAGGCCCCGAATGGCTGGGCGGCATCCCCAGCGCATCGCGGGCCAAGGCGAAGAATCCCCAGGATTACGAGGACCTGATCCAGGCCAATGACGAACTGCTGGAGGAAGTGAAGACGCTGACCGTCGATAACACCGTCGAGCGCACGGGCACCCCCAATACGATGCCCGGCGCTGAAGGGGCACGGCTTTACGACAGCGTGATGTTGTTGTTGCGAGGCACGAAAGAAAAGATGTGGCTGGAACAGATTCGTACCGTCTGGAATCTGCCGGGCAAGCCGGAAGCCGCCGTGATCCATCTATTGGACAACTATGTGCACGATTCGCGGGCGTGGTTCAAGCCCCTGGGCAAGGACGACGACGTCTGGAACAGCATTCAGGTCGATCGCTTGAAGCAGCTGCAAAAGCGGCAGCAATTGGCCGACCAGTATGCCTCGACCGGACGAATGCACTTGGCGTTGGCCTTGCAGCCTACCAAGGAAGAGCGGGCCGATCTGGAAAAGCTTCGCGCAGATCCCAAATATGTGCCATTGCAGCCCAGTGGCCGGGAATACTACTCGCAATGGGGTTATCTGCGTTGGCGCACGGTGTACGTCAATCCACAGGTCCGGGCGCAACGCGAAGCACAGGAAGACATGGAGTCCACGCGCCGCGCCTTGCAGAACATGCCGATGAACTTCAATGCCCTTCCTCGTTTCTGACTATGCCGACCCCTCGTTTTCCAGCCTCTCGTTCACTGCCTCGGCCGATGTCGGCCCATCCGGCTGCGGCGATGCTCGTTCTGGCCGTCCTGGCGTTCGTCAGCCCGTTTGCGGCGGCGCAATCTGCGCCGGTGCCCGAGACGCTCGATGTCAGGCTGGGCATCATCAACTATCTGGACGAAGGCCTGGACCCGGTGTTCATCAATCAAGGCTGGGCAGGAAACGCCCGGCTTCGATCCTATTCCTCGGGCACCTGCTGCGTGTCCATCCCGACAAAGTGGAAGCCCGGCATGACGATGCGGGTGCAATGGCGATCGGACTCGATGTTCAAGCGCGGCGAAAAAGAGATGATGACTCGCGACGCGCCGGTCCTGCCGTATCAGCCCTTTCACGATGGCTATGTATGGGCGGTGTTCCTGCCCGGAGGAGAAGTGCGTCTGCAGCCTTCCGATTATGGTCCGGGTGGCCCGGGCTTCCTGCAAGGCCTGCCGCAGCCCGGAGAAGCGACCGAGGCTGAATTGAAGCAGTTCATCGAGAAGACTCAACCCAAGCCTTGACCCCCGGGCGACCGGTCGCCTCGCCCGCATCCCCGCCAGGCGCCACCCCGGCAGGCGGCGCGCGGCTGTTATGATGCCTGGATATATAACCAGTTGTCAGGCCGGCCTTTGGGCGCCTGGCTGCCAGCCCCGCGCGCCATGTCCGACCCGACCCTTCCGCCTTCCAACAGCCGTCCCGACCCCTTGGCCGACCTGAATCCGGCCCAGCGCGAGGCCGCCGAATTCGGCGTGGCCGGCGCGGGCGACGACGGTCCCCTGCTGGTCATCGCCGGGGCGGGGTCAGGCAAGACCAACACTTTGGCGCACCGGGTTGCCCACCTGATCCTGAACGGCGCCGACCCGCAGCGCATGTTGCTGTTGACGTTCTCGCGCCGCGCCGCCCAGGAAATGGAGCGCCGCGTGGGATCGGTGCTGCAACGGGTCATGAACCTGCGCGGCACCCAGCAGGCGCCGTCGCTGCCATGGGCGGGTACGTTCCACGCTATCGGGGCGCGCCTCCTGCGCGATTGCGCCCAGCGCATCGGCCTGTCCGAAGCCTTCACCATCCATGACCGGGGCGATGCCGAAGACCTGATGGGCATGGTCCGGCACGAGCTTGGTCTGTCGTCCACCAAGTCGCGCTTTCCGCTCAAGGGCACCTGCCTGGCGATCTATTCGCGGGTGGTCAACAGCCAGACGCCGGTGGCCGACGTGCTGCACGGCGCCTTTCCGTGGTGCGCCCAATGGGAAGACGAGCTCAAGAACCTGTTTCGCGCCTATGTGGCGGCCAAGCAGGACCAGCAGGTGCTCGATTACGACGACCTGCTGCTGTACTGGGCCGAAATGATGGGCGATGAGGCCATTGCCGCCGACGTCGGCGGGCGCTTCGACCATGTACTGGTGGACGAATACCAGGACACCAACCGCCTGCAATCGGCCATTCTGCTGGCCATGAAGCCCGACGGCCGCGGCCTGACGGTGGTAGGCGACGACGCCCAGTCCATCTATTCGTTCCGCGCCGCCACGGTGCGCAATATCCTGGATTTCCCAACGCAGTTTCCCAAGCCGGCGCGGGTCATCACGCTGGACCGCAATTACCGTTCGACCCAGCCCATTCTCACGGCGTCCAACGCGGTCATCGGCCTGGCGACCGAGCGCTACGCCAAAGACCTCTGGACCGACCGCACGTCGTCGCAACTGCCCGAACTGGTCACCGTCAGCGACGAAGGCGGGCAGGCCCGCTGGGTGGCCGATCAGGTGCTGGCGCAGCGCGAGGGCGGCGCCACGCTGAAGTCGCAGGCGGCGCTGTTTCGCACGGCCAGCCACAGCGCCGCGCTGGAACTCGAACTGACCCGCCGCAATATCCCGTTCGTCAAATTCGGCGGGCTGCGGTTCCTGGAAGCCGCCCACGTCAAGGACCTGCTGTCGCTGTTGCGCTGGGCCGAAAACCCGCGCGGCCGCATGGCGGGGTTTCGCGTGGCGCAGTTGCTGCCCGGCATCGGGCCGGCCACGGCTGGCAAGCTGATGGACGCCATGGCGCAGTCGGCCGAGCCGCTGCGCGCGCTGCGCGAATTCAAGCCGGGCGCGGCGGCCCAGGCCGAGTGGGGCGCGTTTGCCGATACCTACGCCGCGCTTGCCGACCCGGGCCTGCGCTGGCCGGCCGACGTCGACCTGGCCCTGCGCTGGTACGCCGGCCAGCTCGAACGCCTGTACGACGATGCCCGGGTGCGCAAGACCGACCTGGACCAGCTGGTGCGCATTGCCGCCGGCTACCCGTCGCGCGAGCGTTTCCTGACCGAACTGACGCTGGACCCGCCCGATGCCACCAGCGACGAATCCGGCGCCCCGTCGCGCGACGAAGACTACATGATCCTGTCCACCATCCATTCCGCCAAGGGCCAGGAATGGAAGGCCGTGTATGTGCTGAATGTGGTCGACGGCTGCATTCCGTCCGACATGAGCACCGGCACGGCCGAGGAAATCGAAGAAGAGCGCCGCCTGCTGTACGTGGCCATGACGCGCGCCAAGGAACGCCTGCAACTGATCGTGCCGCAGCGCTTCTACGTGCACCAGCAGACCGGCATGGGCGACCGCCATGTGTACGGGTCGCGCACCCGCTACATCACCAACGCCATGCTGCCGCTGTTCGACCACCTGCCCAAGCTGCCCGACCTGCCCGGCAGTCCGCGCGAACCCAAGTCGCCCCAGGCGCCGCAGGTCGACGTGGCCAAGCGGGTGCGCAACCTGTTCGCCTAGCAGGGCGGCCTCGGCCGGGGCTGCACAGCGGCGCTGGGCTATCATCGGCCCATATCGATACGCTGTTTCCGCAAGGGCTCGCATAGCCGGAGGATGCCTATGTCTACCGAAGAAAACGCCGCCACCGATCCCCACAAAGGCGAGGTCGTGGCGTCCATTGCCTATGTGAACGGCAGGCGCGAGCGCGAGGTGCCCATCAGCGAGGTGGGCCAGTACGTCAACCAGGACCGCAGCATGCTGTGGGTGGGCCTGCGCAACCCCAGCCCCGAACTGCTGGGCCAGGTGGCCCGCGAACTGGGCGCCTGCGACAAGAACCAGGAAGAAATGCTTGAGCCGCACCGCCGGCCCAAGATCATCGACTACGGCAACATGGTGCTCATCGTGGCCATCACGGTCGAGGTCGAAGCCGAGCGCCCCATCTTCGGCGAAACCCAGTTCCTGATCGGCGAAGGGTTCCTGGTCACCGTGCGGCGCGGCGCCACCGCCGGCCACAGCCCCTTGCGCGAACGGCTGGAGGCCTCGCCCGACCTGCTCAAGCGCGGCAGCGACTACGTGGCCTCCGAACTGCTGGACTGGCTGGTGGACCGCTACGTGGCCGCCGCCGGCAAGATCGAATCGGTGGTCGAGGGCGCCGAGCAGAAGCTGCTGATCCGCGGCGCGAAAGATTCCGACATCCGCAAGCTGTACCGCCAGCGCCGCGACCTGCTGCGCATCCATACCGTGGTGTCGCCGCTGGTCGAGATCAGCCGCCGTCTGGCCCGGGTCGAGATGTCGGCCGTGGACGAGCACGCCCGGCCGTATTTCGGCGAAGTGGCCGACCGCGTGTCGCGGGTCGATGAACTGTTCAACGCGCTGCGCGAATCGCTGGCCTTCGCCTTTGAAGCCAGCCTGATGATCGGCCAGGCCGCGCAGAACGACACCACCCGCAAGCTGGCGTCCTGGGCGGCCATCCTGGCCGTGCCCACCGCCATCGCCGGCATCTACGGCATGAACTTCAAGTTCATGCCCGAACTGGAATCGCCGTTCGGTTACCCCATCACCCTGGGGGTGATCGTCTCGGTCTGTTCGTTCCTGTACTGGCGGTTCCGCAAGTCGGGCTGGCTGTAGCCGCGTCAGGGCGGCGGGGAGGGCACCGCGCCTTGCCTGCGCCGCCCGGGCTTGTGGCACACTGCCTCTCGTTTCCCTATCCGGAGCCCGGCTCGTGCGCGGCAAATCTCCCTTTGGCGGCGCCAGCAAGCTGACCGCCCTGATCGTCGCCCTGGTCCTGGCCGCGGCCGGCGCCCTGGTCAACTGGCTGCAGCCGTCGGGGCAGGGCGGCCAGCGGCCCGGCGCCAGCGCACCGGCCTCCCAAGGCAAGCCCGGCGCCGCGCCCGCGGGCGGCGTGCCGGCGGGCAGCTATACCCTGACCGGCATGATCGTCAATGTGGCCGATGGCGATACCGTCACGCTGCGCGCACCCGACGGCCAGCGCCGCATTCGCCTGGACAGCATCGACGCGCCCGAAGAGGGCCACGGCGCCGACCAGCCCGGCCAGCCCTACGCCGAGGCCGCGCGCAAGAACCTGGCCGACCTGGTGGCCGGCAAGACCCTGACCGCGCAGTGCTACGAAAAAGACCAATACGGCCGCGACGTCTGCGCGCTGATCCTGGACGATGGCCGCTCGGCCAACCGCCTGCAGGTCGAGGCCGGCTATGCCTGGGCCTATACCGCGCGCCAGGGCGCCTATCTGCACGACCAGGCCATGCCCGGCCTGCAACGCCAGGCCAAGGCCGCCGGCCGCGGCCTGTGGGCCGGCAAGGACCCCATGCAACCCTGGAAATGGCGCTACGACTGCTGGCGCCAGCGCCAGTGCGGCTGACCCGCCCGGCATCCTAAGGGGATGCCTGGGTACTGGGGCAGGGGCACCTTTGCTATCCTCTGTCGCACTGAATAGAAGGAAAGGTTTCCATGCTTGCTTTGAAGCGGCTTTGGGCGGCGGCCATGCTGCTGTTGCTGGCGTTGGCGGGCTGCTCCCAGGAAAGCAGCCCCATCAACAGCCCGTACCCGTCCGGCGCCGAAGGCCAGAACACCCTGTATTCCGCCTTCGTCAAGCGTTCGCCCAAATACCTGGACCCGGCCAGCTCTTATTCCGGCGACGAAACTCCTTATACCTACAGCATCTATGAGACGCTCTACGGGTACCACTACCTCAAGCGGCCGTACGAGCTGATCCCGCGGGCCGCCGCATCCATCGACCCGCCGGTCTACCTGGATGCGCAGGGCAAGGTCCTGCCGGCCGACGCGCCGGGCGAGCAGATCGCCGAAAGCATCTACGACATCAAGATCAAGCCGGGCGTGCGCTTTGCGCCGCACCCCGCCTTCGCCCGCAAGACCGACGGCAGCTACGACTACTTTCCGCTTGCGCCGGAAGACCTCGAAGACAAATACGCCATTCCCGACTTTCCCCGCACCGGCACGCGCGAGCTGGTCGCCGACGACTACGTCTACGCCTTTCGCCGCCTGGCCAGCCCGCGGGTGGTGTCGCCCATCTATTCGCTGATGGCCGAATACGTCAGCGGCCTGAAGGACTACGGCGACCGCCTGCGCCAGCGTGACCAGGCCTTGCGCCGCGACCTGCCCGGCGGCGCGGGCGCGTCCTGGCTGGACCTGCGCGAGCCCGACGGCTTCACCGGCGTGCAGGCGCTGGACCCCCACACGCTGCGCATTCGCGTCAACGGCAAGTACCCGCAGTTCAAGTATTGGCTGGCCATGACCTTCACGGCGCCGGTGCCCTGGGAAGCCGATCGCTTCTACAACCAGCCCGGCATGGCCGAGCACGACCTGTCGCTGAACACCTGGCCCGTCGGCACCGGCCCCTACATGCTGGCCGAATCGCTGCAGAACCGCCGCCACGTGCTGGCGCGCAACCCCAACTTCCACGGCGAGCCCTATCCTTGCGAAGGCGAGCCAGGCGACAAGGCGGCCGGCCTGCTGGCCGACTGCGGCAAGCCCACGCCCTTCATCGACCGCGCCGTGTTCAGCGTCGAAAAAGAGGCCATTCCGCTGACCGGCAAGTTCATGCAGGGCTACTACGACGTGCCGCAGATCGAGCGCGGCGAGTACGGCGTGGCCATGCTGGTGGCCGCGGGCGACAGCCAGGACAAGGCGCGCAAGTACCAGGAACACGGCATCCGCCTGCCCACCACGGTCGAAACCGCCAACTGGTACATGGGCTTCAACTGGCTCGACCCGGTGGTGGGCAAGGGCGACACGCCCGAGCAGGCCGAAAAGAATCGCAAGCTGCGCCAGGCCATCAGCATCGCGTTCGACTGGGAAGAATACGTGGCGGTGTTCGAGAACAGCCAGGCGTCCGTGGCCTACGGTCCGGTGCCGCCCGGCGTGCTGGGCTACCGCGAGCCGCCCGAAGGCGTGAACCCCGTGGTCTACGATCTGGTCGACGGCAAGCCGGTGCGCAAGTCGGTCGACGTGGCCAAGCGCCTGCTGGCCGAAGCCGGCTACCCCGACGGCCGCAACGCCGTGACCGGTGCGCCCCTGGTGCTCTACTACGACTCGATGCAGGGGGGCGGCTCGAATCCCACGTTTGACTGGATGCGCCGCCAGATGGCCAAGATCGGTGTGCAGATGGATGTGCGCGCCACCGACTACAACCGCTTCCAGGACAAGATGCGGCGCGGTTCGGCGCAGATATTTCTGTGGGGCTGGAACGCCGACTACCCCGACGCCGAAAACTTCCTGTTCCTGCTCTACGGCCCCAACGCCAAGGCCAAGGACGGCGGCGAAAACGCCGCCAACTACGACAGCCCCGAATACAACCGCCTGTTCGAGCAGATGAAGTTCCTGGACGACGGCCCTGAAAAAGAAGCCCTGATCGCCCGCATGGTCGCCATCGTGCAGCGCGACGCGCCCTGGATGTTCGGCTATTTCCCGATGTCGGGCGGCGCCTACCAGCAGTGGGTCGGCAACGCCAAGCCTACCCAGATGGTGCGCAACACGCTGCAGTACATGAAGATCGACCCGGCCCTGCGGCAAAGCAAGATCGACGAATGGAATTCCCCCATCTGGTGGCCGGTGGGCCTGTTCGCGTTGCTGATCGCGCTGGCGATCTGGCCGTCGTACCTCGCGCTCAAGCGGCGTGAACGGCAGACCGCGTTTGGCCACGGTCCGCGCAAGGAGCATCAATCATGATCGGCTACATCATCCGCCGGCTGCTGTATGGCGTGCTGATCCTGATCGGCGTGAACCTGTTCACCTTCATCCTGTTCTTCGCCGTGAATACCCCCGACGACATGGCGCGCCTGGCCATCGGCGGCCAGCGCATCAGCCAGGACGCGGTCGAGAAATGGAAGGTCGAGCACGGCTACGACAAGCCGCTGTTCTACAACACGCAGGCCAGCGGTTCCGCCCAACTGACCGACACCGTGTTCTACCAGCGCTCGGTGCCGCTCCTGGTGATGGACTTCGGCCGGTCCGACGGCGGCCGCGACATCGGCCGCGAAATCCAGACCCGCATGGGGCCCAGCCTGGCGCTGGCCGTGCCCACCTTCTTCCTGGGCCTGTTCGCCAGCATCGTCTTTTCGCTGACGCTGGTGTATTTCCGCGCCACCCGGCTGGACTTCTGGGGCGTGGTGGTCTGCGTGATATTGCTGTCCATTTCCAGCCTGTTCTACATCATCGCGGGGCAGTGGCTGTTCGCCAAGCTGTTGCAGCTGGTGCCGTTCTCGGGCTTCGAGGGCGGGCTGGACATGGTCAAGTTCCTGGCGCTGCCGGTGCTGGTGGCGATCGTGTCGCGGCTGGGGCCCGAAGCCCGCTTCTACCGTACCCTGTTCCTCGAGGAAATCGGCAAGGACTACGTGCGCACCGCCCGCGCCAAGGGGCTGGCCGAACGCGTGGTGCTGTTTCGCCACGTGCTGCGCAACGCCATGCTGCCCATCCTGACCAGCACCGTCGCCGCCTTGCCGCTGCTGTTCATGGGCAGCCTGATCGCCGAGTCGTTCTTCGGCATCCCCGGACTGGGCAGCTACACCATCGACGCCATCAACGCACAGGACTTCTCCATCGTGCGCGCCATGGTCTTCCTGGGGGCGTCGCTGTATATCGTGGGGCTGATCCTGGCCGATATTTCCTACACGCTGGCTGATCCCCGCGTTCGATTCGAGTAGCCGCCATGCCCCAATTCGTATTCCTCGGGACCGATATTGCGCTGTGGCTGATGGTGCTGGGCGCGCTGACCTACGCCTGGCGGGTGCGCCGCAGCCCGAACCTGCGCTCGACCTGGGCGCGCGTGGCGCGCGATACGCCGGCCATGTGTTCCGCCGTGGTGCTGGCGGCGTTTGCCGTGGTCGGCCTGCTCGATTCGGTTCACTACCGCCCCTTGCTGCCGCCCGCGCCGGGCGTTGCCGCCGATGCGCCGCGCGTCTATGCGCCGGCCGTCAAGTCGGCGCTGGACGGCCTGTTGAGCGGCTCGGTGCTGACGCGGCCCGAGAAAACCTATTCCCGTCCGCTGGCCGTGCGCCAGTTCACCAAGGAAACCCTGCTGGTCGATGACAAGCCGGTGCGCGATTTTCCGCGCCTGCGGGCGGCGGGCACGCACCTGGCCGACCCTGACCGCGACTATGCCGGCGACCTGTCCCGACGGCTGGGCCTGGGGCTGGCAGCCGGCCTGGCCGTGGCGCTGGCCGGCACGGGCCTGCTGTTCGCCGGCCTGGCCCGGCGCGCAGGCGCGTCTGCGGCAGCCCAGGCGCTGTTCGGCGGCCATTCGGATGTGCCCTGGCGCGCCATGGCCATCACCTTCACGCTGCTGTGCCTGGCGGCCGGGGCGCTGGCGGGCCTGTCCACCGGCTACCACGCGCTGGGCACCGACCGCATCGGCAACGACGTGCTGTGGCAGGCCCTGAAAAGCATCCGCACCGCGCTGGTCATCGGCAGCCTGACCACCCTGGCGATGCTGCCGCCGGCCATCGTGTTCGGCATCGCGGCCGGCTATTTCAAGGGCAAGGTCGACGACGCCATCCAATACCTCTACACCACCATCACCTCGATTCCCGGCGTGCTGCTGGTGGCCGCCTGCGCGCTGATGATGCAGGTCTACATCGATAACCACGCCGACCTGTTCGATACGTCGGCCGCACGGGCGGACCTGCGCCTGTTCCTGCTCTGCATGATCCTGGGCCTGACCGGCTGGGCCGGCCTGTGCCGCCTGCTGCGCGCCGAAACGCTCAAGCTGCGCGAGCTGGAATACGTGCAGGCGGCGCGGGCCTTCGGCGTGTCGCACTGGCGCATCATGACGCGCCATTTGCTGCCCAACGTGGCGCACCTGGTGCTGATCACCGTGGTGCTCGAATTCTCGGGGCTGGTGCTGTACGAGGCCGTGCTGTCCTACCTGGGCATCGGCGTGGATCCCAGCATGAATTCCTTTGGCTCGATGATCGATGGCGCGCGGCTGGAAATGTCGCGCGACCCCATGATCTGGTGGAACCTCATGACCGCCTTTCTGTTCATGCTGGCGCTGGTGCTGGCGGCCAACCTGTTCGCCGACGCCGTGCGCGATGCCTTCGATCCGCGCACCCGCCGCTACAAGCCCAGCCGCCTGCCGGGCCTGGGCCTGTTCGGCCGCCGCCCCGACGCCGTGCTGGCCGCCGACGCCCGCTCATCCAAGCCCGGAGACGCCCCGTGACGCACGACACCCCATTGCTGGCCGTGCAGGGCCTGGACGTCGACATTGCCGGCGAAAGCGGCATGACGCATGCGGTCAAGCGCCTGCAGCTGGCCATTTCGCAGCGTCAGACCTTCGCGCTGGTCGGTGAGTCCGGCTGCGGCAAGAGCATGACGGCGCTGGCGTTGCTGCGCCTGCTGCCGGATGCCGGGCGCATCGTGGGCGGCCAGATCGAACTGGACGGCGAAGACCTGAACCGCCTGCCCGAAAGCGCCATGCGCGGCGTGCGCGGCGGGCGCATCGGCATCATCTTCCAGGAACCCTCCACCAGCCTGAACCCCGTCATGCGGGTGGGCGACCAGATCATCGAGACGCTGGTGGCGCACACGCCGCTGCGCGGCGCGGCCGCCCGGGCGCGGGCCATCGACTGGTTGCGCCGGGTCGGCATTCCCGAACCCGAACGGCGCGTGGACGATTACCCGTTCCAGTTTTCGGGCGGCCAGAAGCAGCGCGTCATGATCGCGATCGCGCTGGCGGCCGAGCCGCTGCTGCTGATCGCCGACGAACCCACCACCGCGCTGGACGTCACCGTGCAGGCGCAGGTGCTGGACCTGCTGGCCGACATCCAGCAGGAAATGGGCATGGCCGTGCTGCTCATCACCCACGACCTGGCGGTGGTGAAGAACGTGGCCCACCACGTGGCGCTGATGCGCGGCGGCGAGATCGTCGAAAGCGCCAGCGCGGAAGAATTCTTCCGCGCGCCCAAGCACCCGTACGCGCGCCAATTGTTCGATGCCATTCCTACCTTCGAAAAGCGGGGCGTGCCGCTCAGCCAGCCGGGCCGCGACGCCCAGGCACAGGACCCGGCCGCCGCGCGGCGCCGGGTGCGCGATCCCGGCGTGGTGCTGGACGTGCAGGACCTGAAGGTGCACTACCCCGTGCGCAAGGGACCGCTGCGGCGCGTGGTGTCGTGGGTCAAGGCCGTCGACGGCGTCACCTTCACGCTGCGCGCCGGTGAAACGTTGGCGCTGCTGGGCGAATCCGGCTGCGGCAAGACCACTACCGGCAAGGCGCTGCTGCGCCTGATCGACGGCGCGAATATTTCCGGCCGCGCCATGCTGCAAGGGCAGGACCTGCTCTCGGCCGACCGCAGCCGCTTGCAGCGACTGCGCCAGGACATCCAGATCGTGTTCCAGGACCCCTACGCCTCGCTGGACCCGCGCATGCGGGTGGGCGACATCCTGGACGAAGGCCTGGCATCCCTGCGCCGCGGCATGAGCGCGCAGGATCGCGCGGCCCATGCCGCCCGGCTGATCGAACGCGTCGGCCTGCCGGCCAACACGCTGGCGCGCTATCCGCACGAGTTCTCGGGCGGACAGCGCCAACGCATCGCCATCGCGCGGGCCCTGGCGGTCGAACCCAAGGTGCTGATCTGCGACGAGCCGACCTCGGCGCTGGACGTGTCGGTGCAGGCGCAGATCCTGGACCTGCTGCGCGAATTGCAGGAAGAACTGGGCATCGCCTATCTCTTCATCACGCACAATTTCGGCGTGGTCGAATACCTGGCGGACCGCATTGCCGTCATGGAGGGCGGGCGCATCATCGAATTGGGCGAAGCCGACGCCGTACTGCACGCGCCTCGCCAGGACATGACCCGGCGGCTGCTCGAGGCGGTACCGCGCTTGCAGTTCGGCCCCTTGTCCGCCGACTGAAACCCGCGCAAGCCCCTCGCGCCCCGGCGGGCGAGGGGTCGCGGTTTCGTGCAATACTGTCGTTTCGAACCCCGCGAAAAACGACCTTCCGATACCTCCGGCCCCGCGCCGCCCGGAACGTCGCGCACACGTCACCCCGCATTTGCGTCAGGTCGGCCAGCGATTCCCCCGACACTCCGTCGGACCGTCACGAGCAGCAGCGCCCACAACGCGCCTTGCCCGTACTACCGGAACGCGCCATGACCCGACCGCTTCACCCCACCCCTCTGTCCCATGCCCGTATCGCCATTGTCGGCGCCGGCCTGGGCGGCCTGACCCTTGCACGGGTCCTGCACCGGCACGGCATCGCCGCCACCGTGTTCGAAGCCGATGCCTCGCCCGACGCGCGCAGCCAGGGCGGCTTGCTGGACATCCATGCGCATAACGGCCAGATCGCCCTCAAGGCCGCCGGCCTGCACGAGGCCTTCCTGGCCCTGGCGCTGCCCGGCGAGGACGCCAAGCGGGTCGTCGACCGCCATGGCCGCATCCTGTTCGATCGTCCCGGCCAGGCCCATCCCGCCCGGCCCGAAATCGACCGGGGCGCGCTGCGCGGCCTGCTGACCGCGTCCTTGCCCGATGGCACGATCCAATGGGGCTGCAAACTGACTCGCGCCGAGGCCTTGGGCGATGGCCGGCACCGCCTGGCCTTCGCTCACGGTACATCGTTCACCGCCGATCTCGTGGTCGGCGCCGACGGCGCCTGGTCCCGCATCCGGCCGCTGCTGTCGACGGCCATGCCAGGCTACGTCGGCACTACCTTCATCGAAACGCGCCTGCCCGATGGCGACCGCCGCCAGCCCGCCAGCGCCCAACTGATCGGCCGCGGCACCCTGATGGCCGTCGAGCCCGGCAAGGGCATCCTGGGCCATCGCTACGCCAACGGCACCCTGCAAGCCTATGTGGCGTTGAACCGGCCGCAGGCCTGGTTCGGCCAGATCGACTTCACTTGCCGGTCGTCTGCGCTGGCGCGGATCGCGCGGGAATTCGACGGCTGGACTCCCGCGCTGCGCGCGCTGGTGACCGAAGGCGAGGCCGACCTCATCGTCAGGCCGCTGCATGCCTTGCCGCTCGCGCATCGTTGGGATCGGGTGCCCGGCGTGACCCTGGTCGGCGATGCGGCGCACCTGATGTCTCCGTTTGCAGGAGAAGGCGCCAATCTGGCCCTGTACGACGGCGCCGAACTGGCCCATGCGCTGTGCGCGCATCCCGCCGACATCGAGGCGGGCCTGGCCGCGTACGAACAGGCCCTGTTTCCCCGCAGCGCGTTGGCCGCTACGCAGACCGCTCGCAATCACGAACACTTTTTCGGCGCGCACGCGCCAGCCAGCGTGGTGGCGTTGTTCGCCCGGCATTGAATCGGCCCACCGCCACCGTCCTGGAACGAAGGCCCGACGTTCGGGCGACCCAAAGAAAACCGCGCCCCGGTCCTTGCGGATCGGGGCGCGGTGCGCAGGCCGCCTGCGCGGCCGGATGTCACTCGTGTGCGCTGCGTGTTTCCAGCCACACCAGGGTGTCGTGCCGCAGGGCGCGTACACATTGCGCCAGGAAGGCATGCACCACTTCCAGCTCGGCGGCGTCGTAGCGGCGCGCCATCAGCACCACCGCTTCAGCCACCCACTGGCGTTCCTGGGCCAGTTGCTGGCACGCTTCCTCGACCGGCCGGATCACGA
Organism: Achromobacter deleyi; assembly: GCF_902859705.1. Lineage (GTDB taxonomy): Bacteria > Pseudomonadota > Gammaproteobacteria > Burkholderiales > Burkholderiaceae_B > Achromobacter > Achromobacter deleyi. Next base: position 718 of record NZ_CADIJO010000050.1, on the reverse strand, counting down.
TCATCCGACGGTCCAGCGGGTGGCGGCCCCGCTGCACGTACCCGGCCGCTTCCAGGCGGTTGATCAAGGCGGTGGCGCCGCCGGAGCTGATGCCCATCAGCTGGGCCAGCTGGCCCGTGGGCAGGGCATCGAACTCCATCACCAGTTCCAGCGCTTTCAGATCCGCCAGGGGGATACCCAGTTTCTCCGCCAGGGCCGACTGGCATGCCGCGTTGTACACGGCGAACTGCCGACCCAGCATCAGGGCGATATCGTCAAGCATTCCGGGCCGCAGATCGTTGTTGCGAGATTCAGGCATCACGGTCACATGCTCGTGGTGAACGATGGTTTCTTGTTGCAGCATGGTTCGCTCCCTCACGGATCCAGTGGGTTACTTCTTGCCCGACGCGCCGCCGAGCAGGCCGCCCAGCAATCCGCCGTTGTTGGCGCCGTTGGTGGTAGTGGTGCCGCCAAGCGCTGCCGTCACCCCGCCCAGCAATCCACCCAACAGGCCGCCGTTGTTGGCCGTGCCCGCGGCGCCGGCACCGGCGCTTGCCCCGGCCCCCGCACCCGCGGCTCCCGCGCCTGCGTTGACCGTCGCACCGCCCGTCACCCCACCGAGCAAGCCGCCGAGCAGGCCGCCATTGGCACCCGCCGTACCGCCCGTCGCGCCGCCAGCCGTACCCGTCACGCCGCCCAGCAGGCCGCCCAGCAAGCCGCCGTTGGCGCCGGCCGTACC
>NZ_CADIJO010000049.1 GCF_902859705.1 Achromobacter deleyi | reverse complement strand
GGCAGGGCGGCCCGCGCGCGCGCCGGCAACGGCGCGGCAGCGGGCGGCGGGGCCGGGCGTCAAGCCGGTCAGCCCGGCGTATAGATGGCCGCCAGGCGTTCGCGTTCAGCCGGCGTCATCGCTTCGACTTCGGCCAGCGCGTCGGCGCGGGTGCGCGACGTGCCCTGCTTGGCCCAGCCCGGCTTGCCCAAGTTGCGGTAGGTAAAGAACCACTGCTTCGAGTCAGCCTTCGCCGTCGCCAGCTCATCGACGACCTGCGCGCGGGTCTTGCCGCCGTCGGCATGGTCCAGCGCAGTGGTGTAGCCGATTTCGGTATTGGCCGTGTGCCAGGTGTTGTTGGCGCTGGCGAGGGCGGGAATGAGCATGGCGGCGCTGACGGACAGCGTGGCGACGATACGGTGCTTCATGAGGATCTCCTTGGTCCGGTGACTTGCCGGGGCGGCGAAAGGCGCCGCGCCTGCACGCTTTTTGTTAAGCGGTGAAGACACTTTACGGACCGGACCTCGTCAATTCGGCGACGCGCCGATTACGAATTCGTAATGCGCGCGCACCTTACCGAAATGTCATTTTTCTGTCGGGGATCTGACGAGGCCCGTTGGATAAAGTGCCCGCAACTGCCTGCCTCAGCCCGAGTCCGCGGCGCCATTTCCCTGGTAGACCTCATGCGCTTATCTTCCCTATCGCTCGTCGTGGCGGCCGTCTTTGCCGTTGCGCCGGCCTGGAGCCAACCCGACACCCGACCGCCTGCGCAGGGCCTGCCTGGCCTGTCGGCGCCGCAGCCCGCATCCGCCGCGCCGCGCCTGGCGGACGCATCCCGCATGCTGACGCTGGAACAGGCGCTGGCCAACGCGTACGAACGCAGCCCGTTGCTGTCCGCCGCGCGCAACGAAGCCGCGGCCAGTGAGGGGCAGGTCACCCAGGCCGGCGTCATTCCCAACCCCAGCATCGACGTCGGCATCGACGACAACCGCCGTACCACGCGCACCACCTCGACCATGCTGAGCATGCCGGTGGAGCTGGGCGGCAAACGCGCGGCGCGGGTACAGGCGGCCGGACTGGCACGCGACATCGCCCAGCGTGATCTGTCGTCGGCGCGCGCCGATCTGCGTGCCGGCGTCATTGCCGCGTTCTTTGACGTGGCGGTGGCGCAAGAGACCGTGCGGGTCTCGCAGGGCACGATCGAGATCGCGGAAAACGCACTGCGCCTGGCCGACCGCCGGGTGGCCGCCGGCAAGGCGCCGCCCCTGGAAAGCAGCAAGGCGCGCGTGCAGCTGGCCAATTCGCGCATCGAGGCACGCGCCGCCGACGCCGCACTGGCCACCGCCCGCCGCACGCTGGGGCAGCTGTGGGGCGCGCCGGAGCCCGATTTCAGCCAGGTTGGCGCCGACCTGCAAGCCTTGCCCCAGCGCGGCGCCATCGATGACCTGCGCGGCGCGCTGGCGGCCTCGCCGCGCATGCAGGCGGGCCGGCTGGCCGTGGATTTGGGGCGCGCGCAGCTGGAAGTCGAAAAGAGCAAGCGCTACCCCGACATCACGCTCAGTGCCGGCATGGCCCGCGACAACGAGCAGGGCCGCAACAAGGCGCAGTTCGGCGTGGCGATTCCGCTGCCGCTGTTCGACCGCAACCAGGGCAATGTCTATTCGGCCACGATGCAGTCGTACAAGGCGCAGGACCTGTACCGCGAACTGGAGTCGCGCATGACGGCCGAGCTGCTGCAAGCGGTCGCCCAATTCGACCTGGCCGCCGGCTCGGTCCGCGAGTACCGCGCCACCGTGCTGCCGGGCGCCGCCGAAGCCTATGACAGCGCCCGCAAGGGCTTTGAAGCCGGCAAGGTGAGCTTCCTGGAAGTGCTGGACGCGCAGCGCACGCTTTCGCAAGGAAACATCGGCTACCTGACCGTGCTGGCCAGCGCCTACCAGGCCAGCGCGGACATCGACCGCATTCTCGGACGTTGAACTTCCCTATCCCATGACCCGACTCCACGCGCTTTCCCTCTTTTCCCGTCCGGCGCTGGCCGCCGCCCTGGCCGCCGCCTGCCTCTTGACCACCGCGCCCGGCCTGGTCCGCGCCGACGGCGCCGCCGGGCACGGCCACGAAGCCACCGAGCAGGGTGCACGCGGCGGTGCGCTGACCCGCGCCGATTCGAACAGCGTCGAACTGCTGCTGGCCGAAGCCGATGGCCGCTCGACACTGCGGCTCTGGGCCACGGCTGGCAAGCAGCCCGTCGCCGTCGCCGGCCTGACGGTCAAAGCCACGCTGACCCGGCCCAATGGGACGGTCGAGACGCTGGACTTCAAGCCCGACCAGGACGGCCTGGCCAGCGTCCAGTCCATCGACGAGCCGCACTTCTTCGAGATCGAGGCCGAGGTGTCCTGGCCCGGCCTGGCCCAACCCATCACCGCGACGCTGGACCGTGACGAAGGCAAGATTGCCTTGAACGCCGAACAGATCAAGGTGGCGGGTATCCAGACCGAGGCCGCCGCGCCCGCGCGGCTGGAGACCTCGTCGCAGTTTCCGGGCGAAATCAAGTTCAACGCCGACCGGACCGCCCACGTGGTGCCGCGCCTGGCCGGCGTGGTGCAAGAGGTATCGGCAGACCTGGGCCAGCAGGTCAGGAAGGGCGAGCTGCTGGCGGCGCTGTCCAGCACGGCCCTGTCGGAACTGCGCAGCGAATGGTTGGCGGCCAGCAAGCGCCGCGACCTGGCCGCCGCGACCCACCAGCGCGAATTGAAGCTGTGGCGCGAGAAGGTGTCCGCCGAGCAGGACTACCAGCAGGCCCGCACTGCCTTGCAGGAAGCGCAGATCGCGGTGCAGAACGCGGAACAGAAGCTGGCCGCCATCGGCGCGCCGCCGCAGTCCAAGGACCTGAGCCGATTGGAGATCCGCGCGCCGTTCGACGGCGTGGTGGTCGAAAAGCACATCGTGCTGGGCGAGGCACTGCCGGACACGGCCAGCATATTCACGCTGTCGGACCTGCGCACGGTGTGGGCCGAATTCGTGATTGCGCCCAAGGACCTGCAGGACGTGCGCGTGGGCGAGGCCGCCAGCGTGGCGTCCGCTGCGTTCGCGGGGCGCGCGCTGGGCAAGGTCTCGTACATCGGCTCGCTGCTGGGCCAGCAGACCCGTACCGCCACGGCTCGCGTCACGCTGGACAACCCGGACATGGCCTGGCGGCCGGGGCTGTTCGTGTCGGTGAACGTGGTGGTCAGCAGCGCCGAAGCGCCCGTCGCCGTGGCGGCCGACGCCATCCAGACCGTCGAGAACGAGCCGGTGGTGTTCGTGCAGGTGCCCGGCGGCTACCTGGCGCAGCCCGTCAAGCTGGGCAAGACCTCGGGCGAACAGGTCGAGGTGCTGGCGGGCCTGGCCCCCGGCGTGCGCTACGTCTCGCAAGGCGCCTTCGTGCTGAAGGCCGAGCTGGGCAAAGCCAGCGCCAGCCACGCGCACTGAGCCGGAGCACCCAGACATGTTCGAACGCCTGATCCGCTTCGCCATCGAGCAACGGTGGCTGGTTCTTTTCCTGACCCTGGGCGTGGCCGCCATCGGGGTCTACAACTATTCCCGGCTGGCCATCGACGCCGTGCCGGACATCACCAATGTGCAGGTGCAGATCAACGTCGGCGCACCGGGCTATTCGCCGCTGGAAACCGAGCAGCGCATCACCTATCCCATCGAGACTGTCATGGCCGGCCTGCCGGGCCTGCAGCAGACGCGCTCGCTGTCGCGCTATGGCCTGTCGCAGGTGACGGTGATTTTCAAGGACGGCACCGACATCTACTTCGCGCGCCAACTGGTCAACCAGCGCCTGCAGGAAGCCAAGGAAAGCCTGCCCGAAGGCATCACGCCGACCATGGGGCCCATTTCCACGGGCCTGGGCGAAATCTACCTGTGGACGGTCGAGGCAGAACCCGGCGCCAGGAAGGAAGACGGCTCGCCCTACACCCCCACCGACCTGCGCGAGATCCAGGACTGGGTCATCAAGCCGCAACTGCGCAACATTCCCGGCGTGACCGAGATCAACTCGATCGGCGGCTTCGCCAAGGAATACCAGGTGGCGCCGAACACCGAACGGCTGGCGTCGTACGGGCTGTCGCTGACCGACATCATGACGGCGCTGAACCGCAACAACGCCAACGTCGGCGCGGGCTACATCGAACGCAAGGGTGAGCAGTACCTGATCCGCGCGCCGGGCCAGGTACGCTCGATCGACGACATCAAGGACGTGGTGCTGACCACCGTGGACGGCCAGGCCATCCGCATCCGCGACGTGGCGGAAGTGGCCATCGGGCGTGAACTGCGCACCGGCGCGGCCACCGACAACGGCCAGGAAGTGGTGCTGGGCACGGTATTCATGCTGATCGGCGAAAACAGCCGTTCGGTATCGCTGGCGGTGTCGTCCCGCATCGACGCCATCAACAAGACGCTGCCGCCCGGCGTGCAGGCCGTGACCGTCTACGACCGTAGCAACCTGATCGACAAGGCCATCGCCACGGTCAAGAAGAACCTGCTGGAAGGCGCCGCCCTGGTGGTCGTAATCCTGTTCCTGTTCCTGGGCAACATCCGCGCGGCGCTGATCACGGCGATGGTCATTCCGCTGTCCATGCTGTTTACCTTCACGGGCATGGTCACCTACAAAGTCAGCGCCAACCTGATGAGCCTGGGCGCGCTGGACTTCGGCATCATCGTCGACGGCGCGGTGGTGATCGTCGAGAACTGCGTGCGGCGCTTGAGCCATGCACAGGAACATCATCGCCGGCCCCTGACGCGCGGCGAACGCTTCCACGAGGTCTTCGCCGCGGCGCGCGAAGCCCGCCGCCCGCTGCTGTTTGGCCAGTTGATCATCATGGTGGTGTACCTGCCCATCTTCGCGCTCAGCGGCGTGGAAGGGCGCATGTTCCATCCCATGGCATTGACCGTGGTGCTGGCGCTGCTGGGCGCGATGATCCTGTCGGTCACCTTCGTGCCGGCGGCGGTGGCGCTGTTCATCGGCAAGAAGGTCTCGGAAAAGGAAAACCGCCTGATGACCTGGGCCAAGCGCCGCTACGAGCCCCTGCTGGACCTGGCGCTGCGCCGCACCCCGATCGTCCTGGCGGGCGCGGCCCTGTTCGTGGTGCTGTGCGGCGTGGTGGCCTCGCGCATGGGCAGCGAGTTCATTCCCAACCTGAACGAAGGCGACATCGCCATCCAGGCGCTGCGCATTCCCGGCACCAGCCTGTCGCAATCGCTCGAGATGCAAAAGCAGATCGAGACGCGGCTGAAGGCCAAGTTCCCCGAGATCGAGCGCGTGTTCGCCCGCACCGGCACCGCCGAGATCGCGTCCGACCCGATGCCGCCGAACATCTCGGATGGCTACATCATGCTCAAGCCGAAGGATCAATGGCCAGAACCGCGCAAGACCTCGGCCCAGCTGCTGCAAGCCATCCAGGAAGAAGCGGCCCAGGTGCCGGGCAACAACTACGAGTTCTCGCAACCCATCCAGCTGCGCTTCAACGAACTGATCTCCGGGGTGCGCAGCGACGTGGCGGTGAAGATCTTCGGCGACGACAACGACGTGCTGAACAAGTCTGCAGCCGAAGTCGCCGAAGTCCTGCAAGCCATACCCGGCGCATCCGAAGTCAAGGTCGAACAGACCACCGGCCTGCCAGTGCTGACCGTGAACATCGACCGTGCCCGCGCCGCCCGCTACGGCCTCAGCCTGGCCGACGTGCAGGACACGCTCACCATCGCCATCGGCGGGCGCGAAGCCGGCACCTTCTTCCAGGGGGACCGCCGCTTCGACATCGTGGTGCGCCTGCCGGAAGCCGTGCGGGAAAGCATCCCGGCGCTGCGCAAGCTGCCCATCGCCTTGCCCAAAACGGACGCGCAGGCCCAGACCTCGTACATCCCCTTGTCCGAAGTCGCCACCTTCGACCTGGCGCCGGGGCCGAACCAGATCTCGCGCGAAGACGGCAAGCGCCGCATCGTGGTCAGCGCCAACGTGCGCGGCCGCGACCTGGGCTCGTTCGTGGCGGATGCCGAAGCCGCGCTGGCCGAGAAGATCAAGGTGCCGTCCGGCTACTGGACCGCCTGGGGCGGCACGTTCGAACAATTGCAGTCCGCCGCCCAGCGCCTGCAGATCGTGGTGCCCGCGGCGCTGTTGCTGGTGTTCGGCCTGCTGTTCGCCATGTTCGGCAACATCAAGGACGGCCTGATCGTCTTCACCGGCATTCCGTTCGCGTTGACGGGCGGCGTGCTGTCGTTGTGGCTGCGCGGCATTCCCCTGTCCATCACCGCCGCGGTCGGCTTCATCGCGCTGTGCGGCGTGGCGGTGCTGAACGGCCTGGTGATGCTGTCGTTCATCAGCGGCCTGCGCGACGAAGGCAAGCCGCTGGACCAGGCCGTGCGCATCGGCGCGCTGACGCGGCTGCGCCCCGTACTGATGACCGCGCTGGTGGCCTCGCTGGGTTTCGTGCCCATGGCGATCGCCACCGGCACCGGCGCCGAGGTGCAGCGGCCGCTGGCCACCGTGGTGATCGGCGGCATCATCTCGTCGACCATCCTGACCCTGCTGGTGCTGCCCGCGCTGTATCGCCTGGTGCACCGCAAGGACGCCGACGAACTTGAATTGGCCCAGGCCCAGGCGCGGCAATCCTCGGAACCCGCCGCGCCGACTGCCGGCCCGACCTCTCTGTAGTCGATCTCGGAAGACTTCACACCATGCGTCCCTATCCCGACATCCCGACCCTGCCGCGCGCCCAGCCGCGCCCGGTGCAGGTGTCCATCATCATTCCCTTCCTGAATGAGCGCGAAGTGCTGCCCCTCTGCCATGCCCGGCTGCGGCAGGTGCTGGACACGCTGGGCGAATCCTGGGAAATCGTGTTCGTCGACGACGGCAGCCGCGACGGCAGCGCGGAATACCTGGCCAGCCTGATGGCATTCGAGCCGGGCCTGAAGCTGGTGCGGCTGAGCCGCAACTTCGGCAAGGAAGCCGCGATGACCGCCGGCATCCGCCATGCTTCGGGCGCCGCGGTGATCCTGCTGGACGCCGACCTGCAGGACCCGCCCGAGCTGATCCCCGAGATGGTGCGGGCCTGGCGCGAAGGCGCCGACGTGGTCGGCATGCGGCGGCGCAGCCGGGCCGGCGAAAGCTGGGCCAAGCGCGCGTCCGCCTACGCCTACTACCGGTTGCTGAGCCGGCTGAGCCGCGCCGAGATTCCGCCGGACACGGGCGATTTCCGCCTGATGAGCCGGCGCGCCGTGGACGCGCTGCTGCAGCTGCCCGAACGCTGCCGCTACATGAAGGGCCTGTACGCCTGGATCGGCATGCCCACCCGATTCATCGACTACGACCGTGCCCCGCGCGCCGCCGGCACCACCAAGTGGAACTACTTCGCGCTGTTCCGCCTGGCGATGGAAGGCATCACCTCGTTTTCCACCGCGCCGCTGCGCTGGGCCACCACGGCCGGCGTGGTCGCGGCCCTGCTCGGTGCGCTGTTCGGTATCATCATCATCGGCAAGACCCTGCTCTTCGGCGCCGAGGTCGACGGCTACCCGTCGTTGATGGCCATGATCACCTTCCTGAGCGGCATCCAGCTGATCACCATCGGGCTGTTGGGCGAATACGTGGGCAAGACCTACCTGGAAACCAAGCAACGCCCGGTCTATCTGGTGCGTGATGTTCAACACAGCGCCGTCGCGGCCATGCCGCTGGCCGATACCGCCAAGGGTCCGCATGCGGTTAACTTCTAAAGGCCTGCTGCTGGGCCTTGTGGCCATCATGGCCGCGCGCCTGTTCGCGATGGCGCTCATGCCTTTCGCGGACACGTCCGAGCCGCGCTATGCCGAGATCGCACGCCTGATGGCCGTATCGGGCGACTGGATCACGCCCTGGTTCGAGCCCGGCGTGCCGTTCTGGGGCAAGCCGCCGCTGGCCTTCTGGACACAGGCGCTGTCCATCCAGCTGTTCGGCCTGTCTGAATTCGCGGTCCGCCTGCCGTCCTGGCTGGCGATGCTGGGCGTGCTGGCGCTGGTACATGCCTGCGGTCGGCGGCTGCATGGCGAGCAAGCCGCGCGCTGGGCCACGCTGGTGTTTGCAACCATGCTGCTGCCGTTCGCCAGCGCGGGCGCGGTGCTGACCGATCCTTTCCTGGCGCTGGGCATGACGCTGTCGATGGTGTCGTTCCTGCTGGCCCCCACCGATCCGCGGCCCCTGTGGCGCTACGGCTTTTTCGTCGGCCTGGCCATCGGCCTGCTGGCCAAGGGGCCGCTGACGCTGGTGCTGGTGGCCGGCGCCCTCGTGCCCTGGATGCTCTGGCACCGCAATGCGCGCGCCTGCCTGCGGGCGCTGCCCTGGGCCGGCGGCACCGCGTTGATGCTGACACTGACGCTGCCGTGGTACATCGCCGCGGAAATCAGGACGCCGGGTTTCTTCCAGTACTTCATCGTCGGCGAACACCTGCTGCGCTTCATCGACCCAGGCTGGGAAGGCGACCGCTATGGCTCGGCCCACCAGCGCCCCTACGGCAGCATCTGGCTGGATTGGCTGTTGGCGACCCTGCCGTGGGGCGCGGCGTGGCTGGGCATGGCGCTATGGCCGCGCAAGCATGCGTCGTTGCGCCAGCGCGTGGTGGCGGCGGCGCGCGATCCCGTCCAGACCTACCTCGTGGCCTGGGCGTTGGCCACGCCGGCCTTCTTCACGCTGTCGGGCAACATCCTGTGGACCTACGTGCTGCCGGCGCTGCCGCCCGTCGCCCTCGCCACGGGCCTGCTGGCCAGCCGCTGGCAGAGCGTGCGCCCGCAGCGCCTGGCGGCCGCGGCGATGCTGCTGACGCCCGCCGCCGCGCTGGCGCTGGGCATCCTGGCCTGGGCCGAGCCCACCCGCTACAAGACGGAAAAGCAGCTGGTCCAACAGGCCGATGCCATGCGCGGCGACAATCCGTTCTATTTCGTCGGCAGCCGGCCGTTTTCCGCCCGCTATTACTCGCGCGGCGCCGTCGGGCTGGTCGAATTCCCTGCGCTCGATGGTGTGCTGCCCAAAGCGGGGGACACGGTATATCTAGCGGTCGCCAAGAACCGCGCCAACGAGTTGCTGGCATCATGGCCGGGCGTGGTCACGCCCTTGTATGTCAGCCGGCGCTATGCGTTGCTGAAGGTCGAAGGCGCGGCGGCCAAAGGCCCCGCGCCCTGACAGACCGGCCGGAACGGCCGTCCGCCGTCAACGGCCGCCGCGCAGCCGCATCAGGCTGAGAATCTCGAACAGGATCTGCGCGCCGGCGTGCGCGGTGTTGGCCGTGGCATCGTAAGACGGCGCCACTTCCACCACATCGCCGCCCACGACGTCCAACCCCGCCAGGCCGCGCAACATGGCCTGGGCCTCGCGCACCGTCACGCCGCCGACTTCGGGCGTACCGGTGCCGGGCGCAAACGCCGGGTCCAGGCAATCGATGTCGAATGACACGTAGACCGGCCCGTCGCCCACCACCGCGCGCGCCTGGGCGATGATGGCGTCCACCCCCAATCGGCCGATGTCTTCCGCGTGAATGACCGTCATGCCCGATTCGTACGAGAATTCCCACAGATATTCGGCTGATCCGCGGATGCCGATCTGGATGGTGCGGGTCGGGTCCAGCACGCCGTCCAGCACCGCCTGGCGAAACGGGCCGCCGTGATGGAAGCGGCTGCCGTCGAAAGGCCCGCCGGTGTCGCAATGCGCATCGAAGTGCACCAGCGCCAACGGTTTGTCGGCCCCCAGCGCACGCAGGATGGGCAGGGTGACCGAATGGTCGCCGCCCACCGACAGCGGCAGCACGCCGGCCTCAACGAGATGGGCGTAGGTCGCCTGGATGTCTTCATGCGATTGCTCCAGGCTGAAGCGGCTGCGCATCGGCACGTCGCCGATATCCGCCACCCGCAGTTCACGGACCGGCGCGCATTTCAGCACATGGTTGTAGGGGCCGACGCGTTCGATGGCGCGCAAAGCGCGCGGCCCGAAGCGACAGCCGCTGCGATTGCTGGCGCCCAGGTCCATCGGCACGCCCATCAGCGCCACCTGCAGATCCCCGAAGTCGGGCCGGCCCCAGTCGATCTGGCGGGCCGGCGCATCCAGCAGCGTCGGCATGCCGGCGTACGGCGCGCTGCGGGTGCCGTTGTCGTCGATCACCGTGGCCGCCACCGCGCGGAAATGCGGATCGTGGATGACGGACTCGTTGGATCCGCCGAACCGGGCGCGCAGCGCCGCCAGTCTGTCGGAAGAAAAGGTCATGGGATGCTCCTGGAAGAAGAGTCGCCGAAGGCGGGCGCACGGGCCTGGCCCATCAGGCTGACGACGAAGAAACTGGCGATGCTGACGGCAAGGCTGGCGTAGATCGGTGTGTTCGCATCCAGGCCGTCCTTGATCATGAAACCGATAGCGGTGGCACAGCCCAGCAGCATGCTGACGATGGCCCCGGCGGTGGTGGCGCGGCGCCACCAGATCGCGCCCAGGATGGGCACCAGCATGCCGCCCACCAACAGGTTGTAGGCGCAGGTCAACGCGCTGAGAACGTCGTCCACCACCAGGGCGATGCCCAGCGTCACCAGGCCGGCCAGCAGGGTCAGCAGACGATGGCTGCGCACGTGGGTAAACGTGCGGCCGCCGCGCAGGGCCGGCAGCAGGTCCTCGGCCAGCACAGTGGATGCGGCGAGCATGGCGGCGCTGGCCGTGGACATCATTGCGGCCAGTGCGGCGGCAATCACCAGCCCGCGGATGCCTTCCGGCAGGCCCGCCTGCACGATGGCGGCAAAGGCATTGTTGACGTTGTCCAGGTCCGGCAGCAGCACACGGGCGGCCATGCCGATCAGCGCGCCGACCAGCCCGTAGATGATGCAATACACCCCTGCCGCCGCACCCGCCAGCCGCGCCACCCGTTCGCTGCGTGCAGTGAAGACGCGCTGCCAGATTTCCTGGCCGATCAGGATGCCGAAGAAATAGATCAGGAAGTAGGTCAGGATGGTCGACCAGCCGATGGTGGCAAAGTCGAAGCTGGCCGCCGGCAGCTTGGCCACCAGTTGGTCCCACCCGCCGACGCGGGCCAGGCAGATCGGCAGCAGGATGAACATCAGGCCGATGGTCTTGATCAGGAACTGCACGATATCGGTCAACGTCAGCGACCACATGCCGCCCACCGCCGAATACACCACCACCACGCCGCCGCCCACCAGGATGGACACCCAGAATGGCAGTCCGAACAGCACTTGCATCACCGTCCCGATCGCAATCACCGAGGTGGCGGCCAGCATCAGCGCGTAGGCCATCATCACCAACGCACTGACGTGCTTGGTGCGCGGGCTGTAGCGATGTTCCAGAATCTGCGTCACGGTGAAGATGCGCAGCTTGAGCAGCGGCCGCGCGAGGAACAGATTGAGCACGATGATGCCCAGCCCCAGCATCGCACAGAGCCAGAAGCCCGAAATGCCGTACACGTAGCCCAGCCTGACAGTGCCTACCGTACTGGCCCCACCCAGCACCGTGGCGGCCATCGTGCCCATGTAGAAGGCCGGCCCCAGGTTGCGGCCGGCCACCAGGAAATCCTCGTGCGTCTTCGCGCGCCGCATGCCATACCAGCCCAGCAGCAGCATGGCCACCAGATACACCACGACGACGCCTATGTCCAAGACCATGTCTTTCATCCCTTGTATCGCCGCGTGCGGCGCCGTGCGCGCACGCTGTTCTGTCACCACCGTCAAAACAACTATTCAGGCAGAAGTAATTCCAGAAAACCTGGCTTTTCCTGCCTGATTCGCCTGCTCGCCGCCGGTGGCGTCGGCGTCAGCACGAATGCGCAACGCTGGTGGAATAATAGAAATCTGCACTTTTTCCATCCATGCCTAGTTCGAAAAATTCACATCGATGCCTATCGATGTTTTGTCGGTGATAACCCTATGCTCTCGAACGTTTCCGACCTGGACCTGCGCCTGATCCGCGTCTTTCTTTCCATCGTCGATGCCGGTGGCGTGTCGGCCGCCCAGGAACTGCTGGGGGTCGGCCAATCCACCATCAGCAGCCAGCTGGCCACCTTGGAAACCCGACTGGGCTTCACGCTGTGCGAGCGCGGCCGAGGCGGCTTCCGGCTCAATGCCAAGGGCCAGCGCTTCGCCAAGCTCGCGCGACGCGCGCTGGCATCCCTGGACGACTTCAGCGCGCAAGCGCGCAACATGCACCGGCAACTGGTGGGCAACCTGACGCTGGGACTGATCGGCAATGCCACCATGGAACAGAACGCGCGCATCGGCCACGCCATCGAGCGCTTCCGTCGGCGCGACGAGGCCGTGCGCCTGTCGGTGCTGATTCGCAGCCCCCGCGAACTCGAAGAACTGATCCTGAAAGACGAGATGCAGGTGGCCATCGGCTACTTCCTGCATCGGGTGCCGATGCTGGACTACACGCCACTGTTCCAGGAAAGACAGGTCGCCTACTGCGGCGCGACCCATCCACTGACAGTCCGCGCGGGCCGCGTCACCGAGCAGGACCTGGCCGATGCCGACTGGACCTGGCGCACCTATCCCTTGCCCGAAGCGTCTTTCGCCGGCCGGCCGCGGCACATCACGTCCGAAGCCGACAACATGGAAGCCGCGCTGATCCTGATCCTGTCCGGCGCCCACCTGGGTTACCTGCCCGAACACTATGCCGCGCCGTATGTGGCCGCCGGACTGCTGCACGCGCTGGATGCGGGCGCTTATCGCTACGACGTCGAGATCAGCATGGTCGCCAAGAAACGCAGCTACCTGGGCGACATCACCGTGGCCTTCCTGGAAGACATGCGCGCCGCGCTGACGGCCCCGCCCACCGCGTGATATACCTGTGCCGCGTGCGCAACGCCTGCCTGCCGGGCCGCGCGCACGCCGCACACCAGGAGAGCCCCGCATGTCCACCACCGCCACCTTGAACGCCGCCGCCTCGGCGCCCCGCCGCATGACCGCCCCGGCCTTTCGCGCACGCAAGCGCGCCGAGCCCCTGGTCATGCTCACCGCCTATACCGCGCGCATGGCCGAGCTGCTGGATCCGCACTGCGACGCGCTGCTGGTGGGCGACAGCCTCGCGCAGACCCTCTACGGCCTGCCTTCCACGGTGCCGGTCACGCTGGACATGATGATCGCGCATGGCGCGGCCGTGGTGCGCGGGTCCCGCCAGGCGCTGGTCGTGGTCGACATGCCGTTCGGCAGCTACGAAGAAAGCCCCGAACAGGCCTTTCGGTCGGCCGCCCGCGTCATGAAGGAAACCGGCGCCGGCGCCATCAAGCTGGAAGGCGGCCAGGCCATGGCACCGACCATCGCGTACCTGTCGGCGCGCGGCATTCCCGTCATGGCGCATATCGGCCTGACGCCGCAGGCTGTCAACATCCTGGGCGGCTACGGCGCGCGCGGTCGCGGCGAAGCCGAATACGCCCGCATCGCCGCCGATGCCACGGCAGTAGCCGACGCCGGTGCGTTCTCGGTCGTGATCGAAGGTGTGGTCGAATCGCTGGCGCAGGCCATCACCACGGCCATTGCGTGCCCCACCATCGGCATCGGCGCATCGGTCGATTGCGACGGCCAGGTGCTGGTCGTGGACGACATGCTGGGCATGTTCGAACGCACCGCGCGCTTCGTCAAACGCTACGACAATCTGGCCGACCGCATCCAGGCCGCCGCGCGCAGCTACGCCGACGACGTGCGCGCCCGCCGCTTCCCGCAAGCCGAACACCTGTATTGACGCGACTATGGGGCCGGATCCGGCCCCGTTCGCGTTGGCGGCTGGAGTTTGTGGCTAGAATCAGGGCATTGCCTTGCCCAGCGTAGCCGCCCATGACTCCCCCCCGCCACGATTCTCCCCAATTGCAGGACGCCATCGCGGATGCGATCAGCACCGCCACGCGCGGCGCGGGCCGCGTCAACATCCTGGTGGCCGGCAAGACGGGCGTGGGCAAGAGCACGCTGATCAATGCCGTCTTTCGCGGCGACCTGGCCAAGACCGGCGCAGGCAAGCCCGTCACGCAGACCACCCAGGAATTCTCACGACCTGGCCATCCGCTCACCATCATCGACACCCGCGGGCTGGAAGTGGGCGACTACGCGCGGTCGCGCCAGCAACTGGCGGACCTGATCCGCGAGCGCTCGCTGGCCGAAGACCAGGACCGCCACCTGCACGTGGCCTGGCTCTGCATCCAGGACAGCAGCCACCGCGTCGAAGACGCCGAAATCGAACTGTGCGCGCTGCTGGCCGATGCCGGCATCCCGGTCATCACCGTGCTCACCAAGGCCCGCAAGAACAGCCCCTTCCTGCAGGAAGCCGAAAGGCTGCTGCCGCGCGCCCGGCAGGTGGTGGCGGTACGCGCACTGCCCGAACGCATCGAGGAACTGGACGCGGACCTGCCGCCGATGGGCCTGGACGCGCTTATCGAAGCCACGGCGCAATACATCCCTGAATCGCAGCAGCGGGCCTACGCCAATGCGCTGTCGACCCGCAACAAGAAGGCCCTGGAAGTAAAAAAAAAGCGGGCTGAGATAGAAGTGAACGTCGCGGCCGGCCTGGCCGCGTCCGCCGCCGCCGCGCCGATTCCCTTTTCGGACGCGGTCGCGCTGGTGCCGATCCAGGTGGGCATGATCGCCAAGATCGGTATCACGTTCGGCATGGAACTGAACACGGCCGCCATCAGCACGCTGGTCACCTCGACGCTGGGCGCCTCTGCCGCCACACTGGTGGGGCGGTCGGTCGTGTCCGGCCTGCTCAAGTTCATTCCCGGCGCGGGCAGCGCGGTGGGCGGCACCATCGCCGCCACCACGGCCGGCGCCATCACCAAGCTGCTGGGCAATGCCTACATCGCGGTGTTGTACGACTTCTGCCAGAAGCATCCCGGCCAGGACATCGACATCGCCATGATCACGCAGGCCCTGAAGCAACGCGTCAAACTCTGACGGCGCCGGCCGGCCCGTTTCGCAACGATTCGACTTAATGCGCCAAGATTGGCAAGGAACGGCCTTTTCTCGCGGCACCGGTAAATAATCGCGGCGACGCGACGTAAACGTATTGCCGCGAATCCCGCCATACCCCGCTCATACCAATGATCATCGACAACTCCGACGTCATGTACCGGCACCTCGTGCAAGGTGTCATCGACTACGCCATCTACATGCTCAACCCCGACGGCACCGTCGCCAACTGGAATGCCGGGGCCGAGCGCGCCAAGGGCTACACGCGGGACGAGATCGTGGGCAAGCACTTCTCGTGCTTCTACAGCCCGGCCGACCAGGCCGCCGGCGTGCCGGGCAAGGGCTTGGAAATTGCTCGCAGCCAGGGCCGTTTCGAAGCCGAGGGCTGGCGCATGCGCAAGGACGGCACGCCGTTCTGGGCGCACGTGGTGATCGATGCGATCCACGACGATGCCGGCGCCCTGATGGGGTTCGCCAAGATCACGCGCGACTGCACCGAGCGCCGTGAACGCGAATTGCAGCTGCTGCGCGCCAAGGACCTGGCCGAGCGCTACAACACCGAGCTGACCTCGCTGTCGAGCTTCCTGGAAGCCGTGGTTTCGCACATTCCTTCGTGCGTGCTGGTGCTGGACGCCGTCTCGCGCCGCATCCTGCTGGCCAACCGCCAGGCTGAAACGGTGTTCGGCGGCACTCGCGAACACATGCAGGGCAAGACAGTGCAGGAATGCCTGCCGCCCGCCGTGCACGAGTTCTTCGAACGCCTGACCAACGATGCCCTGCGCTCGGACGGCGCATTGCGCGAAGCCGGCCAGGAAGAACTGGTAACCGGACGCGGCCCGCGCACGCTGCGCAGCAAGACGCTGGTGTTTCACAGCAGCGACCCGCGTTCGCGCTACGTGCTGCTGATCGCCGATGACATCACCGACGAAAACGCTGCCCATGCCCAGGTGCGCTACATGGCGCATCACGACACGCTGACCGGCATCCCCAACCGGCGCCTGTTCCGCGAACAGCTGCTCAAGGCGTTGAACCCCGACAGCCGCGACCGCACTGCTGCCGTGCTGTGCCTGGACCTGGACAACTTCAAGAGCGTCAACGACACGCTGGGCCACCAGTACGGCGACGAACTGCTGCGCCAACTGGCCCGCCGCCTGGCCAAGAACCTGCGAGAGCAGGACACGCTGGCCCGCCTGGGCGGCGATGAATTCGCGGTGGTGCTGCCCGGCATCGAGAAAACCGACGACCTGCGCCAGATGGCGCAGCGCCTGATCGACGCGGTACGCGAGCCCTTCCAGGTGGACGGCCACACGGTGCCGGTCAGCGTCAGCATCGGCATCGCCACGGCCAGCGCGCAAGAGTGCGGCGCCGACCATCTGCTGCGCTATGCCGACATGGCGCTGTACGAGGCCAAGCGCAACGGCCGCAATTGCCTGGCGTTCTTCAAGCCCGAAATGGAGGCCGCCGCGCTCAAGCGCCACGAAATGGAAATGGACCTGCGCCAGGCCATCCTGTCGCATCAGCTGCACCTGCACTACCAACCCATCAAGGACATCAGCCACGTGCGCACGGTAGGGCGCGAAGCGCTGATGCGTTGGCAGCACCCGGTCAAGGGCCTGATCATGCCCAACGACTTCATTCCCATTGCCGAGGAAACCGGGCTGATCCACGAACTGGGCGCCTTCACGCTGCACGAAGCGTGCCGCGAAGCGATGACCTGGGACGCGCACGAGACCGTGGCGGTGAACCTGTCGGCCACCCAGTTCACCAACAACGCGCTGGTCTCGCTGGTGGAATCGGCCCTGGCCACTTCGGGCCTGGCCGCCAATCGGCTGGAACTGGAAATCACCGAATCGGTGCTGCTGGCCAACTCCGAGACCAACCTGAACACCTTGAATCGGCTCAAGCAATTGGGCGTGAAGGTGGCGCTGGACGATTTCGGTACGGGCTACTCATCGCTGGGCTATCTGCGCAGCTTCGAGTTCGACAAGATCAAGATCGACAAGTCGTTCACCCAGGACGTCGAATCCAGCAAGGAAGCGCTGGCGATCATCCGCGCCATCAATGGCATCGGCCGCAGCCTGGATATCCCGACCACGGCCGAAGGCGTGGAAACCGAAGCCCAGCTGGAACGCCTGACGCAGGAAGGCTGCTCGCACTTCCAGGGCTACCTGCTGGGCCGGCCGGTGTCGCACGAGGCGCCCGAAACGCCCCCCGCGACCTAGTCCTAGTCCTATTCCTAGTCTTTGAGTACCGCCTGGTTGGCCCGGGCCGCGGCCTGCGCGGCAGCCTGGCGGCCACGCACGAGTTCGAACAGGTTCTTCGGATCGGCCAGGCGCGGCGCCACTTCGACGCGTGCGCCAATGCCGTGCTTGACCGCGCTGTCGCGCAGCCAGCGCAGCGCCGAGAAGTCTTCCAGCGCAAAGCCCACCGAATCGAACACCGTGATTTCCTGCGCGTCGCGGCGGCCGGCGCTTTGGCCGGTCAGCACGCGCCACAGTTCGGTCACGGCGAAGTCCGCCGGCATCTGTTGCAGATCGCCTTCGATGCGGGTCTGCGGCTCGTATTCAACGAATACCGAGGCGGCGCGCAGCACGTCCGCATGCAGTTCGGTCTTGCCGGGGCAGTCGCCGCCCACGGCGTTGATGTGCATGCCCGGCTCGACCATGTCGGCCGTCAGGATGGTGGCGTAGGCCTTGTCGGCCGTCACGGTGGTGACGATGTCCACGCCCTTGACCGCGGCGGCGGTGCTGTCGAAACGTCGCAGGCGCAGGCCCGTCACACCCGCCAGATTGCGTTCCAGCTTGTCGGTCGCGGCCGGGTCCACGTCGTACAGGTGCAGCGTGTCGATGCCCAGGATGTGGTGGAATGCCAGCGCCTGGAATTCGCTTTGCGCGCCGTTGCCGATCAGCGCCATGGTGCGCGAACCGGGGCGCGCCAGCGCACGGGCGGCCAAAGCCGATGTGGCTGCAGTGCGCAGCGCGGTGGTCAGCGTCAGTTCGCTGATGAGCAGCGGCTCACCGGTATGGACCTGCGCCAATGCGCCAAACGCCATCACGGTACTCAGGCCCGTCAGCGGATTGCCCGGGTGGCCATTGACGTACTTGAAGCTGTACAGATCGCTGTCGGCGGTGGGCATCAATTCGATCACGCCGGTATCGGAATGGCTGGCCACGCGGGCGCTTTTGTCGAACTCCTGCCAGCGCAGGTAATCGGCCAGCAGATAATCCAGCATGTCTTCGAAGACCTTGCGCGGGCCCTGTGCGGCCACGATCTTCGCGACGTCGGTGGTGGTGAGCAATGTCGTCATTATTTTCCCCTGTTGTATCGGTAGGGAAATTCTGGCCGATGGGCAGGTCAATGCCTAGCGCCCACTTTCCACACAAAACGTCAGGAACCTGCCATTGTGGCAACCGCCAATGCCACTTGTCGCAATTCGGCCCTGCAACGGGCCTGAAACGGCGCTATCTGGCCTTCTGGCCGGTTCTGGCTTTCGGATCTGCGCCTGCCTTGGCCTGCTTGAGACTTTCGCACAGCTCGGCCGGCAGGTATTCGCGCATGGTCTCGATAAACCTGCGCAGGCGGGCCGGCTGCAACCGCGACGGCGCGTAGACCAGGTGCACGGGCAACGGCGCCGCCTGCCACTCGGGCGCCAGCAGCACCAATTGGCCGCTGGCCAACTCATCGCGCAGCGCCCATGCCGACGCAATGCCCACCCCCAGGCCCAGCACCGCGGCCTTGCGCAAGGCATACAGGCCATCGGTGGACAGGCGCGGCTGGATATCGAAACGCGCCACTTCGCCGGTTTGCGTATGCCGCAGGCAGACTTCGTCGCGGTAGAAGGTGCGCAGCGCCAGCCAGGGCAGGCGGGCCAGCTCGGCCGGGTGCTGCGGCACGGGGCCACCCGCCAGCAATGACGGCGCCGCCATCACGCTGCGCGGTACTTCGCCCAGCTTGACCGCCACGACAGAGGGGTCCGACACCGGCCCGACCTTGATTGCACAATCGATGTTTTCCGCCACGAAATCCGGTACCCGGTCATGCAGCAGCCATTCCACGCGCATGCCCGGATATTGCTGCAGGTACTTGGCCAGGGGCTCCATGAACTGGTTCTGCCCGAACGCATGCGGGGCCACCACCCGCAATGTGCCGGCCAATTCCTCGCCCGCGCCCCGCACGTCGCTTTCGAACGATTGCCAGGTGGCCATCAGCGCCTTGGCGCGTTCATAGCAGCGCTGGCCGTCGTCGGTCAGCCGGATGGCGTGGGTCGAGCGCTGCAACAGGCGCACCCCCAGCGTCCGTTCCAGCAATTGCAGCCGGCGGCTGACCGTGGGCTGGGTGGCACCCAGCTGCAGGGCGGCGGCCGACAGGCTGCCGGCCTCGACGATGCGCACGAAGGTTTCGACCAGCAACATGCGGTCGGTGCCGGTCGCCGAGGCGAGCGCGGGGGCAGGATCGGGTTTGGTCATACGCCCATCGTATAACGGATCTACTCCGGCGACGGCTACCCAAGGCGTCCGCGGGCGAGCAGAATCTGCGCCATTCGCACGTTGCAGTGCATCATTCCGAACGGATTCCCCATGCCCCCCGACGCTCACGCCCATCCCGCTCCCCAGGAGCTTTCCGCCCGTCTCGTGCTGTTGCTGGCCATTGGCGCCGGCCTGGCGGTTGCCTCGCTGTATTACAACCAGCCCATGCTCGGCATCCTGGGTGCCGACCTGCACGCCAGCACTGCCGAACTGGGCTGGATTCCCACGCTGACCCAGCTTGGTTATGCGTTTGGCATATTGACGCTGGCGCCGCTGGGCGACCGCTACAACCGCAAGCGCATCGTGCTGATGAAGGTCGCCGCCCTGGCCGCAGCCCTGCTGCTGGCCGGTGTGGCCCCGTCGGCCGGCGTGTTGCTGGCGGCCAGCTTCGCCATCGGTCTGTCCGCCACCCTGGCGCAGGACATCGTGCCCGCCGCCGCCACGCTGGCGCCCCCGGCCCATCGCGGCCGCATCGTCGGCACGGTCATGACCGGCCTGCTGCTGGGCATCCTGCTGTCGCGGGTGATCAGCGGCCTGGTTGCCGAGCAGTTGGGCTGGCGCGCCATGTTCCTGGCGGCCGCGGTGTCTATCCTGGCGCTGGGCGGGGCCCTGTGGCGCGGGCTGCCCGCCTTTGCGCCGACGACCCAATTGCCCTACACCGAACTGCTGCGTTCGCTGGGCAGGCTATGGCGCCAGCACGGCGAATTGCGCCGCGCCGCCATCGCGCAAGGGCTGCTGTCGCTGGGCTTCAGTGCGTTCTGGTCGACGCTGGCCGTCATGCTGCATGGCGCGCCGTACCACCTGGGCTCGGCCGCGGCCGGCGCCTTTGGCCTGGCCGGCGCCGCGGGCGCCCTGGCCGCCCCGCTGGCCGGGCGCCAT
>NZ_CADIJO010000048.1 GCF_902859705.1 Achromobacter deleyi | reverse complement strand
CCTGGGCCTGCGAGGGCGCGGCGGCCGGTTGCTGCGCGGGGGCCGGCACCGGCGCGCTGCGCGGGGCGGCCTGCTGCGGCGCGTTGCTGGCCGTCTGCACGTTGCCCGTGCGGTTGATGCCGTACTTGATGATTTCCTGCGGCGAGAAGAAATACATCTCTTTGGACGGCGTGCTGAACATGATGCCCAGCACATCGGCCGACACACCGTACTTCGGCAGGGTCGCCACGATGTCCGACACGCCAAACTGCGCCTGCTCGCCCGTCATTTCAGGCGCGGTGATCTGATGCACGCCCAGACGCCCCTCGGCCAGGCGCTGGCGTCCGGCAAAGAACACGAAGGCGCAGGCCGACGCACAGTAGCTGTCTTTGGGTATGTAGGTGTTCAGCCCGCGTTCGTAGACTTCTTCGGCCACCACCAGCCCGATATGGACCAGGCCGCCGCCGTTGTTCTGCAGGATGAGGGTGGAGATGGTCGGATGCTCGCGCAGCGCCTTCTTCAGGTTCAGCATGTCGTTGGCGCCCACCGCGCCCACGTAGATCAGCAAGTTGGGCTGGCTGGGCAGGAAGAAGAACGGGCCGTAGCGCTCCGGTTCCTCTTGCTGCGGCGCGCCCGCCGGCGTCTGCGCCGTGGCGGGCGACAGGGCCGCCAGGGACATCGCCACGCTCAACCCTACTGCCGTTAGTGTTCTTTTCAGCATCATCAGTCCTTATCCACGGAACGCCTCTTGCAGCGGGATTTTATCCATCCCGCCGGGCAATGCCACCCCGCGCCGCTGCCGCTACCGCTTCTGGCAGGCGTGCGTGCCGTCGGCGATGGCCTGCGCCACCCGCTGGATGGTGTCGGGCCGGGCCAGGCGGGCCTCTTCGTCGGGGTTCACGATCACGCCGGCCTCGACCAGCACCGCCGGCATGGCAGCGGTCTTCAGGACCGCCAGGCCATCATAGCGATGCACGCCCAGGCGGCGGTCCAGCAGCGGACGGTTTTCGCCCGCGATCGGCTCGGCGTGGTACAGCGACGGCTTCTCGCCGGCGGCCACCAGCGCCTCGCCGATCGCGCGGGCGCAGCGCAGGCTGTCTTCGTACTTGGGATTGAGCTGCGACACAAAGATGGAGAAGCCCGCGAATTCACGCTGGCGACCTGCGTCGATGTACTTCTGCTGCATCGAATCGTGGTGGATCGAAATGAAGAAGTCCGCATCCGGCGCCGTCAGCGCCCGCCGGCCCAGCGCGATCTCGGCGCCGTCGGCCGACACCCGCGTCACGCGGTTGCCCTGCCGCTTCAGGTCCTGTGCCACCGCGGCGCTCAGATCCAGGTTGTACTGGTATTCGACCCGGCCGCTGGCGCCGGTGGCGCCCGGCTGCTTGGGCGTGTGGCCCGTGTCGACCACGATGTAGGCGGCCTGCGCCGACAACGCCGCCCACCCCAGGCAGGCCCCGGCAATCACCTGTCGCGCCACGCGCCCCGCCCTCGATCCCGCTGCCCTGACGCCCACCTGACCGCTCATGACTGATGACACGCTTGTCTTCGCTCTGTAAGAAATGAAGGCCCGTGGTCTGTCGCAGGGCCTGAATCCGGCGGATTCTCGCGCAGCCGGGGCCAACCGGCAATGGCCGATTTCGGCGCGCGGGCCCGCTTGGTAACAGCGCCCGGGACGCAGCACGGCTCGTCCTGACATGCCACCCGCGCCACGGCCTGCCTGGCGGAAGCAAATGACATAAAAAGTTACCCTGCGCGCATTCAGGCCGCTCTCATCCTGGGGCGCTACCATCAAGGCATGCCCCACGCATCCGCGGGCGCTACCCGGCCCGCGGCATCCTTACCCGGAGGTTCCCAGCATGAGCAATCTGAACGGAAAAGTCGCGGTCGTCACCGGCGCCGCCAGCGGCATCGGCAAGGAAATCGCGCTGACGCTATCGCGCGCCGGCGCCGCCATCGCCATCGCCGACCTCAACCAGGCTGGCGCCGACGCCGTGGCCCGCGAAATCGAACAGGCCGGCGGCAAGGCCATGGGCGTGGCCATGGACGTCACCAACGAAGACGCCGTCAATCAAGGCATCGACCGTGTGGCAGCGGCCTACGGCAGCATCGACATCCTGATCTCGAACGCCGGCATCCAGATCGTGAACCCCATCGAGAACTTCGCATTCTCGGACTGGAAGAAGATGCAGGCCATCCACGTGGACGGCGCCTTCCTGACCACCAAGGCCGCGCTCAAGCACATGTACAAGGACAACCGCGGCGGCGTGGTGATCTACATGGGATCGGTGCATTCGCATGAAGCCTCGCCGCTGAAGTCTGCCTACGTGGCCGCCAAGCATGCCCTGCTGGGCCTGGCGCGCGTGCTGGCGAAGGAAGGCGCAGCCCACAACGTGCGTTCGCACGTCATCTGCCCCGGCTTCGTGCGTACGCCCCTGGTCGAAAAGCAGATTCCCGAGCAAGCCAAGGAACTGGGCATCAGCGAAGAAGACGTGGTCAAGAAAGTGATGCTGGGCGACACCGTCGACGGCGTCTTCACCACCGTCGAAGACGTGGCGCAGACCGCGCTGTTCCTGTCCACCTTCCCCAGCGCCGCGTTCACCGGCCAATCGTTCGTGGTCAGCCACGGGTGGTACATGCAGTAAGGCGGTCGGGCGCGGCCGGCACCGGCCGCCGCGCCAAGCGTTCTGCATCGTCGGCGCACGCGAGCGTGCGCCGACGGCCTTGCCTAGAACTGATAGCGCGTCGTCAGCAGGAAGCTGCGCGGCGTGCCGTAGTAGTTGCCGCCGTTATTGCCCTGCATCGATTCAAAGTAGCGCTTGTCGAACAGGTTGTTGACGTTGAACTGGATGTCCAGTTGCCGGCTCACCTGATACCCGGCCACCAGGTCCACCACCGTGAACGGCGACTGCTTGAGCTCGTAGCCTTCGCTGCCGGTCAACGATTGCGTCGACGTCTTGCTTTGCGCGCGCACCGCGCCGCCCAGCCGCCACTTCTCGTAAGCGCCGGACAGGTGATACATGGCGGCGATCTTGAACTGATGCTGCGGAATGTAGCTGGCATAGGGTTGGCCCTGCGCGCCATCGATGCCGCCCGACGACACCTTGGCGCGGGTGTAGGAATAGCCGATGCCTACGTTCAGGCGCGGCAGCAGCTCGCCGTTGACGTCGATTTCCACCCCTTCGCTCTTGACCTTGCCCACCGCCCGATAGCAGTTGGTGGCGACAAAGCACGACGGGATGTCGGTCACCGCCTGCGGCAGGTTCGACTGCGTGGTCGAGAACACCGCAATCGCGGCGTTGATACGCTCATCCAGATAGCTGCCCTTCAGCCCGACTTCGTAGTTGGTGCCCTCTACCGGCTTGAGCACCGTGCCGGACGTGTCCAGGTAGTACTGCGGTTTGAAGATGCTGGAATAGCTGGCGTAGACCGAATGGTTGTCGTTCAGGTCGTAGGTCAGCGCCGCGTAGGGCGTGAAGTGCTTGTCTTCGCTGAACTTTCGGTGGCTGCTCCAGGCGCCCTGGTATTGGCTGTTGTCAAAGTCGAACCAGTCCAGGCGCGCGCCCAGGATCATGCTCAGCGGATCTGCCAGGCGGAAGCGGCCCGTGGCATAGGCCGAGGTCAGTTCCGACCGCTGGTCGCGGCGCCACAGCGTGTCTTTCACGAAATCGGTGCGGCGAATCGAATCCGGGTTCCACGTGTACGGATTGACGCCGCCCAGCATGTAATAGCCGTCCGGCGTATCCAGGTAACTGTAGCCGTCGTCACGCCAAGTGTCCTTGCGGTAGCTCGCACCCAGCGCAATATCGTGAAAGCGGCCGAACAGTTTGATCGGCCCTTGCGCCGACACATCAAAGCTCTGCTGCTTCTTGTCGTAGTCGTAGCGCCCGCCCATCACGTCGTACAGCATGTTGCCCTGCTCGTCGTAGCTGCCGCTGACGAAATAGGCGCCGTCCAGCGCCGACTTCGCATTCACCGAGCGCGCGGCGGCCTTGGCTACCCAGCCGCTGTCGAACGTGTGCTTCAACTCGGCAAATACGCTGTTTTCTCTCTTGTCCCAATAGCTCCACGACGGCGAGAATCGCCGCGACCGGCGAATGTCCAGCGGCGAGCCATCCGGCGCCGTCGGTACGCCCATCCATTCGGAACCCGGATTGTCTTCGGTGTTGGAATGCCCGCCCAGGCTCAATGTGGTGCGCGGCGCGAGGTCAATGTCCAGCACGCCGTAGTACAGGTGCTTGCGGCTGCTGTAGCCGTCGATGAAATAGTCGCGCGACTGCTGCGACGTCACAAACCGCCCGCGCACCGAGCCACTGTCGTTCAACGGACCGCCCGCATCGAACTCCCCCGAGAAATTGTTCCAGTTGCCCGCGCGCCCCGTCAGAATGAACTGCGCCGTGTCGGTTGGCTGCTTGCGCACGAAATTGATTGCGCCCGACGGGTCGCCCATGCCCGTCATCAGCCCCGTCGGCCCGCGCACCACTTCGACGTGGTCGTACATGGCCGTGGTGCTGTAGGTGGACGTATCCGTCTCGTACGTGACCGGCATGCCGTCCAGCAGGAACGTATTGATCGTGAACCCGCGCGAAAAATAGCGCGAGCGGTCATTGCTCCAGTGGTTCACCGTGACGCCCGTGGTGCTGTTGGCCACGTCGTCGATGGTTTGCATCGCAAAGTCATCCAGCTTCTGGCGCGTGACCACGCTGACCGACTGCGGCGTTTCCTGGATGGTCAACGGCAGCTTGGTCGCCGTATTCATCGCGCCGGTGGTGTACGACCCCGTGCCTTCCGTCGTGGCATTACCCTTGCCCACCACCGTGATGCTTTCCATCACCACGCTGGCGTCATTCGGATCGCGCGACAGCGCCACCGTGCTGCCCTTTCGTTCATAGACCAGCCCCGATCCCGCCAGCAACGCCTGCAGCGCCTGGTCGGGCGTCAGTTGGCCCAACACGGCCGGGGCCCGCAGATGGCGCACCACGTCCGGCGAATACGCCAGGTCCCACGAGGCCTGCCGGGCCAGCTGGATCAATGCGCTTTCCAGCGACTGCGCGGGCAGATTGACCTGCAGCGCCGCTTCCTCTGCCCGCACGGCGGTCAACGGCATGGCCGCCGCCAGCAACAACGACAAAGCCAACGCGCCCGCGCCAAGGGCGGGCGGCGTGCAAGAACGGAGTCCAACGGATTTACGGTTCACGGAACAAGCTTTCCTGATGATTTTCTGGGGATCGACGCTCGCCGGCCGAGGTGTCGGCCCGCAATGCTGGCGATGCGCGGCCGCGCCAATCAGCGCGCCTGCCTGCAAGACGCCGCGGCGTGCCAAATCCCTGATGAAAATCCGGGGCTTATTTGAAACCAAATGAAACTGTCGGGGCGCGATCGCTTTGGGCTGTGGCGCCAGCAATGGGCGAAATCAACGGCCTGAAATCGTGACGACGCCGTCCGGTGCCGTCTGCACGCGCACCGGCGCAATCGCGGGCAAGAGGTCCAGGAAGGCCTGCGGGTTATCCACATTGAAGACCCCCGAAATCCGGATGCGCCCGACCTTGGCGTCGGCCACGCGCATGGTCTTGCGGCCATAGCGGTTCATCTCGGCCACCGCGTCGGCCAGCGGCTGGTCACGAAACACCGCCTGGCCCGCCTGCCAGGCCAGCAGATTGGGCACATCCACCTTTGCCGACGGCGACAAGCCGCCGTCCGCCAGCGTATGCGTACCCTGGCCGCCGACAAGCTGCACCTGGCTGCGGTTCCACCAGTGGCCGGCCTTCACGTCCACCGTGCCGGAATCCACCGCCACCTGCACCGCGTCGGCGTCGCGCCGTACATTGAAGCGCGTACCCGTGACCCGGATCGTGGCGCCGCCCGCCTCGACATAGAACGGCCGCTGCGCATCCGGCGTCACCGAGAACGTCGCCTCGCCGGCCTCGAGCTCGACCACGCGGCGGTCGGCGTACAAGCGCACCGACAGGCGGGTCGCGGTATTCATGTCCACCACCGACGCATCCGGCAACGATGCCTGTTGGCGCTGCCCCGCCTGGGTCGCGTATTGCTGCGCAAACGTCGGCGACGCGCCGAACCATTGCGGCAGCGCGACGCCGGCGACCAAGGCGGCGCAGGCCAGCGCCAACCCCAGCGTCAACGGGCGCCGCAACCCGAAACGACGGCGCGCGGGTTCAGGTTCGGCCGCCAGCGCACGCAGCTTGGCCGGGTCCACTAGCGCCATGCCATTCCAGACCCCGCAGGCGCGGCGGTATTCCAGGTCGTGCGCGGGATCAGCCTGCCGCCAGGCGTCGAACTGCCGCTGCTGCGCCGCGTCCATCTGCCCCGAGCGCACGCGCGCGAACCAGAACGCGGCGGCGTCGCGCGGGTCACGCAGCAGGTCGGGGTCGATGGGGTCGGTCATTGCGCGGCGGATCAATCCGGGCAGAAGCGTTCAAGCTGTTCGCGCATCTCGCGAGTGGCGTCCATGATATAGCGTTCAACCGTGTTGAGCGCCAGGCCCATGCGCTGCGCGATCTCGGGCTGCGAATAGCCTTCCAGGCGGTGCCACACATAGGCTTGCCGCTTTTTCAGCGGCAAGCTCGCCAGAGCCTGTTCCAAGGCGTCGGCCAGTTGCCGCGCGCGCACCCCGGCTTCGGGATCGTGCAACAGCGGGTGGTCATCGGCCGACAACGACTCGAGCGACGTCTCGGGGTGACGCGACTGCCGCCGGATCTCGCTGATCAACCGGTTCTGCGCCGCCCGGTACAGATACGACTTTGCATCCAGCGCCGCCGCGCGCGTATTGGCCAGCATGTGCGCCATCACGTCCTGCGCCGCGTCCTCGGCATCGCTGGGCCGCGAATTGCGCTTGGCCCACGACCCCACCAGCTCGCTGTAATAGGCGAGCCAACCTTTCAGAGGGTTGGTGGAGCGGGACATGGGGCCGAACGTCGCGTCATGGCAAAAGGACGGCCATATTAACAATGATTCTCAATTAATGAATACACTTGCCGCTGCCGGCCCCGGCGCGGCGCATTGCGCAACACCTGATACCCTGGGGCCCGTCACCGCGGCTCGCACCCTGGCGCGCCGCCCGTTTTTGCCTTGAGGAATGCCATGACTTTCAGCTCTGACGCCTGGGCGCGCAATGCCGCGCTGTACGACAAAACGCGCTCCATGCCGTTCAACCAGGAACTGGCCAGCGGCCAGCTCAGCGAGCAGGCATTTCGCCACTACATGATCCAGGACGCCCATTACCTGCTGGCCTTCGGCCGCGCCCTGGCCGTGGCCGCCGCCAAGGCCGACCACGCCGACGGCGTCGTGCAATTTGCCGACGCCGCCAAGAACGCCGTGGTGGTCGAACGCAGCCTGCATGAAGGCTTCATGAAGCAATTCGGCATCGACGCCCAGACCTTTGCATCCACCCCGCTGTCGCCCGCCAGCCACCACTACACCAGCTTTCTCATCGCCACCGCCTGGAGCGCGCCCTACCCCGTGGCCCTGGCCGCGCTCTTGCCGTGCTTCTGGATCTACGCCGAAATCGGCCGCGACATCCACGCGCGCGCCACGCGTCCCAATCCGTACAGCGCGTGGATCGACACCTACGCAGGCGAAGAATTCCATACCTTGGTGCGCGAGGTGATCGCATCGGTGGACCAGGCGGCCGACAAGGCCTCGGCGCAAACGCGCGAGGATATGCATCGTGCCTACACGCACGCGGCGCAACTGGAATGGATGTTCTGGGACTCGGCGTATCGGTTGGGGGAATGGCCGGTTTGATCGCCCAAGAACGCGACCTTTCAACACGCCGGATATCGGACCATCGCGGTCAAGGCGGGGCCATCATGGGTCGGTAGCGAAAAAGCCAGAACCAAAGGCGCGTTGACCGTCTGCCAGGTAGCCGGTGCTTGCAGCCAGCCGACCGTGCACCAGCCCGAATCTGCTGAGATCAGACCCGTGCATTCAATGGTCGCGTTCCCACGGATTGGACAGCGTCGGCGGCGGGACTTGCCGCTTGGGCGGTTTGAGCGGTTTGCGTACGGCATCCGCTCCGGCCCGCTTCGCGGCCAGGCAAACGCCGCATACGGCCCCCACGATGACCGACGTGGCTATCAGCAGGTAACGCTCGCGCTGATCCAGATAGATCCGCATTTCCGACATCAAGGCATAGCGCAGCAACCAGCCTAGCCCAAGGCCAACCACCGCGCCAATACCCGAGAACATCCGCGCGTCGACCCAGAACGCCGCGCGACGGTATGACACCGCGTCGGCGTTGTCGGGCTGTTGATGCAGCGACGTGCCGCAGGCCGCGCAACGCAGCGCGGTCTGTGAGTTCCGGGTATGGCAATTAGGGCATTGGGACATGGGGGAAATCACTTGCCATAGGCATCGCGCGGTTCGGCCAGGCGGAACAGCCCGGTCTTGCCGCATTGATACGGATAGGCCTCGGTACAACGCTTGCGCATCGTGTGCGCCAACTTGTTGGCAATATCCGCCGCAATGCGCAGGCCATCCGCGGCCGGGCCTCGATTGGAATAATCACGCAGTGAAATCGGGTAGGTGTCTTCGTCAAAGCCACGGTATTCGCCCGACTCGGCGTCGTACAGGCGCACCTTGATGCCGACCGACGGTCCGTACTGCTGATAGCCGCCAAAGCCACCCGGCTCACCCAGCGCCACGACGTACTTCGCCCCGATGGCCGCCGCATCTTCCTTCAGTGCCTGCGGCCGGGCGGACTTCGGGTCTGGCTTGCGCAGCTTGAATGTCGCCTTGATGCCAGCCGCATCCATGGCACCCGGCAGTTCGTTATTCAACGCCTTGCACACGGCCTCGGCCGCATACAACGCCGGCAGCGCCGTGCTGGCGCCGATCCATCCGGTGTCGTCGATCTGCTTCTGAAAATCGCAGTCCGACGTGTAGACCAGCACGGGGCTGATCACCTCATCGGGCGCGGGATTTGTCGCCAGCGGCTTGGCCGGCGAGCCCATGATGAATGCGCAGCCGGAGGTCAGCAGCGATAAGGCGGCAACGGCCGCCAATTTGAGGGCTTGCATGGTCGTGGTGGTATCCGATGAAGGCGATCTTGAATGGGTGAAATTCGCCCTGTTTGGCGGCAAGGTCGGGAGGACAAGACAGTCTTGGCGTCGATCCAAGTATTCCGGCCCATCGTCCCAAGCCGCGGTATCACCGAGCCGCCAGGCGGTCGACCGCTATCAGGCAGCAAGTTTCTAGTACTTACTGAGTACTAACGGCGGAGGGGACGGGATATTAAGTGCTGCGGCTGGGTCGTCAAGGCCAGCAGCCAATCTATCGCGTGAGCGCGGGTAGCTCAATCAGATAAGTCTGAGATTTATCTTCGAGGGTGCGATTCTCATGAATCAGAAAATAAGGTGTCAGAAAATAAGGTGTCAGACTACGCTTTTCGCGACCGCCCATGAGCCTTGGGCCGAAAACGTAGTCTGACACCTTATTTTCGTCTTCACCTGCCCGTCGCGGTCTTCCATTTACCCCCGCTGCAACTCACTGGGAAATCCGGATAGCAGGCGAAAATTCCAACTACGAAATCCTCAAAGGACAGGTCCAGGCTGGTTACAATTCTGTGGTTATCAGCCTCAACGATTCGCCAGTCATCACCCGAATCAAAGCCAAAGGCGATACCCGTGCTATCAAGCCCGAATATTAAGATATCTCCTTTTGCACCACCATCGTAGATCTGTCTATCAAAATAGTATTCCTTCTCCGCGCTGAGAGGACGCACCAAAAACTCAAAATGAGCAGGATAATTCGCAGGCTCATCACCCCCCTTGATTTTACCGACACCAATTTCCACCAAGAAAGCCCAATAACTCGTAGGACAACGCGGAAACAGCCGTTTTAAGCTTTCACTGTCATTGATACTCATAGGCTGCAGAGTCAATTCAAGGCTCGTTTCGTTGCGTAGCAACGATTTAATATTCTCATACATAGCTGGATTTCTCATTATCTGGAAAACGTAGCCTGACACCTTATTTCCAGTTATCCAAAAACATATCTGCACCAGCCTAGCACTCGCATCAAGACCTGAAGAGCAACGCCGGATAAATTAGTCTCACCGTCCCATTTCAGCTCAGGCTACTCTTCGATCGAAAACGTAGTCTGACACCATATTTGTTCCACATGTACTGATGACAATCTACTATCCAACTTGCCAATCAAAAACTGATCGGTAAGTAGGGTCCACACCGCATCGCTCGCCCAAAAAATGAAGAGAGGTGCGCCGAAATCGGCAGCGGCTTCTTCAACACTCTTAGCGGCGCTGTCATTCGTTGATGAAAAATGCTGCCAAGCATAGCTCTTCAAGCAGAGCTTTTCTGCGCGCCACAGAATACGGTTCTTGTACCACTCTGACTGTCTCATTCAATCAACCTGGAAGACTATGAACCACATCTAGAAAGTAATTTAACGCCAAATACTCTGACCAGAAATATGGTGCCCACTACGCCTTCGAGGCGCTGCCTATAGTCCGAGTACGTAGCCCTACCCACTTCTTACTCATTCGGAAAATATATATCAAATGAGCACTCCAGATTCAAATCTGCAAGCGACTTCATTTGTTCAGGCCACAAAACAGGTCCCGAATGGCCGAGTTTGGACAGCCACACGCATTTCAGCGTGATTTTTACTCCTTTCAAATTTTGAACTGCCTTCCATCCTTCAGCACATAGATTTAATTTTCCAACCAACCAGTCTATATGATCACGAAGGTCTTTCGAACCCACGAATTCTTCCGATGATAAAAACCATGCCGAGTACTTTACGTACCTTGCCATCCCCCGATGATTCACGACCTTTTCACCAGCCACGTTCAGCTTCGACGGCGCAATCCCTAAAATACTGGTGATTTCTTCAGGATGGTTTCCTTCTGGAAAAATCATCAATCTGACGAAACAGCTATCACATGATTCAAATGTGGAATTAATCTGGGTAATTCTCGATGCAATATTCATCATTACCGAAAACGTAGTTCTACGCCTTATTTTGGAGTTAAAGCCTTCCGACATTCAGGACATGAGATTGCCACAAATGTCCTATCAACTCGTCGGAATTCAAATAGCGCGAGAACGTATGCCGATCTCGACTAGCTGATGACGCGTTATAGGATTCGGTAGGTTCGTCCCATTGGGACTCACAATCTTCACACATGACAAACAACCTCTTGCCATCCTCCTCAGCCGCCACAAGGATTCTCCCCTGTCCGCAAATTGGGCAGATTTCATTAACAACAGCGTTGTGCATATATGTCATGGCGAGGTGCTTCAAGCGATGGCCGGTAGATACCCAAAAACCTAGTGCGTCAAACATCATACTTTTTTGGCGATGAAAATAAGGCGTCAGACTACGTTTTCCGGGACGTTCGCCAGAATGAAAATGCAGTCTGACACCTTATTTGAAATAGGTTTCCCTGAAAATTCGTGGGACACCTCAGGGTCAGACACCTAATCTTTTTATGGGCAAAACGGTATCCTATTTTTCTTTTTAATCCTCGACATTTCGCTGCTCTATTCTTCTGCTCTTTAGCCATCCGCGTGGATAGGGCGTCCGCTCAAAAGGGCGAATACCTAACTGTGCCGCCCTTGCAGAATACCCACCGATCAGCGCAAAAACAAATCCCACGCAATACACCCAACCGGTATCCCAAATCTCGAAATCGAGAAAAATAAAAGCCACCCCAATTATAAATATTGGATATCTAAAGACAGGCGATAAATTGCCTTCCTTGATAAAAAGGCGATAGCAAAAATCAATAGCATTATTTATTCTAATTTGCATATCTATTTTTCAGAAATTCGCTTGCTTCTGGAATATAGGGTGTCAAAGTACGTTTTCCAGGTCACTCATCAGACTGAAAACTTAGTTTGACACCTTATTTTCAGGAGATAAATCCCAGGATTCTCAAGTCACTTTTAAGCTCGCTCGCGTCTTCCGCCGGTATTTTTTTCAGCATATCGGAAAGCTCGTTTTCATCGAATATTTTTTCGATAGCGCTTCGGTGGTATTCCTGAATGTTCTCCTTCGCGCGCCCAGCGTCCAGTATCAGAGAGAGGACCTCAAGCATTAGCTTCTCCACTGGAGTGTCAAAGGAATTATCGAATTCACTATATGCATAACCGACCTCACTCTCCCCCTCCGACCATCGACTTTTGTGATTTAGCTTGGTTCTGCAATAACCATAATAACGACTCAAAAAATACTCGCGTAATTCTCTATAGGTTGTAATTTCTTCCATTACGCCTCTCCCTTTTTGGGGGCACAGCAAAGCGTCATTGTTGTCATGAAAATAAAGGTGCCAGACTACGTTTTCCGGGAAGTCCACCAGCATGAAAAATGCAGTCCGACACCTTATTTATTCTTCAACATCATGCTCTTTTCGCTCACTTAGCACATCCACAAATTTCCCTAGATCGATGCTATTTCCATAAAAAGAAACAGGCGTGTTTTTTATAGCCAGGTCGAGTCGATGTGAATTTCTCTTGTAGGGCTTGCGAAGCCTGACTTGTCTGTAGGCATACACATTTGCTGAGAAAAAGCAGACGATTACACACTTATCGTAGAGAGTAACTCTATAGAAAGCGCCTCCCCAACGCAGCGAAGAATCGCCAAAACTGGCCGCTACGCGCACCTCCCCCAGACGAATGCCACACTCAATCTCAGTCTTGCGTTTTACGCCCGGAATATAGACAAACACTCCGTAGGCAACGAGCGCGAGAAAAGACAAATATGCAAAGGCCTCAGCCGGGCTAAAAGTTGTCGTGTAGATTGGTGTCATCTCTTTGCTGGTAGGGTATGGGATAAAGTATCAGACCACTTTTTCGAGACCGCCTGCGGGCCTTGGATAAAACCGATCGGTCTAGAGATAATTCGAGTGCAACACTGAATTCAATACCCGCATTGCGGTCGCAGGTTGACACCTTGTTCCACGTTATTTTCAACAGGCTTATTTTTAATCTCGCATGATTTCCCTAGAAATATCCCCAAGCATTACAAAATCCATAAACAATTGAGAGACAAGGGAAAAATCAGATGTTATGGCTGATATTGGATATGGCTCACCGAGCACGGGCACTAAACCCCTTTCCGTAGAAGTTGTAAGTGTCCGAACCAAGCCCTCTCCGTCTTCCGCATTTTCCTCAAGCATTAAAAGATACTTGAAACCATCCACATAGAGGCGGAGCCTGCTAGGTCCGACCTCAGCTGGCGGCTCTAATCGCGCGACCAAGGCCCCAGACCGATTGTTAGAAAACTCTTCCAGACGCGACTTAAGGGCCTCTACGTTTGGATTGATCAGAGCTGCGAATTGCACGCGCCCTTTCTTGGCATCAATTAAATACCCTCCAACCGTCACAATCATCACAAGTCCTTTATATATTTCATCCCTAGACGTCAAAAATATTGGAACACCATCTTTCGTAGTGAGGATAGTCACAAAAAATAAGGTGTCAGACTACGTTTTTCGGGACGCTCACCAGACTGAAAACGCAGTCTGGCACCTCATTAATTACCTACCACCTCTCATTAAAATCGCGGACAAAAGAGCGGCTATCGGACTCACAGTCAAAATTAGCTTCCCCCAGCCCACCAATCTCTCCATGGACGGAAATATATATTTGAAATCATTCAATATCACACCGAGCAGAGGAAAAACAACAAATTCGAATATCAAGCCTGCCACAAAAATTAAAAACACAAAAAGCAAAAGCGCCAAAAAAAATCTCTTACTGATTATTTTAAACATGGCCTACCGATTTTCCTTTTTCCCCAGTTATTCAGGAGGATATTGACGACACTATTGGTTGCTTCCGACCCCAATGCCCCACTTGCGGCGCCTGCCGCCCAAGGCCAAATGCTTGAAGGCGAATATCGAGACAACCCCATTCCCAAATAGCAAATAAGGTGCAATAAGATGTCAGACTACGCTTTTCGTAAGAAATAAGGTGTCAGACTACGTTTTTCGAGGCCGACCACGGGCTTTGGATACAACCTGTCGCCTCAGAGACAGTTCAAGTGCTGCTTTGAACTCATCATCCGCTGTCGGATGGCCTTCTCTACTCGCTCGGCGCATCAATACCACCTCATCCGCAGATTCCTGGCTCCGTACATGATCTTGATATGTCATGCTGCGCGGCCGCTCGTCGACGGCCAATGCCAAATACACTGGATGCAGATCAAGCCTAGAGCTATCACATAACCCCATCCTCGCCCGATAGCTGGACCATTGATAGTCTT
This sequence comes from Achromobacter deleyi, assembly GCF_902859705.1. Lineage (GTDB taxonomy): Bacteria > Pseudomonadota > Gammaproteobacteria > Burkholderiales > Burkholderiaceae_B > Achromobacter > Achromobacter deleyi. The sequence goes on along the minus strand of NZ_CADIJO010000048.1, from coordinate 7,811 downwards.
CGCAGCGCGCGACCATCGCCGCCCTGACGGGATTGAGTTCTATATATCGCATACAGGCCAACAGGTAGGTTTCTGTCTGGACGACGCTCGATTTATATCGAGATTCCCATAGAGAGCCAGATCGCCCCGACCGGTCGTTGAAGCGCCGAGTCGCACGCCTAGCGACCTCTCTCATTAGTCGAGATATCCCACTCACGTCATCGCCGGGCGTAAGCAGAAGATGCACGTGATTCGTCATCAGGCAGTAAGCGTGCAACTGCACGCCTAGTTCGACTTTCTTCTCGTTGATATCAGCCAGGTACGCGTCGTAGACATCCGCCGACACGAAGACCGCTTGACGGCTGTGACCCCGCTGTACAACGTGATGCGGGCAGTGGGGAACGATTAATCGGGGCAGCCTGGGAGCCATGGCACAGTTATCCAAGAACATAACTGCGGCAGCCTAGCACTCGCTTCAACGGCTGACGAACAGTGGTGGATAAATAAGCCCCGCCTTCCTGCCCGCGTCAGCTCAGGCTCAGTTTCGACCAAAAACGTAGTCTGACACCACATTTGTTGACGGGCAAGACGGTATCTTAATTTTCTACATAGTAGGAAAAAGACTGAAGTCTCTACGGCACATCGGGCTTATCACAGTCATTCTTTGGCTGTATCTTAGGACGATCAGCAAATGGCTTGATGCCGAGCATCGACGCTTTCGATGCATACATCCCGACTGAACCGATCAAGAAACCCAACAAGATTACCAAGTAGGAATCATATCTAAGCCCACCAAAGAGTAATGCAATACCTATGAGCGAGAGTACGACGCGCACCCAGCGCTTGAAGTTTCCATTTTCTATGAACATATCCTCTCACTAATTTATTTATTTATAATACTACTCAGATTACCTTGGTTTTTTATAAATTCACCTAGCTCGGTGAATCCGGGGGACAGTAACGGATACCGATCAGAGACAACGGCGGTGGCAAAATCAACTCCCGTTTCTGTTGTCGACTTGGCAACATTCGGTCGGAACATTTGTTCAACAGCACTGGCTCCTAAACCGATAGTTGTAAAGGCAAGCGCGACCTCAGGGCGGCCTGCGACCGTAGCGCTCGCAGCCACTCTTCCTGACCAAGTGGACATCGCAGCGGCAGCATCCGCGGCCTGCATGCGCTGGTGAAATAAGGTGTCAGACTACGTTTTTCGAGGCCGCCCACGGGCCTTGGATGCAACCCGTCGCCCCAGAGATAGTTCAAGTGCTGCTTTGAACTCATCATCCGCTGTGGGATGGCCTTCTCTACTCGCTCGGCGCATCAATGCCACCTCATCCGCAGATTCCTGGCTCCGCACATAATCTTTATATGTCATGTGACGCAGCCGCTCGTCGACGGCCAATGCCAAATACACTGGATGCAGATCAAGCCTAGAGCTATCACATAACCCCATCCTCGCCCGATAGCTGGACCATTGATAGTCTTCGCAGCGCGCGACCATCGCCGCCCTGACGGGATTGAGTTCTATATATCGCATACAGGCCAACAGGTAGGTTTCTGTCTGGACGACGCTCGATTTATATCGAGATTCCCATAGAGAGCCAGATCGCCCCGACCGGTCGTTGAAGCGCCGAGTCGCACGCCTAGCGACCTCTCTCATTAGTCGAGATATCCCACTCACGTCATCGCCGGGCGTAAGCAGAAGATGCACGTGATTCGTCATCAGGCAGTAAGCGTGCAACTGCACGCCTAGTTCGACTTTCTTCTCGTTGATATCAGCCAGGTACGCGTCGTAGACATCCGCCGACACGAAGACCGCTTGACGGCTGTGACCCCGCTGTACAACGTGATGCGGGCAGTGGGGAACGATTAATCGGGGCAGCCTGGGAGCCATGGCACAGTTATCCAAGAACATAACTGCGGCAGCCTAGCACTCGCTTCAAGAGATGAAGAGCAAAGCCAGATAAATTAGTCTCACTTCCGACGTCGGCTCAGGCTACTCTTCGGCCGAAAACGTAGTCTGACACCTTATTTCATGCTTTATTTATTATTATTTTTTTCTATAATTATCCGCATTTAGATCCTGGATACGACATAATAATTTGAAATGTTTCCCCACCATTAGACTCTGGAGGAATGAAATCATATTGTTCTCGCCCTCGACAATAGAGAATAGTATTGGCTTCACTGATTCTCGAAGCCCCGACATCTTCGAAAATTTTCTCATTCATCTCTTTTGTCTTGGAATTCCAATTTGAAGAATCGAATTCCACGATTATTAAACCAGCCCCAGGCTTCAAATTCTTATATTCATATATGGGATCCCCATTTATCTGTTTTATTTCCACACTTAACTCAAGCATTTTTTCATAAACCACCCCAACATCATTGGGCGACCTAATAATCACAAAAACCATCAGGACAAGCCAGACGGGAATAACTAATAAAGCCCATTTTCCAGCAGGAGCACGCACAAGAATCTCCAGATTTACCACTATCGAAGGAAGGGAATTTTATACCCCGTACCTACTCCCCACCCAGTTCCAACGCTGGCGCCAGGAGTTCCGACTCCCACTTCGATTGAAGTGTCTCCACCTATTGAATGATTCACTCCCGCACATAGCCACGCACAATAGGAACCCTGCACGCCTCCCCCTTGCAGGAATGCATCTATCCTGGCGGCACGTTGCTTGGCATCGCGAACATCATTCACTAACAGTGATCCGAAATTTAGACTCACGTTGTTTCCGACTGGAACAACCCCCCCAAAGCCTGAATACACTGCCCCATCGTAGAGGTTAATAGTCACGACGCCACTCTTCCCGAAGGCCGAACCTTGAACAGTCACGTAGTCGGGACGATCTGGGAGGCGATATTCATTCCCGGGACGACCGTAGCTAATCCCTGCCTGGCAGTCTCCCATTCCAATCGAGCATGGCTGCGCCTTGTAGTCACCAACAAATTCACCTCGCCAAGTCGGCTTCCCGTAAGGAGAAGACAGGCCTGACAGTGCTTTGACTGAATCCGCAAAACTGGCATACCCAGAATACGTGAAATCGCCCAATGCCTGCCTCGACTTAACCCAAGCATGCTCTTGCGGATGGCTCGCAATCTCAGATTCACTGACGAAATTTTGATTGTAAAGAGGGCTACCTTCCGGGAACTCGGCCCAGCATTTAACCTCATAGCAGGCGGCTCTCGTCAAACGTTCTTGTTTGGCAGCATCCCCATTGGCCTCAATTTTTATTCGCTCCAATTCCGACACGTGGAGTTGCCGATTGTATTTATCGGCTGCAGCGGCTGCCCCCGCACCACTCATCCCGCCCACAGCCCCACCCGCCGCGCTAGCAAAAACATTTGTGATGACTTTCACAACTTGATCACGTACCTCAGCTGGAAGTCCGCTTGTTGCTTGAGCAATTTGGTCCTTTACCAAATTCCCAGCCAAATCTCCAGCAATAGTGCCGGTTATTGCCCCGCCTACATCTCCTGCGCCAAGTGCGGCACCAACACCGGCGACTGCGGCATGCAAGGCAATTGCGCCGACCTTACCCTCTCCCCAGATGGACGGGTTCTTGTCAGCAAGATCCTTCAGCACATCCCCCGCAATCTGCATCCCCAGCTGACCAAACGCCTGCTGGAATTCGATCTGCTCGCGGACCTTGTCCTTGTCGAAGATCTTGCCAATGCTGCCGTTCGCGCCAGCCGTATCGCGACTCAGCCCCGCCGTGCTATCCCGCCCCGTGTCCTTATCCGACCGCACTTCAATCGTGCCCGCCGATACCGCAGCTCGGGTCGTACCGGATTCGCTACCGCTGGTGGTCACAAAACTCAGCCCCGACGGCCCGCCGCCTAGCGCATCACCCTTATTGGGCTTATCAAAAGCGCCAGACATGCCCAGGCTGAGTCCCACCGTGGTCGACTTATAGTCCGCCTTGTTCTGCAGGTCGCGGAACCCCAGCGTTTCCGTGGACAGCCAGTTCTTGGTCGCCTCGGCGTCGCTGGCGATGACCGCGCCCGTCAACTGCGTATGCTTGCCGACGTAGATGTCATAGCCACCCTTGCCTGCGTACAACCCCGTCTGTTCCACGACGCTGTCGTAGTTCGACTTGGTCTTGCCTTGGCTTGCACCGATATAGGCGTTGCCGGACATGGAGCCGAAACTGAAACTGGCGCCAGCGTTAGCCTGCTGTTGCTTGGCGTCGTAGCGGTCCGAATCCTGCTGGCTGGTCAGGATCAGATTGCGGCCGATGTCCGCGCGAATACTGTCTGCACGCGCCTGGGCGCCTTCCAGAATGGTGTCGCGGCCCGAGATCAGGGTCAGGTTGTCGCGCGCGCTGACCTGGGTTTCGCGGTAGGTGGTGCCGTTACCCTTGGCGTTGCCGCTACCTACATAGCCGCTGGCAAAGATATTGATGCCGCCACCGCTGCCGCTGTCGGATACGCCGATACCCACGCCAAGCTTCCAGCCGCTGTTTTTATTGGTGGACACTTCGGTGGACGTCAGTGCCTGGCTTTGCAGCATCAGGTCGTTGGTCGCCGCCAGCAACACGTTCTTGCCAGCCAGGTCGCTGCCGATGATGGACAGGTTGCCCGTGCCGGCTACGCCCTTGTCTCCCAGCGCAACGATGGAGATGTTGCCCCCTGCCATGACGGATGAGCCAAACGCTGACTCTTGCGTGCGCTTGGTTTCGCTGACGGATTTGCTGGCGCCGATGCTGATCTGAATTTGAGCGCTAGCGGCCTCCTTCTGAGCCTCTTTGGCGCCGTCCGCTTGAGCGGCATCCATCGTCCGCTTGGCTTGCACCGCCTGATACGCCGCCTGCCCGACCTTGACCGCGGCCAGGCGACCGCTCTTGGCTTCGCCCGCCTGCTCCAGCGTGCCCTGAATCTGCTGCGCAGCACCCAGCATGCCGCCCGCCACGCCAATGGTCAGGCCGGATTGCTTGAACTCGTGGTACTCATGCTGACGCGCCTCACCCACACCAGTGATGATGGCGACGTTGCGGCCGGCAATGGTGATATCGCCATCCTGGGCCAACAGATTGCTGCCCATGACGCCCACATCTCTACCTGCATCGATCGTGAGATTGCCGCCCGCGCTGCCAATGGTGCTGGCCGAATAGCCTCCGCTGGCACCGCGGTTCCAGTCGGTGCGTTCTTGCTTGTTGTAGCCCAGGCTGAAGCCGCCTCCGCCGCCCAGACCCGACTTCTTGACCTTCTCGTACTGGTAGTCCTTGTAGGTTTCATCTTTGGCCAGGACTTGAAGATCGCGGCCGACGCCGATCTGCACGTCGCGGTCACCCACTACGTTCGAGCCAACGACCGTCATGTCGCGGCCGGCAAGCATCACGACCGAATCACCGCCGAACGTCGAACTGACCCCTTGCGTCCATTCGGTCTCGCGGATGCGATGCGTGGTCTTGCTCGACAGGAAGCCCTTGGTCTTGTAATAGATCTCGTTATAGGTGTACCCGCTGGAATCGCCCGCGAGTATGTTGATGTCGCGCCCGGCCCCTACGGCCAGCTGCTTGTCGGACGCCACTTGTGCAGCGATGGCGTTGACATCCTGCGTCGCGATCAGCGCGAGGTTGCCGCCCGCAGCAATCTGCGTGCCGATATCCGTGGTCGTGCGCATCTCCGCCCGGTTCTTCTCGCCGAAGTCGTGCGATTCCCCATACCGCGTGCCGGCAGCCGTCAGGTTGATATCGTTGCCCGCGCGAATGGTGGCATCGTCCTTGGCGGCGATAGCCGCGGCCTGGGCGTTGAAATCCCTGCCCGCCTGTGCGCTCAAGGTGCCCGCATCGACGCGCGCCACACCATCAACGATCGTGTTGCTGATACCCCCGCGCACGTTCGACTGGGTGCTGGACGTCAGATTGATATCCCGGCCCGCAACCAGCGAGACCGACTCGCCCTTGAGCAGACCCGCCAGGTTGTCGATGTCGTTGCGCGCGTTCAGGTTGACGGTCTTGCCCTGCATGGCGCCGACGCTGTTGCGCACGTTCTGCGCGTCGACGACCAGCGCGTTGCGCGCGCCGATGGTGCCGCTGTTGTTCACATCACCCGTTGCGCTGATCTGGGTATCGCGGCCCGCGATCAGCGAGCCGTCGCCGCGCAGGTCGCCGGGCTTGACCGCCAGGTACACCTGCGGGGTCAGCACCTTTTGCTGGGTGCCGTCGGGCAAAGTGACGGTCTGCTCCACCAGCCAGACGATGTCGCTGGTCAGGTGGCGCATCTGGTCTTCGGACAGCGCCGTGCCGATGGTCAGCCCGAACTTCCCGGCAAAGTCGGCGCCTGCCGCGAGCAAGGCCTTGTACTGGGTTTCGTTGTCGGTGTAGTCGCCCACGAAACGCTGGCCGCTGGCGAGCATGACCTGCTCGGCCACCAGCTTCTGTTCATAAAAGCCGTCGCCCAGGCGCTTGAGGATCGTGCCGGGGTCCTGGTTGAGTTTCTGCAGCAGGAAGTCGCTGGACACCACCGAACGCGAGCCGATGAACTGGCTGTCGGTGGCGATCAGGTACGGCGCATTGGGCGCCTGCATGACGCGGTACAGCGCGCTGGTCGGAATGACGGGCGGCAGAACGACGACCGCGATGGCCTTGTTGCCCGGTAGCGCGATGCGGGTCAGGCTGGCCGGCGGCAGCGCCTGGGTAACGGTGCTGGCGCCGGGCGTTTGGCCGGACGTCGATACCGCGGTGTTGCCTTGCGCGGCGCCCAGGCCGGTTTCGATACGTTCGGCCAGGACGGTGGCGTTGTAGTCAGACCGGTTGTATTTGCGCGAGTCGTTTTTCTCGTAGGTGTAGGCCATGGTGCCTACGCGGTCGACCGTGCGCAGGCCTTCGGCGCCGACGTTGCTGAGCGTGCCGCCTTCGGTTTTCAAGGTTCCGCCGGCCAGGATGCGGCTCTTGTCGTTGACGATGTTGCCCGCCAGACGCGCGTTGCCGCCCACGATGATCTTGCCCGGATCGCTTTGCGTGATGCGGGTTTCGCGCGTGATCTGCGTGACTTCGTAGAAGGTGAAGTCCTTGATCATGCGGTTGTTGCGGAAGTCGGCATTGAAGTCCTTGATCTTCTCGTTCAACGTGTCGTAGAGCTGCAGGTCGCGCTCGTAGGTGGCCTGTTGCTGGGCCAGGTCCGCAGGGCAGCGCCAACCGCACTCGTCCGGAGTCGGCGGTTTCTTGATGCCGGTGGGGCGCTCGACCTCGAAGACCGACCAGATCTTGGCGTCGGGCTTGTAGAAGAACTGGGCGGCGTTGACGGTGCAAGTCCCTGCATCGCCGCCGCCGCACCACGGCGCTTCCGGCGAATACGCCAGCCCGATCGGCGCGCTGACACCCGCGCGGCCCTGCTGGTCTTCCTGGATATTGCTGTAGTCAAAGGGCGGGCCGTATTGGCTTTCCGGATAGCGGGTCGACGGCATCAACAGGCGCCGCTCGTCGTATTCACCCATCCAGCCGGGGCCGCGCCCGCAGATGGACTTGACGGTGTTGCAGAACCACATTCCCTCGCCGTCGACGATCTCGGTGGTGCCGTCCAGGCGATAGAACCACTTGGCTTCGCGGCCGACCTCGAACGTTTCGCTGGCGAAGTGCAGGTTGCGATTCTGGATGCTGGCCGCCGCGATATCGGCGTTGCGTTCCGCTTCGATGGTGGCCGATTCATTGACCAGCGACTGCGCCTGCCCCGTCGCCTTGCCCGTCGCGTCCAGCGCCCCGCCTACGCGCAGATCCCCCGCCGAGTAGATCAGCGCATGCTCGCGATTGGTCAGCGTGCCCACGCCCAGGTCCAGGTCGCCGCGCGACGCGATGACGGCATTGGGGTCGTTGATG
>NZ_CADIJO010000047.1 GCF_902859705.1 Achromobacter deleyi | reverse complement strand
CGGGTCCGGTGCGCAGGCGGCCGACGCCGCCGCGCTGGTGCGCGCGGTGCAAGAGGAAGTGATGCCGTTCGAACGCAACTACTTCCGCACGGCCGACGTGCTGGAACCGTCGGTGGCGCGGCTGGATGCCCGCTGGCAGGCCCTGCGCGCCGCCGCGCCGGCGGCGGCCGCCGACCTGCTGGCCACGCGCGAGGCCGCGGCCATGCTGGCGACGTCGCGCTGGATGTACCGCAGCGCGCTGGCCCGCCGCGAAACCCGCGGCATGCACAAGCGCTACGACTTCCTGGAACAGGACGCCGCGCAGTACCACCACCTGACATCGGGCGGCCTGGACGAGGTCTGGGTGGCGCCGCGCGCCGTGCCCCAGGCGCAACAAGCCCCGGCGAGGTTGGCAGCATGATCGAGCTGATCAGCGACAGCCGCTGCACCGGCTGCAATATCTGCGTGCGGGTCTGCCCGGTGAACGTGTTCGACATCGTCGAGGGCGCGGCGCCCGTGATTGCGCGCCAGGACGCCTGCCAGACCTGTTTCATGTGCGAAGCCTGGTGCCCCGAAGACGCCATGTACGTCTCGCCGCATGCGGACGCACCGGTGCAGGTCGATGAAGACGCCCTGGTCCAGGCCGGCCTGCTGGGCAGCTACCGCCGCCAGATCGGCTGGACCCGTGAATCGCGCGACCTGCGCGCTGCGGACCAGTCGTTCAAGCTGTTGGGCGGGGGGCCGGGTAAATAGCGTGGGGCAACGGCGCTGCGGTTCGCCGGCGCCCTCGGAATGCCGGGGCGTCTATGCCCCGGCGATGCCCGCCGCGTCGTGCACGACGTGGCCGCCGACGACGGTCAGCAGGCACTGCGTATCGCGCCAGGCGTCCGGCAACAGGTTCAAGGGATCGCGGTCCAGCACGGCAAGGTCCGCCGCGAAACCCGGCGCCAGCGGCCCCTTCCAGTCTTCGTCGAAGCTCAGGCGGGCGCCGGCCACCGTGAAGGCGTGCAGCGCGGCGCGGGCGGACAGCGCCTGGTCCGGGCCGATGACGCGGCCGGTCAGGCGCTCTTGCCGCGCACCCGCGACCCACAGCGAAAAGAACGGGTCGTAGGGAATATTGTCGGTGGCCAGCGCCAGCGCCAGCCCCAACTCAAGCATCGTGTTGTGCGCCACGACGCTGTCGCCGCCGTCGGGCTCGTCCAGGTAGGCTGCGCCGCCTTTCCACAGGAAATAGGTGGGGATGGTGGTCACCAGTACGTCCAGCGCCTTCAGCGCCAGCAGGTCGTCGCGACGCGCCCGGGCAATGTGCTGGATGACCCAGCGGCGCCCGGCCAGCGGGAAGCGGGCATCGACCTCGCGCAGCACCGGCACCACCTTGTGCAGCTTGTCCGACACGATGACATTGACCCGCAGGTCATGCTCGGCGGCCAACAGGCACAGGGCGCGGAAATCCGCCGGCGTCACCGCCTGTTCGACAAAACCGGACCAACCGGTATCGGGCAGGTTGGCGCGTGCGCAGCAGGCCGTGACCGGATCGCCGCCATAGGCGATGTGGATGCCGCTGACGCGCAGCCAGGGGTCGCCCAGGCCCCGGCCGCGGGCCGTGGCCAGCCAGTCGCGCATGGCGCGGGCGGCCTCGGCCAGGTCGCTCCAGGTGGGGCTGACCACCAGCGTGGTACGCATTGTCAGTTCACCGTCTTCCCACAGCTTGCGGTAGACGGAAAGCGTTTCGGGCGCGCTGCCGTGGCCTTCGTAGATGCTGGTGGTGCCCTTGGCGTGGTATTGCCGCTGCGACACGCGCAGGCCCTTCAGGCGGTCGGCGAAGCCAAAGCGCGGCACGTCGGCAAGCAGGTCGAATTCCACTGCGGGGCGCGAATTGTGTTCGACGATATGGCCGGTCAATTGGCCTGCCGCGTCGCGCTCCAGTACGATGCCGGCGCATTGCGGCCGCGAATCGGGCGTCAGGCCGTTGCGGGCCAGGGCCAGGCTGTTCAGCGCCGCCGTGCCGGGCGGCTTGCCCCAATTGCCGAAGGGCGCGGGAATATAGACCGGATGGTCGGGGGCCGCGGCATCCAGTTCCTGCCGGGTGGGCAGGCGGCCTTCGGCCAGTTGCGCCGCACCGCCGAAGTAATAGGGCGGCGCGCCCACGGGCATGGTCACGATGTAGTCGCCAGGCGGCGTCGTCCGGGCCGCATCGCGCACCACGCGCAGCACGTCCGCCACGCTGCGCGCATCGGCCAGCGACGGACGCAGCGTCTTCAGGCCTTCGCGTTCCATGTGGGCATGGGCATCGTTGATGCCCGGAATGACCGTGGCGCCTTGCAGGTCGATCGCGCGCGCACCCCGGTCTGCCAGGGCAATGGCCGCGTCGTCGAACGCGGCCACCTTGCCGTCGACCAGGGCAATGGCCCGGGCCGACGGCCGCGAGTCGTCAAAGGTATGGATGCGCGCGTTGCGCAGCACCAGCGGGCGGGGATGCGCCCGCGCAGGATGGATGGGCATGTCAGGACGCGCTTTGATACCAGGGGAACAGGCGCTTGACGACCCAGACGAACAGCCGGTCGGCCACGAAGCCGAACGCGCCCAGCAGCACCAGGCCGATGAACATGATCTCGACCTGGAACAGCTGGTGGCCCAGCGACATCATGTAGGCAATGCCGCGGGTGGAACCGGATAGTTCGGCGGCTACCAGCACGATCAGCGACACCGCGATCGCCTGGCGCACGCCGGCCAGGATGAAGGGCAGGGCGGCGGGCAGGATCACCTGGAACAGGGTACGCACCCGGCCCGCGCCCAGCGCCGCCGCCGAACGCAAGTAGACGATGTTGGTGTCGCGCACGCCGATGAAGGTGGTGATCCAGATCGGGAAGAACGCGCCCCAGGCGATCAGCGCGATCTTGGGCAACTCGCCGATGCCGAACCACAGTACCGCCAGCGGCACCACGGCCAGTGACGGCACCGAACGAAAACCGTGCAGCACGGGCTCGCTCAGGTGATGCAGCGCCTCGACGCGGGCCGTCAGGATGCCGGCCGAGATGCCCAGCACCAGCGCAATGCTGAAGCCGGCCGCGGCGCGGGACAGGCTGGCGATGATGTGCGAGGCCAGTTCGCCCGACGCGATCAAGGGCAGCGCGGCTTGCAACACGCGCGACGGCGGCGGGAACAGCGCCGGGTTCATCCACGAAAACAGGTAGGGCACCGCTTCCCAGGCCAGCAGGAACAGCGCGATGCCGGCCAGGTTCAGCAGCAGCCGCTGGCGGCGCTTGGCGCGGGTCTGGCGGCGATGCGCCTGCTGGAAGCGTTCGGCGATGGTGGCGGCGGGATGGCCCGCGTCAGCGACACTCGCCTGCGGATCGGCCGCCTCGGCGGCGTCGGGCGCGCGGCCCAGGGTCAGGGAATTCATGCGGCTTGCCTTGCAGGAGCGCCGGCCAGGGCGGCTTCGATGCGGTTGTAGTGCTGGGCGAACGCAACGGATCCGCGTTGGCGCGGATAGTCCAGGTCGATGCGCAGGTCGTCGCTGAGGGTGCCGGGGTGCGGCGCCATGACCACGACGCGCTGCGCCAGGAAGATGGCTTCGTCGATGTTGTGCGTGACGAACACGACGGATACGCCGGTTTCCTGCCACAGGCGCAGCAGGTCTTTCTGCAGCGTGGCGCGGGTCATGGCGTCGACGGCGGCGAAGGGCTCGTCCATCAGCAGCACCTTGGGCTCGACCACCAGCGAACGGGCCACGGCGATGCGCTGGCGCATGCCGCCGGACAATTCGTGGGGATAGCGTTCGGCGGCGGCCGACAGGCCCACGCGCGCCAGGGCAGCCAGCGCCCGGCTGCGTCGTTCGTCGGCGGGCACCGCCAGGGCGCGCAGGCCGAATTCGACATTCTGCCGCGCGGTCATCCACGGAAACAGCGCATATTCCTGGAACACCACGCCGCGTTCCGGGCCGGGGCGTTCGACCCGCTGACCGCGAAAGCGCACCTGGCCATCGGTGGGTTGCAGAAAACCCGCCAGCAGATGCAGCAGCGTCGTCTTGCCGCAGCCCGACGGGCCGATCAGGCAGACGAATTCGCCGGCCTCGATGTCCAGCGACACCTGGTGCAGGGCCTGGGCCGGCGTATCGCCGCGCGTCGTGAAGAACTGCGACACGCGCTGGAATTCGATCAACGCAGCCATGCCGTCAGGCCAGTTTGACGCGATCGGGCGCGGCGGCAGACAACGGCGCGTCCTTGATGGCGGCGCGGAACAGGGCGCGCAGGTCGCCGGCCGGGGCGGGCGCCAGCTTGGCGTCGATGGCCCACTTGGCCTGGCTGACCAGGTCGTCGATGAAGCTGTCGTCAAAACCCACCTTGAACTCGAACACCGAGGTCGCTTCCTTGACCTCGGCGGCCGTGCTGCGGATGCGGCCGGCGATCAGCTCGGGCCACGCCGGGTCCTGGGCGATGCGCTTTTCGGCGTCCAGCAGCGCGCCGATGGCGTCCTTGACCAGGGCCTGGCGCGTGTCCAGCGTGTTCTGGTTGACTAGCAGCAACTGGTGGCTGCGGAAGTACTTTTCGTAGCCCGCCTGGGTCAGGAAGAAGGCCTTGCCGCCGCTTTGGCGCAGGGCGGCGTTGCCCGCCTGCGCGGTCCATGAGAACGCGTCGATGTCGCCGCGCACCAGCGCGCCGATCAGGTCGGTGGGCGCCAGGTTGACCTGCGTGATGTCGCTGGCCGACAGCTTGGCGAATTCCAGGTACTTGGCAAGCGCGTACTGGCCCGAGGTGCCGGCGGGCGTGCCGATCTTCTTGCCCTTGATGCTGGCGGGCTGGTCGGCGACGATGCCGCTGCCTTCGCGCGCCACGACCTTCATGTCGTAGGAATAGCGGCTGAAATTGGCCAGGATGCCGGGCTTCAGGCCCTGCAGCACCGCGAACACCACGGGGGTGTCGGTGGTGGTGGAAAAGTTGGCGGACCCCGCCAGCAAGGCCTGCATCGAATCGCGGCCGGTGGGAAAGTCCAGCACCTTCAGGTCGACGTTGCGAGCCTTCCAGTAGCCGCCGCTTTCGGCAACAAAAGGCAGGGCCCAGGTGTAGCCCGCGCTGCCCGAGGCCAAGGTGGCCTGTTCGCGCGTCTGCGCCAGGGTGACGCCGGGCAAGGTGCCCGCCGCGCCGGCCGCCGCGGCGGCACCGATATGAAACAGCAAACGCCGGCGTGCCGTGTCGATCGACGCCAGTTTCTTATACGAACTCATGCTTGGTGGTCCCGAATGACGTGAAATAGCTTGTGGTCATGCTACGTAAGCCCGGCCCCCGCGACAAAGAATATCTAGACATATGCTTGTTTGGTCCCGCGCGTTGCACGCGCCCGCCGTGGCCGCGCCGGCCTCACAACCGGGGGTTGTTAATTTCCGACTTTTTATTCATTTGGATTCCGCGGTTTCAGGCCTAGATTGTGGGTTCCGTCGCACTGGATGCGATGACTGCCTGGAGGCCTTTGCGCCATGAGCTACGACACCCCCGACTCCGCCATCTCTGAACTGCCCGCCACCCTGGAGCAGGCCCGCGCCGATGCGCGCCTCCGTCAATTGACCTATGCCGGTGGCGTATCGCCGATAGACGCCTGGGCGCTGGCGCAGAACGGCGAAGCCGTGCTGGTGGACGTACGCTCGGCCGAAGAGCGCACATTCGTGGGCCATATCCCGGGCGCCGTGCACGTGCCATGGGCCACCGGCACCAGCCTGACGCGCAACCCGCGGTTCGTGCGCGAGCTGGAAGCGAAGGTCTCCAGCGCGGGCGGCAAGGACGCCGTGGTGCTGCTGCTGTGCCGCAGCGGCAAGCGTTCCGCCTTGGCCGCCGAGGCCGCTGCCAAGGCAGGCTTTTCGGCCGTCTTCAATGTGTTCGAAGGCTTTGAAGGCGAACTCGATGCCCACCAGCATCGCGGCCTGCGCGACGGCTGGCGCTTTCATGGCTTGCCCTGGGTGCAGGACTGATATGGCGGTGTTCGATCTGGAAGGGGTGGTGCGGGCCTTGGACGGCATCCGCGCCGAATGGCGAACCTCGCAGCAACGCACGCGTGAGCCGGGCGAGCGTGAATTCCCGTCACGCGAAGCGCTGGCGGACATCTTCGACAAATTCAAGCGTGCGCTGTTTCCGATGCGGCTGGGGCCGGTGGACATGCGCCATGAAAGCGAGAACTTCTACGTCGGCTACACGCTGGACGCGGCGCTGCGCAGCCTGCTGGAGCAGGCGCGGCTGGAACTGCGCCGCAACGCGCCCGACCATCCCGAAGTTCAAGAGCACGCCACGGCCATCGTGCGCCGGTTCGCGGCCGCGCTGCCGGACGTGCGCCGCCTGCTGGACAGCGATGTGCTGGCTGCCTACCAGGGCGACCCGGCCGCGCGCAGCGTCGATGAGGTGCTGCTGTGCTATCCCGGCATCCATGCACTGATCCATCACCGGCTGGCGCACCAGTTGTACCTGCTGGACCTGCCGCTGCTGGCGCGCATCGCGGCCGAGATCGCCCATGGCGAAACCGGCATCGACATCCATCCCGGCGCGCAGATCGGTCCGGGCTGCTTCATCGACCACGGCACCGGTGTCGTCATCGGCGAAACCGCGCGCCTGGGCCGGCGCGTACGCATCTATCAGGCCGTGACGCTGGGCGCCAAGCGCTTTTCGACCGACGCCGAGGGCAACCTGGAAAAAGGCCAGGCGCGCCATCCCATTGTCGAAGACGACGTGGTCATCTATGCCGGCGCCACCATCCTGGGCCGCGTGACGCTGGGGCAGGGCGCCGTCATCGGCGGCAACGTCTGGATCACGGATGACGTCGCGCCCGGCGCCACGGTCACCCAGGCCGGCCCCCGCAGCACGTCCCGCTCATCCTCGTAGGGCTTCGGCCCTGTTTTTTTGCTCGTCTGTTTTGCTTGTCTGTTCACTTCGGAGATTTCAATGAGTGCCACCGTAGGCGGGACCGTCGCATTGGGCGACAACGGCGCAAGGCAGTTGGCCAATGCGACCAAGACCGTACCCCAGCTTTCCACCATCAGCCCACGCTGGCTGACGCATCTGCTGCAATGGATACCGGTCGAAGCGGGCATCTACCGCCTGAACAAGGTCAAGAATCCCGAAAACATCAAAGTCACGTGCACCGCGCGCGAAGACGAAAACCAGTTGCCGCGCACCTTCGTGGACTACGAAGAGCAGCCGCGCGAATACTTCCTGAACGCCGTCAGCACCGTGCTGGACGTGCACACCCGCATTTCGGACCTGTACAGCAGCCCGCACGACCAGATCAAGGAGCAACTGCGCCTGACGATCGAAACCATCAAGGAAAACCAGGAAAGCGAGCTGATCAACAACCCCGATTACGGCCTGCTGTCGCAGGTGACCGACGAGCAACGCATCTTTCCGCTGACCGGCGCGCCCACGCCCGACGACCTGGACGAATTGCTGACCAAGGTCTGGAAGGAGCCGGCCTTTTTCCTGACGCACCCGCTGGCCATTGCCGCCTTCGGCCGCGAGGCCACCCGCCGCGGCACGCCGCCGCCTACCGTCAGCCTGTTCGGGTCGCAGTTCATCACCTGGCGCGGCATTCCGCTGATTCCCTCGAACAAGGTGCCGGTGGCCGACGGCAAGACCAAGATCCTGCTGCTGCGCGTGGGCGACAAGCGCCAGGGCGTGGTCGGGCTGTACCAGCCGGGCCTGCCCGGCGAGCAAAGCCCGGGCCTGTCGGTGCGCTTCATGGGCATCAACAACCACGCGATCGCGTCGTACCTGATCTCGCTGTATTGCTCGCTGGCCCTGCTGGCGGATGATGCGCTGGCGGTGCTCGACGAGGTCGAGATCGGCAAGTACCACGACTATCCCGATACCTACAAGTAGGCGGCACGATGGCTCAAGCCGATTCTTCTCCGCGCTTCGCCGCGCTTTCCGGCGCAGTGCCGGGCGCCCCGGAAGCGCCCATCGACCCAGGCGAACTGGCGCGCCTGGCCAACGCCTTCTTCACGGCGCTGCCGGGGCAGGCGGTGGGCGTCACGCCGCCCGCGCCGGTGCCGCCCGGGGTGCAGGCGCCGTTGAACGTGGCGCCGCCAGGCTCGCCGCTGGTCAGCCCGGCGGGCCTGGGCCCCAGCGTGCCAGGCACGCCGATTCCGCAAGGCGTGGCGCCGGGCGCCAACCTGGTGCCGGCGTCCCCGGCACAACTGCCGTCGCTGGCGCATCGCGCGCCGGCCTTGCTGCCGCATGCGCCGGCGGGCAATGGCGTGCCCGACAGCGTCGTGGCGGCGGTGCCGGCGTACGAACCCCGCTTCGGCGCGGGCGCGACGGGCGTGCCGCCGCCGTACTACTTCCTGGCGCCGGGGCATGGCCAGCCGGCGCCTGACCCGGCCGCATCCCCGAATGTGCTGGGCGGCACCCGGATCAGCGACGAATTGGCCGGACTGCCGCTGATGCCGCCCCGCGCGGCACCGCCCGCGGCGCCGGTATCGGCCCCCGCCGCGCCCACGGCGGATGCGCGCTATTACTTCGTTGACGCCGTGGTATTGCCCAGCGGCTACACCACGCCCGCGCATCCCCAGGCGCGCGTGGCACCCCAGGCCGGCGCCGACGCGCATCCGCCGTTCGACGTGCATGCGGTGCGGCGCGACTTCCCGATATTGCAGGAACGCGTCAACGGCCGTCCGCTGGTGTGGTTCGACAACGCCGCCACCACCCACAAGCCGCAGAGCGTGATCGACCGGATCGCGTATTTCTACGCCCACGAAAACTCCAACATCCATCGGGCCGCGCACGAACTGGCGGCGCGCGCCACGGACGCCTATGAAGGTGCGCGCGAACGGGTGCGGCGTTTCATCAACGCACCCGACGTGAACGAGGTGATCTTCGTGCGCGGCACCACCGAAGCCATCAACCTGGTGGCCAAGAGCTGGGGCACGCAACACGTGGGCGAAGGTGACGAGATCATCGTGTCGCACCTGGAGCATCACGCCAATATCGTGCCCTGGCAGCAACTGGCCGCCGCCCGCGGCGCGGGGCTGCGCGTGATTCCGGTGGACGACAGCGGCCAGGTGCGGCTCGATGAATACCAGAAGCTGCTCAACGACCGCACCCGCATCGTGGCCGTGACGCAGGTGTCCAATGCGCTGGGCACCGTCACGCCCGTCAAGCAGATCATCGACCTGGCGCATCGGGCCGGCGCGCGCGTGCTGGTGGACGGCGCGCAGTCGGTCTCGCACCTGGCGGTGGATGTTCAGGCCCTGGGCGCAGACTTCTTCGTGTTTTCCGGACACAAGATATTCGGGCCGACCGGGATCGGCGTGGTCTGGGCCAGGCGCGAGGTGCTGGAAGACATTCCGCCGTGGCAGGGCGGCGGCAATATGATCGCCGACGTGACCTTCGAGAAAACGGTGTTCCAGCCGATTCCCAACAAGTTCGAGGCCGGCACCGGCAACATCGCCGACGCCGTCGGCCTGGGCGCCGCGCTGGACTACGTGAGCCGCCTGGGCATCGAGAACATCGGCCGCTACGAACACGACCTGCTGGTCTACGGCATGCGCGGGCTGGGCGCCATCCCGGGCGTGCGGCTGATCGGCACGGCCGCGGACAAGGCCAGCGTCATGTCGTTCGTGCTGGACGGCTACAGCACCGAAGAAGTCGGCCATGCGCTGAACGAAGAGGGCATCGCGGTGCGCACCGGGCACCACTGCGCGCAGCCGATCCTGCGCCGCTTCGGCGTCGAGACCACGGTGCGGCCCTCGCTGGCGTTCTACAACACCTTTGATGAAATCGACCGCCTGCTGGATGTAGTGCAGCGACTGGCGGCGTCGCGACGAACCGCTTGAAGCGGAGGTGGCCAGCCGTCGCGGCAAGCGCCGCGACGGCTGCTGCGTTTGCCGGCATTAGTTTCTGCCGGATTTGAAAATCCGCAGAATGTATTTAGCCGCGGCCCCGGCCCTGTTTAGAGTGGATTGCTTCACTTTCAAGACAAGGAAGCAGGGTAATGCAGCGCAGCACAGCCAGTTTGATGAATCCGCACCGGGATGCGTCCGCGCCCCGGTGGGCCGCCCCGGTCGGCGCAGCCCTGTGCGCAGCGGTCTTCGCCTTGGCGGCGACCCCGGCGCATGGCGCCACACCGCAGTACGGCGGCATTCTCAAGGTGGCGCTGGACGGCGACCCGGCTTGCGTCGATCCGCAGCAGCCGGGCAACAACACCGCGCTGAACATCGGCCGCCAGATCACCGATTCGCTGACCGACCAGGACCCCGAGACGGGCAACATCGTGCCGTGGCTGGCCACGACCTGGAAGGCCGAAGAGGACAACCGCCGCTTCACCTTCGTGCTGCGCGATGGCGCGACCTTCAGCGACGGCAGCAAGCTGGACGCCGACGCGGTCAAGGCCAACTTCGACGGCATCGTCAAGATGGGCGCGCGCGCCTCGCTGGCGTCGACCTACCTGGCCGGCGTGGACCGCATCGAGGCGCCGGACGCGCATACCGTCGTGGTCGTCTTCAAGGAACCCAACGCCCAGTTCCTGCAGGCCACGTCGACGATGAGCCTGGGCCTGTTGTCCAAGGCCACGCTGGCCAGGTCGTACGAAGAACGCTGCCAGGGGCAGGTGGTGGGGTCCGGGCCGTTCGTGCTGACCTCGTTCACGCACAACCAGGGCGCCAAGCTGCAACGGCGCGACGATTACGCCTGGCCGTCGTCGTTGGCCACGCATCGCGACAAGGCCTACCTGGAAGGCATTGAATTTCGCATCATTCCGGAATCGGGCGTGCGCAACGGCAGCCTGCTGTCGCGCCAGGTGGATGTGAACACCAGCGTGCAGCCGCAGGACGAAAAGGTGCTGCTGGCGCAAGGCCTGCCGATCCTGGCGCGCAGCAATCCGGGGCTGGTGTACAGCTTCTTCCCGAACGAATCGCTGCCCCTGTGGGCCGCGCCGGCCGTGCGCCGCGCGCTGGTCAAGGGTATCAACCGGCCCGAACTGCAGACCATCCTGTCGCGCTACCAGCAGCCGGCGACGTCGGTGCTGGCCAAGACCACGCCGTCGTATGTCGACCAGTCGCAGGCGCTGGCCTACGACCCCAAGGGCGCCATCAAGTTGCTGGAAGACGACGGCTGGCTGCCCGGCAAGGACGGCATCCGCGAAAAGAACGGTGAACGGCTGACGGTGCGGCTGGAATACTGGCAGTCGGTGACCTACCTGGAACTGATCCAGCAACAGCTGCGCGAGATCGGGGTGGACCTGCAACTGAAGAAAAGCGTCATCGGCCAGGTCAACGCCATCCGCGACACGGGCAAGATGCCGATCCAGTTCTACAACCTGACGCGCGCCGACCCGGACATCCTGCGCACCGTGTTCCTGGCCAGTGGCCGCAACGTCAACTTCCGCGCGCCGGCCGAGGTGGATGCGGTACTGGCGCAGTCGGCCGCCGCACAAGACCCGGCCCAGCGCAAGCAGCTGATCGCCCGCGCCGCCGAGCTGCTGGTGGCCGACGGCCACGCCATTCCGCTGGTGGAACTGGCTACGGTGGGCGCCACCGGCAAGCACGTCCAGGGCCTGCACTACGACGCCTCGTCGCGGCTGCAGTTCTACGACACCTGGCTGCAGAAGTAGGGAGGCCGCATGACGCAGACCGTGTTGCCGGCCGCTGCCGGGACGGATGCCTGGCGCTACGCCCTGAGCCGCACCGCCCAGTCGGCCTTCGTGCTGTGGGCGGCCTACACCGTATCGTTCGTGATCCTGTACATCCTGCCCAGCGATCCGGTCAGCATCATGCTGAACCAGGGCGATGCCAGCCTGGTCGACCCGGCCCAGGTGGCGGCGCTGCGCGCCCAGTACCATTTGGACGAGCCGCTTGTGGTGCAGTACGGCATCGCGCTGTGGCAGGCGCTGCGGCTGGACCTGGGCGTATCGATCCAGACCGGGCAGCCGGTGTCGGCCATGCTGGCGCAGGCCGCGCCGGCCACGGCGGCCTTGGCGCTCAGCGCGCTGGCGGCCGCCCTGGTGCTGGGTCTGGGCCTGGCGCTGGCCGCCAGTTCGACGCGCCATCCGCGCCTGCGTTCGGCCTTGCAGGCGGCGCCGTCGTTGGGCGTGTGCCTGCCCACGTTCTGGGTCGGGCTGTTGCTGCTGCAATGGCTGTCGTTCACGTTGCCGGTGTTTCCGGCCATGGGCAACGAAGGCTGGCAATCGCTGGTGCTGCCGGCGGCCACGCTGGCCTTGCCCACCGCCGCCACCGTGGCCCAGGTGCTGTCGCGCTCGCTGTCGGCCGTGTGGGGGCAACCCTTCGTGGCGGCCTTGCGGGCCAAGGGTTTGTCGCGTCGGCGGCTGCTGTTCACGCACGTACTGCCCAACGCCACCATCCCCGTCCTGACCATGACCGGCGTGCTCATGGGCAACCTGCTGGCCGGTTCCGTTGTCACGGAAACCGTGTTCTCGCGCGAAGGCATCGGCCGGCTGGCGCAGGGCGCGGTGGCCGTCAAGGACATTCCGGTGGTGCAGGGCGTGGTGGTGCTGGCGGCCGCCGTGTTCGTCATCGTCAACCTGGTGGTGGACCTGGCGTATCCCTTGCTGGACCCGCGCATCACCCGCAACCGGGCGAGGGCGCTGGCATGACGACGCAAACCCTGGCTTCCCGGCCGGGCGCACGCCCTGGCCGCCTGTGGGCCTTGCTGGCGACGCTGCGGGCCAAGCCCATGCTGGCGCTGAGCCTGGCCGTGATTGTGCTGGTGCTGGGCTGGGCGCTGGCGCCGCAGGCCTTCACCTCGGCCGACCCCTTGCGCGGCGTGCCCCAGGACGCGCTGCTGGCGCCGTCGGCCAGCCACTGGTTCGGCACCGACCACCTGGGCCGCGACATCTATGCGCGCACCGTCCACGGCACATCGACGTCACTGCAGGCCACGGCCTTGGCGGTGCTGATCGCACTGTTCCTGGGCGGGGCCATCGGCCTGCTGGCCGGCTTCCTGGGCGGGCGGATCGATGCGGTGCTGATGCGCGCCACCGACGTGCTGATGGCGATTCCGACGCTGCTGCTGTCGATGGCGATCGTGACCGTGCTGGGTTTTGGCACGGTGCACATCGCCATTGCCGTGGGGCTCTCGTATGTGGCCACGTTCGGGCGCCTGATGCGCGGCGAAGTGCTGCGCTGGCGCGGCGCGGTGTTCGTCGAGGCCGCGGTGGCCTCGGGCGTGGGCACGCGCGGCATCCTGCTGCGCCACATCGCGCCGCACGCCGCCGGCCCCGTGCTGGCGCTGGCCGCGCTGGAATTCGGCGCCGCCGTGCTGGCGGTGTCCTCACTCAGTTTCCTGGGCTTTGGCGCGCCGCCGCCCGCGCCGGAATGGGGGCTGTTGATTGCCGAAGGCCGCAACTACATCGCGGCGGCCTGGTGGTACACGACCATGCCGGGCATGGTGGTCGCGGCCGTGGTGCTGTCGGCCAACCAGATCGCCCGCCACGCGCAGGACTTGGGAGAATCGTCATGACCGCACCCCACGCTGGCCCGGTGGTGGCCCTGGGCAACCTGGACGTCGCCTACCGCGACGCCGCGACCGGCGCCTGGCGCGCCGCCGTCACCGACGTATCCCTGGCCATCCAGCCGGGCGAGATCGTCGCGCTGGTGGGCGAATCCGGTTCCGGCAAGTCGACCACGGCCGCGGCCCTGATCGGCCTGTTGCCCGACAACGCCCTGCGGCGCGGCGGCAGCATCGAACTCGAAGGGGTGGAACTGGCCCATGCGCCGGAGTCCGTCTGGCAAGACCTGCGCGGCCGGCGCATCGGCTTCGTGCCGCAGGACCCGGGCCTGTCGCTCGACCCGGTCAAGCGCATCGGTGCGCAGCTGGAAGAAGCGCTGACCGTGCACGGCGTGTCCAAGGCCGAGGCGTGCCGCCGCGTGCCCGGCATTCTGGCCGACGTGGGCCTGGCCGATGCCGCGCGCGTGGCGCGCAGCTTTCCGCACGAGCTGTCCGGCGGCATGCGCCAGCGGGTGCTGATCGGCATGGCCGTGGCGCACGAGCCCGCGCTGATCATTGCCGATGAACCCACCAGCGCGCTGGACGTGACGGTGCAGCGGCAGGTGCTGGACCACCTGGAAGCGCTGGTGCGCCGCAAGGGCATCGCCGTGCTGCTGATCACGCATGACCTGGGCGTGGCGTTCGACCGCGCCGACCGCGTGGCCGTGATGCAAGGCGGCCGCATCGTCGAGACCGGCGCGGCCCGGCCCTTGCGCGCGCGGCCGGCGCATCCCTATACGCAAACGCTGCTGGCCGCCGCGCCCGGCTTGCGGCAGGGCGGCCTGCCTGCGCCGGCCAGGCCCGCCGCGCACGCGCCGCTGCTGGTCGTGCAAAACCTGGCCAAACGCTTCGGCGAGGTACGGGCGGTGGACGGCGTGTCGTTCCATGTGCCGCGCCATGGCACCACCAGCCTGGTGGGTGAATCCGGGTCCGGCAAGTCCACGACCTCGCGCATCGCGCTGTGCCTGGAACGGCCCGACGCCGGCCAGGTCTGGTTCGACGGCCGCGACGTCACCCGGCTCAACCGCGGCCAATTGCAGGACTTTCGCCGACGGGTGCAGGTGGTCTACCAGAATCCCTATGCCTCGTTGAACCCGCGTTTCACGCTGGAAGCCATCATCACCGAGCCCTTGCACGCCTTCGGCCTGGGCGACCGGGCCTCGCGCCGCGAGCGCGCGGCCGAGCTGCTGCACGCCGTGGAACTCAGCCCCGACCTGCTGGACAGCCGGCCCACCCGCCTGTCGGGCGGCCAGCGCCAGCGCGTGGCGATTGCCCGCGCGCTGGCCATCGAACCCGAGCTGGTGGTGCTGGACGAACCCGTCTCGGCGCTGGATGTATCGGTGCAGGCCCGCATCCTGGCGCTGCTGCAGCGCCTGCAGGCCGACCTGGGCGTCAGCTATCTGTTCGTGTCGCACGACCTGGCGGTGGTGCGGCAGATTTCCGACCACGTGGTCGTGCTGCGGCGCGGCCAGGTAGCCGAGCAGGGGCCGGTCGAGCAGGTGTTCGAACGGCCCGCCCATCCCTACACGCAGGCGCTGCTGGGCGACACGCCGGGCGGCCGCCACGCGCTGCCGGCCGTTGCCGCGCCTGCGCCCTTGACCCTGGACCTGGCGGCCTGAGGCCGCAACACCATGACCCTACCCAATCCTTTTCCCATCGGCCTGGCGTTCAATGGCCGGCCGTCCGCGCCCCGTGATGGCAGCGACATCCGAGCGCACGCCGTTGCGGGCGCCGAAACGGCCGAGGCGTGGCGGCCCTGGCTGGACGCCATCAAGCAAGCCGACGAGGCCGGCCTGGATTTCGCCACCTTCGACGACCTGTGGGCCCGCTCCGGCTCGCCCGGCCAAAGCCCTCTGGATGCGACGCTGCTGCTCGCCCGCATCGGCCCGGCCACGCGCCGCATCGGCCTGCTCCCGGCGGTGGTGGTCAGCACCACCGAGCCGTTCCATGTGTCCACTGCCATCGCCACGCTGGACTACGTGACGCGGGGCAGGGCGGGGCTGGTGCCCGTCGTGCCCGCGCAGCCGGACGTGGACGCGGCTGTGGCGCATGCCGGGGCAGGCATCTATGCGTTGCCGGACACCCGCCACGGGCTGTACCAGGATGCCGCGGGCGCGGTGGATGGCGTGCGGCGCCTGTGGGACAGCTGGGAAGACGACGCCATCATCCGCGACGTGGCCACGGGCCGTTTCGTCGATCGCGACAAACTGCACTACGTGGATGTGAAAGCGCTGACCTTTTCGATACGCGGCCCGTCCATCGTGCCGCGGCCGCCGCAGGGGCAGCCGCCCGTGGCGGTGACCTGGCGCGAAGACGGCGACGTGGCCTGGGCTGCCCGGCATGCCGACATTCTCTTCGTGCCCGAGCCCGCCGACTCGGCCGCGTGGACGGCGCAGCGCCAGGCGCTGGACGGCGCCCAGCAGCAGGCCGGGCGCCATCTGGCGCCGCTGCGCTACGTCGTGGATGTGCCCGTTTCGTTCGACGACGCCGCCGACGCTGCGGCGCCAAGGGCAGGACGGGAAGACGCTCCCCACACCGCCCAGGCGCTGGCCCGCCGCATTCTGGCCTGGCGCGACGCCGGCTTTGCCGGTGTGCGCCTGCACCCGCGCGACATTCGGCGCGACGTACCTGTCGTGACCGACGTGCTGCTGCCCTTGCTGCAAGACGCCGGCCTGGCGGCGGCAGCCGACATCGATGCGTCATTCCCGCCGATTTCCCTGCGCGGCCGCCTCGGGCTGGCCGCCGCCACCAACCGCTACGCGACTGCAGGCCAAGGAGCCCGTTGACCATGGCACAGAAGCAATTGATCCTGGGCGCGCATTTCCCGGGCGTGAACAATATGACGGTCTGGAGCGACCCGCAGGCGGGCAGCCAGATCGAATTCGAATCCTTCGAACGCTTCGCCCGCGCCGCCGAACGCGGCAAGCTGGACTTTGTGTTCCTGGCCGAAGGCTTGCGCCTGCGCGAACAGCGCGGCCAGTTGCACGACCTGGACGTGGTGGGGCGGCCCAATACGCTGGTGGTGCTGGCGGCGCTGGCCGCGGTCACCGAGCGCCTCGGCCTGGCCGGCACGCTGAACGCCACCTTCAACGAGCCCTACAACCTGGCCCGCCAGCTGGCCACGCTGGACCACGTGTCCGGCGGCCGTTCGGCCTGGAACGTGGTGACTTCGCCCGGCGCGTTCACCGGCGAGAATTTCCGCCGCGGCGCCTACCTGCCGCATGAACAGCGCTACGAACGCGCCCGCGAATTCGTCGAGCTGGCGCGGCATCTCTGGGACGGCGGCGACGACGGCCACGGCGCCTTCGACTACCAGGGCGCGCAATTCAACGTACGCGGCCGGCTGGACGTGCCGCCGCTGCCGCAAGGCCACCCGATCATCATCCAGGCCGGCGATTCCAGCCAGGGCCGGGAATTCGCCGCCCGCAGCGCCGACGCCATCTTCACCCGCCACGGATCGCTGGAACAGGGCCAGGCCTTCTACGCCGACGTCAAGGCGCGCCTGCCCAGATACGGCCGCGCCGAGGCCGACCTGAAGATCCTGCCCGGCGTGGGCTTCGTGCTGGGCGATACGCCCGAAGACGCCGCCGCGCGCCATGCCGAGGTACGGCGCCAGCAGGTCAGCCCGCAAACCGCCATCGTGCTGCTGGAACAGCTGTGGAACCGCGACCTGTCCGGCTTCGATCCCGACGGGCCGCTGCCGGACTTCGATCCCGACGTGTCCGCCGCCACGGTCGCCAAGGGCCGCACCCGCCAGCACGACGACAACCTGGCCACCGCACATCAATGGCGCGAGCTGGCCCGGCGTGAAAACCTGGGCATCCGCGACCTGATCATCAAGGTCACCGGCCGCCAGCAATTCGTCGGCACGCCGGCCCAGGTGGCCGACGAGATGAACCGCTACGTGCAGCAGAACGCGTCCGACGGCTTCATCCTGGTGCCGCACCTGATCCCCAGCGGCATCGAGGAATTCGTCGATCGCGTGGTGCCGTTGCTGCAGGAAAAGGGCGTGTTCCGGCAGGACTACGCCGGCACGACGCTGCGCGAGCATCTGGGCCTGGCGTCCCAGGCGGTGCCGGCATGAGCGGCGATCTTTCCCGGGCTGTCCACCGCCCGCCGCGCGTGCCGTTGTCCATCCTGGACCTGGCGCCGATCTCGTCCGGGTCTGACGCCCGCCAGGCGCTGGCCAATACCGTCGACCTGGCGCGCCGGGCCGAACAGGCCGGCTACCTTCGCTATTGGCTGGCGGAACACCACCTGTCCGAAGGTCTTGCCAGTTCGGCCGCGCCGATCGTCATCGGCCAGGTGGCGGCCGTGACCACGCGGCTGCGCGTCGGGTCCGGTGCCACGCTGTTGGGCTATCACACGCCATTGGCCATCGCCGAGGCCTTCGGTACGCTGGACGCCTTGCATCCCGGCCGCATCGACCTGGGGTTGGGCCGCGGGCTGGCCGCGGCAAGGCGCGCGGCGCCGTTGGCCGACGGGGCAGGCGATCCGGCGGGCGGCGCCGCTGCGGCGCCCGGTGGGGCAACCCCAGCGACGCAAGGCGATCGCGTCATCAACGGCCTGCTGATCCCCGCGCCGCCGGTCTCCCGTCCGCAACGCGCCAGCCGCGGTCTGGCCCGCGAAGCCATCCTGCTGCAACCGCAAGCGCAGCCCTTGCCATTCGAGGCGGCCGTGGATGCGCTCTTTGCCCTGCTGGCCGGCACCTATGCGGCAGCGGACGGCAGCCGCGTGCAGGCCACGCCAGGCCTGGGCGCCGCGCTGCAGACCTGGGTGCTGGGGTCGTCGGCGGGCGAAAGCGCGCAATTGGCCGGCCGGCTTGGCTTGCCGTTCGCGGTGAATTACCACGTCAGCCCGGCGACTGCGCTGGGGGCCGTGGACGCCTATCGCCGGGCCTTCGTGCCGTCGGCCACGCAGGCCCGGCCGTACCTGATGATATCGGCCGATGTGGTGGTGGGGCGGGATGCCGCCGACGCCAGGCGCATCGCCACGCCCTATGGCGCGTGGGTGCAAGGTATTCGGCGGGGCGAGGGCGCCACGCGCTACCTGTCGCCGGAAGAGGCCCAAGGCATCGAACTGGAAGCCGACCTGGTGCAGGACCGCACGCGCACCCAATTCGTGGGCGATGCCGATACGGTCGTGCAGGGGCTGGAAACGCTGGTGCGCGCCACCGAGGCCGACGAACTGATCGTCACTACCAACGCCCATCGCCACGAAGACCGGGTGCAATCACATCTGCGGCTGGCGCAAGCCTGGCACGGTACGCCGCAAAGATAATCCGCGTTTTCTTCTCGTACTGCCGCACCAGATAATCCAGGCTACCTCGTCCCGGTATTCTCATTAATAAGGTTACTAAATAATTCAGATAATCCCATATTTTCCAATACTCTCCCTCGGAAAACTCGGGTATTCCCGAAAACGCCCTGCGTTGCGAGCGCTAACAAAAGTCAGCCTCGCCATTTGCCGTTCAGATAATGTGGGCAGCCATTTCGGCATTAATGCAACGCAACCCAGACCCGCCAGACGCAGTCCTGTTTCAGCTTCAAAGCGATAAGCCATTCGTGATACCCAATAGCGCTCGGCCAGAGCGCACCGTTTCGTTTCCACGGAAGTGCGGAGGGGCACGTGAAGCAACAACTGAAAGTCGGTTTAACGGTGGTTGGCATACTGCTTGGCGCAAGCGCCCTGGGCGCTTATGTGGCCAGCACCGGCACCCCCTCGAAGCCCGGTGCGCCAACCGTCACGCTCGGTAACGGTAAACAGGGGCCGGCAGGCATGGCCTGGATTCCGGGCGCCGAATTCCGCATGGGCAACGACCATAAACTGTCGCAGCCCAATGAATTGCCGCCGCATCGCGTGCGGGTCAGCGGTTTCTGGATGGATACCCACGATGTGACGAACGCGGAATTCCGCCGTTTCGTCGACGCCACCGGGTATGTCACGACGGCCGAACAGAAACCCCGCTGGGAAGACCTGAAGGTCCAGCTGCCCCCAGGCACCCCGCGCCCCGACGACCGGCTGCTCGTGCCCGGTGCCATGGTTTTCGTCGGCACGGCGTCCGAGGTCTCGCTGCGCGACTACAGCCGCTGGTGGCGCTTCATTCCGGGCGCCAGCTGGCGCCACCCGCAAGGCCCCGGCAGTTCCATCGACGGCAAGGACGACCACCCGGTCGTGCAGGTGTCGTACGAAGACGCGCAGGCCTACGCCAAATGGGCCGGCAAGCGCCTGCCGACCGAGGCGGAATGGGAATTCGCCGCCCGCGGCGGGCTGGAGCAGGCCACCTATGCCTGGGGCAATGAACTGAGCCCGCAAGGCAAGCCCATGGCCAATATCTGGGACACGCAACAGCAGCAGCCGTTTCCGGTGGTCAAGGACGAGAAGATCCAGGTGGGCACCACGCCCGTCGGCAGCTTTCCGCCCAACGCGTATGGCCTGTACGACATGGCCGGCAATGTGTGGCAATGGACGGCCGACTGGTATCGCGCCGATGCGTTCCGCATCCAGGCGCAATACCGCCAGCCGCCTCAGGACCCCGCCGGTCCGGCCGACAGCTTTGATCCCGACGACGCCAACGTCCCCGTGTCGGCCCCGAAACGGGTGACGCGCGGCGGCTCATTCCTGTGCAGCGATACGTACTGCATCAGCTACCGGGCCAGCGCCCGGCGCGGCACGGATCCGTTGAACGGCATGTCGCACCTGGGTTTTCGCACGGTGATGACGCCCGACCAATGGAAGCAGGCCCAGTCCCGCCCGGGACGCGTCGCCAGCCGTTGATGCCTCGCCCGCAGCCCGGGCGACCCGTACAGGTGTGCGTTTGACGAAGGGATACCCATGGCGTTGCGCAATGGCATTCTGGCGTTGGAAGCGGCAATTTCCCGAGACGTGCTGGGCCAGGCGCAGGTGGTGCGCCACCTGCTGATCGCCTTGGTGGCCGACGGGCACGTGCTGCTCGAAAGCCTGCCCGGGCTGGCCAAGACCCGCATGGTCAAGGCCATGGCCGCGCACCTGGCGGCCGACATGAGCCGCATCCAGTTCACCCCCGACCTGCTGCCGTCGGACATCACCGGCGCCGACGTGCTGCGCCAGGATGCCCAGGGGCGCAACCAGATTGCGTTCGAGCCTGGTCCGCTGTTCGGCAACCTGATCCTGGCCGACGAGATCAATCGCGCGCCCGCCAAGGTGCAGTCCGCGCTGCTCGAGGCCATGGAAGAACGGCAGATCACCGTGGGCGGCCACACCCGCAAGATGCCCGCGCTGTTCATGGTGCTGGCCACGCAGAACCCGATCGAGCAGGAGGGCACGTATCCGCTGCCCGAAGCGCAGATGGACCGCTTCCTGATGAAGATCCGGCTGGACTACCCCGGCGCCGAAGACGAGATGGCCATGCTGGCGCTCTTGAGAAGCCCGCCGGAACCGGCCGGTGAAGCCGACGACGCGCGCCTGACGCAGGACGCGCTGCTGGCCTGTCGCCAGGCCGCGGCCGCCGTGCTCGTGGCGCCGGCCGTGGACCGCTACACCGTGGATCTGGTCAACGCCACGCGGCGTCCCGGCGACTACGACGCCGACCTGGCGCGCTGGATACAGGTGGGGGCCAGCCCGCGCGGCGCGATTGCGCTGGATCGGGCCGCCCGGGCCCATGCCTGGCTGGCCGACGCGGACTTCAGTACGCCGGACGATGTGCGCGCCGTGGCCCATGCGGTGTTGCGGCATCGCCTGCACCTGTCCTATGACGCCGTGGCCGATGGCGTCACCGCCGATCAGGTCATCGACCGGATGCTGGACGTCGTGGCCGTGCCGGCCTAGGAAGCGCCATGAGCCCCGCGCCGCATCCCGTCCATCCGCCGCTGGCCGAACTGATCGCCCTGGAAGCGGCGGCGGTCGGCCTGTCGTTCACCGCCCGGCAGCCCTTGGGCAGCGTGTTGGCCGGGCCGCACGGATCGCGGTTGCGCGGCCGGGGGCTGGATTTCGCGGAACTGCGCCGCTATGCGGCCGGCGATGACCTGCGGCGCCTGGACCTGCGCGCCTCGTTGCGCTATGGCAAGCCGCTGGTGCGCGCCTATACCGAAGAGCGCGACCGGCCGGCGCTGATCCTGGTCGACCAGCGCATGAGCATGTACTTCGGGTCCGTGCGCGCCTTCAAATGCGCCGTCGCGGCCCGGCTGGCGGCGCTCACCGCCTGGATCGCCTATCGGGGCGGCGACCGCGTCGGCGGACTGGTGTTCGACGACCGTGGCATCAAGGCGTTCAAGCCGCTGCGCAGCCGCGACCGGGTACGCGCGCTGCTGGCCGAGGTGGCGCGCGCCAACGCGGCGTTGTCCGCCGACGGCCCCGACGTGCCTGCCGCACAAGGCTTGAACGCCGCGCTGCGCGGCGCGCTGGCCACCGCGCCGCATGATTGCCTGGTCTGCGTCATCAGCGACTTCGCGGGCGCCGACGAGGCCACGCTGCGCGCGCTGCGCCTGTTGGCGGCCCACAACGACGTGCTGGCGATGCTGGTGTTCGATCCCATGGCGCAGCAGCTGCCCAGCGCCGGACGCATGGTGGTCACCCAAGGCGAAGTGCAGCTGGAAATTGCCGTGGGCCGGCGGCGGGAAAGGCAGCCGCTGGCCGATTTCTTCAGCGGCCGCCTGCAGCAGGTGGCGCACCTGCTGCGCCGCAGCCGCGTGCCGCTGCTGTCCATCGACACGGCGGACGATGAACGCGTGCAGTTGCGCCGTGAACTCGGCAAACAGGTGGCGATGCCGGCCGCGATCGGCCCGACCGGGACGCGGCCATGAGCGACGCGCTGCCCGGCCTGGATCAATTGCAGGAGCTGCCGTTGCCGGCCGCCGTGCCCTATTGGCCGCAAACCTGGGGGTGGGCCGTGGTGGCGCTGTTGCTGCTGGCCGGCGGCGCCTGGGCCGCGTGGGCCGGCTGGCGCCGCCACCGCCGCAACCGCTATCGGCGCCAAGGTCTGGCCGCGTTGACGCAGTTGGCGCGGGACGCGGCCAGCGACCCCTTGGCGGCGCGCGGCCTGCCGGCCTTGCTCAAGC
>NZ_CADIJO010000046.1 GCF_902859705.1 Achromobacter deleyi | reverse complement strand
GCCCGCGCCGGCGGCGAAAGCCGTGGCGGCCAGGCCCCCCGCGATGGCAAACCCGCCGAGCGTCCGGCCCACGCCGGCCGCAACGAGGCCCGCCCGCAGCAGAACCACCGCCGCCCCGAAGGCTCGGCACGTCCCGCCGGCAACGGCGGCTCGGGCCGTCCGGCAGGGTCGCCCCGCGCCGCGCTGCTGTCCAAGTAATATTCCAGGCAACCCTTCCACAGCGATCCACGGACCCGCGCCATCATGCCCCTCTCAACCTGGTTGACGTTCTTCCTGGCCTCCTGGGCCATTTCGTTCTCTCCCGGCGCAGGGGCCATTTCGGCCATGTCTTCCGGCCTGAAATACGGGTTCGCGCGCGGCTACTGGAACACGGCCGGCCTCATCATGGGCATCCTGTTCCAGTTCGTCGTGGTCGCTGTCGGCCTGGGCGCGGTGCTGGCCACGTCCGAGATGGCCTTCAACGTGGTCAAGTACCTGGGCGTGGCCTACCTGATCTACCTGGGCGTGCGCCAGATCCGCACCGACGCCGCGCCCGTCGCGGTGGACGCGGGCGATCCCAAGCAGGCCTCGATCCGCGAGCTGGTCATGCGCGGCTTCCTGATCAACACCATGAACCCCAAGGGCACGGTGTTCCTGTTGGCCGTGGTGCCGCAGTTCGTGGATACCGCCTTGCCGCTGACGCCGCAGTACGCGGCGCTGGCGGGCACGCTGGCGTTCACCGACCTGGTCGCGATGGGTGTCTACACCCTGCTGGCCGCCCGCGTGCTGCGCCTGCTGCGCGACGCCAAGCACATCCGCTGGATGAACCGCACCTTCGGTTCGCTGTTCATCCTGGCCGGCGTGTTCCTGGCGTCGTTCCGCCGCCATTCCTGAATTTTTTCGCGCGGGGCACGCGCCGGCAGCGGCGCGTGCCCCGCTTGTTTTGATGCACGATACCGGACCGCGCCGGACTGAAATGCGGCGTTGAGTAGAATCCTCCGATCATGAACATCCCTCAAGAAGTCGCGCGGCGCCGCACGTTCGCCATCATTTCCCACCCTGACGCGGGCAAGACGACGCTGACCGAAAAGCTGCTGCTGTTCGCAGGCGCGATCCAGATCGCCGGCAGCGTCAAGGCGCGCAAGGCGTCGCGCCACGCCTCGTCCGACTGGATGGAAATCGAAAAGCAGCGCGGCATTTCCGTGGCGTCCTCGGTGATGCAGATGGAATACCGCGACTGCGTCATCAACCTGCTCGACACCCCGGGCCACCAGGACTTCTCCGAAGACACCTACCGGGTGCTGACGGCCGTCGATGCCGCGCTGATGGTGATCGATGCCGCCAACGGCGTCGAGCCGCAGACGATCCGCCTGCTGCAGGTCTGCCGGGCCCGCAACACGCCCATCATCACGTTCATCAACAAGATGGACCGCGAAGTGCGCGAACCGCTCGAACTGCTGTCCGAGATCGAAGGCCACCTGGGCATGGACGCCGTGCCGTTCTCGTGGCCCGTCGGCATGGGCAAGGCCTTCGGCGGCGTGTTCGACATCCGCCGCGACCGCATGCGCGTGTTCCGCCCCGGCCAAGAGCGCCGCTCGGACAACGACGACTTCATCGAAGGCCTGACCAACCCCGAGATCGGCCGCCGCTTCGGCTCGGCCTTCGATCAGGCCAGCGGCGAAATCGAACTGATCAACGAAGCCGCCCCGGCGTTCGACCGCGCGCAGTTCCTGGCCGGCAAGCAGACCCCGGTGTTCTTCGGTTCGGCCATCAACAACTTCGGCGTGCAGGAAGTGCTGGACGCCCTGGTCGAACAGGCTCCGCCGCCCGGCCCGCGCATGGCCCTGCAACGCGAAGTGCAGCCCGAAGAACCCAAGTTCACGGGCGTCGTCTTCAAGGTGCAGGCCAACATGGACCCGGCCCACCGCGACCGCGTCGCCTTCGTGCGCGTCAGCTCCGGCCGCTTCGAACGCGGCATGCGCCTGAAGGTCGCGCGCACCAACAAGGAAATGCGCCCCAACAACGTGGTGTCGTTCCTGTCGCAACGCCGCGAGCTGCTCGACGAAGCCTATGCCGGCGACGTCATCGGCATTCCCAACCACGGCGTGCTGCAACTGGGCGACGTGCTGACCGAAGGCGAAACCCTGCAGTTCACCGGCCTGCCGTTCTTCGCGCCCGAACTGTTCCAGGCGGTCGAAGTGAAGGACCCCCTGCGCACCAAGCAATTGCGCACCGGCCTGACTCAGCTGGGGGAAGAGGGCGCCATCCAGGTGTTCCGCCCCGAGGCCGCCGGCGGCTCGCTGCTGCTGGGCGCGGTCGGCCAACTGCAGTTCGAAGTGGTCGCCCACCGCCTGAAAACCGAGTACGGCGTAGACGCCCGGATGCTGCCTTCGCGCTACACAATGGCACGTTGGATTACGTCTGAAAACCCCAAGGCGCTGCGCAAGTTCATGGATGCCAATGCGGCTCATATCGCCTATGATGTGGTCGATGCGGCGGCGTTTTTGATCAGTTCTCCTGCGCAGTTGCGCGTAGCCGAAGAACTGTATCCGGATGTGAAATTCCACGCCATGCGAGAGCACGGCGGCAAGGTCTTCGGAGACAAGGCGTAGACCCGTTCGGGTACCGCACGGCACATGAGGGTAGCAATGTCTTGGCGTTTATTATTCGCAACGCTTCTGCTGGCGCTCGGCGCGTCGGCCTGGGGCGGTATTCAATTGGGTGACTGGCTGGTGGCGCATGCGCCGCCCGCCGCGCCTGCACCCGGCCAGGATGCGGCCGCGTCGCAGCAGCCCGTGCTCGACGCCAACGGGCGTCCCTACGTGGCCCAGCCGCCGCAGCCGCGCATCGACGGCACGCTCGGCGTGCCCGACAAGCCGGCCGATCGCGAATGGGCCATCAACACGGTGTCCCTGTTCGACACCGTCAGCGACCCGGCCGTGAAGCTCTCGCGCGAACGCATCACCCAGGAACAGGCGCGCGAAATCGCTGCCGCTTCCGAAGTGCCGCTGCCGCAGGGCTCGTCCGACGTCAGCACGCTCGACCTGCAGGCGCCCGGCACCGGCACCGCCGTCAACGGCGGCCAGGCCCAACAGGCCCCGGCCCAAGTGCAGGCCGGCGGCTACGGCAACCCGCAGATGGTGCAGCCGCCCCCGCCCAACTCGTCGCCCGCCCCTGGCGCGCCCGGCTGGCAAGATGCGCTCAAGCGCGAACTGGCGCAGTGCGCCTCCCAAGGCTTCTTCGAGCGCCCCTCGTGTTCCTGGGCCGCCCGCAACAAGTACTGTGCGCCCAATCGCGCCTGGGGCACGATGGCCGAATGCCCGGCCCGTCCGCAATAAGCACTTGCGCGTTGCCGCGCTGAATGCGCAGATAAAAAAAATGGCGCCCCCAGGGGCGCCATTTTCATGCCTCGATGACAATCACTCGGGCACGGACATCTGGCTTTGCAGGTAGTTCTGCAGGCCGACCTTGTCGATCAGGTCGATCTGGGTTTCCAGATAGTCGATGTGCTCTTCCGTGTCGTCCAGGATGTCCTGGAACAGATCGCGCGACACGTAGTCACGCACGGATTCGCAGTGGGCAATGGCTTCACGCACGGTGGCGTGGGCGGCTTGTTCCAGCTTCAGGTCACAGGCCAGCAGCTCGGGCACGTCTTCGCCGATCAGCAGCTTATGCAGGTCTTGCAGGTTGGGCAGGCCGTCGAGCATGAAGATGCGCGCGATCAGGCGATCGGCATGCTTCATTTCACCGATGGACTCTTCGTATTCGTGCTTGCCCAGCTTGTCGAAGCCCCAGTGGTTCAGCATGCGGGCATGCAGGAAATACTGGTTGATGGCCGTCAGTTCGTTGGTCAGTTGCTTGTTCAGAAACTGGATGACGGTTTTATCGCCTTTCATAATGGACTCCTTGCAGTCAGGCGCGACGCGCATCGCATCGCGACAAGAAGCGCACGATGCCGCGAGTACGCAACCCCGGCAGACTACCATCCTGCGCAGGGCCGCGACTAGCCTTGGCGTGCATTTGGTAAACCGCTTTACGAGCGCTACAAGAAAGCGACAAACAAATGAGAATGAGTATGTGTGCGTGATGATTTGCAGGCCCAGCGCAGGTTATTCGCGCCTTGCAAGCGCGCGCATCGCGCGAATCCGCCCATATTCAAGGCAGCATCACGCGATACGCACGTAGACACGCGGCGGTTTTGCGCAGGGATTGCCGTCAACGCGCCACGTTGTGCCTGAACAACCTGCTGCAATGCCTTGTCGCTCAAGGCGCGCGGCGCGTGGCCAGCCAGATGCCGAACGCGATCGGCACGATGCCCAGCAGATCCATCCACGACACCGACTCTCGCAGCACCACCCAACCAAACAGCAGGCCCAGCGGCGGCATCAGGAAATGCAGCGCGCTGGCCGCGGTGGCGCTGGCGCGGCCCAGGATCATGAACCACAGGTAATAGCCGCCGATGGACACCGCCACGATCATGTAGGCCATGCTCCAGAACAGGCTGGCCGTGAAGCGTGCATCGCCGATGTTCTCGTGCAGCAGCGCGACCGGCAACAATGCGACCGCGCCTGCCAGGGATTGAATGCCCGTGGCTGTCCACAGGCCTGTCGTGGGCTTCAAGCGCTTGTAGAGCAAGGTGCCTGCCACCAGCGCCACCAACCCGCCCGTGACCAGCAACGTGCCATGCAGGTCCTCCTGCATGCCCGACAGGCGCGAGCGCAGCACCAGCGCCACACCGGCCAGGCCCAGGCACAGGCCCAGCATCTTGCGCCAGCCCAGCCGCTCGCCCAGCACGGGCCCGGCCAGCACGCCGATCAGCAGCGGATTGGTGCTGATCAGCACGGCCGTGAAGGCAGACGACACCGTGGTCATGCCGCTCCAGCTCAGACCCAGGTAGAGCGCGTTGTTCAGCACGCCCAGCAGCACCAGCGATGCCACGTCGCGGCCACTGGGACGCGACCAGCGGCCGCTGGCCACCGCCACGCCCAGCATCAACGCCCCCGCGATCAGAAAGCGCACCGTCAACAGTGTGAGCGGCGGACAGTCACGCACCGCGATCTTGGCCGCCGCGAACGCCGAACTCCACAGAAAGCAGAAGGCCGCGATGGGGGCCCAGGCCACGCCCATGGGCGTGCTGTCGGGCGAGGCTGCGGGCAGGGAAGCGGGGAGGGTCGATGACGCCTTCATGGGCGGGTCCAAGGTAGACAGGCAGGAATGAG
Organism: Achromobacter deleyi; assembly: GCF_902859705.1. Lineage (GTDB taxonomy): Bacteria > Pseudomonadota > Gammaproteobacteria > Burkholderiales > Burkholderiaceae_B > Achromobacter > Achromobacter deleyi. The sequence continues at coordinate 21,547 of NZ_CADIJO010000046.1, read as the reverse complement.
GAGCCCATTCTGGGCGCGGCCCCATCCATTGACAAACGCTTTATTTGGATCAAAAGTATTTGAAAAACCAATGGAAAGGCGATTGCCATGCTGGATCTCGATCTGTTGCACAGCTTTGTCTCGGTGGTGGACGCGGGCGGTTTCACGCGCGCGGGCGAACGCGTGCACCGCAGCCAATCCACCGTCAGCCAGCAGATACGCAAGCTGGAAGAAACGCTGGAGTGCGCACTCTTCGTACGCGACGGCCGCCAGGTACACCTGACCGAAGACGGCGAACGTCTGCTCGGCTACGCCAGGCGCATGCTGGCGCTGTCCACCGAGGTGCGCGAGGCCGTCAGCGGCCGCAAGCGGGTCGAGGTGATCCGGCTGGGCATTCCGGACGATTTCGCGGCCGATACGCTGACCGCCATCGTGGCGCAATTTGCCCGCGCCCGGCCGGCCGTCCAGCTGTCGGTGCGCTGCGACCTGACCGTTGCCCTGACGCGCGGCCTGGATCGCGGCGATCTGGACATCGCCCTGCTCAAACGCGAGCCAGGCGCCGGCAGCGCGTTGGCGGCGTGGCCAGAACACTTGCACTGGATCGCGGGCCCGGGCGACCTGCCGGCTGCGACCGAACCCGTGCCGCTGGTCGCCTTTCCGCAGGGGTGCATCTACCGCAACCGCGCCATCCATGCGCTGGAGCAGGCCGGACGCCGGTGGCGCATCGCCTACGAAAGCCCCAACCTGATGGGGCTGCAGGCTGCGCTGGCAGGGGGGTTGGGCGTGGCCTTGCTGGAACGCCGCTGCATGGCGGCTGGCCATCGGCAGGTGGACGAGGCATTTCCCGCTGTGCCGTCGTCCGAGCTGGCGTTATGCGTGTCGCAGCCCGCACGTGAAGCGGTGCGCGATCTGGCGGAAACGATCAGGGAGTTTTGTGAAGCAGAAATGCGACGGCTCGCGGGGCAAAGCCTGCGAGCCGTGGAGGGCGGCGCCGTTCAGGCGACGGCGACCTGGATGACCGGATAGCTGCTGTTCGCCGCGGCCGCACCCGGTTCGGCCATGGCGGCCGGCGGATTGACCGGAACGGCGATCGAGCGCACATCGCACACGCTGGAGCAGCGGCCGCCCGGCAGGTATTCGGCGGCGGTGGCCGCACAGCAGCCGCAGCACGTGGCTACGCCCAGCTCGAACTGCAGGTCGGAAAGCGACGTCGCGCCCGCGTCCACGCTGGCGCGGACTTGGCGTTCGGTGATGGCATTACATACGCAAATGTACATGAGAATAATTATCGAAAATTATTCCGGTACTGGCAAGTCCCCGCATGCAAAAAAATTTGCAACCGATTTGTCACGCAACCCGTTGAAATAAGGGACGTTTTCGAAACCGTCCGTCCCCGATTCAGCGGGCCGAAGCCTGCGCCTTGCGCAGCGCAGCCGGTGCAATCCGCAGGGCTTCGCGGTATTTGGCCACCGTCCGGCGGGCGATGACGATGCCCTGGTCGGCCAGTTTCTCCATGATCTGGCTGTCCGACAGGGGCTTGGCCCGGTTCTCGTCGGCCACCATCTGGCGGATGAAGGTCTGCACCGCCGTGGCCGACGTCGCATCGCCGCCGTCCGTGGAGACCCCGGCGCCGAAGAAGCGCTTGAGTTCCAGCGTGCCGAACGGAGTGAGCATGTACTTCTGCGTTGTGGCCCGTGAAATGGTGGATTCGTGCAGGCCGAGCTCGCCGGCGATGTCTTTCAGGATGAGCGGCCGCATCGCCGCCGGGCCCTGGCTGAAGAAGGCGGTCTGGCGTTCGACGATGGCCTGGGCCACGCGCAAGATGGTGTCAAAGCGCTGCTCGACGTTGCGGATCATCCACTTGGCCTGCTGCAGTTGCGATTGCAGGCCGGCGTGGGCGGATTCCTTCTGGTTGCTCAACATCTGCGCATACAGGCCGTTGATCTGCAGGCGCGGCACGGCGGCGCTGTTCAGCGTCACCTGCCAGCCGCGGCGCGTCTTGCGCACGATGACGTCAGGAACGGCGTAATCGGCCGCGGGCACGGTCCAGGCGCGCCCGGGGCGGGGCTCCAGACGCAGGATCAGGCTGTGGGCCGCGCGCAGCGTGGCCTCGTCACAGCCCACCGCCGCGCACAGGCGGGCGTTGTTGCCGGTGGCCAGCAGCGCCAGGTGCTGGCTGCAGATGAGGCGGGCGCAGGCCAGTACCTTGGGATCGGCCGCCTCGGGCAGCCGTGACAGGTCCGGGTTGCGCAATTGCAACAGCAGGCATTCCGACATGTCGCGCGCGCCGATGCCGATGGGATCGAACGACTGCAACAGCGACAGCGCGGCGCGCAGTTCGTCCAGGTCGGGCTCGGAATCGGCCGGCAGCCAGCCCAGGATCTCTTCCAGGGGCGAACCCAGGTAACCGTTTTCGTCCAGCTCGTCGATCAAGAGCGCCGCCAGGGTGGCGTCGCGCGGCGCCGCGCGCGTCAGCACCAGTTGGCCCAGCAGGTATTCACGCAGCGTGTCGGGCCGGGCGGCCTCGGGCAGGCTGGAATCGTCGTCGGGATAGACGCCGCCCGAACCCGGCATTTCGTCCACCGGCGTCTCGCGTTCGGCGGCCGGTTCGTCGTCCTGCACCGAAGATTCGCGTTCGGATTCCGCCTGCGTCTCGACCGACGACGGCTCATCGTCGCGTTCCAACAACGGATTATCCGCAAGCACTTGCGAGATCTCCGCCTCGAGATCGAGCGTGGACAGCTGCAGCAATCGGATGGATTGCTGCAGTTGAGGGGTCAGCGTCAGATGCTGGCCAGGCCGCAGTTCTAAAATTGGACGGGTCATAGGTACAATATTTTGCATGATGAATCAGACTTCGCCCGCACGCGTTCGCCAGGATTGCCGACTGATCGGTCAGACCTTGCTCAAACTGGCGCTTCCCAGAGTCCTCGTGCGTGCGATCGTGATCGCCGTCGCGGTGATCGTCTGGTATCTCGCCGCCTCCTGGATCCTGGATTTCGGCAAGCGCGTCAACTACGAATTCCTGCATTCGCTGGGCCAGCCCACCATGGACATGGTCCAGAAGGTCAATCCGTACATCTGGTGGGTCGCCGCCGGCATCTGGACCCTGATCGTCTTCTTCATCGTGCGCGCCTGGCTCTCGGCCAGCCTGGCCTCCGGCCGCGCCACCCCCATCAGCACCGGCGTTCTGGCCGATCTGGCGCCCCAGCTGTCCGAAGAGTCCCTGGGCGTGCTGCGCTGGACCTGGGGCACCCGCGAAGAACCCTTCACCGTCGGCGACCTGCAACGCTCGCTGTCGGAAATCCGCCACAACCGCATCGGCAAGATCGCGATGGTGGCCGAACAGGCCGAGATCCTCGAAGGCACGACCGCCAAGCCGCCCCGCGACGACCGCCGCGACACCCGCGCGGAACCCCGTGGCGAACGCGAACGCTACATCGAACCGCGCATCGGCGGCCCGGCCCGCTAAGGCCTTTTTTCTCAGACGCTTTTCTTGCTTTCAGGCCGCCACGAGGCGGCCTGATTGTTTCAGTGCCCTGCCAGCCGGGCTCCCCTATACTGACGCCTCCAGGCTCGCGCAACCGCGGGCTGCGCACCCTTCCAATAAAACCACCCGGCTGACGAGACACGCCGGATGCGCGGCCGGCCCCCTGGAGTTGTTTTTCATGTTCCGCACCCCTGTCCGGTATGCCGCCGGCTTGCTGCTGGCCTGCTCGGCCGCTTTCGCCGCCGCCCCGGCATCCGCCGCCTGGCCCGACAAACCCATCACGTTCGTCGCGCCGTTCAGCGCTGGCGGCGCCAACGACCTCGTCGCGCGCATCATCGCCAAGGCGGTGGGCTCGACCCTGAACCAGCCCGTCATCGTGGAAAACCGTCCCGGCGCCGGTGGCGTGGTCGGCGCCGCGCACGTCGCGCGCAGCGCCGCCGATGGCTACACCTACCTGGTGGGCAGCAATGGCACGGTGACCAACAGCCTGATCCGTTCGGACCAACCCTACAAAGACGAAGAACTGACCCCGGTCGCGCTGTTGACGGTGACCCCGTCGGTGATCGTGGCCAACCCGTCCAACCCGGCCAAAGACCTGAAGGACTTCGTCGAGCGCGCCAAGAAGGCCAAGACGGACCGTATCACGTTCTCGACGGCCGGCAACGGCAGCACGCCGCATTTCGTGGCCGAGATGGTCAAGGAAGCCACCGGCCTGCCGGTCGAGCCCATCGCCTACAAGAGCGGCTCGGAAGGCGTGACCGCCGTGATCGGCAACCAGGTCGATGCGACGTCGGAAGCCAGCATCGTCACGCTGCCCCTGATCCAGGCCGGCAAGCTCAAGGCGCTGGCCACCACCTGGGACAAGCGCATGGCCAGCGCGCCGGACATCCCCACCACCGCCGAACTGGGCTTCCCCGCCATCCGCATCGGCCACTGGGCCGGCCTGTACGCGCCGGCCGGCACGCCTGCCGACGTGCTGGACAAGATGAACGCCGCCATCGAGAAGTCGCTGCAGACCAAGGAAGTGCAGGATGCGCTGCGCCAGAGCAGCATCGAACCCGGCGGCGGCTCGCGCGCCAGCTTCGTTGAATTTGCCGCCAACGAACGCGAACGCCTGGGCAAGGTCGTGAAAAACGGCCACATGCAGACGCAATAAGCCATGCCGGGGGCAGATCTGTCCCCGGCTTTTTTATCGCGCTTTCATTTGCGCTTGCCCGAAAAGTATGTTTGACTAGCACCCTATGGCCGCTTACCGCACCTCCCTCGCGATTGCCACCGGACGCTCCGCCGCTCCGGTTGCCGGCCTGCGCGCTTCGATCTCGTCCATCGCGCTATCGCTATACCTACCGATCGGTTGCCGGGCCTAGTGTCCCCGTGGTAGCTCGGCAGCCACGCTTGCCACACGCGATTTCCCTTTTTCAAAACTGAATCCCCCTCGCCAGACTCGGCGAACCCCTTGGCATCAGAGCGCCTGTCGGCCGCATGCCATCCGGATTCAGCACCCAACCGAAAGAAACTGATCGAGGTGTAGTGATGATGCTTGCCAACCCGTCCACCAAATACGTCCCCTTCGCGCCGTTTGCCCGCGACTTTTCCGAACGCACCTGGCCCAGCCGCCGCATCACGCAGCCGCCGATCTGGATGAGCACCGACTTGCGCGACGGCAACCAGGCCTTGATCGAACCCATGAGCGTCGAGCGCAAGCTCCGCTTCTTCGAACAACTGGTCAAGATCGGCTTCAAGGAAATCGAAGTGGGTTTCCCGTCGGCCTCGCAGACCGACTTCGATTTCGTGCGCAAGCTCATCGAAGAAAAGCGCATTCCCGACGACGTGACCATCATCGTGCTGACCCAGTCGCGCGAAGACCTGATCAGCCGCACCGTTGAAGCCGCCGCGGGCGCCAAGCAAGCCATCGTGCACATGTACAACGCCTGCGCGCCGGCCTTCCGCAAGGTCGTCTTCAACATGTCCAAGGACGAGATCAAGAACATCGCCACCACCGGCACGCGCTTGATCAAGCAATACGTGGCGCAGCGCCCCGAAACGCAATGGCGCTACGAATATTCGCCCGAGGTCTTCAGCACCACCGAACCCGAATTCGCGCTGGAAGTCTCCAACGCCGTGGCCGATGTATGGCAGCCCACGCCGCAAAGCAAGATGGTGTTGAACCTGCCCGCCACCATCGAAGCCACCAGCCCCAACCTGTACGCCGACCAGATCGAGTGGATGCACAAGAACCTGGCGCGCCGCGACAGCATCGTGCTCAGCGTGCACCCGCACAATGACCGCGGCACGGCCGTGGCCGCCGCCGAATTCGCCGTCATGGCCGGCGCCGACCGCATCGAAGGCTGCCTGTTCGGCAGCGGCGAACGCACCGGCAACGTCGACCTGGTGACCTTGGCCTTGAACCTCTACACCCAAGGCGTGCACCCGGGCCTGGACTTCTCGGACATCGACGAAGTGCGCCGCTGCGCCGAGTACTGCAACCAGTTGCCCGTCCACCCGCGCCATCCGTATGCCGGCGACCTGGTCTTCACGGCCTTCTCCGGTTCGCACCAGGACGCGATCAAGAAGGGCTTTGCCTTGCAGCAGGCCGACGCCGTCTGGGAAGTGCCGTACTTGCCGATCGACCCGGCCGACCTCGGCCGCAGCTACGACGCCGTGATCCGCGTGAACAGCCAGTCGGGCAAGGGCGGCGTGTCGTACCTGCTCGAACAGGAACACGGCCTGGTGTTGCCGCGCCGCCTGCAGATCGAATTCAGCCGCGCCATCCAGCGCGTCACCGACGAGACCGGCCGTGAAGTCACCGCCGACGACGTGCACACGATCTTCAACCGCGAATACCTCGAACAGAAGACCCCCTGGAAGCTGATCCGCCACCGCATCGACGGCAACCCGTCGGCCGGCGAAGGCCAGCACTTCAGCATCGAAGCCGAACTCGAATACAACGGCGAACGCCGCATCGTGACGGGCAAGGGCGACGGCGCGATCTCGGCCTTCGTGGCTGCGCTGGACGTGCCGGTTCGCATCATGGACTACCACGAGCACGCCATCGGCACCGGCACCGACACCCGCGCCGCGTCCTACGTGGAACTGCGCGTCGGTGAATCCAGCACGGGCTTTGGCGTAGGCATCGACCGCGACATCGTGACCGCGTCGTTCCAGGCCGTGCTGAGCGCCGTGAACCGCCACATCAACGCTGGCGCCGTCACCACCGAACAAGAGGCCGCCGAGGCCGCGTGATCCGCAACCCGGAAGCAGGGGGTGGGCTTACCGCCGTCACCCCCAACGCCCGCCTCTTATCATGAGGCGGCGCCGCACAACAAAAAGCCCGCCTTTATCCGGCGGGCTTTCTTTTTGCATGAATCGCAGCAGGCGATCAGCCGCGCGGCCACATGTCGGATGCGCCGATGTCCGGTTCGCGGGCGGCCAGCAGGCGCTCGTGCACCCAGGCGGCAATCGCCAGCGTGCGGTGGTCGTCGTAGCGCCGGCCGATCAGCTGCAAGCCGACGGGCAGGCCCTGCGGGCCGGTGGCGAAGGGCAGGTTCAGGCACGGCAGACCGAACAGCGTCCAGGCGCGCGAGAACTGCGGGTCGCCCGTGCCCAGATCGGCAAAGGGCGCTTCGCCGCTGGCGCTTGGCGCGAGCAGGATGTCGTACTTGTCGAACCACTGTTCCACGCGGGCGCGCGATTCCGCGGCGCGTGCCAGGTTCTTGATGTGCTCTTCGGCGGTGATCTGCGCGCCGGCTTCAAGCACCGCCTGGATCTTGGCGCTGAGCTGCGTGGCGTGTTCCAGGCGTTCGTAGGCCAGCGACTGCGAGGCTTCGAACGCCATGATGTCCGAATGCAGCTGCACCAGCATGCAGTCTTCGGGCGGCAGCGGCACTTCTTCGACGTGGGCGCCAGCGCGCGACAGCGTGGCCGCGGCCTGGGCGAAAGCTTCCTTGGTTTCGGATTGCGCATGCCGCCACTGCAGGCTGCGATACATGCCGACGCGCGGCTTGCCGTCGTAGGCCAGGTCCAGCATGCGCGGGTCGCGCATCAGCACGGAGGCGAACAAGGCAACGTCGGGCACCGAGCGGGCAAAGCCGCCCACGGTATCGAGCGATTCGGCCAGGCTTTTCACGCCGGCACGCGGAATGGCGCCGAAGGTGGGCTTGAAGCCGACGATGCCGCAGTACGACGCGGGGCGGATGATGGAGCCCGCGGTCTGCGAACCGAGCGCGAAGGGCACCATGTCGTCGGCCACGGCCGCGGCCGAGCCGCTGGACGAGCCGCCCGGCGTATAGGCTTCGTTGCGCGGGTTGCGCGTGGGACCCGCCTGGTAGGTGGCGAATTCGGTGGTGACCGTCTTGCCGATGACCACGGCGCCGGCATGGCGGCACAAGGCCACGGCGGCGGCGTCCAGCCCCGGATTGTGCCGCTCGTAGATGGGCGAGCCATAGCGGGTCGGCAGGTCGGCGGTATCGAACAGGTCCTTCACACCGATGGGCAAACCATGCAGCGGCCCACGCAGGGCGCCGCGATCGAGCGCTTCGGCGTGATCCAGGGCAGCCTGCTTTTGCAGCGCCGTCCAGGCATGGATGGTGTTTTCGCGTTGCTCGATGCGCGCAAAGCAGGCGCGCACCAATTGCACCGCAGTCAATTCGCGCCGTTGCAGCTTGCGCGCCGCTTCAAGCGCGCCAAGTCTGTTTAAGGCAGTAGACATGATCCTTTCCTCTATCCCGGTGCCGCGCGATATGCGCGGTACTGACACTTCCGCACCCGGTCCCCTTGACCTGGGGTTTATCCCGATCCGCCGCGGCATGATGCGCGCCGGTTGTGACAAACCCAGCCATTGTGCGCGTCGCGTCAATTAGGAAAAGCACTGAAAAACCGCGTTTTTCGGGGCATTTCCGCGCGCGTCGCGCCTTGGCCTTATGTTGTTGCGTTGTTATCAGCATAGCGCAAACGCGTGCAACACAAAGGTCATAATTGTCTTGTAAGATGAAAACGTTTTCAGCAAACCGGCAGCAATGTAGACATGGTGTCGCGCGCCTCGCCCCGCTTTTCCATTATCGAAGTGGCCCGTAAAGCAGGCGTTTCGCCGGCCACGGTTTCGCGCGCCTTCAACCAGCCGGAAATCGTGCACCCCGATACCTTGGCGCATATCCGCGCCATCGCCAAGCGTGCGGGCTTTCGGCCCAACCGCGTCGGCCGCAGCCTGCGTTCGGGCAGCACGCGCACCATCGGCCTGATCCTGCCCACGCTGTCCAATCCCGTCTTCGCCGAATGCTTCGAAGGCGCCGAACGGCGGGCCCGCGAATCGGGCTACAGCGTCATGCTGACCGCCACTGGCTACGACCCCGCGGTGGAATCGGCCGCGGTGCAGGGCCTGATCGACCACCAGGTCGACGGCCTGATCCTGACCGTGGCGGATGCCGCGCGCAGCGCCACGCTGGACGACCTGGACAGCGCCGGCATGCCCTACGTGCTGGTCTACAACGAGTCGGCCGCCCATCCGTATGCGTCGGTCGACAATCGCGCCGCCGCCATCGACATGGTGTCGCACCTGGCGGCGCTGGGGCACCGCCGCATCGCCATCGTGACCGGCCCGCTGACGGCGTCCGACCGCGCGCGCCGCCGCCTGATGGGCGCCCGCGCCTGCGCCAAGAAGCTGGGCCTGGAACCGATCCAGCACATCGCCATGAATTCCCATACGGGCAGCGACGCCGAGGCCCTGAAGGGCGCGCTGCGCGGCAAGCAGGCGCCTACCGCGCTGTTCTGCTCGAACGACCTGCTGGCCACGGCCGTCATCGCCGACCTGGTAGCGTTGGGCCTGTCGGTGCCGAACGACATCTCGGTCTGCGGCTTTGACGGCATGCGCTTCGGCGCCTTGCTGACGCCGCCGTTGACCACCGTGGCGCAACCCAGCGACGGCATCGGCCAGGCCGCCTGTTCGAACCTGCTGGCGCAGATCCACGGCCAGCCCCCGCAATCGAATCGCCTGCCGCACTGCATCGTCGTCGGCGGCACCGCCGCGCCCGTGCGCCGCTGATTTCCTTTTTTCCAGATACCCCGCAAGAGATATCCGCCATGCTTATCGCCCAGATCACCGACCTGCACATGCGCACGCCAGGCGACAAGGCCTACGGCATCATCGACCCCGCCGCCTTCCTGGGGCCCGCCGTGCGCGCGCTCAATGCGCTGACGCCGCGCCCCGATTGCGTGCTGATCACGGGCGACCTGACCGACCTGGGCAAGCCCCACGAATACCAGGCGCTGCGCGACCAACTGCAGGCCCTGGAGATTCCGTATTTCCTCTTGCCCGGCAATCACGACGACCGCGCCGAGCTGCGCGCCGCGTTCCCGGACCACGGCTACCTGCAAGGGCAGGGGCCGTTCATCCAGTACGCGGTCGAGACCTATCCGCTGCGCCTGTTGGCGCTGGATACCGTAGTGCCCATGAAAAGCCATGGCGAGCTGTGCGCCGACCGCCTGGGCTGGCTGGCGGCACGCCTGGCGGAACAGCCCGGCCGACCGACGCTGGTGCTGATGCACCACCCGCCCTTCGTGACCGGCATCGAGCACATGGATGCCATCGGCCTGTTGGCAGGTGCCCCTGAACTGGAACAGATCGTGGCGCGTTATCCGAACGTGGAACGCGTGTTGTGCGGCCACCTGCACCGCACCATCTTCCGGCGCTTCGGCGGCACCATTGCATCGACCTGTCCGGGCACCGCGCATCAGCTGGCGCTGGAACTGGGCGAGCGCCCGACCTTGCAATACATCATGGAACCGCCGGGCTACCAGCTGCATTGGTGGCACGACGACGCACTGGTCACGCACCACGCGGTGATTGGGGAATACCCCGGTCCGTATCCCTTCGCCTGAGGCGGGATTCTCGATTACAAACACAATGCCATATGTCCGTCATGTTTGCGCTGCACAATGAAAAGGATTTCATTGCACGCGACACGGGGCGGATCTAACAATTAGATCTACGAGACAGCATGTCATCCATCGTTCTGGATAACCTCACCAAGCAGTACGGCAACGCGGCCGCCATCCACGGCGTCAGCTTCACGGTGCCGGCAGGCAGCTTCACGGTACTGCTGGGGCCGTCGGGTTGCGGCAAGTCCACCACCTTGCGCATGATCGCCGGCCTGGACACGCCCACCTCGGGCACCATCCACATCGGCGACCGCGACGTGACGCAGCTGCCGCCGGCCAAGCGCCGCATTTCCATGGTGTTCCAGTCGTATGCGCTGTTTCCGCATCTGTCGGTGCGCGAGAACATCCTGTTCGGCCTGAAGGTCCGCAAGGAACCGGCGCGCGATTTCGACCGCCGCTTGCAGCGCGTGGCGTCATTGCTGGGCCTGGGCCATCTGCTGGACCGCAAGCCCTCGCAATTGTCGGGCGGCCAGCAACAGCGCGTGGCGTTGGGCCGCGCGGTGATTTCCGAAGCGCCGGTGTGCCTGATGGATGAACCCCTTTCCAACCTGGATGCCCAACTGCGCCATGAAATGCGCCGCGAGATCCGCGCGTTGCAGCAGGACCTGGGCATCACGATGGTGTACGTCACGCACGACCAGACCGAAGCCATGAGCATGGCCGACCAGGTGGTGCTGCTGCGCGGCGGCCAGATCGAACAGCACGACACGCCGGACGGCCTGTACGCCCGCCCGGCCAGCGAATTCGCGGCCCGTTTCATCGGCACGCCGCCCATGAACCTGATCGGCCTGACGACGCTGCACGGCGCCACGGTGATCGCCGGCTCCCACGGCCCCGCCGTGGCCGGCGCACCGGCCGGCGCCGCCAAGCTGGGTGTGCGACCCGAACACATCCGCATCGACGGCGACGGCATCGCCGCCACCGTGGAAAGCGTCGAGTACTTCGGCGCCGATTCCATCGTGGTGTGCCGGGTCGGCGACACCAGCGGCGTGGCGGTGCGCGTGGGCGGACACCTGCGCGCCCGCGCCGGCGAAGCCCTGCGGCTGTCGTGGCCCGCGGAACAACAGCATTTCTTTGCCGCCGATTCGGCGGTCATCAACACCGTCGGGCGCTGAAGACGCCCAATCCACAGGAAAGGAAACGCAATCATGCGACGCATCGTACTGAAGACCCTGGCCGCCAGCCTTGCCGCCGCCTGCCTGTCGCTGCCCGTGCAGGCACAGCAAAAGCCCGTCGAAGTGGAGTTCTATTACCCGGTCGCCGTGGGCGGCCCCATCACCAAGATCGTCGACGACATGGTGGCGGACTTCCAGAAAGAAAACCCCAACATCAAGATCAAGCCGATCTACGCGGGTTCGTACCAGGATTCGATCGCCAAGGCCCTGACCGCCCTGAAGGGCGGCACGCCGCCGCAACTGGCCGTGCTGCTGTCGACCGACATGTTCACCCTGATCGACGAGGACGCGATCGTGCCGGTGGATTCGCTGGCCAAGAGCGACGCCGACAAGCAGTGGCTGGGCGGCTTCTACGACGCCTTCATGCAGAACAGCCGCACGGGCGGACACACCTGGGGCATTCCGTTCCAGCGTTCGACCATCGTGATGTACTACAACAAGGACCTGTTCAAGGCCGCCGGCCTGGACCCGGAGCGCGCGCCCGCCACCTGGGCCGAACTGGTCGAATACGGCAAGAAACTGACCAAGCAGGACGCCTCCGGCAACACCACGCAGTGGGGCATCGAGATCCCGTCGGGCGGCGCGTTCGCCTACTGGCTGTTCCAGGCCCTGACCACGCCCAACGGCGCGATCCTGATGAACGAGGCCGGCAACGAGGTCTACCTGGACAAGCCGGCCGTGGTGGAAGCGGCCCAGTACTGGCGTGACCTGTCGGCCAAGCACAAGGTCATGCCCACCGGCACGATCGACTGGGGCACCACGCCCAAGGACTTCCTGGAAAAGAAGGCCGCGATCATCTGGACCACCACCGGCAACCTGACCAACATCCGCAAGAACGCCGACTTCCCGTTCGGCGTGGCGATGATGCCGCAGCAAAAGCGCGGCGGCAGCCCGACCGGCGGCGGCAACTTCTACATCTTCAAGAGCGGCACGCCCGAACAGCAGCAGGCCGCGCTGAAGTTCGCGCAGTGGGCCACCACGCCGGAACGCGCGGCTGACTGGAGCATCGCCACCGGCTACGTCGCCGTGACGCCGGCCGCCTGGCAGACCGAGAAGATGAAGAAGTACGCGCAGGAAGTGCCGGCCGCCGCCGTGGCGCGCGACCAGTTGCAGGTCAGCGTGGCTGAATTCTCGACCCACGAGAACCAGCGCGTCACCAAGACCCTGAACGACGCCCTGCAAGCGGCGCTGACGGGTTCCAAGACGCCCCAGCAGGCGCTGACGGACGCCCAGCGCGAAGCCGATCGCATCCTGCGTTCCTACAAGTAGACCGCCAAGCACGATGAGCCGCTCTTTGAATGCGCTTTATGGCTGGCTGCTGTTGCTGCCGGCCATCGTGCTGCTCGCCGCGTTCACGCATTACCCGGCGCTGGCGACGCTTTGGCACAGCTTCTATTCAACTCCCAAGGGCGCGCGCCCGGCCCGCTTCGTCGGGCTGGACAACTATGCGGTCATGCGCGACGACCCGGTGTTCTGGCAGTCGCTGTGGAACAACCTGTGGTTTGCGCTGGGCACCATTCCGACCTCGATCGGCATTGCGCTGGTCATGGCGCTGTGGGTGAACCGCAACCTGCGCGGCCGCGGTTTTCTGCGGATGGCGTACTTCACGCCGACCGTGCTGCCCATGGTGGCGGTGGCCAACATCTGGCTGTTCTTCTACACGCCGCAGTACGGGCTGATCGCGCAGGTGATGCAGCTGTTCGGCTCGCCCGGGCCCAACTGGCTGGGCAACCGCGAAACCGCGCTGCCCGCGCTGATGCTGGTGACCGTATGGAAGGAATCGGGCTTCTTCATGATCTTCTACCTGGCCGCCTTGCAGACGGTATCGCCGTCGCTGCGTGAAGCCGCCATGCTGGAAGGGGCGTCGCGCTGGCAGTACTTCCGGCGCGTGCTGTGGCCGCTGTTGATGCCCACCACGCTGTTCGTGCTGATCAACGCGCTGATCAATGCCTTCCGGCTGGTCGACCACGTGGTGGTGATGACCCGAGGCGGGCCCGACAACGCCAGCACGCTGTTGCTGTATTACATCTACCAGGTGGGCTTCAGCTTCTGGGATACCGCCTACGCCGCGACCCTGACCGTCGTGCTGCTGGTGGTGCTGGCACTGACCGCGCTGATCAAGTTCCGCTGGCTGGACCGCAGGACGCACTATCAATGAAAGACAAGCTCGATACCCTGGGCGCCTGGGCGCTGGGCCTGCTCTGGATTCTGCCGCTGGCCTACGCCATGTGGGCGGCCTTCCATCCGCCGGCCTACGCCACGCGCTTTGACCTGTTTGCCCCGCTGACGCTGGATAACTTCGCACGGGCCTGGCAGGCCGCGCCGTTTCCGCGCTATTTCGCCAACACCTTCCTGCTGGTGACGATGGTGCTGGCCGCGCAATTGGTGCTGTCGACGCTGGCCGGCTACGCCTTTGCCCGCTTCGAGTTCCGCGGCCGCGACTTCGTCTTCATGCTGGTGCTGCTGCAGCTGATGATCATGCCGGACGTGCTGCTGGTGGAAAACTACCGTTCGATGAGCCAGCTGGGCATCCGCGACACGGTGTTCGCCATCGGCCTGCCGTACTTCGCGTCGGCCTTCGGCATCTTCCTGCTGCGCCAGACGTTCAAGACGGTGCCGCGCGAACTGGAAGAGGCCGCGCGCATGGAAGGCGCGAACGCCTTGCAGATCCTGTGGAAGGTGTATGTGCCGCTGGCCAAGCCGATCTACGTGGCCTACGGGCTGGTGTCGGTGAGCCACCACTGGAACAACTTCCTGTGGCCGTTGATCATCACCAACTCGGTCGAATCACGGCCGCTGACGGTCGGCCTGCAGGTGTTCTCGTCGACCGACCAGGGCATCGACTGGTCGGTGATCACCGCCGCCACGCTGATGTCGGCGGCGCCCTTGCTGATCGCCTTCCTGCTGTTCCAGCGCCAGTTCGTGCAATCGTTCATGCGGGCAGGCATCCGCTGACGGGCACGGGGCGGGACTGACGTCCCGCCCATTCGTTGCCCATTCAGGCGCTAGGCCCTGCCCGCCAGGAAAGCCGGGTTCTGCCAATCCCGCAGTTCGCGGATCTGCTGCTGGTCGCCGGCCATCAAGGTTGTCTCGCGTTGCAAGGCCGCGATCAGCGACGACTGGTGCGCCTCCAGCCGATCGCGCGACCATCCCGAAAAATCCGCCTGCGGCTCGCCCGCTTGCGCCGGGCTGTGCAGCGCCTGGTACATCGACAGCAACACAGCACGCTCGTTGGCCAGCGGCGTGAAGACCGGCTGCGCGCGCTCGGTCACGAAGCGGATGCGCAGCTCGGCGCCTCCGTCCGCGTTCAGCGCGGTTTCGAATTGCATGCCGCGCGCACCGTCCGGAAAGCCGCGGCGATGGTCGTCCAGCGTCAACCGGCCCGGTTCACGCGTGCCGTCTTCGCCAGCCATGGCGCCGGTGTGTACCGACGGCGCATGCATCAGGAAACTGTAGAGCTTGCGGTCGGGGTCGGCCACCGACAGGCTGCCGTCGGTGTTGCGGGTAACGGTGGGCGGCTGGGTATTGCCGCTTTCCTGCGCATCCGCGGCGGCAGCGAAATACCAGGCCATGGCGCGCGCCGTGGTCAGGTTGGCCGTGGCCGCGACCTGCTGCGTCCCTTCGCCCACCGCTATCGCGCCGAAAGCGGGCTTGTCGCTGGCACGCAAAGCGTGCGTCAGGTTTTCGCCGATATGCATCTGGCGACGCACGTCGGGCAGGGCCAGGCTGGCGCCCCCTGCATCGGCGGCGCGCTGCATCACGCGCACGTCGACGCCCCCCAGCACGATGCCACCGTCACGCGGGGCAGACAGGATGCCCAGCGCGCTGCGGCCGGCGCCCTGGGTGTAGGCCAGTTCGCTCTTGCCCGCCGCACGGCGTTCAAGCAGGCGGCCCGGCACATTGGGCAGGTCGGCCAGGAAGCGGCCGGCGCTGGACAGCCCCCGCGCAATCGAGCCGAAGAATGACTGGAATGCCGACTTGGCGCGCGCGGCCAGGCTGAGCGTCTGCGTGCGTGCCTGGCCATCGCCCAAGGCGACGGGGTGGCGCGATTCGACACCTTGCGCCGGCGCCGACGGCGCGGTCTTGAGCGCTTCGCCGACCTGCGCCAATTCGCGTTGCAGCGCGTCCAGGCGCGGGGCGCGTTCCAAAGACACCAGCATCGTGCGATCGGTGGCGGTCTGGCGCGACGCTTCCTGGGCGATCAGGTTGTCCAGTTCCTTGAACTGCGGTTGCAGCGATTGCAGCGTGCTCTCGACCAGGCTGAGCGCCGCCCGATTGCTGGCCAGCTCCGGAAAATCGCGCAGCGCGGTCAGGCCCAGGTAGGCGCCCCCGAGCATGGCGGTGGCGTTGATCCCGATGGACGTTGGCGACAGCGCCATCGGCGTGGTGATGACGCTGGTCGCGGTGGGTATGGCCACCGCGGCGGTGGTCCACCCCAGCGTGGTCAAGCCCGCCGACAACGCACCGCGCGCCTGGTGGTTCCAGCGCGACAGCGTGTCCCAGGTCGACAGCGTGGGCGTGTTCAGCCGTTCGCCGTCGGGCACGCGCAGCGCATCGCCGCCGCCGCCCATGCGACGCAATTGCTCATTGAGCTTGGCCATCTGCTCGTCGATCTTGCCCGCGACTTCGCCCGCGCGCGCCAGATTGCGCTCGGATACCGGGGTGCTGGCGGCGACGCTGGCGCTTTCGGCCACCGGCGTGCCCCCGCCCGGCAGATAGCCGCCGACCGTGCGCGCCACGCTCGACGCGGTGCTGGCCACCGTCGACGTGACCGCACCCAGCGCATTGCCGCCGTATCGCAGCAGGCGGCCCATGATGCCTTCCTGCTGCTGTTGCGTCTGCTGCTGCACCGACTCGCGTGCGGGCAGCGTATCGACCTGGACCTGGACTCCTTGCGCCTCGCCGACATCGCCCAGCAAGGACGACAGCGGCAGGATCGGCACGTCGTCCAGGGCTTGGGGCTGGACCGTCGGGCCGCCCGATACCGCCTGGCGTTCCTGCTGGCGGGCGTTGTACGCGGCGACGCCATCGTCATCGCAGTCGAAGAACTCTTCGTCGTCGTCATCCACCTCGGTCAGCGTGCCGTCTTCGTCGACCTCGCTGCGCACATCGTCCCCTACATCGCTATCGGCGTGGATCGAATCGTGGACCGAATCCTCGTCCTCGAGCGGGTCGCCATGCATCGCGGTGGTGAAGTCCTCGGCGGCTTGCCAGAGGGCGGAAAACACCCCGCCGAACCAGCCACGGCTCTGCGCCGCATCGTCGCGCAGGGCGGCCGTGCCGCCTTCGCCCACCGACACCATCGTGCCTTGCAGCCCGCCTTGGCCGGGTTGCGGCGACGATCCGATCCGGGACGCCGTGCCGCTGGCTGTGTCCTGCGGCGACGGCGCCTCGCCGCCCACCACGCGGCTCGCATTGGGATTGATGAACATGATGGCGCTCCCGGTCAGACGGCCAGTTGCGGCAGTTCCGGCGTGACCCGGCCCTGCACGACATCCCGCCACAGCAGCGCGACATCGGCGAAGGCGTCCAGGGCCGCGGCCAGCGCCCGGGCATCGCACAGGGCCAGCGGGGCGCGGGCGCACAGCAGCACCGCGCCGGTGCCCGGTTGCAAGCCCAGGGTGCAGCCGCCGGTGCCCACCCACAGGGCATTGGCTTCCAGCATCAGCTGCAACAGCTTGTCGCGGGCCACCTGCGGCGCCGGCCGGCCCAAGGTGGCGAAGAAGGCGATATCGCCCGCGTCGGCGTCGCCCTCGACCGACAGGCCGACGACGATGTCGGCGATGACCAATTCCTGATGGGCCACCAGGTCTTCGACCGGCGACAGGCCGGCAAGGCGGGCATAGTCTTCAAGCAGCGTCTGATAGCGGGACATGGTTCGTTCCTGTCGCGTAGCGGGTTCAGCGGGGGCCGGCGTCGCCGCCCAGCCCTTGGTCGATGGCGGCGGACCACTGCGCCGAGGCTTCGGCCAGGTCGCGCCAGGCGCGGGCCAGGCCCTCTGGCGCGACGTCCAGCGGCAGCCGGCGCGCCAGCACCAGATGGCCGGATTGCTGCAGGCCGAGCGTGGCGCCACGGGTGGCGGGGCCCAGGGTATTGGCCTGCAACAACCAGGTCAGCAGGCCGGCGGGCGGATCGGCGGGCAAGGGATGGGCGCCGACGCGGCAGGCGCCTTCCATGGCGCCGCCCAGTCCGTCGTCGACATACGCCAGCGCGATGGCGGCGCCGTCGATGACCAGTTCCTGGCGGGTACCCAGCGCCTGCCCGTCCACACCGATGTGATGGGCAAGGTCGGCCAGGGCTGCGTGATAGCGTTGTTCAGACATGGGCGTGGGGCTCCAGCGCGTAGGGGGTCGGGGTCAGGCGCGCAGATGCAGCAGGCCGGGGTCGGCGTCCGTGCGGATGGCGCCGGCCGGTCGCGTCAGTTGCGCGGCCCAGGTCAGCGCGTCCACCTGCAGGCTGGCCAGCAAGGCATCCAGCGTGGCCGGGGTCAACGAACCGATTCGCCGCGCGGCACTGAGCATCACGGTGTCTTGCCCGCGCAGGCCCAAGGTGGCGCCGTGGGTGCCGGCCCAAAGATTGTTGGCCTGCAGCAGCAGCCGGCAGACCGCGTTGGACGGACCGCCAGGAAAGCGCGCCACGTCGGTGCGGCACAGCAGTTGGCCGTCGTCCGGGTCGGCGTCGGGCCCGGCGGGTTCGAACCACAGGCTGATGCGGCGTCCGTCGATGACGACCGCCTGCGCCTGCACCACATCGGCGTGGTCGGGGCGGCGGCGCGCGTGGGCGCGCAACAGGGCGAGATAGCGATCCTGGCTCATGTCACGGGTTCCGCAAGGGGAGGAATCAAGGGACGGCGCAGGCCGTCCTTGCCCGTGAGTAACGGCAAGCCAGGATTGGTTCCTTGGGCGAACTCCGCCCAGTCAGGTCAGGCCAGGTCAGTAGCCGACCGTCAGGCCGGGCAGGTCCACGGTGATGCGCGGACGCTCCAGCGCCAGCGCCAGGTTCTCGGCGAACTCGCGGGCTTCTTTTTCGTCGGTGGACAGCGTGTCGTAGCCCAGCGCGTCGGCTACGCCCAGCACCTTGTCCAGCAGCAGCACCTTGCCGCTGGGGCGCAGGGGCTCGCAGCCCAGGGTTTCCCAGGCGCCGTCGAACCAGTCGCGGGCCTGGTTCTGGCGCTGCGGGCTGGGTTCGACGTTGGCCGAAAGGTCCAGCGAGCGCCGGGTGTCGAAAACGATCGTGATGTCGCTGCGCATGGCAGGGATTCCTTGAAAGGGCGTCAGCCGCAAAGAGACGGCAACACGAAGATAGGCAAAAAGCGCCGGACAGATTGTCCGTCCGGCGACATTGCCTACCAGCCGCGGGACACTTCCCAGGTGACTTCGGCGCCGGCGGCCTGCGACTGGCGCATCATGTCCAGCAAGGGGAACGCCCGCTCTTTCAGGCCGACCGCGCGCGCCATGGGCGCCACCGGGGCCTGGTCTTCGTCTTCTTCGTCGGCGGGGTGGCCCTGGCCCAGGGATTCTTCGATGGCCCGCTCGATGCCCTGGATGGCCGGGCCGAGCTGGTCGACGGTGAACACACCGCGTTCGGGAATCTTGTCGCCGAAGGATTTGCCCGCGGCCTGCAACAGGGCGCCGGCATGGTCGGTAAGCATCAGGACTTCTGCCACGACTTTGGAATGAAATGTAATCAGCATATTCCCGTCTCCTACATAGAATGCCTTCTCTACACTACCGCAACGGCCCGGGGATGCCAACTGACCCGGCGCGCAAGGCCGCCTGGGGCGGGCCCCGGCCCCGGTGGCCGCCGCCAAATCAAGCTATGATTCAGGAGATTCCCGTGACGGCAGGATCCCCGGCGGCCGAGAATCCGGCGCCCGCATGCGGTTGCGCCTCGCCGGCCGCACCGATCCCGCCCCCCAGGCTGCGCCAGGGCGTTCGCGCGGGCCACCGGCCCGGCCGCGACCCGTCGCCGCCTTCGTCACCCACCCAGAACTACTCCAGACGCCCATGCTCCCCGAGCAACAAAAACAGCTTATTTCCCTGATCCAGGCCGCCGTTGCGCAGAGCCTGCCCGACGCCCAGCCCACTGTGCTGCTGGAGCGCCCCAAGGTCGCCGCCCACGGCGACGTCGCCACCAACGTGGCCATGCAGCTGGCCAAGCCGGCCAAGCGCAACCCGCGCGAACTGGCCCAGGCCATCGTCGAAGCGCTGCTGGCCCAGCCCGGCGCCCGCGACCTGGTCGAAAGCGCTGAAATCGCCGGCCCCGGCTTCATCAACCTGCGCGTCACCGCCGCCGCCCGCCAGGCCGTCATCGCCGCCGTGGCCGAGCAAGGCGCCGCCTTTGGCCGCGCCCCGCGCGCCGGCGAGAAGATCCTGGTCGAATTCGTGTCGGCCAACCCCACCGGCCCGCTGCACGTGGGCCATGCCCGCCAGGCCGCGCTGGGCGATGCCCTGTGCCGCCTGTACGACGCCATCGGCTGGGACGTGACGCGCGAGTTCTATTACAACGACGCCGGCAACCAGATCGAGAACCTGGCGATCAGCGTGCAGGCGCGCGGCCGCGGCCTGACGACCGACTCGCCCGACTGGCCCGCCGACGGCTACAAGGGCGACTACATCGCCGACATCGCCCGCGACTTCCAGGCCGGCAAGACCATCCAGGCCTCGGACGGCGAACCCGTCACCGCCACCGGCAATATCGACAGCCTGGACGACATCCGCGTCTTCGCCGTGGCCTACCTGCGCCGCGAACAAGACCTGGACCTGCAAGCGTTCGGCCTGGTGTTCGACAACTACTACCTGGAAAGCTCGCTCTACACGTCGGGCCGCGTCGAGGCCACCGTGCAGGCGCTGATCGCCGGCGGCCATACCTATGAAGAAGGCGGCGCGCTGTGGCTGCGCACCACCGAACTGGGTACGGGCGACGACAAAGACCGCGTCATGCGCAAGAGCGAAGGCGGCTACACCTACTTCGTGCCGGACGTGGCCTACCACAAGGCCAAATGGGAACGGGGCTTTCACCGCGCCGTGAACATC
Organism: Achromobacter deleyi; assembly: GCF_902859705.1. GTDB lineage: Bacteria > Pseudomonadota > Gammaproteobacteria > Burkholderiales > Burkholderiaceae_B > Achromobacter > Achromobacter deleyi. Next base: position 935 of record NZ_CADIJO010000046.1, on the reverse strand, counting down.
CAGGGCAGCGACCACCACGGCACCGTGGCGCGCGTGCGCGCCGGCCTGCAAGCACTGGAAGAGGGCATCCCCAAGGACTACCCGTCCTACGTGCTGCACAAGATGGTCAAGGTCATGCGCGGCGGGCAAGAGGTCAAGATCTCCAAGCGCGCCGGCAGCTACGTCACGATGCGCGACCTGATCGACTGGGTCGGCCGCGATGCCGTGCGCTACTTCCTGATCCAGCGCCGCGCCGACACCGAATTCGTGTTCGACGTCGACCTGGCCCTGTCCAAGAGCGACGAAAACCCGGTCTATTACATCCAGTACGCCCACGCGCGCATCTGCTCGGTCGTGAACAACGCCGGCATGCCGGCGGCGGACGTGGCGGCGGCCGATGCGTCCCTGTTGACGGCTCCGACCGAATTCGCGCTGATGCAGCGCCTGGCCGAATTCCCCCAGATCGTGGCCCTGGCCGCGCAGGAACTGGCCCCGCACCACATCGCCTTCTGGCTGCGCGACTGCGCGTCCGACTTCCACGCCTGGTACAACGCCGAACGCGTGCTGGTCGACGACACCGCGCTGAAGCTGGCACGCCTGCGCCTGGCCTCGACCACGCGCCAGGTGCTGGCCAACGGCCTGGAGCTCCTGGGCGTGTCCGCCCCCGAGCGGATGTAACATCGGTACATGGCGACCAAGCGCAAACCCACCCGCCGTTCCGGCGAAAGCGGCAGCACCCTGTACGGGGCGCTGGCCGGATTGCTCATCGGGCTGATCGTGGCCGCAGTCGTGGCGTTCTACGTCACCAAGGCGCCCGTGCCCTTCGTGGACCGCGCCAGCCGGCAGGGCGACGCAGGCAAGCTGCCCGACCCGCGCCAGGCGCCGGACCCCAACGCCGGCCTGTATGGCCGCGACGGCGCGGCGGGCACGCCGCCCACCGGCCCCACCGCCACGGC
>NZ_CADIJO010000045.1 GCF_902859705.1 Achromobacter deleyi | reverse complement strand
CGCCCCGGTGGCGGCGGCCCCGGTAGAGGCTGCCCCGCAAGCCGCGGCCGCGCCGGCCGTGGCCGAATCCGCCGCGGCGGCCGAAGCCATCTCTCAGGCCGCGCGCACCAGCCGCGCCGCCGCACCCGCCCATGCCGACAAGGAATCGACCTCGATCCGCGTGGGCGTGGAAAAAGTCGACCAGGTGATCAACCTGGTCGGCGAACTGGTCATCACCCAGGCGATGCTGGCGCAGACCGCGTCCACGCTGGACCCGGTGCTGCACGACCGCCTGCTCAACGGCATGGAGCAGCTCGAGCGCAACGCGCGCGACCTGCAGGAAGCCGTGATGTCCATCCGCATGATGCCGATGGACTACGTGTTCAGTCGCTTTCCGCGTCTGGTGCGCGACATTGCCGGCAAGATGGGCAAGCAGATCGAACTGCAGACCTACGGCCGCGCCACCGAACTGGACAAGAGCCTGATCGAACGCATCATCGATCCGCTGACCCACCTGGTGCGCAACAGCCTGGACCACGGCATCGAGACGCCCGAAAAGCGCGTCGCCGCGGGCAAGGACCCGGTTGGCCAGCTGGTGCTGTCGGCCCAGCACAACGGCGGCAACATCGTCATCGAAGTCAGTGACGACGGCGCCGGCCTGAATCGCGAGAAGATCCTGAAAAAGGCCATGGCCCAGGGTCTGCCGGTCAATGAGAATTCGCCGGACGATGAAATCTGGCAGCTGATTTTCGCACCCGGTTTTTCCACCGCCGAAAAGGTCACCGATATTTCGGGCCGCGGCGTGGGCATGGATGTGGTGCGACGCAACATCCAGGACATGGGCGGCCACGTGCAGCTGTCGTGCGAGCCGGGCAACGGCACCACCACGCGTATCGTGCTGCCGCTGACGCTGGCGATCCTGGACGGCATGTCGGTGCGGGTGGGCGAAGAGACCTTCATCCTGCCGCTGAACCATGTGACCGAATCGCTGCAGCCGACCAACGACCAGATCTATTCCGTGGCCGGCAACGAGCGCGTGATGCACGTGCGCGGCGAATACCTGCCGCTGGTGGAAATGCACCGCGTGTTCTCGGTCGGCTCGGCGCAGACCGACCCGACCCAGGCCATCGCGGTCATCATGCAGGCCGAAGACCGCCGTTTCGCGCTGCTGGTGGATCACCTGATCGGCCAGCACCAGGTGGTGGTCAAGAACCTGGAATCGAATTACCGCAAGGTCCCCGGCATTTCCGCCGCCACCATCCTGGGCGATGGCAGCGTGGCGTTGATCGTCGACGTATTTGCGCTTGCGCGCGCCAACCGTGAGCGTTGGTCGCAGCCCGAAGCCATTCTGAATTGATGGAGAAATAGCCCCATGGCAGCCAAACCGCAAGCGCAAGCCGCGCGCAATGAAGATGTCGGCAACGAGTTCCTGGTGTTCACGCTGGGCGACGAAGAGTACGGCATCGACATCCTGAAGGTGCAGGAAATCCGCGGCTACGACGCCGACACGGTGACCCGCATCGCCAACGTCCCGCCGTTCATCAAGGGCGTGACCAACCTGCGCGGCATCATCGTGCCGATCGTGGACCTGCGCATCAAGTTCAACCTGGGCAGCGTCGAGTACAACGAGCAGACCGTCGTCATCATCCTGAACCTGGATCGCCGCGTCGTCGGCATCGTGGTCGACGGCGTGTCGGACGTGCTGATGCTGAACGCCGGCCAGATCCGTCCGGCCCCCGAGTTCGGCGCCACGCTGTCCACGGAATACCTGACGGGCCTGGGTACGGTCGACGAACGCATGCTGATCCTGGTCGACATCGAAAAGATGATGACCAGCGACGAAATGGCATTGGTGGAGAAGGCCGCCTCCTGATCGGAGCGGTTGGAGTCCTGTGAGATGAGCGCGCCATATTGAACCAATATGGCGCTTTCCTTAACGATGGCAGTCAGGAGTGGTTCTTGTGATGCGCAAGTTTTTCGCGAACATGACGATACGCAGCAGCCTGTTGTGGGTGCTGGCGTTCTTCTCATTCATGTTGGTGATTGGAGCGGCGCTTGGCGTGCTGTCGCTGCGCATCAGCAACGGCACGCTGGCGGAAATCAAGCAATCGCAGGAACTGGACGACGCGGTGGGCCGCGTCGTGTCCAGCTATAAAGACACCCTGAACGGCCTGGGCCGCTCGGCCGCGGCCAACTATGCCGACATCGTGCGCAGCGTCGGCCAGCCCACGCTCTTGACGCAAGGCCTGTCCAGCGAGGCCGCCGGCCTCTTGGAACGCGCCAAGGCATCGATGAACAAGGGCCAGGCCGAATTCGATTTCTTCAAGACGCTGCCCAAGCCCCCGGAAGCGGCCGAGTCGTTGAAAGAGATCGAGGATTCCTACACCGCGCTGGTGCAGCAAGGGCTGACGCCCTTGGTCGCCGCACTGGAAAAGGCCGACATGCCGGCCTACCAGTCGCAAGTGCAGAAGGTGCAGGACGCGCTGGAAGGGCGCTTTGCCCGCGCCGTCGAAGGCTTTGATTTCTGGCGCGCCAGCAAGATGCTGGACGCCCATGAAGTGGCGCAGGTGCGCTACCAGTTCGTGCTGCTGGCCGTCAGCGCCGGCGGCGTGATCGCCGCGCTGCTGGTGTTTGCCACCTACGTTTTCCTGCGCCGCCGCGTGCTGCAGCCGCTGAAGGAAGCTGGCCATCACTTTGACCGCATTGCCGGCGGCGACCTGACTGCCCGCGTGGATGTGCGCAACACCAACGAAATCGGCCAGCTGTTTGCCGCGCTCAAGCGCATGCAGGAAAGCCTGACCCGCACGGTGGCCTCGGTGCGCCGCGGCGTGGACGAGATCAACGTGGGCTCGCACGAGATCGCGGCCGGCAATACGGACCTGTCCAGCCGTACCGAGCAGCAGGCGGCGTCGCTGGAAGAAACGGCGGCGTCGATGGAAGAACTGGCCTCGACCGTGAAGCAGAACGCCGACAACGCGCGCCAGGCCAACCAGCTGGCGGCCAGCGCATCGGACGTGGCCGAGCGCGGCGGTTCCGCCGTGGCCGAGGTGGTCAACACCATGCACGGCATTTCGGCCAGCTCGCGCAAGATCTCGGAAATCGTGTCCGTCATTGATGGCATCGCCTTCCAGACCAACATCCTGGCGCTGAACGCGGCCGTGGAAGCGGCGCGTGCGGGCGAGCAGGGCAAGGGCTTTGCGGTGGTGGCGGGCGAAGTGCGCTCGCTGGCGCAGCGCAGCGCCCAGGCGGCCAAGGAAATCAAGGGCCTGATCGAGGACTCGGTGACCAAGGTCGGCGCCGGTTCGCAGCAGGTCGAACGCGCAGGTGCCACGATGCAGGAAATCGTGGCGTCGGTGAAGCGCGTCACCGACATCATGGGCGAGATCTCGGCGGCGTCCGAAGAGCAGTCCAGCGGCATCGATCAGGTGAATCGTGCCGTGTCGCAGATGGACGAAGTGACGCAGCAGAACGCGGCGCTGGTGGAAGAGGCCGCTGCCGCGGCCGGCTCGCTGCAGGAACAGGCCCAGCGCCTGGCCGAGGCTGTGGCCGTCTTCAAGATCAATGCCGGCGAAGTCATCGAAGTGCCGGCGCACCGGCTGTCCGCGGGGCGCGCGGCGCCTGGGGATGATTCGCGGTTGCAAGCGCCCGATGCGCTTGCCCTTGGACACTGAGGGCAGCGGTGGCGACAGCAGCAAACACGGCGCCGTCCATTTCGGTGGACCGCCAATTCGATTTTCGCGACGCGGATTTCACCCGCGTGCGCAAGATGATCCACGCGCGTGCCGGCATTTCGCTGGGCACGCACAAGCGCGAAATGGTCTACAGCCGGTTGGCGCGGCGCCTGCGGGCGCTGGGCCGGCAGGACTTCGGCAGTTACCTGGACCAGCTTGAAAACGAGCCCGACGCGGCCGAATGGGAAGACTTCGTCAACGCCTTGACGACCAACCTGACGGCGTTCTTTCGCGAATCGCATCATTTCCCGATCCTGGCCGATTTCGCGCAAAAGCGCGGCGGCCCCGTGTCGGTGTGGTGCTGTGCGGCGTCGACGGGCGAAGAACCGTATTCCATCGCCATCACCCTGGCCGAGGCGCTGGGCGCCCGGGCCAGCGGCTGCTCGGTGCTGGCGACCGACATCGACACCAATGTGTTGAATCGGGCGCGCACGGCGGTCTATCCGGCCGAACGCGTGGCCAAGATGGAAGACAGCCGGCTCAAGCGGTTTTTCCTGAAGGGCCGCGGCGCCAACGAGGGCCAGGTGCGGGTACGGCCCGAAATTGCGGACATGGTGCGGTACGAGACCTTGAACCTGCTGGCGCCGTCCTGGCCGATCAGCGAAAAGTTCGATGTGATCTTCTGCCGCAATGTGATGATCTATTTCGATAAACCGACCCAGGCGAAGATTCTTGAGCGCTTTGTACCGCTGCTCAAGCCGGGCGGCCTGCTGTTTGCGGGCCATTCCGAGAACTTCACCTACATCAGTCGGGATTTCCGTCTGCGCGGGCAGACCGTGTATGAATGCGCGGGTCGTGCGTAAAGCTACGTGAGACTGAGGCGGCAAAACAATGCAAAAAATAAGAGTGTTATGTGTGGACGACTCCGCGCTGGTGCGGGGGCTGATGACCGAGATCATCAACAGCCAGCCGGACATGGAGGTCGTCGCGACCGCGCCGGACCCGCTGGTGGCGCGTGAACTGATCAAGAAGCACAACCCGGACGTGCTGACGCTGGACGTGGAAATGCCCCGCATGGACGGGCTGGATTTCCTGGAAAAGCTGATGCGCCTGCGGCCGATGCCGGTGGTGATGGTGTCGTCGCTGACCGAACGCGGCGGCGAAATCACGCTGCGCGCCCTGGAACTGGGCGCCATCGATTTCGTGACCAAGCCCAAGCTGGGCATCCGCGACGGCCTGCTGGAATACACGGAGCTGATCGCCGACAAGATCCGCGCGGCCTCGCGCGCCAAGCTGCGCGCACCCAGCCCGCATGCGGCGCCGCCGGCGCCGTCGCCGATGTTGCGCCGGCCGCTGTCCAGCTCGGAAAAGCTGGTGATCGTGGGCGCGTCCACGGGCGGCACGGAGGCCATCCGCGAGGTGTTGCAGCCCTTGCCGCCGGACAGCCCCGCCATTCTCATCACGCAGCACATGCCGGCCGGCTTCACGCGATCGTTCGCGCAGCGCCTGGATGCGCTGTGCGCGGTGACGGTGCGCGAGGCCGTGCACGGTGAACGCGTGCTGCCCGGCCACGTCTACCTGGCGCCGGGCGGCGACACGCACATGCGGCTGGGCCGCAGCGGCGCCAACTACGTGATCGAGCTGGACGCCAGCGAACCCGTCAATCGCCACCGCCCGTCGGTGGATGTACTGTTTAATTCCGCCGCCGTGGCAGCGGGCAAGAACGCCATCGGCGTCATCCTGACCGGGATGGGCAAGGACGGAGCGGCCGGCATGCTGGCCATGCACCGCGCCGGCGCCCACACCATTGCGCAGGATGAAGCCAGTTGCGTGGTCTTCGGCATGCCCCGGGAGGCTATCGCGATAGGCGCGGCTGACGAAGTGGTGCCGCTGTCGGCGATGAGTGAGCGCATTCTGACTCGCCTGGGCGACCGGGGGCACCGCGTTTGACGCGGACGTCTCCCCGATCGGTCTCAAGCACATTTCTTTTGGAGTAGAAGATGGTAGACAAGGGCATCAAGATTCTGGTGGTGGATGACTTCCCCACCATGCGGCGGATCATCCGCAACCTGCTCAAAGAGCTGGGTTTCGAGAACGTGGATGAGGCCGAAGACGGCGCCATCGGCCTGGAAAAGCTGCGTAACGGCGGCTTCCAGTTCGTCGTGTCCGACTGGAACATGCCCAACCTGGACGGCCTGGAAATGCTCAAGCAGATCCGCGCCGATGCCGCCCTGGCGTCGCTGCCGGTGCTGATGGTGACGGCCGAGGCCAAGAAGGAAAACATCGTTGCGGCGGCCCAGGCCGGCGCCAACGGTTACGTGGTCAAGCCTTTCACCGCGGCGACGCTGGAAGAGAAGCTGGTCAAGATCTTCGAGAAAATTGCCGGCTGAGGTGCGTGAATGAGCACGACGCAGAACGTTGACCCGGCCGAATCCCCGGACCTGATCCACCGCATCGCCTCGCTGACCCGCATGCTGCGCGACAGCATGCGCGAGCTGGGCCTGGACCAGGCCATCAAGGACGCGGCCAACGCCATTCCCGATGCCCGCGATCGCCTGCGCTACGTGGCGCAGATGACCGAGCAGGCCGCCAACCGCGTGCTGAACGCGACCGAAGCCGCCGGCCCGATCCAGGACGGCATGTCGCGCTCGGCCCAGGCGCTCGATGGCCGCTGGCAGCAATGGTATGACCAGCCGCTGGAATTGCCCGAGGCCCGCGAACTGGTCAAGGACACGCGCGCCTTCCTGCAGGACGTGCCCAAGCAGACGCAGCAGACCCAGTCCAAGCTGATGGAAATCATCATGGCGCAGGACTTCCAGGACCTGACCGGCCAGGTCATCATGCGCATGATGGACGTGGTCGGCGCGATCGAACGCGAACTGCTGCAGGTGCTGCTGGACAACGTGCCGCAAGAACGCCGCGACGAGGCCAACAGCCTGCTCAACGGCCCGCAGGTCAGCCCGCAAGGCAAGACCGACGTGGTCACCAGCCAGGATCAGGTCGACGACCTGCTGGCCAGCCTGGGCTTCTGACCCGGGCCTGGCGGCGGCCGGGGCTTGTCCCGTCCGCCGCTTTGCTTGACCGGGCATGGTCGTATTCCCTAAGAGTACGAAGCCGCATGCTTGGGTAGACTGCACAACCATAAGAATCGGGGCCAGCAGCAGGAGACAGGGCGCGTCCGCCGCGCCCAGGCAACGGATGCCCATAGAAGGCGATCCGGGCCGCACAAGGAGGTGCATCGTGGCCAGATCCGTATTCGCATTCGGAGGCATCTGGGGTTTACTGCGCCGGCTCAACCGCGGCCGCGCCGCGCTGTCCGATCGCCCGCTATCCGTCAGTCCGGCCGCCAGGCCGCTTTACCGCTTTCTGTCCGGCATCCGCAGCCGCGTCGTGACCGTGCGGCAATCCAGCATCGAAATCGCCCTGAATACCGCCCGCACCCAGTTCCAGGCGGGGCGCTGCGCCGTGCTGGCGCAGGAGCAGGCGCGCGCGGCCGAGGCCCTGGCCGCCAGTGGCGCGCAGATCGCGGCCCTGTCCGCGTCCACCTCGACCCATGCGCGCGAGATCGCACAGGTCTCCGGCCAGAACCTGCGGGCCGCCGAGCAGGCGCTGTCGGAACTGTCCGACGTCAAGGAACGGGTCGACCGCATGACCCGCGAGATGGCCACGTTCACGACCGTAGTGGAACAGCTGACCGGCCGGGCGCGCTCGGTGGGCGACATCAGCAAGCTCATCAAGGACATTGCCTTGCAGACCCAGCTGCTGGCGCTGAACGCCGGGGTCGAGGCGGCCAGGGCGGGCGACGCCGGCCGCGGCTTCGCAGTGGTGGCCAGCGAAGTCGGCCGGCTGGCCGAGCGGGTCAACGCGGCGACCAGCGACATCGGCCGCCATACCGGCGAAATGCTGGAACTGGTGGATTCGACCCAGCGCCAGACCGGCCTGTTGCGCGAAGACGTGGACGCCTCTGGCGCGGTGCTGGACAAGACCCGCCAGGATTTCCAGCATTTCGTGCGCGACTTCGACAGCATGAACCGCCAGGTGGGCGAGGTGGTGCAGGCCATCGGCGAGGTCGACGCCACCAACCACGGCATGAGCCAGGACGTCAGCCGGATCGCGGCGCTGAGCGCCGACGTGCGCGAGCGGGTGGCCAGCATGTCCGGCGAAATCGACCGCATCCGGCGCCAGACCGAGAGCGTGCAGGAAGTGCTGTCGGACATGCGCACGGGCAATACGGCGTTCGACCGGCTGTCCGAAACGCTGGATGCCTTCCGGCTGGCGGCCATCCGGCTGCTGGAGCACGCCCAGGGGCGCGGGCTGGACGTGTTCGATCGCCATTACCAGCGGATCGCGGGCAGCGAGCCGCCGCGCTATCACACGGCCTACGACCGGGGCATTGACGAGGCGCTGACGCGCCTGCTGGACAGCGTGCTGGAGGCGGTGCCCGGCGGCAGTTACACCTTGCTGGTGGATCAGCGCGGTTACGCCCCGGCGCACAACAGCCGCTATTCCCACCCGCCCAGCGGCGATCCGGCCCAGGACATCTTGCGGTCGCGCCACAAGCGCATCTTCGACGATCCGGTCGGGGCCCGCCTGGCGGCCAACACCGAAACCCTGCTGTTTCAGACCTATTCCCGGGATACCGGGGAGATCGTCAACGACATTTCGGTGCCCCTGTACCTGGACGGCGAGCACTGGGGCGCGGTCCGGATCGGGCTGGATTACATGCGCTTCCAGGCCGCCCTGGCGGCCGGCGAACCCGGCCGGCACCCGCTGGCGGCGGCGGGCTGAGGAATAGCGCCGCTTTCCCCCCGTTTCTTGGCTTATCGCCAAACGGCCATGCCACCTAGAATCTCGGCGGGCAGCTCGTAATCCGTCAATCCGCGAGCCGCAACGACACCGCAGAGCATGGCCGAAGAAAGCGACCTCGAGAAATCCGAAGCCGCCTCTCCCAGGCGCCTGGAAAAGGCGCGCGAGGAGGGGCAGATTGCGCGTTCCCGGGAACTGGGCACGTTCATGATGCTGGCCGCCGGTGTCGCGGCCATCTGGATGGGCGGCGGCTCGCTTTATCAGGGACTGAGCGGGGTGCTGCGCGGCGGGCTGGCGTTCGATCAGCGGGTGGTGACCGACCCGGGCGTGATGGTCGAAGTGGCCGTCAACGGCTTTGGCCATGCCCTGATGGTGATCCTGCCGATCTTCGGCCTGCTGGCCGTGATTGCCGTGCTGTCCAGCGTGCTGCTGGGCGGCATCGTGATCTCGGGCAAGCCGCTGTCGCCGAATTTCTCGAAACTGAGCCTGTTCGCCGGCCTGAAACGCATGTTTTCGGCGCAGACGGTGGTGGAACTGGTCAAGGCGCTGGCCAAGGCCCTGCTGGTGGGCGGGGTGGCCGTCTGGATCATCTGGCGCTACCACGACGACATGCTGGGCCTGATGCACGTGGCGCCGACGGCGGCGCTGACCAAGGCCCTGAGCCTGGTGGCGATGTGCTGCGCCTTCATCGTGGCCTCGCTGATGGTGATCGTGATGCTGGATGTGCCGTGGCAGATCTGGAGCCACCTGAAAAAGCTGCGCATGTCCAAGGAAGACGTGCGCCAGGAACACAAGGAAAGCGAGGGCGACCCCCACACCAAGGCCCGCATCCGCCAGCAGCAGCGCCAGGCCGCGCGCCGCCGGATGATGTCCGAAGTGCCCAACGCCGACGTGGTCGTGACCAACCCGACCCACTACGCGGTGGCGCTGAAGTACGAAGAAGACAAGAACGGCGCGCCCAAGGTGCTGGCCAAGGGCACCGGGCTGATCGCGGCCAAGATCCGCGAACTGGCCGCCGAACACCGCATTCCCACATTGGAGGCGCCGCCGCTGGCGCGCGCCCTGTATCAACACGTCGACCTGGGTAAAGAAATCCCGGCCGAGCTATATACCGCGGTCGCGGAAGTGCTGGCGTGGGTATTCCAGTTGCGCTCATGGCGTTCGGGATGGGGGGTCGAACCGACGGCGCCCACGTCCCTGGCCGTGCCCGCCGAGCTGGACCCGCAGGCCAAACCCGCAGCACAAGGAGTTTAAGGAATGAGCGCTTTGCTCACCATGTTGAAAAGCAGCGGAGGCACGCACGCGCGCCTTCTGGCCGGCCCCGTCCTGATCGTGATGGTGCTGGGCATGATGGTGCTGCCGCTGCCCACCTTCCTCCTGGACTTGCTGTTCACCTTCAACATCGCCTTGTCGGTGATGATCCTGCTGGTGGCCATGTTCACGCGCAAGCCGCTGGACTTTGCCGCCTTTCCGGCGGTGCTGCTGTTCGCCACGCTGCTGCGCCTGTCGCTGAACGTCGCCTCGACCCGGGTGGTGCTGCTGCATGGCCACACCGGGCCGGACGCCGCGGGCAAGGTGATCGAGGCCTTCGGCCACTTCCTGGTGGGCGGCAACTTCGCCGTCGGTATCATCGTCTTCATCATCCTGACGATCATCAACTTCATCGTCATCACCAAGGGTGCGGGCCGCATCGCCGAAGTCGGCGCGCGCTTCACCCTGGACGCCATGCCCGGCAAGCAGATGGCCATCGACGCCGACCTGAACGCCGGCCTGATCGGCGAGGACGAGGCCCGTCGCCGCCGCGCCGAGGTCTCGCAGGAATCCGACTTCTTCGGCTCGATGGACGGCGCCAGCAAGTTCGTGCGCGGCGACGCCATTGCCGGCCTGCTGATCATGGCCATCAACATCATCGGCGGCCTGATCGTGGGCGTGGCCCAGCACGACATGTCGATGAGCGATTCGGCCCGCGTCTACACGCTGCTGACCATCGGTGACGGCCTGGTGGCCCAGATCCCGGCGCTGGTGATCTCGACCGCGGCGGGTGTGGTCGTGTCGCGCGTGTCGACCGACCAGGACATCGGCCAGCAGATCATCAGCCAGCTGTTCTCGAACCCCGCCGTGCTGTTCCTGACGGCCGGCATCATCGGCATCATGGGCCTGATTCCCAACATGCCGCACGTTGCCTTCCTCACCCTGGCCGGCGGCCTGGCCTGGGGCGGCTGGGCGCTGCACAAGCGGCGCAAGGCGGCCGAGGTGGCTGCCCGAGATGTGCCACAGCAAGCCGTGACGCAAGCGCAGGCCGCGGCGGCCGAAGCCAGCTGGGACGACGTGTCGATGGTGGATCAGCTGGGCCTGGAAGTGGGCTACCGGTTGATTCCCCTGGTGGATCATGCCCAGAACGGCGAGCTGCTGCACCGCATCCGCAGCCTGCGCAAGAAGTTCGCCCAGGACGTGGGCTTCCTGCCGCCGGTGGTGCACATCCGCGACAACCTCGAGCTCAAGCCGAACGACTATCGCATTCTCTTGTCCGGCGTCGAGATCGGCCACGGCGTGGCCATGCCGGGCCAGTGGCTGGCGATCGACCCGGGCGGCGTCACCATGCAGATCAAGGGCACGCCCACCACCGATCCGGCCTTCGGCCTGCCGGCGCTGTGGATCGACGGCAGCCTGCGCGACCAGGCCCAGGTGGTCGGCTACACGGTGGTGGACGCCGGCACCGTGGTGGCGACCCACTTGAACCACCTGATGCACCGCCACGGCTCGAACCTGCTGGGCCGCCAGGAAGTGCAGCAACTGCTGGACCGCATCGGCCGCGACGCGCCCAAGCTGGTCGAGGACCTGGTGCCCAAGACCCTGTCGCTGACCGCGCTGCAGAAGGTGCTGCAGGGCTTGCTGGCCGAGGAAGTGCCGATCCGCGACATGCGCACGATCATCGATACCCTGTCCGAACACGGTCCGCGCCTGGCGGCGCTGGCGGCCGGGGCGGGCGGGCAGCCGGACATCAACGAACTGATCGCGCTGACGCGCCGCGCGCTGGGCCGCGCCATCACCCAGCAATGGTTCCCGGGCGAAGGCGAACTGCGCGTCATCGGCCTGGACGTCAAGCTCGAACGCGTGCTGTCCCAGGCGCTGACCACCAGCGGCGGGCTGGAGCCCGGCCTGGCCGACACGTTGCTGCGCGAGACGCAGGCGGCGGTCGAGCGCCAGGAATCGCAGGGCAATGCGCCGGTGCTGCTGGTATCGCCGGTGCTGCGCGCGCCGCTGTCGCGCTTCCTGCGCCACCATTTGCCGCAGTTGGGTGTGTTGTCGAATACGGAAATTCCGGATGAGCGCATGGTCCGCGTGACCGCGCTGATCGGCGGGGGTAATGGTCAATGAAGATAAGCCGCTTCTTTGGGGCGAATAGCCGCGACGTCATGCGCCAGGTGCGCCAGGTGCTGGGGCCGGACGCGCTGATCGTGTCGAACCGCAGCGTCGATGGCGGCATCGAAGTGCTGGCCACGGTGGAGGGCGCGTTCGACGACGTGCCGCAGGAATCGCCGCGTCAGCCGGCGCCGCAGGAGACCGCGCCTGCGCCGGCCTATGCCGCGCCGCAGCCTGGTTATGGCGCCCCTCAGCCGGCCTACGCTGCGCCTGCCGCCGCGCCGCAGCCGGCCTATGTTCCGCCGCAGCCCGCCTATGCCGCGCCGGCCGCCGTGCCGCAGCCCGGCTATGCTGCGCCGGCCCGCTCCATCGCCGCGTATCAGTCTGCTTACGCTTCGTCGGCATTGCCGGAGCAGGATGAACCGCAGGAATCGGTCGCACCGTCGGCGCCGCCCGTCGTCGCGGCACCGCCTGCCGCTGCCGCGCCCGTCGCGCCGGTGCGCATGGAAATGCCCGCCTTGCCGCCGCTCTCGCGCGAGCAGCCGGCTGCACCCCGGCCGCCGATGGCGCGTATGCCGCAGGCGCCCCAGCCGGATGCGGCCCAGCCGCCCGTCGCCCGCATGCCCGCCATGCCGGCGCCGCAGCCGACCGCGTTGCAGCCGATCTTGCCGCAACCGACCTCGCCGCAACCGATGGCGCCCCAATCGCCCATGTCCCGCATGCCCGACGCGCCTCTGCGCAACGGACCGGTGGTGCCGCCCGCGGCCTTGCCGGGCGATGCCGCAGCCGGCCTGCAGGACGCGATCAGCGCCTTGCGCGGCGCGCTGGAAAGCCGCATGGACGGCCTGCTGTGGGGCGGCCGCCAAGGCCCTGGCCGCGAGCCGGCCGGCGCTGCCTTGTTCCGCAGTCTGCTGGACGCGGGCTTCAGCACCAAGCTCGTGCGCGCGCTGGTCGAGCGCATGCCGGAAGGCATGTCCGCCGAGGCCGCGCTGGCATGGGCCCGCAATGAACTGGTGACCCACCTGCCGGTGCTGGGATCGGAAGACGAATTCCTGGGCGGCGGCGTGTACGCGCTGGTCGGCCCGACCGGCGTGGGCAAGACGACCACCCTGGCCAAGCTGGCGGCGCGCTGCGTCGCCCGCGAGGGCCGCGAGCAGGTGGCCATGCTGACCACCGACAATTTCCGGATCGGCGCGCTGGAACAGTTGCAGATATATGGCCGCCTGATGGGCGTGCCGGCGCACTCGGTGCGCGATGCCGGCGAACTGCGCCGCATCCTGGCCGAACTGGGTAACCGCAAGATCGTGCTGATCGACACCACCGGCATCAGCCAGCGCGACCGCCATGTGGCCGAGCAGGCCGCCATGCTGTGCAACGCCGGCAAACCGGTGCGCCGGCTGCTGGTGCTGAACGCCGCCAGCCAGGGCGACACGCTGGACGAAGTGGCGCATGCCTACCGCAATGGCGTGGGCGAGGACGTGGCCGGCTGCATCATCACCAAGCTGGACGAAGCCTCGCGCCTGGGCGCGGCGCTGGACACCGCGATCCGCCACCGGCTGCCGATCCACTATTCGTCGATCGGCCAGAAGGTGCCCGAGCACCTGGAGCTGGCCCGCGCCGACGCCCTGATCGACCGCGCCTTCGCCATGGTCGAGCGCGCCCGCGCCCTGTACACGCCCAGCGAAGCGGACCTGGCCTCGCTGTGGTCGGCCGCCCCGCGCGATAGTGCGGCCGTGGATCCGGCGCGGCGGCGCCAGCTGCTGGCGTCCGCCATCCTGCGTCCGCAGGGCGGCGCGGCCGCCATCGACGCCGCGCAGAACCTGGACGATGCCATCGGCTGGCTCGACAGCGACGCGGCCTGCGTGCAGGCCCGCGCGTCGTGGCGCGAATATGTCAGCGACGGCGCGGGTTCCAGCCTGGCCGCGCTGGGCGAATCGCCCCTGGCGATGGTGCGGCGCGAATTCTCCAGCGCCTGCGACCGCCATCTGCTGGCCATGCACGGCAAGACCAGCATGAAGGGTGAGGGCCTGCCGGGCGGCACGCTGCTCAGTTCGGTCCTGATGAGCGATCGCGGCGCCGCGATGGCCGCGCCGGCCCAGCAATTGGTGTTGCCGCACGGCATGCTGTCCTCGTTCGACCCCGCCAGCGCGGCCCAGCCGGACACGGCGCTGGCGCTGGAAGCCCGCATCGGCTGGCTGGGCGGCCAGCTCGATCGCCTGCCGGTGGTGCACATGCTGGAAGCCGGCACGTCCGCCTTGTGGCAGAGCCTGAGCGAGCAGGGCGTGTCGTGGGTGGCGCGCAACCCGGGCGGCCTGCGCGTGATCCAGGATGAATGCCCGACCAACCTGAACGCGGTCGGCAAGAGCGTCGGCTACCTGCCGGTGGGCCAGCCGGGCGACATGCCCGGCCTGCGCGCCGTACCGGGTTCGCGGCCGGCGCCTTTGGCCCTGTGGGCCTCGGGGACCGAAATCGGCCTGCCGGGCCGGGGCGACGACACGCGCCTGCGGCTGGTCTGCGCCCGCCTGATCGACACGGCTAGCGGCGAGGTCGCCGGCCAGCTTTTTGGCCTGACCAACCTGACGGCCAGCCAGGCAGACGCTGCCACCGTGGCGCGCTGGCTGGTCCTGCAGGAAGAGGCCCGCGCCGGTTTCCGCTACATGGCCAACGCCTGGCAGGCGCTGCCGGCCGTCGATGGCGCCCACACCCTGGCGCGTCAATCGCTGATGGCCGGCCAACTGGGCGCGGCGTGCTGGCAGCTGGCGCACGCGCCGGCCGCCGATTCCGCGCGCTCGACGCTGTCGGGCGTGGTCAGCGCCGACCGCAAGCTGTCGGGACGTCTGTTGCCGGTAGCATTGCTGAAAATGTTCGCCCTGCTGGAAATGGCTGAAGGCTAAAACAAAACAGCCCGCTGATGCGGGCTGTTTTCTTTGGGCGGGCCGGCGGTCAGCCGGCGACGATGGGCTTGCGGCCCGGGGCGCTACGGGCGCCGCGGCCTTGCGCGTCGTAGGTGGACGTGACGCCCATGCCGCCCAGGTTGCGCAGGGCATCCAGCGATTGCTGGTTGTAGCGCATGTGCACGTCGATCAGGGCGCCGTTGCGCATGTTGATTTCATTGGCCGACGCCGATTTGGTCAGCAGCGCCTGCCACACGCCCGACAACTGCGGGTGCTGCACGGCGGCCTGTTCGGTGCCGGCGTGTCCGGCGGGCAGGCCAAGTTCGGCCAGCAAGCCGTCGCGGGTGTGGCTCAGGTCGACCAGTTGCTGGGCCACGTTGCCCTTGCGTTCGGTGACGTCATGCAGCGCGTCGACGTTGCCCGGGCCGACCAGCACCTTGGTTTCTTCTTCCAGGATGGCGGAGAACTCGGTGATCAGGGCATCTTCCTGCTTGAGGCAGGCTTGCAGGGAATCGACAGGGTTCATGGTCATGCGGGTGGCTGCGGTCGTGAGGAGAATCGGACTGAGGCAAACGGCCTGGCGTGGCAGGCTTACTTCAACAGGTCGCGGGCGCTGGCGATCAGGCCGTCAGCGATGCGGCTGGTATCGATCTTGAGCTGGCCCGAGGCGATGGCTGCGCGGATGGCAGCGACGCGTTCGACATTGATGTCGTTCGAGCCGTCCTGCAGGGCGAGCATTTTGCGCGAGGCCGAGCTCAGCGCGACTTGCGAGCTGCTGGCGCCGCTGCCGCCGCCGGCGCCGTAGGCCTGGGCGACCGAGGACTCGGCGCGGGGGCTGACGGCGTCGGCCGAGATGGGCCGGTTGGTGGTCGAATTGATTTTCAAGGTTTTCTCCGCAGGGCGTCCTGGGTCGATGTGCGACGGTTCCGCCTACTTATGTCTCTGTAACGACAGGGCTGGAAGGAACTTTAGGGTAGACCGGCCTCTGCCGCTGCGCGATATGTAACATAGCCTAAAGTTGTATTTCGACCAGCCCGGCGTTGCGCACGACGCCCGTCACGACCTGCCCGCTGGCGGTGCGCACCTGCACCGTGGCGCCGGGCGCCGCGTTGTCCAGGGCCTGGCCCTCGCTGCTGACCACGAAGCCGTTGCCGCGGGCGTTGATGCGCACATTCGAGCCGCGCGTGACCGACTGGGCGTTGCGCAGGGCGGCGCCCTTGACCGGCTGGCCGGCATTGATGCGATAGGCCGCCGTCATGCCCACCACGGTATCCGGGTTGGTGATGACGCCCGGGGGCAGGGCGACCAGGTCGCCGTCGCGCGGCGACAGGTCGGCTGGCGTCAGGGCCTGGCCGGCCGCGATCATGCGCGAGGCCACGTAGTAGTAGCCGGGCACGCTGACCGTGGCTTGCACGTAGGTGGTCCAGGGCTTGGGCGCATTGCAGCGCACGCCCACGGTCATGCGCGACCGGGGCTTCATGCCCGCCGGCATAAATGGGGACAAGGCATCGCAGGGCGCCAGCCGCTCGACCCGCGGCGGGTCGATGGCGACCGACGGCTGGCCGGACAGGCCCGCCAGCTGTTCCAGCAGATAGGCCTGCGCGGCGATGACGATTGCCTCGGGCGCCTGGACGGCTTCTTGCGCCTGGGCCGCCGCGGCGGGGGCCAGGAGCAGGGCGGCCAGGCAGGCGGCGCGCGCGCGAATGCTTGCGGGGAATTTCATGATGACTGAATTGTAGAAGCCCGCGCCGCTTGGCAATACGTGAATTGGATGAGAAATGACGGGTTATTTGGCTGATTGTGTTCTGCCTGCGGCCCCTATGATGCCGTCATCCAATGGGATAACGGTGCGTCCGCTGTCCCGGGTTTCATCCGTATTGAAGGCGATCCGATGCTAGACAGGCTTAACGAAGATTTCCGCTTCTACCAGCAGTCCCTGGGACTGCGCGCACAGCGCCAGGAAGTGCTGTCCTCGAACATCGCCAACGCCGACACGCCCAACTACAAGGCGCGTGACTTCGACTTCAAGGCCGCGATGCAGAACGCGATGGAAGGGTCCAAGCGCCTGCCGGACACCTCGCTCACGCTGACGTCGGCGCGCCATATTCCCGCCAAGGCCGTGTCGCAGGGTCCGACGGACCTGCTGTACCGCCTGCCGTACCAGCCCAGCCTGGACGGCAACACGGTGGACATGGACATCGAACGCGTCCAGTTCGCCGACAACACCTTGCACTACCAAAGCACCATGCAGATGCTGTCCGGCCGTATCCGGACCATGATGGCCGCCATCCAGGATTGATTTTCATAGGGAGCCGCAGGCAATGTCCTTGTTGAGCATTTTCGATATCGCCGGTTCGGCGCTTAGCGCGCAATCGCAGCGCATGAACGTGGCGGCCAGCAACATGGCCAACGCCGACAGCGTGGTGGGCCCCGACGGCCAGCCGTACCGCGCCCGCCAGGTGGTGTTCCAGGTCAACCCGTCGGCCGGCCAGGCCCTGGGCCAGGAGATCGGCGGCGTGCGCGTGGCCGGCGTGATCCAGGACCAGTCGCCCCTGAAGCAGGTCTATGACCCCAAGCATCCGCTGGCCGATGCCCAGGGCTACGTCAGCATGCCCAACGTCGATCCCGTGGCCGAAACGGTCAACATGATCGCCGCGTCGCGTTCGTACCAGGCCAACGTCGAAGTGCTGAACACCGCCAAGAGCCTGATGCAGAAGACGCTGACCATCGGTCAGTCCTGATTCCCACATTCCGCGCGCCGCGCCGCCCGCGCGGAATAATCCAGACAAAGTGAATTCATGACCACCGTCGACCAATCCACGAGCAAGACCGGCCTGGGCCTGGCGCAATCGGGCGCCAACGGCTCGTCCACCGCGCAAGGGCTGCAGGACCAGTTCCTGAAGCTGCTGGTGACGCAGCTGAAGAACCAGGATCCCCTGAACCCGATGCAGAACGCCGAGCTGACGTCGCAATTGGCGCAGATTTCCACGGTGGAAGGCATCAACAACCTGAAGAACACCATGCTGGCCATCAGCGGCCAGATCGACGTGTCGCAGTCGATGAATGCGGTGGCCATGATCGGCAAGGGCGTGCTGATTCCGGGCTCGACCGTCAAGCTGGGTGTGGATGCCGAGCACCCGTCCGAGCGCGTGGTCACGCCTTACGGCATCGACCTGCAAGGCGATGCGAACAAGGTGCAGGTGCGGATTTCGGATTCCAACGGCGCCGTCGTGCGCACCATGGAACTGGGCCAGAAGGGCGCCGGCGTGTACACGCTGGATTGGGACGGCAAGAACGACGCCGGCGTGGCGCTGGACGCGGGCGCGTACACCGTGTCGGTGTCGGCGTCGGATGCCGACGGCAAGAAGGTTTCCGCTGAAGTGCTGAAGTACGGTCAGGTCAAGAGCGTGGCGTACTCCACCAACGGCTTGCGTCTGGACCTGGGCCTGGACGGCCAGACCAGCATGCTGGATGTGCGCAAGGTGATCGGCGCCTGACGCGGGCCGGTTTGATTATCAGCCGGCGCCACGGCGGCGGTTTCCACATTAGAGATTAGCGAGAGAAAACATGGGCTTCGGACAAGGATTGAGCGGCTTGAACGCCGCTGCGCAGAACCTGGACGTCATCGGCAACAACATCGCCAACTCGGGCACCGTCGGCTTCAAGTCGTCGACCGCGTCGTTCGCCGACGTGTACGCCAGCTCGCGCGTGGGCCTGGGCACCAAGGTGTCGGCGATCACCCAGCGCTTCACCGTGGGCACCGTGAACGGCGGCGGCGGCGAATACGACATCGCCATCGACGGCGCCAAGGGCATGTTCCGCGTCACCGACCAGAGCGGCGCCGTAATGTACACCCGCAACGGCGAGTTCCTGGTCGACAAGAACAACTTCATCGTCAACGCCCAGGGCTACCGCCTGACCGGCTACCCCGCTGGCGCCATTGGCGCCAACCCGGTCGAGCTGCAGCTGCCCACCGCCAACGTGGCGCCCAAGGCGACCACCACCGCGACCACCGTGGCCAACCTGGATGCCAACGCCAAGGTCATCTACGAAACCAACACCGTGACCTCGCCGGCCGTGAACGGCTCGGTGACGCTGACCGGCACCACGCCGCCGTCGCCCGCCACGCAATACGACTTCACCCGCGACCCGGTGGGCAACATCGTCTGGGTGAACCAGCCGCCGGCCGGCACCTACGGCGCCGCGCCGAACCTGATCACCGTCGACGCCGCCGGCGCCGTCACCACGGGCGACCTGGCCCAGGTGCCCGGCTACAAGAACTACACGGCCGCCGTGACCGAAGTCGGCAAGCCGTTCGACCCCAAGGTCACCAGCAGCTACACCAACGCCTCGCCCATGACGGTCTATGACTCGCTGGGCAACTCGCACCAGGTGATGCAGTACTTCGTCAAGCGCGCGGCCGATGCCGCGGGCAACAGCACCTACGACGTCTACTACACGATGGACGGCCAGGCCATGGCACCGACCACGCAGGTCGGCGCCACCTGGGGCAACCCGGCCAAGTTCACGTTCAACAAAGCCGGCGTGATGACCAGCGCCCCGACCATCAACCTGTCGTTCGCGACCCCGGGCGGCGGCACCACGCCCGCCGATCCGCTGGCGATCGCCGTGAACTACACCGGCACCACCCAGTACGGCAGCGCCTACGCGCTCAAGTCCGTGCCGGACGGCTACACCTCGGGTGAATTCCGCGGCATCAACATCGGCGCCGACGGCAGCCTGGTGGCCGACTACACCAACGGCGAAACGTCCGTGGTGGGCACCATCGTGCTGGCCGACTTCGCCAACCTGCAAGGCCTGCAGCCGGTGGGCAACAACGCCTGGAAGGAAACGTCGACCTCGGGTCAGCCGATCCTGGGCCAGCCGGGCAGCAACGGCCTGTCCAAGGTCGTGGGCCAGGCGACCGAAGCCTCGAACGTGGACATGAGCAAGGAGCTGGTGAACATGATCATCGCCCAGCGCACCTACCAGGCCAACTCGCAGACCATCAAGACCCAGGACGAAATCATGCAAGTCCTGATGAACCTGAAGTAATGGCTGACGGGCAAGCGACGACACCGACGGAATAGGCAATGGATCGAATCATCTACACCGCCATGAATGGCGCAGCGCGGATCACGGAGCACCAGGCCGCGCTCTCCAACAACATGGCCAACGTGAACACGCCGGGCTTTCGCGAGCAGATCGCGCTGTACCGGTCGGTTCCGGTGAACGACGGCGTGAGCCTGCCGACGCGTGTCTCGACGGTGGCGTCCACGCCCCGCAACAACTTCGAAATGGGCAACATGCAGACCACGGGCCGCGACCTGGACGTGGCGCTGGCCAGCTCGAACGGCTGGATCGCCGTGCAGACCCCGCAGGGCGAGGCCTATACCCGCGCCGGCAGCCTGCAGGTGGGCGTGAACGGCCTGTTGCAGACCTCGCTGGGCCAACCGGTGATGTCCGACCAGAACGGCATCATCGACGTGCCCGACCAGGCCTCGCTGACGATCACGTCCGATGGCACCATCACTGCCATCGGCGCGGGCGACGCACCCAACAACATCCTGAACCTGGGGCGCATCAAGCTGGTCAATCCGCCGGAAGCGCAACTGGTGCATGGCGACGACGGCGTGTTCCGCCTGGCGCCGGTCAATGGCCAGCCGGCGCCGCCGGCCCCTGCCGACCCCAGCCTGCGGGTGCTGTCCGGCGTGCTGGAAGGCAGCAACACCAACCCCATGGCGGCGATGGTGGGCATGATCGAAAACGCCCGTCGCTTCGAGCAGCAGATGCAGGTGGTGCAGCAGGCGGATCGCAACGCCGAGCGCGCCAACGGCATCCTGTCGGTCAGCTGATCCCAATACCAATTTTCGCGGGCGGCCCGGCCGCCGTAGCAGGAGTACTTCATCATGATGCGTTCACTGTGGATTGCCAAGACGGGCCTGGAAGGTCAACAGACCTCGATGGACGTCATTTCCAACAACCTGGCCAACGTCTCGACCAACGGCTTCAAGCGCGGCCGCGCCGTGTTCCAGGACCTGATGTACCAGACCCTGCGCCAGCCGGGCGCCCAGGTGGGCGACGCCACGCAGCTGCCTTCGGGCCTGCAACTGGGTACCGGCGCGCGCGTGGCTGCGACCGAACGCATCCACACCACCGGCGGCCTGAACAACACCGGCGGCGAACTGGACGTGGCGATCAACGGCCGCGGCTTCCTGCAGGTCGAGCTGCCTGACGGCACCCAGGCCTACACCCGCGACGGCGCGCTGCAGCGCGACCAGAACGGCCAGCTGACCACGGTCAGCGGCTACGTGATCCAGCCGCCCATGAACGTGCCGGACAACGCCTTGTCCATCTCCATCGGCAAGGACGGCATCGTCTCGGTGACGCAGCCCGGCGCAGCCGGCGTGAACGTGCAGATCGGCCAGTTGCAGGTCGCCACGTTCATCAACCCCACCGGCCTGCAAAGCGTGGGCGAGAACCTGTATCTGGAAACCGACGCGTCGGGTCCGGCCAACCTGCTGCAGCCCGGCGTCGATGGCGCCGGTACGTTCATGCAGAACTACGTGGAAACGTCCAACGTGAACGTCGCTGAAGAACTGGTCAACATGATCACGACCCAGCGCGCCTACGAAATGAACAGCAAGGCCGTCAAGACCTCGGACGAAATGCTGGCCCGCCTGACCCAACTGTGATGCCCATGTCTGTCCTGCGCCTGGTTTCGAGTGCGGCCCTGGCTTTGCTGGTGGCCGGTTGCGCCATGATTCCGCCCGAACCCATCGTGACCGGGCCGACGACGGCGGCGCCGCCGCCGCCGCCGATGCCCATGGCGCAGCCCACGGGCTCGATCTACCAGCCCACGACCTACGGCAACTATCCGCTGTTCGAGGACCGCCGGCCGCGCAACGTCGGCGACATCGTCACCATCGTGCTCAACGAGAAGACGAACGCCTCCAAGAACGTGGCCACCAACACCAATCGCAGCGGCAACGCCAGCCTGGGCATCGCCGCCGCGCCGTCCTTCATGGACAGTTGGGCCAACGCCAACCTGAACCTGGATGCCAAGGGCGGCAACGTGGCCCAGGGCAAGGGCGACAGCACGGCCAACAACGCGTTCACCGGCACCATCACCACCACCGTGGTGGGCGTGATGTCCAACGGCAACCTGCAAGTGGCCGGCGAAAAGCAGATCGCCATCAACCGGGGCAGCGAATACGTGCGCTTCTCGGGCGTGGTCGATCCGCGCTCGATCACCGGAACGAACACCGTGTCGTCCACCCAGGTGGCCGATGCCCGCATCGAATACCGCAGCAAGGGCGTCATGGACGAAGTCCAGACCATGGGCTGGCTGCAACGCTTCTTCCTGATCGCTTCGCCGTTCTGACCATGAAACAACCCACTCCGATTTCCGCCTTGCTGTCCCTGCTGGCCCGCGTGTGCGTGGCGGCCGGCCTGTTGGCCGGCGCTTCGGCGGCGCACGCCGAACGGCTCAAGGACCTGGCGTCGATCCAGGGCGTGCGCGGCAACCAGCTGATCGGCTATGGCCTGGTGGTGGGGTTGGACGGCAGCGGCGACCAGGTGCGCCAGACGCCGTTCACGCAGCAGAGCCTGACCAACATGCTGTCGCAGCTGGGCATCACCGTGCCCGCCGGCAGCAACATGCAATTGAAGAACGTGGCCGCCGTGATGGTCACGACCACCTTGCCGGCGTTTGCCCGGCCCGGCCAGACGCTGGACGTGGTGGTGTCGTCCATGGG
The DNA here is from genome assembly GCF_902859705.1 of Achromobacter deleyi. GTDB lineage: Bacteria > Pseudomonadota > Gammaproteobacteria > Burkholderiales > Burkholderiaceae_B > Achromobacter > Achromobacter deleyi. The sequence goes on along the minus strand of NZ_CADIJO010000045.1, from coordinate 8,624 downwards.
TAACGCCAAGAGCCTGCGCGGCGGCACCTTGCTGATGACCCCGCTCAAGGGGGCCGACAGCCAGGTCTACGCCATCGCCCAGGGCAACATCCTGGTCGGCGGCGCGGGCGCGTCGGCGGGCGGCTCCAGCGTGCAGATCAACCAGTTGAACGGCGGGCGCATCAGCGCCGGTGCGATCGTCGAACGCGGCGTGCCGACCACCTTCGCCCGTGACGGCTACATCTACCTGGAAATGAACAACACCGACTTCGGCACCGCCCAGAACGTGGTGGCGGCGCTGAACCGCAAGTTCGGCCAGGGCACGGCCACGGCGCTGGACGGCCGGGTGGTGCAGGTGCGCAGCCCGATGGAGCAGGCCTCGCAGGCCCGCTTCCTGTCGCAGATCGAAGACCTGCAGGTGACGCGCGCACCGACGGTGGCCAAGGTCATCATCAATGCCCGCACCGGCTCGGTCGTGATGAATCGCACGGTGATGATCGAAGAGGCCGCCGTGGCCCACGGCAACCTGTCGGTCATCATCAACCGCCAGAACCAGGTGTCGCAACCGGACACGCCCTTCACCGAAGGGCAGACGGTGGTGGTGCCCAATACCCAGATCGAAGTGCGCCAGGACAATGGCTCCTTGCAGCGCGTCACCACCAGCGCCAACCTGGCGGATGTGGTCAAGGGCCTGAACGCCCTGGGCGCCACGCCGCAGGACCTGCTGGCGATCCTGCAGGCCATGAAGAGTGCCGGCGCGCTGCGCGCCGAGCTCGAGATCATCTGACCGCCATGGCCTATACCAACGACGCCGCGCGCGTGGGCAGCCGCCAGGACTCCGTGTTCGACATGGGGCGCCTGTCGGACCTGAAGCGCGATGTGACCAAGGATCCCGACGGCCCCGGCACCGACCAGCAGAAGCAGGTTGCCAAGCAGTTCGAGGCCCTGTTCCTGCAGATGATGCTCAAGCGCATGCGCGAGGCCACGCCCAAAGAGGGCCTGTTCGACTCGCAGCAGACGCAGATGCTGCAATCGATGGCCGATGAGCAGCTGGCGCTGCACCTGGCCACCCCGGGCATCGGCCTGTCCAAGTCGATCCTGGCGCAGATGCAGCAGGGCAAGCCGGGCGACCTGTCGGCCGACGCCGTCAAGAACCTGGGGCAGGGCGCCGATTTCGACTTCCGTACCGGCAGCTCGCGCGAGGTGTCGGCGTTGATGGACGTGATGCGCAACAACCGCGCCAGCGACCGGGCCCTGGCTGCGGCCGAGGGTGCACCCGAACACGTCATCAATTTCGTCTCGAAGATGTCGCGCGCGGCCAACCTGGCCTCGCAGCAAAGCGGCGTGCCGGCCCGTCTCATCATGGGCCAGGCGGCCCTGGAATCGGGTTGGGGCCAGCGCGAGATCAAGCATCCGGACGGCAGCACCAGCTACAACCTGTTCGGCATCAAGGCGGGCGCCAGCTGGAAGGGCAAGGTCGTCAACGTGCTGACCACCGAATACGAAGACGGTGTCGCAAAAAAGGTGACGCAACCCTTCCGCGCCTACGCCTCGTACGAAGAATCGTTTGCGGATTACGCCCGCCTGATCGGCAACAGCCCGCGCTACGAAAGCGTGACCCAGGCGCGCAACGAAGTCGAGGCCGCGCGCCGCATCCAGGCCGCCGGCTACGCCACCGACCCACAGTACGCACAGAAATTGATCGGTGTCATGGGCCAACTGCGAGGGGCCGCCGCCAAGGTGGATATTTCTCGCCAGATGTTGGAAGGACTCTAAATTTGGACCATCTGCTGCCGTTAAGCAGGTATCCAGACATATCAGTTGCGGTTACATACGGGGCATTGTCAGCATGAATCTGTATAAATTGGCATTGGGCGGGCTGAACGCGTCCCAGGCAGGCCTGGCCACCACCAGCCACAATATCAACAATGCCACCACGGTCGGTTACAACCGTCAGCGCGTCATGATTTCGTCGGCTGGCGCCCAGGCCACCAGCAACGGCTACATCGGCCGCGGTGTGCAGGTCGACACCGTCGTGCGCAGCTACGACAGCTTCCTGTACAAGCAGCTGGTCGGCGCGCAGGGCAGCGGCGCCCAATTGCAGGCCCAGTTCGACCAGGTCTCGCAGGTCAACAACCTGTTTGCCGACCGCACGGTGGGCATTGCGCCCGGCCTGTCCAATTTCTTCACCAGCATGAACACCGTGGCCAGCAAGCCGGCCGACCCCGCGGCCCGCCAGGACTTGCTGGGCAAGGCCAACAGCATGGCCACCCAGATCCGTTCGGCCTACCAGGAAATGCAGAACCAGCGCCTGGGCCTGAACACGCAGATCTCCACGACGGTGGACCAGGTCAATAGCTACCTGACCCGCATCGACGACCTGAACACGCAGATTTCGACCGCTCGCGCCAAAGCTGGCGGCAATCCGCCCAACGATTTGATGGACCAGCGCGACCAGGCCGTGTCGGAGCTGAACCAGCTGATCGGCGTGACCACGTACGAGCAGGGCGACAAGATCAATATCTCGCTGGCCTCGGGCGGCCAGGCGCTGCTGTCGGGCCAGACCATCTACCCGCTGCAAGCGGTGTCCTCGTCCAAGGACGTGAGCCGCACCGTCATCGCCTACACGCTGCCGGCCGGTTCGGGCGGCAAGACCGTGTCGGTGGAACTGAACGACTCCGAGGTCACCGGCGGCAAGCTGGGCGGCCTGTTGCAGTTCCGCGCCACCTCGCTGGACGTGATGCAGGCTCAGCTGGGCCAGATGGCCGTCGGCCTGGCGCTGTCGTTCAACGACCAGCACAAGCAGGGCCTGGACTCCGCCGGCAACCCCGGCACCGATTTCTTCAGCGTCGGCAAGCCCCAAGGTGTGCCGAACGCCAACAACAAGAGCGGTGCGCAGATCAGCGGCACGTTCACCAATGTGAACAATATCAACGCCAAAGATTACGAGATCGCGTTTGACGGCACCAATTACATGGTGACGCGCCTGCCGGAAGGCACCCAGGTGTACAACGGCCCGGCCAACGGCACCCCGCCGACCGCGACCCTGAACCTGGATGCCGAAATGGGCGTCACGCTGACGATCGACGCGCCGCCCCAGGCGGGCGACAAGTGGTCGCTGTCGCCCACCCGCGACGCCGCCCGCGACATCAACGTGCTGATCACCGATCCGAACAAGATCGCCGCGGCCGACGCCACCGGCGGCGACGCCAACGGCAAGAACGCCCTGAAGCTGGCGCAGCTGCAGACGGCCAAGGTGCTGGGCCACGGCACGATGAGCGTCAACGAGATGTTCTCGCAAGTGGTCAACACCGTCGGCGTGCAGACGCAGCAGATCAAGTCGGCCGCCACCGCCCAGGCCAACCTCATCACGCAGAAGCTGGAAGCGCAGCAAGCCGTGTCGGGCGTGAACCTGAACGAAGAATACGTAAGCCTGTCGCTCTACCAGGAGCAATACCAGGCAAGCGCTCGCATCATCGACGTAGCAAGCACGTTGTTCGACACGCTGCTGGGTTTGCGCGGCTGATCGGACCGTTGAATCGTGACCAATAAAGATAAATTCGGAGCTTCCCCATGCGCCTGAGCACCTCCATGATGTATTCGAACGGCCTGAAGGGCGTTCTTTCTCAGGAATCCGACATGAACCGCCTGGTCGAGCAGGTGGGCAGCGGCAAGAAGTTCCTGACCCCCGCCGACGACCCGCTGTCGGCGTCGCTGGCGATCAACGTCGCACAGACGCAGAGCATGAACTCGACGTACTCGCTGAACCGCGGTACGGCCAAGACCAATCTGGGCCAGGAAAACAACATTCTGGATTCGATCACGACCGCGCTGGCCGACGTGCGTACCCGCGTCGTGCAGGCCGGTAACGGCACCTTCGCCGACAGCGACCGCCAGGCCTTGTCCACCGCCCTCAAGAGCGCTCGCGATGCGCTGCTGGGCCTGGCCAACAGCACCGACGGCAACGGCCAATACCTGTTCTCCGGCTACCAGGGCGGCGTGATTCCGTACGCCCAGGACGCCAATGGCAAGATCGTCTACAGCGGCGCTACCGGCGAGCGCACGGTGCAGGTAGACCAGTCGCGGCAGATGTCCACCAGCGACATCGGCAGCGATATCTTCAACCGTGCCAATCCGGGCTCGCAGGCTTATGTCAGTACCGCCGCGTCGGCCAACAAGGGCTCCGCGCAGTTCAGCACGGTGTCGGTGACGCCGGGCAGCCCCAACATCGGCAAGAACTTCAGCCTGCAATTCGAATCGGACCCCGCCACGGGCAACATGGGCTATCGCGTCATCACGACCTCGCCCAACGCCAATCCGCCGGTCCCGCCCGTCACCACCCCGGCGCCGCCGGCCGTGCCGACGCCCTACAAGCCGGATTCGTCGATCGATTTCGGCGGCGTGGCAGTGACGGTCAAGGGCACGCCGCAGAACGGCGACGTGATCGATGTCGAGAGCATGCAGTCGGCCAACGTCGACATGTTCAACACGCTGGACAGCCTGATCAAGACGCTGGATTCGCCGATTGCAGGCGACGAAGTGGCCCTGGCCAAGCTGACCAATGAACTGGCCACGGCCAACAAGAAGCTGTCCAACACCTACGACAACGTGCAGACGGTCGCCGCCTCGGTCGGCGCCCGCATGAACGAACTGGAAGCGCTGGACGGCACGGGTGTCCAGAAGGGCCTGTCGTATTCCAAGTCCTTGTCGGACCTGGAAGACCTGGATTACTACTCGGGCGCCAGCCAGCTCGCCTTGCGCCAGGTGGCGCTGCAGGCGGCATCGGCTGCGTTCATGACCATCCAGGGCTCCAGCCTGTTCAGCCGCAAGTAATGCGGTGAGTCCATAGGCCGCGCCGGGAAGGCGCGGCAAGTTGCGCCCTTGCGGACGCTTCCGGTGCAGAGCCGGAGCGTCCGTGTGTGCGTGCAGGGTAGGAAATTTGTCGTTTCACGCTGCATAACGCTCGGATATTTCATGCTTGTCAATTTGAAAGTTCGCACCTGCATAGTTTTGGTGTTGTTGCTCTTCACGGGCGCCATGTTCATCTCCAACGGCGTGGCGTGGATGGGATTGAATTCCAGCAACGACAAGCTGGAACAGATCAATAACGCGTATTCGGACCAGGCGGTGCCGCTGAATCGCGCCTACACCGTGTTCCTGCGCGCGCGGCTGTTGCTGTCGACGTCGTTGATGGACATGCAGCAGGGCAAGACCGAGCAGGCGACCCAGCAGGCCAAGCGCTCGGATGGCCTGATGCAGGATGCGTTCAAGATGATGGACGCTTTCCGCAAGACGCCCCAATTGCCTGGCACCGAGCCGCTGCTGCAGGCCGTGGACGCCGCGCTCAAGGAATACGACAGCGTGCTCAAGCGCCAGTCGGCCGCGCTGGCCAGCATGGCGATTCAGGACTACCTGAACCTGAACGACGCCGCCAGCAACGTCAATACCAAATTCCGCGAAGCGGTCGATGCCTATCTGGGTTTCATCGACAAGCGCACCGACGAACTGGCCGCGCAGGCCGAAGTCGACCACAAGATTTCCCGCACCGTCACGATCGCCTTGCTCGCCATTGCGTTGCTGCTGGCCGTGGGTTGCTGGGTTTTCATCAGCCGTACGGTGCTGCGTCCGCTGCACGAAGCCAGCGACCATTTCGAGAAGATCTCGGGCGGTGACTTCACGGGCCGGATCGAGGTGCGCAGCACCAACGAGATCGGCCAGTTGTTCGCGGCCATCAAGCGCATGCAGGAAAGCCTGACCCGCACCGTGGCATCGGTACGCCGTGGCGTGGACGAGATCAACGTGGGTTCGCGTGAGATTTCCGCGGGCAACACCGACCTGTCCAGCCGTACCGAGCAACAGGCGGCCTCGCTGGAAGAAACCGCGGCGTCGATGGAACAGTTGGCCTCGACCGTGAAGCAGAATGCCGACAATGCGCGCCAGGCCAATCAGCTGGCGGCCAGCGCATCGGACGTGGCCGAGCGTGGCGGTTCCGCCGTGGCCGAGGTGGTCAGCACGATGCAGGGCATTTCGGCCAGCTCGCGCAAGATCTCGGAAATCGTGTCCGTCATTGATGGCATCGCTTTCCAGACCAACATTCTGGCGCTGAACGCCGCGGTGGAAGCCGCGCGTGCGGGCGAGCAGGGCAAGGGCTTTGCGGTGGTGGCGGGCGAAGTGCGCTCGCTGGCGCAGCGCAGCGCCCAGGCGGCCAAGGAAATCAAGGGCCTGATCGAAGACTCGGTGAGCAAGGTCGGCGCCGGTTCGCAACAGGTCGAGCGCGCGGGCGCGACGATGCAGGAAATCGTGTCGTCCGTGAAGCGCGTGACGGACATCATGGGCGAGATTTCGGCGGCGTCCGAAGAGCAGTCCAGCGGCATCGACCAGGTGAATCGTGCCGTGTCGCAGATGGACGAAGTGACGCAGCAGAACGCGGCGCTGGTGGAAGAGGCGGCCGCCGCGGCCGGTTCGCTGCAGGAACAGGCGCAGCGCCTGGCCGAGGCCGTGGCCGTGTTCAAGATCAATGCAGGCGGTGTGATTGACGTGCCGGCGCGCCAGTTGGCTCAGCAGCGCAGCGCGCCGCGGGTGGCTGCCTCGGCGCCTGCCCCCGAGGCGCAAGCCGCGGCCCCGGCCGCGCCGGCGCCCAAGGCTTCTGCCGAGCCGGAACCGGCTGCGGCCCCCAAGCCGGCGCCCGCGCCGCGCCTGGCCCAGCCCGCCCGCGCCAAACCCACCGCCAACAGCGGCGCCACGGCGGCACGCCCGCTGCGCCGTCCGGTCGTCAAGACCAGCGACGCCACGGATGCCAAGCCGCTCAAGCCGGCCTCCGCCGCGGCCCGCCGCGCGCCGCCCGCGGATGACGATTGGGAGTCCTTCTGACGGTCACGCCCGTCCTTGCATTGAACAGGTCGTAGAGAACAACTCCCCTTTACGTCCGGACGGCCAGATAGCGCCGCCCGGACGACCACCGGAACTATCGGAAAATGTTTAGCAATCTGAAGGTGCGCACGGGCTTGATGCTTGCCCAGTTGGCGGTCGCCGTGGCCGCGCTGGTTGCCATTGCCTTGGGTTGGAGCAACATGCAGTCCAATACCGAGGCGATCAACGCCTTGGACAGCTTGAGCGTGCAGCAGAGCAATCTGATCAAGGACGCCTACGTGCAGATGCTGCGCGCGACCATTCGCGCCGATCTGGCCGCGGCGCAACGCGCGGCGGGCGACAAGGCGGGTGCGGCGGAAAACACGCGCACCGTGCAGCAACTGATGGCTGACGCCAAGAAGAAGCTGGACAGCTTCAAGGCGATTCCGAAGACGACCGACATCGGCCGTACCGCCGAAGGCCAGCTGCTGGCCTCGTTCAATGGCTTTTCCGACGGCCTGCAGGCGATGCTGGCCGCGCTGGATCGGGGCGACAACGCCGAATACCTGAGCCTGAAGAACACCAAGACCGCCGCGGCCAGCGGTGCGTTTTCCAAGCAATTGACCGAGTTCGCGGCCACCATCAACAGCTACAGCGAAGAGCAGGTTGCGGCATCGCGTTCGCAGGCCACGGTGATGACGTATGTCTACATCGCCCTGGCGATCGTGATCCTGTTGGTGTCGCTGGGCGCCTTCCTGTTCATGAACCGGGTCGTGTTGCGGCCGCTGCGCCAGGTCAGCGACAGCTTTGACCGCATCGCGGGCGGCGACCTGACCACGCGCGTGGAAGTCCATTCCACCAACGAGATCGGCGCGCTGATGGCTGCCGTCAAGCGCATGCAGGAAAGCCTGACGCGCACCGTTTCGGCCGTGCGCCGTGGCGTGGACGAGATCAACGTCGGTTCGCGAGAAATCTCGGCCGGCAATACCGACCTGTCCAGCCGCACGGAAGAGCAGGCCGCATCGCTGGAAGAAACTGCCGCCTCGATGGAACAGCTGGCCTCGACCGTGAAGCAGAACGCCGACAACGCCCGCCAGGCCAACCAGCTGGCGGCCAGCGCATCGGACGTGGCCGAGCGCGGCGGTTCCGCCGTGGCCGAAGTGGTCAACACGATGCAGGGCATTTCGGCCAGCTCGCGCAAGATCTCGGAAATCGTGTCGGTCATCGACGGCATTGCCTTCCAGACCAACATCCTGGCGCTGAACGCGGCCGTGGAAGCCGCGCGTGCCGGCGAGCAGGGCAAGGGCTTTGCGGTGGTGGCGGGCGAAGTGCGCTCGCTGGCCCAGCGCAGCGCCCAGGCGGCCAAGGAAATCAAGGGCCTGATCGAGGACTCGGTGACCAAGGTCGGCGCCGGTTCGCAACAGGTCGAACGTGCCGGGGCGACGATGCAGGAAATCGTGGCGTCGGTGAAGCGCGTCACGGACATCATGGGCGAGATCTCGGCGGCGTCCGAAGAGCAGTCCAGCGGCATCGACCAGGTGAATCGTGCCGTGTCGCAGATGGACGAAGTGACGCAGCAGAACGCGGCGCTGGTGGAAGAAGCCGCCGCCGCGGCAGGCTCGCTGCAGGAACAGGCCGAACGCCTGGTCGAGGCGGTGGCCGTGTTCAAGATCAACGCAGGCGGCGTGATTGACGTGCCGGCCCGCCAGTTGGCCCAGCAGCGCAGCGCGCCGCGGGTGGCGGCCCCGGCTGCCGTGCAGCCCGCCGAGCCGGCGCCGCAGGCCAAGATTGCTGCC
>NZ_CADIJO010000044.1 GCF_902859705.1 Achromobacter deleyi | reverse complement strand
GCCGCCGCCCGCGCCCCGCGCAGCCGCGTGGCGCTGCTGGCGGCCTTCTTCGGCCTGGGCACCGGCGCCTACACGCTGGTGCTGGCGTGGCTGTCGCCCTACTACACCGCGCGCGGCTGGACGCCGCTGGCGGCCGGGCAACTGCTGGGCGCGGTCACCGTCGCCGAGATCGTGGCGGGCCTTGCGGTATCGGTGGGCATCGGCCGCCTGCCCGACCGGCGGCCGGCGCTGTATGCGGCCGTGGCCGCCTTGCTGGCCGGATTGGCCGGCCTGGTCGTCGCGCCCGATGCGCTGGCCTGGCCTGCGGCGATCCTTGCCGGCCTGGGCATCGGCGCGCTGTTCCCGCTGTCGCTGATCGTCACGATGGACCATGCCGCCACGCCCGCCGAAGCCGGCCGCCTGGCGTCCCTGGTGCAAGGCGCCGGCTACCTGATCGCGGCGCTGTTCCCGTTTGCCGCGGGCCTGGTGCGCCAGCACCTGGCCGACCTCGCGCCCGCCTGGATTGCGATGATGTTCATCTGCCTGGCGCTGTTCGCCATGGCCGCGCGCCTGCGCCCGGCAAGGCCCGCCTGATCCGCAAATCAAGGGGTTTTCGGCGGCGCACGGCCGTCAGAAGCCGCCTGCATCCGCTGCGCCCAGGGCCCGATCTGCATCCGATGGCCCTAGGGATTTCCCTCGATCATTCCCGCGTTCCCGCCCTGCGCTGAAATTTTTTTTCATCCCTGAAAGGTGAACGGAAGTTTGAGTTTTTAGACTCCCGCATTCATTGGACTGTCAGCTATTTTTCAGACCTCAGTCAGGTCTAAGAAAAGCAACAACAAAGGGAGGAATGATCCAATGCAGTCAAAACGCAGCGCCATCAAGCGCGAGCTCTGGGCCGCCGGCACGATGATCGTGCTGGGCCTGGGTGCCATCGCGCAGGCATCCACCTACACGTTAGGCAGCCTGGCGCGCATGGGGCCGGGCCTGTTTCCGGCCATCCTCGGCGTGCTTCTGGTCCTGTTGGGCCTGATCATCGCCCGCATGGCGTATTCGCCGCTGACCACCGAAGAAGACGCCGAAGACGTCCCGCCGCCGCAATGGCGCGGCTGGGGCTGCATCATCGGCGGCCTGATGGCGTTCATCCTGTTCGGCAAGTTCGGCGGCCTGATTCCCGCCACCTTCGCGCTGGTCTTCATTTCGGCCCTGGGCGACCGCCAGCACACGCTGCGCAGCGCCGCCGTGCTGGCCGTGGGCGTGACCATTCTGGGCGTGGCCGTTTTCTCCTGGGCGCTGCAGCTGCAGTTTCCGCTGTTTCGCTGGGGCTGATCGATGGAAATCTTCAATAACCTGATGCACGGGTTCTCCGTCGCGTTCGCGCTGGACAACCTGCTGTGGGCCGTGTTCGGCGTCTTCATGGGCAACCTGATCGGCGTGCTGCCGGGCATGGGTGTGCTGGCCGCCATCTCGATCCTGCTGCCGCTGACCTACACCATGACGCCCACCGCGGCGCTGGTGATGCTGTCCGGCATCTACTACGGTTCGCAATACGGCGGCGGGATCACCTCGATCATGCTGAACCTGCCGGGCACTGCCTCGCACGCGGTGGCCTGCCTGGACGGCAATCCGCTGGCGCGCAACGGCAAGGCCGGCTCGGCGCTGTTCATGCTGATGTTCTCGTCGTTCTGCGGCGCGTCGGTCGGCATCCTGGCAATGATCCTGTTCTCGCCGCTGCTGGTGGACGTGGCCTTCAAGTTCGGTCCGGCCGAATACTTCTCGATGATGATGCTGGGCCTGCTGGCCGGCGCCACGCTGGCCAAGGGTTCGGCCATCAAGGGCGTGGCAATGGTGGTCGTGGGCCTGCTGCTGGGCGTGGTGGGCACCGACGTCAACACCGGCACCATGCGCTTTCACTTCGGCATCCTCGAGCTGAGCGACGGGCTGCAGATCGTGGCGCTGGCGATGGGCCTGTTCGGCGTGGCCGACTTCCTGAAGAACATCAACCAGATCGGCGGCGACACCAAGGTCACCAGCGGCAAGATCAGCATGAAGTCCATGCGTCCTGAAGCCGGCGACATCAAGCAGTCGCGCGGCGCCCTGGTGCGCGGCACCGCCATCGGCGCGGCCTTCGGCATCCTGCCGGGCACCGGCCCGACCATTGCGTCCTTCATCTCGTACGCGGTGGAAAAGAAAGTGGCGCGCGAACCGCGCCGCTTCGGCCGCGGCGCCATCGAAGGCATCGCCGGCCCCGAGGCCGCCACCAGCGCATCGACGCAGACCAGCTTCATCCCCACCATGAGCCTGGGCATCCCCGGCGACCCGGTGATGGCGCTGATGCTGGGCGCGCTGATCATCCACGGCATCCAGCCGGGCCCGCAGATGATGGTCGAACACGCCGACATGTTCTGGGGGCTGATCGCCAGCTTCTGGGTCGGCAACGTGCTGCTGTTGCTGCTGAACCTGCCGCTGATCGGCATGTGGGTGCGCCTGTTGACGGTGCCGTTCCGCTACCTGTTCCCGGCCGCGCTGTTCTTTGTCTGCGTCGGGGTCTACAGCACCAACAACAACCTGTTCGACGTGGGCATGGTGACGCTGTTCGGCGCCGCGGGCTACGCGCTGATCCGCCTGCGCTTCGAGCCGGCGCCGCTGCTCCTGGGCTTCGTGCTGGGACCCATGGTGGAAGAGAACTTCCGCCGCGCCCTGCTGCTGTCGCGCGGCGACCTCGCCATCTTCGTGACGCGTCCGATCAGCCTGGGCTTCGTGCTGGCTTGCGTGCTGCTCATCGCGCTGCTGCTGGTATCGGCGGTGCGCCAGCGCAACAAGGTGCGCCTGGCCATGGAGACGTCCAACTCGACGGCCTGATCAATCCAGGCCAATGCAAACAGCCGCCCTCGGGCGGCTGTTTTTTCATGTGGCGTCAGGCTCGGCCCGGTGCCCATCGATGTGCCCCAGCGGCCGGCCCGGGTCCAGCCGGTCGCGCACGCGCTGCTTGAGCACCTTGGCCTCGGGAAATCCGCCGTCCCGCTTGCGGTCCCAGATCAGCTCGCCGTCGTAGGTGATCTGAAATACGCCTCCCGTGCCGGGCTGCAGCGCCACTTCGCCCAGGTCGGTGGAAAAGGTCGACAGCAGTTCCTGCGCCATCCAGCCGGCGCGCAGCAGCCACTGGCACTGCGTGCAATACAGGATGACGATGCGGGGCGCGGGTGTGGCGGGATCGTGGGCGGATGTCATGGTGAGGGCAATCGCATTGGCGCGGGCACGCCGTTGTCGTGGATAATGTCAGGTTTTCCCGGGCGTGCAATGCGCCCAGAGTCTTACGCATGAAGTCTGCATTATCGCCCCGTGGCCAACGCTGGTTGATCGGCCTCTTGATGGGCCTGGTCACGCTCACGCCGATGGGCATCGACATCTACCTGCCGTCCCTGCCTGCCATGGCGGTTGGCTTTGGCCACCCCGTCAGTGCGCTGCAGGCCAGCATCACCCTCTTCATTTTCGCGGTGGGCGTGGGCCAGATCCTGATCGGCCCGCTGGCCGACCGCTACGGCCGCCGGCCCGTGGCGCTGGGCGGCGCCATCGCCTACCTGGCCGGGTCCGCGCTGGGCGCGGCAGCCTCGTCGCTGGACCTGTTCTATACCGCCCGCGTGATCCAGGGCCTGGGCGCGTGCTCGGCATCGCTGGTGGCCTTTGCCGCGGTGCGCGATTGCTTCAGCCCCGCGGTCGGCGCCCGCGTGTACAGCTACCTGAACGGCGCGCTGTGCACCGTGCCCGCGCTGGCGCCGATGCTGGGCGGCGCGCTGGCCGTGCACGCCGGCTGGCGCAGCACCTTCGTATTCATGGCGCTGTTCGCGCTGGCCCTGGCCGCGCTGCTGGCGCGCCGTTTCGAAGAAACGCGCGCCGCGCCGCCGCCCGCAGGCGCCGCGCTCTACAGCCTGCGGCGCTATGCGCCCATCATCGCCAGCGGCCGCTTCCTGTATTTCGCGGTCTACGCCATGGCCGGCATGGCCATGATCCTGGTGTTCGTGTCGGCCGCGCCCGTGGTGCTGGTGCAGCAGCTGGGCTATTCCGAACTGGGCTTTTCCGCCTGGTTCGGCGGCAACGCGGCCATCAACATCGCGGCCTTCTTCCTGGCGCCCGTGTTCATCGCGCGCTTCGGCCGCTACCCCATGCTGCGCGTCGGCATGGCCTCGCTGCTGCTGGCCGCGCTGATGCACCTGGCCGCCTGGCGCTGGGCGCCGGCCGCCGCGTGGATCTTCATGCTGCCGGTGGCGGTGCTGACCGTGGGCTTCTCGCTGGCGCTGGGGTCGGCGCTGAGCCTGGCGCTGGAACCCTTCGGCGACCGCGCCGGCACTGCCGCAGCGGTCTTCGGCCTGTTCCAGATGAGCGGGTCCGCCGTCATCGCCACCCTGCTGCTGGACGGCGGCGTCGCCCCGCAGGCGGCCATGGGACTGATCGGCGTGGGGATCGTGGCGCCGCTGCTGTGCCTGTCCGGCGTCATGGCGCGGCGCCTGGCGGCCAAACGGCCTGCGCAAAGCTGACCCCGGCAACGCGCCTGGCGCAGCCCGGCCACGCCTGACGGCAATGCGCCGCGCCCCCGGTGCGGCCGCAAACGCCGGGCCGCCGCTTAGCCCGCCGTGCGCGGCCCGTTCGACAGGTGCATCAGCAACGCGCCGCCCGCGATCAACACCGCGCCCAGCAGCCGGCCCGGGTTCAGGGCATTGGCGGCAAAGCCCACCAGCGCGTAGCGGTCCAGCAGCAGCGCCGCCAGCATCTGCCCCGCGATCACCGCGGCCAGGAACGCCCCGGCGCCCAGCCGCGGCGCCAGCATCAAGGCGGCCGTGATGTAGAACACGCCCGACAGGCCGCCCGTCCAGCCCCACCACGGCAGGCGGCCGATTTCCGAAAAGCTGGGCGCTGGCACCCGCATCAGCGCCATCACCGCCATGGCCGCGATGACGCTGATGGCCAGCGACGCCATCGTGGCCCATAACGGGTGGCCCAGGTGACGGCCCAGCGTGGCATTCGCGCCAGCCTGGAAGGGAACAAGGGCGCCGGCCAGGATGGCCGCGGGGATGGCGAAAAGAGAAGTGCCGTTCATGGCGAGGCTCCGATTCAAGAGGGATTGGCGTTATTCTCTTATTCACCAAACGCCTAATCCAATTCGATATTTATCTATCGAATATGCACCGAATGAATAATTCAGACCCCCCATCCGCCCTCGCCCACAATCTGCGCGCGGTGGACCTGAACCTGCTGGTGGTGCTGGACGTGCTGCTGCACGAACGCCACCTGACCCGCGCCGCCGCCCGGTTGCCGATGAGCCAACCCGCAGTCAGCCATGCCCTGGCCCGCCTGCGCACGCTGCTGGGCGACCCCTTGTTCCACCGCACCCGCGGCGGCCTGCGGCCCACGCCGCACGCCCTGGCGCTGGAAGCGCCGCTGCGCGACGTGCTGGCGCAGGTGCGCCGCCTGCTGGCCGGCGCGGTGTTCGAGCCCGCGGCCAGCCGGCGCACGTTTCGCCTGGCCATGTCCGACTACGGCGCCAGCGTGGTGCTGCCGCCGCTGGTGCGGCGCCTGCGCGCCGAGGCCCCCGGCATCGACCTGGAAATCAGCTATACCAGCCGCGGCGGCATGATCGCGGGCGTGGCCGATGGCCAGCTCGACCTGGCCCTGGCCGTGTTCGGCGAAACGCCGGCCGACATCCGCCGCGCCGTGCTGTTCCAGGAACCGTTTGTCTGTGTGATGGATGCGGCCGGCACGGCTGGCCCATTGACGCTGGACGACTATCTGGCGCGGCCCCACGTACTGGTGGCCGCCAGCCAGGACCAGCGTTCAGGAGAAGTGGACGCGGCCCTGGCCCGCCTGGGCCGGGCCCGCCGCGTGGCCCTGCGGCTGCCGCACTGGACGGCGGCCCCCGCCGTCGTGGCCGGCACCGACCTGGTGCTGACGGTGGCGCAGCGCACGGTGATGCCGACACCGCCGGGGCTGGCGGTGCAGCCGGTGCCATTTCCGATCGCCCCCCTGGGGTTCGAGATGATCTGGCATGAGCGTACGGATGGCGACGCCGGGCTGCGCTGGCTGCGCGAATCGCTGGCCGCGTTGATGGGCTGACGGCCAGGCGCCCATGAAAAAGGCCGCCAGGATCTGGGGGTCAGTTCATTCGGCGGCCTTTTCCACGACGTCAGTCGCGCGCCCTCGGCGCCATGAATTCCGGCCCCACCGGGTCCAGGATGTTCTTGTCCAGCAGCTCGTTGATCTCGGCCATCTCGGTATCGGTCAGGTGCCAGCCGAACGCATCGTCCACACCGTTCAACTGGTCTGGCCGGCGCGCGCCCCACAGCGCAATCGTCGGGCCGCTGTCCAGCACCCAGCGTATCGCCAGCGCCAACACCGACTTGTCGTGGCGGATGCGCGCAAAGGCCTCCAATTCCTTGGTGGCGCGCACATACTGGTCAAACCGCGGCCGACGGAACTTCGGGTCGTTCGACCGCAAGTCGTCGGACCCGAAGGTGGTGTCCACCGTCATGCGGCCCGACAGCAGGCCACGGCACAGCGCGCCATAGGCCAGCACCGCCAGCTTGTGCTCGCGGGCATACGGCAGCACGTCCGCTTCGATGGCGCGTTCGAACAGGTTGTACGGCGGTTGTACGGATGCCAGCGGCAGCACGGCACGAAACTCGTCCATCTGCTCGGGCGAATAATTGCTCACGCCCACTGCCAGGATCTTGCCTTCACGCTGCAGGTCCTGCAGCGTGCGCGCCGTGTCTTCGATCGGCACCCGCGGATCGGGCCAATGGATCTGGTACAGGTCGATGCGGTCGGTGCGCAGGCGGCGCAACGAATCTTCCACCTCGCGGCGGATGCGCGCCGGGCTGGAATTGCGCCGCACGCCCTCGCCCGCCCATTCCAGGCCCGCCTTGGTGGCGATCACGGCCTGGTCGCGAATGCCCTGCAAGGCCTGCCCGACCATTTCCTCGGCGTGGCCAAAACCGTATACCGGCGCGGTGTCGATCAGGTTGATGCCGCGCTCGATCGCGCCGCGCAGCGTCGCCACCGACGCGGCGTCATCCGCCCCGCCCCACATCCAGCCGCCAATCGCCCACGTGCCCAGGCCGATTCTGGACACAGGCGCAGGGATTCCTTCAATACGCATGGTCTCGACCAGCATGCTTACCACTCCTGCAAAAAAGTTTGATGAGTGTAGGTCAGGTATTATTGAATCAGACTCAACGATCTATTCACTTCGCCGCAGCGCCCCATGCCTTCCTACAGCCGCCACGACCTGGCCGATCTCAGCGCCTTCGCGGCCATCTGCCGCCGCGGCAGCTTCCGGCTGGCGGCCAGTGAACTGGGCGTATCCACCTCGGCGCTCAGCCACGCCCTGCGCAACCTGGAAGGCCGCCTGGGCGTCAAGCTGCTCAACCGCACCACCCGGTCGGTCGCCCCCACCGAAGCCGGCAGCAAGCTGGCCGCGCAACTGGACCAAAGCTTTGGTGAAATCGGCGAAGCCCTGTCCGAACTCGGCCAATACCGCGCCGGGCCGCTGGGTGGCCTGCGCATCAACGTGCCGCGCGACGCCGCACGCCTGCTGCTCAGCCCCGTGCTGGCGCGCTACCTGCACGACTACCCCGGCGTGAAGATCGAAGTGGTGGTCGACAACAATATGGTCGACATCGTCAAGACGGGCTTTGACGCCGGCATCCGCTTTGGCGACACGGTGCCGCAGGACATGGTCTGCATGCCGCTGACGCCGCCGCTCAGGTGGGTGGTGGTGGCCGCGCCCGCCTACCTGGGCCGCCACGGCACGCCCAAGACGCCCGACGACCTGCTGCGCCATGCCTGCATCCGCCTGCGCCTGGGCGACCAGACCCTGTACCGCTGGGAACTGGGCCAGGGCCCGCGCGCCTGCGAAATCGATGCGCCGGGCGCGCTCATCGTGAACGACACCGACATGGCCGTGGATGCCGCGCTGGACGGGCTGGGCCTGGCCTATTGCCTGGAACGCTACGCCGAACCGCACCTGCGCGCCGGCCGCCTGCGCCGCGTGCTGGACGACTGGGCGCCGGCCGGCGCGCCGCTGGTCATGTACTACCCCAGCCGACGGCAACTGGCGCCCGCGCTCAGCCGCCTGATCCAGGCCATCCGCGCAGCCAACGGCCTGCCGGACGCGATCGGCGGCTAGGGCCTGCGCAAGGCGCCTGGCCGTCCTGACTGACCCCGCGTGAACGGCGGCCCCGGCTGGCCTACTATGGCAGGCAACGATGGCAGGCGCCGATCACAGGCGCCGCCCGCTTCCTGGAGACATCATGGCCCCCGATTCCCCGACCCGCACCGACGCCCCCGCCCCGCTGCTGCTGCGCACGACGCAAGACGGCATCGCCACCTTGCAGTTGAACCGGCCGGCGCAATTCAATGCGCTGTCCGAAGGGTTGCTGCAGGCGCTGCGCGTGGAAATCGACGCCCTGGCGCGCGACCCCGCGCTGCGCTGCGTGGTGCTGGAATCGGCCGGCCGCGCCTTCTGCGCCGGCCACGACCTGCGCGAAATGCGCAGCCAGCCGTCCTTCGATTACTACCTGGCGCTGTTTCGCCAATGCAGCCGCGTCATGCAGGATTTGCAGGCGCTGCCGGTGCCCGTCATTGCCAAAGTGCGCGGCATTGCCACCGCCGCGGGCTGCCAGCTGGTGGCCAGCTGCGACCTGGCCGTGGCCGCCGACACCGCCACCTTTGCCGTGTCCGGCATCAACGCCGGCCTGTTCTGCTCGACGCCGGCCGTGGCGCTCAGCCGCAACGTGTCCACCAAACGCGCCTTCGAGATGCTGGTCACCGCCCGCTTCATCAGCGCCGCCCAGGCCTGCGATTGGGGCCTCTTGAACGATGTCGCGCCCGATGCCGACCTGGATGCGCGGGTGCAGGCTCTGGCCGACGTCATTGCCGCCAAGAGCCCCAGCGCGATCCGCTACGGCAAGCGCATGTTCTACGCGCAGCGCCAGATGCCGCAGGCCGAGGCCTACGACTACGCCGCCGAGGTCATGGCGCGCAACATGATGGAAGAAGACGCGGCCGAAGGCATCGACGCCTTTCTGCAGAAACGCGCGCCGCAATGGCGCGGCTGACGCCGCGCAAACCCACCCGGCCCGCTACGCCAGCCAGGCCAGCGCCCAACCGCCGGCCGCGGCCGCCAGCACCACCCACACGGGCGACCAGCGCGCATAGACCAGCAGGCCAAACAGCGCCAGCGCCAGGCCGAAGTCGGCCTTGGTCAGGATGGCGCCCAGCCACACCGGGTCATACAGGGCCGCCAGCAGGATGCCCACCACCGCGGCATTCACGCCCGCCACCATATTGCGCACGCCCGGACGGCGGCGCAGGCTTTCCCAGAACGGCAGCGCCGCCGCCAGGATCAGCGCGCCGGGCAGAAATATCGTCACCAGCAAGAGCGCCCCGCCCAGGCAACCGGACAGCGGCCCCGAAGACGCCGCGCCCAGAAACGCGGCAAACGTGAACAGCGGCCCCGGCATGGCCTGCGCCATGCCGTAGCCCGCCAGGAAATCCGCGTTGGACACCATGCCGCCGCCGACGGCCGCCGTTTCCAGCAAAGGCAGCACCACGTGGCCGCCGCCGAACACCAGCGCGCCCGCCCGGTAAAAGCCGGCCAGTTGCGCAGCCAGCGGCGTGTCCGACCAGGCCGCCCATGCCGGCAAGGCGGCCAGCAGCCCCACGAACACCGCCAGGCACACGTACCCCGCCCGCCGAGACACCCCTTGCGTGCGGTTCGCCAGGATGGGCCGCGGCGGCGCCTGCAGCAGCACTGCACCTGCCACCGCGCCCAGCACGATCGCGCCGACTTGCCCCAGTGTGGTCGGCAAGACCACCGCGATCAACGCCGCGCCCACCGCCAGGCCGGCGCGCGGGCGGTCCGGGCAAAGCGAGCGCCCCATGCCCCACACCGCCTGCGCCACGACGGCCACGGCCGCCACCTTCAAGCCATGCACCACCGCCATGCCGGAAACACCGCTGATCCGCGTCAGCCCCAGTCCCAACCCCAGCATGGCCAGCGCCGCCGGCAGCGTGAACGCCAGCCAGGCGGCCAGCATGCCGGCCCAGCCGGCCCGCTTCAGGCCCAGCGCCATGCCGACCTGGCTGCTGGCCGGGCCCGGCAGGAATTGGCACAGCGCCACCAGGTCTGAAAAGGCGTAGTCATCCAGCCAACGGCGTCGGTCGACGAATTCTTCGCGAAAGTAAGCCAGGTGGGCCACCGGCCCGCCAAAAGCGGTCAGGCCCAGCCGCAGGAACGCCAGGAAGACTTCAATACAGGAACCCGATTCGGCCGGCGTGGCCTCGCGCGCCGCCGGTTTGCTGGCGACGCGTTCATCGTGGAAAGGCGGCTGCGGCGACATGGGTCGTTGCACTCTGCACGGGCGGGGCCCCCGGGTTGCGGACCCCCTGAATCATGCTTATAGCCGGCCCGCGCCGCCGTTTCAATCCGCCATTGCCATGGGTGTTGCACCACACCGGGGGCAAATGACTTCATGAATCTTCACAATTGCCGCACAAAACCGGGCGGATTACCCTGCCGCCGCCCTGTACCATTGCGCAGCCCGCGAGCACGGACGCGTCCGAAAAGGATGACGCGCGGCCGCGGCGCCCACAGGAGTTCTGATACACCATGCTCAAGTTCACGATCCGCATCTTTGTGGTCGCCGCCATTGCCTACATCGCTGCGTCGCAGTTGGTGAACCGCAGCCTGGGGTACCTGCTGGATTCGGTCAGCGCAGATCTTTCGTACCAGGCCGTGCGCGGCCAGATGTACGCGCTGCACAAGGAACTGGACCCCATCGAGCCGGAATCCCGCGCCGCCTTCATCCGCGATACCTTGCGGCCCCACTATGGGCTGGAACTCAAGCTGGTCACCCCCGAGCGGGTCGAAGCCACCGAACAGGAAAAGCAGGACCTGGCCACGCGCGGCTTCATCATGCGCGACGAATACAACACCTACCTGGCGCCCCTGCCCGGCGAGCCGCGCCAATGGCTGGAAATGCGCCTGCCCGGCGAACCCACGCTGGAAAAATGGATCACCTGGGGCGCCTGGCTGGCGCTCAGCGTGGTGCTGGCCGCCGTGCTGTTGCTGCTGTGGGCGCTGCCCGTCTGGCGCGACCTGGATTCGCTGCGCAACGCCACCCTGCGCATGGGCCAGGGCGACCTGGGCGTACGCGCCCGGCTGTCGCATTTTTCCGGCATCCGCCACGTGGGCGAAAGCTTCAACCAGATGGCCGAACGCATCGCCGCGCTGGTTGAAAATCAGCGCAGCCTGACCAACGCCGTGTCGCACGAACTGCGCACGCCGCTGGCCCGCCTGTCGTTCGAGGTCGACATGCTGGGCCAGGAAAAATTCCAGGCCAGGCGCGACCAGATCCTGCACGACATGCGCACCGACATCTCCGAGCTGGAAACCATGGTCGGTGAACTGCTGGTGTACGCGCGCCTGGAACGCCCGACCGAAGACATCGTCAAGCAGGAAACGGTGGACGTGCGCGACTGGCTGGGCGAAGCGCTGGCCCAGGTGGCGCACCAGGCCGAGTCGCGCGGCGTGCATTGCCACGTGCGCGACGACGGCCTGCCGGCCCACGTGCAGCTGCACCCGCGCTACATGAGCCGGGCCCTGCTCAACCTGGTGCAGAACGCCGTGCGCTACGCCAATGCGCGCATCGAGATCTCGCTGGCCGGCTGCCCGGCCGGCGGCTTCGAGCTGATCGTCGACGACGACGGCCCCGGCGTGGCGCCGGCCGACCGCGAACGCATCTTCGAACCCTTCATCCGCCTGGATGAAAGCCGCGACCGCGGCACGGGCGGCGCCGGCCTGGGGCTGGCCATCGTCAAGCGCGTGGCGGCCAGCCACAAGGGAACCATCGAAGTGCGCGAAAGCCCCTTGGGCGGTGCGCGTTTCGTGCTGCGCTGGATGTCGCCGAGCGGCGTCGCGGAATAATCCGCGGCTCGCCCGCCAATCCGCGGCTTCCCTGCTTCTCCGGTTATCTCAACGCCGCATGGCGGTATGCTGCCGGGGTATTTACGGCTGCTTTCATGTTGCGATGCAATAGTTGCATTGCTGTCGCTTTATTGCGTCTGCCGGCCCACCCTGTATCCGACCCCAATATAGGGTCGATTATTCGCATATTTAAGAATTTTTCCCGCCTCGCCACCCTACTCACGAATAATTAATCAGCAAAAATCATTCCCGTTTGCCGTGAATTCACTCAAACGATAATTCTTATCATCGTAAAAACATCGTTTGAATGCCGCATAAATATTGTCTTTTATTGTTTAATATCAGACACTTATCCAATGAATTCCGATCAGAATCGACCCTCGGATATTTTCCATAACCTCGCAAAAACCCCTTCATTCGCTTCCTTTCCCACTGTTGCTCAAAATATATATCTAATAGTAACTTTAGTATCTATTTGAACGTTGCAATGTGAGAGCATTGCTGTCATATCAGAAACTACTAGTTACTATTTACGCAAAACTCTTGATGGATATGCCGCCACGTTCCTTTCAAACTGACTCCAGGTTTAAACGGCAGACATAAAAACCATACGGTGCCGTGCGCGCTTCCTGATTTGCAGCAATCGCTTTTTTCCGGTTCCGGATGATCGATGGCCAGGCTGGGGAAAAGCTCTTTCTGACTTTGGAGCTGAGATGAACCCTGGCCGCCGGCACGGCAATACCCCAATCCCCCTCAATTACATCTGGCGCGTCCTGATTCTGCTGATGGCGCCCGTGCCCGCAGCGCTGGCCTGCACCACCAGCGGTTCCTCGATCCTGTGCAATGACGCGGTGACGCTGCTGCCACCGCATACCAACACCGTCACCAGCAACGCCAATGGCGTGTCGGTGCTGGTGACCAGTTCGGGCCAGTCCTCGTCCGCCTTGGTAGGCCCGTCCATCACCCTCACCGGCCGCAACACCAGCCTGACCAACCAGGGCACCGTCGATCCCGGCCTCGGCCTGGGCGCTCTTGTCAGCCTGGGCGCCACCGGCGCAGCGATGGGCAACCTGACCAACAGCGGCACCGTCTCGGTCACCAACAGCGGCACGCTGCTGGGCACGGGCCTGTCCGTCCTGGGCCTGCCGGTGTTGTCCACGCTCAGCGGCGCCTCGCTGATCCTGCAAGGCGACGCGAACGGCAACATCACCGTCAACAACTCGGGCACCATCGGCACTCGCCCCGGCCTGCTGAGCGGCCCGACCGCGATCTACAGCACCCCCGCCATCGCGGCCTACGGCGGCGCCCCCATTGCCGTCACCAATGCCGCCGGCGGCGTCATCAACGGCCGCGTCGGCCTGGGCCGGTCCGCCACCGGCAACACCTTCGTCAACGCCGGCACGATCAACGGCGGCGTCAACATGGGGGTGAACAGCACCAACACGTTCACCGCCGTCACGGGGTCCAGCGTCACCAACGGCGGCGCCGTCGACCTGGGCGTAAGCGTCGGGCTGGGCGGCCTGGACGCCAGCATCGCGCTCAACTTCTCGACGTTGGGCGTGGTCGACGGCGGCCTGGGCGGCAACAACACCCTGGTGCTGCAAAACCCGGGCGCCAGCGGCACCACCGGCACGGGCACCGCCAGCTCGGCCACCTACATCAACTTCAACAACCTGGTCATCAACAGCGGCACCTGGACCGTCAATGGCGCGCTCGTCAGCGCACAAGCGTCGTTGAATGGCGGCCTGGTCAACATCGACAATGGGGCGGCCTTCGGCTCGGGCACGCTGACCGCCAATGGCGGCGCGCTCAGCACCGCCAGCAGCCTGACCCTGAACAACGCCGTGTCGCTGGGCGCGGGCGGCCTGTCCGTGCAAGGCACGAACGGCCTGACGCTGGGCGGCGTGGTGAGCGGGGCCGGCGCCCTGGACATGTCCGGCAGCGGCACCCTGGCGCTGAACGGCGCCAATACCCACACCGGCGGCGTGCGGCTGGGCAATGGCACGCTGGCACTGGGCACCAATGCCGCGCTGGGCCTGGGCGACCTGGTGGTCTACGGCGCAGCCACGCTGCAGGCCACCGCGGCCACCAACGTGGCCAACAACATCACGCTGAACGCCAACCTGGCCTTGGGCAACAGCGGTTCGCTGACGCTGGGCGGCGTGCTGTCGGGCGCCGGCACGCTGTCCAAGTCCGGCGCGGGCATCCTGACCCTGAACGGCGCCAACACCCACGCCGCCACGCAGATCAGCGCTGGCGGCCTGATCGTGGGCAACAACAACGCGCTGGGCAATGGCGCGTTGACGGTGAATGGCGCGGCCACGCTGGCCTCGTCCGGCGCCGTGGCGCTGCAGAACGCCATCGTCCTGAACAACGCGCTGACGCTGAACGGCGCCAACGACCTGACCCTGAACGGCACCCTGAGCGGCGCGACCGGCACGCTGGTCAAGAGCGGCGCCGGCGCCCTGACGCTGACCGGCGCCAATACCTTCGGCGGCGGCGCCACGCTCAGCGGCGGCTCAGTCAACGTGGGCAGCAATACCGCGCTGGGCGCGGGCAACGTCACCGTGAACGGCGCGGTCACCCTGGCCAGCCTGTCGAACAACGTGGCGCTGTCCAACGCCTTTGCGCTGAGCAACGCGCTGACGGTGGGCGGGGCGAACAACCTGACGCTGAACGGCGCGCTGTCGGGCGCGGGCGGCACGCTGGTCAAGACCGGCACGGGCACCCTGACGCTGAACGCCACCAATTCGATGGGCGGCGCCACGCTGAACGGCGGCACCGTGGTCGCGGGCGCCAACAACGCCCTGGGCACCGGCTCGGTCACCGTGCAAGGCGCCACCGCGCTGGACGCCGGCGCGGCCGTCAGCCTGGCCAACCAGTTCGTGCTGAACAACAGCCTGTCGGTGCTGGGCACCCAGGCCCTGACGCTGGCCGGCGCGCTGTCGGGCACCGGCCAACTGGTCAAGAATGGCCAGGCCAACCTGACGCTGGCCACGCAGAACACCCACAGCGGCGGCGTGCTGCTGAACGCCGGCACCCTGACGCTGGGCAATGCCCAGGCGCTGGGCACGGGCCTGCTGGACGTGGAAGGCGCGGCCACCCTGGCCGCGGGCGCAGGCAACTTGAACGTGGCGAACAACATCCGGCTGGGCGCCGGTCTGGGCGTCACCACGGGCGGCCAGGCGCTGACGCTGAGCGGCGCCCTGAGCGGTGCCGGCGGCCTGACGCTGAACGACGGCGGCACCCTGACCCTGTCGGGCAACAACACCCACTCGGGCGGCATCCTGCTCAATGCGGGCGTGCTGGTGGCCGCCAGCGACACCGCGCTGGGCAGCGGCCTCTTTACCGTCGGCGGCAACGCCACGCTGCAAAGCAACGCCAACCGCAACTTCGTCAACAACATCGCCCTGAACGCCAACCTGACGGTGGACAGCGCCAACAACATCGGCCTGTACGGCGCCATCAATGGCGCGGGCGGCCTGATCAAGAACGGCAGCGGCACCCTGACGCTGACGGGCGCCAACAACTTCGGCAACACCACCATCAACGCGGGCGTGCTGCAGGCCGGCACCGCCAGCCTGGGCGCCAGCGTCCTGAACAACAGCAAGCTGGTGCTGGCCCAGGGCGCCAACGCCACGTACAGCGGCAGCATCAGCGGCACGGGCAGCGTGGACGTGCTGGGCAACAACACTACCCTGCTGCTCAATGGCGTGAACACCTTCACGGGCGGCCTGAACCTGCTGTCCGGCACGCTCGAAACCCAGGGCGGACAAGCCCTGGCCGACAGCCTGGCCGTGAACCTGGCAACCGGCACCACCCTGAAGCTGACCGACAGCGAAACCTTCGGCTCGCTCAGCGGCACGGGCAACGTGGCGCTGGGCGCCAACGCCACCCTGCAGATGGGGCAGAACAACGCCGATTCGACCTTCGGCGGCGTCTTGGCCGGCGCAGGCAACATCGTCAAGAACGGCACCGGCGCGCTGACGCTGACCGGCGCCAACACCCAGACCGGCGCCTTCAACGTGGGCGGCGGATCGCTGAACGTGAACGGCTCGCTGGCCAGCTCGCAGGTCAACGTCGGCGCGGGCGCCACGCTGGCCGGCAGCGGCAGCGTGGCCGGCACGGCCAACATCGCGACCGGCGGCGCGCTGTCGGCCACCACCGGCCAGACCCTGACGCTGGGCGGCCTGGCGATGACCGCGGGCTCGCAGTTCAACGTGTCGCTGGGCGCACCGACCCCGCAGGCGCTGGTGCAGGTCAACGGCAACGTCACCTTGGCGGGCGACCTGAACGTCACCGACAAGGGCGGCTTCGGCGTCGGCGTGTATCGCCTGCTGGGCTACACCGGCACGCTCGTGAACAACGGCCTGGCGCTGGGCACCCTGCCCCCGGGCACCCTGCCGACCAACCTGCAGATCCAGACCGCGGTGAACCAGCAGGTCAACCTGATCGTGCAGGCCGGCGGCAACAACGTGCAGTTCTGGAACGGCGCCAAGCTGGCCGCCGACGGCGTGCTGGCCGGCGGCAGCGGCACCTGGCAGGCGGGCACCACCAACTGGACCGACCAGACCGGCAACCTGAGCCAGGCCTGGGGCAGCCAGTTCGCCGTGTTCGGCGGCCTGGCCGGCGGCACGGTCACCGTGTCGGGCGACCAGGCCGTGACCGGGATGCAGTTCTTCACCGACGGCTACACCCTCAATGGCGGCGGCGTGCAACTGGCCAGCGGCATCAACAATTTCCGGGTCGACCCGACACTGACCGGCACCGTCAACAGCGTGATCAAGGGCGCCGGCCAGCTGCAAAAGCGCGACCAGGGCACCCTGGTGCTGGGCGGCGCCAACACCTACACCGGCGGCACGCTGGTGGCCGAAGGCGTGCTGCAGGTCAGCGACGACACCAACCTGGGCGCGGCCAATGGCGCGCTGGGCTTTGCCGGCGGCACGCTGCGCGTGACCGGCACGGGCTACACCGGCACCACCCGCGCCATCGACGTGGGCGCGGGCGCGGGCTTTGACATCGCGGACGCCGGCAATACGTTCACGCTCAACCAGGCGCTGACCAACACGGGCCGCGTCACCAAGCTGGGCGCCGGCACGTTGGCGCTGGGCGGCAACAACAGCGCCATCGGCGGCGTCACCCTGGCTGCCGGCACCGTTTCGGTGGGCAGCAATACCGCGCTGGGCAGCGGTTCGTTCAACATCAACGGTTCCGGCGCGCTGGACAGCACCGCGGCCGTCACGCTGGCCAACGACGTATTCATCGGCGCCGGCAACACGCTGACCAACCTGGGCTCGAACGACCTGACGCTGAACGGCGTCGTGGCCGGCACCACCGGCGCCCTGGCCAAGACGGGCAACGGCACCCTGACGCTCAATGGCGCCAACAGCTATGCCGGCGGCACCACTCTGTCGGCCGGCGCCATCCGCGTGGGCAGCAATACCGCGCTGGGCACGGGCCTGCTGACGGTGGCCGGCGCGTCCAGCCTGCTGTCCGACAGCACGGTGGCCCTGGGCAACGGCATTGCGCTCAATGCCAACCTGACCACCGGCGGCACGGGCAACCTGACGCTGAACAACGCCATCACCGGCGCGGGCACCCTGATCAAATCGGGCACGGGCACGCTGACGCTGAACGGCATCAATACCCACGCGGCCACGCAACTGGCCAGCGGCACACTGCTGCTGGGCAACAACCAGGCGCTGGGCACGGGCAATCTGTCGGTCACGGGCAACGCGGCGCTGGACGGCGCCACCGCCGGCCTGTCACTGGGCAATGCCATCACGCTGGCTTCCGGCGCGAACCTGACCCTGGCGCAAAGCCAGGACGCGAGCCTGTCCGGCTTCATCAGCGGCGCAGGCAGCCTGATCGCTGGCGCCGCCGGCCGCACGCTGACGCTGTCCGGCAACAACACCTACCAGGGCGGCACGCAGCTCATTGGCGGCAGCCTGGTGGTGGGATCGAACACGGCATTGGGCACGGGTAGCCTGATCGTGAACGGCGCCGCCAACCTGTCCGGCACGGCCGGCGGTCCGGCCATTGCGCTGACCAACAACGTCGCGCTGAACAACGCCTTGACGGTCAACGGCGCGCGCGACCTGACCCTGTCGGGCGTGGTGGACGGCGCGGGTTCGCTGACCAAGAGCGGCACCTCGACCCTGACGCTGAACAGCGGCAACACGTACACCGGCGGCACCACCCTGACCGCTGGCACCCTGCGGGTCGGCAACAACGCGGCGCTGGGCACGGGCGATCTGACGGTGAACGGCGCCGGCACGCTGGGGGCGACCCCGGCGCAGGGGCTGCAGCTGAGCAACAACGTGGTGCTGAACCAGGGCCTGACGGTCGACCTCACGCAGAGCCTGGCGCTGTCCGGCGTCGTCTCCGGCGCGGGCGGCGTGACCACGAGCGGCGCGGCCACCCTGGCGCTGCTGGGCGCCAACACCTATGGCGGCGGCACCCAGGTCAACGGCGGCAGCCTGGTGCTGGGCACCAGCACGTCGCTGGGCAGCGGCGCCCTGACGGTCAACGCGGCCACCTTGCTCGATTCGACGGCGAGCGTGGCCCTGGCCAACAACGTCACCCTGAACGGCGCCCCGCTCACCGTGCTGGGCTCGCAAGACCTGGCGCTGAACGGCACGGTGTCGGGCGGCGGCAGCCTGGTCAAGCAAGGCGCCGCCACGCTGACCCTGGCGGGCAACAATACCTTTGACGGCGGTGTGACGCTGGCGCAAGGCGGGCTGAATGTGGGTTCGAACCTGGCGCTGGGCACCGGCGCCCTGACCGTCGCGGGCGCATCCACCCTGTCCAGCAGCCTGGCCGTGACGCTGGCCAACAACGTCGCGCTGAACAGCGGCACCCTGACCGCCACCGGGTCGAACGACATCACCCTGGGCGGCACCGTGTCCGGCGCCAACGGCCTGGTGCAAAGCGGCACCGGCACGCTGACGCTGTCCGGCAACAACAACTACAGCGGCGGCACCACGCTGACCAGCGGCACGCTGGCCGCCAACAGCAACACCGCGCTGGGCACCGGCGCCTTGAACGTCACCGGCGCGGCCAACCTGACCGCCGCCGATGGCGTGACGCTGGCCAACAACGTGACCCTGGCCAACGCCCTGACCGCCACCGGCGCGGGCAACTGGACGCTGGCCGGCAACCTGACGGGCGCGGGCAGCCTGGTCAAGGAAGGGTCGGGCACGCTGACGCTGTCCGGCGCCAACGGCTATACCGGCGGCACCCAGCTGAACGCAGGCGGGCTGACCGGCAACACCGGCAGCATCCAGGGCAACGTCGCCACCGCCGCCGGCACCACGCTGACCTTCAACCAAGGCGCCAACGGCACGTACGGCGGCGTGCTCTCCGGCGCCGGCAACCTGGAAAAAACCGGCCTGGGCAACCTGACGCTGGGCGGCGCCAACACGTTGTCCGGCGGCATCGGCGTGGCGCAAGGCACGCTGACCGCGGGCGGGGCAGCCATCAACTCGGCCTCCGGCGTGCGCATCGACAGCGGCGCCACCCTGGCGCTGACCAGCGCGGCCTCGATTGCCAGCCTGACCGGCGCCGGCACGCTGCAAAGCGGCTCGGCCCTGACGCTGGGCAACGGCAGCGACAGCGTCTTTGGCGGCGTGCTGGCCGGCACCGGCAGCACCGCCAAGGTCGGCACGGGCACGCTGACGCTCGCCGGCGCCAATACGCAGAGCGGCGTGTTCGACATCAACGGCGGGCGCGTCAACCTGACCGGTTCGCTGGGCAGCAGCACGGTCAACGTGAACGGCGCAGGCTCAAGCCTGGCCGGCACGGGCATCGCCAGCGGCAACGTCTTCGTCAACAACGGCGGCAGCCTGTATGTCAGTTCGGCCAACACCGGCGGCCTGACGCTGGGGTCGCTGAACGTGGATGGCGCCTCCAGCATCAACGCCGACCTGGGCGCGCCCTATTCCGGCAGCCTCATCAACGTCAACGGCAACGTGACGCTGAACGGCACCGTCAACGTCACGCAATTGCCTGGCTTTGGCGTGGGCGTGTATCGCATCGTCAGCTATCAAGGCACCGGCGTGACCACCGGCCTGACGCTGGCCAATGCCTCGCCCACCTTCAGCCTGCAGACCGGCCTGGCCGGCCAGATCAACGTGCTGAACCAATCGCAGGCCAATGAAATCCAGCTTTGGCAAGGCGGCAATGGCACTTGGGATGGCACCACCACGGATTGGAGAAACGCCACCACCCTCGCCCAGGAAGCCTGGGGCGGCCGGTTCGGCGTCTTCCAGGACCAGGCCGGCATAGTGACCGTCTCGGGCACCCAGCAGTTCCAGGGCCTGCAGTTCTCCACCGACGGCTACCTCGTCAGCGGCGGCACGCTCACGGCGGTCAACGGCAGCGACGGCGTGACTACCCTGCGGGTCGAACCCAATGTCACCGCGACGATCGGCTCGACGCTGGCCGGCACCGACGTCACCCTTGCCAAGCGCGATGCGGGCACGTTGATCCTCACCGGTGCCAACACCTACACCGGCACCACCCGCCTGGAAGGCGGCGTGCTGCAGATCAATGACGATACCCAATTGGGCAACGCCGCCAACGGCGTGGCCTTCGCGGGCGGCACGCTGCGGTATGCCGGCGCGGCCAACAGCAGCACCGGCCGCACCTGGACGGTGGCCGGCAACGGCGGGATCGAAGTCGCCAACGCGGGGGTGACCTACACCGCCAACGGCGCCATCACCGATGGCACGACTGCCGGCACGCTGACCAAGACGGGCGCCGGCACCCTGGCGCTCAACGGCACCAACACCTACACGGGCGGCACCTTGCTGCAAGCCGGCACGATCCAGGTCGGCAGCAACGCCGCCCTGGGCACGGGGACCCTGACCGCGTCCGCGGGCACCACCCTGGCCAACGGCACCGCGGTGCCCCTGGCGCTGGCCAACAGCGCCGTGCTGCAAGGCGACCTGACCGTGCAAAGCGGCGCGGCCGGCCTGGCGCTGAACGGCGACGTGTCCGGCGCAGGCGGCTTGGTCAAGACCGGCACGGGCAACCTGACCCTGGCCGGCAACAACACCTACCAGGGCAATACGCAACTGACGGCCGGCATGCTCACCGTGGGCAGCAACACCGCGCTGGGCACGGGCAACCTGATTGCGTCGGCCGCCACCGCGCTGACCGCCAGCACGCCGGTGCAGTTGCAGAACGGCGTGACGCTGAACGGCGGCCTGACCGTCACCGGCATCAACGACCTGACACTGGCCGGCGCCATCGGCGGCACGGGCGGCCTGACCCAGGCCGGCCCCGGCACCCTGACGCTGGCCGCGGCCAACAGCTTCTCCGGCGGCGTGCAGTTGAACTCGGGCACTCTGGCCGTGGGCAACAACGCCGCATTGGGCAGCGGCATGCTGGGAACCGCGCCCGGCACCACCCTGTCCGCGACCAGCCCCGTCACGCTGGGCAATGCGGTGATGCTGACCGCCGGCACCACCACCGTCACCGGCAGCGACCTGACGCTCACTGGCACGATCGATGGCGCGGGCGGCCTGGCCAAGACCGGCACGGGCACCCTGACCCTGACGGGCAACAACACCTACAGCGGCGGCACCACGCTCACCAGCGGCACGCTGGCCGTAGGCGGCAACAATGCGCTGTCCTCGGGCACGCTGACGGTCGCCGACGGCACCACGCTGCGTGCGCAGGGCCCGGCCACCTTGACCAACACGGTGACGCTGAACGGCGGCCTGACCGTCAACGGCACTGACAACCTGACGCTCGCCGGCAGCGTCGGCGGCTCGGGCGGGCTGACCAAGACGGGCACGTCCACGCTGACGCTGGGCGGCGCCAACACCTACGGCGGCGGCACCACGCTGGCGGGCGGCACGATCATCGCCGGCAACAACACGGCGCTGGGCTCGGGCGACGTGTCCGTCACAGGCGCGGGCACGCTGCAAGCGGGCGCGCCGGGCATCGCGCTGGCCAACAACGTCGGCCTGGGCGCCGCCCTGACCGTGGCAGGCGCCAACGACCTGACGCTGGCGGGCAACCTGACCGGCGCGGGCAGCCTGGTCAAGACCGATGGCGGCACGCTCACGCTCAGCGGCCAGAACCAGTACACCGGCGGCACCACGCTGTCCGGCGGCACCCTGGTGGGCAACACCGACAGCCTGACCGGCAACGTCTCGACCGCTTCCGGCACCAGCCTGGTGTTCAACCAGGGCGCGGGCGACGGCA
This sequence comes from Achromobacter deleyi, assembly GCF_902859705.1. Lineage (GTDB taxonomy): Bacteria > Pseudomonadota > Gammaproteobacteria > Burkholderiales > Burkholderiaceae_B > Achromobacter > Achromobacter deleyi. The sequence continues at coordinate 9,611 of NZ_CADIJO010000044.1, read as the reverse complement.
CGTTTGCCGGGTCCATCAGCGGCGGCGGCGCGCTGGTCAAGGACGGCGCCAGCACCGTCACGCTGACCGGCACCAACACCTACACCGGCGGCACCACCATCAACGCCGGCACCCTGGCCGGCAACGCCACCAGCCTGCAAGGCAACATCGGCATCAACGGCACCGGCGCCGTGGTCTTCAACCAGACCACCGACGGCACCTATGGCGGCAACATCACCACGGCGTCCGGCACCCTGACCAAGGACGGCGGCGCCACCCTGGCGTTGACCGGCACCAACCAGGTCGGCGGCGGCACCACCATCAACAGCGGCACGCTGCAGGTGGACGGCACGCTGACGGGCGGCAACGTCACCGTCAACGCGGGCGCGTCGCTGGGCGGCTCGGGCTCGGTCTCGGCCGACGTCACGCTGGGCAATGGCGCGCACCTGGTGGCGGGCACGCCCACCAACCCGATCTCGTTCGCGCAGAACCTGACGCTGTCGTCCGGCACGCAGCTGGACTTCACGCTGGGTTCACCCAACTCGGCCACCACTGCGGTGACCGTGGGCCAGACCCTGAACCTGGCCGGCGTGCTCAACCTGACCGATGGCGGCAACCTGGGCACGGGCGTGTACCGCCTGTTCACGGCCAACAACATCAACAACAACGGCCTGACCTACGGCACCTTGCCCAACGGCTACACCAGCGCCAACCTGACCCTGCAGAACCTGACCAACCAGGTCAACCTGGTGCTGCAAAGCCAGCCCGGCGAAATCCTGTTCTGGAACGGCGCCAAGACCACGCCCGACGGCGTGATCGCAGGCGGCACTGGCACCTGGAATGCCGGCAACAGCAACTGGACAGATGCCAGCGGCAACCTGGCGTCCAGCTGGAATGGCAAGTACGCGGCCTTCTCGGGCGCCAGCGGCACCGTCACCATCGACGGCTCGCAGGCGGTCACCGGCGTGCAGTTCCTGACCAACGGCTACACCCTGGCCGCGGGCGCAGGCGGCCAACTCAGCATCGCTCAGGCCCAGACCCCGTTCCGGGTCGAGGCCGGCGGCACCGCCACCATCTCGGCGCCCATCACCGGCGCGGGCGGCATCGAGAAAGGCAATGGCGGCACCCTCATCCTGACGGGGGCCAACACCTACACCGGCAACACCTCGATCCGCAGCGGCGTGGTGCAGGTCACGCAGGACAACCAGCTGGGCAACGGCGGCGCCATCTCGATCAACGGCGGCACGCTGCGCATCGCCGACGCCGGCTACACCACCACCACCCGCGCCATTTCGCTGGACGGCACGGGCGGCGGCATCGACATCGCCGCGGCCGGCCAGACCTTCACGCTGAACCAGTCCATCAACGGCACCGGCGCGCTGGTCAAGCAAGGCGACGGCACCCTGGTGCTGAACGGCGCCAACGCCTATGCCGGCGGCACCGTGGTGGCGGGTGGCACCCTGGAAGGCAACAGCGCCAGCGTGCAAGGCGCGGTCAGCACTTCGGCCGGCACCACGCTGCGTATGAACCAGGGCACTGACGGCGCCATGACCGGCGGCATCAGCGGCGGCGGCCAACTGGTCAAGGACGGCGCCGGCGCGCTGACCCTGACGCAACCGTCGACCTACACCGGCGGCACCCGCGTCAACGCCGGCACGCTGATCGGCGACACCAGCAGCCTGCAAGGCGCCATCACCAACAACGCCACGCTGGTCTTCAACCAGGGCACGGACGGCACCTTCTCCGGCTCGCTGGCCGGCGCCGGCACCATCGTCAAACAAGGCGGCGGCGCGTTGGGCGTGGGCGGCTCGCAGACCTTCAACGGCACCGTCGCGGTCAATGGCGGCACGCTGCAGCTGGGTAGCGCCCAGGCCCCGGCCACGCTGCCGGCCGCCGTGCAGGTCAACAGCGGCGGCACGCTGTCCGGCTACGGCACGATCGCCAGCCTGACCAACGCCGGCACCGTCAACAGCGGCGGCGGCGCGGCGGGCGGCGGCATCAAGGTCAGCAACAACTTCAGCAACGGCGCGGGCGCCACGCTGGCCGTCAACCTGGGCAGCACCGCCGGCCCCAACCTGCATGTCACCGGCACCGCGGCGCTGGACGGCACGCTGCGCGTCACCAACAGCGCGCCGCTGACCGGCAACGACACCTTCACGGTGTTGACGGCCGACCAGGGCCGCCAGGGCACGTTCGCCAGCACCGTGCTGCCGCAACTGGCCTTCGTCGATGCGGCGGTCGGCTACGACCCCAACAACGTCACCGTGACCTTCACCCGCAACCAGACCGGCTTCGGCACGGTCGCCCAGTCGCCCAACCAGCGCGCCGTGGCCGGCGCCCTGGGCGGCATCGACACCAACTCGTCGCTGTACTCGTCCCTGCTCGGCCTGACCGCCGACGAGGCCGCCGCCGCGTTCAAGCAGCTGTCGGGCGACAGCCACGCCTCGCTGGCGTCGGCGCTGATCCGCAGCTCGGAAACCGCGCGCACGGTGCCGCTGAACCACCTGCGCGACAGCCTGCAAAGCGAAAGCACGCAGGACGGCCGGCCGTGCGACGAAGCCCTGCGCACCAACGGCGGCTATGCGCAGCGCTTCTCGTGCCAGCGCAACGTCTGGGCCGAAGTCATCGGCAACTGGCAGAGCCAGGACGGCGACGGTAACGCGCCCAGCTACAAGCAGCGCGTGGGCGGTGTGCAGGTCGGCGGCGACATCCGGGTGGGCGACGGCTGGCGCGTCGGCATGGCGCTGGGCTACCAGGACAGCACCATCTGGCAGGACAGCCGCAATGCCCGCGCCAAGGTCGACAGCTACAGCGTGTCGCTGTTCGGCGGCAAGTCGTTCGTGCAGTCCAGCGGCAACGCCTGGAACGTCATGGCCGGCGCCGCCTACAGCTGGCACGACATCGACAACAAGCGCGACCTGACGCTGGCCGGCCAGAACCAGGAGCTCAAGACCAAGTACCGCGCCAACACCACGCAGATCTTCGGTGAACTGGGCTACGCCGTGCCGGTGACCCCGCAGGCGACGCTCGAGCCCTTCGTCGGCGCCGCCTGGATCAAGCAGCGCATGGGCGGCTTCTCGGAAGACGGCGGCTCGGCCGCGCTGTCGGCCGGCAGCCAGAGCAACGACGTCACCACCACCACCGTCGGCCTGCGCGGCAAGCTGGACACCGAGATTGCCGGCGCCCCCGCCCGCCTGCGCGCCACCCTGGGCTGGCGCCATGCGATGGGCGACGTGGATCCGGACCGCACCATGGCCTTCAGTTCCGGGCCGTCGTTCACGGTGGCCGGCACGCCGGTCGCGCGCAACGCCGCCGTCACGGAGCTGGGCGCCGACATCGCAGTGTCCAAGAACGCCTCGGTCGGCCTGAGCTACCAGGGCCAATACGGCAACGGCAATCGCGAGAACGCCGGGTTCCTGAACGTGCGGTGGAATTTCTAAGCCATCGGCCGCGCGGTCCCGTGCAGGGGCCGCGCGGCCGTGGCGTTCCGGCGTCAGCGCGTGCGCGTGCCGCGGGGCGTCAGAAGATCAACGCCGCCGACGCCATGAAGGTGCTGCTGCTGTCCAGGCGGTTGGTGCTGCTGATGGTCGGCACCCAACGCAGGCTCAATGACAACGCGCGCTGGTCGGCCAGCTTGCGGTCGTAGGTCAGGATCGGGCCCAGCGCCCAGTCGCGGCCCTTGAAGCCGTTCAGGCGATCGGCCGTGGGGCCGCTGTCGCTGCCCAGCTGCTGCTGCGTGCCCAGGATCAGGCCCACGGCCAGGCCATTGGAGAATTTCTTGCGGCCCATCACATCCAGCCCGAAGATCGGCGCATTGCGATAATCCGTGGCGCTGTTGCGCGTATAGAACTGCACGCTGGCCACGGTATCGAGTTGAAAGCCCGATTCCGGAAATATCCTGGTGTAGGCCGCCTGCGGAATGAAGGTCCAGTTGTTCAGGCTGGGATTGGCCAGGTTATTGGCATCGTATTTTCCGGTGGGCGCCCAGAAATTGAAGCTCAGCGCCATGTGCGAGGTTTCCGAAAAATGGTAGCCCGCGATGATCGGCGAAAAATACAGGTCGAACAGATTGGATGCGGTATCGCTCTCGCCCGCCTTGCGGCCCAAGGGCCCGGTCACCGTCGCATTCACCTTGGTCCATAGATACGGCAGCGTGATGCTGGAGGCGAAATTCCAGCGCCCCGGCCCCGTATCCCAGGTCTTGAGCAAGGTGGCCAGTGTGAAGGCCACCTTGCCTTCCACGCCCGCAGCAGCGCGGTTGCCCAGCGGCACCTCACGGCTGCCGCCCACCTTGCCGTCCAGGTAGATCTGAGCAAAGTTCACCGCCCAGATCGGTTCGGGCGACACGATGCCCGCATTCGGTTGCACGCTGGTGCCGGTGACCTGGCGGCCCAGGGCGCCTTCGGTGGCCTGGGCTGCCCCGCCCCCGGCCAACGCCATCACGGCCCAACAGGCGGCCCATACCCGCGGCCCGCCCGGCCGCACCCTTGAATTGCGCATGTTTTCAGCTCCTGAATGCCCTGCTTTCCGTTACGGGATCACATCATGCAAAGACAAGCGTCGTGCGGTGCTGATCGAGTTCTTCTCTCTGGCCGAATAATCATTATTGAAGCGAGAAACCCTGGGCAATATTGGCACAGAGTCTTGAAATTACCAATATTGCGATCATTTTTGCGGCCCCCATTGCAGGCGGCAATGCGCTGACGCAACGCGCAAAAAACAACAGCGGGAATACCGCTAAGGGTATTCCCGCTGCTCACGACATCGACCGGCATCAGGCGCCGGCAACGGCCTCGTGTCCCGGCGGGCGGGCATGCACCTGGTCGATGCGCAGGCCGTCGCGGCGCGTGATCTCGAAACGCCAGCCGCCCCAGGCAATCACGTCGCCCGCCTCGGGAATGCGGCCTTCGGCGCGCAGCAGGCAACCGGCCAGGGTGGCATCGCCATGGTCGTCTGCCAGCTCCGGCGCATCCAGCAGGCGCGCGGCCTCGGCCAGGGCCAGGCGGCCGTCCAGCAGCCACGAGCCATCGGACAGCTGCAAGGCATCGGGCGCCTCTTCGCTGTGCTCGGGCAGGTCGCCTGCCACGGCCTCCAGCACGTCCATCGGCGTCACCAGGCCTTCGCATACGCCATGCTCATCCACCACGATCAGCATGTGGTCGCGCGAAGCTCGCAGTTCTTCCAGCACGCGCAGCACGGGCGTGGTCTCCATCACGTAGCGCGGTTCGCGCGCCAGTTCCACCAGGTCGATCGGGCCGGGGTTCTGAAGCAGCGGCAAGAGGTCCTTGAAGTGCAGCACGCCCAGCACGTTGGCCGGGTCGCCCGCGCACAGCGGCAGGCGCGAGTGGCCCGAGGCGAACTTGCGCACGATGGCATCGGGCGTATCGGCCACGTCCAGCCAGACCATGTCGCCGCGCGCCACCATGATGGCGCGCACGTCGTGCGAGCCCATTGCCAGCACGCGCTCGATCATCGAGCTTTCCTCGGGCGCAAAGGCGGGCTCGTCGCCCGCGCCGTCCACCAGCGCCACCACGTCATCGGCCTGTTGCGACGGCTGCTCGCCACCGCGTCCGGCGCGCAGCAGGCGCAGCACGGCCTGCGCGGTGCGCTGGCGTCGGCCCAGCGCGTGGGCGCCACGGGCCCGGTTGCGGCGCGCCAGCTGGTTGCACAGCTCGATCAGGATCGAGAAACCGATGGCCGCATACAGGTAGCCCTTGGGCACATGGAAGCCCAGGCCTTCGGCCACCAGGCTGAAGCCGATCATCAGCAACAGGCCCAGGCACAGGATCACCACCGTCGGGTGGCGCGCCACGAAGCCCATCAGCGGGCGGCTGGCCAGCATCATCACCGCCATGGCCAGCACCACCGCGATCATCATGATGCTCAGGTCTTCGACCATGCCCACGGCGGTAATCACCGAGTCCAGCGAGAACACCGCATCCAGCACCACGATCTGCAGAATCACCTGCCAGAACACGGCGTGCTGCACCTTCTGGCCATTGTCGTGGCCCGCGCTTCCTTCGACGCGCTCATGCAGCTCCATCGTGCCCTTGAACAGCAGGAACAGGCCGCCCAGGATCAGGATCAGGTCGCGCCCCGAGATCTCGGCGCCCAGCACCGTAAAGAGCGGTGCGGTCAGCGTCACCACCCACGCGATACTGGCCAGCAGGCCCAGGCGCATCACCATCGCCAGCGTCAGGCCGATCATGCGGGCGCGGTTGCGCTGCGCCGGGGGCAGCTTGTCGGCCAGAATGGCAATGAACACCAGGTTGTCGATACCCAGCACGATTTCAAGAATGACCAGCGTCGCCAGGCCAAGCCAGGCGGTCGGGTCGGACATCCAGTCGAAGATCATCAACGTTCCACGAAAATCAGGAAGGAATGTGCGCACAGGCGCGCACGCGCTCGAGCCGTCGCCAGGGGCGGACTCAAGCAGGATAGATCAGGGGCGAGCGCCCGTGTGGGCCGCGCAGGCGGCGCGCGGCCGCCGATGCGGGGCGTGGGGGCCACCGAAATGACCGGCGCGCGGCCATCGGTGTCGTGGGAAACCGGCCTGGCGTGGCCGGATGCCGGGAAGCGGCAGGAAGATGGGGCTGGGCGCCGCGCTGTGTGGGGCGCCCTACTAGGAGGCTCGTCGGTCATAGATGGCGAAATCGTCGGGGCTTGCCGGGCAAGCGCGGGCCGCGTGTTTCGCCGTGCTCTCGTTCTTTCAGGAACCTGAATACTAGCTGAAAAACGCCAACAATAAAAATCCGGGCCTACCCGTACAACGCGCTTGTCGGCGTCACGTAAACAGTGACAAACTCAGCGCACGAACACATATGCTGTCGCGGGATCCCTTTCACTCGGGAGCCGAACGCTCCGGAGGCCGTCGCCCGGCAGACCTGTGTGCCGGGCGCCCGCCCCCGTCCGCCGGCTCCGCTGCTGGAGCGATGAATGGACGATCAACCTGTTTCCGGACGGCGCGGCCTGCTCAAGGCCCTGGCCGTGGGCGTGCCCGGCGCGGCCTGGGCGCCCAAGACCCTGGCGGCCCCCGACCACGCCGCACCGCCCACCACGGCGGCCCCGGCCCCGAACCGCACCCTGAAATTCTTCAACGCCCAGGAAGCCCTGGCCATGGACGCCATCGCCGCGCGGCTGATTCCGGCCGACGACCTCGGCCCCGGCGCCAAAGAGGCCGGCGTGACGCAATTCCTGGACGGCCAACTGGCCGGCGCCTGGGGCGCGGGCGAACAGTTCTATCGCCAGGGTCCGTTCGAGAAAGGCACGCCCGAACAGGGTTACCAGCTGTCGTTCACGCCCGCCGAGATGTTCCGGCGTGGCCTGGCCGCGCTGGATGCGGCCACGCGCAAAGCGGCTGGCAAGCCCTACGCCGAGCTGGACGCCGCCCAGCAGGACGCCTGGCTGCACGACATGCAGGCCGGCAAACCGGACTTCTCGCCGTTGCCGTCCGACGTGTTCTTCCAGGCCCTGCTGGACGCCACCATCGAAGGCTTCTTTTCCGACCCGCTCTACGGCGGCAACGCCGACATGGTGGGCTGGAAGCTGGTGGGGTTTCCCGGCGCCTACGCCTCGTTTTCGAACGACATCGAACGCCATGGCGTGATCTGGGCCGGCAAGCCGGTCTCGATTGCCAACGCCCAGGCCCACATGACGAAACCGGGAGACGGCCATGGCTAAGACCCTGCCCGCGGTAGACGTGGCGATTGTCGGCGGCGGCTGGACCGGCGCCATCATCGGCAAGGAACTGGCGGCGGCCGGCCAGCGCGTGCTGGTGCTGGAACGCGGCGAGGCGCGCTGGCCCTCGCCCGATTTCCAGGGCCCCTACGTGCACGACGAGCTCAAGTACACGCGCCGCCACGAACTGCACCAGAACGCCGCCACCGAGACCTTCACCTTCCGCAACAACACCGACCAGAAGGCGCTGCCGATGCGGCGCTGGCAGTTCGCCTATCCGGGCACGCACCTGGGCGGCGCGGGCAATCACTGGTCGGGCGCCTACTACCGCTTCGACCCCACCGACTTTCGCATCCGCAGCCACTACACCGAACGCTATGGCGCCGCCATCTTCGACAAGGAACTGACCTGCCAGGACTGGCCGCTCACCTACGACGAGCTGGAGCCCTATTTCGACCGCTACGACTACCTGATCGGCGCCTCCGGCCAGGCCGGCAACCTCAAGGGCCAGAAGCAGGAAGGCGGCAACCCGTTCGAGCCGTGGCGCTCGCGCCCCTACCCCAATCCTCCCATGAAGGTGCCCTACGCCCCCGCCCTGTTCGGCGAGGCCGCGCGCAAGCTGGGCTACCACCCCTACGTGCAGCCGTCCGCGCTCTGTACCCGGCCCTATGTCAATACCGAAGGCCTGCACATGAGTGCCTGTGTGTATTGCGGCTTCTGTTCCAACTTTGGCTGCGAGCACTTCGCCAAGGCCTCGCCACAGGTCTGTATCCTGCCGGTGGCCCTGAAGCTGCCCACCTTCGAACTGCGCACCGGCGCCCACGTGCTGCGCGTGGAACTCACGCCCGACAAGAAGCGCGCCCGCGGCGTGACCTACGTGGACGCGGCCGGCGAAGAAATCTTCCAGCCCGCCGAGATCGTGGTGCTGTGCGCGTTCGGCATCAACAACGTGCGCCTGTTGCTGCTGTCGGGCATCGGCCAGCCCTACGATCCCGCCACCGGCCAGGGCGTGGTCGGGCGCAACTACACCCACCAGACCACCTCGGGCGTGAACCTGTTCTTCGACGAATCGGTGAACATCAACCCGTTCATGGGCGCGGGCGCGGTGGCGGTCACCATGGACGACTTCAGCGCCGACAACTTCGACCACGGCCCGCATGGTTTCGTAGGCGGCGGCTACCTGCAGATCCAGGTGGTCAGCGGCGCGCCCATCGGCTACCACCCCACGCCCAAGGGCACGCCGGGCTGGGGCGCCGACTGGAAAAAGGCCGTCAAGCGCTACTACAACCACTCGGCCAACATCACCATCACCGGCTCGGCCCAGCCCTGGCGCGGCGGCTACCTGAGCCTGGACCCGACCTACAAGGACGCCTGGGGCCAGCCGCTGTTGCGCGTGACCTATGACTTTCCCGACAACGACATCCGCATGTCCGCCTTCCTGACCGAACGCGGCGACGAGATCGGCCGCGCCATGAAAGGCGTGACCCACACCGAGCCGGGGCCGCGCAAGCGGCCGTTCTCGGCCACCGTGTACCAGTCCACCCACCTGACGGGCGGCGCGGCCATGGGGGCCGACCCCGCCACCAGCGTGGTCAACCGCTACGGGCAGTCGTGGGACGTGCCCAACGTGTTCGTCACGGGGGCCGCGCTGTTCCCGCAGAACTCGGGCTACAACCCCACGGGCACAGTGGGCGCCACTGCCTACTGGATCGTCGAGAAAATCAAGGCGGACTACCTGCGTTCGCCGGGGCGGCTGGTGTCATCATGATCGAACATCGCAAAGGCATCCTCATCGCGGTCTCGCTGATGGTCGGCCTGCCCGCCATCACCCTGATCGCCACGCTGCACCAGATGTACGGCACCGGCGGCGACGGGCCGATCCGGGCGTCCGCCGTGCAGGCGCCGCCTGCGCCTGCCGCCACGCCCGCAGCGGCCCCGGCCGCGACACCGGCGCC
>NZ_CADIJO010000043.1 GCF_902859705.1 Achromobacter deleyi | reverse complement strand
CAACGCGCCGGGCGTCTCAAGAACCCACAACGCTAAAAAAGAACCTTAAAGTTCAACCTGCATCCCCATCTCAACCACCCGATTCGCAGGAATCTTGAAAAACTTGGTACTACGCGTAGAGTTCCGAGCCATGAACGAAAACACCGCCCGCCGCCACCGCCAAAGCGCAGGCTTCTTCGCCGCCACCACCGTCTGCCGCGACAGGAAATAAGACGTCCGCATCGGCTCCAGATCCAGCTCCGGATAAGCCTCCGCCACCAGGCGCAGCGCCTCCGGCACATCCGGATCTTCCTTGAACCCGTAATTGATCGTCGCCGCCCAGCTGGACGCGCTCAGCTTGTGCACCGTAAAGCGCTCTTCCGGCGAAATGTACGGCACGTCCGCCACCAGAATCGTCAGGAACAGCACATGGTCGTGCAGCACCTTGTTGTGCTTCAGATTGTGCAGCAAGGCCGGCGGCACATTCCCCGAATTCATCGTCATGAAAATCGCCGTGCCCGGCACCCGCGACGGCGGATATTCCTCGAGCTGCTCCATGAATTCCTTGAGCGGCTGGCGGTCGCGCTGCTGCATCTCCGACAGCAGCCGGCGCCCACGCCGCCACGTCATCATCAGCGTGAACACCACGATCGCCACCACCAGCGGCAGCCAGCCGCCTTCGTGGATCTTGAACACATTGGCCGAGAACAGCAGCACGTCAAAGAGCAGCAGCAAGCCCAGCACCACGAACCACAGCATCCGCTTGGCCCCCGTCGTGCCGCGCGGCAGCACCGCGAACGCCAGCACCGACGTCGTCAGCATCGTGCCCGTCACCGCAAAGCCGTAGGCCGCTGCCAGATTGTCCGAATTGCGGAACAGCAGCACCAGCACCAGCACCGCACACAGCAGCAGCGCATTGACCTGCGGCAGGTAGATCTGGCCCTTCTCGATCGCCGACGTATGCAGAATCTGCATGCGCGGCCAGAAGCCCAGTTGCACCGCCTGGCGCGTCACCGAATACGCGCCCGAAATCACCGCCTGCGACGCCACGATCGTCGCCACCGTCGCCAGCGCCACCAAGGGCGCCAGGCCCCATTCAGGCGCCATCATGAAGAACGGATTGCGGATGGCGCTCGGGTCGCGAAGCAACAGCGCCCCCTGGCCGAAATAACACAGCGTCAGCGCCGGCAGTACCATGCTGAACCAGGCGCTGCGGATCGCCGGACGGCCGAAGTGGCCCATGTCCGCATACAGCGCCTCGGCGCCGGTCAGCGCCAGCACCACCGCGCCCAGCAGCACGAAGCTGATCCACGGAAACTCGACAATGAAGCGCAGCCCCCACATCGGGTTCAGCGCCGCCAGCACCTCCGGCGTCTGCCAGATCTGCCAGCCGCCCAGGGCCGCCAGCGTGCCGAACCACAGCAGCATCACCGGCCCGAACAGCTTGCCCATCGCCCCCGTGCCATGCGACTGGATTGCGAACAGCGCCACCAGCACCACCAGCGCCAGCGGCACCACCCACGCATCCAGCGTGTGCGACACGATGCTGATCCCCTCCAGCGCCGACAGCACGGAAATCGCCGGCGTGATCATGCTGTCGCCATAGAACAGCGCGGCGCCAAAGATGCCCAGCACGATCAGCACCCAGCGCAACTTGCCATCGCGGTTGCGCACCGCCAGTTCCAGCAGCGCCAGCGTGCCCCCTTCGCCGCGGTTGTCCGCACGCAGGATCAGCGTCACGTACTTGAGCGACACCACCACCATCAGCATCCAGAACAGGATGGACAGCACGCCCAGCAAATGGGCCGGCTCCAGGTCGGTGTGCACGCTCAGCCCGGTCAGGCAAGCCCGCAGCGTATACAGCGGGCTGGTGCCGATGTCGCCATACACCACCCCCAGCGCCCCCAGAATGAGCGCCGCGCGCGAAGACGGCGCATGGCCGGCAGCCGGGTGGCCGGTGGGCGAGGTAGGAACGCTAGCCGTACCTTGGCTCATGATGTGGGTTCTTGCCGAGTGAGTTGAGCCCCTTTGCGGGGGCCGGGGAACACGACGGAAAGCCGGGTTCCGGAAAAATCCGGGCGGCTGGTGAGCTTCCACCAGGCGCCGTGCGCATGCGCGATCTCGCGCACGATGGCCAGCCCCAGGCCCGACCCGCCGGCCGTGACCGTGGGCGAACGGTAGAACGCCTCGAACACGCGGTCGCGCTCTTCGGGCGGAATACCGGGGCCGTCGTCCTCGACCGTCAACGACGGCGGGTTGGCGCCCACGATCAGGGTGATCTTGCCGGTCGCGTTGCCGTAACGCAGCGCGTTGTCGATCAGGTTGCCGAGCAGCTCGGCCAGCAGCAGCGGGTCGGCGTCGATCCAGATCGGGGCATCGGGCGCCACCAGGTCCAGTTCATAGCGGGCCTCGCGCACCCGCGGAAACCACTCGGCGCCGTGCGCCCGCACCCATTCGCACAGGTCGATGCGCACAAAGCTGTCCTGCGGCCGGGCATTGGGGTCGGCGCGCGCCAGTACCAGCAACTGCTGGCCCAGGCGGATCATGCGGTCGCTGACCGCCTTGATGCGTTCGGCGCGGGCGCGCACGTCATCAGGCAAGGGCCGCGCCAGCATCAGTTCGGATTCCAGCCGCAGGCCCGACAGCGGCGTGCGCAACTGGTGGGCGGCATGGCCGATGAAGCGGCGCTGCGCCGCCAGCGACGCATCCAGCCGCAGCAGCAGGTCGTTGGTATGGGTAACGAGGGGCTCGATCTCGACCGGCACGCCGGCCACTTCCAGCGGCTGCATATCGTCGATGGAGCGCTGCCGGATTTCCTCGGACAGGTGATTGACCGAGCGCAGGCCCGAGCGCACGCCCTGCACCACCACCCAGGTGAACAGCCCGATCAGCGCCACCTGCCCCACCACCATCAGCCAGAAGAAGTCTTCCAGCATCCAGATCGACATGTCGATCTTGTGGGTGATGACCCAGGTCGCGGCCAGGTCCAGCAGCACCAGCAGCAGGATCGGCGGCATCAGCCGGATGACCAGATGCCGCGCAAGCGAACGGGAGGGGAGCAAGGGGCGCGAGGCCGGGGGAGAGGGGGGAGTGCGTTCGTGCGTCATGACGCGTTGCCCTCGCTTAGGCGGCTGAGGCGTCCAGCCGCCGCAGGCCGGCTACGCCTGCCGGCACGGGGCAGCCAGGCAGGCCGTCAGGCCGTTTCCACATCCAGCATGTAGCCGAAACCGCGCACCGTCTGGATGCTGGCGCCCGTGCCTTCCAGGCGCTTGCGCAGACGGTAGACATAGACTTCGACGGCGTTTTCGCTGAAATCGGCATCCCAGGCGGACAGCGAATTCACGATCTGGCGCTTGGTGACCACGCGGCCTACGCGGGCCATCAGCATTTCCAGGACGGACAATTCGCGCACCGACAGCGACAGGCGCTGGCCGTTGGCCCGGACTTCGCGGCCGACGGTGTCGAACACCAGCGGACCGACTTCGATCAGGGGCTGCGCCTGCCCTGCCCTGCGGCGGCCGAAGGCGCGCACACGGGCAGCCAGCTCGGGCAGCTCGAAAGGCTTGGTGACGTAGTCGTCGGCGCCGGCATCCAGGCCGGCGACGCGGTCTTCGATACCGTCGCGGGCCGTCAGGATCAGGACCGGAACCTGGTTGCCGTCCTGGCGCAACTGGCGCAGGACATCCAGGCCGCTCATGCCGGGCAGATTGAGGTCGAGCAGCATCAGGTCATACGGCTGGCCTGCCAGCGCGCCCAGAACCCGGTCGCCCTCTGTCAGCCAGTCGACCGCATAACCCTGGTCGGCCAGAAATTCCTGGAGCGCATGGCCCAGGGTGGTGTCGTCTTCGATTACCAGAACTCGCATGCCGCGATTCTAGCGCGATCCCAAAAAAAAGGGGCGCGAAATGCGCCCCTTTTCCCAGGAAACGTTCACTTGCCGGCCGGCGCCGGGGCCGGGGCACCCGCCGGCGCGTCGGCCGAGGGGGCTCCGCCCGAGGGCGGCGTGGTGACGAAACCGATGCGCGTCATGCCCGAACGGCGGGCCGAGGCCATGACCTTGGCCAGGGTCTCGTAGCGGGTGTTCTGGTCGGCGCGGATGCGGATTTCGGGTTGCGGCTTGGTGCCGGCGATCGACTTGAAGCGGTTCGGCAGGTCGTCGATATTGACCGGCTTCTCGTCCCAGAACAGCGCGCCGCTGGCATCGATGGCCAGGTCCACGGTCTTGGGTTCTTCTTCGATCTGCTCGGCAGCCACCTGGGGCATGTTGATCTTGATCGAGTGCGCCAGCAACGGCGCCGTGATGATGAAGATCACCAGCAGCACCAGCATGACGTCGATCAGGGGCACCATGTTGATCTCGGAAACCGTGTGGCTTCCCGACCCTTTGCCCTCGAAGCTGCCAAAAGCCATTATTCGCTCCCGCGTTGAGCCGCGGCGCCGTTACCGTGCTGGCGGCGCAGGGCACGCACCTTGCCGTCGGACAGCGCCACTTGCTGGCCGGTCGTCAGGAAGGCGAACAGATCGTGCGCAAAGGCATCCAGGCGCGACAGGAACACGCGGTTGTTGCGCACGAAGGTGTTGTAGGCCAGCACAGCCGGAATGGCAACCGCCAGACCCAGGCCGGTCATGATCAGGGCCTCGCCCACCGGACCGGCGATGCGGTTGATGGTGACGCCATCGGACAGGCCGATGCCGACCAGCGCGTGGTACACGCCCCACACCGTGCCGAACAGGCCGACGAACGGCGCCGTCGAGCCCACCGAAGCCAGCACCGTCAGGCCGTTTTCCAGCTTGGCGGTTTCTTCGTCGATCACCTTGCGCATCGTGCGGGTGACGAAATCGGTGTTCGAACCGGCCTCTTCCAGCTTGGTGGCGCCGAACTTGCTGTGGTGTGCCTGCGCGTGCATGGCATGGCTGGCCAGATGCGAGAACGGGTCACGCGCGCCGTGCGTCACGATTTCGTTTTCGACCTGCTCGAGCGAGCTGGCGTTCCAGAACTTGTTCAGGAAGTCGGCCGAGCGCTTGCGCATGCTGACGTTGCTGGCGACCTTGACCAGGATCAGGTACCAGGTCACGAGCGACATCAGGATCAGGATGATGAACAGGCTCTTGCCCACGAAGTCGCTCTGGGCGACGAAGTGCAGAAAGCCCATGTCGGGGACGGCCGCGGGCGCGGGCGCCGCGGGCATCGCGGCGGCTGCGGTGTGCAGCGCATCCGTGGCTTGCTGGACGGTGCCGGCAGCCTGCTGGGCGACGCCGCCAGCCGTGGCGGCAGCCTGCTGGGCAGCGGGCGCGGCGGCGGCGGCAGCCGGCGCTGCTGCCGGGCTGGTGGTCGCCTGCGCCACCAGGGTGGCGCTGTGCATTGCGTTGGACATCTCAGTTCCTCATTACGAAATCGAACGGAATTTTTGCTTTGGCGGGGTAGGCCACGCCATTGCGGGTATACGGTTTGAAACGGCCCTTGCGGGCGGCGGCCAGCGCCGATTCGTCAAGCCTCGGGAAGCCCGAAGACACGTCGATGGTCGCCCGCTCGACGAGGCCCTGGGTATTGATTTCCACCAGCACCATCACCCGGCCCTCTTCCCGCATGCGGCGCGACGCCATCGGGTAGTTGGGCATGGGCCGCGCGCCCTGGAACTCGATGCTGGACACCAGCACGGGCTGGTCAGGCGGCGGGCCCTGCTGCGGGCCCTGCGGCGCCTGCGTACCTTCCGGCGCACCTGCCGGCGGCGTCTGCACCGGCGGCGTTTCCGTCTTGGGCTCGGCCTTGGCTTCCTGCTTGGGCTGGGGCTTGGGTTTCGGCTTGGGTTTGGGCTTGGGCGCCGGCATTGGCGGCTTCTCGACCACCGGCTCGGGTTCGGGTTCAGGCTCGGGCTTGAGCTCGGGTTCCGGCTCGGGCTCGGGTTCGACCTCGGGCTGCGGCGGCGGCGTTTCAACGACCGGCTGCGGCGGTTCCGGTGTGGGCTCGGCTTTGGCGATCTGGGGAATGGGCGCGTCGACCACACTCACCATGATGGCCTCGGGTTCCTCCAATTCAGGACGGCTTGCGGGTGCCATGTAAACGGCGTAGACCACTGCGGCGTGTAGCGCAACGACCGCCAGGCCGGCGCCTGCGCGAATACCAAATGAAGACGTCGGAGTAGAGTTCAAACCACGTTGAAAGCTAGGCATGAATCAGCCAGGGTGCATTAACTTATCTGGCCAGCCAGAAAAAGACGCGCGCCCGAAGGCGCCGCCGGCTGACCGGTACAAGCCGAACATCATATCTTAAATGCGAATGATTCGCACGCCATATTTCAGCTGGAACAGAGTAACACCTCTTGATGCAGCTCAAAATAGGATCGGTTCACCCACTGGCATGGGGGTCTATGCGCCGCGACCGCACGCGTTGCCTGCCACACGCGTTGCCTGCCACACGCGTTGCCCGCCACACGCGTTGCCCACCACACGCGTTGCCCACCACACGCGTTGCCCACCACACGCGTTGCCCACCACATATCGCGCGCAAAACAAAAAACCCGCCACGGCGAGGTGTGCGGGTTTCGGATCGGGCCATTCTTTCAGCCTGAGCGGTGCAAAGACCGCTGAATGCTTCTGGTGGGTGCTACAGGGGTCGAACCTGTGACCTACGCCTTGTAAGGGCGCCGCTCTACCAACTGAGCTAAGCACCCGTCTTGGTTGCGAATTTCGACTTTGCGAAAAACGCCTGCCGGGGTACTCAAAAGCAATACGCGGGCCGGAGTATACCGGACCGCGTACCTGTCGGCAAATCACCGGGCGACGCGGCCGCGGAGATTCGCCATGCCGTCTTAGTTGACGGCGTCCTTCAGGGCCTTGCCCGGACGGAACTTCGGCACCTTGGCCTTCTTGATCTTGATGGTCTCGCCCGTGCGCGGGTTACGGCCGGTACGAGCAGCGCGAGCCGACACGGCAAACGTGCCAAAGCCCACCAGGGTGACCGTGCCGCCCTTCTTCAGGGTGGTCTTGACGGCACCGATCAGGGCGTCGAGCGAACGACCGGCGGCAGCCTTGGAGATATCGGCCTTGCTGGCGATGTGATCGATGAGTTCGGTTTTGTTCATTCAGGTGTACCCCTCACAAGGTATGGAGTCTGCCGGGAGTGCAGTTCATGGCTGTCATGGGAAGGCCACGACTTGACGCGAAGACCCGACAAACGACGAACAGACTAGTGGATAAACTTTTTCTTGCGCTGCAAAGCACAACTTTTAAACTGCTGCGCCGCTTAGGTTTCAAGGGCTTTCGAGCCCTCAAACCGTCAGCGACGCAGACGTGTATTAGGCCTTGGCGTAGAGCGGCTGTCAAGCGAAAACCTCACCACAACCCGCACCAATACTAGCTTTTAGGTCTTTTCGCAATAAACAAAAACGCGCATTTCGGGGTTTGCGCGACACCCCCGCAACGCGTTCTGGAACAGCGTCAGACGTCGACCCAGCGGCGCAGCAAATTGTGATAGATGCCGGTCAGCTGAACGATCGACGGGTGGCCCGGCGTATCCTGGTTCAAGCGCTGTATGGCCACGTCCATATCGAGCAGCAAGGCGCGCTGGCTGTCTTCGCGCACCAGGCTCTGCATCCAGAAGAACGAACTCACGCGCGCGCCGCGCGTCACGGGGTTGACCTTGTGCAGGCTGGTGCCCGGATACAGCACCATGTGCCCCGCCGGCAGCTTCACCGCGCGCGGGCCGTAGGTGTCGTCGATGACCAGTTCGCCGCCATCGTAGGAATCGGGGTCCGAGAAAAACAGCGTGGCGGACAGGTCGGTGCGCACGCGTTCGGCGGTGCCGGTGACACCGCGCACGGCGTTGTCGACGTGGTAGCCGAAGGCCTCGCCGCCTTCATAGCGGTTGAACAGCGGCGGGAAGATCTTGCGCGGCAACGCTGCCGACATGAACAGGTTGTTGATCGCCAGGCGTTGCAGGATCAGGTTGCCCAGTTCCTGCGCCAGCGGATGCTGTTCGGGCAATTGGCGGTTGCGCTTGACCTCGGCGGACTGGTAGCCCGCCGTGACCTTGCCGTCGATCCAGTCGGCGGCTTCCAGGCGGCGGCGGATATCGGCCGCCTCGATGGGAGAAAAGACTTCGGCAATCTGTATCAGCATGGATTCCTGCCCTATTGCGGCCGGCGCGCTGCCGCGCCGACGCCCCCGTGAATTATCCCTGCAGGCAGCCGTTGAGCGCCTGATCGAAATCAAACAGCAGATCGGCTTCGTCTTCGATGCCCACCGACACGCGGATCAGGCTGTCGGCGATGCCCATCTGCTTGCGGCGTTCGGCGCCCATCTCGTAGTAGATGGTGTGCGCGGCGGGCAGCGCCAGGCTGCGCGTGTCGCCCAGGTGGGTGGCCATCAGCACGATGCGCAGGCGATTCAGGAAATCGAAGCAATCGACGCCGTCAGCAAGTTCCACGCCCAGCAGGCCGCCAAAGCGCGAGCCGAACAGCGCGGCCGCGCGCGCATGCTGCGGATGGCTGGCCAGGCCCGGGTAGTGCACCTTGGCCACGCCGCGGTGCTCTTCCAGGAAGCGCGCCAGCGCCAGCGCATTGGCGCAATGCTTGGCCATGCGCAGCGCCAGCGTCTCGGCGCCCACCGCAATACGGTGCGCGGGTTCGGCCGCCAGCGTGCCGCCCATGTCGCGCAGCCCCTTCTTCTTGATCTGGGTCAGGCCCCAGCTGGTGGGCGCGCCCTTGCGATAGGTGTCGTAGATATTGGCGTAGTTCGACCAGTCGTACAGGCCCGTGTCGGTCACCGCGCCGCCCAGCGCATTGCCGTGGCCACCGATGTACTTGGACAGCGAATTCATCACCAGCGAGGCGCCCACGGTCGACGGCCGGAACATCCACGGCGACGTCAGCGTGTTGTCGACCACGTAGACAAGCCCCTTCTCGCGGCAGATCTCGCCGATGACGGCCAGGTCGGCAACCTGCGTGCCAGGGTTGGCGATGGTCTCGGTGAACACCATGCGCGTGTTGGGCCGAATGGCCGCGCGCACCTGCGCGGAATCGGTCGCGTCCACGAAGGTGATCTCGACACCCAGTTCCAGCAGCGTGCCGAACAGGCTGTTGGTGTTGCCGAACACGTACTGGCTGGACACCAGGTGATCGCCGCTACGCAGCAGCGTGGTGAAGATCGCGGCCAGCGCGGCCATGCCCGTGGAGAAGCTGACCGTGCCCTTGCCGCCTTCCATGTGGTTGATCTTGGCTTCGAGCGCCGTGGTGGTGGGCGTGCCCTGGCGTGCGTAGGTGAACCCCGCCTTGCCCTGGAACACCGCGGCCAGCTCGCGCGCGTCGTCGTAGGCGAACTCGGACGACGGATGCATCGGCTTGTGCACCGCTCCGTGCTCGACGGATTGCTGGCGGTCGGAATGGAGGATCGTGGTGGTAAAGCCGTTCTGGTGCATGATGGGCTACGCGGAAAAGAATGGGCGACGAAAAAAGGAAGTACTAGAGAAAGCAGCGCGGGATCAGTCCTGGCGCTGGCGCACGGTCTCGTACAAGCACACGGCGCTGGCCACGCTGACGTTCAGGCTTTCGACCGAGCCCAGCATGGGAATGTTGACCAGCTGGTCGCAGGTTTCGCGGGTCAGGCGGCGCATGCCCTCGCCTTCGGCGCCCATCACCCAGGCCATGGGCTGGCGCGCGTCGATCTTGTGCATGCTGTCGGTGGCCTGGTCGTCGGTGCCCACCAGCCACACGCCGCGGTCTTTCAGGCTGCGCATGGTGCGCGCCAGGTTGGTGACCATCAGGTAGGGCACGGTATCGGCCGCGCCGCAGGCCACGCGCTGCACGGTGGCGTTCAGCCCCACCGCGCGGTCGCGCGGGGCGATCACGGCGTGCACGCCAGCGGCGTCCGCCGTGCGCAGGCAGGCGCCCAGATTGTGCGGGTCGGTCACGCCATCCAGAATGAGCAGCAGCGGCGGACCTTCGATGACGTCGAGCACTTCATCGACGTCGACGGCCAACTGGCGTTCGTCGGCCAGCGCCACCACGCCCTGGTGACGGGTGCCGCGGGCCAGGCCGTCCAGACGCTCCATGGGCACGGGGTGCAGGCGGCAGCCAGCCTTTTCGACCTGCTCGATGAACGTCTGCATGCGCTTGTCGCGGCGCGACGCTTCTACGTAAATATCCTTGATCGACTCGGGCGCGTGGCGCAGCCGCGCGACCACCGCGTGAAACCCGGCAAGAACTTGGGTCGACGCCATAAATGCAATACCTTTAGATAAACGAATACCCGCTCCAGAGCGGAGCGGGCCACCGGACGGAGCCGGCCATGGGCGCAATGTTACCCCTTATGGGGCGGTTGGCCCACGTCCAGCCCACGTCCGGCCCGCGGCCATGCCGCCAGGCCGGACGCAGTCGGGTCAGTGCCGCTTGCGCACGGCCTTCTTGGCCGGTGCGGCGCGTTGCGGAGCCTTGGCCGGCTTGCCGGCCTTCTTGGCCTCGGCGCGCCGTTCCTTGGCGGTTTGCCCTTTCAGCGCGGCCGGTTTGGGCGCCGCCGCCTTCTTCACGCGGCGCGGACCTTCGTCAGGGCCGCGGGCAGCCGCCTTGCGCAAGGCGTCGAAGCTGGTGCCTTGCACCAGGCGGAACTCGATGCGGCGCGCTTCCAGGTCCACGCGCGACACCTGCACCTGGACCTTGTCGGTCAGGCGATAGCGCATGCCCGTACGTTCGCCGCGCAGCTCGTGCAGCGCGTCGTTGAACTGGAAGTATTCGCCGCCCAGCTCCGAGACGTGCACCAGGCCTTCCACGTGCAGCGTATCCAGCGTGACGAAGATGCCGAAGCTGGCCACGCCGGTGACGGTACCGCTGAAGTCTTCGCCCACGCGCTCTTTGACGAACCAGCACTTGAGCCAGGCCTCGACATCGCGCGAGGCTTCGTCGGCGCGGCGTTCGCTGGCCGACAGCACCAGACCCATCTTTTCCCAGATGGCGTGCTCGTGTTCGCGCTGGGTGCGGCCGATGACGACCGGCTGGTCATCCAGGCTGGGCACGTAGCGCTGCCCGGCCAGCAGGGCCTTGATCACGCGGTGCGTGAGCAGGTCGGGATAGCGGCGGATCGGCGAGGTGAAGTGGCTGTAGCCGGGATAGGCCAGGCCGAAGTGGCCCAGATTGTCCGGGCTGTAGATGGCCTGCTGCATCGAGCGCAGGCACATGGTCTGCAGCAGCTGGTAGTCGGGACGGCCGCGCACCGAATCGAGGAAGTCGCCGTAGTCCTTGGCCGTGGGCGTCTCGCCCCCGCCCAGCGACAGGCCCATGGTGCGCAGGAATTCGCGCAGCGATTGCAGGCGCTCGGGCGTCGGGCCTTCGTGGATGCGATACAGCCCGGGATGCTTGCTGCGCGTCATGAAGTCGGCCGCGCAGGTGTTGGCGGCCAGCATGCATTCTTCGATCAGCTTGTGGGCATCGTTGCGCACCGACGGCACGATCTGTTCGATGCGGCCCAGCTCGTTGCAGACGATCTTGGTCTCGACCGTATCGAAGTCGATGGCGCCGCGCTTCTTGCGGCTCTGCGACAGCAGGTGGTAGAGCTCGTACAGGCTCTGCACCTGCGGCATGACGGCGCGCATGGCATGGGCGGCCGGGCCGCCGGGCTGCTGCAGGGCCGCCCAGATATTGGTATAGGTGGTGCGGGCGTGCGAGTGCATGACCGCGTTATAGAACTGGTATGCCGTGACGGTGCCGGCCTTGGCGCCGGTCGCCGGGATCACCATGTCGCACACCAGCACCAGGCGGTCGACGTCCGGGTTCAGCGAACACAGGCCGTTGGACAGCGATTCGGGCAGCATCGGAATGACGCGCCGCGGGAAGTACACGCTGGTGCCGCGCTCGATCGCATCGTCGTCCAGCGCGTCGCCGGGACGCACATAGTTGCTGACGTCGGCAATGGCCACCAGCAGGCGCCAGCCCGGGCGCTTGCGCTGGCCGGTGCCCAGTTCGACGGCTTCACAGTAGACCGCGTCGTCGAAGTCGCGCGCGTCTTCGCCGTCGATCGTGATGAGCGGCACGTCGCGCAGGTCGACCCGGTCTTTCAGGTCGCTCTTGCGGACCACGTCGGGCAGCCGGGCAGCCTGCTTGCGCGCGGCTTCCGAGAATTCCACGGGCACGTCGAACTTGCGCACGGCGATCTCGATTTCCATGCCGGGATCGTCGATTTCGCCCAGCACCTCGGCCACGCGGCCCAGCGGCTGCGTGTGGCGGGTGGGCTGCGCCATGATCTCGACCGCCACCACCTGCCCATGCTGGGCGCCGTTGGTGTCGCTGGGCGGGATCAGGATGTCGTGCTTGATGCGCTGGTCTTCAGGCACCACGATGGACAGGCCGTGCTCATGCAGGAAGCGCCCCACCAATTTGTTGGTGCGGCGTTCGATGACTTCGACGATGGTGCCTTCCGGCTTGCCGCGGTATTCGCCCGACGGCTTGACCAGCACGCGGTCGCCATGCAGCACCTTGAGCATTTCGCGCGGCGACAGGAACAGGTCCGGCCCGCCGTCGTCGCGCAACAGGAAACCGAAACCGTCGCGGTGACCCAGCACCTTGCCGGCGACGAAATCCAGTTTGGTCGCCAGCAGCAGGACGCCCTTGCGGTTGGGCATCAACTGGCCGTCGCGTTCCATGGCGCCCAGGCGCCGCTCGAAACCCACCAGCGTCGCGGGACGCTCGACGCCCATGCGTTCGGCCAGCTCCACGGGAGACAACGGCGCCCCCGCGGATCGCAGCGCTTTCAGGATGGCTTCACGGGACGGGACATCGGGGTCGAAGTCAGGCGGCGCTTCCGGCAACGGAGTGGATCTGTTGTTGTTCGATTCGTTATTCGATCGTTTTGCCAAAGCTAAATTTTCCGTATATAATGCGCAGCTTCTGTGGTTCGCCCAAGGCTGAACACTGAAGCAGAAGTGGTCGAGACGGATTGTAGATTGATTTTTTAACTACATACTGTTTTGTGATTCTGACTGCACCGGCAGCATAGGTAATGTGAGCAGCAATGCAAACAACAAAACCCATGCAACTGAGCGGCAGCGTATCACAAAGTCTTTACCGAAATCTCTCAGTGCCCAGGTGGCGGAATTGGTAGACGCGCATGGTTCAGGTCCATGTGCCGCAAGGTGTGGAGGTTCGAGTCCTCTCCTGGGCACCACGGAATTCCGATCAAGGCGGCTGGCATCACGATGCAAGCGGCGTTGATTAAAAAGTTGAAAGGCCCGGTAATCGAAAGATTACCGGGCCTTTTGCTTTGCGGCGCGCGTATGTGGCATCCGATGCGGCGAGCGCATGTGGTTCCCGATGCGGCGCGCGCATGTGACACCCGACTCGTGCCCCCCCCCCACTCAACGCCAGGGCACCTTTCTATTCAGGTGATGGCGCGCATACAGATCAGCGCCCATGCCTTCGATCTGCCCATCGATCAGCGCTTCGAACGGCCGCAGCAAGGCGTCGAAGTTATGCGGCGCCTCGAGCGCATTGAGCGCATGGGTCACCGCTTCGATGGTGGACAAGGCGCCGGCGATGTCGGCATGCCGGACCCGATAACGCGTCGTCAATCCTTCAGGCAACATCACCCGCGGCAGCGCGGCCAATTCGGGATTGATGTGCAGCAGCTTGCGAGCGTGCGTCCAGGTGCCGTCCGGTACGATCAACTGCACCGGGGCGCCACTGGCCGCGGCACAACCGGGCTTCAGCACTTCTGCGCTCTCGCCCGGAAACAGCACATGCGATGCCCAGCCCGGCTCGGCCCACTGCTCGGGCCGGAAATACTCACCCACCAACCGCCGCGCACCCGCCAGACCCAGCACCGCCAGCCGGGCGGTATTCAAGGCATGGCGCGCTTCGCTGGGATGCTGCAGCACCAGCACGCGCGTGCGCGGCGCCAAGGCGGGAATCAAGGCGCACAGGCAATGGGATTCAGGGCGCTTGCAGCGCAGGCAGACGGTACGTGACATGGGGCGACACTATAGCGAAAGCGGCGCCTTCAAAAAAAACCAAAAAAAAGTGAAAAAAAAGCTGCATGACTTGCACACTTTAAAAAAAGTATGCATAATCTCGTTCCTCTGCTGCTGAACACGAAACGAAACGCAAGCCGCTAGCTGAAAAGCAAACGACAAGCGCCGCGAAATGTGAAGCAACAGCGCCCAGGTGGCGGAATTGGTAGACGCGCATGGTTCAGGTCCATGTGCCGCAAGGTGTGGAGGTTCGAGTCCTCTCCTGGGCACCAATTATTACATCACGAGGTACCTGTCGTGATGCGCCAAGAAAAACCCCGTTCGCGAATGCGACCGGGGTTTTTTCTTTTCCGCTGACGGCTCCGCCGCCAAAGCGAAGCCACCGGCCCGCCGCACAGCGGGCCGAGTCCCTGCCTTAAGCCAGCACCCGCGTCATCACGACGTGCGCGATGCCGGCTTCGATGAATTCCTCGCCTTCCACGCTGAAACCGTGCGCTTCGTAGAAGCCCTTGGCGTGGGTCTGCGCGTGCAGCACCAGCATGCGGTGGCCATCGCCATGGCCCTGCCCGATCAGGGCATCGAGCAGCAGGCCGCCCACGCCCAGGCCGCGTGCCCGCTTGTGCACGGCCATGCGGCCGATATGGCCGTCGGGCAGCAGGCGTCCAGTGCCCAGCGGCGTGCCGTCGGCGGCGTAGGCGACGGCGTGCACCGAGACCGCGTCGTCATCGTCCATCTCGACTTCGGGCGGCACGTTCTGTTCGATCACGAACACTTCATAGCGCACCGACGAGGCGTCGTCGCGCAGGCGGTCCCAGGTTCCCAGAGAGATGCGTACCGCCGGTTTTTCGCTTGCCATGTTGTTTTCCTTCGCGTTGCCACTATCGATGAATCCGTCGCCCTCATTTTCGCAGGGATGGCGCGCGGGTGAAACAGGCGTACGATCGCGGCTGGCCTACCCTCGCCCATTCCCATGCCGCAAGCCGCCACGCCCGCCTGGTTGAAATTCGCTCCCGCGCTTTTCCTGCTGCTGTGGTCCAGCGGTTTCGTGGTGCTCAAGGTGGGCCTGGCCTATGCCGACCCGATGACCTTCCTGGCGTTGCGCTATGCCTGCGTGGTGGTGCTGCTGACGCCGCTGCTGCTGGCCTTGCGTCCGCCGCTGCCGCGCGGCGCCGGCGCCTGGGGCCACCTGGCCATGGTCGGCCTGCTGCTGCAGGCGGGCTACTTCTGCTTTACCTATCTGGCGCTCAAGCACGGCATGTCGGCCGGCGGCGTGGCGCTGATCACCTCGCTGCAGCCCATCCTGATCGGCCTCCTGGCGCCCGCCATCGCGCATGAACGCGTCGACGCCCGCCGCTGGGCCGGCCTGGGGCTGGGTGTGTGCGGCGCCGCGCTGGTCATCGTGTCCAAGGCCTCGGTCGACCTGGCGTCGCCGCTGGGCCTGGCCTTCGCCGTGGCTGCCCTGCTGTGCATCACCAGCGGCACGCTGTATGAAAAACGCTTCGGCGTGCAGACCCATCCGGTCACCTCCAACACGATCCAGTACGCGGTGGGTCTTCTGGTCAGCGCGCCGTTGGCGTGGTGGCTGGAACCCATGCATATCGAGTGGACTACGCCGCTGCTCGGATCGCTGGCCTATCTGGTGGTCGGCAATTCGCTGGTCGCGATCACCTTGCTGCTGGCGATGATCCGCCACGGCGAGGCCTCCCGCGTGTCCGCCCTGTTCTTCCTGGTGCCGCCCACCACGGCCGTCATTGCCCTGCTGGTTCTGCAAGAGCCGATTCCGCCGCTGGCCTGGCCCGGCATGGCACTGGCCGCGCTGGGCATCCTGCTGGTGACGCGGTCGGCACGGCCGGCGCCAGCCACCCGCCCGGTAGAATGAGCGCCTTTTCGCGCCCAAGCCCCCTGCCGCCATGAATGCCGTCATCACCGCCGCCCTGCCGGTCTTTGCGCTGATCCTGACCGGATGGCTGGCAGCGCGGTGGCGCGTGCTGGGCGAAGGCGCCACCGACGCCCTGAACCGCTACGTGGTGTATCTGTCGTTGCCGGCGCTGCTGTTTCGCGCCATGACGCAGGTAGACCTGGCGCACATGGCGCACTGGGGTTTCGTGGGCGCATTCGCCGGCGGCATCGCGGTGACCTTCCTGGTGTCATTCATTTCCCGCAAACGCGGGCCGCGCGAACTGACCGACCGCAGCATCGAAGGCCTGGCAGCCTCTTACGCTAATGCCGGCTACATGGGCATTCCGTTGTGCCTGGCGCTGTTCGGCGCCGAAAGCCTGGCGCCCGCGGCGTTCACCACCCTGCTTACGGCCAGCGTGTTGTTCGGCTTCGCCATCGCCCTGATCGAGTTCGATCGCCAGCAGGCGCCCAGCCTGGCCGCCACGCTGCTGAAAGTCAGCCGTGCGCTGATGCGCAACCCCTTGCTGGCCGCCCCGGTACTGGGGCTGGCCTGGGCCGGCACCGGCGTGCCGCTGCCCGAGGGCGTGGACCGCTACGTATCGTTGCTGGGCGCATCCGCCAGCCCCTGCGCGCTGGTAACTATCGGCCTGTTCCTGGCCCAGACCGAAACGGCCAGCCCCGGCCCGGGTGTCTTGCGGCTGGTCGCCAGCAAGCTGCTGTTGCAGCCCGCCGTGACCGCGCTGCTGGCGTTCCAGGTGTTCTCCATGCCGCCGCTGTGGGCCTGGACTGCCGTGCTGATGAGCGCCCTGCCGATCGGCACCGGCCCGTTCATGCTGGCCAAGATGTACGGCCGCGATGCCCGCGTCACCTCGCGCGCGATCCTGGTGTCCACGGTGCTGTCCGTCTTGACCGTCAGCGTGCTGGTCGCCTGGATCAGCGCCCATCCCATCTCGTGACGGGCATCTGGCCGACACCGCGCGCTATATAACTTTTAGCTATTAAAGAAGCACAAATAGATGCTTTGAGAAATGTTTTCCGGCCTTTAGACTTTACCCACGATGACGGGTGCGGCGACGCGCCCGTTTGCATTGACTGACCGATTTCCCGGGACTCGACCATGAGCACCAACGCCTCCGCCCTTCCCCTGCCCTCGGCACTGCCGCCCATCCAGATCAACCGCAAGCCGCTCTGGATCGCGCTGCTGCTGGTGCTGGCCGGCGCCCTGTACCTGAACCAGACGGTCAGCTGGCGCCAGGGCGCGTTGTGGATCGTCGGCGCGCTGCTGGGCGTGGCGCTCTACCATGCGTCGTTCGGCTTCACCCAGGCCTGGCGCGTGTTCGTGTCGGACCGCCGCGGCGCCGGGCTGCGCGCACAGATGTTCATGCTGGCCGTGGGCGTGCTGCTGTTCTTCCCCTTCCTGGCGCAGGGTTCGCTGTTCGGCCAGCCCGTCAATGGCCTGGTATCGCCCCCAGGCGTCTCGGTGCTGCTGGGCGCCTTCCTGTTCGGCATCGGCATGCAGCTGGGCGGCGGCTGCGCCTCGGGCACGCTCTTCGCGGTGGGCGGCGGCAACACCCGCATGCTGGTCACGCTGCTGTTCTTCATCATCGGCTCGGTCATCGCCACCGCCAATTTCGGCTGGTGGTCGACCCTGCCCGCGCTGGCGCCCACCTCGCTCATCAAGACCTGGGGCCTGGCGCCCGCCCTCATCGCCAACCTGGCGGTGTTCGCCCTGATCGCCTGGATCGCCACCGTGCTGGAAAAGCGCCGCCACGGCCACGTGGTGTCGTTCGCCTCGCGCACGGCCCGGCCCGCGTCCCTGCTGCAAGGCCCGTGGCCGCTGATCTGGGGCGGCGTGGCGCTGGTCGTGCTGAACTTCGCCACCCTGGCGCTGGCCGGCCGCCCCTGGGGCATCACGTCGGCGTTCGCGTTGTGGGGCGCCAAGGCGCTGGATGCCATGGGCGGCGACGTGGCCACCTGGGCTTACTGGAGCAAGCAGGCCGCGCTGGGCGCGCCGCTGCGCCAGGACGTCACCACGGTCATGGACATCGGCCTGATGCTGGGCGCCCTGGCCGCGGCCAGCGCCGCCGGCAAGTTCGCGCCGGTCTGGAAGGTGCCCGCCCGCTCGCTGGCCGGCGCGGTCATCGGCGGCCTGCTGCTGGGCTACGGCGCGCGCCTGGCCTTCGGCTGCAACATCGGCGCCTATTTCAGCGGCATCCTGTCGGGCAGCCTGCACGCCTGGCTGTGGCTGCCGGCCGCGTTCGCCGGCAGCGCCCTGGGCGTGCGCCTGCGCCCCCTGTTCGGCCTGGCGGTCGAAAAGACGCCCGCGGCGTCCAGCTGCTGAAAAACACTGTTCCAGCAATGCCCCCTGCCAGGGGGCATTTTTACGTCCGCCGTGGTGTAAGGTTGCTGCATTCCGCAACACGGAGATGGACATGCAATGGATTGCCGGCCGCTTCACGGCCTTTATCTTGACCCTGGCGGGCGCCGTCGTGACCGCCGTGCTGGCCGCCACCGGCTCGCTCTGGTGGCTGTGGGCCGCCATCCCGCTGGCCATGCTGGGCGCCCTGGGCGTGTATGACCTGATCCAGCCGCGCCACGCCATCCGCCGCAATTACCCCGTGCTGGGCAACCTGCGCTTTCTGTTCGAATTCATCCGCCCCGAGATCCGCCAGTACTTCCTGGAAGACGACACCCAGGCCTCGCCGTTCTCGCGCGCACAGCGCTCGATCGTGTACCAGCGCGCCAAGCGCGAGATCGACAAGCGCCCCTTCGGCACCCAGGAAGACGTCTACGGCGACCGCTACGAATGGATCAACCATTCCATGTCGCCCACCCACATCGGCGACACCGATTTCCGCGTGACCGTCGGCGGGCCGGACTGTACCCAGCCCTATTCGATGTCGGCCTTCAACGTGTCGGCCATGAGCTTTGGGGCCCTGTCGGCCAATGCCGTGCTGGCCCTGAACGAAGGCGCGCGCCAAGGCAACTTCGCGCACGACACGGGCGAAGGCGGCATCAGCCGCTACCACCGCCAGCCGGGCGGCAGCCTGGTCTGGAACATCGGCTCGGGCTACTTCGGCTGCCGCGACGAGCACGGCGCGTTCTCCGAAGAAGCCTTCATCAAGAACGCCTGTACGCCGCAGGTGAAGATGATCGAGATCAAGCTGTCGCAAGGCGCCAAGCCGGGCCATGGCGGCATTCTTCCGGCCGGCAAGGTCACGCCCGAAATCGCCGAAGCGCGCGGCGTGGTCGCCTGGCAGGATTGCAATTCGCCCGCCAGCCATTCGGCCTTCGATACCCCCATCGGCCTGATGAAGTTCGTGGCCCGCCTGCGGGAACTGTCCGGCGGCAAGCCGGTGGGCTTCAAGTTCTGCGTGGGCCATCCCTGGGAATGGTTCGCCATCGTCAAGGCCATGCTTGAAACCGGCATCACGCCCGACTTCATCGTGGTCGACGGCGCCGAAGGCGGCACGGGCGCCGCGCCGGTGGAATTCGTCGACCATGTGGGCACGCCGCTGCGCGAAGCCCTGCGCCTGGTGCACAACACCCTGATCGGCGTGAACCTGCGCGACCGCATCAAGCTGGGCGCCTCGGGCAAGATCATCACCGCTTTCGACATGGCCCGCGTCATGGCCATGGGCGCCGACTGGTGCAACGCCGCGCGCGGCTTCATGTTCGCCATCGGCTGCATCCAGGCCCAGGCCTGCCACACCGGCAAATGCCCGACCGGCGTGACCACCCAGGACCCGCTGCGCCAGCGCGCGCTGGTGGTGCCGGACAAGGCCCAGCGCGTGGCCAACTTCCACAAGAACACGCTGCACGCCCTGGCCGAATTGCTGGCCGCCGCCGGACTGACGCACCCTGGCCAGCTGCGGCCGCACCATATCGCCCGCCGCATCTCGTCCAGCGAGATCCGCCTGTTGTCGGCGCTGTTCCCCGAACTGACGCCCGGCGAATTGCTGCGCGGCGAATTCCGCCACCAGGTGTTTCGCGCAGGCTGGGCCATGGCGCAGGCCAGCTCGTTCCAGCCCACGCACGACCTCAGCACCGCGCTGGCCCAGGAATACGCCTTGGCGCATCCGCCCCAGGGCGCACCGGCCTGACGGGCGCTACAGCCAGCGCTCGAACATCCGCGAGAAGAACTCCATGAACCGGTCGTCCACGCCCCGGGCCCGCCAGGCCTCGGGCGTGATGCGCACCGAATCGGCCACGTCGCGCTGGAACAGCGCTTCCATTTCGGCGGCAAAATCCGGCCCCAGCACCACGGCGTTGACCTCGTAGTTCAGGGCGAAGCTGCGCCAGTCCATGTTGCTGGAACCCACCGTGGACCAGACCCCGTCCACCACCGCCGTCTTGGCATGCAGCAGCGCATCGCGACGTTCGTAGATGTTCACGCCAGCCTTGAGCAGCTTGCCGTAGTGCGAGCGGCCGGCATTGAACACCAGCGATGAATCGCTGAAACCCGGCAGCACCAGCACCACGTCCACGCCGCGCTGCGCGGCGGCGGCCAGCACGTCGACAAAGGCCGGGTCCGGCACGAAGTACGCCATGGTGATGTGGATGGACTTCTGCGCGCTCTCGAACGCCGACATCAGCGTCAGGTAGACCGTATAGCCATCGCTGCGGTCCGGCTGGTTGGACAGGATGCGCACGCGCGTCGGCCCGGTGGCGGGCGGCGCGATCACCTCGCCGCCGCCCTTGAGCGTTTCCTTGGTCTGCGATTCCCAGCCGGCGCGCACCACGGCTTCCAGTTGGGTGACGGCAGGCCCTTCGATGCGCAGGTGCGTGTCGCGCCACGGCGCCGCGTTGGCGTCCTTATGCTTGGCGTCGGGGCCGCTGCCCACGCTGCCTGAACCGCCGCGTCCGCCCGAAGGCGACGAGGCATAGACGCCGCTGACGTTGATGCCGCCCAGGTAGCCGACCTTGCCGTCGACCACCAGGATC
Source organism: Achromobacter deleyi (assembly GCF_902859705.1). GTDB lineage: Bacteria > Pseudomonadota > Gammaproteobacteria > Burkholderiales > Burkholderiaceae_B > Achromobacter > Achromobacter deleyi. Next base: position 13,298 of record NZ_CADIJO010000043.1, on the reverse strand, counting down.
TTGCGATGATTGCGCTGGTTGGGCGACCAGCCTGCCCGGCTGCCGTTGACGGGGCTGACGGGGTTGAATACCGCCACCTGCACGCCCGCGTCGCGCAGGCGCTGGAACAGGGCGTCGGGCGTCTTGATCGTGCCTACCGCGTCCACCATCAGGGCAACGTCGGCGCCGCGATTGCGCGCCGCGATCAACGCCTCGGCAAAGCGTGCCCCCTCTTCGTCGTCGTCGAAGATGTAGGTTTCCATGTGCACGTAGCGCCGTGCCTGCGCGATGGAGCGCAACATGGCCTGGTAGGTGGTTGGGCCGTCGGCCAGCAGGCGCACGCGATTGCCTGCCACCAGCGGCGCGCCGCTGACGGCCTCTTCGACGGCCAGGTGACGCGCCAGGAAATCGTCTTTGGGGGTGCTGGGGTTTGCCGCGATATCGTGGCCGCGGCGGTAGCTGTCCTGGGCCGCATCCGCCGACAGGCCGGCCTGGGCCTTGCGGGCGGCCCGCTCTTGCGCGTCGGGCACGCTGGCGCAGGCAGCCAGCGCGGCGGTTACGCACGCCAGCGCCGCCGCGCGCAACCCGGGCCGCCAAGCGCTCAGCCACCCCGCCCGCAACGACAACGGGCCGCAAGCGGCCCGTTGGAAAAGGGATGGCGGCCTCATGGCGCGCCGCGCCTAGCGCCGGTTGGCCAGCAGGCAGCAGCCCAGCAGCACGCCGACCAGCGTAGCCACGCCGACGGATTTCCAGGCGTTTTCATGGACGTATTCATCGGCGTAGGCCTTGGCGCGACGGGCGCGCTCCAGCGCTGCGCCTTCCCAATCGCCGGCCGATTCACGGGCATCGGCCAACTGGCGCTTCAGGCGCGAGCGGGCCGCTTCGATTTCCGAACCCGTATAGGAAGCCGTCGAGCGCAAGAGGTCTTCGGTCCCGGCAAGCAGCTCTTGGAAGCTGTCGTTCACCCGGTCGCGATGCAGGGCCATTTCAGCGCGCTGATTCTTTCTATTCATAGTCGCTCCTAATGCGTAGTGCGGGTTGGGCCTGCCGTGCCCCCGGGTCATGCGCAAGACGCCACGCGACGCAGGAGCCACGGTGCGGAGCCGTCGCGCTCCGCCAGGCCATGGGCCATTGTGACCGGCCCGGCGCATATTCGCCCGAGCTTTCGCAACCAGCCGTTAACCGATATTTCAGTGGCCCGAAACTTGCTGGAGGTCGTGGAACCGGGGGTCACGCCCTTTCCCGCCCCAGGGCACGCACCGGGGAAGCGTCCCCAAGTCGCAGCCCCCCAGGGGCGCCCAAATTTCGTAAAAGTCCATTGCATTTCAGAGGCTTAGACTTGACACCAGAACCCCTCTGGCGGCCACAATGAGCCTTTGCAATGCGCTTCAACCGCCTCAAAAAGGAACTGAACGCATGGTCTCCCCTTCCGCACTTCTTGCCGGCGCCACGCCCAGTTTCCTGGCGCCCCAGCCGCAACCCGTCAGCGCCGAGCAGCACGAACTGGGCCACGGGCTGCTGGACCGCCCCGCCCATATCGATCCCAAATTCCTGTACGACGCGCTCGGCTCGTCGCTGTTCACCGCCATCACCCAGCTGCCCGAGTACTACCCGACCCGCTGCGAAGCCGAAATCTTCGAACGCCACGGTGAGGACATCGCCCGCCAGATCGGCCCGGTGCAGACACTGATCGACCTGGGCGCGGGAGACTGCGTCAAGGCCGAACGGCTGTTTTCCAGCCTGCGCCCCCGCCACTACGTGCCCATCGACATTTCCGCCGATTACCTGCAAGCGGCCGTGCGCCGGCTGCGCCTGTCGTATCCGGACCTGCGCATCACGGCAATCGGCCAGGACTTTGCCCAGGCGCTGGCGCTGCCGGCCACCATCGCGCCCGAACAACGGCTGTTCTTCTACCCGGGCTCCAGCATCGGCAACCTGGATCCGGACAGCGCGCGCGCCATGCTGCAGCGCATCCGGCGCCAATGCGAAGGCGGCGGCCTGCTGGTGGGCGTGGACCGGGTCAAGTCCCGGCAAGTGCTGGAACCGGCCTACGACGACGCCCTGCACCTGACCGCCGCCTTCAACCTGAACCTGCTGCGGCACGTCAACGACCTGCTGGGATCGGACTTCGACGTGGGCGACTGGCGCCATGTGGCGCTGTTCAACAGCGAGCAATCGCGCATCGAGATGCACCTGCAGGCGCAGCACCCCGTCACCGTGAATTGGCCCGGCGGCGAGCGGCACTTTGCGGCGGGCGAACGCATCCATACGGAAAACTCGTACAAGTTCACGCCCCAGGCCTTCACCGACCTGCTCCATAGCGCGGGCTACCACGGCATCGAGCACTGGTCGGACGCACGCGGCTGGTTCTCGGTGTTCAGCGCGCGTGCCTGACGCCCTGCCCTATCAACCCGCTCCTGGAGGATCGCCATGGAACCTGCCTGCCTGCTGACCCACCCCGCCAACGGCCCCTATGCCGCCGGACAAGCGGGCCAGCACGACCGGTACGACGCCGTGCGCGCCACCAGCACCGCGCTGGCCGCGCCCCTGAGTCCCGAAGACTGCCAGGTGCAATCCATGCCCGATTGCAGTCCCGTCAAATGGCATCTGGCGCACACGACCTGGTTCTTCGAGACCTTCCTGCTGACGCATTTTCATCCGCCATACTCGGTGTTCCATCCGCAGTACCGGATGCTGTTCAATTCCTATTACAACGCGGTCGGCGCCAAGCATCCGCGGCCGCAACGAGGGCTGCTGTCGCGCCCCCCGCTGTCCGACGTGATGCATTACCGCCAGCATGTCGACGACGCCATGCATGAACTGATCTCGCGGCTGGGCGGCAACGACCCGGCGTTCGACGCGTTGATGGAACTGGGGCTGAATCACGAACAGCAGCACCAGGAACTGATCCTGACCGACGTCAAGCACATGCTGTCGGGCAACCCGCTTCGGCCGGCCTACGTGGCCTCGGGCTCGCCCGCGCTGCCGCCCGGCACGCCCGCCGGCTGGACCCGCTACCCGGGCGGCATCGTCCGTATCGGCCACGACGGCAACGGCTTCGGCTTCGACAACGAAGGCCCCGCGCACGACGTGTTGCTGACGCCCTTTCACCTGGCGAACCGGCTGGTGACCCAGCACGAATACCTGGCCTTCATCCGCGACGGCGGCTACAAGCGCCCGGAACTGTGGCTGTCGCTGGGCTGGGAACGGGTGTGCGCCGAGGGCTGGCGTGCGCCGCGCTACTGGGAAGGCCAGCGCGACGATTGGCAGGTGTTCACGCTGCGCGGCATGCAGGAACTGGAATTGCAAGCCCCGGTCACCCACATCAGCTATTTCGAGGCCGACGCCTATGCGCGCTGGGCCCGCGTGCGCCTGCCGCGGGAGGCGGAATGGGAGCACGCCGCCCGGCAGCTGCCCGACGCCAGCTATGCCAGCCGCGCCAACCTGCTGGAAAACGGCCATCTGGACCCTCGCCCCGCCCCCGCCCGACTCGGCGCCGGCGGCCCTGCGCAACTGTATGGCGACGCCTGGGAATGGACCGCCAGCAGCTATGACGCCTACCCGGGCTTTACCCCCGACGCCGGGGCGGTGGGCGAATACAACGGCAAGTTCATGTGCAACCAGTACGTGCTGCGCGGCGGCTCCTGCGCCACGCCACGCGGCCATATCCGGCCCAGCTATCGCAATTTCTTCCCGCCCGAGGCCCGGTGGCAGTTTTCGGGCATCCGGCTGGCGCGGGATGCCTGAGGCGGGGGACGTTAAAAAAACGCCCCACACCCAGTTGCATTGCCAAAAAATTTCATGCTAGAATTTCGTTCTTCGTTGCTCAGCTTCGTTTGAAACCACAGCTTGAAACTGCGGTTTGAATCAGAAGCTGGGAAACGGAAAAGAGGAAAAGATGGCGCATTAGCTCAGCCGGTTAGAGCGACGGAATCATAATCCGCAGGTCCCCTGTTCGAATCAGGGATGCGCCACCAAGAATTTAAAAAGGCCTTCACGAAAGTGAAGGCCTTTTTGCATTGGGCCATTTAGAATGCTGCGCGATCCCCCCGGAAAGAGCATCGACATGCCGCTGCCCCAGATTCGAATTGCACGCTCCCTGTCCCTGGCGACACTTGCCGCCGCCCTGGCGCTGACCGCCGGCCTGATGTGCGCGACCACCGCCCAGGCCGCGGGCAATGTGCAGGCGTCACACGTCGCCTACGCCCCCACGGCCGAGCAGCTGCAAACGGTGGAGGCCTTCAAGCAAGCCCCGATCGATGCCTTCGTGCCCGGCGAATTTGCCCGCGCGGGCAAGACCGCCCTGCCCTACCGGCTGGTTTCGCCCCTGCCCGCAACGGGCAAGGACGCCGGCAAAAAATACCCGCTGGTGATAATTTTCCACAGCTCGGGCGGTGTCGGCACAGACAATCTGTCGCCGCTGAACGCGTTCACCCGCACCTTCGGCACCGAGCAATCGCGCCGCGACTTCCCGGCTTTTGTACTGGTGCCGCAGACGCCGGGCCGTACGGCCAACTACACCAAGGACGCGCACGACGTGCGCATCTCGAAAGCCGGCCCGGACCTGGCCGATGTCATGCGGCTGGTCGACGACATCGCCAAACGCCATCCGGTGGACACCAAGCGCATCTATGCCGTCGGCTTTTCGATGGGCGCGTCGGCTGCGCTGGACGCTGCCGTCGCCTCGCCGCGCCGTTTCGCGGCCATCGTGGCCATGTCGGGCGTGCCGCCGGAACGGTCGCTGGCCAAGCCGCTGGCCGGCATTCCGGTCCTGCTGATGCATGGCACGGCCGACAAGGAAAATCCCTACGAAGGCAGCCAGGTATGGGCAAAGGCGCTGGCCACGGCCGGGGGCCAGCCGATCTTCGTCACGTACGACGGCATGGATCATCGCATCGCCCCTGAACTGCTGACCGCCAAACCCTGGCGGGAATGGCTGTTCCAGCAACGGCACCCCTGACACGAAAAAAAGCGCGCGCCAAAGCGGCCAGGCCGCTCGAAACGCGCGCTTTGCAGAAAGCTCGCGGGGACGGCCGGCAGACCCGGCGCGCCCCACGGTTCCCGTCTTACACCTTGTGCAGCGTGTCGCGGCGCCGGCCGCCCCACGTGGCGCACAGGCTGGCCACGAAAGCGCCGATCAGCATCGACGCAAATCCCCACAACGCGAACGCCGCGGCCGCCTTGCGCGCCTTGTCCGCCGCTTCGCGCGCCTTCTGCTTGGCCTCGTCGGCGGCCTTCTTGGCGTTCTGGATGGTCTGGTCCACGCGCTGCTGCGCCGCGGCCGCATCCATGCCGGTCTGCGCCGCGATCACCTTGGCAACGTAGTCGCGGTCGGCAGGCGCCATCTCGCCGTGGGCGAGACTCACGGCCACGATGCGCCCGACCTCGGCGCGCGACGCGGCCTTGTCGCCTGCGGCGTCAGGCCGATCCGAACGCAACAGCACATCGGTCAGGTAGTCGCTGGCGTTGTCCATGCCGCCCGCGCCCGCGCCGGCCGCTGCGGTGGCGGTGACGGCCGCCCCCGCGCCGGCTGCCACCGAGGCGCCCGCCTTGGCGGCGCCGGAGGCCAGCGTCGCAATGGCCGACCCCAAGAGCGCCGCGCTCACGACCGCGCTCAGCGCCCACACCAGGAAGCCATGCGCGGTGTCACGGAAGTACACCTCATCCACATGCGTATCCACCCACTTGGTGCGCAGGCGGCCGGCGACGTAGCCGCCGATGCCGTAGGCAATGATCTGCGTGAACAGCAGCCACGCAATGACGCTGATGCCTACCGCCGGGGCCGACATGCCTTCGCCGGCCCAAGGCGAGACCGACAGGAAGCCCAGGCCCGAGCCCCCGGCGAACAACGCCAGCGACAGGGCCGCCGCGATCACCGCGCCGGCAAACACCGCCGCCCAGGACACGGCGGACACCGCTGATTCACGCGCGGGTATTGCACCGGCATAGGCCGCGCCGCCGTAGGGCTGGCCCGCCGAAGTTGCGTTTTCCATGGTTATTCCTTGTTCATTGTTTGTGCGGCCGCGCCGGGATCGAAGGCGTCGGCGCGGAAACCCGGCGGGGTGTCAGTGCCAGAACAGCGCCAGCAGGATGATGATGGGAATGGGCACCCCCAGCAGCCATAGCAGAATCGAACGCATGTAAACCTCCTTGGTGTCGCGGACAAATAGGATTGCGAAGCAACGCAGGCGCTCAGGCCAGGTCGATCGTGCCGGGCGCGCGCGGATCGGGCGCTGGCGGCGTCACGTCAGGCTCGCCCGGGTCGTCGGGAGCGTGATTGGGGCCCGGACGCGGGTCGTCCGGCTGCGGATTGCCGGGCAGCGGCGGATCGTCGGGCGGCACATCTTGCGGTGCCCCCGGTGGCCGGTGATTGAGTTGAGTCATGGCGGGGTCTCCTCGGCGGCGCCAATTGCGCCGGTCCGCTACCCAGCAAGTGCCGTGCCCAGCCCCTCTCCCCATTGCACGAGGCGAAAAAAAGCCCTCTGGCGAGGGCGTGATGGGGGCTGTCAGGCTTTGGGCGGCTTGCCTTCCCGAGGGGGGCCGGCGCCCTCCTGGGCCTCTTTCCCAAGGAATTCCACGACCGCGGCCTTGCCGGCGGCCGATGCCTCGTCCTGGCTGGCATAGCGCCGCTCGGAATAATTGGTGCTGCGCACATTGCCCGTTTCCGGGTCGAGCAACGTGATGATCCAGGCGAATTCGCCCGGCAGCAATTGCCTGACCTGCAGGGTGGCGCGCGTGCCCGGACGTAATCGTTGCGGCATGTTTGGCGGACTGGGGAATGACTCGACGTCGCCATCGTAGCGCAAAGCGCGCGGCTGGCGGACCGGCATCAATGCTGCGAGCGCACATGCATTCCATGCTGCACAGTGCGCGGCAAAAACGCCACACCGCGATTCGGCGTCAGGAAAACCCTAGCGCCATCCGCCTGAATACAGGCGCACAATCAATCCAAACATGTAGACCGCAGCAGCGGCGGCCGCATCCCTTTAATCAGGCGAGGACGGAGACAACATGACTTACGTAGCAGTGGTTATCAGCTGTTTGATGGTTGTGGGTATCGTCGCGTTGGTGATTCAAACGGTTCAAAGCGCAGGGCCCGAACCCTGGCTGAAGATATCGGCGGCGATTATCAGTTCCCTGTTCGCATCCCTGTTGCTCATTCCGCTTGGCTACGCAGTCGCGCAGACCATGGTCATGGATTGAGTCGGCGCGGGCGCCTGGCCGGGGCTAGCCGCCCCGGGCAGGCCTGCCGCGCGTGGCCGCCCAGCAGATCAACGAGCCGGCGGTCACCATGGCCACGCCCTGCCAGAACGCAGCGGACAAGGCCGTGGACAGCCATACGGCCGCGAAAAACGTCGACAGCACCGGCGTGAAATACGACGCGGTGGCCAGCAGCGTCAGGTTGCCCTTGAGTATCCCCAGATTCCACAACGCGTAGCCGGCGGCCATCGCGCCCCCCGTCACGCAAAGTTCCAGCACGCTGGCCCCGCGAAACACCAGTGCGGGTTCGCCGCTCAAGCCGTATTTGATCCACAGCACCGCCGCCGTCAGCATGAAAAACAGCGCCACGCCATTCTTGCCGTCGGCAAAGCGTTTGGTGACGTTGCAATACACGGCCCAGATAATGGCGCCGCTGAACGCCAGGCCATAACTGAGGGGATTGCTCGAGACATTGGCGACCACGCCGTCCCAGGACAGCCCGCCCGAACCGCCGACCACCCAGACGATGCCGCACAACGACAGCGCAATGCCGGGCACCACCCAGAGGCCCGCGCGCTGGCCATTGATCAGAATCGCCAGGATGACCGTGAAGCACGGCCACAGGTAATTGACGATGCCCAGTTCGATGGCCTGGCCGCGGTTGGCGGCAAATCCCAGCGATAGCGACAGGCAGATTTCATAGGCAACGAACAGCACGCTGCCTGAAATCAGGTACGAGCGCGGAAAAGACCGCAGTTTCGGAAAACCCAGCAGCAATACCAGGAACGCCGATCCGACCGTATAGATCAGGGCCGCGCCGCCAATCGGGCCGAAACTCTCGCTGACACTGCGGATCAGGCCCACGACGGTGCCCCAGAGCACCACGGCCATCAATCCCAGGAACGTCGCCGTCTTCCGGCTGGGAGCAAATTGCATTACTTTTTCCGATTGCCCGAAATTCAAGCCACCGCCCGCGCCGGGCAAAGCGCGCGCCAAACCGTCGAGAGTGTAGCCAAAACCGCAGCCCCGCCGCCGGACCCGTCGGCATACGGGAATGAAATGCCAGAGAAGCGCCCGTTGAACAACACACAAGAGGGAGAACGAGCCGCATGACCATCTCAATACGCAGGCTGACCGACGTGCTGGCCACGACGGAATCCGGCCGACTCTATCGGATAGAAGTCTTTTCTCAGGCCGACCGGACCCACCCGCCCGCCAGCGCCGCGACCACTCGCTACATTCTCAGGACCTCGGAAGGCGAACGCGTCATCGCCCTGGGCGAACGGCGTTACCGGCTGAAGTCGGGCGAGGTGCTGACGGCCCTGACCCCGCCGCCCGCGCCGCGCCACGACGCCTGAGCGCCCGGCCCGCCTCAGCGGTCCGAGGCAACGCGCCGCTTGCCCAGGCCCTTGGCGCGGTATAGCGCCATGTCGGCGCGTTCCAGCAACTGCAGCATGGTGACGCCGGATTGCGGGAACACGGCAATGCCCACGCTGGCCGACACGGCAACCCGGATCTTGGGATACGGCAACGACAGGCTTTCGACCAGCGCCTCGGCCACGGCCTGCGCGTTGTCGCGGTCGGCGCCCATCAACAGCACGGCAAATTCGTCGCCGCCCAGCCGCGCCGCCACATCCGAAACCCGGATGGCGCGGGCCATGCGGTCGGCCGCCTCTTTGAGCACGGTGTCGCCCGCGGCATGGCCATGCATGTCGTTGACGGCCTTGAAACCGTCCAGGTCGATCGCCAGGATGGCGAAGGATTCGCCGCTGCGCTGTGCCACGGCCAGCTCGCGCAGGACCATCTCGCCGAACAGCACCCGGTTGCACAGCCCCGTCAGCGGGTCATAGTGCGCCAGGTGCTGGGCGTGTGCCAGCATGCGCGAGGCCTGCAACAGCGCCGTGCCGACCTCTTCGGCTTCCTTGACGCGCGTGCCGGGCAATTCCACGGTGCGCCCCTCGCCCAGAGCCAGCGCCGGGGCCACCAGGCCCTGCACGGCGGACGTCAGGCGGTTGGCCAGCCGCAATGCCAGCCATAGGCCCAGCCCAAACGCCGTCAGCGTGCCCAGGGCCAGCCAGGCAATGGAACGGTACAGATCGGTCGTGAGCAACGTCATCGGCGCCCCGGCGGCCACCGTCCAGCCGGTCAGCGCCGAGCGGCTGAAGGCGGTGTACACCGGCGTGCCCTCTTTGGTAATGGTTTCCAGCGACCCTTCGTTTTCCTGCTCGACCGCCCGCGACAGGGCCGGCACGGCCTTCTGGCCGACGAACTTGGACGTCTCGCGCGTGCGCGCCACGATGGTGCCGGTCTTGTCCAGTACCGCGGTCACCCAGCCATCGGGCAGCCCGCGGCGGCCCAGCACGTTGCCGATGCGTTCGGGCGACAGGCCGACATTGAGGCTGTAGGCCACGTCGTCGCCGCGCATGACGGGAACACCCAGCGCGATGGTGGGATTCTGGCTGACCGCGCCCATGAACAGGCTGCTCAGCACGGGCTCACGCGCCCGGAACACCCGGCTCAGTTCCTGCGAAACCCCGGATGCCGGCAGCGGCGTGCCATAGGGCACCAGGGTATTGACCACCTGATGGCCTTCCTTGTCGGTCAGGACGTAGCTGTCGACGATCTGGAAGCGGATGGCATCCCGGGCCCGCTGGTGAAATCCGGCCAGGTCGCCGCTGATCAGGTCCGGCGACGACGCCAGCATCTGCAACCCGGCCTCGACCCCGGTCATTTCACGGTCGAGAATGGCCGTGAGATTGCGCGCCATGAAAATGGTGTCGCGGAATATCCGTTCTTTCTGGATCTGGTAGCTTTCGTAGACGGCGACGGACGCCACCATCAGGGCCGGCGCAATACAGGCGAACACCAACGCCAGCAGGCCGGTACGCATGGAATACCGGTGCTGCGGACGAACCCGCGCAGCGGCCAGGCTTTCGCCGTCGGGCATATTATTGTTCTCCGCCGCGCATGTGCCCGGGGCAATGCGCCTGCCGATACTGCACCCCCTGACCCATAGCGCCTCTCCTGGAGCTTGCCGTGCAGGCGATGGGCCCGCATCGGTGAAAAGTCAGAAATTATTGCAGAACCAGAACCCAACACAATATCCGCCGCGCAAAACCGGCGCCAAAAAAAGAAGGCGCCCGCGGCTGGAAAATCGCGATCTCAATTTACCTCAAAAACAAAGCCTGGCAACGGTTTCATTATGTTGGAGCACTTGCCGGCGAATATTCGCCGGGGTCGCATCCACTTCCCCCGCGGAATTGAAATAGACCGGCCGCGCGTGATCGCAATATTCAATCCCGGTCCGCAGGGGGGGGTTGGCGCACCCACCCAGACTTGAGGCGATCAGCCACGGCATCGTCATCGCTGCGAGCCACATTTTCCTGCACATCCCTGGCCTCCTTGCGGGCTTCGGCCGCCCGCCCCTGGAGGCGGGCCTCACTGTCCGAGCGTTCCTGCGCCCGGCCCATGGCCCGCCCCCTCCAATAAACCCCGGCGACGGCGGCCAGGCCCGCCAGCACGGCCGCCACGACGCCGAGGCCCCGCTTAATCCACTGTTGCAACATGCGCTGCGCTCCTGGCCACCGGGGCGGACACCGCCGCCACGGCGCGTTGGTACAGGCTGTCCCAGCTATCCCGCTTGGGCTTGCCGGGCCGCCAGGTGCGCAGGTACAGCGCCCAGGCCGAGTCGGCGTCGCCGATACGCGGCAGGCTGGCCGGATCCGACCACAGCAACAGGCGCGCAAACGCCGCCGCCAGCACGTCGTCCTGGTCCAGCCGCGCGTACACCGACGGCGCGGTCGCGACCACCCCGCGAGCCAGGCAGACCTGGCTGGCGGCGTCCCGGCAGGCCGGATGCGTCAACACCCCGCGCACCCCGCCGCCCTGCTCGAACTGCCAGAAGCCGCGCGCCGGGCCGCCGATCTGGCGCCGGTGAATGAAGCGGCTTTCCTGCAGGCCGATCGCCAAGAGCAGGCAATGCGCCTGCCGCGAGTCCATCCGCGCGGGCAGCAGCGCCATCGCCGGCCGCACCGCGCTATCCATGATCTGGTCAAGCGTCATGCTTGCCCTCCTTGTCTGATTGCGTTTCCAACCCCAGCGTCTTGCGCCGTATCTCGACTGCCCAGTCCACCAGGTCCTGGTTCTGCAGCTTGGCCGTCAGCCGCAGGTAGGCGCCCAGCACCCACCAGGCCGGCAATCCGGCCAGCAGCATGCAGGGGCCCAGCACGTAGAACATGGCCAGCAGCCCGTCTTCGCCCAGCCCGGTGCGCTCGGCCATCCAGTAGGCGGAGGACATGATGTCGGGCATCCAGGCGATCATGCCGATCGCCAATATCGGCCCGAACAGAAATGAACTGACCACCGTACAAGCGGTGCGCGCCACGAACTCGCGCGGCGAGCGCGGCGGCATCAGCAACATGCCGATCAACGCCGCCATCGCGGCCGGCATGCCGAACGCCATCGCAATTTTCAGGGCGGCAAAACCGCCCAATCCCGTAGATCCCGGTTCCATGGTTACACCGCTCCTGTCGACGGCGCGCATTGCTGCCTCCCGCGAACATCACGGGCGCCGCGGTGGCGCGCCGGATGAGAATTTTGAAATCCGGGCGACACTGTCGTCCGTTTGCCCCAGGCCCCGCCTGCTTCGGCATTTATGCTGTTTCCGTTTATTGGTCTTACCCCCTAGCCTGAATCGTCATGAAACCCTGGACCCGTCGTCAGCCCCGCCGCAAGCCCGCCCCCACCCTCGCCGACGCGCTGACGCGTTACCTGGCCGAGGTGTCCGCCACGAAGAAAGGCCACACCGCCGAGCAGTCGATTGCGCGCATCTGGCGCGCAACGCGCCTGTCCATCCGGCCGGTCGACCGTATTCGCAGCTCGGACTTGACCGAACTGCGCGACGAATGGCTGAAAGACCGGGCGCCGGCCACCGTGGTGCGGCGCATGGCTTTCCTGTCGCACGTCTACACCGTGATCCGCAAAGACTGGGGTTTTGACCAACTGGCCAACCCCGTGCAGCTGGTGCGCAGGCCGGCGGTGGATGACGCACGCGATCGGCGTCTCTTTGACCGCATCACGCTGCGCGGGGTGTCAGACGATGATTGCCCGCGCAAGGAACTGGAATGGATCATCCGCGCCACCCGGTCGGCCGAACTGCCGACCATCCTGACCGTGGCCAAGGAAACCGGCATGCGCCGGTCTGAAGTCGTAGGTATCCAGCGTGAGCACCTGGACCTGATGCACGGCGTGGTGCATCTGCCGCATACCAAGAACGGCCGCGCCCGTGACGTACCCCTGACGCCCCGAGCGCGCGAGGCGCTGCGGCGCTGGGTTACCGGCAGGCCGATGCGCGGCCGCATCTTCACGATGCAGCCAGGCTCGGTCACCCGCGCCTTCATCCGAGCCCGACGCCGCGCCCGCCTGCGCTACGAGTCCATGTGCCGCCAGTACGGCCGGCGCCCGAACACCGCATATTTTCGCGATCTGCGGTTCCATGACCTGCGCCATGAAGGCACCTCGCAGATGGCCTCCGTGTTCGCGATCCACGAACTGGCGAAGGTCAACGGCAACGTCGATACCCGGATGCTGCTGCGCTACTACCACCCTCACGGAAGGGAACTGGCGCAGAAACTGACCCGCAGTCCGCTGGGCCGGCGCCAACTGGAGGAAATGCGCCGTGAACGCGAGGGCGAACTCGACGCGCTTGCCTTGGCGGCGTAAGGCCTAGGCGGCTGCAACCGGCTGCGAGGCCGGCGGCTTGGGCGCCACTTCGGTCAGCCACGCCGGCAGCGGTCCCCAACCGGGATAGCTGACGTTGCCGTCAACGCCGGCATGTTCGGTGCCGATCGAATACGGCGCCCCCGACTCCACCACCCACAACGGCGTGGTGCGATAGTCCTCGACCATCGTCCAAGCATCCCCGACGCGCCGCGGCCATTGGCCTTGTGCCGGCTGCGGCGGCGCGTCTTCGTAGGCGCCGAAGGGGATGTTGAACTTGCCGGGCGTCAGCGCCAGCTCGTTGGCGAGGGTTTGATACAGGAACAAGCCGTTGTCGTCGGCTTGGAAGACTTCTTTTTGCATGGTTATTTCCTAGAAATGTAATTTGCACTGCAAATGCG
>NZ_CADIJO010000042.1 GCF_902859705.1 Achromobacter deleyi | reverse complement strand
TCTTCATGGACCGCGGCGAGATCATCGAGCAGAACAGCCCGGACGAGTTCTTCGACAATCCGCAGAACGAACGCACCAAGCTGTTCCTGAGCCAGATCCTGCATTGATCTGGAACGCGGGGCGGTGTGGGTCGCTGCCCCGCGGTTCGTACCACCCAAGCGCCACAAGCCGGCCGATCAATTCCCACCCGCGCCTTAACAAGATCTTGAGACTCGCCTACCTAGAATCGCCAACGATTCTCATTGGCACTTCTCTTGGAACTTCTCATGGCGCAGTCCTTCTCCCCTCCCCGCGGCGCGTTCGCGCTCAAAACCCTGGGCATCGCGCTAGGCGCCGCCGCCAGCGCCCAGGCCCAGCCGGCCGACACCGCCGTGCAATTGGCCCCCGTCACGGTGCAGGGCGATGCCCCGCCCTACAAGGCCGACCGCGTGCAGTCCGGCAAATTCACCGAACCGCTGCTGGACACCCCCCAAAGCATCACCGTGGTGCCGCGCGCCGTGCTGGAAGAGCAGCAGGCCCAGAGCCTGCAGGACGTGTTGCGCAACGTGCCCGGCATCACCTTCAGTTCCGGCGAAGGCAACCTGGGCTGGGGCGACATGTTCACCATCCGCGGGTTCTCGGCGGAGCAAAGCATCACCGTCGACGGCATCCGCGACGCCGGCCTGTCCAGCCGCACCGACATCTTCAACCTGGAGCAGGCCGAAGTCTTCAAAGGCACCGGGTCCATTGAATCCGGCGTGTCCGCCGTGGGCGGCAGCGTCAACCTGGCCAGCAAGGAAGCCCGCCTGGGCTCGTTCTACAAGGCCTCGGGAGGCCTGGGCACCGACCACTACCGGCGCATCACCGCCGACCTGAACCAGGAACTGACCGACAGCTCGGCCCTGCGCATCAACCTGATGCGCCACCACAACGGCGTGGCCGAGCGCGACGTGACGGAGTTCGACCGTTCCGGCATCGCCGCATCGCTGGCCATGGGCCTGGGCACGCCCACCCGCGTCACCTTCAACTACCTGCACCAGGAAGACAACAACATCCCCGACGGCGGCGTGCCCATCCAGCGCGGCACCGGCGGCCAGCGCATGCCCAACGTGGCGCGCAACGCCTGGTACGGCGATCCTTCGCTCTACACCGAGCAGACCCGCACCGACCAGGCCACCCTGAAAGTCGAGCACGACTTCAACAAGGGCGTACGCCTGTCCAACATCAGCCGCTGGCAGCAGACCGACCGCATCGGCGTCCTGTCGCCCGCGCGTTTCAACAGCACCTCGCGCACGTCCTACGGCTACGTCGGGGCCGGCCCGCTGGTCAACAGCGCCGACGGCATTGCGTCCTATAGCGGCTACACCGCGCTGGACAATCCCAGCCCCTACGCCCAACTGCGGGGCAACGACTTCGGTACGTCCAAGCGCTATACCATCCTGGCCAACCAGAGCAACCTGAACCTGGACTTCAAGACCGGCGGCATCAAGCACCAGCTTGTCACCGGCATCGAGTTCTACCAGGAAACCTACGGCGACCACGAACGCACCATCAAGGCCCCGTCCACCAACCCCACCATCGACCTGCGCAACACCGGTGGCGTCGACATGGGCGGAGTCGACACCGTAAAGGGCAACAGCGGCAACGAAGCCCGCGTCTTCAATACCGGCCTGTACGTCGCCGACAACCTCACCCTGACGCCACACTGGCTCGTGCAAGGCGCACTGCGCTATGACCGCTACCGCGTCACCCAGGTATCCGGATCGGCCGGCAACCACACCACCAACCGCATCGAAGACGGCGCCTGGAGCGGCCGCGTCGGCCTGACCTACAAGCCCGTCGAACAAGCCAGCCTTTACGCCGCCTACAGCCAGGCCGCCCAACCGTCGGCACTGGGCGCCTCGACCAACAACAACATCTACGGCGCGACCGGTGGCGACACCTACAAACCTGCCGTCTCCAAGACCTGGGAACTGGGCGCCAAATGGGACGCCGCCGGCGGCGACCTGTCGCTGACCAGCGCCCTGTTCCGAACCGAACTGTCCGACTCGTGGGAATACGGCGACGACGCCACCGACGTCGTGCGCGCCCTGCCCGCCAAGCGCGTTGACGGCATCGAACTGGGCCTGTCCGGCAACATCACTCCGCGCTGGTCGGCATTCGCAGGCGTCAGCGCCATGAAAAGCCGCATCACCAAGGGCGCCAACAGCGGCGAAGAAGCCAAGAACGTGCCCGACCTGACCTTCAACCTGTGGACCACCTACGCCGCCACCGACCGCCTGTCGCTCAGCTACGGTGCGCAGTACGTCGGCAAGCGGCGCTACACCGACAACAAGTATGTCGGCGGCAAGAACAACAACAGCGCCACCGTCTCCGGGCCGTCGGGCACGCATCCGATCTGGGTCCGGGATGACGAGAAGGCGCCGTCGTACTGGCTGCATTCCGTGGCGGCGCGCTATCGCGTGGACAAAGCGCTGACCGTGGGGATGAACGTCGAGAATCTGTTCAACAAGTTCTATTACAGCCGCGTAGGTGCGTCGCTGGATGGGTTCCAGCTGTATGGGGTGCCGGGGGCTGGGCGGACAGTGACGTTTACGGCGGAGTTGTCGTTCTAGAAACGCTCTGGAAATTAAGAATCTTCCAATTCTCCTTTGAGTCCGGAATGCGTAGCTTGGGTGCGCATTCCGGATTTCTGCTTTTCAGGGCTGCCCTTTCGAGCCTGAGCAAACAACCCATCAGAATTGCGTGCCGGCCCCCCACTGACAACCCTTGACGAGAAAAAAATGAGCGAAGCCGCGATTCAACTTGATCTACTTGAAGCACACATCGATCTCAACGCCTTCTCATTTGACGAGTCAGCCCTGATCTTCTCAACGTTTCTCCAGCAGCTCGCCACGGAAATGTGTGAGAAAGGACAATTTTCGAGCAAGTTCCTGCGGTGGACGACCGAGACGCTGGGGCTGCGGCTCACTCCTGGAAAGATTCCCGCGGTTTCCGAGCTACGTCAGACAAGGGCCAAGACGTGGGAGCTCTACCACGCCGAGCCGGATTGCCCCAAGAAGCATTTTCTCAGAGCGGTGATCTGCAGCCTCTACGATAAAGACACCGACGCAACCACCGAGCTTGAAGCCCCGGAAATGATTGAACTGTTCTTCTTCGTGCTCTCGGATGTCGGGACTGGAATCTGCGAGCGGTTCAGAGTTTTCTTTGAATCTCAGCACAAGCAGCGCTGACAAGCAGTGCTGACAAGCAGCGACGCAAGACATTGGGTGAGGCGACGTGTTCTTGAACGTCACCGGCAGCTTGTACACTGCCCTCAAGCCCACCACCCGGAGCGCAAGACCGCCATGGAGATCACCCCCGTCGACTACCGCGAGCAGTACGCCTTCCAGCCTGTCGACACCCTCAGCCATCGCCGGCTGTCCGGCGCCGTGTCGCTGCGCAAGGTGCTGCAATGCCTGGACGAGTTGCGGCGGGCCGACCCTGGCCACCGCTACTTCTGCACCCTCGACGACATCAACCAGTGCTGCTACACCAGCGGCCACGCGGGCAATGATGATCGCATCGACATGGACTACGGCGACACCGACTTCGACGACCCGGAATCGGTTCACGCCTTCGAGGTGCGCCGCGCGGCTCATGTGGCGGCGCAATTGCAGGATGCGTCGTTGCGTCAGTCCTGGGAAGACGTGTGCGGCACGCTGATGACCACGCAGGATGACGTAGACGTCCTGGTAGCCACCAACCGCGATCCCGATCGGGTGCTCGATAGCGTGGTCTACCTCCAGCGCGTCACCGTGCCCGACGACACCTTCATGATCGCCGCCCTGCCCAATGGCTACTTTTCCTGCGACTGGGATGTGTTCCAGAACCACGCGGTGATCCGGCGCCTGCACGAGCGGCATGGCTACCGCTTCCTGGGCCTTGGCGCATCGTGGCTGGGGTTCGTGCGCGATGCGCCGCCAGGTACCGCGGCAGCCGAGGTCTTGGTGGCCGATCTGGCGGACTTGTATGGCTGCGCGGGCGAGCAGTACCAGGCTTCGTGGCGCCAGCTCGTCGAGATCGTGGCCGACGGCAATGTGCTGCTGCTCGGCTACACGGAGAATTTTGCGGAGTAGGCCACCTTCCGACTGGCCTGACATGCTAGTTATTGGATTGACGCATGTCTTCAAAATGATGCAAGTCCAGGCCCGACTTCTGAAAGCGGCTGGTGACCGCTTTCAACTGTGAACCGCTGAAGGGCCCAATCGACTGCCAAGCAGCGCCACAGCGCTGCGCATTGCCCGGGCAGCCGCTATCGGCGGGCAGCGCCTGCCCGTACAGCGCGACATTGACCGCCAACGTGGGAATGGCGACATCCTCGGCGCGCTCGCCGCGATAGAAGCCGTCCAGCTGCCGGCGCAGGCCCGCCCAGATGCGCTCGCCCGACTCCTGGCCGGAATGGCAATCCTCAAAGCGCAGGTCTTTACCCGCTGAAGCCGTCGCCTTGCAGGCCAAGGTTACGCTTTCCCCCGGCGCCAAGACCCGGCGGCGCACGGCAGAGTCGTCCGCGATGCGCGCGCGCACCTGCAGAGAGCCGGTGTCAGCAAACACCATCGAGACGGTTCCGGTCTCGTCCTGGACCGCCGAGGCGACGCGGCCCGGCATCAGCACGAGTCTATTGGCGTACCGTTTGCCGGCCGCAACGCGGTCCTGGGCGTAGACACGCGCCACCTCTGTCGCCGCGGCACGGGTGACCGCCACGTTCATCTTGTTGGCGGCATAGGTCTCACGGCCCTCGGCAAAACCGAGTATGTCATCGGCGACGAGCAAGTCGAACACCATGCGCTCGGCCGCGCTGGGCGTGTATCCGATTGAACGAGGCGCCTGAGAGATCGAATCGGCTTGCGCCACCCCGGACCACAGACTCCAACAGATGACGATCACCATCAACCTGCAGTGCATTGCTCGACTTCCCCCGTGGGCTTTTCCCACATCTCCGTGACGCTGGACCATGGAATTCTCGTGGATTCCGGATCAGTCTCTCCAGCGGTTGCACATCGTACATGCCGTCATCCCATTTCCACCCGGAAAACGCTCCCCTGCCCCGCCTGCGACCGCAATGACACCGTCCATCCCTGATGTTCGCAAATCCGCTGCACCAACGACAAGCCCAACCCCAGGTTGCCGTTGTCCGGCTGCGAGCCACGTACAAAGGGACTGAAGATGGCCTCCTGGCGTTCGGCTGGGATACCCGGGCCGTCGTCGGCGACCTGCAAATAGCCCCTGCCGGCCTGGACCGTGACGAGCGCGCCCGGGCCTGCATATTGCAAGGCGTTGCGGATCAGGTTCGACAACACCGCGCGCAGCAGCGGCGCGGGAAAGCGCGCGGCGGGCTCGACGCCCTGCTTGTCGTCAACCTCGTCCGCTTGCAGCGTCAACGTCATCCCCCGCCGCTGCGCGACCGCGCCCCAGGCCGAGACTTGCTCGCGCGCCGCTTCGACCGCGCTTTCCCGCGCGAACTGCGCGCCGGCATCGCGGCCCCGCGCCAGCATCAGATACGTGTCCAGCCGCTCGCCCATGTCGGTTGCCGCCGCCGCGATCCGCCGCACCCGCGCCGCGCCCGCGTCGTCCAGCCCCGGCTCGTCCAGCAGCAATTCACACGAACTGGAAATCACCATCAGCGGCGTGCGCAGCTCGTGGCCGACGTCGGCGGTAAAGAGCTGTTCGCGGCGCAAGGCCTGTTCGAGCTGGTTGTAGGTGGCGTCGAAGGCAGCGGCGAGGCGGCCGATTTCGTCGGGGGGATAGTCTTCGGCCAGGCGGGTCTGGGGCGGTTGCGCGCCGCGGGCGGTGACTTGCGCGGCCAGGCGCGCCAGCGGGCGCAGCATGCGGCGTGTGGCCAGCGTGCCCAGGACGAAGGCCAGGACCAGGCTGGCGGCGAGACCGGTGACGACGGTCCAGTGGGACGTCGCCTGGTTGCGTTCGTATTCGGTGTAGTCGCGCAGCAGCATGTAGCGCTGGCCGTCCTTGTCGTCGACCATGGCGTGCCACACGCGGCCGCCGCGCTCGATCTTGTGAAAGCCGGGACCCAGGCGCCGCAGCCAGTCGGGAAACGTCGGGCCGCCGGGATCGCCATGGAAGAAGCGATGCGGCCGGCCCGGGTCGATGCCGGCCAGGAAGTCGCCGCGTACGCGGTCCACGGCCATGCCCATGTCGATGCGTTGCAGATGGACTTCGAGCTTGTTGACGCTCCAGATGGACACCCAGGTCAATGCGCCGCCGACCAGCAGGGCCAGCAGCACGTAGGTCAGCACCAGGTGGCGGGCCAGGCCGCGCCGCGCGCTACGCATCGGCGGCGGCGCGCAGCTGGTAGCCGATGCCGTGCACGGTGACCAGCAAGGGGGTGTCGAACGGTTTGTCGACCACCTGGCGGATCTGGTGGATATGCGTGCGCAGACTGTCGCTGTCGGGCGGCGAATCGCGCCACAGGGCTTCTTCCAGGCGGCCGCGATGCACCACGGCCGGGCTGGCGCGCATCAGCAGCATGAGCAGTTGCAGGGGCGATGGCGGCAGGCGCAGGGGTTGACCGGCGCGGGTCAGTGCCAGGGTGCCGGTATCCAGCGTCAGGTCGCCCACGCGCAGCACGCGCGCAGCGCCCGCACCGCTGGCCCGGTGCAGCAGGGCCTTGGCGCGAGCGGCCAGTTCGGCCAGGGCGAAGGGTTTGACCAGGTAGTCGTCGGCCCCGGCATCAAAGCCGGTCAGCCGGTTGTCCAGGGTGTCGCGCGCGGTGACCATGATGACGGGGGTGTCGCAGGCGGCCTCGGTGCGCAGGCGGCGGCACAGGTCGTAGCCGTCCAGCCGGGGCAGCATCAGGTCCAGCACGATCAGGTCGAAGCCGCCCGTGGCCGCCATGGCGTAGCCGCGCAGGCCGTCTTCGGCGCAGTCGACGATGTAGCCGCGGCGCGTGAGGTGGTGCGTGATGTTGGCCAGGATGTCGGGGTCGTCTTCGATGACAAGAACGCGCATGTCGGGCAGTGCCGGAAATGGAAATCAGTCTCATATTGTAAGCGCCACCCCTGCCCGCCCATCCGCTGGCCTGATGGTTGCGGCCCCGGCGCCACAGCGGCTGCGCGTCTTAACGCTTTCTTGAGACGGGATGGCGGAGACTGCACGGCGATAGGAATGGTTCGCGTTACCCGCATCCCCGCGGTGCACGTCGTGGCCACAGGATCCCTCCATGCGTTTGAAAGCTATGTTCCCCGCGGCGCTGGCCGTTGCCGCTACCCTTTTTGCCGCCGCGCCCACCGCCCAGGCCCGCCAGGTGACCGACCTGGCCGGGCGTGTGGTGACGGTGCCCGACCACCCGCAGCGGGTGCTGCTGGGCGAAGGCCGCTTTGTGTTCGCGATGGCGTTGCTGGACCGCGCCGACCCGGTGGCCCGGGTGGTGGGCTGGCAAGGCGAACTGAAGCAGCAGGACCCGTATTCCTGGCAGCAACTGGTGAAGCGCTTTCCGAAGGCGGCCGACGTGCCGCTGATCGGCAAGACGTCGGAAGCCAGCGTGAGCCCCGAGAAGATCGTGTCGCTCAAGCCGGACGTGGCGGTGTTCAGCCTGAGCGGCCATGGCCCGGGCCGCAACAATCCGATGATTGCGTCGTTGCAGGAAGCCGGCATTCCCATCGTGTTCATCGATTTCCGGCAGCATCCCGTGCAGAACACGGTGCCCAGCCTGCGCATTCTGGGCCAGGCGCTGGACCGCCAGGACGCCGCCGAGCGCTATATCGCGTTCTATGAATCGCACATGGCGCGGGTGCGCCAGATCGTGCAGCCGGTGCCGCAGGCCGAACGGCCGCGCGTGTTCGTGGAAATGCTGGCGGGCGTGTGGCCGGCGTGCTGCCACAGCACGGGCAACGGCAGTTTTGGCGACCTGCTGGAAGCCGCAGGCGGCGTGAACGTGGCCGCGCCGGTGCTGCCGGGGGCCATTGGCGATGTCAGCATGGAATTCCTGCTGCAGGCCCAGCCCCAGGTGTACATCGCCACGGGCAGCCGGTCGGAACCCGGCCGCGCAGGCCTGTTGGCAGGCCCCGGTGCCGCGGCCGACGTGTCGGCCGCCAGCCTGTCGACGTTGCTCGAGCGTGACGGCATCCGCGACCTGGAGGCGGTCAAGAAGGGCCGCGCCTTCGGCATCTGGCACGCGTTCTACAACTCGCCCTACAACGTGGCGGCGGTGGAAGCGATGGCCAAGTGGCTGTATCCGGAACGCGCCGCCGCGCTGGACCCGCACGCCACGCTGGACACGCTGTACCGCGACTTCCTGGACGTGGACGGCGCGGGCACCTACTGGACCGCGCCGGCGGGCCGCTAGGCACGGCCGGGCACGCTGATCATGTCGCTTTCCGCACTTGCCAGGGCAGCCACCGCCGCCGCCCCGCTTGACGCCATTGCCCTGCACCGCCGCACGCAGAAGCGGCGGCTGGCGCTGGCCCTGCTGTTGACGCTGGCCATTGCCGTCAGCCTGTTGGCCGACATTGCCACCGGGCCGGCGGGCCTCGCGCCGGCCGACCTGCTGCGCACGCTGCTGCACCCCGACGCGGCCGATGCCGGCGCGCGCGTCATCGTCTGGCAGTTTCGCCTGCCCTATGCGCTGATGGCCCTGCTGGTGGGCGTGGCGCTGGGCCTGGGCGGCGCCGAGATGCAGACGATGCTGGACAACCCGTTGGCCAGCCCCTACACGCTGGGCGTGTCGGCGGCGGCGGCCTTTGGCGCGTCGCTGGCGATCACGCTGGACTGGCACGTGCCGGCGCTGCCGCCGGGCATGGTGGTGTCGCTGTCCGCCTTTGCCAGCACGCTGGTGTCGGTGCTGATCCTGGAACGGGTGGCGCGCTGGCGCGGCGGTTCGACGCTGGGGGTCGTGCTGTTCGGCATTGCGCTGGTGTATT
Organism: Achromobacter deleyi; assembly: GCF_902859705.1. Lineage (GTDB taxonomy): Bacteria > Pseudomonadota > Gammaproteobacteria > Burkholderiales > Burkholderiaceae_B > Achromobacter > Achromobacter deleyi. The sequence continues at coordinate 28,075 of NZ_CADIJO010000042.1, read as the reverse complement.
CGTTTCAGGCGCTGGTGATGCTGCTGCAGTTCGTGGCCAGTGAAGAGGCCCTGCAAGGCATCGTGTTCTGGACCATGGGCAGCCTGGCCCGCGCCACCTGGACGACCGTGGGCGTGATGGCCGCGGCGCTGGCGCTGGCCTTGCCGTTTTCGATGCGCGACGCCTGGAAGCTGACCGCCGTGCGGCTGGGCGAAGAACGCGCGGCCAGCTTCGGCATCGACGTCAAGCGCCTGCGCCTGGTGAGCCTGCTGCGCGTCAGCGCGCTGGCGGCGCTGGCCGTGTCGTTCGTGGGCACCATCGGCTTCGTGGGCCTGGTGGCGCCGCACATCGCCCGCCTGCTGCTGGGCGAAGACCACCGCTATTACCTGCCGGGCAGCGCGCTGGCCGGCGCGCTGATCCTGTCGCTGGCCTCGGTCGCGTCCAAGACCGTGCTGCCCGGCGCGCTGATTCCGGTGGGCATCGTGACGTCGCTGGTCGGCATTCCCTTTTTTCTCACCATCGTCATTCGCGCCTTGAAGCGCAGCTGACGCATTTTTCTGAACCCCGGAGACGCTTTCCCATGCAACACCGCTACACGCTTTCCCTGGCCGCCCTGTTCGCCGCCGGCGCCGTCCATGCCGCCGAGCCCGCCGCCGCGACGCCCGCGACGACGACGCCCGCTGCCGCTTGCACCATCGACGTGCAAGGCCAGCCCGGCAAGAAGTTCGAACCCAACCACATCGTGGTGCCCTCGACCTGCAAGGATTTCACGGTGCGCCTGATCCACACCGGCAAGAACAGCAAGGAAAAAGCCGGCCACAACTGGGTACTGACCAAGACCGAGGAGATCGACGCGGTGATGATCGACGGCCTGAAGGCCGGCGCCGCACACGAGTTCCTGGCCCCCGGCGACGCCCGCATCCTGGCCAAGACGCCGATGCTGGGCGGCGGCGAAACCGCCACCGTGACCTTCCCCGTCAGCCGCCTGGCCGCCGGGCAGTCGTACACCTTCTACTGCTCGTTCCCGGCGCACGCCCAGCACATGCGCGGCACGCTGACGCTGCAACCCTGACGCCATGAATCTGCGGGACATCCCCTTGCCAGGCGGCACGGCGGCGGCCAACGCGACGCTGGAAATCCGCGGCCTGACGGCCGGCTACGGCAGCCGGCCGGTGCTGCGCAACCTGCACGCCAAGGCCTTGCCCGAGGCCTCGCTGACGGCACTGCTGGGGCCCAACGGCAGTGGCAAGTCGACGCTGCTCAAGACCCTGGCGGGACTGAACCCGATGCAGGGCGGCACGCTGCGGCTGGACGGTACGGATTTCGGGCGCCTGCCGCCAGCACAGCGGGCCGCGCAAGCCATGTACATGCCCCAGGCCCTGCCCAAGGGCGTGCACATGACGGTGCTGGAATCCGTCCTGGTGGCCGCCCGCTCGGGCCGCCACGGCCAGAGCGGCGATGCGCTGATGGGCGAAGCCATGCGCGTGCTGACCGAACTGGGCATCGGCCCGCTGGCCAGCCGCTACCTGGATGAACTGTCGGGCGGCCAGAAGCAGCTGGCGTCCCTGGCGCAGGCGCTGGTGCGCCGGCCGCGGCTGCTGCTGCTGGACGAACCGCTGTCGGCGCTGGACCTGAACTACCAGTTCCACGTGATGGACGTGCTGCGCCGCCAGACGGCGCGCCATCGCCTCATCACGCTGGTGGTGCTGCACGATCTGAACATCGCGCTGCGCCACGCCGACCGGGCCTTGCTGCTGCATGGCGGCGCGCTGCTGGCCGAAGGGCCGCCGCAAGACGTCGTGACCGCCGACACGCTGCGCCGCGCCTACGGCGTGCGGGCGCGGGTGGAACGCTGCCCGCAAGGCCAGCCGCAGGTGCATGTGGACGGGTTGGCCTGACGACGGGTTGACCTGACGTTATATAGTCAAGGCTCCGTCGACCGCCGACCTGCTTGCCGAGAGCCGAACGATGAAAGCCCGCCGCGCGCTGACACTGCACCTTTCTTTGCTGGCGTCTTTGCCAGCCGCCCTGCTGGGCACGTCCGCCACTGCCGACACGATCTACAACCGCGACGGCCTGGTGGCCGAGGTCAACAGCGGCAGCCGGCAGGATTGGAACACCGGCCAGCGCCAGCAGACGCGCAGCACCACCATCACCTTCCAGGGCCAGGCCCTGTGCGGCAAAGACGTGGCCGACCTGCTGTTTGCCGACGGCAAGGGGCCGCCGCAACGCCCCTTCTATTGCCCCAACGGCGCGCAGGCGCTGGACGGCGGCGTGCTGGCGTTCTTCACCAGCGGCAGCGCGAGCACCGTGCTGGCCTACTTGCAGGTGGTGAACGGCGCCCTGCGCGCGCAGCGTATCGATGTCTCGAAAGACCCCAAGCGCAACAGCGTCCAGGTCACGCGTTTTCTGGATGCGCGCCTGCCCGGCTGGACCCGCGTGGAAACCGCCTGGAACGAAACCGTGCTGATCCGCCATGCGCCCTTGCAGGCCATCAACCTGGGCGCCGGCCGGCTGCTCGACGTGGACGGCGACGTGGCCTACCTGGCGGTGCCGGCGGGGTCCAAGGCCATCGAGACCCAGCCCGCCAAACAGGTCAAGGACGCCTACGGCTACATGCAGTTAGTGCCCGCCATCACCGAATTCGTGCCGACCCCCGCGGGCTTTCGCGTGGCGCGGCTGGCCGATGGGCGCGAGCTGGCCCGCTGGGATGCCAAGGACACCTGCCAGCAACTGCCGGCCATGCAGTTCGACCCCGGCGCCACGGGCATCAGCAGCAAGATCGACATCCGCTACGACGATCTGCCCGCCTGGCGCGCACGTTCTCTGGAATTCACGCCAGGCCCGCCGGGCAAGGCCATGCTGCACCTCAAGCCTGGCGTCGACCTGCCGCGCAAGCCCCGCTGCACGCCGACCTGACCACGCCCCGCCTGATACCCCCTTTGCGCGGCCGGCATCCCGCCCCGGCCGGATGCCGGTGCTTGGGCGTTCAGACCAGGAACTGACGGTACGCCTCGTTGTCCGTTTCTTCCCAGTGCGCGTAGCCCAGCTGTGCCAGGAACTTGTCCAGCGCCGCATCGTCAGCCAGCGGCGCCTGGATCCCCACCAGCACCGAGCTGAAATCGGCCCCCTGAGCACGATAGTGGAACAGGCTGATGTTCCAGTTGGGCGCCATGGCCGACAAGAACGTCATCAGCGCGCCGGGACGTTCGGGGAACTCGAAGCGGAACAGGCGTTCGCCGCCGGCCAGCGGCGAGCGTCCGCCCACCATGTAGCGGATGTGCTGCTTGGATACCTCGTTGTGGCTCAGGTCGCTGACTGCGAAACCCTGTTCGGTCAGCGCCTGCATGATCTCGGCCGCTTCGCCGCGGCGCCCGATCTGCACGCTGACGAAGATGCGGGCGGTGCGCGCATCGGCAATGCGGTAGTTGAACTCGGTGACGCTGCGCTGGCCGATCACGCCACAGAACCGGCGAAAGCTGCCGCGTTCTTCGGGCACCGTCACCGCAAAGACCGCCTCGCGCGCTTCGCCTACTTCCGCGCGGTCCGCCACGAACCGCAGGCGGTCGAAGTTCATGTTGGCGCCCGACGTGATGGCTACCAGCCCCTGGTCCTGCGCGCCTTCGCGTTCCACGTACTGCTTCAACCCGGCCACCGCCAGGGCGCCCGCCGGCTCCAGCACGCTGCGGGTGTCCAGGAACACGTCCTTGATCGCCGCGCAGACGGCGTCGGTGTCCACCAGCAGCACTTCGTCCAGGAATTCGCGGCACAGGCGGAAGGTTTCTTCGCCCACCAGCTTGACCGCCGTGCCGTCCGAGAACAGCCCCACCTCGGCCAGGTTGACGCGTTCGCCTGCCTCGATGGACTGCGCCATCGCGCAGGAATCGGCGATCTGCACGCCGATCACCTTGACCTGCGGCGCCACCGCCTTCAGGTACACCGACACGCCCGCCGCCAGGCTGCCGCCGCCGATGGGCACGAACACCGCGTCCAACCGCCCCGGGTGCTGACGCAGGATTTCCATGCCGACCGTGCCCTGGCCGGCGATGACGTAGGGGTCATCAAACGCCGGAATGAACGTCAGGTTCTGCTCGGCGGCCAGCGTCTGCGCATGCGCATAGGCGTCGCTGTACGAATCGCCCGCCAGCACCACCTGCACCGTCGGGCCGCCGTGGGCGCGCACCGCGTCCACCTTCACCTGGGGCGCGGTCTGCGGCACCACGATGGTGGCGCGCACGCCCAGCTTGGCGGCGGAAATCGCCACGCCCTGGGCGTGGTTGCCGGCCGATGCGGTAATGACGCCGCGGTCCAGCGCCGCTTGCGGCGTGTTGCGCATCTTGTTGTAGGCGCCGCGCACCTTGAAGGAAAACACCGGCTGGTTGTCTTCGCGTTTGAACGACACGCGGTTGCCCAGGCGCCGCGACAGGCCCAGCGCGGGGTCCAGTTCGGTCTCGCGGGCAATGTCGTAGACCCGCGCAGTCAGGATCTGGCGCAGGTATTCCATGGGCGCGGCATGGCCCTGGGCGAAAGTGTCGGTGTCTGTGGCGGTGGCGGCTTGCGGTTGTTGCATGGCGGATCTCTGCGGCAGGGGAAACGGGGAAACCCGGCAGAGGCGGCAACAAAAAACCCGCCTCGTGGGGCGGGTTCGTTTGACTGACTACGGTCGTGCGCTAACCCACCATTCTCGGAATGATGGTAATAATCAGCGAAATGCGGACGGCGCGGGAAGTCATGGGGGTGAAGCTTCCTCCAACCTCGGCGCTTTGTCAAATCGCGGCCGGCCAGCCCTTTGCGCTACAGGCCTTCGCCCGCACCGCCCTCGGCATACACCCGCACCGGCGCCGGCAGGTCATCCAGCGGCCGGTGCTGCGCCAGCTGCGTCAGCACGCCCCGGAACATGTTCTTTCGCCCGGCCGCATCCGGCACGCGCCGCACGAACAGGTAATCGAAGTGCAGCAGCAACCGGCGCAAGAGGCCCGCGTCCAGCGACAGCAGGATCTGGCGCAGGTCGTCGGGCAACACCTCGTCGGGCGACGTCAGGAACAGGCCCATCTGCATGCGCGTCAGCGGCTTGGTGCGATACAGCGTTTCGCAGGCCGCCAGGCAGGCCTGGCGGTCGTCCAGCGCCAGCAGCGTGGTGCACTTGAGCACCATCAGGAACACCTGGAATTCCGAACCGGGTTCGGCCAGCTCGATGCCCTGGTCGAAGTAATCGATGGCTTCCGGCAGGCGGCCACGGTTCAGGCGCAACTGGCCCAGCACGGCAAAGGCCGACGCGAAGGCCGTGCTTTGGGCGAAGGCGTCTTCGGCCAGGGCCTCGGCCAGTTCCAGGTGGTCGCGGCTGACAAAGCACAGCAGCTTGGCCGCGGCCAGCGCCAGCATGGGGTTGCCGCGGGCGTGCGGCAATGCCTGGAACACCAGCGCCTCGATCTGCGGTTCGAGCTGGGCGGGGTCGCTGGCCAGGTCCAGCACCAGGCGGGCATACAGGTGCGAGGCCCACATCAGCGCGGTCTGGGGATCGTCCGGATCTTCGGCGCGCAACTTTTGCAGTTCGGCCTCGGACTCCAGCCAGGTCTGCGGCGTGCGCGACAGCAAGACCGCGGCGCGATGCAGCCGCAGTTCGATGGGTTCGTCGGTGGGGCCAGCCAGGCCGCCGGCGGTGGCCAGGTGGCGCCAGATTTCGCTTTTGATGGCCGCGGCAAAGGCCGTGGCGGCCGTGCGGGCGGCACCGGCCAGGTCGTCGGGCGCGATGGTCCAGCGTTCGGCCCGCAGCGCGGCGCCGCTGGCGGCCGCGCGCAGCACCACGGCGCAATGCACGCCGGCCGCATCCTGGCGCAGCCCCACCTCGACGCGATACGGCGCATCGGCGCCCTCGCCCGCCTTGGGCGCCAGCAATCGCACGCCACGTTCGGTGGGCAGGCGCGCGCGCAAGGCGTCGGCCAGGTCGTCCAGAAAGGCCCGTACGCGCGGCTCGGTGCGCAGGGCCTCGGGGCCGGCGGCCGGCCCGATGGCCACGTAGACGTCTTCACCGGGTTCGGGCGCGGACGCGGCGATCCAGCTGTAGCCTTCGCCGTAGCTGGTCGCAATGAAACGCGGGGTGCGGGCCGAGTCGCCCAGTTTGGTGCGCAGGCGGTTCACCAGCAGGTCGACGCTGCGTTCCAGCGCATCGACTTCGCCGCGCTGGGTGGCGTCCAACAGGCGATGACGCGGCAGGATCTGGCCCGCGTGGGCGGTCAGGAGGGACAGCGCCGCGCTTTCGACCGGGGTGAAGTGAATCGTCTTGCCATCGTTACGGCTGGCGTAGCGGAACATCGGATCGAACATCAGGTTGCCAAACCGCATTGCCTCTCCCTCGCGCCGGGGCTGTACAACGCCCATCGTCATCCGGCGCCCCGCACGTGCCTGCCGCGCACCTGGGCGCCGGCAGATGCCGAATATTAGCCAATACTTGCACGCCGAAGCCAGCAGATTGATGCGATTTGGCGCCATTCCTGGGCGCAAAATGTGGCCTTTCGACGAAAAACCCCGCCCGTTCGACCGCCCTTCGGGCGTTTGGCGCCTATTTCTGTGCACGGCAGGCGGGGCGCGGTATTACAATGTTCGGTTCGTGGCAGTCGTACCTACCGGGTGGCCCCGCTTTGGGCTCACAAAAAAGGACGGACGGCGCCATGTTGGGCTGATCAAGGCCGGGCTGGCGACAGCGCGGCTTTCATCAGCCCATACGAACCCACTCTCGACAACATCTACCGGCTGACGCCGCATAGCATGTTCGGGTTTGCGCCTAGCGCCACAGCCGAACAGATTCAAGGATCATGTCTCTTACTCCGAAGATTATCTATACCCTCACCGACGAAGCTCCGGCGCTTGCAACCCGTTCGCTGCTGCCCATCGTCCAGACCTTCGCGAAGTCCGCTGGTATCACGGTCGAGACCCGCGACATCTCTTTGGCAGGCCGCATCATCGCCCTGTTCCCGGACTACCTGGACGACAGCCAGAAGCTGGGCGACGCCCTGGCCGAGCTGGGCGCCCTGGCCGTCACGCCGGAAGCCAACATCATCAAGCTGCCGAACATCAGCGCCTCGATGCCCCAACTGAAGGCGGCCATCAAGGAACTGCAGGAACAAGGCTACAAGCTGCCCGACTACCCGGACGCCCCGGCCAACGACACCGAGCGTGACGTCAAGTCCCGCTACGACAAGGTCAAGGGCAGCGCCGTGAACCCCGTGCTGCGCGAAGGCAACTCCGACCGCCGCGCGCCGCTGTCGGTCAAGAACTACGCCCGCAAGCACCCGCACAAGATGGGCGCCTGGACGGCGGATTCGAAGTCGCACGTGGCCCACATGGACGGCGGCGATTTCTACGGCACCGAAAAGTCGGCCCTGATTGCCGACGCCGGCGACGTCAAGATCACCCTGGTCGCTGCCGACGGCACCCAGACCGTGCTCAAGGAAAAGACCCCGGTCAAGGCCGGCGAGATCATCGACGCCGCCGTGCTGTCGACCGCCAAGCTCAAGGCTTTCCTGCAGGCCCAGATCGACGACGCGCGCGCCCAGGGCGTGCTGTTCTCGGTGCACCTGAAGGCCACCATGATGAAGGTCTCGGACCCCGTCATCTTCGGCCACGTGGTGTCCGTGTTCTACAAAGACGTGCTGGCCAAGCACGCCGCCGTCCTGAAGTCGGTCGGCTTCGATCCCAACAACGGCATTGGCGACCTGTACGCCAAGATCCAGTCGCTGCCCGCTGACCAGCAAGCCGCGATCACCGCCGACATCGACGCCGCCTACAAGACGCTGCCGCAGCTGGCCATGGTGAATTCCGACAAGGGCATCACCAACCTGCACGTGCCCAGCGACGTCATCGTCGACGCGTCCATGCCCGCCATGATCCGCGACTCGGGCAAGATGTGGAACGCCGAAGGCAAGCTGCAAGACACCAAGGCCGTCATTCCCGACCGCAGCTACGCCGGTGTCTACCAGGCCGTCATCGAAGACTGCAAGAAGAACGGTGCCTTCAATCCGGTCACGATGGGCAGCGTGCCCAACGTCGGCCTGATGGCCCAGGCCGCTGAAGAATACGGTTCGCACAACAAGACCTTCATCGTGCCGGCCGCCGGCACCGTGCGCGTCACCGACGCGTCGGGCAAGGTCCTGCTGGAACAAGCCGTGGAAGCCGGCGACCTCTGGCGCATGTGCCAGACCAAGGACGCCGCGATCCAGGATTGGGTCAAGCTGGCCGTCACCCGCGCCCGCGTCAGCAAGACGCCGGCCGTGTTCTGGCTGGACGAAAACCGCGCCCACGACGCCCAGGTCATCGCCAAGGTCAAGCAGTACCTGAACGACCACGACACCAACGGCCTGGACCTGCGCATTCTCGACCCGGTCGAAGCCACCAAGTTCTCGGTCAAGCGCATCCGCGAAGGCCTGGACACCATCTCGGTCACCGGCAACGTGCTGCGCGACTACCTGACCGACCTGTTCCCCATCATGGAACTGGGCACCAGCGCCAAGATGCTGTCGATCGTGCCGCTGGTCGCCGGTGGCGGCCTGTTCGAAACCGGTGCCGGCGGTTCGGCGCCCAAGCACGTGCAGCAGTTCCTGGAAGAAGGCTTCCTGCGCTGGGATTCGCTGGGCGAATTCATGGCGCTGGCCGCCTCGCTGGATCACCTGGGCCGCGCGTACAACAACGCCCGCGCCCAAGTGCTGGGCAGCACGCTGGACCTGGCCACTGCCAAGTTCCTGGACGAAAACAAGTCGCCCGACCGCAAGGTCGGCGGCCTGGACAACCGCGGCAGCCACTTCTACCTGGCCACGTACTGGGCCCAAGCCCTGGCCGACCAGAACGAAGACGCCGCCCTGGCCAAGCTGTTCGCCCCGGCCGCGGCCGCTTTCGTCAAGAACGAAGCCAAGATCCTGGAAGAACTGAAGGCGGCCCAAGGCCAGCCGGTCGACATCGGCGGCTACTACCAGCCGAACGAAGACAAGGCCAGCCGCGCCATGCGCCCCAGCGCCACGCTGAACCAGGTGCTGGCCGACATCGGCTAAGCCCTGCCCCGCCCCGGGCCGCCAGGCCCGGACGCGACAAAGCCGGCGGTCCTTTGCGGGGCCGCCGGTTTTTTTTGTGCAAGTTCCCCCTATTGCAGGCGCTGCGCGCCGCGCCAGACTTTGCTGTCGATGATTTCATCAACCCGTTCGAGCACCAGCCGTTGCCCTTCGCGTACCGCTTGCGAATGGGACCGCGCCACGTTTTCACAGAGCGCCCACGTCATGTAGGCGCCGCGGATCGGGCTCCATGAAATGGCGTCTTCCCAATACGCGTTGCCGCTGACCGCACAGCATGGCGTCACGGTGTCCGCGATGCCCTGGCGCGCCAGATCCATGGAAAGATGCATCGCATCGAGTTCGAACAGGATGTTGAATTCAAGGTTGCGACGGGCCATCGAGCGCTCGATGGTCGACCGGATGACGTTCTGCTTTCCCGCCAAGGCCAATTTGCGATGCTGCAGACGCGACAACGGCACCGGCTTGTCAGGCCGCAAGCCTTCTTCCTTTGCCCCCACAAGAATGAGCGGTTCTCGAACCAGCGGGGTGTGGACATAGCCCTGAGGCGGCGAGCCCTCGAACGGCACGATGGCCAGGTCGAGCATGCCGGAATGCATCGCTTCTCGCAGCTCGTGGCTCACGCCCTCGTGAACACGCAGGCGCACGCCCGGATATTGCGCAACCAGCCGCGCCACGAAGTGCGACGTGAACAAGTGGCGCCACGACGGCGCAATGCCGATGGACAGCTGGCCAGCCGCCCGGTCGCCCACCTGGTCGATCAGCGACGTCCACTGTCGCAGAATCGGCCTGGCGCGCTCGACCAATAGCGTACCGGCCTCGGTCAACTGCACGCCGCCCCGAGTCCGCGTAAAGAGCTTGGCGCGAAGTTGGTGCTCGAGCAAGGCGATGTGACGCGACAGCGCCGGCTGGGAAAGCCGCAGATCCGCCGCAGCCTTGTTGATGCTGCCGAGTTCGGCAACGCGCAGGAAGAACTCGATAAGACGGGATTCCACGGGCGCCTCCGCAAATTGGGGTGGGGCCTGCCACACAGGCAGATCAAGCATAACGTCGTTATGCAGAATTCGGATAACTTTCATAGAACCCAAGCATTATTCAGATAACGCGCCGCCCTCTAGCATGTCAGACATCACCGACCCATCGCGCCGCAGGAGGCCCCCAGTGACCGCAACATCCACGATGCATACCAGCTGGAGCCGCAATCGCGCCTGGGTCACGCTTGCCGTCGGCTATCAATGGTTCTACAACGGCGCCAATTTCCTGGCATTCAAGGTCGCGGGCAACGCCCTGCATCCGCTCATGGTGGCAACGCTGCGTTTCTCGCTAGCGGCGCTGGTGGTCTTGCCCTTTGCGCTGGCACGCTGGCGGCGCTCGCCCGCATCGGTGTCCGAGCTGGCTGGCGCCGCGCTCATCGGCGTCACGATGCTGGTGGCCAGCCAGGCGCTCACGATCTGGGGCACGCATTTCTTGCCGGCCGGCGTGGCCGCGGTATTTGGCTCGTCTGCGCCGCTCTTTCTGGCGCTGTTCTCATGGGCGCTGCTGCGTCAGCCGCTGACGGGCCGCCAGCTTGCCGGCGTCGGCGTCGGCTTTGCCGGGCTTGCGCTGATGGGCGGGACATCCGCGGCCAGCGGCGCTTTCCGGCCGGTGGGCGCCATGCTTGCGCTGATGGGAACGGCATCCTGGGCGGCCGGCTCGCTGCTTGCGCCGCGGATCTCGCTGCCCCGCGATCCGTTGATCAACCTGGCGGCCCAATTGACCGCGGCGGCCGCCGTGCTGGGCCTGATCGTCGCCGTGTCCGGCATCGCCGCCACGACGCATCTGGCAGCGATGCCGCCGCCGGCCTGGGCCGCGCTGGCTTTTCTGGTCGTGGCAAGCACGCTGATCGGCTACGCCGTGTTCCTGACGCTCAACGCCCAAGTGTCGACGACACTGGCCAATACGTTCAACTATGCCGCACCGGTGATCGCCCTGCTGCTGTCTGCCCTGCTGCTGCATGAACCCTTGACGCTCGTGAAGGTGGTGTCAGGCAGCATCGCCCTGGCGGGGGTCGCGCTGATGATCGACCGAAAGCCGCCCTGCCCCCTTTCGCAAACCGCTGAGTTCAACCGGAGAATTCGCCCATGACGCACGCCCATCGCCCCACGCTGGTATCGCGCAGGTTCAGCACGCCGCGTCAGCAAACGCATTACCTGGAAAGTGGGCCGACCGACGGGCCGCTGATGGTGTTCCTGCACGGCTGGCCGTGCACCGGCTTGATGTGGCGCGCCCAGTTGACGGCCTTTGCCGCCGAAGGCTGGCACTGCGTCGCGCCGGATCTGCGCGGCTATGGCGATTCATTCGCGCCTGAGGCCAGCGACGACTACACCATCGAGGCCGTGGTGGCAGACCTGGTCGAGCTGCACGACCACCTGGGCGGCAGGCCTGCGATATGGGTCGGGCACGACTGGGGCAGCGCCGTGGCCGCGGCGCTGTCTGCGCACCAGCCCGAGCGTAGTCGCGGCGTGGTGCTGACCTCGCTGGCGTACCAACCCGATGGATTTGCCCTGCCCACGCTGGTTCCGCTGATCGACCGGACGATTTATCCGGCCGCCTCGTACCCCGACGGCCAATGGGATTACTTCCGCTATTACACGACCCACTTCCCTGTGGCCGTCGCCGACCTGGATGCGGATCATGGCGCCTCGCTGGCATCGATTTTTCGATCGGGGAACCCGGAAGGCGTCGGCAAGGTGTCGCCGAACGCGCTCGTGACGCGCAATGGCGGCCGCTTCGGCGCCGCCCATCGTGCGCCGCCGACCCAGGCGGATCCCGCGATCTGGCCGCCGGCGGACTTCGACGTGCTGGTGCAGCAATTCAGGCGTCGCGGCTTTCGGGCCGCCTGCGCCTGGTATCTGAACGACGCGGCCAACATCGCTTATGCGCTCGGAGCGCCCGAAGACGGCCGGCTCTTGCTGCCGGTGCTGTTCATCAACGGCGAATTCGACCCGATCTGCAGCATTACGGGCAATCGCCAGGGCGACCCCATGCGCGCAGCCTGCGCAGACCTGACGGTGACCTCACTGCCCGCCGGACACTGGCTGCCGCAGGAATGCAAGGCAGAGCACATCGACGCGATCCGCGGCTGGCTGCAAAGCCACAATCTTTGACGCCGCAGCGGCACGCGGCAGCGTCACTGCTGATCGTAACGCGCCTGGCAGGCCTGGATGGCGTCCATATTGTCAACCGTCCAGCCGTACAGGGCAGCGAACGGCGCTTCGAGCGACTTGCCCAAAGGCGTCAAGGCGTACTCGACCCCAAGCGTTTTTCCATCGATCACGGTACGCGTCACCATGCCGTTGCGTTCGAGCTTGCGCAGGGTTTGCGTCAGCACGCGTTGGGTAATGCCGTCCAGACGCCGCTTGATGGCGTTGAAGCGACGCGGTTCGCGCAGCACCATCAAGACCAGCATCGACCATTTGTCGGCGATTTGGTCGAGGATGGCGCGGCTGGGGCAATCGGCGCGATAGACGGGGTCGAGATCAGCGTGCATAGGTATGTTCCGGCATACTTGGGATGCTCTTAGTGCGTAATTGACACTAGGTATGCAATAGATACCATGATCGCACAGGCCGGGAAACCCTGGCCGCGCAATCCCTATCAAGGTGTCTCATGACCCATTCGACGTATTCCAGGCTTCACATCGAGCATGAACAAGGCGTAGCGACTGTCACCCTCGACAATCCCCCCGTCAACGTGCTGGATGTCGCGCTGATGCACGACCTGCGCCGCTTTCTCACGGCAACGCGCGACGATCCCCAGACGCGCGTGATCGTGTTTCAAAGCGCCGATCCCGAGTTCTTCATCGCGCACGTGGACATGACGCTGATCGACGAGCCCCATGCCTTCGACGAAATCGCCAAAGACGCGCCGGATGGCTTGAACCCGTTTCAGGCGTTGGGCGAAATGATCCGCGCGCAGCCGCAAGTCACGATCGTCAAGCTCGAAGGCCTGGCGCGTGGCGGTGGCGCGGAATTCGTGGCGGCCGCCGACATGACGTTCGCGGCCATCGGCCGGGCGGGCCTGGCGCAATGCGAGGCCTTGATGGGCATCATTCCCGGCGGCGGCGCCACGCAATATCTGACGCAGCGCATGACGCGCGGGCGTGCTCTTGAAGTGATTCTGGGCGCCGACCTGGTCGATGCGCAGACGGCCGAGCGCTATGGCTGGGTCAACCGCGCCCTGCCAGCGGACGAGCTGGAGGCCTTTGTGCGCCGGATGGCCCGCAATATCGCGGCACTGCCGCCGGGCGTCATCGCTGCCGCGAAAAAGGCCATCCCGCCAACGGATCTGCGATCAGGCTTGCACCGCGAACATGAAGCCTGGGCAGATCTGTTCGCGCTTGCCGCCGCCGAAAAGCTCATTCGTGGCGGCTTGCGAGCCGGCGCGCAGACCAAGGCTGGCGAGCGCAATCTGGAACGGCTGCTGCGTGATCTGGATGTCCAGGCAGACTGACCGGCTCAGCCCCATGACTGAAAGACCGGCCTGACCCTTACGACTGCTGCGCCAGCTTGCGCGCCCGACGCAGATGCAGCCACTGCCACACCACCGGAATCAAGGACAGCCCGATGATGATGACGGATACCCAGTGCAGGTTGGTACGGACCCAGGCGATGGAACCCAGCCAGTAGCCGGCCAGGATCATCGAGCCGACCCAGACGATGCCGCCGATGATGTTGTAGGCAAAGAACGTGCGGCGCGGCATCTGCGAGAGGCCGGCCACGAACGGGGCCACGGTGCGCACGATGGGCACGAAACGCGCCACGGTGATGGTCATGGCGCCGTAGCGGGCGAAGTAGGACCGCGCGCGTTCCAGGTGGTCGGGCTTGACCCATCGACTGTGGGCCAGTTTCTGGCCCCACCTTGAAGAGGCAATGGCGTAGTTGAGCGCGTCGCCCGCGATGGCGGCCGCGGTAATGGCGGCGATGGAAACGATGGGGTCGATGCCGGCCAAGCCCAGGAAGGCGCCGGCAGCGAACAGCAGTGAATCACCGGGCAGGAACGGCATGACCACGAAGCCGGTCTCGATGAAGATGATGGCGGCGATGATGCAGGTGCCCAGCACCCAGTTCTGCGCCAAGAGGGCCATCAGGCCCTGTTCGCTGGTGAGCCAGGCGAACATCTCGGTAATACTCATTCGGATTCCTGTGCGGGGGCCGGCGGGGCCGGCGTTGATATCAAGGGCGCATTATGCAGGATGCCCCGTTGATATTTCATCAAATCGGCCAACATTGCCGCCCGGCCGTGCCCCGCGGCATCCGAGCCGCGATGCGATTGCGCCCGGCGGCCGATCCGACCTGCCCAGGCGTTCAATTGTCCGCGTTCAGGCGGTCCAGCCGCAGCCGGCCGCGGTCATCCGTCAGGCGCCGCATGGCGCCGTAGGCCGCGCCCATGGCAGCCATGCCGCTGGCGCCGCACAGCAGGAACATCAGCAGGATCTGGTACTTGGCGGCGTCGATGGGGTCCATGCCGGCGATGATCTGGCCGGTCATGATGCCGGGCAGCGTGATGATGCCGGCCGCCGACATCTGGTTGATGCTGGGCACGATGCCGCGGCGCACGGATTCGCGCAGCAGCGAGGCGAAGGCCTGGTGCGCGGTGGCGCCCAGGGACAGGCGCGCCTCGATGGCGAGCTTTTCGCGGCGCACGCCTGACAGCACGCCGTCCAGCGCCAGGCTGGCGGCGTTGAGCACGCTGCCCAGCACGATGCCGACCAGCGCGATGGTGTAGCGGGGGTCGTACCAGGGCTCGGGCCGCAGCGCGGTCGACAGGATGAAGAGTGCAGTGATGACGGTGGTGGCGACGACAGCCATGGCGCCCACGTAGCCGTTGCCGTGGCCGGCCAGGCGCGCCTTGGGCCGGGCGGCGACCTCGCGGGCGGCCAGCGCCATCATCACGGCCACCACCAGCGCGGTCAGCCAGGGCGCCGCGTGCGCGAACACGATGCGCAGGATGTGGCCCACCAGCAGCAGCTGCACCACGGTGCGCAGCGCCGCCCACAGCACCTGCTTTTGCAGGTTCAGGCGCAGCGCAAACGAAATGCCGGCCGACAGCACCACCAGCAGCGAGGCAATGATCAGGTCGGTGGCCTGCAGCTTGATCACGTCCATAGCGGCTCCAGCTTGCCCTGCTCCATGCGCCAGCCGCGATGCGCCATGCGCCGGGCCTGGTCGGGGTTGTGCGTGACCATCAGGATGGCCGCGCCGCCGTCCAGATAGCGGCGCAATTCGGTTTCCACCAATTCGGTGGCGGCAGGATCGAGCGCGGCGGTGGGTTCGTCCAGCAGCAGCGCGCGCGGCGACAGCGACAGGGCGCGCGCCAGGGCGGCCCGTTGGCGTTCGCCGGTGGACAGTTCCTGCACCAGCGCATCCATCTTCCCGGCGGCCAGGCCCATGCGTTGCAGCAGTTCGGTGGCGCGTGCGCGGTCGGTGAAATGCGGGGCGACGTAGTCGTCCCACCAGCCGGCCTCGGCCTGGCAGTAGATCACCTGGCGGCGCCACTGGTAGCCGCGCATGCCCGAGCGCGGCGCGCCGTCGAGCTCGATTTCGCCGTAGCCCGGGTCCAGGTCGGCGACCTGGCGCAACAGCAGCGATTTGCCCGACCCCGAAGGGCCGGAGATGGCGGCGCATTCGCCCGCCGCGAGATCCAGGCTGACGGGCGACAAGCGCTCGCTGTAGACACCGCGCAGCCTGAGCACGGGACGTTTATCTGACATGGCGGCAAGCATAACCCGCGCAGGTCGATGCGGCGCTCGCGCACGTTGCCCTGTCTTGGTGCGTGGTCGCTTTCACCGCATAACCATATGCCCGCCGACCGTGTCCCTATGCGCTTTGCCACCCTGCATATGAGCGCCGCCTGCATGGCGCGGGCGATGCATCACGCCCAAAAACCATTTGCTAGAGTGTCTATATTGCAAATGAAAATCATACCCAAACAGATGTTCAGTTCATGCAATACCGGCGATGGAAATGCTTTGTGCTTGCAGTGGACCGACGGCCCAACGAGTCGGTCGCGTCCCGTTCCGCCTGATTAGCCGGCCCTGTTCCGAGTATGCCCTGCCCCGGGCATCGTCCGTGCAACGAGAGACTCCGCAAAAAGGCGTAACCACCATGAACCGTGAAATCTATGACTTTGTCGCGATCGGCCTAGGCCCCTTCAATCTCAGCCTGGCGTGCCTGTCGGCGCCGCTGCCCGGCGTGCGCGCCCTGTTCCTGGACAAGAAGCCGGGCTTCGACTGGCATCCGGGCATGCTGATCGAGGCGTCGACCCTGCAGAACCCGTTTCTGGCGGACCTGGTCAGCCTGGCCGATCCGCGCAGCGAATACAGCTACCTGAACTACTGCAAGCAGACCGGCCGCATCTATTCGTACTACATGCGCGAGAACCACTACCTGACGCGCGCCGAATACAACCGCTACTGCAAATGGGTGGCGGCCCGCCTGCCCAACCTGCGCTTCAATAGCGACGTGCAAAGCGTGCTGCACGACCCGGAAACCGACACCTACCTGGTGACGGGCCAGCACGCGGTCAATGGCGAACGCTTCATGGTCCGCTGCCGCAAGCTGGTGCTGGGGCTGGGCTCGCACCCCGTGCTGCCGGGTTGCTGCGACCGGCGCGAGGCGCCTTACATCCATAGCGCCGACTACCTGCGCCACAAGGCCCAGTTGCAGCGGCGCGCATCGATCACCGTGATCGGCAGCGGCCAGAGCGCGGCCGAGGTGTTTCATGACCTGCTGCGCGACAGCGACGAACACGACTACAGCCTGGCGTGGATCACGCGGTCGCCGCGGTTCTTCCAGATGGAGAACACCAAGCTCACGCTGGAACTGATCTCGCCGGACTACACCAACTACTTCTATGACCTGCCCGAGGCGCGCCGCCGCGAGATCCTGGCCGAGCAAAGCAGCTTGTACAAGGGCATCAACGCGTCGCTGATCAACCAGATCTATGACCTGCTGGACGAGAAGATCCACAACGGCGACAGGCGCTACACGCTCTTGACCAACGCCGAGCTGCGCGCCAGCCGCCACGACCGTGCCAGCGGCCGCTACCAGCTGGAATTTCGCCACGTCGACACCGGCCAGCCGTTTTCGCACGCGACCGACGGGCTGGTGCTGGCCACCGGCTACGCCCGCAGCATTCCCGCGTGCGTCAACCCGATCCACGATCGCATTGCGTGGGCCGAAGACGGCGGCTACCAGATCGCGCGCAACTACACGATCGACCACGGCGGCAACGAGATCTTCGTGCAGAACAGCGGCCTGCTCAGCCACGGCGTGACCAACCCCGACCTGGGATTCTGCTGCTACCGCAATTCGCAGATCCTGCGCGAGCTGACGGGCCACGAGCACTACGCGATTGAACCGCGCACGGCCTTGCAGGAATTCCGTCCGCCCGCCAATGGGGTGCTGGGCCACCGCGCGCCGCAAGCCGCACCCGCCTGCCGCGGCAGCGTCGCCCCCGAACTGATGCCCATGCTGGACGGGCATCGCGCCGCCACCGTCTGACTCCGGAGCCGCCATGATCACCATGACATCCGCCTTTCTTGGCGAAATCGACCGCCAGGCGCGCAGCCACTACGACGAGGGCCAGGGCCTGGCGCTGCGCCCGCTGGACCCGGCCAAGGACGCGGCCCTGCTGCGTCAGTGGTTCTCGATGGACTATGCCCGCTTCTGGTCGATGCAGG
The DNA here is from genome assembly GCF_902859705.1 of Achromobacter deleyi. Taxonomy (GTDB): domain Bacteria; phylum Pseudomonadota; class Gammaproteobacteria; order Burkholderiales; family Burkholderiaceae_B; genus Achromobacter; species Achromobacter deleyi. Next base: position 10,318 of record NZ_CADIJO010000042.1, on the reverse strand, counting down.
AGTTTTCCGACGCGCAGGTGCGCGAATTCTACGAAGCGCTGCAAGGCAGCGGCCATGCCGGCGCCTGGCTGGGCAGCCACGAGGGACGCCCGACGTTTCTGGTGGAGTGCTACGACCCGGCCCACGACCAGGTGGGTGAGCATTACCCGGTGCGCGAAGGCGACCTGGGCATGCACATCTTCATCGGCCCGCCACAAGTCCGCATTCCCCACTTCAGCCGCAACGTGCTGGCCTTTGTGATGCGCTTCATGTTCGAGCGCCTGCAAGCCCGCCGCGTGGTGGTCGAACCCGACAGCAACAACAGCAAGATCCATGCGCTGAACCTGGCCATGGGTTTTGTGTACGCCGGCCAGGCGCGTTTTCGCGAGAAGACCGCCAGCATCGCCTTCTGCACCCGGCAACAGTTTGAACAGGCCCAACTCCAGGAGTCCATCGTATGAGCACCCTGCCCCACCCCGCCCAGATCGCCAGCCACCTTGCCCCCGAGGTCTGGGAAAAAGCGAACCGCCTGCTGGTGAAGAAGGCCATTTCGGAATACGCCCACGAATGGCTGCTGGAACCCGAACGCCTGGGGCCGTCAGACGCCCCCGGCTTTGACCGCTACCGCCTGGTGCTGGCCGACGGCCACGCCGAATACCAGTTCGATGCCCAACTGATGGCGATGCGCCACTGGCGCATTCCGGCCGAGTCGATCAGCAAGACCATGGCCGGCACGCCCGCGCCGCTGGACGCATTGCAGTTCGTGATCGAAATCCGCGACAAGCTCGGCATGCCCGAAGACCGCCTGCCGATCTACCTGGACGAGATCACCAGCACGCTGCACGGCAGCGCCTACAAGCACACCCGCGCGGCGCTGCCGGCGGCCGAACTGGCGCTGGCCGATTACCAGACCATCGAAACGTCGATGATCGAAGGCCACCCCAGCTTCGTGGCCAACAATGGCCGGCTGGGCTTTGACGCCGAGGACTATCACGTCTATGCGCCCGAATGCGCCAGCCCGATCCGCGTGATGTGGCTGGCGGTGCACAAAGACAACGCGCATTTCGCGTGCCTGTCGACGATGGACTACGACAGCCTGCTGCAAGACGAGCTGGGCGCGGCCACCGTGGCCCGCTACACCCAGGCGCTGCGCGACCAGGGGCTGGACCCCGCCGATTACTTCTTCATGCCGTCGCACCCGTGGCAGTGGTTCAACAAGCTGTCGCTGGCGTTCGCGCCCTATGTGGCCACGCGCAAGATCGTGTGCCTGGGCTATGGCGACGACGAATACCTGGCGCAGCAGTCCATCCGTACCTTCTTCAACATCAGCCAGCCGGGCAAGCACTACGTGAAGACGTCGCTGTCGATCCTGAACATGGGCTTCATGCGCGGGCTGTCGCCGTATTACATGTCGGGCACGCCGGCCATCAACGAATACCTGCACGGCCTGATCGCGTCCGACCCGTGGTTGCGCGAGAACGGCTTCACCATCCTGCGTGAAGCGGCGTCGCTGGGCTTTCGCAATTACTACTACGAAGCGGCCATTTCGGTGGATACGCCGTACAAGAAGATGTTTTCGGCGCTGTGGCGCGAGAACCCCACGGAACTGATCGGACCGGAGCAGCGCCTGATGACCATGGCCGCGCTGCTGCACGTGGACCCGGACGGCCGCGCGCTGCTGCCCGCGCTGATCCGCGCTTCGGGCCTGGACGCCGCCACGTGGCTGGAACGCTATGTGGACGCCTACCTGACACCGCTGGTGCATTGCTTCTATGCGCACGACCTGGTGTTCATGCCGCACGGCGAAAACGTGATCCTGGTGATCGAAGACCACGTGCCGGTGCGCGCCTTCATGAAGGACATCGCCGAGGAATCGTCGATCCTGAACCCGAACGCCGTGCTGCCCGAGAACGCGCGCCGCCTGGCCGCCGACGTGCCCGAGGAATGCAAGCTTCTGACCATCTTCGTGGATGTGTTCGAAGGCTATTTCCGCCACCTGTCGCAGGTGCTGGCCGACAGCGGCGTGATGCAGGAAGACGCCTTCTGGAAGCTGGTGGCCGGCCGCGTGATCGCCTACCAGGAAGCGCACCCCGAATTGCGGGACAAGTACCGCCAGTACGATCTGTTCGCGCCCGAGATGATCCATTCGTGCCTGAACCGCCTGCAGTTGGCCAACAACCTGCAGATGGTCAACCTGGCCGACCCCATCGGCAGCTTCCAGATGGCGCCCAACCTGGCCAACCCCATCGCCCCCTACCGGCCCGAGTGGCTGGGCCAGGGCGTGGCCGACACCGCGCGGGCGCTTGCGTGAACCGCGACCTGGACGATCTGCTGGACCTGACCGACCGCCTGGTGCCCGGGCTGTCGGGCCAGGTCGCGCCGGCGACGGCCCCGGGCATCCGCCCGGGCGCCGACAACGGGGCGCTGATCGCGCAACTGCGCGACTGCTGGCAGCGCCGCTACCCCGAAGCCGGCCCGCACTACCTGGCGTTGCGCTGCTGGGGGCTGCTGATCTGGCAGCCGGTGTACCTGAGCGTGTTCGCCGCGCATCGCAGCCCGATCGTGCCCGACCTGTCCAGCATGAACCAGCCGGTGCCGCCCGACGGCTTTGTCATCGGCTACACGCTGGACCCCCATGAACCGCTGCGCGGCAGCCTGCTCGAACGCATGCAGGCCGCCGCCGCGCAGCTGCGCAATATCTGCGCCACCTTCTATCGCGAGCTGACCCAGGTGCTGCGGGTCAGTCCGCGCGCCGCCGAAAGCATGCAGGCCGATTGTGTGCTGTACGCCCTGCTGGCCGCGCGCCAGGGCGACTGCGCCGCGGCCAATGCCTGGGCCCAGGAACAGGCCGCCCATTGGCTGGGCCTGTTGGGCATCGACGGACGCAGCGGCTACCTGACCTACGAGCGCGCATCGCTGCCGGTCATCGCTGTTGACCGGCAGGTCTGCTGCCACTACTTCCGCAGGCGCGACGGCGACTATTGCAGCACCTGCCCCAAATTGGATCTTGCCGAACGCATCGCCCGGATCGACGCCGAGAGCGCCGTGCCCGCCTGAGGGGCGGCCCGGGCCTTGCGCGACGGCACAAGGAGTCGGATATGACGGACATTGGCCGCCTGGAGCACGTGCAGCAGGCGTTGAGCCCGCTGCACGTTCGGGCCTATTTCGACGAAGCCCTGTTCGCCCGCGAACAGGAAATGATATTCAAGCAGTCGGCCCTGTACGTGGGCCACGAGAAAGGCGTGCCCGAGCCGGGCGACTGGCGCCGCCTGCCCAACGAGGAAGGCGGCCGCGTGCTGGTGCGCAATGCGCACGGCGTGGAACTGGTGTCCAACGTGTGCCGCCACCGCCAGGCGCTGATCCTGGGCGGCGAGACGGGCGCGGTGACCGGCCCGGCCAACCCGGCGGGCAACCTGTCAGCCACCGGCGGCAACATCGTCTGCCCGCTGCACCGCTGGACCTACGACAACCAGGGGCAGATCCTGGGCGCGCCACTGTTTCCCAGCACGCCGTGCCTGAACCTGCCGCGCTTTCCACTGAAGAACTGCCACGGCCTGCTGTTCGAAGGCCCGCGCGACCCGCAGCGCGACCTGGGCAGCCTGTTCACCCGGCCCGAGTTCGATTTTTCGGACTACGTGCTGGACCACGTCGAGGTGCACCAGTGCAACTACAACTGGAAGACCTTCATCGAGGTGTACCTGGAGGACTACCACGTGGGCCCGTTCCACCCCGGCCTGGGTCGATTCGTGACCTGCGACGACCTCAGCTGGGAATTCGGCCAGCAGTACAGCCTGCAACGCGTGGGCGTGCACGACGCGCTGGAAAAGCCGGGGTCGGACGTCTATGCCGACTGGCACGACACGCTGATGCGCTACCGCGGCGGCTCGGCGCCCGATTTCGGCGCCATCTGGGTCACCTACTTTCCCACCCACATGATCGAGCTGTACCCGCACGTGCTGGTGCTGTCCACGCTCTACCCCAAGAGCCCGCAGGAAACCATCAACATCGCCGAGTTCTACTACCCGGAAGACATCGCGCTGTTCGAACGCGAGTTCGTCGAGGCCCAGCGCGCGGCCTACATGGAAACCGCCATCGAGGACGACGAGATCGGCGAACGCATGGACGCCGGCCGGCTGGCGCTGCTGCGCCGCGGCGTGTCGGAAAGCGGGCCGTACCAGTCGCCGATGGAAGACGGCATGCAGCACTTTCACGAGTGGTACCGCGACATCATGGGGGATCAGCTGGGCGACTGCGCGGCGCCTTGAACTTGGACAGGGAAAGAGGCGACGCCCCGTAAAACGGTGGCGGAACGGGGTGGGAAATTGCCGGCAACAATGCGAATATATGTTATTCTCATTTGCACATTTGGCGGTGGTTTCCGCACCGCCAAGGGCTCATCCCGTAACGCGAGTGACGATCTTGAACCCATCTGCCTCTCCCGCCCAATTCACCGTCGCCGACTTCAACCGCATGGGCGACCAGAGCGGTTTCCGCTACCGGTTGCCGCAGCTGGACCGTGCGGTGCGCGGCGACCCCGACCATCTCTGCATCGCCGAGGGCCGCGTCGAGAAGTGCGCCATCCGCCCGGGTCTGACCCTGGTGCTGTCCGACGTGCGCGTGCACCAGCACTACGAAGCCACGTCGATGATGTCGCCGCGGTTTTCGGCCATCGTCATGCTGCAGGGCCACGCCCGCACCCGCATCGACCACCACGACGAAGTTCGCCTGGCCGCGCATGGCGGCGTCAGCGCGCTGTATGGCGATACCGTCGCCATGACCGGCATCCACGAGGCCGGGCAGCGCCTGCGCAGCGTCAACCTGTCGCTGTCGGACCCCGACGGCGCGGGCGATGACCAGACCAGCGAAATGATCTGGAAGGCGCTGCGTTCGCCCGCCCTGCGGCTGCGCCGCTGGCAGGTGCAGGGCCACCTGCTGCAGGCCATCGAGCACCTGCTGGATTGCGCCTGGGACGGGCCGCTGCAGAACATGCTGCGCGAAGGCGTGGCGACGCAACTGCTGGCCCATGCCCTGGCGTCGCTGGAACCCGGCGCGCCTGCTGAGAGCGCCGTGTCCGAACGCGACCGCCTGTTGCTGGAACGGGTGCGCGAACGCCTGCACAACGCGCCTGGCGAAGAACACACGCTGGACGACCTGGCGCGGCTGGCCTGCATGAGCCCCAGCACCTTGCGCGCCAAGTTCCAGGCCACCTACCAGCGGTCGGTGTTCAACTGGCTGCGCGAACGGCGGCTGGAAGTGGCGCGCGAACAATTGGCCCAGGGCTGCAGCGTGCAGCAGGCGGCGCATTTCGTGGGCTACCGCCACGCCACCAACTTCGCCACGGCGTTCCGCGAACGCTACGGCATCGCGCCCAGCGAGCTGAACTGAGCGGCCCGGCCGTGGGCGGGTCGGTCAGCGGGTCCGGCGGCAGACAAGTCACCCGGCCCGGTGGCGCCTTACGGCGCTGCCCATTGCTCTTGCGGCGTTCCCCATTCATTGCCGGACGCCGGGCAGGCGACCATGCGGCAGAGCTTCCCATTCCGGGAGGCCCCCGCCATGGATGCCGTCGTGCCGCGCCCCGAATCCCCGCCGTCTTTTCCCGTCATGGTGCTGATGCTGGGCCTGCTGGCCTGCGTCGCGCCCGCCACCATCGACGCCTACCTGCCCGCCTTCGGGGCGCTGGGCCGGGAATTCGCCGTGTCCCAGGAAACCGTGCAGCTGACGCTGGGGGTCTACATGGCCTGCTATGCGTCCATGCTGCTGCTGCACGGCACGCTGTCCGATTCCCTGGGGCGGCGGCGCATCGTGCTGACAGCGCTAGGGGTGTACATCTGCGGCGCGCTGATGGCGGCGCTGGCACCCAGCTTCGGCTGGCTGCTGGCCGGGCGCGCCATACAGGGGCTGTCGGCCGGCGCCGGCATCGTGGTGGGCCAGGCCATCATCCGCGACTGTTACGACGGGGTGCCGGCGCGCCGGGCAATGTCGTACCTGATCCTGGTGTTCAACCTGTCGCCCGCGCTGGCGCCCATCATCGGCGGCTACCTGGCGGCGCACCAGGGCTGGCGGTCGATCTTCCTGCTGCTGACGGCGCTGGCGGGCGCGGCCTGGCTGCTGTGCGCCCGGCGCCTGCCCGAAACGCTGCCGCCCGCGCAGCGCCAGCCGCTGGCCTGGCGCACGCTGGGCGCCAACTACGCCCGGGTGCTGGGCGAGCGGCGCTATATGTCACTGGGCCTGGCCTTCAGCCTGCTGTTCGCGGCCCAGGGCTTTCTGATCGGCGCGGCGCCCGACTTCATCGCCAACGTGCTGGGGCTGCCGGAAACGGATTTCGCGTACCTGTTCGTGCCCCTGGTGGTGGGCGCCATGGCCGGCGCCCTGTTCGCGGCGCGCAAGGCCGGCAAGTGGCCCGATTCGCGCATCACGCTGCTGGCCTACCTGCTGATGGGCGGCAGCTGCCTGGCCAACGTGCTGTACGTGGCCGCCGTGGACACGCCGCGCCTGCCCTGGGCGGTGCTGCTGCCCGGCATATTCACCTGCGGGCTGGCGATGTCGGTGCCGGCGATGACCCTGCGGATCCTGGCGCGGGTGCCCGACCTGTCCGGCACGGCGGCGTCGGTGCTGGGTTTTCTGCAGATGCTGACCTTTTCGGTGGTCAGCGGCTGGTGCGTGCCGCTGGTCTATGGCCAGCCGTTGCGGCTGGCGGTGGCGATGCTGGTTTGCGTGGCGGCCAGCGCGGCGGGCTGGGCCTGGCTGCATCGATGCGACATGACGCTGACCAAAGCGCAGGCGGGATAGGCCGGCGGCGTTTGCCATATGCATCGCATCGTCCGGCATACAAAAGCGGAGCGGTAAAAATCAATAATTCTCATTACCAAACATTTCCGCTGGAGCTCGCCCTCATGCCGTCCGTTCTGCCTTCGCCCGCCGCCCGTTTGCGCCGGGTGCGTCCTCTTGTCTACGCGATCCAGACGGCTTTGTTCTGCTCCGCCCTGACCCATCAACAAGCCAGCGCCCAAAGCGCGGCCGCACCGGCTTCGTCGTCTTCCGAATCGTCGTCCGGCGTGGCCCAGTTGCCCGCCGTGACCGTCAGCGGCGCCGGCATTCCCGGCACCACCGAAGGCACGCATGCCTACAACACCGACGCGATGAACACGGCCACCGGCCTGACCCTGTCGCCCCGCGAAACCCCGCAATCGGTCAGCGTGGTGACGCGCCAGCAGATCGAAGACCAGGGCTTGCAGGATACCGGCTCGATCCTGGCCAGCGCGCCCGGCATCTCGGTCACGCGCAGCGACAGCAACCGGCTGTCGTTCTCGTCGCGCGGCTTCTCGATCGACAATTTCCAGTTCGACGGGCTGAACACGCCCATCCTGAGCCAGTGGAACTACGGCGCGACCGACATGGACGCGGCCATCTACGACCGGGTCGAGATCGTGCGAGGCGCCACCGGCCTGATGACCGGTTCGGGCAACCCGTCGGCCGCGGTGAACTTCATCCGCAAGAAGCCACTGCACGAATTCGCGCTGTCAGGCAGCGCCAGCGCGGGCAGCTGGGACAACATTCGCGGCGACCTGGACCTGTCGCTGCCCATTACCGAGAACGGCCGCATCCGCTCGCGCTTCGTGGCCGCCTACAGCCAGGGCGACAGCTACGTGAGCTTCCTGGATTCGCGCAAGCGCACGTTCTACGGCGTGGTCAGCGCCGACCTGACGCCCGACACCGTGCTGACGGCCGGCGTGGAATACCAGCGCAACCTGAGCAACGGCTTCGGCAGCGGCTTTCCGCTGTTCTACAGCGACGGCTCGCGCACCGATTTCAACCGCTCGGCGTCCAACAACACGCCGTGGGCGCGCATCGATACCGAAACCACCACCACGTTCGTGGACTTGACGCACCGCTTCGCCAACGACTGGAAGGTGCGCGCCGCCTACAGCCACAACGATGGCGAATACCGCATGAAGCAGCTGTACCGCGGCGGCTACCCCAACCGGGTGACCGGCGCCGGCATGACCAGTTCGTTCAACAACTACGACGGCGACCGCTCGCGCGACGACATCCACCTGACGGTGTCGGGTCCGTTCCAGCTGCTGGGCCGCAAGCACGAGCTGGCGCTGGGCTGGATGAGCGTGAACGACCACAGCAACATCGGCCAGTACCTGATGACCGGCGCCAAGCCGGCCATCGGCAGCTACTTCGACTGGCGCCAGGACCATATCGCCGAGCCGACCTGGTCCAGCACCAAGACGGCGGCCGACGACATGCGGGTCAAGCAGACCGGCGCCTACGCGGTGGGCCGTTTCTCGCTGGCCGATCCGCTGCACCTGATCGTGGGCGGGCGCTGGAGCAACTGGGAAACCAACCAGACCTACTTCGGCAGCAAGCGCGAATACAAGATCAACGACCAGTTCACGCCCTATGCCGGCCTGATCTACGACATCAACAGCACCTACACGGCCTACGCCAGCTATACCGAGATCTTCCAGCCGCAGAACGCGCGCACGCCCAGCGGTTCGATCCTGCCGCCCATCGACGGCAAGAGCTATGAAATCGGCCTGAAGGCCGCCTATCTGGACGGCCTGTTGAACGCCGCGGTATCGCTGTACCAGACCCGCCAGAACAACCTGGCCCAGGCCATTCCCGGCGAATCCGTGATCGGCATGCCGGGCACGCAGGCCTACCGCGCGGTCAGCGGCGCCAAGGTCGAAGGCTTCGAGCTGGAAACCAACGGCCAGCTCGCGGCCGGCTGGAACATCGGCGCCAGCTACACCCACTTCACCGCCAAGGACGCGGACGGCAAGCCGATCAACACCAGCCATCCGCGCAGCCTGTTCAAGCTGTACACCACCTACCGGTTGCCGGGCGACCTGCACCGCCTGACGGTGGGCGGCGGCATCGACTGGCAAAGCCGCATGTTCCAGTCCGCGGCCAGCCCGCGCGGCAATGTGGACGTCGAGCAAGGCAGCTACGCGCTGGTCAACCTGATGACGCGCTTCGATTTTTCCAAGCAGGTGTCGGCCACGCTGAACCTGAACAACGTCTTCGACAAGAAGTACTACGACCAGATCGGCTTCTTCAGCCAGGGCTGGTACGGGGCGCCCCGCAACGTCATGCTGACGGTGCGCGCGCAGTATTGATGCGAGAGACCGACACGCCAAGGAGCACAGCGGCACGATGCGTTTGAATCTGGTGAATACGGCGCCATGGCGCCGGGGCGCCGCGGCTCTTGCCGCGGCGTTGGTGCTGGGGCTGGCGGGGTGCGATCGGGCGCCGCCCGCGCCGGCGGCGTCTTCTTCAGGCGCGACCTCGGGCACCGCGTCCGAAGCGGCTTCCCGCGCCCCTGCGCCGAACGCGGGATCGGTTTCGTCCCAGGCTCGCACAACCGGCTTTCCCGTCACGATCGACAGCGCCCTGGGCCAGGCCGTGATTGCCGCGCCGCCGCGGCGGGTAGTGACGCTGGGGTTGGGCGCCGACGACCTGGCGCTGGCGCTGGGCGTGGTGCCGGTGGGCACCAGCCGGGCCGACTGGGGCGGCGATGCCGACCATTACTGGCCCTGGGTGCGCGCGGCCATCCAGGCCCAGGGGCAACCGCTGCCCGAACGCATCACGGTCTATCCCGAGCTGGATATCGAAAAGATCATCGCCCTGCGGCCCGACGTGGTGCTGGCGCCGTTTTCGGGCGTGAGCCGCGAGGCCTATGCGCAGTTGTCGCGGCTGGTGCCGGTGGTGGCCTACCCCGACCAGCCTTTCCTGACACCGGTGGACACGCAGATCGACCTGATCGCCACGGCGCTGGGCAAACGCGACGAAGCGGATGCGCTCAAGGCCCGCATCCACGACGCCCTGGCGCAGGCGGCCCGCCAGTATCCCGAGCTGGCCGGCAAGACCTTTGCCTACGTGCGCGCCGACCTGGGTTCGGGCAATTTCGCCGCCTACGTAGCCGGCGACCCGCGCGTGGACACGCTGAGCGCGATGGGGCTGACGCTGGCGCCGTCGGTGCGCGGCCTGCGCGCCAGCGCGGGCCACTTTGCGCATTACCTGGGGTTCGAGCATGCCGATGCGCTGGGCGATGCCGACATCCTGGTGTCGTGGTTCTACACGCCTGAAGAACGCGACCGCACCGCCGCCCTGCCGCTGTACGCCTCGATTCCCGCCGTGCGCCGCGGCGCCTATGTGGCGTTGAGCGATCCGGCATTGGTGATGGCGTCGTCATCCGGCACGCCGCTGGCGGTGGCGTGGATGCTGGACCGGCTGGCGCCGCAGTTGGCGCGGGCGGCGCAGCACGCGCAGGCCGGCCGGGCCGGCCAATGACGCGCGGCCCGCACCTGCTGGCATCGGCCGCGCCACG
>NZ_CADIJO010000041.1 GCF_902859705.1 Achromobacter deleyi | reverse complement strand
CGTCGTGCTGATGGCCGCGCGCGCCGGGCTGGCGCAGGTCGCCGCCAAGCACCTGCAAGTGACGGCCGGCGAGGCCGTGCACTGGTCGGCCGGCAAGGACCAGAACCTGGCGGTGATGGGCGCGCTGCGCCTGCACACCGGCCAGGGCCTGGGCATCGTCGCCGGCCTGCAGCAGGGCGGGGCGGACTCGGGGCTGGACCTGATCTCGGCCAAGGGCAACGTCGACGTGCAGGCACAGCACGACATCCTGCGGGTGCAGGCGCAGAAAGACATCACCATCGGCAGCGCACAGACCGCGGTGGAATACGCCGCGCCCAAGCGCATCCGCATTGCGACGGCGGCGGGCGCCAGCATCGTGCTCGAAGGCGGCAACATCACCGTCACCGCGCCGGGGCGGATCGACGTCAAGACGGGCAACAAGCAATTCGCCGGACCGGACCGGCTGCCCTACGCCTTCCCGCAGTTCACCGTGTGCAAGCAATGCGTGCTGGACGCGCACGATGGCGTGCAGTCCATCACCGACAAGGCATGACCCGCATGATCGATTGGGAAAACCGGCTGAACGACACCCTGGCCGCAGCCGCCGAACTGGCTGCCGGCACCGGCGCCACGTTGAACACCTACCTGCTGGTGGATTTTCGGGGCCGCGCCGAACTGGCCGAGCCGGTGCGCGCCAGCCCCGATCTCAGCCATGGTTCGGTCTGGGTCGGCACGGATCTGGCCATCTACCAGGACATCGCCCCGCTGCTGATCGAAGTCGACGACCTGACCCGTTTCGAACTCTGGCGCGGCCAGGACGAGCCGCGCGCCTCGCAGGTGCTGCGCCTGCTCGACCGGCTGCATCAGACAGAAGGCGGCGAATACGCGCTGACGCACATCGTGTCGCCGCTGCCGCTGGCCGAACTGATGGCGCACTACGCCTATTACACCGACTACGGCCTGCCGGACGGCCGCGAGTATTACCTGCATTTCTACGACAGCCGCATCCTGGACCGCGCCATGCAGGTGTGGACGGATCGTGAGCGCGAGCGTTTCCTGGCGCCGGTGAACCTGCTGCGCTACGCCCGCCGTGACGGCTCGGTGGCGCAATGGACCGGCCTGGGCGATCAACTGGAAACCGGGCTGGACGCGCCCAGGCAGCAGCCGTTTTCGCTGGCGCAGCACGAGGCCCTGCTGGACCTGGACTATCCCGACAAGCTGGCGGTGCAGATCCGCCGCATCTACCTGGGCGTGCTGGGCAGCGACTTGCGGCAAGACGAGCTGTACACGCGGGTGCTGGCGCAAATGGCGCGCGCCCGCGCCTACGGCATCCAGACCGAACGCGACATGCTGGACTACGTGGCGTGGGGCATCACCATTTCCCCACGTTTTGATGAACACGAGGCGATTGCGCCGGCCTTGCGGGCCTTCAAGGCACGCGGTGAAGGGCTGTCGCAGGCGCTGGCACATGTGCCGGACGCCGTGTGGGATGGGTTGTTGCGGGCCGAGCAGGAACAGGAACAGGGGAGTGCGGTATGACGCTATTTGCAGGCATGACGTTGCGAGGGGGCTTTGATGCGTAAGGGCCTGATTCTCGTGTTGATGTGGTTGGGGTTGTTGACCGGCTGCAATAGCGAACCGAATTACCAGGGCGTCACTTTCGTGGTTTTCAACTACACCCCGTGGGATCTTGCCAGTGTGCGAATCACGGATGCCGATGGCCGAGCTGCCAGCATGGGCGCCATTGGCGTCGGTGGGGGTGAAGGGTCGGGCTCATGCTGCTACACCCTTAAGGGAACGGACTTTTCGGTTGCCTGGCGAGGCGCCGACGGCGAGGAGATCAGGAAGCACGTCTACGATGGAAAGCTCGACGAAGTGTTCTTCAATAAGACGACGGCGCTGCACTTCCCTGCAACTGAAGTGCCGTCGGGCAAGGGTCCACTCTATCTCCAGTTGCATATCTATCCCGATGAGCACATGGAGTTGGCCCTCGGGCGAAAACTGCTGGGGCAGACGCGCCTGCCGCTCGTCGATACGACGGACTGGCTATATGAAAAGTACAGGAGCGCTCTGTCGGACTATCGGAGCGATTCGGAACTGTTGCGTGTTGTGGGCAAGGTCGCAAAAAAGGCCTGGATGAAATACCGCATAGAAGACGAAAGCGACATGAAGCAGTACATGTACCTGTACTTCACGGTCGCGTCGAACTTCGATGCCAACCCGGATGTTGCCGAGATTCTTGCCAGGCCGGGTAGAAAGCCCGGGGATTTCGCACGGGCAATTGCAGGCTTCTCTCCAGAAAAAATAGACCAACTGCGGGCGACGGGTACTCCCGCGGGAGACAAGAATGGCTGACAAGAACACGAATCTGGCTGCCGCAGATCGGACGCCAGCCTCGGTGCTGAAGGCCATGGCAACGAGTCAAAATGCTTATCCCAGCAAAGACTGCCAGGAATGCGGGGCAGTCATCAGGATCGGCTTCTTCTTCGATGGGTTTGGCAGGAGTCGGGATGTCGATCTGTCCAATCCCACGTTCTACTCCAATATCTGCCGTCTCTGGGATGCGCACTACGAGCAAAAGGATACTGGCCGTCCCGTCAACCAGTTCTGGTTTCGCTTCTACTACTCGGGATTGGGAACCGAACTGAACGAGGACGCCAAGAGCGATGATTTCATTTATGCCGCGACGGTGGCGGGCAAGAAGCTGCTTGCTGAAGGGGGAAAGAATCTCACGAGCGCAGGCAAGAACATAACGCGTCTGGACGAAGTTCCGGAGCACGACGCGTTGAAGCGGCTGCGCAGTGCGACGCAGAAGATGATCAAGGAGGGGTCTTTTTCTCCTGTGGTCAAGGCATACAAGGACGTCGTGAAAGACGTTCAAAAACTGCCGGACAAGATGGTACGCATCTGGAACGCCTGGGACCCTGAGCGCCTGGTCAATCGGGCCAAAGGAACCGTGCGTAGCTTCTGGGCAGGCTTCAAGAAAAACCCGCTCAAGGTGGCCTGGACGACGGGTAAAGAGGTTGTCAAGAGCGTGGCGCTGGAAGGGGTTCCCGTTATCCGTGACAACGAAACGGTGGCCTACATCATGGGAACCGGGGTCGACGTCCGCGTGGATGCCGCCCTGCGCCAACTTGTTGCTGCGCACGAGTCGGTCAGTACCGAGATGAATAACGTCCGGCGCATTGAGATCTCGGTATTTGGCGGCGATCGGGGCGGTGTGATGGCCCGTCAGTTCATCAACGACGTCGTCAAGAAATTCCACCGCCGCCATGACAAGGATCTGGCTATCCTTGGCAAGAATGGCGCTCCCGATACCGAAATCAAGATCCGCTTTCTGGGCTTGTTCGATTCCGTGTCTTCGATCATGGCCGAGAATGCCTTTCTTGGGTTCCTGCCATTCACGGATTTCATCAAGCAGACGCACAAGGATCGGACATTGACGGTGCCGGGTGCCGTCGAGAAATGCGTCCATTTTGCTGCCGCGCACGAGCTGCGCGCCAATCAACGTCTGGACAGCCTGGAAAAGACGCGTGGCGATCAGTATCTCTATCCTGGGTCCAGTGGGGATGTCACAGGGGTGGGGCCGGTGGGTACCCTGGGTGCTCGGACCGAGCTTTCTCGCGTTCCATTGAGGGATATGCTCAATCTGGCGCTCGCTCAGGGCGTCGCGCTCTACAGCATGGAGCAGCTGTTCGATAGACGGCCCGTCGTTTTCACCATGTTCTCGTTGGCTGCGCAGATCAAGGACGGCGGGACCAGCCAATCCATCACCGATCTGGTCGAAGCCTATCGCGGCGTCGTCAAGTACGAGCCAGGTATCGATTTCATGCCCCACATGGAAGTCTTCCTGCGCTGGTTGGCCGTCCGCTATCAAGACCCGGTCTTCAAGAGTGAAATGGCCGACCCCGCTGAGAAGTGGATCAAGGACCGTGATTTCTTCACCCCCGAGCAGGAATACAACGAAGAATTCCGGCGGGTGTCGGCGTTGCCGGCGGACCAGCGCAACAAACCCGAAAACACGGCCCGCCTGAAAGAGCTGGAAGCGCTGAAGAACGAACGCTGGGACCGTGCAGTCGAGAGCCGCGGCGAATTGCCGCCCAAGCGGTTCAAACCGCTATGGCAAAGGCTGGAAGAGGAATACCGCGAGCTTGAAGATGCCGAACGCAGGGATGCCGCGAACGAGCAGCACAAGGAAGATGTCCGCCGCAACAATCCGGAATTGGCCCGTCGGATCGAGCAGGTCAACCAGGTGCCCCTGGATATGCAAAAAATGCGTAATGACATCATTACGCGCCAGGGCGGCACCTTGACCGAGGCCGACCAGCCCAAGGACCCCCTGGCCGACATGAAGGCCACGCGCGCCACCCAGCAACGCCTGCTGAATGTCTGGCGGGAGGCCAGCGCGGGCACCAATCCGCTGCCCCCGAAGGTCATGGCCTTGTTCGATTTCCTGGTGCACGATGCCATGCTGAGCAGTTGGCCGGATCACCTGCTGGCCAGCACGTCGCTGTACTTCCGGGTGCGCGACAAAGACATCTTCGGCAAGACGGACTACAAGGCCGAAGAGGCCAAGCTGAAATCCGACACCGAATCGGCCGCGCGGGTGGACCAGATGCAGGCCCGGATGCAGGCCAACATGAACGGCATGACGCCGGCTCGGCCGTAGGCGGCTTCGTCTATCGGGTCATGCCGAAGGCTCCGCCTTGGCGCAGCGCTTGCGCCAGAGATGACGCTTGATTCTGCTGCCATAGATCCAGGACAGGATCGTCAGCGCGGCCAATGTCAGCGCGTACGGGATCTCTCTGTCGTAGGGGGGTATCGGATTGAAGCGCGAGATCACGCTGGATATCTCTTCCGGCAGAAAATCCGCGATGGCCAGGGTGCTGAAAAACGCGGCCAGGATGGCGCCGGTAAGACGCGGGCGTTCCGCCGGGATGACCTCTTCGTTCCAGCATGCCCAGTACACCAGGTGCAGCAGCTTGATCGCCAGCACGATCAGGGCGATCAGCGCGAGCAGTGCCTGGGCGATCAGCAGCGCGATTATTTCGGGCGGGAACATGCGGGTGTGCTCGCTGGCTCAGCAGGGTGGCCGGCTTATTTCGCCGCCTGCACCTCGATCGTCACCGTGTTGGACCGCACGCCGTTGGACTCGATATACACCTCGTAGGTGGCGGGGGTCGTCGGCAGCTTGGCCTGGGCGGCCAGGTCAGTGCTGAACTGCGTGCCCACGCTGATGCCCGGGCTGATCGGAATGCCCTTGGGCGGCCGCGAGCCCGGAAGGGTGTCGACCTCGACGCCGGGCGGGGGCGAGGGGCGCTTGTATTCATAGGCCACGCCTTCGTACACCGCCTTGGTCTGCGTATCGACGGCCACAAAGCGCGGCAGCTTCTGGTTTTGCGAGACGGGGATGATGCCCTGGGCGCAGACGGGAATCACCAGCGCGCCGGACGCCTGCGGCCGCACGCGGGCAGGGGCGGCGATGTTCAATTGATCGTCGCTGCCGCGGTTGGGCGGAATGCAGGCGTGGTCGCGCACGGTGCCGATGGGGGCGGTGGCGAAGGCGGGCGGGTCGGTCCAGTCGGTGTTCATGGAAGCGGTCGAAGGTGCGGATGAGGAAGAAGGGGGGCCACCCACGGTGCGCGCCGCCGCGGGGGTGGCGGCCGCCAGGGTCGCGGCCAGGGTTGCTGCCAGCGTGGCGGCACACAGCCGGGCCAGGGCCGGCGCCGTGCGGCGCCCGCGCTCAGAACGAGGGCCAGCCACGGGACATGTCCACTTTGCGCACGGCCTTGGCGCAGTTCACGCAATAGCGAATGCTCAGGCAGTCGCCGCCGAACATCACGCACGAGCCGGTGTAGGCCGGGGTAGCCTGGCTGGCCGGCAAACCGAAATGGCAATGGTTGCCGAACTGCGAATAGAAGTACGGTCCCTTGTCCAGCTTCGAGGCGTCCATGTCGGCCTCGTCGGGATGCGCCTGCACCCATTCCGGGCCGCTGGGCACCATGCCGATCAGGTGGCCGATTTCATGGACCAGCGTCTGCTGCTGGTAGTCCATCGTGACCGGCTCCCACGGCGACATGGCGGCCACGCACAGCAGGTTGCTGTTGTAGAAGGCCACGCCGGCCGCCGCGCTTTCCATCAGCCGCACGCGCAGGATGACCTTGCCGTTGGTCGGCGTCGGCAGCAGGCCGGCCATGCGGATATTGACGGCGCTGCACTCCTTCGGCGCCGCGGCGTCGTAGGGCACCGGCGTCAGACGGTCACGCGGAATCGGAATCTGCCTGACCCCGGCCGCGGGGTCGGTGTATTCGAACAGGGCTTCGACCAACCAGTCGGTGTTCGGCTCGATGTGATGCCAGAGGAAGCTGACGTTGCCGTCGGCGCTGACGAACTGGATCAGTTTGTCGGCGGCGCTTGGGCCGGTCACGGCCTGGACGTAGATCGGCTGCACCGGCAGCATGGACGCCAGCCGGTCGACGTGGCAGACCACGATGGTGTAGGGCTCGTGGGACGGGCCTTGCGAGCGCGGATAGACTGCGCGCGCCAGCTGGCGCAGCCGTGGGTCGCCGTCGTCGGTGAAGACATCGGAATTGGCGTCGCCGCGCCCGCTCACGGGCGGCAGTTGCACCACGTCCACGCCATGGCGCGCGTATTCGGTGGCGGTAGGCTGGAAGCCATGCGGACGGGCCAGCGATTCCGGGCCAGGCAGCATGATTTCCTGGATGTAGATGCGCCGCGCCGTCTCGACCAATTCCGTCGAGATGATCTGGTTCTTGTCGTTGACGACCTCGAACAGATAGGTGTTCAGGCCCGCGGCGGGCAGGGTGATGTCGTCGACCACCTTGGTGCCGTCCGGGTCGGTCACGTAGCTGTACGAGCGCTGGTTGGGCTCGCGGTAGAGCGGCTGGCGGCTCAGTTCCCGCGCCGAATACACGGCGTTGCCGGGGCGCGGGCTGACCTTGACGGTGAAGCGGTGCTGCCCGGCCTTGTCGAAGCGCACGCGGATCTTGGGCTTGTTGGTCTGGCGGTCCAGGCTGTTGAGCGCCTGGCCGTCGTTCCAGCGCTCGGCCGGCTCGGTCAGGTTGACGTACTGCAGCTTGGCGCCGCTGCGGGCCTGGTAGGGCGACGGCGTGGACGCAGGGCTGGGCGAGCCTTCCGCGTTCTGGCCGGCGTCCTGGCCGGCGGGGCGGGCCGCGCCGCCAGGCAGCGTGATGCCCGCGGCATCCATGACGCGCTTGGCCAGTCCGGGGTACGGCGAATTGGCCACCGCCGGGATGTTCATGATCGTCTCGGCCACCTTGGGCAGCGTGACGCTGGAAATGTTGGGCGATTGCAGGATGGCGCCCACCACCGACGGCACGGCCGAATCGGTCAGGCCGGGCGTGCTGAGGATGGCGCCGGCCACCGCGGGCAGATTGCTTTGGTTGACATCGGGCATGGACAGCAGCGAGTTCACCGCCGACCCCAGCGCGGCGCCGCGGTCGCCCATGGCGCCCATCGCCTGGGTCATCACGGGGCCGATGGCCGAGCCCACGCCGTCGCCAGAGGCCGTCAGGGTCGAGGTTGCACCGCCCGCGCCGCCCGATGCACCGCCGGACAACAAGCCCGAGGCCTTGGCGCTGATGTCGGCTGCCTGCGAGGCCATCTGCGTGGCTTGCGTGGCCGCGCCGGCGGCATTGGCGACGCCGGCCGGCATCGCGCCGGCCAGGGCCCCCGTGGCGCCCTGCGTCAAGCTGGCCGCGCCGCTACCCATCAGGGATTGCGCCGCGTTGCCGGCCATCGATTGTGCGCCGCTCATCAGCGACGGCGTGGCGCCGCCCATCAGCGAAGGCGTGGACCCCATGGCCGATTGCGCCAGGCCGCCGACCTTGGCGGCGGCGCCCGATGCCAGGCTGGTGCCGGCCTCGGTCACCGACCCCATGGCCTTGCTGGCCATGGCGCCCAGGTCCTGCACCGGCTTGAGCGCGGCGTTGGCCATGGACTTGGCCTTGTCCATCATGTTTGACGCGGTCTCGCTGGCGGCCGACAGGCCGCTGGACAGGCTGGCAGCGCCGCCGGCCAGGGCCGAGCCGATACCGCCCAGGCTGGAGCCGCCGCCGCTGGCGGCGACGGCGTCGGACGCGCCTGCCGCATTCAGGGCCTGCCCGGCCCCGGTGGCCACCGCCTTCATGGCCGCGGGCCGGTGCACCAGTTCGGCCGTCACCAGCATCGGGTCGCCGACCTGGCTGGACGGCAGTGCGGGCAGGGCGGCGGCATCGCTGGCCGGTCCGATCAGGTTGTGCGAGGCGCCCTTGACGGAAAACATGCCCGGGCCCTTGAAGAGAATGTCGCCACCGTCCATGACGATACTGCCGCCCGCCGCTTGCAGGGTGATGCGCGTGTTCGCCAGGATCTCGATGCTGTCGGTGGTGGACGTGACCGTGATGTCCTGGCCCGCCAGCATTTCCAGCATGTCGGTATGCGCATGGATCGACACCGGCGCGTTGGCGGCGATGGCGCGCAGCCCACCGTCCTGCACGAACAGGCTGGTCGAACGGCCCGACGCGCTGGCAAAGGTCTGGCGCGCCGCGACGTGGCCGTCGGCCTGGGTCGTGGCGTGCAGGTTTTCGCTGGCATGCAGGATGGCGCTGGCCGGGGTGGACAGGTTCAGCGAATTCGGCGCGTCGATCAGCAGGCGGGCGCCGTCGATGCGTTCGACGGGGTCGCTGCCGCTGCGTTCATTGGCGCTGGCCTTCACTGCCTGCTGGCCGCCGACGCTGCTGGCGTACCGGCCGTCGGCCTTGGGGTCCACCGCCTGGATCAGCGGGTTGAATTGTTCGTTGGCCGCCAACGGCCGCGCCTGGCTCTGGGTGGCCAGGTTGTCGATGCGCTGCGCGGCGTGCTGCGCGCCGCGCAGCAGCAGCAATGCCTCTTGCGTATCGGCCTGGGTCGAGCGGGCGCTTTCGCGGGCGTTGGCCGACAGCAGCATGCCCTGGCCCGAGCGCACCACGGTCCAGGCGTCGGACCGCAACTCGAAGCCCGTGCCGCGCCACTGCCCGCGCGACGCGTCGTCGGCGCCTTGCTGCACCAGGTAGCCCAGGCCCAATTGCGACGCGGCAATGGAGCTGGACAACCGCGTGCGGACCTGGCCGGCGGTGTCGTCGAACAGCCACTGGCTGTAGCCGCTGCCATCCAGGCCCTGGCTGTGCCAGCCGCTGAGCGTGCCCGGATGGTTGGCGTCGGCATCGACCCCCGCCGTCCAGGGCGGCAGGTCGGCATCGTTGTACAGCTGCGCCACGACGACCGGCTGGTCGATGTCGCCATCCAGGAATTCCACCACCACTTCGGTGCCCTGGCGCGGCAAGTGGTGCGCGCCCCAGTTGGGGCCGGCCTGCGCGCCGGTCACGCGCAACCAGGTGCCGGACTTGTCATCGCCCGGCGCGTTGCCGGCGTCGTCGCCATGGCTGCGATGGCGCAGGCCGCCGGCCAGCGGGCGTTCGCCGCGCTGCCACGGAAACTGCACTTTCACGCGCAGGTCGCGGCCGGTGGTGATGGCCGCGTCTTCGGCCGTCACGACTACGGCGGTGGCGCCTTCGGGGGCGGTGGGCTTGGCGCGCCAGGCGGGCAGCAGCGGGGCGGCCGCCGGCTGGGCGCTGAAGGTGTTGCGATAGGCGCCGCGCTCAAGATCGGCCACGCCCAGCACCTGGGCGGCCTGGCTGCCCAGGTTGTTGGCGGCTTCGTGTTCGACGTGCAGCAGCGTGTAGCGGTTGCCGCCCAGTTCGTCCATGGCGCTGCCCGAACCCTGGGCATAGCGGTCGTGCTGGGTCAGCGCGAAGGTATGGCCCGGCATCATCTGGCGCGCCGTGCCGCCGCCGTCAAAGCGCAGCATGCGCGCTTCGAACGCCTGCAGGCTGCGGGCGGCCTGTTGTTCGGCCGAGTCGTCGCCCGTGTGGCGGCCATGGCCGTCGTAGTCGTAGTCTTCCAGCGCGGGCACGGCGCCGGCATCCAGGTCGGAGGCCGCGTGGGCGCCATGGGCCAGCAGCGTGCGGTCGTTCCAGGCCAGGCGCGTCACCGCGTTCGGGCGCACCTGGCGGGCCGCGCCGAAGCGCGTGACGCTGTCTTCGGATTCGGTGGCGTCGCTGCGGTGAAAGCGCAGGGTCGCGGCGGGGTTGTCGGGGCGCGCGGCGCGGGTGTCGAACACCACCAGCCGGTGCTGCGCGCCACCGCCGCCGGCCTGCTGATCGCCCTGCTGGTGGTCAAAGCGGAAGCTCAGGCCGGCCTCGGCCATCAGCCGCAGCACGAAATCCAGGTCGGTCTCGCGGTATTGCGTGCGCACGGGGCGCGGCGCGGGCGGCTCGGTGATCTCGAAGGCGAACGACGCCAGCGGGTAGTCGGCAAAGACCTCGGTCAGGATGTCGGTGACCGACTTGTCCTGGAACACGAAGCTGTCGCGCCGCAGCCGCAGCGTGGCCAGCCAGGGCGCGGCGTGCAGGCGGTAGCGCGCCAGGCCGCCGTCGGCGCCCAGCGCGTCCACGCCTTCCACCACGGCGTGCCAGCGGCGCCAGGTGCCGTCGGCCAGCAACAGGCTGACGCTGATTTCCTTGCCCAGGAGGGGTTCCACATCCAGCTCGGCGGACGAGGCCAGGCAATCGAGGGTCAGGGCGAACAGTTCCGAGACGCCTTCGCGCAGGTGCAGGCGTTCGACGGTGAGCGCGTCGCCGAGCGGCGTCTGCGCCTGCAGCAGGCGCGCGTTCTGGGACAGGGCGGCGACGCCCAGGCTGCTGTAGCCCGAAGGCGTGGAAGAACGGTCGGTCATGGCGTGTGGCGGAACGTGAACCTTCAGGGCAGCGAGATGGTCAGGTGCGCGGCGCGCGGCCCCAGCTTGACGATGTCGTGGTACGGGGCCATGGCGGTCTGCATGTCGCCATTCAGGAAGTGGCCCATGCCCAGGAAGGCCAGCAGGCCCAGCAGGGCAAACAGGGCGCCGATGCTCCAGAGCGGCACGTCGCGCTTGAGCGTATGGGCGATCTTGTCCGGCAGCGGCCAGTGCGGCGCAAAGCCGGCCCGCTTGCCGCGCAGCAGCGCGATCTCGTCGCCCAGGCGCGCGGTCAGGTAGCCCAGCTTTTCCTGGCCTTCGATCATGTACTTGCCCTGGAAACCCAGCAGCAGGCACATGTAGAACACTTCCAGCGATTGCAGGCGCGGCGCGCCTTGGGCGCGCAGGTCTTCCAGGCGGGAAAAGAAGTTCTCGCCGGCCAGCTGCTCGCCGAACAGGGTCAGCTGCAACGGCTGCAGCATCCAGGCGTCGCGGATGGAGAAGCCGGAATTGAGCACCGTTTCATCCACGGCCGCGCAGAACGCGTACTTGGTGGCGTAGACGTCTTCGGCGGGGATATCCAGCTTCTTGGCGCTGCGTTCGAAGTCCGCCAGGAACTGCTGCACCCGCGCCGAGAACGACGCGGCGCTGGCGGGCTCCTGCCCGCTCTTGAGCAGGAACAGCATCAGGAAGCCGTCGTACAGCAGGTCCAGCAGCGATTTGGCGGGACGCGTGCCGTAGAAATCGGCGGCGCGGGGAGGGAGCGTGGCTCCGGGCATCAACGAGGGCGCGTCGGCAGTCATGGCGGGCTCTTTCGGTTGGCGTCGGGTTGGCGTCGGTCAGCGAGTGACGGCGATCAGGTCCAGTTTCAGTTCGGGAATGCCGGACGGGGCGTAGATGGCAATGCTGCGGGCCTGCAGCATGCGGTCGTAGAGCGAGCCGCGCGTCTGCAACGTGAAATAGCAGGCGCCCGGCTTGACCGGCACCGCCGGCGGCACCTGCGGCGTGTAGGCCAGCTGTACGCCCGGCATGGCCGACAGCACCAGCTTTTCGACGTCGTCGGGCGCACCGACCTTGAAGCGCAGCGGCACGGTTTCGGCCAGTTCGCTGGCGGGCGTGGCGGCCGACACCGACAGGTACAGCGCGGTGGTCTCGTCCAGCTTGTCGGAATCCAGCCGCCCCACATGGAACGACGGCCGCACTTCGTCCAGCACGATCGAGAAGTAGCGGGTCGAGATGACGGTGTCCAGCAGGTCGCGCAGGATGGCGTCCAGCTGCGCGAAGGCCGCGCCCGGCTGGTCGTGGCGGTAGGCGGGCAGGTCGGCCAGCGTGTGCACCTTGGAAAACGTCATCAGCGCGCCGGCCAGGCGCAGCATTTCCTGGAACAGGCGTTCGGGGTGCAGCTGCGGGTTGTGGAACAGGTGCGACAGCGCCGAATAGGCTTCGTTGGCGGTATGCAGCAGCCAGAACGAGGCCACGTCGCCCGAGCGGAACTCGATGATGTTCTTGTTGGGTTCGCGGTGAAAGCCGTACAGCGCGTTGACCTTGGCCTGCAGGGCATCGAGCAGACGGCGCAGTTGTTCGAACAGCGCGCCGCAGGCCTGCACCGTCAGGCTGGGGGCGATGAAGCTGGTGTCCAGCTCGTAGCCCGCGCTGGCGTTGCGGCGCACGCGCGCCACGGGGATGGTCAAGAGTGCGTCGCGCGGCTCGTGTTCGGACAGCAGCCGCACGTTCTTGCGCAGGAACGCCAGTTCGGCGGTGCTGGCATTGGTGTACAGGTCGGGGGCGGGGCTGTCGTGGTGCGCGTAGCGGGCGTCAAAGCCCTGCGCCTGCTGCGCATCGCGATAGTTGCCGCCGATGTCCTTCATGGGGTGCAGCGCCAGGTAGAACACCGCCTCGCTGGCGCCATCCAGGCCGTCCAGCGCCACGGCGGGCGGCAGGTCGTCGTTGTGGGGCGCGTTGTAGATTTCGCCGTCGGGAAAGATGGCCGACAGCTCGGTGGCGCGCAGCATGCCGTTGGCCAATGCCGCGGCATCGAAGCGCACCGTGCGCAGCCCCCACGAATACGGGTGCAGGGCCCGGCTCATTTCCGCCAGGCGGGCCTCATGGTAGGCGTCCTGGCGCTGAAAATGCTGGGGCCGCAGGAACAGCCCTTCACCCCACAATACTTTTGCTGAATAACTCACGTTGGCTGGCTCTTGTCTATGTTCTATATACAGAGGGCGTCTGTTAACGACGTGGGTTGCGGCCGGATTCAGTCAGGGCAGCGCACCGATCCGAGCCTTGACGGATCGAATGGCGCCATGCCCGGTGGTTGCACGATCTTGCCCGTGGCCACCGTCAGGGCGCACGCATGCGCGCCCAGGACAATGCCGCTGTCCGCGGCCGCTTTGACTTCAAATACGTATTTCCAGCGTTGCGGCGCTGGCGCGTAAAACAAGGCGGCGACGGCGATATAACTGGCGCCCTTGGGCACTTTTTCGACGTTTTCGAAGCGCTGGCCGGGCGTCAAGGTAATCTCGCGCGAAGCAATGAGACTGTCACCCAACGCCGCCTTTTCCTGCTCAGTATCAACCAATTGCGTGAGCGGTGCGCGCAGAAATGCCTCGGCATTCTTCAAATAGTATGCTTTCGTAACGACAGCCGTAGGTTGACCACTACTGGCATTCAAATTTTCTCCGGCGTGTATCGCCAATTTCACATCCGTCGGCGCATTCGGGTCCTTTTTCAGGCCTGCCGCATCCATGGCCGTGCCGGTTATTCCGGCCACGGCGCCAAGCGCCGAAACCGCTGCGCAACCAGTAATGACGGGGACTGCCGCGATGGCGATCGTGGCCGCCAAGCATCGCGATAAATTGAGATGTTTTGACATGGCTCTTTATACCGGATCATGGAGACAAACTACAGATGACGGCACGTTGAACTACATTTCGTGGCAAGTTACATGACGTAATGCCCTGTAGTGGTGTACTAACAAAAAGTTGTTGAAATACGCGGCCCTTGGTTACATCAGACACGTGCCCAAAAAATGCAACTTTCCCGGTATTTCCTCATTGGCGGTATGGCGGCATTGATGGCGGGTTGTGCGGCTACCAACAAGCCCCAGACGGACGCCGAATATAAGCAGTCGATTACCCAGGCCACCGAAACGCTCGCCTCGAAAGGCAGCGACCAGGCGGTCGTCCAATTCCAGGAAATCGCGCAGCGCAATCCATCGCGCGGCGAGCCCTGGTCGTATATCGCCAAGATCCGCTTTGATGAACAGAAGTACGGGGAAGCGATCGTCGCTGCTGACGAGGCCCTGAACCGGGATTCGGAAGACTTCACCGCCAAGACGGTGCGCGCCGTCGGTGGCCTGCGCGTGGCCATGCAGTCGCTGGCCGACTTGCGCGCCGACGCGCTCCTGGCCGGCAATGCTCGCACCGATGCGGTGGCCCTGGCCGCCGCCATGCGCGAAACGCTGGGGCAGGACGTGTTGTTCCCCGAAGGCCGCAAGCCGCCGCGCACCGGCACGCGGCCGCCGCCCAAGCGTACGGATGGCGCCCCGGCTGCCGGCGCGTCCGCCACGACCCCGACCGCAAACTCGGCGACTGCGCCGGCTAACACCACCCCTGCCACCCAGCCGGGCCAGGGCGCGACGCCGGCACAACCCGCGGGCGCCAGCCGGCCGGCCGCGCAATCCGGCAGTCAACCCGGCGGTCAATCCGCAGCCCAACCCGCCGGTTCGTCCGGCGCCCCGGCCCAACCCGCCGGGGGACGTGCACCCGACCCGTTCGGCAATCTTCTCAAACCCTGATCGGCCCGCCGGCCCCGGCAGGCCGGGTCCGCTCGCCTTCGTCACTTCGCATCCCGCTTGGAGCCCCCATGGCTAAGAAAGAAAGCGTTCAGAAAAGACTCCAGAAAGTACGCCCGCCGCGTGTCCAACTGACCTATGACGTCGAGAAGGGCGACGCGATCGAGCAGAAAGAACTGCCCTTCGTCGTGGGCGTGGTGGGCGACTTCAGCGCGCAGTCGGAAGCCGAACTGCCGCGCCTGAAAGACCGCAAGTTCGTCAACATCGACGTCGACAACTTCGACGACGTGATGCGCGGGCTGGAACCGCGCGCCGCCTACCGCGTGAAGAACCGCCTGACCGACGAGGGCGGCACCTTCGGCGTGGACCTGAAATTCCGCTCGGTCGAGGACTTCCGCCCCGAAGCGGTGGTGCAGCAGATCGAGCCCCTGAAGGAGCTGCTGGACATCCGCACCAAGCTGGCCGACCTGCGCAACAAGCTGGCCGGCAACGACCGGCTGGAAGACCTGCTGGGCGAAGTGCTCAGCAGCACGGAAAAACTGCAGCAATTGACCAGCGAAGCCGGCAAGGACGGCAAGGGAGGCAGCAATGAGTAATTCCGCCGCCGCGCACAGCGCGTCCGCACCGGCCGCCGCCGACTCGGGCCTGCTCGACCAGATCGTCGAGCAGAGCCGCGTCGCCAAGTCCACCGCCGAACATGACCGCGCCAAGGACCTGATCGGCGAACTGGCCCGCGAAGTCATGAAGGGCACCGTGGTGGTGTCCGACAACCTGTCCGCCATGCTCGATGCGCGCGTCGCCGAACTGGACCGCCTGATCTCGGCCCAGCTCAGCGAAGTGATGCACGGCGCCGAATTCCAGAAGCTCGAAAGCACCTGGCGCGGCCTGCATTACCTGTGCCAGGAAAGCAACACCGGGCCGATGCTCAAGATCAAGGTGCTCAACGTCACCAAGCGCGACCTGGTGCGCGACTTCCAGACCGCCATCGACTTCGACCAGAGCCTGATGTTCAAGAAGGTCTACGAAGAAGAATTCGGCACGTTCGGCGGTTCGCCTTTCGGCGCGTTGCTGGGCAACTTCGAGATCACCCGCCAGCCCGAGGACATGTACTTCATCGAGCAGATGTCGCACGTGGCCGCGGCCTCGCACGCGCCGTTCATCGCGTCGGCCTCGCCCGAGTTGCTGGGGCTGGACACGTTTGCCGACCTGGGCCGCCCGCGCGACCTGGCCAAGGTGTTCGACACGGTGGAATACACCAAGTGGCGCAGCTTCCGCGATTCGGAAGACTCGCGCTATGTCGGCCTGACCATGCCGCGCTTTCTGGGCCGCCTGCCGTACGACCCGAAAGAGGGCACCTCGGTCGAAGGCTTCAACTTCGTCGAAGACGTGGATGGCACCGACCATTCCAAGTACCTGTGGTGCAACGCCGCCTGGGCCTTCGGCGCGCGCCTGACCGCGGCATTTGCCGACTTCGGCTGGTGCGCGGCGATCCGCGGCGTGGAAGGCGGCGGCCTGGTCGAGAACCTGCCGACCCACACCTTCAAGACGGACGACGGCGAGATCGCGCTGAAGTGCCCGACCGAGATCGCCATCACCGACCGGCGCGAAAAGGAACTGAGCGACCTGGGCCTGATCCCGCTGGTGCACTGCAAGAATTCCGACTACGCCGCGTTCTTCGGCGCGCAGTCGGTGCAGAAGGCCAAGAAATACAACACCGACAGCGCCAACGCCAACGCGGTGCTGTCGGCGCAGTTGCAATACATCTTCTCCGTGTCGCGGGTGGCCCATTACCTGAAGGCCATGATGCGGGACAAGATCGGCAGTTTTGCGTCCGCGCAATCGGTCGAGAGCTTCCTGAATCGCTGGGTCTCGCAGTACGTGCTGCTGGACGACAACGCGAGCCAGGAGCAGAAAGCGCAGTTCCCCTTGCGTGAAGCCTCGGTGCAAGTGGCCGAAGTGCCGGGCCGTCCTGGCGTGTTCCGGGCCGTAGCGTTCTTGCGGCCTCATTTCCAACTCGACGAACTGTCGATTTCCCTGCGTCTGGTGGCGGAATTGCCCGCCCAAGCCCAGAAATCCTGATGCTCGTCTGCTACGCGGTTTTTAACTGGAGAGAACTTTAATGAAGGACATCTACGTCAAATTCGGCAATCCTGCGCTCAAGGGCGAGTCCCAGGACAAGGACCACCCGGACTGGATCGAAGTCGGTTCCTGGCGCCACGAGATCATTCAGCCGCGCTCGGCCACCGCTTCGACCTCGGGCGGCCATACCGCCGAGCGCACCGAGCACGGTGAAATGGTCTTCACCAAAGACCTGGACGTGGTCAGCCCGCTGCTGTATCAGCACGCCTCGGGCGGCACCACTTTTGACGAAGTGACCATCGATTTCCTGCGGGCCGACGGCGAGGGCAACCGCGTCAAGTACCTGGAAATCAAGCTCAAGTACGTGATCATCTCGCGCGTGGCGCCGGAAGTGGTCAGCGAAGGCCTGCCGCACGAATCGTTCTCGCTGAAGTACGCCGCCGTGCAGTGGAAGTACACGCAGCAGAAGGTTGGCGGCAACCAGGGCGGCAACGCCCAGGGCGCGTGGAGCCTGACCAAGAACGACAAGACCTACTCGGTCTGAACCCGACCGCGCGGCATGGCGAAGGCCGCGGCTCGTCCCCGGGCCGCGGTTTTCCGTAAAAGAGGTCCGTGATGAAGGGATTCGAACCCAGTCTGTTCGACAAGTTGTTCGACGGGGATGGTCCGGCGCCGCATGCGCTGCGGCGCCTGTCCGTCGAGGAAATCAAGGAAACCGTCGCGCGCGACATCGAGGCCCTGCTCAATACCCGCATGGTCTTTACCGAGGCGTCGCTCAAGCGCTATCCGAATTGCCAGCGGTCCATCCTGACCTATGGGCTGTCGGACTTTTCGGGGCTGAGCCTGGCCAGCCACTACGACCGGGAATTCATCTGCCGGTCGCTGGAGCAGGCGATTGCCCGGCATGAGCCTCGGTTGACGCACGTGCGGGTGGTGCTGCAGGTCGACAGCCGCGCGACATCGGTGCTGTATTTCGCGATTACCGCGATGCTGGACGTGGGCCCGGCCCACGAGCCGGTGACGTTCGACGCGACCTTGCAGCCATCGACGCTGCAGTATTCGGTCAGCAAGGGCTGGGCCAAGGCCGCGGCGGCCGCCTGACAACATAAACGCACGCGGGCGCCGGTGGCCAACCGTCGGCGAGGAAGGGAAAGATGGAAGAACTGCTGCCGTATTACGAACGCGAGCTGGGGTTCCTGCGCGGCTCGTCGCGCGATTTCGCCCAGCGCTATCCGAAGATCGCGGCGCGCCTGGGGCTGTCGGGGGAAACCTGCGAGGATCCGCACGTCGAACGGATGATCGAGTCCTTCGCGCTGCTGGGGGCGCGCATCAACAAGAAGCTGGACGACGACTATCCGGAATTCACGGAAGCGTTGTTCGAGGTGATGTACCCGCACTACCTGCGGCCGTTTCCGTCGTGTTCGATCGCCCAGTTCGATATGGGCGGGGTGGCGGCCCAACTGACCGCGCCAGTGCGCCTGGCACGCGGCACCGAATTGAAATCCCACGCCGTGCGCGGCGTGGCTTGCCGTTTCCGCACGGCCTATGACGTGACGCTGGCGCCCGTGGCGATACGCCGCGCCGCGTTCGCGTCAACGGCCAACGCGCCGTCGTCCACGCAGCTGCCGCCGGGCGTGACCGGCCGCCTGTCGCTGACGCTGGCCTGCCTGGCCGAGACGCAAAGCTTTGCCACGCTGGCCACCGACCGGCTGCGTGTGTATCTGCATGGCGAGCCGTCGTTCGTGGCGGCGCTGCGCGATTGCCTGTTCCTGCGCACCGCGGCGGCCTACATCGAGACGCAGCCCGGCCGCTGGAACCGCCTGCCCGAGGTGCCGCTGGCACAGGTGGGCCTGGCCGAGGAAGACGCGCTGATCGATTTTCCGGCCAGCTCGCATCCGGCCTACCGGTTGCTGGCCGAGTATTTCGTGTTTTCCGAGAAATTCAATTTCGTCGACATCGACCTGGCGGCGCTGCGGCGCGCGGTGGGGCCGGTGCGCGAATTCACGCTGCACCTGCCGGTCAAGGGGCTGCGCGCCGATTCGAATACCGCGCGCCTGCTGGAGTCGGCGTCGGCCGACAACTTCCGGCTGGGCTGCACGCCGGTGATCAATCTGTTCGACCAGCGCGCCGACCCGATCCGCGTGACGCATGCCGCCGCGTCGTACCCGGTGGTGGCCGATGCCCGCCGGGCCTACGGCTACGAGGTCTATTCCATCGACCGCGTGCGCCTGGTGCGGCAGAACGCGCAGGGCGATTCGGTGGTGGAATTCCGGCCGTTCTATTCGCTGCACCACGGCGAAACGCCCGAAGGCGCCAGCCATTACTGGACGGCCCGGCGCGACCCGATGGTGGCCGAGCGCAGCCCGGGCTACGAGATGGAGATGTCCATCGTGGACATCGACTTCAATCCGGCGCTGCCGCAGACCGAGACGCTGAGCCTGGAACTGACCTGCACCAACCGCGACCTGCCGTCGCACCTGGCGGTGGGCCAGCCGGGCGGTGACCTGTTCCTGGAAGGCGGCTCGGTGGCGCGCGAGATCCGCATGCTGCGCCGCCCGACCCACACGCACCGCTTCCAGCAGGGTCGCGCGGCGCACTGGCGGTTGATCTCGCACCTGGCGTTGAATCATCTGTCGCTGGTGCACAGCGGCTTGCCGGCGCTGAAGGAAACGCTGCGCCTGTATGACCTGTCGCACGCGGCGGTGGCGGCGCGCCAGATCGAAGGGCTGGTGGGGCTGGACTACAAGCCCGCCACCCACTGGATGCCGGGCGAGCCGTTCGCGACGTTTGTGCGCGGCATCGAGATCCGGCTGACGATCAACGAAGACAATTTCGTGGGCACCAGCCTGCATGCCTTCGTGGCAGTGATCAACCGCTTCTTTGGCCTTTATGTGCACGCCAACAGCTTCGTGCAGTTGGTGGTGCTGTCGCGCCGCGGCGCGGAAGAAATCCTACGGTGTCCTCCATGCAACGGCGACGCGATCCTAGCGTAATCGAATCGCTGCTGGCCGAGCCGCAGCGCTTCAAGTTCTTCCAGGCCGTGCGGGTGCTGGAGCTTTGGTTCGCGCGCCAGGAAGGCACGCGCGCCAAGAATGCGGTGCCGACGCACCTGCGCTTCGTCAATTCGTCGTCGCTGGGCTTTCCCGCCAGCGAGATCGCGGGGCTGACCGCCTTTGACAAGAACGGCCAGGCTTTGCACGACGCCGACGCGCGCCTGGCGGCGCTGGCCGCGGGCACGTTGGGCCGGGTCGAGATCGAGCCGGCATTCTTCGGTTTGCTGGGCGGGCAGGGCGCCTTGCCGCTGCATTATTCCGAGATTCTGAGCCACCGCGAAAGCGCCACCCGCGACCGCGGCGCGCGCGCGTTCTTCGACATTTTCTCGAACCGGGCGGCGGCGCTGTTCTACGCCGCCTGGAAGAAGTACCGCATGCCGCTGCGGCACGAGACCGAACAGGACCACCACTACCTGCCGCTGCTGCTGGCGCTGGGCGGCGTGGGCCATCCGGCGCTGCGCGACCGCCTGCACGCGGGCGAAGGCCGTGTGTTCGACGAGTCGTTGGCGCACTATGCGGCGGCGGCGCGGCAGCGGCCGGTGTCGGCCGCCTATCTGCAACGGGTGCTGGCCGATTACTTCCAGGTGGCCCTGCGGGTCGAGCAGTTCGTGGGCCGCTGGTATCACGTGCCGCCCGAAAACCGTACCCAACTGGGCCGGCCCGGCGCCGTGCTGGGCGTGTCGGCCATGGCGGGCGATCGCATCTGGCAGCGCGACCTGCGCATCCGGCTGTGGATCGGCCCGCTGTCCAAGTCGGCGTTCGCCGATTTCCTGCCCGGCGGCGCCCGCGCGCAGGCGCTGGAAAAGCTGCTGACGATGTTCGGCGGCCTGAGCTTCGAATACGAGGTGCGCCTGGTGATGGCCAAAGAGGACGTCGCCGGCAGCGCGCTGGGCGGCGATGCCGACAGCGGCGGCGCGCGCCTGGGCTGGAATTCCTTTCTTTGCACCGAACCGTCGGCGTCGGACCGCGACGACGCCAGCTACGAACTGCACACCATCCACTAAGAACAAGACAACCCAGAACATGGCCACTCCCCTGAAAACCCTGATCGGGAAACTGAACCAGACCTGCCGCCAGGCCGCCGAGCGCGCCGCCAGCCTGTGCATGGCGCAAGGCCACTACGAGGTAGACCTGGAACACCTGTTCCTGGCGCTCTTGGAAAAGCCGGCCAGCGACTTCAGTCTGGTGGCGCGCCGCAGCGGCATCGAGGCGGCCGTGCTGGAAGCCGATCTGAACGCCGAGATACGCGGCTTCAAGAACGGCAACACCCGTACGCCGGTGTTTTCGCCGCACTTGCCGCGGCTGTTCGAACACGCCTGGCTGATCGCGTCGCTGGATACGCAGACGACCCGCATTCGCTCGGGCCATCTGCTGCTGGCGCTGCTGACCGAACCCGACCTGGCTGCGTTGGCGCGGCGCGGTTCGCGCTTGTTCGAATCGTTCCGGCTGCAAGAGCTGAAACATGACTTCGCGGCATTGACCGAAGGATCGGAAGAGGCCGGCCAGTCGGTGGCGCTGGGCGACGGCGCCGCGCAGGGTGACGCCGCCGCGTCCGCCGCGGGATTGTCCAAGACGCCCGCGCTGGACCAGTACACCACCAACCTGACCGAGCGCGCCCGCGAAGGCAAGATCGATCCGGTGATCGGCCGCGATGCCGAAATTCGCCAGATGATCGACATCCTGACGCGGCGGCGCCAGAACAACCCCATCCTGACCGGCGAGGCCGGCGTGGGCAAGACCGCGGTGGTCGAAGGCCTGGCGCTGCGCATCGTGGCCGGCGACGTGCCGCCGGCCCTGGCGGGCGTGGCGTTGCGCACGCTGGACATGGGCTTGCTGCAGGCCGGCGCCAGCGTCAAGGGCGAGTTCGAGAACCGGTTGAAAAGCGTGATCGACGAGGTCAAGCAAAGCCCCACGCCCATCATCCTGTTCATCGACGAAGCCCACACCATGATCGGTGCGGGTGGGCAGGCGGGGCAGAACGATGCGGCCAACCTGCTCAAGCCGGCGCTGGCGCGCGGCGAACTGCGCACCATCGCGGCGACCACCTGGAGCGAATACAAGAAGTACTTCGAGAAAGACGCGGCCCTGGCGCGGCGCTTTCAGGTCGTGAAAGTGGAAGAACCCAGCGAAGGCCTGGCCGCCAGCATGCTGCGCGGCATGGCGCCGCTGATGGAACAGCATTTCGGCGTGCGCATCCTGGACGAGGCCATCGTGGCCGCGGCCCGGCTGTCGCACCGCTACATCAGCGGGCGGCAGTTGCCCGACAAGGCGGTGGGCGTGCTGGATACGGCGTGCGCCCGGGTGGCGCTGGGCCGCAGCGCCACGCCTGCCCTGATCGACGACGCGCGACATCGCCTGGCCCGCCAGGAGACCGAGCTCGCCGCGCTGCGCCGCGAGGCCGCCGCCGGTGCCGCGCAATCGGCCCGCCTGCGCGAGCTGGACGAGGAAATGGACGCCACGCGCCAGGAACTGACAGCCGCCGAGGCGCGCCTGGCCCAGGAAAGCGAGCTGGTGCGCCAGATTCACGCGCTGCGCGAAGAACTGGAAGCCGCCGGCCAGGAACCCGAGTCCGAGACCGCCGGCAAGCGCCGCGGCAGCAAGGCCGCGGAGCCCACGCCCGCCCAGGCGCAACTGGCCGAGTTGCAGCAGCAGTTGCGCGCCTTGCAGGGCGAAGCGCCGCTGGTGCCGGCCTATGTGGATGCGCAGGTGATTGCCGAGATCGTCTCGGCCTGGACGGGCATTCCGCTGGGCCGCATGGTCAATGACGAAATCCGTACGGTGCTGGAATTGCAGCCGCTGCTGGCTGAACGCGTGATCGGCCAGGACCATGCGCTGCATGCCATTGCCCAACGCGTGCGCACCGCGCGCGCCGGCCTGGAAGATCCGAACAAGCCCAAGGGCGTGTTCCTGTTCGTCGGCCCGTCCGGCGTGGGCAAGACCGAGACCGCGCTGGCCGTGGCCGACATTCTGTATGGCGGCGAGCGCAAGCTGGTCACCATCAACATGAGCGAATACCAGGAGGCCCACAGCGTGTCGGGCCTGAAAGGGTCGCCGCCCGGCTATGTGGGTTACGGCGAAGGCGGCGTGCTGACCGAGGCCGTGCGGCGCCAGCCGTACAGCGTGGTGCTGCTGGACGAAATCGAAAAGGCGCATCCCGACGTGCTGGAGCTTTTCTTCCAGGTCTTCGACAAAGGCGTGATGGACGATGCCGAAGGGCGCGAGATCGACTTTCGCAATACGCTCATCATCCTGACGTCCAACGTCGGGTCGTCGGCCATCATGCAGGCCTGCCTGAACAAGGCCGCGGACGAACGCCCGGACCCCGAGGCCTTGCAGGAACTGCTGGCCCCGCAGCTGTACAAGGCCTTCAAGCCCGCTTTCCTGGGCCGTATGAAGACCATTGCCTACTACCCGGTGGATGACGACGCGCTGGCGCGCATCATCGGCTTGAAGCTGGGCCGCATTGCCGAACGCGTGCAGGCCAACCACCGCGCGGTGTTCGATTGGGACGAGGCGCTGGTCGAGGCCGTGCTGGCGCGCTGCACCGAAGTGGACACCGGTGCGCGCAACGTCGACCACATCTTGAACGGCACGCTGTTGCCGCAGATCGCCGAACAGGTGCTGGGCCGCATGGCGCAGGGCGAAGCGATTGCGCGCATCCGGGTGACTGCCGGCAAGAACGGCGACTTCCGTTACCGCCTGACCTGAGCCGGAGCCGATCATGCCCCAGGATGCTTCCGGACTTTCCCGCCTGTCGACCGCCGGTATCGCGCAGGCCAACCGCCTGCTGGACCTGCGCACGCCGCTGGGCGAGAACCGCCTGGTGGCCGAGACCTTGTCGGCTACCGAACAGCTGAGCGGCGGCGCCTGCCGGCTGGAAATCACCGCGCTGTCGGACGACGCACATATTCCGTTGAAGGCCTTGCTGGGCCAGCCGGTCACGCTGCGCTTGCAAACGGCGCTGGACCGTGAGCAGCCGCGCCTGTGGCACGGCCATGCCACGGGGGCGCGTTTTCTGGGCGCCAATGGCGGCCTGGCGCGTTACGGCCTGACCGTCGAGCCGTGGCTGGCGTTTCTGCGTGCTCGGCGCGACAGCTTTGCCTACCAGGACAAGACGGTGATCGATATCGTCGAAAGCATTTTCGGCGACTACAAGGGCCAGGGCACGCTGGCGCCGCAGTGGCGCTGGGACGTAGAGGACCGCGCCACCTACGCCAAGCGCAGCCTGACCATCCAGTACCGCGAGACCGACTACGCCTTCGTCGAACGCCTGCTGGCCGAAGAAGGGCTGTTCTATTGGGTCGAGCATGCGGACGACGGCCACACCCTGGTCATTGCCGACCACAACGGCGCCTTCAAGCCCGGCCCGCAGGCCAGCGTGCGCTTTGCCCGCGCCGACGTGACCGAAACCGAAGACAGCATCCAGCGCTGGAGCCCACGCCAGCGCTGGCAGACCAATGCCGTACGCATGGCCAGCTGGGACTACCGCAGCGCCCAGTCGCGGCCTGTGTCGGCACAGGCCGACGCCGGCAAGCTGGCCAACGCCGTGGACCTGATCAGCGATGATTATCCGGGCCAATATGCCTACGAAGACAGCGCGCAGGGCGAACGCCTGGCGCACAACGCGCTGGCCGCGCTGCGCGTGCGCCAGCAAAGCGTGGAAGGCGCCGGCACCGTGCGCACGCTGGCGCCGGGGCAGCGCTTCGAGCTGACCGGCCACTACCAGCAGGGCGGCGCGTCCTCATTCGTGGTGATTGCGATGACGCACCAGGCGCGCAACAACTTCGACGCGGATCTGGGCCGCGCGGTGAGCGAGGCCTTGGGCGGCAGCGACGACGAAGAGGCCGATTTCTACCGCAACACCTTTACCTGCATCGGCAGCGATACCGAGTTTCGCCCGGCGACGCAGGACGGCCATGGCGTGCGGCTGCATCCGCGTCCCACCGTGTTCGGCGCCCAGACGGCGCTGGTGGTGGGGGCCGAAGAACCCGTGCACACCGACCGCGATCACCGCATCAAGGTGCAGTTTCACTGGCAGCGCGGCAAGGCCTCCAGCAGCCGGCTGGCGCATCCGTCGGGTGACGAGAACGCGCCGGCCAAGGACGAACTGGGCGCCTGGGTGCGCGTGGCCGAACCGGTGGCCGGCGGCGATTGGGGCGGCCATTTCGTGCCGCGCGTCGGCCAGGAAGTGCTGGTGGAATTTCTGCACGGCGACATCGACCGCCCGGTGGTGGTGGGCGCGCTGTACAACGGCGAGGGCGCCCAAGACGCCTCGCACAACCAGGTGCAGGCGGGCGGGGCCAACGCCACCGGCAACGCGCCGGCCTGGTTCGCGGGCGGTAGCGACGGCCATGCCCACAATGCGGTGATGTCCGGCTTCAAGACCCAGGCGCTGTCGACCAGCGGCGCCGGCACGGGAGGCTACAACCAGCTGGTGCAGGACGACACGCCCGGCCAGTCACGCCTGACGGCATCCACCACGCAGGCCGATTCCCGCCTGAACCTGGGGCACGTCAAGCAGCAGCGCGACAACGAACGCCTGGAAGACCTGGGCCATGGCGCCGAGCTGTCGACCAAGGAAGCTGTGGCGCTGCGCGGCGGGCAAGGCTTGCTCATCAGCGCCGACCTGCGCGAGAACGCCGACGGCGCGCTGCTGGACAGCGCCGAAGCCGCCAAGCAGATCGATGCCGCGCTGGAATCGGCCAAGGAACTGGGCGACATCGCCATCAAGCAGAAGGCCATTCTGGATGGCGACCCGCAGGCGTTGCCGGTGCATGAAGGCCTGGCGCACGTGCGCGACGTGGTCGAGGCCACGCAGGATGATGCGGCCGCGCAGGGCGGCGCGATCAAGGTGGCGGCCTACAGCGAGCCGCACATCCAGGTCAGCGCGCCCAGCGGCATCGGGCAATACACGCCCGGCAACGCATTCGTGGTGGCGGGCGGCACGCTGGCGCAGGTGGCGCCGGACGTGAACTGGGTCAGCAGCGCCCATCTGGCGGTGGGGGTGGCGGCCGGCGTGGTGCTGTTCACCCTGGGCCAGGAAGCGGGCGGCAGCCGCGCCGTGCAGGACCGCGGCCTGCGGCTGCATGCGGCAGGCGGCAAGCTGCGCCTGCACAGCCAGGGCGCCAAGATGACCTTGACGGCCGAGAAGGCCGTGACCTTTGCCTCGGCCAGCGCGGCCGTGATGGTGCAGGCCAAGGAACGCGTGCTGGCCACGGCCGGCGGCGCCTATGTGCGGCTGGAAGGTGGCGGCATCCAGCTGCATGCGCCCGGCAAGGTCGAACTGAAGGCGGGCGCGCACAGCTGGGTGGGGCCGCAGACCTCGCAGGCAAACCTGGCTTTCAACGAAGCCAGCCCCTTGTGCGAAGCGCGCGTGCGCGGCGCGGCCCAGCAGGGCGGCGCCGTGGTGCCGCTGGGCTAGGCCGGCTCGACATGGAAGGCGGCATGCTCGAATACCAGACTTTTAGCACCTATGGCTGCGGCCTGATCCAGGATGAACAGACGCGCGGCGTGCCGCCGCTGGCGGCCGCCCAGGCCCAGGCGCTGGTACCGCCCGCGCTGCGCAAAATGCCCGGGTTGATGCCCCGGCTGCTGGATCTGTCCGCCCTGGATGCGGCCGGCAAGACGCAGGTGCTGGCCAGCCTGAACCAGGCGGCGCATGACGGCGAAGACCTGTGGCTGGCGCTGCTGCTGCAGTCCGAACGGCCGGCCGATGCGGTCGCGGCGCATTGCCGCTCGCGCATGATCGTCGACATCGCGGGGCAGGGGCCGTGTTTTTTCCGGTTCTTCGATCCGCGGGTGCTGGTGCAGCTGTCGTGGCTGTTGGACCCCGGCCAACTGGCCTGGCTGTGCGGCCCGGTGCAGCGCTTTCGGTTTCACCTGGATGGCGGGTGGCACGCGCTGGACCGGCCCGACGTGGACCCGGCGCCGCGCCTGCGGCTGACGGCGGAGCAGTCGTTCGCGTTGACCCAGATGCAGCCCTTGAATGAAGTGCTGTCCGGCCTGGACAGCCTGGCGCCTGATGGGCGCATCGCCCTGGGCAAGACCGTGATGGACCATTTCCGCACCGCCCGCGAACTGGGCCTGGCGACGGCCCAGGAGCGCAAGGCCTTTGCCCGGCATGGCCTTCAGGTGCACCCCGCCTTCCATCGCCACGAGCGAGTGCGCGAGTGCCTGGCGGCGATGCAGCCGGATGACGACTACCCCTACCTTGCCGCGATCCAGGACCTGTCGGACGACGATTGGGCCCGCGTGCGCACGGAGCTGGAACGAACTGGAGAACCCGATGGCCGATGATGTGAAGAACTGCGGAAAGAAGCGTTCGTCGATCGATTGCGAGGAAGATTGCCCGTTTCACCGGATCGGCCTGCCCATCATGCCGCTGCGCTATGCGGTGTTGAAAAGCCAGGACCCGTCCCCGGCGCTGGCAGGCGACCTGAACATGCCGCAACTGGCCGAACGGCCCCTGGGCGACAGCGCCCGCTATGGCGTGCGCCTGCTGCGCCCCGGCTATCTGTACGTGTATGACGAAGCGCGATCGGACCTGAAGGGCTATTACGTCAACGAGAACGGCACGCTGTACAACTTCGACATCGACAAGCCGGTGGAGAACTGCGACCGCACCTTCACCTGCACGATGGACCACGAGGCCAAGGCCTCGCTGCTGACCATTCCCAACGCGCGCAAGGCGACGTTCGTGTGGCTGACGTTTTCGGATGTGCAGTGGACCAAGGACGTGTGCAAGGCCCACAAGGGCCGGCGCGGCGCGGACATGCGCGAGCGGCACATGTTCAAGTTCGACGTGCAGGCGTGGCTGTCCA
The DNA here is from genome assembly GCF_902859705.1 of Achromobacter deleyi. Taxonomy (GTDB): domain Bacteria; phylum Pseudomonadota; class Gammaproteobacteria; order Burkholderiales; family Burkholderiaceae_B; genus Achromobacter; species Achromobacter deleyi. The sequence goes on along the minus strand of NZ_CADIJO010000041.1, from coordinate 12,632 downwards.
GCGGCAAGCACGCCAACGCCAAGAGCATCAAGACCCTGAAGGACACCGCCGCCGAGTACGTGGTGCATCGCAAGCGCGACCTCGACCTTTACCAGAAGCAGCAGATGCTGGGCTGGAGCACCGTCGGCTATTACGACGTGAAGGGCTGGATGGGCGAGATGATCGAGAACGCCGCCGAGGCGTTCCTGCCCGGCAAGGGGCTGATGCTGGCGCTGCCGGACAGCACCGGCATCCTGCAGGACCTGGCGCGGCTGATGCGCCTGCGCTTTGACGATTTCGTCTCGAACAAGGAAGACCTGCGTCCGCTGACGGTATCGAAGTCCATCGAGTCGGTCAGCGAGATCATCATGCAGGCCGCCGAAAACGATCTGCTGCGCGACCGCGCCAAGGATGCGTCCAACTATTCGGTCTATGGCACCACCAGCCCGAACATGGCGGGCCCCGGGGGCGGGGGCAGTGCCGGCGGCATGGCAATCGGCCAGCTGGTGCTGGACATGATCAACCCGGACCGCCAGAAAGAGCGCATGGCCGAGGCCGAGAACTACCGCCACCCGACCGAACAAGAGCGCCGGACGGTGCGCTGGGACGCCTGGAAGAAGTACTTCGACAACTACGACGAGAACGCACGCCGGGCGTGGCAGAAGGATTTCGACGAGCGCCTGGCCAAATTCGACGCCGCCACCATCGTGCCGATGGCGAAGGCGCACGTGGCCTGGATCACCTGCGGCGATACGCTCAATGGGTTCGAGTGCAACTACGACGTCAACAGCGCGGACAGCGGCGAGGTTTTCCAGACCATTTTTTCTTTGTGCATCGACGGCACCCAGGACAAGCGCGTCTGCTTCAAGCAGTATGCCGAATGGCTGCAAGGCGATCCCGAAGACACGCGCAATCTGCTCTTGCGCGCCATGTTCCACAACCAGGATTTCGTGGTCAAGAAGGTGGTCGAGGCGCACGAGGCCGCCCTGGACTGGAAGGCCATTCCCTGGGGTAACCTGCACGAGGCCTACAAGACCGGCCTGAAGGTGCTGAGCGAAGGCCAGATGGACAAGACGGCGCGCCTGCTTGAACAGATCATGGGGCCGGTGGTGCAGGTGCTTCGCGGTGGCGTGGACAGCAGTGTCGCCCGCAAGCTGGCGATGTACCTGGGGCTGCTGTCGCGGCACGATGTGGTGATCGTCGAAGTCGAGGGCGGCAAGAAGACCTTCCGCGCGGCGCTGATCCGCGAACTCATGCGCCAGCATGGCGGCCAGGTGAACATGCGGCAGATGGAGCGCGCCGTGGCCGACGAATTGCGGCGGCTGGAAGTGCGCGGCGAGCAGCTGGAAGGCACCGACAAGAAGCGCTGGTTCATGCTGGTGGACAGGGAAGCGGCGGCCAGTGTGCCCCGGGACGGCCGGCCTGCCGACCGGGCCCGCCTGTTGGCGCAGACGTCCATGACAATGGAAGAATACGAGGCCCGCGAACTGTCGCGCTGGCGCACGACGATCAACACGGATGTGCGGGTCGGCGTCGTCAGCTGCCTGTTCCAGACCGTGGCCGTCTACAAGCTCTGGAGCGATCTGGAATCGGCCATGCCGCACGAACGCACCGATGCAAGCTGGAAGTTCGTGATTGGCATCGCATCGGCCGGCGGGTCGGTGGCGGAAGTATTGGGCGTGGCGCTGAAGGGCCGGATGGCCGCCGGCATGCGCTTGGGGATGGGCCTGGGGCTCGAATCCACCGCGTCGCTGCTGATGCGCTGGGGCAGCCGGACGGGCGTCGTGACCGGGGTTCTCATGGCCGCCTTCGACGTGAAATCCGGCGTGGATCAGATCACGATCGAGAAAAACGGCTGGATGGGCGGCCTGTACCTGGCCTCGGGGGGGCTGAGCCTGATTGTCGTGGGCGCGTTCGCCATGTCGTGGACCGTTGTGGGGCTGATCGCCGCCGTCCTGCTGATCGTCGTGGCGGTGCTGATCGAGAAATACAAAGGCAACAAGATCGATGAATGGCTCAAGCGGTGCCTGTGGGGCAAACTGCAGGGGCAGGCGGGCGCCGATTATTACTATGGAGTACAACAAGAAGTGAACAGTCTGCGTGTGGCACTGGGAGGGGAGTGATGGACTTCACGGGGTTGCTGTCCCGGTTTCCCAACAACCGTCCCCTGACTGAATTCGACCGCGAACACCGGCTGCTGCAGAAAAAGCGCCTGGACGTCCCGCTGCTGGCCCAGCTGTGCGTGGTGAAGATGAATTCCAACAGCCTGCTGTCGGTGGACCGCTGGTTTGGGTGGCGCGGCTTCGTGGCGCTGCTCGGGGCAGTGGGGGTGGCGTTCGGCATTGGCGTCATCCTGAAGTTGGCCTGGATTCTGGTGGTGGACGACCTGCCCAACGAGAACGGCCTCTGGGAAGCGGTTTTCTTCGGCATGGCGATGTTCGCGGTGGTGGGCGCCCTGGGGGCCTGGGTCGCCTGCAAAGAGATGTTCCGCTGGACGTACTACCCCATCGCGCTGGACCGAAAGCGCCGCCTGGTGCATGTGTTTCGGCTGGACGGCACCGTGCTGACCGCGCCCTGGGACAAGATCTACTTCACGCTGGGCCGCAGCAAGGCCGCGTTCGGCACGCGCAATTGGGATATCCGCGGGCTGATCCTGGACCCGGACGGCGTCACCGTGAAAGAGACGTTTTCGTTCTGCATCGCCACCAGCCGCGTCGAAAACGCCTATTCCCACTGGGAATTCCTGCGCCGCTACATGGAAGAAGGGCCGCAGGCGGTGCTGGACGCCGTGCTGTATTGCATGCCGGTGGACGGCAAGCGCGAGAGCTTCGCCTTCAGCAAGGAACGCATCTTCGCCAACGATGCCCAGACGCCTGGCCTGATGTACGTGCTCGCGGCCCCCTTCAACTACCTGCACGCCATCATGCGCTGGGTGGTGGTGCACACCAGCAAGATACCGGCGTTTCCGCCCGAGATCGAGGCGACGCTGCAGCCCGAACCGGGCGATCCGTACGTGCGCGATGCCTCGATGAACCCCGAGGACCTGCGCTAGGGGACGGCATTGGCTGCCACCGACCCGCTCTGCAAGCTCGAAGGCCAGATCACGGGCCTGGTCCGGCGCCGGCAGAACCGTGATTTCGTGCTGGGCGTGATGGGCGGGGACGTGGACGCCTCTGCCGTCGCGGCCAGCCTGGCCGGCATGGGCGGCGCGGCCATGGCGATCGCCAGCCTGGACAGCCGCGAAACCGCTGATTTCGTGGAATTCTCGCTGGATGGTGTACCGGTGCGCGGCTGGTTCTGGCGCTTTCCATTCGCCGAAGGCGAGCGGATCGAGCTGGTCGCCGAGCGCGACGCCCACGGCTGGATGGCCCTGGGCGCGCGGCGCAAGCACGACGGCCTGGTGGCGGTATACCCCCATTGTTTCGAGGGCCGGCGGGCGCATTACGTGTCCACGTTCCGCTTCTGGGGCCTCGTGGTGGCCGTGATCTTCCTGTTCATGATGGCGCTGGACGCCGTATTCGCGCTGTTCCGGGGCACGTTCAGCGTGGCGGACCAGGGGGCGGCCTATGCCGTGTACGGCGCTTACGGCCTGCCGGCATTGGTGGCGGTGTTCGGCTTTCTGGCGTGGCGGGCAGGGCGCAAGACCGAGGGGCTGGCCCGCACCGCCGAACGCATCTTTGCAGGCTTCGGCTGGGAAGACCCGGCCGGCATCAACCTGCGCAAGACGTCCAGGGCGCTGCGGCGAGAGGGCGATGGCAGGGACTATGGCCTGCGGGTGTTCAGGTATTGATGGCGACGGGGGCGGCAGTCGGCCCGACGCAGGCCAGCGGTAATTAAAACCCGGGTAATATTGACGGATTAATTTAATCCGGGTAAAAATGCGTCCTGCGAGTTATCGCAACAAAGGACGCAACCATGAGCACATTTGATCTGAACACCGGCGCCACCGCGGCGCTGGCCCATGAAACCGATCTGACGGACCTGCCGGTGGACGGAGAACTGCCGCCCGGGCTGGACGGCGTACTGGTCCGCAATGGCCCCAATCCGCTGGGCGGGCGCTTCGAGGGCAACGACGTGCTGTCGTGGTGGCCCCAGCCGGCGATGCTGCACGCCATTGAATTGCGCGATGGCCGGGCGATCGGCTACCGCAACCGCTGGGCCCGCACCCGCACCTGGGCGCGTGTGCATGCGCCAGAGCAGGCGGACGCCTTGCCGGACACCAACCCCAACGTCAACGTGCTACGCCATGCCGGTGAAACCCTGGCGCTGGCCGAGGGCGGGGCGCCCCTGGTGATGACCGCCGGGCTGGATTTCGGCGGCGCCAGCCAGCGCCATCCCGGCCTGGCGGCGGGCATGACGGCGCATCCGAAGGCAGACCCCGAGACCGGAGAATTGATGAGTTTTCGCGCCCATTGGGAACGCCCGTGGTTGCGCTATGGCGTGACGGGCGCCGACGGCCAGCCCCTGGTGGACCAGCTGATCGAGGTACCGGGGCCGTCGATGATGCACGACATGGCGATCACGGCGCGCTACAGCATCCTGCTGGACCTGAACGTGGCGTACGACTTTTCCATGCTGCAACGCGGCTACCGCATGCCGCTGCGCTGGCATGACGAGCGCCAGTCGCGGCTGGGCGTGATTCCGCGCCACGGCGGGCCGGTGCGCTGGTTCGAGGTGGCGCCGTGTTTCATCCAGCACGTGGTGAACGCGTACGACGCGGACGACACGACGGTGGTGCTGGACGTGGTGCGCTACCCGGAGTACCTGCGGCTGTCGGGCCGCGGCGCGGGCTTTGAAGACAACCCGCTGGGCGTGCTGTGGCGCTACGAGATCGATCTGGCGCGCGGCATGGTCAGCGAGCGTGCGCTGGACGAAGCCGGCATCGAGCTGCCGCGCATCAATGAGGGCAGGACGGGGCGGTCCTACCGCTACGCCTATGCGGTGCAGCAGCCGACCAACCAGGAAATGCGCGGCGTGGTGCGTTACGACCTGACCACGGGGGCGACGCAGCAATATCGGGTGGCGCCGGGCGACCAGAACAGCGAACCGGTGTTCGTGCCGCGCCCCGGCGCGCGGGACGAAGACGATGGCTGGGTGCTGGTCTGCGTGTACCGCCAGGGCAGCGACACCAGCGACGTGGTGGTGCTGGACGGGCGCGATCTGCAGGCCGGGCCGCTCGCGACGGTGCGCTTGCCCAGCCGGATTCCCGCCGGGTTCCATGGCGCCTGGTTGCCCAGGGAAGCGGCTTAGGACGCTTTCTGGTTGAAGGCAGTGACGCCTGGCTCGGCAAGGGGCTGCCCGGCCAGGCCGTTGCCGTCAGCGCGCCTTGGCCCGGCTGGTCTTCTTGGCGGCGCGCGGTGCGTCTTTGACCGGCGCGGGGGCGGCCGCCGCCGTGACCTGTTCCATCCAGGTCAGGGTCTCGGTGTACGCCACGAACTGCTGCAGGTAGCCGGGTGACAGCTCGCGCATCAGCGACAGGGCGCGGTGCACCAGCTGGTTCGAATTGAGTGGTCCGGCGTTCTTGTGCACCTGTTCCTGCGACTGGCGCACCTGCCGGTCGGCGCTCAGGCCCGACCAGACTTCGCGAAAGTAATCCAGCGCCGGCAGGTCGGGGTAGGCGTCGCGGCGCGCTTGCGCGGCGGCGGCATCGGGGTCGTCGCCGGGTTCGCCGGGGTAGGCCAGAAAGGCGGCCAGCTCGGCCAGGGGGCCGCGCGCGCGCGGGGTCGCCTGGGCTTGAGGGGCTGCCTGAGCTTGCGGGGCTGCCTGATCAGGGGCGGCCAGATGTGGGTCAGCCAGATGTGGGGTTGCCAGCTGAGGCAGGCGGTCGGCGTAGGCCTGCATCAACTGCGCCAGCCGTTCATCCAGCCGTTGCCGCACGGCGCCGTGCTGGTCGGCCACGCGGCGCGCCAGGGCCTCGATGACGTGAAACGCGATCGGGTCCAGGCGGTCGTCGCCGCGCTCGCGCCAGGCGTGCAGCGTGGCGTCCGGCCGTGCGCCGATGTCCGTGGCGGGGTCCGCCAAAGAATCCTGCGCCGGGCCGAGGCTGCCGTCACTGGCCACGCGGCGGCTCCTCGCCGTTGGACGGCTTGGGGATGGGGGTGATCTCGACCCGGCGGTTCTTGGCGCGGCCGTCTTCGTCGGCGTTGGACGCCACCGGTTGTTCCGAGCCGAACGCGGCCGCAAACACGGACGCCGACGGCACGCCTTCGTCGATCAGGGCGCGCGTGACGGTCAGCGCGCGCTGGGCCGAGAGGTCCCAGTTGTCGGTGAAACGGCGGTTGCCTTCGCGCACCTGCTGGTCGTCGGTGTAGCCGCTGACCATCAGGATTTCGTTGTTGGCCTTCAGGTAGGCCGACAGCGGTTCGATCAGGCTTTTCAGGACCTCGCGGCCCTCGGGCTGCAACTGGTCGGAATTCAGCGCGAACAGCACGCTGCCGCTGATGCCGATGCGGCCGTTGATGAGCGTCACGCGGCCGGCGGCCAGCGGCGCGGCCAGGGCCTGTTCCAGCGTCTGGCGGCGCTGGGTTTCTTCCTGGCGCTGCTTGACCTCTTGTTCGAGCTGGGTGGACAGCTCGAGCTGCACGGCCACCACGCTGACCAGGATCAGGACGAACGCGCCCAGCAGCACCGACATCAGGTCGCCGAACACGGCCCAGGTCGGCACGGCGGGTTCGACGCCGCCGTCGATGTCTTCGCCCGCGCTCATGCGGCTTCTGCGCCGGCGGCGGCGCGTTGGGTGGCCAGCTGGCGCAGGTTTTCAACGATCTGCTTCTGCGACTGGGTGCTCAGGTCCACGACCTCGCGCGCTTGCGCGACGTAGTAGGCCAGTTGCTCGTCGCCGCGGGCAATGGACTTGTCCAGCGCGGCCTCGATGCGTTGCAGGTGCGCCACCAGCGAGTCGTTGGACTCGCCGAACAGGCGCACGGCGGCGCCGAAGGCATCGCCCAGGCTGGCCACTTCGATGGCGCTGCTGGCGACCTGGTCGGCCACGTCGGTCAGGCGGCCGGCTTCGGCATCGACCTTGTCGGTGAACTGCGTGCCCACGCGGTCCAGCAGGTCGGCCGACGACGACACCAGCGCGTCCACGGCGGTGCGCTGTTCGCTGGAGGCGTGGTTGACGGCGTCCAGCAGCGTGGCCAGCGTATCCAGCAGGCGGTTGCGTTCTTCCAGCATGGCGTTGTCGTAGGCCAGGCTGTCCGACAGCTTCTGGCGCAGTTCGCCGATGACTTCGGCGGCAGCGCGCGGCGCTTCCGAGGCGGCTTGCACCAGGTGGCTGATTTCGGCAATGGTGCCGTTGGCGTGGGCTTCGGTCTGGGCCGCGATGCTGTCGGCGGTCTGGGCCAGCGTGGCGCAGATCTCATGTTGCAGGCTGGCGCTGCGGGCGCCGGCCTGTTCCCATTCCTGGCGCAGCGCGTCGGCCATCGCGCCCAGCTTGTCGGTCCACGCGGCCAGGCGCGCCTGGTCTTGTGTGGCCAGCTCGGCCTGCAAGCCGGCCTGCGATTGGCCCAGCGTCTGCAGCAGCGAGGCCGAGTGCTGCTCGAAGGCGGCCGAGGCGGTGGTCAGGGCTTGCTGGTTGTCGCTGGCCAGTTTCTCGTTGGTCAGTTCCTGGCGTACCTGGGCTTCGGTCCAGGCGTCGGTCACGCGGGCGGCGGCCGTTTCCAGGCGGGTCGACACGTCTTGCAGCAGGGCGGCCTGGGCCTGGGTCTGCGCGGTCAGGTCTTGCGTGGTCTGGATCAGCAACTGGCCCAGTTCCTGGTGGCGGGCGGCGGTCTGCGCGCCGGCCTCGCGCCATTCGTGGCCCAGCTTGGCGGCCAGTTCGCCCAGCGAGTCGTTCCAGGCGGCCAGGCGTTGTTCGTCGCGCGCGGCCAGGGCGGCTTGCAGGTCGGCCTGCGATTGGTCCAGCGTGCGCAAGAGCGACGCCGAATGCGTTTCGAAGGCAGCCGCGGCGGTGGCCAGGGCCTGCTGGTTGTCGCTGGCCAGTTTCTCGCTGGTCAGTTCCTGGCGTACCTGGGCGTCGGTCCAGGCCTGCGTCACGCCGCCGGCCGCCGATTCGATGCGGGCGGCCACGCTGTCGAGCAGGGCGGCTTGCGCTTCGCTGCGGGCGGCGAGGTCTTGCGTGGTCTGCGCCAGGGCCTGGCTGATCTCGTGCTGGCGCGCGGCGGCTTGCGTGCCGGCCTGTTCCCATTCGCGGCCCAGCTTGTCGGCCACGGCGCCCAGCGTACCGGCCCAGGCGGCCAGGCGCTGCTCATCGCGCGAGGCCAGGGCGGCCTGCAGGTCGGCGTGCGATTGATCCAGCGTGCGCAGGAGCGACGCGGCATGCGTTTCGAAGGTGGCCGCGGCGGCCGCCAGGGCCTGGCGATTGTCGTCGGCCAGCTTGTCGCTGGCTTCGCCCTGGCGCGCCAGCGCCTCGTGCCACTGGGCCGAGACATTGCCGGCGGCGGTTTCCAGGCGGGCGGACACGGTGTCCAGCAGGCCGGCCTGGGTTTGCGCGTGGGCCGTCAGGTCCTGCGCGGTGCGGGCCAGCGCCAGGCTGATTTCCTGCTGGCGGTCGGCGGCCTGGGCGCCCGCGGCCTGCCATTCCTGGCGCAGCGTGGCGGACATGGCGCCCAGCGTTTCGGTCCAGGCGGCCAGGCGTTGCTGGTCGCGCGAAGCCAGTTCGGATTGCAGGGCGGTGTGCGACTGGTTCAGCGTGCGCAGCAGCGACGCCGAATGCTGTTCGAAGCTGGCGGCCGCGGCCGTCAGCGCTTGCAGGTTCTCGCCGGCCAGCTTTTCGCTGGCCTGTTCCTGGCGCGACAGCGCCGTGTGCCAGGCGTCGGACATGCTGCCCGACGAGGCTTCCAGGCGCGTGGACACGCCATCGAGCAGGGCGGCCGAGCGTTGTTCGAAGGTCTGGGCAAAGCGGTCCAGCGAATCGCGCAGGTCCTGCGCCAGGGTTTCGCTGGCGGCCTGCTGGCCGGCCAGGGCCTGGTTCCAGATGCCGGCGACGTTGGCCGTGGCCGCTTGCAGGCCGCTGGTCAGGCCGTCCAGCTGGCGCTGCACCGCGTCGGTCACCGCGCCGTGCAGCGTGGCGGTTTCGCGCGACAGGCCGGCCAGGGTGGCCTGCACGGCGGGCTGCAGCGCCTCGCCAGCCGAGCGGGCGCTTTCGGCCACGCTTTCCTTCATCGACTGTTCCATCACGGCGGCCAGGCGCGCATAGGCGGCTTCGGCCTTGCTCTGGAACGCGTCCTGGCTGGCAAGCTGGCGCTCGTTCAGCGACTGGCTCTGCTGTTCCATGTTGCGCATCATGGCGTCCAGGCGGTCGACCAGCGTGGGCATGGCTTCGGCCTGCCGTTGCAGCACTTCAGCCTGGCGTTGCAGCAGCTTGAAGCTTTCTTCGCGCTGGTGCTGCTGGGTGTAGATGCGCAGCGTCGTGGCGGCCTTGCTGTCCAGCAGTTGCGCGGCCTGGATGCGGTCGCGGCGGCTCAGTGCGGCCAGCAAGCCCAGCATGGCCGAGGTGGCGACGCCCGCGATCGAGGTGCCGAAGGCAAAGCCCAGGCCCTTCACGGGGGCGGCCAGCGACGCGCGGATGGCGGCCAGGTCGGTCGCGCTTTCCAGCGCCGTGCCGGTGCCGCGCAGCGTCACCACCATGCCCAGGAAGGTGCCCAGCATGCCCAGCAGCACCAGCAGGCCGACCAGATAGGGCGCCAGTGCCGGGCCGGGCAGGCCCACGCGTTCGCCTTCGATGCGCAGGCGGGTGGCGCTGCGCAGGCTGGGGTGCAGCGTGTCGAGCCAGGCGCCCAGGCTGGCGGGCGGCTGCGACAGGCCGCTGGCCGCGCGTCTGAGCGATGCGGTGGCCTGCTGGTAGCGCAGCAGTTCAAGCGCGCCGGCAAGGTAGCAGGCACAGATCAGCAGGGTGACCGCCAGCGCCAGGGGATTGGTGCCCGCGTAGCCGGCGCCGATCCAGCCGGCCACGGCCAGGCCGCTGAGGAAAACAACGATATTGATCAGATACTTGGACATAGTGTCCCGGTTAGCTGGCGCGAAGGGCCGCAAGCAGCCCTTCCACCGGTTGTAAACGAACATCCAATTCGGCCAGCAGCACGCTGCGCATGTCTTTGCGGAACGTCTCCAGCCAGGCGCCCGGCGTGGGCGCCGTTAAAGTGGCTTGCGGGGGCGTCCCCGCGGGTTTTGCATCGGCGGACGCCGCCGCGGCATCGGCCACCGCGGCAACGGCCGGCGAGGCGTCCGCTTGCGCGTCGGCCTGGGGAGCGGCTTCGTCATCTGCCTTGGCGTCGCCTTCCGCGTTGCCCTCGACTTCGGCGTTGGCCTCGGCCTCCGCGTCGGCCAGCGCCTGCGCCTCGGCTTCGGCCTGCGCCAGGGCCAGCGCCTCGGCCTGCGCCGCGACGTCGTCCAGCGCCGCTTTCTCGGCCAGCCGCAGCCGGTCGAAATGCCCCTGCAGCAGCTTCGGAATGGCGCCCAGCAGCGCGCGTTCGCGCGGCAGCAGGGCGCGGTCCATGATGGCATCCACCACCGCCAGCCGCGTCATTTCGGGCGCTTTGGCCGCGACCATGCCGCGCAGGCGGCTGCGCAGGTTACCGATGCTGGTTTCCATCGTGTGCTGCAACGACAGATAGCGCTGACGGAAATTCGCGTAATCGGCGTCATCCGCTTGCAGGGCGGCGGCGGCCTTGGCCGGTATCTGCCCTGGCATCACGCGTTTGGCGGCCGTGGCCGCGGTATCGCTGGCGATGGCATCGGCCAGCGTGGTCCGGACACGTTCGCATTCGCGCTCTTCCTGGCTGCTGAACTGGCGCGCACCGGGCGCGATGGCCGGCGGGCGGTTGTTCAGGGCGGCGGATAGCGCAATCGCGTCGGTCCAGCCGAGCCATTGGCTCAGATGATCCGACAGCGGCTGCCTGGATTCCGGAACGTCGACATCCGTCAGGCGAGTCAGCAAGCGAATGAGCGTCGGGCCGCTTAAACCTGTGCGCTGTGGGGCTTGCAACATACCACCAGAGTCAAAAAGGGGGGAGTTTACACGCTGGCGGGGGCCTTCTGGGGGGCGGAAGGCAGGGTTGCGGTTGCCGCTGCAACAATTTGTCAGTAGTAGGGGAATCTGACGGATTCTTGCCCAGCCAAGCGGGGCGGGCCGGACGCCCCGCCCGACGGGGCCCGGCGCGGGCCGTGCCCCATTTATTCCAGCCGGGCGGGCGGCCCGCGGCGCGTTCTCTATATATAAGAGAGAGGCGCCGCGGCGGTTCGGCGGTGGTCGCTCAGGCCAGGGCGCGCGGCTTGCGCACGGCGCGCAGTTTGCCGCTGGTCGCGCCGCCGCAATAGAACACGCCATTGCCGTCCGACTCCAGCCCGGACACGACCACGCCCGCGGGCAGCGCCAGGCTTTCCAGGACTTCGCCGCTTTGCGGGTCGACGTGTCTTAATTCGCTGGCGTCGTCTTCCCAGGTGCCATGCCACAGGCCGCCGTCCACCCACGTCACGCCCGTCACGTAGCGGTCTGAGGCGATGGTGCGCAGGATGGCGCCGGTGGCCGGGTCCACCTGCAGGATCGTGCGGTCTTTGTAGCGGCCGACCCAGAGCATGCCCTCGGCCCAGGCCATGCCCGAGTTGCCTTCGCCGTGCGGCGCGGGGATGGTGCCCAGGATGCGGCCTGAGGCCGGGTCGATCTTCTGGATGACGTCGCCGGCGATCTGGTACAGGTGCTGGCCGTCGAAGGCCGTACCGGCTTGGGCCGCCACGTCGATGGACTGCACCACGGCGCCGGTGGCCGGGTCCAGCGCGTGCAGTTTCTCGCCGACGGCGATCCACACGCGCTTGCCGTCGTAGGAAACGCCGTGCACTTGGCTGACGCCGGGGAAGGGGCCGTATTCACGGATGATGTCTGCGGGTTTGGATTTCATGTCGATGTCCTGTTCAAGAGGTTGACGTGTCCATCCTAGGCATTCGGCGGCGGCAGCGGGAGTAACAATGTGGTCGCGAAACCGGGCAACGGCGGCGTCATCCAGCGCCGCGCCCGCCCGCGGCCGAACGACTGGGCGCGGCCGGCGTCGGCCAGGGCATCCAGCGCGCGCTGCACGTGGCGCTGGCTGAGATCCAGCGCCAGCGCCAGGGCCGAGCTGGACCAGGCCTGGCCGTCGGCCAGCAGCGCCAGCACGGCAGCGTGCTTGTCCTGCACGGGGGGCGTCAGGACGGCAACCTGCTGCCCCGGCGGCGGCATCAAAGCGAACCCGCGCCGGGTGGCGTGCAGCGTCGCCAAAGGGCCCAGGGCGGCACGCAGGCGGCCGATCTCGACCCGCAGGCGCGCCCGATGGGTTTCGTCGGGGCGACGGGTGCGAAAGGCCTGTTCGATCAGCACGTCGCGGGGCGCGTCGCCGGGCCAGGCGTCGGCCAGAGTCCGGGCCAGGGCGAAGAGGACGGGGCGGGTAGCCAGCGCCACCGTGCGGCCCGCGCCGTGCAGCGCGTAGCGGCAGGCGTCGATGACCAGCGTGTCGGAGGCGAGCAGCGCCTGGACGTCATCCAGGCGCAGCGGGCGGGGGGCCGGGGCGGTCGTCAGCAGCGCGGCCGGCGCATCCAGCAAGCGCTGCGCTTCGCGCACTTCCGCCTGCAAGGCGGGGATGCCCGCGTCCTGCGCGGCCTGGGCGGCGCGGGCCAGGGCCGCC
>NZ_CADIJO010000040.1 GCF_902859705.1 Achromobacter deleyi | reverse complement strand
CGCCGGTGCGGCCACGGCCGGCGCCGCGGGCGCCGCCGCCAAGAGCGGCGCGTCGCGCTGGCTCGGCCCCATCGCTGGCATCGCCGCCGGCCTGGGCATCGCCGCCCTGCTGTCCAGCATGGGCCTGTCCGGCGCCTTTGCCGAATTCCTGTCGTCGGCGCTCCTGATCGCCGTGGCCGTGTTCGCCGTCATGTTCATCATCCGCCGCCTGCGTGGCGCGGCCCCGCGTCCGGCGACGCAAGGTGCCTTCGGCGGCGCCAACAACGCCCCGGGCCAGCAGCCGCAGCAACCCATGTGGCGTGAAACGCTGAAGCCGGCCGCGCCGGCCGCAGCGCCCGTCGCCGCTGCCGTGGCGGCGCCGGTGGCCGACCTGCCCAAGCCGGGCGAGGACAGCAACTGGTACGTGCCTGGCGACTTCGATACGCCCGCTTTCCTGAAGCAAGCCAAGGAACAGTTCGTGCGCATCCAGGCTGTCTGGGACAGCGGCAGCACCGACCGCCTGCGCGACTACCTGACCGACGACCTGATCACCGAGCTCAAGCCGCAACTGGCCGAGCGCGGCGCCACCCCCAACAAGACCGAAGTGGTGCTGCTCAACGCCGAACTGCTGGGCATTGAAACGGTGTCCGACGGCCACCTGGCCAGCGTCCGCTTCTCGGGCATGCTGCGCGAGGCTGCCGGCGCCGAAGCCTTCCGCTTCGAAGAAGTCTGGAACCTGTTCAAGCCCGCCAACGGCGGCTGGCTGCTGGCCGGCATCCAGCAGATTCCGGTGGAATTCGCCAGCTAAGCAGGCCGGCGGTTTTCGCCAGACATCGCGGGGGCCCCTGGCGGGCCGCCCGTTGCAACCGGCCCGCGAGGGCCGGTTTTTCCATGTGCCCCGCACGCGTCCCCCATGCGTCCGCGCAAACGGCGCCCAGTCTCCCGGGAACAGACCCTCAACTAACCCGTTACACTCCCGATTTACCCATCAACTTCGTCACCCCGCCCGCGGGGCTGCGGACCGTCATGTTGCCTTTCTCGTTTCTGCCCACTCCCTCGCGGCTGGCTGTGAACGCGCTCAACGCCCTGTTGAAGCGCGAAGACTGGGCGCGCGAACGCCTGGCCCGCCATGCCGGCAAGACCGTGCGCTTCGCGCTGGGCGGATTCACGCTGGGCCTGACCATCGACAGCGAGGGCCTGGCGGCCCAGGCCGACCCGGCCGTGGTGCCCGACGTGACGCTGACCGTCGCACCCGAGAAGCTGCCGCTGCCGCGCCTGGGCGCGACCGGTGACGCCCCTGATTTCGCCGAGGCCACGCATATCTCGGGCGACGCGGCGCTGGCCCAGGTGGTGGCGGACCTGTCCAAGCAGTTGCGCTGGGACCCCGAAGACAGCCTGGCCCGCGTGGTGGGCGACATTCCCGCGCTGCGCATTGCCGGCGGGCTGCGCGCGGCCGCCGGTGGCGCCCGCAAGGCCAGCCAGCGGTTGGCTGAAAACGTGTCCGAATACCTGGCCGAGGAAAGCGGCATGCTGCTGGGCCGCCCGGCGCTGGAGCAGTGGCGCCTGGACCTGGCCGAACTGAACGCCCGCGCCGATGCCGTGGCCCGTTCGGCCGCCGCCCTGCAAACCCGTCTGGCCACGGCCGGCGCGAAGCGGGGCGCCTGATCCATGTTCCCGTTGCTGCGCCTGTTACGCATCATCCTGGTTTCGCTGCGCTATGGCCTGGACGAGCTGGTGCTTTCCAGCCTGAACCACCCGCTGGCCACCTGCCTGCTGCGCGTCATCCGCCTGGGCACCCGCCCGCGCCAGCCGCGCGGCCAGCGCCTGCGCCTGGCGCTGGAATCGCTGGGCCCGATCTTCGTCAAGTTCGGCCAGGTGCTGTCGACCCGCCGTGACCTGATTCCCGCCGACATCGCCAACGAATTGGCGCTGCTGCAAGACCGCGTGCCGCCGTTCCCGTCGGCGCAGGCCGCGGCCTGCATCGAGGCCGCGCTGGGCGCGCCGCCCGAAAAGCTGTTCGCGCAGTTCCAGGTCGACCCGGTGGCGTCGGCCTCGATCGCGCAGGTGCACTTCGCGGTGCTGCACGACGGCCGCGAAGTCGCGGTCAAGGTGCTGCGCCCGGGCATGCTCAACATCATCGAAAAAGACCTGTCGCTGCTCAAGATCGTGGCGCGCATCATCGAGCGCCTGGGCGCCGATGGCCGCCGGCTCAAGCCGCGCGAGGTCGTGGCCGAGTTCGACAAGTACCTGCACGACGAGCTGGACCTGGTGCGCGAGGCCTCCAATTGCAGCCAGCTGCGCCGCAATTTCGGCCCCGAATCCGGCCGCGGCGACATGCTGATGGTGCCCGAGGTCATCTGGGAATACACCGCGTCCACCGTATTCACCATGCAGCGCATGTACGGCGTGCCGGTGGGCCAGGTCGAGCGCATGCGCGAGCTGGGCATCGACATTCCCACGCTGGCCCGCACCGGCGTCGAGATCTTCTTCACCCAGGTGTTCACCGACGGCTTCTTCCACGCCGACATGCACCCGGGCAACATCTACGTGTCCGACCGCCCCGAAACGCTGGGCAGCTATATCGCGCTGGACTTCGGCATCGTCGGTTCGCTGTCCGAGTTCGACAAGAACTACCTGGCGCAGAACTTCCTGGCCTTCTTCCACCGCGACTACCGCCGCGTGGCGCAGTTGCACATCGAATCCGGCTGGGTGCCGCCGGACACGCGCGAAGAAGAACTGGAAGGCGCGGTGCGTGCGGTTTGCGAACCCTATTTCGATCGGCCTTTGTCCGAGATTTCGCTGGGCCAGGTGCTGCTGCGCCTGTTCCAGACCTCGCGTCGTTTCAACGTCGAGATCCAGCCGCAATTGGTGCTGTTGCAAAAGACCCTGCTGAACGTCGAGGGCCTGGGGCGCCAGCTGGACCCCAACCTGGATCTCTGGAAGACCGCCAAGCCCTATCTCGAACGCTGGATGCGCCAGCGCGTCGGCATCAAGGGCCTGCGGCAGAGCCTGGAAAAAGAAGCCGTGCAGTGGTCGCAGATGCTGCCGGCCCTGCCCAGGCTGGTCCATGACCACCTGAACCGCCCGAACCTGTCGCCGGCTTTGCTGGCCGAAATGGTGCAGTTGCGGCGGGCCCAGGAACAGAGCAACCGGCTCGTCGCGGCGCTGGTTGGAGTGCTTGCCTTGGCGATCGGGGTCGCCTTATGGGCATTGACGCGATAGGCGGCGCGATGGTGTAGTGCGATCCCCTGTCATGTTTCATTCATGAAACAGTCATCATAGCTTCGCGGGAGACGGCGAAAAATAGCGCTGCGGCGGCCAATGCAGCGTCACGCCAGCAAGCGCGTGCGCCATTCATTAATTTCTATAGCCCCACTAGCGGGACGAAAACAAGGGCAGAACATGCTTTATCCTGAACTCTTCAAGACCATGGAAGCGGTGCGCTGGAACATGGCGCACGATATTCCCTGGGGCGATTTTGATCGCAGCAAGCTCTCGGACGAGCAGGCCCAGACGATCAAGATGAACGCCATCACCGAGTGGGCGGCGCTGCCGGCCACCGAAATGTTCCTGCGCGACAATCGCGGCGACAGCGATTTCTGCGCGTTCATGTCGGTGTGGTTCTTCGAAGAGCAGAAGCATTCCCTGGTGCTGATCGAATACCTGCGCCGTTTCTGCCCCGACCTGGTGCCCACCGAAGAAGAACTGCACAACGTGCGCTTCGAATTCGACGTGGCGCCTGAACTCGAAACGCTGATGCTGCACTTCTGCGGCGAAGTGCGCCTGAACCACTGGTATCGCCGTGCCGCCGAATGGCACACCGAACCGGTCATCAAGGCCATCTACAAGACCGTGGCGCAGGACGAAGCCCGCCATGCCGGCGCGTACCTGCAATACATGCGCCGCGCGTTGCACGACCGCGGCCAGGACACCAGCGCCCAGGCCCGTCTGGCGTTTTCCAAGATCGGCGTGCTGATGGCCTCGGCCGGCCGCACGCAGCAGGCGCTGCACCCGACCAACCTGCACGTGAACAAAGACCTGTTCCCCAACGACACGGTGCAGTCGCGCCTGCCCGAACCGGGCTGGCTGGAACACTGGCTGGACACGCAGATCCGTTTTGACGGCGTCTGGGAACAGAAGGTCGCCACGCGCATCCTGCACATCCTGTCCAAGCTGATGGACCGCAGCTTCGAGTCCGTCAAGGACCTGAACCGCTACCGCAAGGAAATGACCGCGCTGGTGATGCCCAAGGAAAAGGAAATCATCCTGGCCGGCGCCTGAGTACAATCGCGCCATGCCTGCCGCCCGTTTCGAATCCAAAGTCCTGTCCCGCGACGACTGCGTCGCCGCGGTCGCTGCCGGCCGCCTGCCGCGGCCGCTGGTGTTCACCAACGGCGTCTTCGACATCCTGCACCGCGGCCACGCCACCTACCTGGACCAGGCTGCCCAACTGGGCGCCACGCTGGTCGTGGCGGTCAACACCGACGAATCGGTGCGCCGCCTGGGCAAGGGTGAAGAACGCCCCTTGAACCGCATGGAAGACCGCGCCGCGCTGCTGGCGGCGCTGGGCTTCGTGACCGTGGTCACGTCGTTTCACGAAGACACCCCCGAAGCCTTGATCGGCCAGCTCAAGCCCGACCTGATCGTCAAGGGCGGCGACTACGACATGGAAAAACTGCCCGAAACCGCCCTGGTGAAATCCTGGGGCGGCCGCGCGGTGGCCATTCCGTTCGAGTTCGAAAGGTCCACCACGGCGCTGGTCAAGAAGATCCAGGGCGCGTAGCCGCCAAGCCGGCGAGCGTCCACGAAAAAGGCGGCCTGCGGGCCGTCTTTTTTCATTGAGGGACAAATCAGCGCGGTTCGCGCAGCAGCCGGTTGATCGCGTCCAGGTCGGTTTCGGCCAGGATGCCGCTGGTGGCCTTCAGGCGCAGCCCGGCCAGCACCGTGCTGTAGCGCGCCAGCGCCAGGTCGCGCTGGGTGGCGTAGAGCTGCTGCTGGGCGTTGAGCACGTCCAGGTTGATGCGTACGCCGACTTCGTAGCCGGTGCGGTTGGCCTCGACGGCGGCACGGCTGGATTTTTCGCCGGCTTCCAGGGCCTGGATGCGGGCCAGGCCGCTGGTCACGCCGGTGTAGTACTGGCGGGCGGCTTGCACGGCCTGGCGGCGTGCAGCCTCGAAGTCATAGCGGGCCTTTTGTTCGAGCTGCACCTTTTCGGTGACCTGCGACGATACGCCGCCGCCCGAATACAGCGGAATCGACAGCACCACGCCGATGCTGCTGTCGATGGGCTTGCCCGGCGCGCCGTTGCGCATCACGGCGTCGCTGGCGCTGCCGCTGGTGGCGCGCAGGTTCAGGGTGGGGTAGTGGCCGCTCTTGGCGATCTGGATTTCGCGCCCGGCGATGCGGGTCAGCAGTTGGGCGCGCAGCACGTCCAGGCTGGACGCCTCGGCCTGGGTGCTCCAGTCGGCCACGCGGGCCGGCTGCGGGGCGGGCAACTGGACGCCTTGCGGCAGTTCGGCCAGGGCGCCGGGCGGGGTGCCGATGATCTTGGCCAGTTCGTCGCGGCGCACGTCCAGGTCGTTCTGCAGCCGCAGTTCCTGGGCCACCACCAGGTCGTAGCGCGCCTGCGCCTCGTAGGTGTCGGTGATGGTGGCGTTGCCTAGCTCGAAGTTGCGCTTGGCCGATTCCAGCTGGCCGGCCACGGCGGCCTTTTCGGCCTCGGTGGCCGACAGGGTGTCCTGGGCGTACAGCACGTTGAAGTAGGCGTCGGCCACGCGCAGCAGCAGGTCCTGGTAGGCCTGTTGCAGCTGGACTTCGACGTCGGCGACGATCAGCTTGGACTGCTCGAAATTCTGCCAGCGGCCCCAGTCGAACAGCGGTTGGGTCAGCGCCAGGTCCCAGACGCCTCGGCCGCCGCTGTAGGCGACGCCGCCGCGGGTGCTGCGGGTCTGCTGGTAGGCGCCGCCCGCACCGGCCGATACTTCAGGCAGCAGCAGGGCGCGGGCCTGGGGTTCTTTTTCCAGGCCGGCGCGGTAGTTGGCGCGCGCCGAGGCATAGAGCGGATCATTGCCCAGCGCGGCCTGCCAGACCTGCAACAGATTCTGCGCGGACGCGGGCGACGGGCCGACGCTTGCGGCGGAGGTAAAAACCAGTAAAGCCGTAAGCAGTCGGACGCGCATGATCTGTCAGGAGGAGGGGTGTTGCTCCAGGAAACCCGGGGTCCCGTTGCCGGCCGGCGGACGCGGGTCGCAAGGGCGGGGCCGACGAGGCCCCACCCAGAGGGGACTCAGAACTTGAACTGCGACACCGTCGCGCCGCGCAGGGGCTTGATGACCGTTTCGAACAGATTCACGGTCTCGAAGCTGGCGGCAGTGGTGCGGGTGATGCGACAGGCGGTCATGACGGGGGCCTGGCCCACGACGACCACCAGGCGGCCGCCCACGCGCAGCTGGTACTTCAGCGCGTCGGGCACGACCGGCACCGAGCCGGTGACCAGGATGGCGTCGTATTCGGTGGAGCCCCAGCCGTTGCGGCCGTCGCCGGTTTCGACCTTGACGTTGGTGACGTTGTTCATCTGCAGGTTCTGCTGCGCGAACGTGACCAGGCGGCTGTCGATCTCGACCGAGGTGACCTGTTGCGCCAGGTAGCCCAGGAGGGCAGCCTGGTAGCCCGAGCCGGTGCCGATTTCCAGCACACAGTCGGACTTGCTCAGTTGCAGTTCCTGCGCCAGGCGGGCTTCGACCTTGGGGGCGAGCATGGTCTGGCGGGTGTTGACCGCGTTGATTTCCAGCGGCAGTTCCAGGTCGGAAAACGCCAGGGCGCGCAGGGCGGGCGGCACGAATTGTTCGCGGCGCACGTCGAACAGCGCTTGCAGCACGTTGGCGTCCAGGACGTCCCATGGGCGGATCTGCTGTTCCACCATGTTGAAGCGGGCTTGTTCTACGTCGGGCAGGGTCGAAGCGTTCATGACGGTCAGAAAAAACAGAGGAATCAACTGACCATTGTACCGATTCGTAGCGTCCTGTGACGCGCCGGGGGGCGACAGAGAAGTTACAGGCCGGACTGACCGTTCAGGCCTGCCGGTCTGTACACCGGCCAGGCCCGCACGGGGCCTGCCGGATGTAACCGCCCTCAGACGGATAGGGCCAGTGGCCGCACCCGCCTGCCGGGGCTTACCACCAGCCGTGGAAGTGGTGCACGGGGCCGTGGCCCGAGCCGACCGACAGGCGTTCGGCGTGGCGGATGGCTTCGGTCAGGTAGGCCTTGGCGCGGCGGGCGGCCTCGGGCACGTCTTCGACCTGCGGCAGCAGGGCGGCCAGGGCGGCCGACAGGGTGCAGCCGGTGCCGTGGGTATTGGCGGTTTCGATGCGGTGGCCGGGCAGCTCGATCATGCGGTCGCCGTCGTGCAGCAGATCGATGGTTTCGTTGCCGGGCAGGTGGCCGCCCTTGACCATCACCCAGCGCTGGCCGGAATGGGCCATCTTGTTGCGCAGGCGCTCGGCCACGCGGCGCATTTCCTTGACCGTTTCGACAGGCCGCTCTTCGAGCAGCACGCCGGCTTCGGGCAGGTTGGGCGTGAGCAGGGTGGCCTGCGGCAGCATGGCTTCGCGCATGGCGCCGACGGCCTCGCGTTCGAGCAGCAGATCGCCGCTCTTGGCGACCATCACCGGGTCCAGCACCACGTGGGCGGGGCCCCACTTGGCCAGCTTTTCGGCCACCACCTGAATGACCGGCTTCTGGCCCAGCATGCCGATCTTGACCGCGTCGATGCGCACATCGGTGAACAGGGTGTCGATCTGCAGGCCGACGAAGTCGGGCGGCACGGGCGAAATGCCGGTGACGCCCTGGGTGTTCTGGGCGGTCAGGGCGGCGATGACGGCGCAGCCGTAGGCGCCCAGGGCGCTCATGGCCTTGACGTCGGCCAGGATGCCGGCGCCGCCCGAGGGGTCGACGCCCGCAATGGTCAGCGCGTTGGGAATGCGGCGCTCGCTGGCGGCCGATTGGCGGCTGCTCATTTGGCGGCGCCGGGGGCGGCGGTGATCAGGCCTTCGGTGGGCGAGCTGGGCGCGCCGCTGTACAGCTTTTTGGGCATGCGGCCGGCCAGGAAGGCCTCGCGGCCGGATTCCACGCCCTTTTTCATGGCGCTGGCCATCAGCACCGGGTCGCGCGCGGCGGCGATGGCGGTGTTCATCAGCACGGCGTCGCAGCCCAGTTCCATGGCGATGGCGGCGTCGGATGCGGTGCCCACGCCGGCATCCACCACCACCGGCACGCGGGCCTGGTCGATGATCAGGCGCAGGTTCCAGGGGTTCAGGATGCCCATGCCCGAGCCGATCAGCGAGGCCAGCGGCATGACGGCCACGGCGCCCAGGTCTTCCAGCATGCGGCACTGGATGGGATCGTCGGTGCAATAGACCATGACCTTGAAGCCTTCGTCGACCAGCGTCTTGGTGGCCTTGAGCGTTTCGGGCATGTTGGGGAACAGGGTGTGCGAGTCGCCCAGCACTTCCAGCTTGACCAGGTCATGGCCGTCGAGCAGTTCGCGCGCCAGGCGCAGCGTGCGCACGGCGTCGTCGGCCGAATAGCAGCCGGCGGTGTTGGGCAGCAGCGTGAACTTGGACGGCGGCACGTAGTCGAGCAGGTTCGGTTCGCCGGGGTTCTGGCCGATGTTGGTGCGGCGGATGGCGACCGTGACGATTTCGGTGCCGCTGGCGTCCAGCGCCGCGCGGGTCTGTTCGAAGTCCTTGTACTTGCCGGTGCCGACGAGCAGGCGCGACGAATAGGCGCGGCCGGCGATGCTGAGAGTGTCTTGAGTGGTCATGGCGGTGTTTCAAAGAGCGGGCGCGCGCTGCGGGACCCGCGGGGGCTGGCTGATGATCAGAGGCGGATCAACGGGTCGATCTCGGCGGGTTGATCACGGTTACGCGAATCATAAAGCACCGGGGGCGGGCGCCGTTCCAGAAACCGCGCTTCCTGCATGGCCTGCGAGTCGGCGGGGCAGACGCCCGCATGCCCAAATCGCGTCGGCCGCCGCGGGCAGGATGCGCCGGCCTACGGCGCGCGCACGCGGTCCAGGTCCGCGCACAGCTGCTCGGCCGCATCGACCAGGCGCGGGCCGGGGCGGTAGAGCGCATCGGCGTCGATGCCGAAGACATGGCCGGCCTGCGCGGCGGGCAGGCCCATGCCGCGCCAGGCGGCCAGGTTGCGGGCGGTATCGGCGGGCGTGGATACGCCGGCCAGCACGGCGTCCGGGCGCGCGGCCAGCACGTTTTCCAGGCCCACCTGCGGCGCCACCACGGGCGCCTGGGCGAACACATTGACGCCGCCGCACAGGCGCAGGGCGTCGCTGACGATGCTGGCGCGGTTCAGGGTGTAGATGGGGTCCAGGCCCGCTTGCACGAACACGCGTACGGGCTTGCGCGACGCGTAGCGCGCGGCCAGCGCGTCCAGCCGTGCCCGCAGCGCCTGGGCCGCGGGCGCGGCAGTCGATTCGGTGCCGAACAGCACGCCCAGCCGCTCGATGGCCTCGGGAATGGCGGCCAGCGTCTGGGGATCGCTGTAATAGACGGGCACGCCCAGCTTGTCCATGACGCGCACCAACGGCGCGGCGGCCGACGGCTGCCAGGCGATGATCAGGTCGGGCCGGACGGCAGCTACCCGTTCGGGATCGGGCTGGGTGCCGTCGCCGATGACGGGCAACTGGCGGGCGGCGGGCGGATAGTCGCTGCCGCGGATGGTGGCGATCAGGTAGCCGCCCGCGCCTGCGGCGTAGACCAGTTCGGTGGCATGCGGCGCCAGGGTGACCGCGCGGCGGGCCGGGGCGGCCAGGTCGACGGTGCGGCCGCGGTCGTCCTGCGCGTGGATCGCGTTGGCATCCGCCGCGTTCGAAATGGCCGGTCCGAAGACCGGCAGCAGGCCCAGGAGGGCGGGGCAAAGCGCGCGGAGAAGTTTCATGGGGGCAAAAAAAAGTCGGCGCGAAGCGCCGACTATATCGGATGGCTGCCAAGAACCTCGGTCACGCGGCAGGCAGGCATGGCGCCGCGCTGTCGCGTAACCGGGCTCGCGGCCGCGCGGCTTAGTAGCGCACCGTCAGCGAGGCGTAGAAATTGCGGCCAGGCGCGGGGTACAGGTTGTAGTTGGCAACCGGGCCCAGCATTTCGAACGACGCATTGCCGCCGCGGATGCCGTAGGTGGCGTACTTGCGGTCCAGCAGGTTGTTCACGCCCAACGCGCCTTCGATGTTGCGGGTGAACTTGTAGGCCACCTTGGTGTTGAACAGCACGTAGGCGTCCAGTTCGGTGTCGAACTGGTTGGCCTGGTCGTTGTCCATGCGCGACTTGCCGACGTATTGCGCCGACACGTTCCACAGGAAAGCGTCGGTGGGGCGCCAGGTCACGCCGGCGTTGGCCAGCCACTTGGGCGCCAGCGGCACGGTCTTGCCCGACAGGTCCACGCCGGCATAGGTGCCCGAACGGAATTGCGCTTGCATCCAGGTCACGTTGGCGTCCAGCGTGACGCTGCTGGTCAGGGCGTGGTGGCCTTCCAGCTCGACGCCTTGGCGACGGGTCGGGTCCAGGTTGGTGTTGGCGCCGGTGCCCGGGCCCCACATGCCGTCGGCCAGCGGGTTGTACTGGATTTCGTTGGTCAGGTCATAGCGGAACCACGACAGGCGCGCGCTGCTCTTGTCCGAGGCCCAGGTCAGGCCCAGTTCCTTGTCGGTGGACGTCTGCGGGGCCAGCGGCGACTGCACCGACAGCGCTTCGTCGGCGTTGGGCAGGCGGAAGCTGCGGCCGACCTTGCCGTACAGGCCGAAGCCGGCGGCCAGGTCCTGGCGCACGCCCAGTTGCCAGGCGGTCAGGTGATGGCCCTTGTCCGATTCTTCGCCCGAACCGGAAATCACTTCCAGCTTGTCCGAGGCGTACTGGCGGCGCACGCCCATGGTGACGTAGGTGCTGTCCGTGGCGCGGATCTGGCCTTCGGCGAACAGGCCGTACTGGTGCTGGCGCGACTGCCACTTGGACGGCGCGAAGTCGTAGTAGGCGTTCTGGTCGGCGGTGGTCTTGGCTTCCTGTGCGTCGGCGCCGAACACCACGCTGTGGCCGCCATTGATCGGCAGGCGGTAGCGCAGGCTGGCCAGGTTTTCTTCCAGCTTCTGATCGCGCAGCGTGTCGCCGAAACCGTCGTACGACAGGCCGTTCAGCTTCTTCTCGCGGGTCGAGGCGTCGGCGTACAGGGTGCCCACGCCAAGCTGCTGCTCGACCTGCAGGCCGAAGGTGGTGGTGGTCGTCTTGATGTAGTCGACCTTGTTCTTGGCGCCGCGCGGGTCGCTTTCGAACTGGTTTTCGCCCGTGGTCGGGTTGATCAGGCGCGGGCCCGGCAGGTCCAGCTTCTGCGTGGTGGTGTTGCCGTACAGGCGGATCGAGCCGTTGTCGTGGCGGAAGGTCACGCCGCCGCCGCCGCCCTCGCGGCTTTCGCCGCTGTGGTCGCGGTAGCCGTCGCTGTGCAGCGACTGCAGGTAGGCGTCCACGCCGACTTTCTGGTTGTTCATGGCCACGGCGGCGTCATATTGGCGCAGGCCGTAGCTGCCGAAGGTGGCGGTGGCGCGGGCGGTCACCGGTTCCTTCGAGAAATCCTTGCGCGTGATGATGTTGATCACGCCGCCGGTCGTGCCGCCGCCATATTGCACCGAACCGCTGCCGCGCACGATTTCGACGCGTTCGACCTGGTCCAGCGGCACCACGCCCAGGCTGGGGGCCGACAGGTCGTTGGTGTTCTGCTTGACGCCGTCGATCATGATCAGCGTGTTGCTGGCGCCGGTGATGCCGAAGCCGCGCAGGTCGACGATGGCGTTGTCGCTGGCGCTGCTGGTGTTGATCAGGTGGATGCCGGCCTGGGTCGACAGCAGGTCCTGCATGGTGCGCGCGCTGCTGGCGGCGATGTCGTCGGCCGTGATGACCGAGATGGACACGGGCAGGGTACGGCCGTCGGTCGGCACGCGTTGCGCGGTGACGGTGATGGCGTCGAGTTCGGACGGGGTAGCGGGGGTAGCGGCTTGCTGGGCTGCCGACAGGGCGGGAGCGGAACAGAGCAGGGCGCCGGCGTAGCGCCGGATGGAGCGGGATTTCATCTACGTAACCTCGATGCGACCCGCGACCCCGCAGGTCAATCACGATGGGGAGGATGCCCAAGCCTGCAGCGGCCCCGTGAAGGGCGCCGGGCGGACATCCTGGCGATCGAACTGGCCGGTATCGGGCTGCCATGGGCGCATCGCGCGCATGGGGACCGTTGCGGGGGCAGCACAGGCTGGAAGCTGGCCGGGCCGGCCTTGTGGGCGGCGGGGCGCAAGCGTCTTCCTGTTTCCCGTTTACCTTTCGCGCGCGCCGGGCAAGTGTTGCGTTCTTGCCCGTCCTGATGCGCCGAAAGCACCGGTTCGGGGCCGAAACTGTATCACCGCGGGGCGAAATCGAGCCCATTTTGTTACGATCAGGGCTTGTTTTTTCGGTGTTTATCGCTTTTTAGCGACAATTGCGCAGCCTCTGGCGCCGCCGCCCAACCCCATCCGGACCTGAACGTGTCGTATCCCCGCCTGCCTTATCCGCCCGAAAGCTATACCCGCGGCGGCGATTTCGCCCGCCTGCTTGGCCAGCGCATCCTGATCCTGGATGGCGCCATGGGCACGATGATCCAGCGCTACAAGCTGGGCGAGGCCGATTTTCGCGGCGAGCGCTTCGCCGACCACGGCAAGGACCTGAAGGGCGACAACGAGCTGCTGACGCTGGTGCGCCCGGACGTGATTTCGGAGATCCACCGCCAGTACCTGGAGGCCGGCGCCGACGTCATCGAAACCAATACCTTCGGCGCCACGTCGATCGCGCAGGGCGACTACGACCTGCCGGAACTGGCCTACGAACTGAACCTGGTGTCCGCCCAATTGGCGCGCGAGGCCTGTGACCAATACAGCACGCCCGACAAGCCGCGCTTCGTGGCCGGCGCGCTGGGCCCCCAGCCCAAGACCGCCTCGATCTCGCCGGACGTGAACGACCCGGGCGCGCGCAACGTCACCTTCGACGAATTGCGGGTCGCCTATATAGAGCAGTTGAACGGCCTCTTGGACGGCGGCATCGACATCGTCCTGATCGAAACCATTTTCGACACGCTCAACGCCAAGGCGGCCATTTTCGCCACCGAAGAAGTGTTCGAGGAACGCGGCATCCGCCTGCCGGTGATGATCTCGGGCACGGTCACCGACGCGTCCGGCCGGATCCTGTCGGGCCAGACCGTCGAGGCCTTCTGGAACTCGGTGCGCCATGCCCGCCCGGTGACCATCGGCCTGAACTGTGCGCTGGGCGCCGCCCTGATGCGCCCGTACGTGGCCGAGCTGTCCAAGCTCTGCGACACCTACGTCTGCGTGTACCCCAACGCCGGCCTGCCCAATCCCATGGCCGAAACCGGCTTTGACGAAACGCCGGCCGACACGTCGGCGCTGCTCGAGGAATTCGCCCGCGCCGGCCTGGTGAACATGTCCGGCGGCTGCTGCGGCACCACGCCCGACCACATCCGCGCGATCGCCGAGAAGGTCACGGCGCTGACGCCGCGCGTCGTGCCCGACATTCCGGTCAAGACCCGCCTGTCGGGCCTGGAACCGCTGAACATCGACGAAGACACGCTGTACGTGAACGTCGGCGAACGCACCAACGTGACGGGCAGCAAGATGTTTGCGCGCCTGATCCGCGAAGAGAAATACGACGAGGCGCTGGCCGTGGCCCGCCAGCAGGTCGAGAACGGCGCGCAGATCATCGACATCAACATGGACGAGGCCATGCTGGATTCGGTGGCCTGCATGCACCGCTTCCTGAACCTGATCGCGTCCGAACCCGACATCGCGCGGGTGCCGGTGATGATCGACAGCTCGAAATGGGAAGTCATCGAGACCGGCCTGAAGTGCGTGCAGGGCAAGCCGGTGGTGAACTCGATTTCGATGAAGGAAGGGCTGGAGCCTTTCCGCCACCATGCCCGCCTGTGCCGCCGCTACGGCGCCGCGGTGGTGGTGATGGCGTTCGACGAACTCGGCCAGGCCGACACGCTGGAGCGCCGCAAGGAAATCTGCGGCCGCGCCTACAAGATCCTGGTCGAAGAAGAAGGCTTCCCGCCCGAAGACATCATTTTCGATCCCAACGTGTTCGCGGTCGCCACCGGCATCGACGAGCACAATCACTACGCGGTGGACTTCATCGAAGGCACGCGCTGGATTCGCGAGAACCTGCCCCACGCCCGCATTTCGGGCGGGGTGTCCAACGTCAGCTTCTCGTTCCGCGGCAACGAGCCGATGCGCGAGGCCATCCACACCGTGTTCCTGTACTACGCGGTCAAGGAAGGCATGACGATGGGCATCGTCAACGCCGGCCAGCTGGGCGTGTACGCCGATCTGGACCCGGCGCTGCGCGATCTGGTCGAAGACGTGGTGCTGGACCGCCCCGTGCCGGTCGGCAAGACCGACCCGGCCGACGAACGCACCCCCACCGAACGCCTGGTGCAGTTCGCCGACACGGTGAAGGGGTCGGGCGCCAAGAAGGAAGAAGACCTGGTCTGGCGCAATGCCGAGGTCGAGGCGCGCCTGTCGCACGCGCTGGTGCACGGCATCACCGCCTTCATCGTCGAAGACACCGAAGAAGTGCGCCAGAAGATCGCCGCGCGCGGCGGCCGGCCGATCGAAGTGATCGAAGGCCCGCTGATGGACGGCATGAACGTGGTGGGCGACCTGTTCGGCGAAGGCAAGATGTTCCTGCCGCAGGTGGTGAAGTCGGCGCGCGTCATGAAGCAGGCCGTGGCCCACCTGATTCCGTTCATCGAAGAGGAAAAGCGCCAGATCGCGGCGGCTGGCGGCGATGTGCGCGCCAAGGGCAAGATCGTCATCGCGACCGTCAAGGGCGACGTGCACGACATCGGCAAGAACATCGTGTCGGTGGTCCTGCAGTGCAATAACTTCGAAGTCGTGAACATGGGCGTGATGGTGCCCTGCGCCCAGATCCTGGAAAAGGCCAAGGAAGAGAACGCCGACATCGTCGGCCTGTCCGGCCTGATCACGCCCAGCCTCGAGGAAATGGCCTACGTTGCCTCGGAAATGCAGCGCGACGAGTACTTCCGCAGCCGCAAGGTGCCGCTGATGATCGGCGGCGCCACTACCAGCCGCGTGCACACCGCCGTGAAGATCGCGCCGAACTACGAAGGCCCGGTCATCTACGTGCCGGACGCCAGTCGTTCGGTGGGCGTGGCCACCAACCTGATGTCGGACCAGGCGGACGCCTACCTGGCCGAGCTGGCCGAGGAATACGAGGACGTGCGCCGCCGCCACGCCAACCGCAAGGCCACGCCGATCCTGCCGCTGGCCGAGGCGCGCGCCTCGCGGCCGCAGATCGACTGGGACGCCTACACCCCGCCGCGGCCCAAGTTCATCGGCCGCCGTACCTTCAAGAGCTACGACCTGGCCGAAATCGCCAGGTACGTGGACTGGGGCCCGTTCTTCCAGACCTGGAGCCTGTTCGGGCCGTTCCCGGCGATTCTGGACGACAAGGTGGTGGGCGAGCAGGCCCGCAAGGTCTACGCCGACGGCCTGGCCATGATGAAGCGCATCGTCGAAGGCCGCTGGCTGACCGCCAACGGCGTGGTCGGCTTCTACCCGGCCAACAGCGTCAACGATGAAGACATCGAGGTCTACAAGGACGAGACCCGCAGCGAAGTGCTGTTCACCTATCGCAACCTGCGCCAGCAGGGCGCCAAGCGCGAAGGCGTCAGCAACAAGTCGCTGTCGGACTTCATTGCGCCCAAGTCCAGCGGCAAGCTGGACTACATCGGCATGTTCGCGGTCACGGCCGGCCTGGGCATCGAGAAGAAGGAAGCCGAGTTCGAGAAGGCGCTGGACGACTATTCCAGCATCATGCTCAAGTCGCTGGCCGACCGCCTGGCCGAAGCCTTCGCCGAATGCCTGCACGCCCGCGTGCGCCAGGACCTGTGGGGCTACGCGGCCGACGAGGCCCTGTCCAACGAAGACATGATTGCCGAGAAGTACGTGGGCATCCGCCCGGCGCCCGGCTACCCGGCCTGCCCGGAACACGTCATCAAGACCGACATGTTCCGCGTGCTGGACGGCGCCGACATCGGCATGATGCTGACCGACAGCTATGCTATGTTCCCGGCGTCCAGCGTGTCGGGCTTTTACTTCAGCCACCCGCAGTCGCAGTACTTCAACGTCGGCATCATCGGCGAAGACCAGTTGCAGGACTACGCCGCGCGCAGCGGCCGCAGCCTGGAAGACCTGAAGCGCACCCTGGCGCCCAACCTGGGCTGATCCGGCCCGCGGCCGTCTTCCCCCAAGCGCCGCCCCGGCCCGTCCGGCGCGGCGCTTTGTTTTGTCCCCAATGGTTCACCACCGTGATAGTGGTAAACCATGATGTGCCAAATTGGTAAACCAAATAATATTTGGTCCAACCACTTTTAACCGCCATGACACTACAACTGATCCCCAAGCCCGAGGAACCCGCCGCCAAGCCCGTGGCCGATCGCGCCTACCTGCGGCTGGCCGCGCAGATCCAGGCGCTAGTCGCCCAGGGTGAATTCGCGGTGGGCAAGCGCCTGCCGGCCGAGCGCGCGCTGGCCGAGCGCTTCGACGTCAGCCGCACCTCGCTGCGCGAGGCCATCATCGCACTGGAACTGCAGGGCGTGGTGGAAGTACGCGGCGGCTCGGGCATCTATGTCTGTGAAGCGCCCGCGGGCGTGGCCCGTCTGCCGGCCACGCAAGAGCCGGGCGCCGGGCCGTTCGAGCTGTTGCGCGCGCGCTGCCTGATCGAATCCGAAATCGCCGCGCTGGCGGCCACCACGCGTAACGACGCCGACCTGGACCGCATCTTCGAAGCGCTGACGACCATGCGCGAACAGATGATGAACAAGGCGGCCAACGAGGCCGCCGACCGGGCCTTTCACCTGTACATCGCCCAGTCCACCGGCAACAGCGTGCTGCTGGGCACGGTGTCGGCGATGTGGGACCAGGCCCAGGGACCCATCTGGGAAAAGATCGAACAGCATTTCCACACCCAGGAATTGCGCCAGGCCTCGCAGGAAGACCATCAGCGCATCTTCAGCGCGCTGGTGGCGCGCGATGCGGATGGCGCGCGCCTGGCCATGCGCGGCCATCTGGAACGCGTCATCGGCGAATTCGCGCAAGGGTGGCGCTAACGCGGCAACGGCAGGCGGCCCCCGGCTGAGCGCGGAAGATACCGCGCCCCGGAATCGGGCTTATTCGAATCAGGAGACAAGCAATGCAGCAAACGAACAAGGGGAGCCGCACCGCGACAGGTGGGGCGGCCATCCGCGGGGCGACCATCCGTGGGGTGGCCAAGGCGCTGTCCGCATGCGTGCTGACCGCCTGCGCGCTGGCCGCGCCCGCGTCGGCGCAGCAAGCGCCCGCCGCGGGCCAGAGCCCGCGCATCGACGCCATCCGCAAGGCCGGTGAACTGCGCGTGGGCGTGTTGCAGAATGCGCCCTGGCTGATCCAGGATGTCTCCGGCCGCGGCGGTGAAGCCTGGAGCGGCCCGGCCTGGCTGCTGGCCAAGGAATATGCCCGCCAACTGGGCGTGACGCTGACCGCCGTGCCGGTGTCGCACGAAACCAAGGTGCCCGTGCTGGCGGCCAACCAGGTCGACATGACCATCAGCCCGCTGGCCGAAACGCCCGAGCGCCTGAAGGTGGTGGACTTCGTGCTGTATTCGTCGACCAGCGTCTGCATGTTCGGCCTGGCGGCCAACCCCAAGCTGGCCGCGGCCAAATCGGTGGACGACCTGAACCGGCCCGAGGTCACCATCGCCTACTTCACCGGCGGGGCCGAAGAGGCCTGGGTCAAGCAGCGCTTTCCGCAGGCCCGGCTGCGCGCCGTGGCCAATTCGGGCGCCACCGCGCCCATCGAGGAAATCATGGCCAAGCGCGCCGACGCGGCGCCCATCAACCGGGTGCCCTGGGTGGGCCTGAACCGCAAGGTGCGCGGCCTGGCCGTGCTGCCCGCCGAAGCCAATTGCCAGCAAAGCACCGAAAAGGCCTCGCCGGTGGGCCTGGCGATCGACAAGAACCAGCCTGAATTCCTGGCCTGGTTGCGACAGGTGGCGGCAGGGATGAAGCCGCGCCTGGATGCCGACGAAATGCGCATCATCGAACAGAGTCCGTAAGCGGCCGGGCCGCTATTTTCAGCAGCACACGCCGGCAACACCCCCCGACACACACACCGATTTTCCGACCCCGCGCAAGGCGCGCGCGGCCCGGGCGACTGCCCGCGGCTTCGTGCGGCCGTATCCGGCGCAAACCGCCGGGCTTCCCTCCAAGGAGACAGCAATGCAACAGCCTTACTTCCTTCGTCTTGCCGCCGCGGCCCTGCTGCTGGCCTCGGCATCCGTGGCCCAGGCGCAGACGCCGCCCGCGCCCGGCGAAAGCCCGCGCATCGACGCCATCCGCAAGGCCGGCGTGCTGCGCGTGGGCGTGGTGAACAACCCGCCCTGGCTGGTGCAGAACACCAGCGGCTCGGGCGAGCCGTGGATGGGGTCGTCCTGGCTGCTGGGCAAGGAATTCGCGCGCCTCCTGGACGTGAAGATCGTGCCGGTGCAGGTCAGCCACGAAACCAAGGTGCCGGCGCTGATCGCCAACCAGATGGACGTCATGATCGGACCGCTGAACCAGAACGCCGAACGCGCCAAGATCATCGACTTCGTGACCTTCTCGAACACCAGCGTGTGCATGTTCGGGCTGGCGTCCAACCCCAAGTTCACCAACGCCACCAAGGTCGAGGACTTCAACCAGCCCGGCATCACCATGGCGTACTTCTCGGGTGCCGGCGAAGAGCCGCTGGTGCTGGAAAACTTTCCCAAGGCCAAGCTGCGCGGCGTGACCAACTCGGGCTCGGTCGCGCCCATCGAGGAAGTGCTGGCCGGCCGTTCCGACGTGGCGCCGCTGAACCGCATGCTGTGGCCCAATATCAGCAAGAAGGTCAAGGGCCTGGCCGTGTTTCCCAAGGAAAACGACTGCCAGGACAGCAAGATCTTCGCAATCGACGCCGGCATGGGCGTGGCCAAGGGCCAGCCCGTGTACCTGGAATGGCTGCGCAAGGTCGAAGCGCGCATGCATCCCGAGCTGGTCGCCGAAGAGCGCCGCATGACCCAGCAGCTGAAATAAGGCGGACGCCATGCTCAATTGCGCAATCCATGGGGCCGAAGACCTGCGGCTGGTCGAACAGGCGCCCGAACCCCTGGGCCCGACCCAGGTGCGGGTCGGCGTCAAGGCGGTGGGTATCTGCGGGTCTGACCTGCATTACTACCGCCACGGTCGGGTGGGCGACTTCGTCATCCGCGAGCCGTTGACGCCGGGCCACGAGGCGTCGGGCCAGGTGCTGGAGATCGGCTCCGCGGTCACCGCCGTCAAGCCGGGCGACCGCGTGGCGCTGGACCCGGCCCGCACCTGCGGTGTGTGCCGCTACTGCCGCCAGGGCGATTCCAACCATTGCGAGGCAGTGTTCTTCTTCGGCAGCGCCAGCCGCTATCCGCATATGCAGGGCGCGATGCGCGAGCAGGTGGTGGTAGAGGAAAAGCAGTGCCTGCCGGTGCCCGACAGCCTGTCGTTCGAGCTGGCCGCCTTTGGCGAACCGCTGGCCGTGGCGCTGCACGCGGTGCGCAGCGCCGGCTCGTTGCTGGGCAAGACCGTGATGGTGGTGGGCGCGGGGCCCATCGGCGCGCTGGTCATGATGGCGGCGAAGCTGGCCGGGGCCAGCCAGCTGATCGTGGTCGACATCGTCGACCAGACGCTGGCCACCTGCGCCAAGGTGGGCGCCACGCGCACCATCAACGCGGCCACCGACCCGGCGGCGCTGGACGCGTTGGCGGCGGGCAAGGGCACGGTCGACGTGTGCTTCGAGGCCTCGGGCAACTACGCCGGGCTGGCGAACTGCATCCGCGTGACTCGGCCGCGCGGCACCATCGTGACGGTGGGCACGCTGGGCGGCAGCAGCGAGCAGTGCCCCTTCAACCAGATCATGGTCAAGAGCCTGAACGTCATCGGCAGCTTCCGCTTCGTTGACGAATACGCCTGGGCGGTGGACTACCTGAGCCGCGGCCTGGTGGACGTGGCGCCGCTCTTGACGGCGGCGATTCCGGCGCGTCAGGCGCACGAGGCCTTTGCGCTGGCGGCCGACCGGCGCCAGGCCATGAAAGTGATGGTGACGTTCTGAGCCGGTCTGCGTTCCTGTCCGCACGGAGATTCCATGGACTTTGATTTTTCACCCATCGTCGAGAACTGGCGCTTCTTTGCTGGCGGCCTGGGCATCACGGTCGCGCTCAGCGCGGTCACCGCGGTGTCCAGCATCCTGCTGGGGCTGGTGATCGCGCTCTTGCGCCTGTACGGGCCGCGCTGGCTGCGCGTGCTGCTGGTGTTCTACATCGACAGCATGCGCGCCATTCCGGTACTGGTCGTGCTGGTGTGGATCTACTTCGCCTTCCCGCTCCTGGCCGGCGTGAACTTCGCGCCGTTCTGGGCCGCGCTGGTGGCGCTGACCCTGCACATCGCGGCCTATTCGGCCGAGGTGATCCGCGCGGGCATCGAATCGGTGCGCCCGGGGCAGATGCGCGCCGGGCTGGCGCTGGGCATGTCGCGGGCGCAGGCGCTGCGCAAGATCATCCTGCCGCAGGCCACCATCCGCATGCTGCCGGCCTTCGGGTCGGTGCTGACGGTGGCCATCAAGGACACCGCGATCGCCACGGTGATCGCCGTGCCGGAACTGATGCACAAAGCGGAGACCATCGCCGGGCAGAGCTATCGGCCCATCGAGGTG
Organism: Achromobacter deleyi; assembly: GCF_902859705.1. Taxonomy (GTDB): domain Bacteria; phylum Pseudomonadota; class Gammaproteobacteria; order Burkholderiales; family Burkholderiaceae_B; genus Achromobacter; species Achromobacter deleyi. Next base: position 20,253 of record NZ_CADIJO010000040.1, on the reverse strand, counting down.
TTCACCGCCGTGATCGTGGCGTACTTCGTGATCCTGTTCCCGGTGACCCGCGGCGTCGACCGCCTGTACCAACGCTACGCACATCTGGGGCGCTCATGAACTTGGACTGGGGAATTATCTGGGACTCGCGCCAGGTGTTGCTGCAGGGCGCGGCCATGACCGTGATGCTGACGGTGGTGACCATGGCGCTGGCCGTGCCCGGGGGCATCGTGCTGGCGCTGATGCGGCTGTCGTCCAACCGCCTGGCCAACGGCGTCGCCGTGGCCATCGTCGAGTTCTTTCGCAACTTGCCGCTGATCCTGGTGATCTATTGGGCGTTCTACGTCATGCCGATGGCACTGGACGTGCAGTTCTCGGCGGTGACGACCGCGCTGGTGGCGCTGGTGCTGAATGTGTCGGCCTACAACTCCGAGACCTTTCGCGCCGGCATCAATTCCATCCGCAAGGGGCAGATGGAAGCCGCGCTGGCGATGGGCATGTCGCGCCGCCAGGCCATGTTCAAGGTGCTGATCCCGCAAGCGGCGCGGCGCATCCTGCCGGTGCTGGCCAGCACCTGGATCTCGCTGTTCAAGGATACGTCGCTGGTGTCGGTGATCGCGGTCAGCGAGCTGGCCTACGCCTCGATGCAGGTGCGCGCGCAGAGTTTCCGCGTGCTGGAGATGCTGACCGCGATGGCGGTGATCTATTGGCTGATGGGGTATCCGCAGGCCAAGCTGGTCGACTGGATCCATCGCAAATACGGAGTCAAGGAATGAACGAGATGATCCTGGAACAACAAGCGGTGGGCGCGGCGGCTGCCGCCGCGGCACGCAAAGGCGCCGACCAGCCGCCGGTGCTGGTCTATGAAAACGTGCGCAAGGTCTATGGCGACTTCGTGGCGCTGGGCGACGTGTCGCTGCAGGTCAACAAGGGCGAGGTCATGTGCCTGATCGGGCCGTCCGGCTCGGGCAAGTCCACGCTGCTTCGCTGCACCAACGCGCTGGAAAAGCTGGATGGCGGCCGCGTGCTGCTGGACGGGGTGGCACTGCCCGAGGCCGAATCCGAAGTGCGCAAGGTGCGCCAGCGCATGGGCATGGTGTTCCAGAGCTTCGAGCTGTTTCCGCACAAGTCGGCGCTGGACAACGTGGCCATGGGTCCCATCACGGTGCTGGGCATGGCGCCCGAACAGGCCCGCGCCCGCGCCATGGCGCTGCTGGAAAAGGTGGGCCTGGCCGCCAAGGCCGGCAACTTTCCGGCCAACCTGTCCGGCGGTCAGCAGCAGCGCGTGGCGATCGCGCGCGCCCTGGCGATGGAGCCGGAGGTGATGCTGTTCGACGAACCGACGTCGGCGCTGGACCCCGAGACGGTGGGCGAAGTGCTCAACGTCATGAAGAAACTGGCGCAGGAGGGCATGACCATGATCGTCGTGACCCACGAAATGAGCTTCGCCAAGCGCGTGGCCAACTGGGTGGTGGTGTTCGAGAACGGCGCCATCCTGGAACAGGGCCCGCCCACGCAGATTTTCGACAACCCGCAGGTCGCCCGTACCCGCGACTTCCTCAGCCACCTGGGCTGGGAAGGCTGAACACTCTCCCGTCCTTACGGAACCCATGATGAAAATTACGAACGCACGCGTCATTGTTTGTTCGCCGGGCCGCAATTTCGTGACCCTGAAAATCGAAACCGACCAGGGCCTGACCGGCATCGGCGATGCCACCCTGAACGGACGCGAGCTGGCCGTGGCGGCCTACCTGACCGAACACGTGGTGCCTTGCCTGATCGGCCGCGACGCGCACCAGATCGAAGACATCTGGCAGTACCTGTACAAGGGCGCCTACTGGCGCCGCGGGCCGGTCACCATGACCGCCATCGCCGCGGTGGACACGGCGCTGTGGGACCTGAAGGCCAAGGCCGCCGGCCTGCCGCTGTACCAGCTGCTGGGCGGCAAGAGCCGCAGCGGCGTGATGGTCTACGGCCACGCCAACGGCAGCGACATCGAGCACACGGTCGACGAAGTGCTGCGCTATGCCGACATGGGCTATCGAGCCATCCGCGCGCAAAGCGGCGTGCCGGGCCTGGACAAGGTCTACGGCGTGGGCCGCGGCAACCTGTTCTACGAACCCGCCGACAGCGACCTGCCCAGCGAGCACGACTGGTCCACCGAGAAATACCTGCAGCACACGCCCAAGCTGTTCGAGCGCATTCGCGAAAAGCTGGGTTTCGACCACCACCTGCTGCACGACGTGCACCACCGCCTGACGCCGATCGAAGCAGGCCGGCTGGGCAAGTCGCTCGAACCCTACAACCTGTTCTGGATGGAAGATGCCACGCCAGCCGAGAATCAGGAGGCCTTTCGCCTGATCCGCCAGCACACCACCACGCCGCTGGCGGTGGGCGAGATCTTCAACTCGATCTGGGACTGCAAGGACCTGGTGCAGAACCAGCTGATCGACTTCATCCGCACGACCGTGGTGCACGCGGGCGGCATCACCCACCTGCGGCGCATCGCCGACCTGGCCTCGCTGTACCAGGTGCGCACCGGCTGCCACGGGGCCACCGACCTGTCGCCGGTGTGCATGGGTGCGGCGCTGCACTTCGACCTGTGGGTGCCCAATTTCGGCATCCAGGAATACATGCGCCACACCGATGAGACGGACGCGGTGTTCCCGCACGCCTACACGTTCAACCAGGGCATGCTGTACCCCGGCGACGTGCCGGGCCACGGCGTGGATATCGACGAGAAGCTGGCCGCCAAGTACCCGTACAAGCGCGCCTACCTGCCGGTGAACCGGCTGCAGCAGGATGGGACGTTATGGAATTGGTAGCGCGGCAGCCTGACCCGGTGCAACCCGTCGCCCGCCTGCACCCGCAACGGTTGGCGGGGCTGACGCCCGGCGTGGCGCGGCCGGCCTACGATCGCGCGGCGCTGCGCACCGGCATCGTGCACCTGGGGCTGGGCGCGTTCGCTCGCGGCCACCTGGCGGCGGTGAACGAAGCCGCGCTGCATGCCGGCGGCGAGCTGGCGTGGGGCATCTGCGGCGTGTCGCTGCGCCAGGCCGACACCCGCGATGCGCTGGCGCCGCAGGGCGGTCTGTACTCGCTGGCGCTGCGCAGCGCCGATGCCCAGGGGCAGCCGCGCCAGCAGCTGGCCGTGATCGGCTGCCTGCTGGAAACGCGGGTGGCGCCCGAAGATCCGCAAGCCGTGCTGGCGCGCATCGCTGCCGCCGACACGCGCATCGTCAGCCTGACCGTGACCGAGAAGGGCTATTGCCACGATCCGGCCAGCGGTGCGCTGAATTTCAAGCACCCGGACATCGTCCATGACCTGGGCCAGCCAGCCGCGCCGCGCAGCGTCGTCGGCTTCCTGGTGTGGGGGCTGCAACGCCGGCGCGCGGCGGGCCTGGGCCCGCTGACGCTGCTGTCCCTGGACAATCTGCCATCCAACGGCCGCCTGCTGCGCGGCCTGGTGCTGGCGTTTGCCGCGCAGGTGGACGCGGGGCTGGCCGACTGGATCGGACAGGCCTGCACCTTCCCGTGCTCGATGGTGGACCGCATCGTGCCGCGCACCACGGACGAGGACCGCGTTGCTGTGACGCAGGCGCTGGGCCTGGCGGATGCCTGGCCGGTGCTGGCCGAGCCGTATCTGGAATGGGTGGTGGAAGACACTTTCGCCGCCGGCCGCCCGGAGTGGGCGGTGGGCGGGGCGCGCTTCGTGGCCGAGGCGGCGCCGTTCGAGACGCTGAAACTGCGCATGGTGAACGGCGCGCATTCGGCGCTGGCCTATCTGTCGGTGATGGCGGGTTGGAGCACGGTGGATCAGGCGGTGTCGCAACCGCTGCTGCGACGCTATCTGGCCAGGCTGATGCAGACGGAGATCGCGCCGACCTTGCCGGCGTTGCCGGGGCTGGACCTGGCGCACTACCAGGAACGGCTGTTGCAGCGCTATGCCAATCCGGCGCTCAAGCACCAGACGCGGCAGATCGCCATGGACGGCTCGCAGAAATTGCCGCAGCGGCTGCTGGGCACGGTGCGCGACCGGCTGGCGGCGGATCAGCCGATGGCGGGGCTGGCGCTGGCGGTGGCGGGCTGGCTGCACTTTCTGCGCGGGGTGGACCAGGCGGGGCGCCGCTACGCCATTGAGGATCCGCTGGCAGACGTGTTGGCAGCGCGGCTGGATCTGGCGGAACAGGCGGCGCGGGCTGCCGGGCCGGGGCCGGCAGCGGCGTCGGCCTGGACGGTGCAGATGACGGGCCTGTCTGCGGTATTCGGCGACCTGGGCCAGGACGCGCGTTTTGTGCGGGCGGTGGCGCAGGCCGCGCAGTCGCTGCGCACGCTGGGCGTGGCGGGGGCGCTGGAAGCCACGCTGGCGGTCATGCCGACGTCGGCGGCGCCAGTCTTCCCAGCACTCCCTCCAGCGCCAGGCCGATCGCGATGACCTGGCGGTCATCGCCCGGCAATCCATCCACCTCCAGCCCGATCGGCAATCCGCCTTCAGACAGGCCGGCGGGCAGGCTCAAGCCGGGCAGGCCCGCATTGCTGCCGGGGTCGACGTTGCGCGCCAGCCGCAGGAATGTCTCCAGGCTGCTGGCTTCTGGCGCGGCGACCGGCGGCAGGACCGGCACGGTGGGAAACAGCAGGCCGTGCAGGCCATGCGCCTGGAACGCGCGCCGATAGACATCGATGAGCGCATTGCGATGCACCGCCATCGCGCTGTCGTACAGCGGCTGCAGCGCCAGCAATTCGCCGGTGGGCGTGGGCAGCACGCCCGGCACGACCAGGTTGTCGAAGATGCCCTTGACGTCGGGGCTGGCAATCTGCGCCACGACGTCCTCGAAACTCACGCCGACCTCGTAGCGTTGCAGGTACGCGATGAGATCCACTTTCTGCTCATGCAGGCAGATCGGCATGCCGCTGGCGGCGTTGCTGGCCTCCAGGCCGGGCATGTCCATGGCAATCAGGGTGACGCCGGCCGCGCGCAGCGTGTCCAGGGCCGCCTGCATGATGGCCTGCACCTGCGGGTCCAGGTCCTGCCAGAAGTAGGCGGGCAGGCCCAGGCGCAGGTCTGTGGGGCGCAGGGCGGGCAGGGGCGAGTGGTCGCCGGTCAGCACGGCATCGAGCAGTGCGATGTCGGCCATGCTGTTGGCGATGGGGCCGGGGGTGTCGCGGGTGTGGGAAATCGGGGTGATGCCGGCGCCGTCGTAACGTCCGACGGACGGGCGCAAGCCCACGGCGCCATTGAGTGCAGCCGGCAGGCGCACCGAGGCGCCCGTGTCGGTGCCCAGGGCGGCCGGCACCAGGCGTGCGCCCACGGCAGCGCCGCTGCCCGAGGACGAGCCGCCGGCGATGCGTTCCGGGTCGTAGGCGTTGCGGGTGCCGGCGCCCCGCGAGCCGGGATAGGCAGCGTTGTAGCCCGAGACGCCGAAAGCCAGTTCATGCATGTGGGCCTTGCCGACGATGATGGCGCCGGCATCGCGCAGGCGCTGCACGACGGGCGCGTCCGCGGCAGGGCGGAAGTTGCGCAAGGCCGGGGTGCCGGCGGTATTGGGCAAGCCGGCGACGTGAATGTTGTCTTTGATGGCCAGGGGCACGCCTTCCAGGGGTCGGGCGGCGCGGCCCGCGGCGCGCGCGGCGTCGGCGGCGCGGGCTTGGGCCAGGGCGCCGTCGGCATCGACGGTGATGAAGGCATTGAGATCCTGGCGGGAGGCGATGCGGTCCAGGCAGGCTTGGGTCAACGCCTCGCTGGTGACCGCGCCGTCGCGAAACCGCGCGGCGGCGTCGGTGACGGTGGGGCAGAGGGGGGGCGTGTGGGGGACGGGCATGGCGGGTTGTCTCCTGCTTGTTGATTCAATTTTTTCGGCTCAATCCCGATCTATACAGGGTCGACGGTGATGCTGTCGAGCGCTGGGCGTCGAGGCGCTAAGATAGACGGCACTTATACACGTACAAGCCTGCACCTTATCCTGGTATGAACACTTCCCCCCAAGCCGGCGTGGCCGGCCACGAAGGCTCCCGCCTGCGCCGTCAGGCGCTGGGCGAATTCGTGCGCAGCGCCCGCTCGCGCATCACGCCGCAGATGGCCGGACTGCCCGAAGGCATGCGGCGGCGCACGCCGGGGCTACGCCGCGAAGAGGTGGCGCAGCTGTGCGGGATCAGCGTCACCTGGTACACGTGGATCGAGCAGGGGCGCGAGGTGTCGGTGTCACCGTCGGTGTGGTCGCGGATTGCGGGGGTGCTGCAGTTGGCGCGGGCCGAGCGGGCGTATCTGTTCGATCTGGCGGACTGCGCAGATCCGCAGCACGCGCGGGATGATGCGTTGGGAGCGCCAGGGTCGTTGCGGGAGTGCGTGGATGCGATCACGGCGCCGGCCTATGTGCTGGACCGGGCGTGGAATGTGCTGGCCTGTAATGCGCCGCTGCGGGATCTGTTCGATGACTGGCCGGATCGGGATCCCGAGCCTAATTTGCTGCGCTATATCTTTCTGGATCCGGCGGCGCGGGAGCTGGTGGTGGACTGGGAGCAGCGGGCGCGCCGGGTGGTAGCAGAGTTTCGGGCGGATGCGGGGGCGCATCTTGATGAGCCGGCGGTGTTGGCGTTAATCGATGCGTTGAATCGGCAGAGTGCGGTGTTTGCGCATTGGTGGAATCGGCATGCTGTGGTTGAGCGGGAAGGGGGGTTGCGGGAGTTTTCGCATCCGCGGCGGGGGCGGATGGGGTTTCAGCAGATTACGTTCCGGTTGGCTACGCATCTGGATTTGAAGTTGGTGATGCTGTTGGGGGATAGCGGGGGGTCTTGACGTGTTGGTTCTTAAGCCGCGCGTGACGGGGCAGGCGGGTGAGGGCGGGGCTACGATTGCGGTCCGGAGCCTTCGCTCCGGACTGCCCCTTCGTCATCCTCGTACAGGCCTTCGGCCTTCCCTACGGATTCCCTCGGGCGCAATCTACACGCCCCGCCCTCACCCGCCTGCCCCGTCACGCGCTCTTGATGTGCCTTACTGCCGGCCGTTGGGGCGGGCGGTGTGCTTGGCTTGGTGGCCAACATCGTTTGGGTTTGGAGCGGTTTGCGTTGCTCGCCTCGCGCCGGCCGCGCGGGCGGCCTTGCTCGGCTTCCGTCGTGTCTTGCGTCGGCGGATGACGCTGCGCGCTGGCGGGGGGGTTATTTGGTGGTGGTCAGCAGGTCGCCGGGGAGGCCGGCTTCTACCAGGCCTAGCAGCAGCTTTTTTACGGGGGCGGGCAGGGCTGTTTTTGGCAGGTCTTCTTGGGGGATCCAGCGTTCGGTCTGGGTGGGTTCGCGCAGCGTGGCGCTGCGTACCGGGATGTACCAGGGGCGGATGTGCAGGCGGTAGTGGGTGAAGGTGTGGGCGAAGGCGGCGAGTTCGAAGCGGTGTTCGGGGATGAGGCCCAGGGCGCGGGAGGCGGTGAGGGGGTCGCCCGCGGCGTCGAATTCGGGCAGGCTCCAGAGGCCGCCCCAGATGCCGGGTTCGGGGCGTTGTTGCAGGAGGAAGGCGCCCTGGTATTGCAGGACGAGCATGCCGGTTTCGCGTTCGGGGATGGCTTTGCGGGTCTTGGGGGTGGGCAGTTCGGCTTGGCGGCCTTCCTGCCGCGCGATACAGGTGGTGGTGACGGGGCAGCGGTCGCAGGCGGGTTTGCCGCGGGTGCAGAGGGTGGCGCCCAGGTCCATCAGGCCTTGGGTGTAGGCGGCCATGTCCAGGCCGGGGGCGGCGTCGACCTGGGCGTCGGCCAGGGCCCAGAGGCGTTGTTCTGTTTCGCGTTTGGCGGGGTCGCCGGCGATGCCGAAGTGGCGGGTGAAGACGCGTTTGACGTTGCCGTCCAGGATGGGCGAGCGTTCACCGTAGGCGAAGGCGGCGATGGCGGCGGCGGTGGATCTGCCGATGCCGGGCAGGGTGGCGATGGCTTCGGCGGTGGGCGGGAAGCGGCCGTTCCAGTCGCGTGCGATTTCTTGGGCGCAGCGGTGCAGGTTGCGGGCGCGGGCGTAGTAGCCCAGGCCGGCCCAGTAGGGCATGACGTCTTCCTGGGCGGCGGCGGCGAGCGCGGCGACGTCGGGGAAGCGCTGCAGGAAGCGTTCGTAGTAGGGGATGACGGTGGCCACCTGCGTCTGCTGCAGCATGATCTCGGATAGCCAGATGCGGTAGGGGTCCCGGGTGTTCTGCCAGGGGAGATCGTGGCGGCCATGCTGGCGTTGCCAGGCGACGATGCGAGGGGCGAAGTCCATGTCGGCAATTATCGCATCGCCCTATTGCCGGGGGTGGGGCGAGCGGTTACAACCGTCAGGAAGAGGCGCGCCAAGCGCCCGGAATTCACCTCCGCCGCAGGCCCGCCCGGGCTCCAGAAGAACTCGGCGCGATGCTGCTGCGGGCGTTCCACGACCCTCGGAGTAGACATGAATGCCCCTCTCACGCCCGCGGTCCGCGCGGCGCTCGAATCCGTCCAGCTGGACGACAAATACACCCTTGAAACCGGCCGCGCCTGGATGAGCGGCATCCATGCCCTGGTGCGCCTGCCGATGATGCAGCGGCTGCGCGACCTGCGCGCGGGGCTGAACACGGCAGGGTTCGTGTCGGGGTATCGGGGGTCGCCGCTGGGCGGGGTGGACCAGAACATGTGGAAGGCGGCCAAGTACCTGAAGGCGCACCACGTGGAGTTCCAGCCGGGCATCAACGAAGACCTCGCGGCGACGGCGGTGTGGGGCTCGCAGCAGGTGAATCTGTTCCCCGGGGCGAAGTACGACGGGGTGTTCGGCATGTGGTACGGCAAGGGGCCGGGGGTGGACCGCTGCGGCGACGTGTTCAAGCACGCCAATGCCGCGGGCACGGCGCCGCACGGCGGGGTGCTGGTGGTGGCGGGCGACGATCATCCGGCCAAGTCGTCGACGCTGCCGCACCAGAGCGACCACATCCTGAAGGCCTGCATGATCCCGGCGCTGTTTCCGTCCAGCGTGCAAGAGGTGCTGGATTTCGGCCTGCATGGCTGGGCGATGAGCCGCTACGCCGGGGTGTGGGTGGGCATGAAGTGCATCACCGATATCGTCGAGGTGTCGGCGTCGGTCGAGGTGGACCCGTACCGGGTGCAGATCGTGCTGCCGGAAGATTTCCAGTTGCCGCCCGACGGGCTGAACATACGCGTGCCGGATACGCCGCTGCTGCAAGAGGCGCGGCTGCTGGACTACAAGCTGTACGCGGCGCTGGCCTATGCGCGCGCCAACAAGCTCAACCGTGAACTGTGGCAGGTGCCGCAGCGCGATGCGCGCTTTGGCATCATGACGTCGGGCAAGGCCTATCTGGATACGCGCCAGGCGCTGTCGGACCTGGGCCTGACCGAAGCGGTGTGCCAGCGCATCGGCCTGCGCCTGTTCAAGGTGGGCATGGTGTGGCCGCTGGAATCGACCGGCATGGCGCATTTCGCCGAAGGGCTGGACGAGATCCTGGTGGTCGAGGAAAAGCGCCAGGTGCTGGAATACCAGCTGAAGGAAGAGCTGTTCAGCTGGATCGGCAGCGGCAAGAAGATTCCGCGCGTGGTGGGCAAGTTCGACGACAAGGACGGCGGCGAATGGTCGGTGCCGCAGGGCAACTGGCTGCTGCCGGCGCACTATGAGTTTTCGCCCGCCATGGTGGCCAAGGCCATCGCGGTGCGGCTGTTGCGGTTCGAGCTGCCGCCGGACGTGCGCGCGGGCATCGAGGCGCGGCTGGCCTTCATTGCCGGCCGCGAGCAGGCGCTGGCGCGGCCGCGTGTGGTCGAAGACCGCAAGCCCTGGTTCTGTTCGGGCTGTCCGCACAATACGTCTACCCGCGTGCCGGAAGGTTCGCGCGGCATGGCGGGCATCGGTTGCCACTACATGGTGACCTGGATGGGCCGCAATACGCAGGTGTACACGCAGATGGGCGGCGAGGGCGTGCCGTGGCTGGGCCAGGCGCCGTTCACCGAGGAAAAGCACGTGTTCGCCAACCTGGGCGACGGCACCTACTTCCATTCGGGCCTGCTGGCGATCCGCGCCGCGGTGGCGGCCAAGGCGCCCATCACCTACAAGATCCTGTTCAACGATGCGGTGGCGATGACCGGCGGGCAGCCGGTGGACGGCCCCATCAGCGTGCCGATGATCAGCCGCCAGGTGGCGGCCGAAGGCATCGACAAGATCGTGGTCGTGACGGACGAGCCGGACAAATACAAGGACATGGCCGGCCTGGCGCCGGGCGTGCCGGTCAAGCATCGCGACGAGCTGGACGCGGTGATGCGCGAGCTGCGCGAATATCCCGGCGTGTCGGTGCTGATCTACGACCAGACCTGTGCGACCGAGAAGCGCCGCCGCCGCAAGCGCAATGCGTATCCCGACCCGGCGCGCCGGGTGGTCATCAACGAGCGCGTGTGCGAGGGCTGCGGCGACTGTTCTCAGAAGTCGCACTGCCTGTCGGTCGAACCGCTGGAAACCGAGTTCGGGCGCAAGCGTACGATCAACCAGTCCAGCTGCAATAAAGACTTTTCCTGTCTGAAGGGCTTTTGCCCCAGCTTCGTCACGGTGGAAGGCGGCAAGCTGAAAAAGCCGCGCGCCCTGGCGCCCGACGGTGCGGTCGACGACGATGTGCCGCAGCCGGCCGCGCGCGGCTTGGACCAGGCGTATGGCGTGTTCATTGCCGGCGTGGGCGGCACGGGCGTGGTCACCATCGGCCAGCTGCTGGGCATGGCCGCGCACCTGGAAGGCAAGGGCTGTTCGGTGCTGGACATGGCCGGCCTGGCGCAAAAGGGCGGCGCCGTGTATTCGCACGTGGTGCTGGCGCAAACGCCAGACCACCTGATGAACACGCGCGTGGCAATGGGCGAGGCCGATCTGCTGCTGGCCGGCGACCTGGTGGTGGCCACCAGCGCGGACGCCATGGCGCGGCTGCGTCCGGGGCGTACCCATGCGCTGCTCAACAGCGACACCGCGCCCACCGCGGCGTTCGTGTCCAACCCGGACTGGACGCTGCCCGGGGCCAACCTGGCCGCCGACCTGCAGGCCGCCTGCGGTAAAGACAACCTGCACGCGGTGGACGCGTCGGCGCTGGCGGTGGGCCTGCTGGGCGACGCCATCTATTCCAATCCGCTGATGATGGGCTACGCCTACCAGAAGGGCTGGCTGCCGCTGTCGCGCGAAGCGCTGCTGCGCGCGATTGAATTGAACGGCCAGCAGGTGCCCAACAACCTGGCGGCGTTCGCCTGGGGGCGCCGCGCGGCCCACGACCTGGCCGGCGTGATGCGGTTGTTGGCCGCGGGCGGTGCGGCGCCCGCGCATCCGGATGGCATCATCGAGATTCGCCGGCCGCGCGCAACGCCGGTGCTGGAACTGAAGAAGCCGCCGGGCGAGCTGGCCCGGCTGGTCGAGGTGCGGCGCGCGTTTCTCACGCAATACCAGGATGCCGCCTACGCCAGGCAGTACACGGACCTGGTGGACAAGGTGGCGCACGCCGAGCACGAGGCCACCGGCACCCAGCGGCTGGCGCTGGCGGTGGCGCGCTACTACTTCAAGCTGCTGGCCTACAAGGACGAGTACGAAGTGGCGCGGCTGTACACCGATGGCGATTTCCTCAAGCGTGTGGGCGAGCAGTTCGAAGGCGACTGGAAACTGCGCTTTCACCTGGCGCCGCCGCTGTTCGCGCGCCGCGGTCCCGACGGTCACCTGGTCAAGAAGGCTTACGGGCCGGGCATGCTGCGCGTGTTCCGCCTGCTGGCGCGCATGAAGCGCCTGCGCGGCACGCGGCTGGACCCGTTCGGCTACACGCGCGAGCGCCGTGCCGAGCGTGAACTGGCGCGCGAGTATGGCGAGACCATCGGAGCCATCCTGTGCAAGCTGAACCGCGGCAACCTGGACCGCGCGGTGGCGCTGGCCAGCGTGCCTGAAGACATCCGCGGCTATGGCCACGTGAAAGAGGCGGCAATGGAAAAGGCCGCGGCGCGGCGCGAGGCCTTGCTGAAGGACTTCACGGCCAGCGTGGTGTCGATCGGCGGGGCGCGGGCGGCGTGATGTAAGTGACGTGATGCGCGTGACGTGATGCAGTGGCGACGGGCGCGGGTTTCATGCGCGCCTGTCGTCATACGCTTCTGTGATGCGTTACGCCGGCGGCCTACGCCGGGTAGTGCGCGTCGTCCAGCAGCATGTCTTCAAAGAACGCGCCATAGCGGCCCTGCGGATCGCGCAGGTGGATCTCCAGGATCCAGCGCATTTCCGACGGGCTGATGGCCAGGTCGGCCAGCGACCCGGTATGGATCGCCGCATGCGGAAAGTCCGACACGCGGTGGCCCGGCAGGTCGAAGTTCAATTCCCAACCCATGGCGCGGGCCTGGCGGTCGGCATAGGCATACAAGGCCTGTCCGCTCAGGCGCTCGCGCAGCCACACGCCGCGCACGTCGTGGAACAGGGCTTCGGCGTCGCGGGCGCAGCGCGCCTGGCCGGGGTCGTTGCCCACCACGTAGCTCTTGCCGCCGTCGCCTTCCCAGGCATCCAGCCGGGGGGCGATGTCCAGGAAGAAGATGTCGTCGTCGCTCAGCACCGCGCCGGGGGTCGAGGCCTGGCGCATGGCTTTCATGGTGTTGGCGCCGAAGCGCACGCGGGTGGGGTGCCAGCTGAGCGCCATGCCGGCGTCGATCAGCGTCTGCTTGGCCATCGCCACCGCGTCTTCCTCGACCATGCCGGGCTGGATGCGCGCGGCAATGGCTTCGATGGCATGGCGGGTCTTGTTGCGGGCCCGCAGCATGCCGTCCACGGAAAAGGCGGGGCCGACGCGTTCGCTGGCGGCGGGGGGCTGGGTCTGGGTTGGGTTCTGCATGAAGGACGCTTCCTGGTGGGCGGCGCGTAGGCCGATGCAGGCATTCTGGGCGGTGGCGCCTGTGTGCACGAGCGCCGCGCGGCACGGATTCCGGCCAGCGTGGCGCGTCCTGCGGCCAAGGCCCGAGACGGCGGCGGATCAGGGCCGCCGTGGTACGGATTGCGGCCAGGGCGTGTGCGGCAGGGCGCGCGGGGCGGCCGCGCTGGGCTAAGGTAGCGGCATGCCGCCCGCCGGCCTTCCTCTCCTGCGCCATTGCCCGCCGCCATGAAATCCGTCGCCATCGTCGTGTTCCCCGGAGTGCAGTCCCTGGACGTCAGCGGGCCGCTGGACGTGTTCGCCGAAGCCAATCGCTTCCTGCTGCCCGCCCAGCATTACCGGCTGGAACTGATCGGCCTGACGCGCGGCGCCGTGCCCTGTTCCAACGGCATGCTGCTGGCGCCGCAGCGGCACTACACCGATGCCGTCGACGTGCCCGACCTGCTGTTGGCCGCGGGCGGACCGGGCCTGCCCGACATCCGCGAACCGGACGAGGCCCTGGCCTGGCTGCGCGAAGCCTGTGCCGAGGCGCCGCGCTACGGCTCGATCTGCAATGGCGTGTTCCTGCTGGCCCGCGCTGGTCTGCCGCCCGGCGCCGTCGTGACCACCCACTGGAACGACGCGCAGACGCTGGCCGAGCGCTATCCGGACCTGCAGGTGCAGGCCGACCGCCTGTATGCCCAGGATGGCCGGCTGCACACCTCGGCCGGCGTCACGGCCGGTATCGACCTGGCGCTGTACCTGGTGGCGCAGGACCATGGGCCGGATGTGGCGCTGAACGTGGCCAAGCGGCTGGTCGTCTTCATGCAGCGCGCGGGCGGCCAATCGCAGTTCAGCCCGTTCCTGACGCCGTTCGTCGAGGAAACGTCCGCCGTGGCCCAGGCGCAGCAATACGTGCTGGGGCACCTGGCCGACGACCTGGGCCTGGATGCGCTGGCGGCGCAGGCCCACATGAGCCGCCGCAATTTCTCGCGCGTGTTCTTGCGCGATGCAGGCGTGACGCCCGCCGATTTCGTCGAAAGCGCCCGCGTGGATGCGGCGCGTGCGCGGCTCGAACGAGAGTCCGCGCCGCTCAAGACAGTGGCCTTTCGTTGCGGCTTTCGGGATGCGCGCCATTTGCGCGAGGTGTTTCAGCGGCGGCTGGGCGTGTCGCCCAGCGAGTACCGCGCCCGCTTCGGCCGCTGACACGGCAGCAGCGCCGCCAGGGCGCGGCCTGCGGGCAGGCCGGCCGGCGGCACGCGCCGGGCCGGTCTAGCTGCCGGCCGTTTCGGGCTTGCGGCGCCGGGTGACGCCGGTGTCGAAGCGCTCTACGCCCGGACGGGCCGCAGGCCGATCGAAACGCTCGACGCCGGGGCGGTCAAAGCGCTCTACACCGGGGCGGTCGAATCGTTCCACCCCCGCACGTGCGGCCGGCCGGTCAAAGCGCTCCACGCCAGGCGGCGCAAAGCGTTCGACCCGCGGCGGGCTCTGGGTCTTGGCCTGCACGCTTTGGGCGGCGGCCTGTTCGCGCTTGGCAATGATTTCTTCGGCGCGCTGGTGGTGGGGCGCCATCTTGCGCACCATCACGCGGCCGTCGCGCGGGAAATAGTTGATGCGGCGCGCGTGCACGTCGCCCAGGTCCTGCGCCTTGACCGGAATGCCTTCCGTCTTCAGGTAGTTCAGGACGAACTGGCCGTTACGCTCGCCGATGTTCATCTGCTGCATGGCCGAGAGCACGGCGCCGCCGCCGAACACCTTGGCTTCCAGGCGGTCGCGTACCGCGCCGGCCTTGAGCAGCTCGTTGATCAGCACTTCCATGGCGAACGCGCCGTAGCGCATGGTGGCCGAGGCGGGCGACTGCATGTCGCCCTCAGGCAGCATGAAGTGATTCATGCCGCCCACACCGGTGACGGGGTCGTGGATACAGGCGGCCACGCACGACCCGAGCACGGTCGAGATCATCAGGTCTTCGTCGGTGACGTAGTACTCGTTGGGGAGTACCTTCACCGCCTGACACTGGAACGCGCTATCGAAGTAATGGCGCGTCGCACGGGCTTCAAGACGGGCGACCATGGAGCGGAATAAAGGGCAAGAACAGCGATTGGGACACGAAGGGCAGCGCTCGGTGGAACAATAAACGTTTCAAAATATGTAGAAAAATGTCGCTTTATTCTTACACATCTCGCCAACAATAGGGTGAAATCCTGTGTAACCGCGACTTTGTTATGTCCCTGATTTATAAGCGTTTGCGATTCCTTGGTATGGGCGCTGACAGGCCGCGCAGGGCCGCTGCGAGGATGGTGCATCCATCCTACACAGGACCAGGCGGGGTCTTTCCCCGGATCACGGGGACGATCGGGGGCTATACGAAGGTTTAGAACCGGGCTTGGGCCCGGGTTCAGAACCGCGTGCTGCGGGTCACGGACCAGCGCGCTGACAGCGCGCCCAGGGCGGCCGAGGCGACGATGGCCACCAGCAGCACGGGGGCGCCGGGCAGGTGCAGTGCGAACTCGGCCCCGTAGCTGCGGGCAAGGCCGAGCAGGGCGTTGTTCAGGGGCGACAGCGCCAACGCCGCCACGCCGATGGCGAGCAGCGAGGCCAGGGCGCCCGACAGCGCACCCAGATACAGGAACGGCCGGCGCACGAACGATTCGGTGGCGCCGACCAGCCGCGCCACCGCGATTTCCTCGCGCTGCGACAGGGCCTGCATGCGCACGGTGTTGAACACCGTGGCCAGCACCACCACCGCCACGCAGGCGGCCAGGAAGGCCAGCCCGATGCGGGCAAAGCGCAGGATGGCCTCCAGGCGCTGCACCCAGGCGCTGTCCAGCTGTACCAGGTCGACCTGGTCCCATTGTTTCCAGTCTTTGGCCAGCTTGCCGGCGCGGCCGGCCAGATCTTCGCCGTCGGCCAGCGTGACTACCACGGCGTCGGGCAGCGGGTTGCCCGGCAGCACGGCCAGCGCCTGCGCCCAGGCGGGGTTGGCGCGCAGGTCGGCCAGGGCGTCTTCGCGGCCCACCACGCGCACCGCGCGAATGTCGGCGGCGTAGTCGGCCTGAATGCGCTTGGCAACGTCGGCCGCGGCGCCGGCCGGCGCGTCCACGCGCATGAACACGGTGACCTCGGGGGTGACGGACATTTCGCGCGCCACCGGCTGCACCGACACCAGGATGGCGCTGCCCAGCAGGGGCAACGCCAGCGCCAGCGCCATGACCAGCAGGTTGGCCAGCGACGAGAACGGCTGTTTCACCAGCCGGCGCAGGGTGACCATGAGCGCATAGCGATGCTGCCGCAGCCAGGCGTTCATGCCGATTCTCCGGCAACGCCGCGACCGGCCGCGGGGGCCGTCGGGGCGGGCGTGGCGTCGCCCTGCGAATCGGCGAACTTGCCCGGATCGATGCGCAGGGTGCGGGTGGCGTAGCGCGCCATGAGTTCCTGGTCGTGCGAGGCGATCAGCGTGGTGACGCCGACGCGGTTGAAGTCGCGGAACACGTTCATGATGCGCTGCGCATTGTCGTGGTCGAGGTTGGCGGTGGGTTCGTCGGCGATCAGGATGGCGGGCCGGTTGACGATGGCGCGCGCGATCGCCAGGCGTTGCTGTTCGCCGCCCGACAATTCGATGGGGTTCAGGTCTTCTTTGCCCGACAGGCCGACCTTGTCCAGCGCGGCGCGGGCACGGGCGGCGGCGGAATCCCAGGGGTGGCCCGTGACGGCCAGGGGCAGCATCACGTTTTCGAAGGCGCTGCGGTCGAACAGCAGGTGGGTGTCCTGCAGGATCACGCCGACGGCGCGGCGCAGATAGGGCCGGGCGCGGGCGGGCAGCTTGTCCAGCCGCTGGCCGTTGACCTGGATCGAGCCGCGGCTGGCGGGTTCAAGCCCGCCGATCAGCTTGAGCAGGGTCGACTTGCCGGCACCGGACGGCCCCGACACGAAGACGAACTCTCCCGCGCTTACGCGGAAGTTGATGTCGGCCAGAATATTGCGGCCGCGACCATACGATTTGAATACGTGCTGGAATTCGATCATGGCGGCTGTCGGATGAAGCCGCAATAGTAACTCGGGGACAGTAAGCCGGACCAAATCCGCAGCCCCGGTCCGGTGGAAAAAGTGTCCTGATGTCACCGGAAACCGGCACGGCATGTGACCGCATGGACACGTTTTGCACGGCAAAACCGTGTCCCCGTTTTTGCCGCCGAACTGCGTTTGATTTCATCCAGTGTCCCTATATTTCAAGGGAATTCCCGGATGCGGAGGCTGCTTTGCGGACGCTACCATCCGCCCCATGCGTAAAGCCCGACCCGGCCTTGCGTTCGGCTTCGCATCACCCCTACGGAGATCACGATGAAAGTACTGAAACTCGCTGCCATTGGCACCGCCCTGTTCGCTGCGTCCGCGGCTGCCAATGCAGGTGCGACCTTCGATAACGTCAAGAAAAAAGGGTTTGTCCAGTGCGGCGTTTCAACGGGCATCCCGGGGTTCTCCATCGCGGACAGCAAGGGTGAGTACAAGGGCCTGGACGTGGACCTGTGCCGCGCCGTCGCCGCCACCATGTTCGGCGATGCCACCAAGATCAAGGTCACCCCGCTGAACACCCAGCAACGCTTCACCGCGCTGCAATCGGGCGAAGTGGACGTGCTGACCCGCAACACCACCGTCACGCTGACCCGCGACACCACCCTGGGCCTGATCGGCGTGGGCGTGAACTACTACGACAGCCAGGGCGTCATGGTCTCCAAGGACCTGAACGTCAAGAGCGCCAAGGAATTGAACGGCGCCACCATCTGCGTGCAGCCCGGCACCACCACCGAGCTGAACCTGGCTGACTGGTTCCGCGGCCAGAAGATCGAATTCAAGCCCGTCGTGATCGACAAGTACGACGAAATCATCCGCGCCTTCTCGGCCGGCCGTTGCGATGCCTTCACGACCGACAAGTCGCAGCTGGCCTCGACCCGCACCACGCTCGAGAATCCGGACAAGTACATCATCCTGCCGGAAGACTTCTCCAAGGAGCCGCTGGGCCCCATGGTCCGCCAGGGCGACGAACAGTGGTTCAACATCGTGCGCTGGTCGCTGAACGCGATGCTGGAAGCCGAGGAATACGGCATCACCAAGGCCAACGTCGATGAAATGACCAAGAGCACCAACCCCAACATCCAGCGCATCCTGGGCGTGACCCCGGGCATGGGCAAGAACCTGGGCGTTGATGACAAGTGGGCCTACAACATCATCAAGCAGATCGGCAACTACGGCGAAAGCTTCGAAGCCACGCTCGGCAAGAGCAGCGCCATGAAGCTGGACCGCGGCTTGAACGCCAGCTATAAGCAAGGTGGCTTGATGTACGGCTGGCCGGTGCGCTAACACACGGCTCTGCCCGGCATGGCGCACCCCTTGCGCCATGCCTAGCCCGCCTCCGAGCGGGCGGCAGGAGTGGGCGGCGCGCGGTCTTTCAGACCCCAGCCGCCCGGTGTCCGACTTCTGTAGATTCATTCGATGACAACTCCAAATAAAAACGCCCCGATTTCGGCACCCCCCCGGCGTCTGAACTGGAACGACCCTGGCGTGCGCGCCGTGGTCTATCAGGTGATAGCACTGGCCGCCGTGGCTTTGGCGGTGTGGTTCCTGGTTTCAAACACGCTTCACAACCTGTCCGTGCGCAACATCGCCACGGGTTTCGGATTCCTTGACCGCGAGGCCGGCTTCGCCATCGGCGAAACGCCCGTCGCCTACACCCCCGCAGACACCTATGGCCGCGCCATTGTGGTGGGCCTGCTCAATACGCTGCGCGTCGCCGTGCTGGGTATCGTGCTGGCAACCATCCTGGGCACGCTGATCGGCGTGGGCCGCCTGTCCAAGAACTGGCTCGTCGCCAAGATCACCTCGATCTACGTCGAAGTGATGCGCAACGTGCCGCTGCTGTTGCAGCTGTTCTTCTGGTACGCGCTCATCACCGAGAACATGCCCGGCCCGCGCCAGGCGCACAACCCCTTGCCGGGCGTGTTCATTTCCAACCGCGGCCTGAAGGTGCCGGCGCTGGAAGGCCACTCGCTCGACTGGATGCTGGCTGGATTGGGCCTGGCCATCGTGGCCATCCTGTTCCTGGGCCACTGGGGCAAGAAGCGCCAGGAAGCCACCGGCCACGTGTTCCCGCTGGGCCGCGCCGCCATCGGCCTGTTGATCGGCTTGCCGCTCGTGGGCTGGCTGGTCAGCGGCGCCTCGCTGACGCTGGACATGCCCGAACTGAAGGGTTTCAACTTCTCGGGCGGCTTGACGCTGTCGCCGGAATTCGCCGCGCTGCTGGCGGGCCTGGTGATCTACACCTCGGCGTTCATCGCCGAAGTGGTGCGCTCGGGCATCCAGGCCGTCAACAAAGGCCAGTGGGAAGCAGCCGAAGCCCTGGGCCTGCGCCGCAAGCAGATGCTGCGCCTGGTGGTGCTGCCGCAGGCGCTGCGCGTGATCATCCCGCCGATGACCAGCCAGTTCCTCAACCTCACCAAGAACAGTTCCCTGGCAGTGGCCATCGGCTATCCGGACATCGTGTCGGTGGTGAACACCACGCTGAACCAGACCGGCCAGGCCATCGAGGGCATTCTCATCATCATGGGCGCCTACCTGACGGTCAGCCTGTCGATCTCGATATTCATGAACTGGTACAACAAGCGCATCGCGCTGGTGGAGCGTTGATATGAGCAGCACTACGCATATCCCCACCGAAGGGCTGCCGCCGCCCAAGACCCACGTCGGTGCGTGGGCCTGGTTGCGCGAGCGCCTGTTTTCCTCGCCGCTGAACATCCTGATCACCGTACTGGTGGCCTGGTTCCTGTTGATGTCGGTGCCGGCGCTGGTGGAATGGGCTTTCATCAAGGCCAACTACACCGCCGCCAACGCCCAGGAATGCCGAGCGTCCGTCGGCGGCGCCTGCTGGGCCTTCATCATCGAGAAGCATCGCCTGATCCTGTTCGGCACGTATCCGTACGACGAACAATGGCGTCCGCTGATCGCCACGATCATCCTGATCGCGGTCATCGTCTGCAGCGGCATCCGCCGCTTTTGGAACTGGAAGCTCGCTGTCATCTGGACCGTCGGCCTGACCGCCGTGGCCCTGTTGATGTGGGGCGGCGTGTTCGGCCTGACCTACGTGGAAAACGCACGCTGGGGCGGCCTGCCGCTCACGCTGATCCTGTCCACGTTCGGCATTGCCTTCGCCTTCCCGATCGGCGTGCTGCTGGCCCTGGGCCGGCGCTCGAAGATGCCCGCCATCAAGGCGCTGTGCGTCGTGTACATCGAGCTCATCCGCGGCGTGCCGCTGATCAGCCTGCTGTTCATGTCGTCGGTGATGCTGCCGCTGTTCCTGCCCGAAGGCTTTTCCATCGACAAGCTGTTGCGCGCGCAGATCGCGATCATCATGTTCGCGGCCGCGTACATCGCCGAAACGGTGCGCGGCGGCCTGC
>NZ_CADIJO010000039.1 GCF_902859705.1 Achromobacter deleyi | reverse complement strand
GGCGTGGGCCACGCGCAGCGCCTGGCGGCGCGCCGCCGGGGCGGCCTTGCGGCCAGCGGGCGCGTCAGGCACGCCGTTCGACGAAGAAGCGGCGTTCATTGAATTCGCCTTGTTTGCCGGTGTTGAAGGAAGAGACGGGGCGGTGATAACCCATGACGCGGGTCCAGACTTCGCAGCGCACTCGCTGGCTGTCGGGCAGGCGCAGGGCCTGGGGGGCAGTGGGTTCAACAGAGATCAAGGTTTGCATGGCGGTTCCTTGGGGTTGGGCCGGGCGGGAATGCCCGGTGAAAAAATTCAGGCCGGGGCGCAGCACGCCGCCTGCCTGGCTTGCAGTTCGGCGTCGCATTTCGGGCAGAACTCGTGGTGCCCGGCCAGGTAGCCGTGGTGGGGGCAGATCGAGAACGTGGGCGTGACGGTGATGTAGGGCAGCCGGAAATTCGACAGCGCGCGCCGCACCAGCGCCTTGCACGCGTCGGCCGACGACACGGCTTCGTTCATGTACAGGTGCAGCACGGTGCCGCCGGTGTACTTGCCTTGCAGCGCTTCCTGCAGCGACAGCGCTTCGAACGGGTCGTCGGTGTGGCCCACCGGCAGTTGGCTGGAATTGGTGTAGTACGGCTGGGCCGCGGTGCCGGCCTGCAGAATGTTGGGCCAGCGCTTTTTGTCTTCGCGGGCAAAGCGGTAGGTGGTGCCTTCGGCCGGCGTGGCTTCCAGGTTGTAGAGGTGGCCGGTTTCTTCCTGGAACTGCGTCATGCGCTCGCGCACCCGGTCCAGCAGGCGCACGGCCAGCGCGTGGCCGGCAGGCGTGGTGACGTCGTCGGTATCGCCGCTGAAATTGCGGATCATCTCGTTGATGCCGTTCACGCCCAGCGTGCTGAAGTGATTGCGCAGCGTGCCCAGGTAACGCCGGGTGTAGGGGTACAGGCCCTGGTCGATGTAGCGCTGCACCACCTTGCGCTTGGTCTCGAGCACGTCGCGGCCCAGGCCCAGCAGATGATCCAGGCGCGCCATCAGCGCGGCCTCGTCGCCCTGGCAGGTATGGCCCAGGCGGGCGCAGTTCACCGTCACCACGCCGACCGAGCCGGTCTGCTCGGCCGACCCGAACAGGCCGTTGCCGCGCTTGAGCAGCTCGCGCAGATCCAGTTGCAGGCGGCAGCACATGGATCGCACCATGTGCGGTTCCAGGTCGGAATTCAGGAAGTTCTGGAAGTAGGGCAGCCCGTAGCGCGCCGTCATCTCGAACAGGCGTGTGGTGTTGGGGTGGTCCCAGTCGAAATCAGGCGTGATGTTGTAGGTGGGAATGGGGAAGGTGAACACGCGCCCCTTGGCGTCGCCGGCCATCATCACTTCGATGTAGGCGCGGTTGATCATGTCCATTTCGACTTGCAGATCGCCGTAGGCAAAGGGCATTTCCTCGCCGCCCACGTAGGGAATCTGCTCCTTCAGGTCGGCCGGGCAGGTCCAGTCGAAGGTCAGGTTGGTGAACGGCGTCTGCGTGCCCCAGCGGCTGGGCACGTTCAGGTTGTAGATCAGTTCCTGCATGGCCTGCTTGACCTCGCCGTAGGTCATCGCGTCGCGGCGGATGAAGGGCGCCATGTAGGTGTCGAACGAACTGAACGCCTGCGCGCCGGCCCATTCGTTCTGCAGCGTGCCCAGGAAGTTCACGATCTGGCCGATGGCCGCCGACATGTGGCGCGGCGGCGTGGCCTCGACCTTGCCGGGAATGCCGTTGAAGCCTTCGGTCAGCAGCTGGCGCAGCGACCAGCCGGCGCAATAGCCGCTGAGCATGTCCAGGTCGTGGATGTGGATGTCGCCTTCGCGGTGGGCGCGGCCGGCCTCGGGCGTGAAGACGTTGGACAGCCAGTAGTTGGCGGTGACCTTGCCGGCCACGTTCAGGATCAGCCCGCCCAGGCTGTAGCCCTGGTTGGCGTTGGCGTTGACGCGCCAGTCGCGCTGTTCCAGGTATTCCTCCATGGCGCTTTCCACGTCCACCAGCGTGTGGCGCAGGGAGCGCAGGCGGGCGTGCTGTTCGCGATACACGATGTAGGCGCGGGCGGTGCGCCAGTAGCCGGCGCGCACCAGCGTCTCTTCGACCTGGTTCTGGATGGTCTCTACGCCGGGGCAGACATTACCGTCGGCGGCCAGCGCGTCGATCACGGCAGCGGTCAGCGCCTGGGCGACGTCGGCGTCCAGTTCGCCCGTGCTGTGGCCTGCGGCGGCGATGGCCGCGGCGATCTTGGCGCGGTCGAATTCCACGACTCGGCCGTCGCGCTTGAGGATGTGTTCGAGTTGCATCGCTGACACCATATGTTGTGGGGTGAGAAAACTCTACCACCACCTATGGTGCCCAATGCGGCCCGGCCGCGCTGTTTGTCGGCCGGGTTTGATGCGGGTCAAATGGCGCGGGGTGCACCCGCGCCGGCGCAATCCGGCGGCGCGGTCCTAGAACCCGAAGCTGACGCCCGCGATGGAAATCACCACCGCCAGGGCTGCCGTGCGCATCGCCGGGCGCGGCGCCCACGACAGCATGCCGACCCACAGCAGGGCGCCGGCCGAGAGCCAGCCCAGCCAGGCCACCACGCCCACGGTATTGCCCCACAGGCCCACGCAGGGCAGCAGCGCCAGCAGCAGCAACAGGATGCCGGCGCCGCGCAGCACGCGGGTATGGCTGGCCGACGGGTCGCGGCCCCAGACCTGGTCGTAATGGCGCGGCATGGCCAGGCTAAGACAAGCCATGCCGGAATAGGTCAGCAAGAGCGCCATGGCGATGCCGGCGGCGTCATTCAGATTCATGCGGCGGCTTCCTGTGGGGCGCGGGGAGGGCGGGGTGTGCCTTTCGGCGGGGCCGAGAGCGGCTGGTTGCGCAATCGTATCGCAGCCCATGCGGCGGCCAGGCCCGTGGCCATGGCCGTGAGCTCGACGCCCGCGCTTTCCCAGTCGCCGCGGCCGATCTGCGCCAGCGGATGATCGCCCAGCGTCACCAGCGACAGCACGGGCAGCAGCAGGCACAGCGCCGCCAACAGCCCCAACTGCCCGATCCAGGCGCGCCGCGGCGTGCACAGCCAGGCATGCGCCAAGGTCAGCGCCCATACGATGAAGAACACGCGCACTTCCCAGCCCGCGCGCTGCGGCAGCGACACGGGCAAGAGGCGGTTGGCCCACAGATAGGCGATGCAGGCGATGGCCAGCCCCGCCAGCGCGGCCACGTTCAGGCCTTCGATCAGGCGGTAGACGCGCGCCGTGGCGACGCCGAATTCGTTGCCCATCCTGGTGCGGCGCTTGACCATGAACAGCACGGCGCCGGTGCCCATCATGGCGGCGCCGGCCAGGCCGCACAGGAAATACAGCCATTTCATGGCCAGCCCGCCGAACTTGACCATGTGCAGGTCGGACATGACCTGGCGGGTCAGCGATGCGCTGCCGCCGTGCACGCCGCCGGGCGTGCGCATGCGCAGCACGTCGCCGGTGGCGCCCGAAAACTCCACCATGCCGGTGGTGCTGCTGATCGACCGGTACGTCGTGGCGTCATCATTCCAGCCGTACACGCCGATGCGCATGGCGCCGTCTTCCGGGTTGTTGATGACGATGGCGCGGGCGCTCTGGCCGATCATCTGTTCGGCGCGGGCCACCAGGGGTTCCAGCGCGGGCACAGCCAGCGGCGTGCCGGTGGGGGCCGGCTTGTCTTCGCCCATCAGCTCGGCCAGGTACTGGCGCGACGCTTCCATGCCCGGCCCATACGCCGCCACCATGGGCGCGGGCATCAGCGTCACGCTGGAAATCACGATGCCGGTATAGACGATCATGAACTGGAACGGCAGCGTCAGCACCGCGGTGGCGTTGTGCGCGTCCAGCCACGAACGCTGGCCTTTCCTGGCGCGGAAGGTGAAGAAGTCCTTGAAGATGCGCTTGTGCGTGACCACGCCGGACACCATCGCCACCAGCATCGCCATGGCCGCGAAGGCCACGATCCACAGGCCGGCGGGGTTGGCGTGCAGGGTGTAGTGGAAGTCGACGAAGTGCGTGCCGCCGATCGTGGCGCGCGCGGTGCCGTGGGCATCTTCGGCAAGTTCCTCGCCTGTGTCGGGGTCCAGTTCGGCGTCGGCGTATTGGCCGTTCTTGTCGAACCAGTAGGCCACCAGGCCGTTGTCATGGAAGCGGTCGACGGGCCAGATCTCCCACATGCCGGCGCCGGGGTGGTGGCGCGTCATGTATTGCACCGCCAGTTCAAGCCGGCGTTCGCGGTTCACGGGGGCGGACGTCTGCTGCGCGGCCTGCGCTTCGGCGGCGTGGTGCTCGGGCGTCATCCAGTGCGTGATGGCCTCGGAAAACACCGCCAGCGAGCCGGTCAGGAACACGGCGAACAGCAACCAGGAAAACCACAGGCCGACCCAGGTGTGCAGCCAGGCCATGGATAAGCGGAAACCGGATTTCAGAACGAGCCTCTTTCTTGTCGACGCGGCCGCTGGGCAGGGCGCGCGGGCATTTTATTGAGAATGGTTCTGATTCTAGTCTAAATGGGGTCGGAATGGGCGGGCCACGGCGGTGGGTGGCCCGCTTTCGTAGCCAGCGTCCCAGGGCTGGCGCGAATGGGCGGCCTGCGCGCGGCAGTGAGGGGGCCGCCTTGGGGGGGCGCCAATCCAGGTGGCGTCAATCCAGCTTGATGTCGGCGCGCCGGCCCACTTCGCCAAACGTGCGCAGCTCGTCTTCCATGCGGGCCTTGAAGGCCGGGCCGGGCAGGTACACGGGTTCCAGCGCCAGGTCATTGATGGCGCGGCGCACCTGCGGGTCCTGCATGATGCTCGACACCGCGTGGTTCAGCGTGTCCAGCACCGGGGCGGGCGTGCGGGCCGGCGCCACCAGGCCGTACCAGCCCACCATCGACACGCCGGGCAGGCCGCTTTCGATGAACGTGGGCACGTCGGGCAGTTGCGGCACGCGGTGTTCGCCGGTGACGGCCAGCGCGCGCACCTTGCCGGCCTTGACCTGCGGCGCAGCCGACGACACGGTATCCACGCCCAGCGCGATCTCGCCGCCGATGAGCGCCGTGATGAACTGGGCGCTGCCCTTGTAGGGCACCGGCGTCATCTTGGTGCCGGCGGCCTCGGCAAACATTTCACCCACCAGATGCGGTGCGGACCCCGGGCCGAAGGTGCCGTACATCAGGCCGCCGCTGGCGCTGTGGCGGCGGGCCAGTTCGGCGGCTTCCTGGGCGGTGTTGGCCGCCAGGCCGTTCTGCACCAGCAGCACCACCGGGGCCAGGGCCACGATGGCAATGTGCTCGAAGCTGGCGCGCGGGTCGTAGGGCAGCGACGGCTTCAACGCGGGCAATACCGTGTAGGTGGTGCTGCCCGACAGCAGCAGCGTGTAGCCGTCGGGCTGGGCGCGCGCCACGGCATCGGCGCCGATGACGGTGGAGGCGCCGGGCCGGTTTTCCACGATGACGGCCTGGCCCAGCTTGCCCGACAGCTTGTTGGCCAGCAGGCGCGCCACGGCGTCGGTGGCGCCGCCCGGGGTAAACGGCACGACCAGCTTGATAGCCTGTTCAGGATAGGCGGCGCGGGCGTCGTCCGCCCAGGTGGCGGCGCAAAGGGTGGCCGCCAGCAGGGCGGCGGCGGACAGGCGGGTCAGGAAGCGGGGGCGCAAGGGCAGGGTCATGGACGGTGTGGGAGCGGGATGGGGGTGATCGGTCAGGCGGCGGGCTTGGCGGCCTGGCGCAGCGCGGCGCCCTGGGCGCCCAGGTCCCAGAACAGGCCCGCCATGATCGCCAGCCCTTCGCGCGCCACGCTGCCCAGCAGGTGTTCGTTGGGCGCATGCTGCGCGCAGGCGGGATAGGAATGCGGCACCCACAGCGTGGGCAGGCCCAGCTGGTCGGCGAAGATGTCGTTGGGCAGCGAGCCGCCCAGGTTGGGCAAGAGCGCCGGGCGTACGCCCGTGGTGCGTTCCAGCGAAGCCGCGGCCCAGCGCACCCAGGCATTGTCGGGCGACAGGCGGGTGGCGCCGGCCTGCATGCCCACGCGGATCTTCACGTCGGTGTAGCCCGCCTGGTCCAGGTGCGCGCGCACGTGCGATTCCAGCGCCTTCCAGTCGGTGCCCACCACGAAGCGCAGCTGGCACCAGGCCACGGCTTCGGGCGGAATGGCGTTGACCGGCTTGGCTGGATCGCCCGCGCCGAAGGTCAGTACGTCCAGGCTGTTCCAGCCGAATACTTTCTCCGGCGCCGACAGGCCCGGTTCGCCCCAATACGCGTTGATCTCGGGATCGTCCGCGCCGCCGCCCACTTGCAGGTCGGCCAGCGCCGCGGCCACCGCGGCGGGGATGGGCGGCGGGCGCAGGCCCGCCACCTGGATGCGGCCGTTGGCATCGACCAGCGAGGCGATGGCGTGCGACAGCACGATGGCGGGGTTGGCCAGCAGGCCGCCCCAGTTGCCCGAGTGATAGCCGCGTTCACGCGCGCGCAGCGACAGTTCGAAATTCACCGCGCCGCGCGAGCCCATGAACAGGGTGGGGCGGGCGGCGTTCAACCGCGGCCCGTCGCTGGCGATGAACACGTCGGCCGCCAACGCCTCGCGCTGCGCGTCGCAGAACGCCGCCAGCCCGGGCGAGCCGGCTTCTTCGCCGGTCTCGATCAGCCAGGTGGCGTTGAAGCCCAGCTTGCCGCCGCGCGCCCGCAGGGTCTGGCGCAGGGCGGTCAGGTTGATAGTGTGCTGGCCCTTGTTGTCGGCCGTGCCGCGGCCGTACCAGCGGTCGCCGTCGACCTGCAGGCGCCAGGGGGCGCGGCCTGCGTCCCACTTGGCTGCGTTGCCGCGCACCACGTCGCCGTGGCCGTACATCAGCACCGTCGGCAACTGCGGGTCTTCGATGCGCCGCGCCACCAGGATGGGCAGGTCCATGCCGGCCGGGTTGGGATGCACCTGACAGGAAAAGCCCAGCTCGACCAGCGCCGGCACCAGGTTGTCGTTCAGATAGGCATGCTGGCGCGGGCCCTGCTCGGGCACCTCGCTTTCGGTCGGGTAGGCGACGCGGCCGGCCAGCTCGGCCAGCAGGGAACCGTCGTCATAGGCGTGGGTGGCATGCTGGATGGCGAGTTCTCGGGTCACGGCGGTCTCGGGGTAGGCGGCAAAGGCACAAAGTTATTACGCTTGCTCGCGTGCCACAATTAGATATTTCGCATATGAGCATTGCTATTTAGGCATGGATTCGGGCCTGTTCCCAGAGGGCGGGGCAGGGCAAGGCGGCGTTGCAGGGTTTGGCAAGACGGCGCACTGCGGGTATTCCATGACAGGTTGGTGATGACGGTATTTACGAAGACGGCGTTGCTGTTACTACGATGACGGCGCTGCCGTGACTACGAAGACGGCGTTGCCGTGACGAGGTTGCCATGATTTCACTGGGTCTGAGATATTTCCTGGAAGTCGCGCGCGGCGGCTCCATTGCCGCCGCGGCTGCCGCGCTGCACGTGGCCGCCTCGGCCGTCAGCCGCCAGATTTCAAAACTGGAAGATGAATTGGGCGTGACGTTGTTCGAGCGGCGTGCGCGCGGCATGGCGCTCAGCGAAGCCGGCCTGCAACTGGCTGCCTACGCCAACGCCGCCGAACTGGAAGCCGAGCGCGTCGCCGCCGGCATTCGTCAGCGCAACGCGCTGGGCGACGTCACCATCCGCGTGGCCTGCACCGAAGGCTTCGCCCATGGCTTTCTGCCGATGTGCATGGCCGACTTCAAGCGCAGCCGCCCCGAGGCGCGCTTTCACCTGCGCGTCGAGCACCCCGAAGAGGTCAACCGCCATGTGCTGGAAGGCCTGTCGCAGCTGGCCCTGCGCTACACCGTCGCGCAGGACGACCGCTTGAAGACCGAACTGCTGTGCCGCGCCCCGGTCTACGCCATCATGTGCCGGCGCCACCCGCTGGCCACCCGCCGCAGCATCGGCATGCGCGACCTGACGCAGGTGCCGCTGTCGCTGGGCGACCCGGGCACGACCGTGCGCCAGCTGTTCGATGCCGCCTGTGCCAACGCCGGCCTGCACATCGAACCGGCCTACGTGTCCAACCATTCGGCGGCCTTCCTGCCGATGCTGCCCGGCAGCCAGATCGTGGCCTTGTCGGGGTATCTGACATTGATGGGGCAGATGGACAGCGCGGGGCTGGTGGCCGTGCCGTTCAGCAATCCGGAAATGCGCCAGCGCAGCATCCAGGTGGTGACGCTGCAAGGGCGAACCTTGCCGCCGCTGGCGCGGGAGTTCCTGGGGTTGCTGGCGGAACGCTTGAATGCGGCGCCGCGGGCGCCGGAGGGGGAGCGGGGTGGGCGAGATTAAAAGACGGCTGCCTGCGCAGTTGCGGTCTTGAATTGCAGGATGAGATTCTCCTTTCAAATTGGGGTTTCCTGCAGGGGAGAGTGGTCTCGTGGAAGATCGATACCGCGAGCTCACCCTGCGGCCGCATCCACATCAAAGAACCCCACCGGCACATGCGCGGTCAGCCAGACGCCGTTGTCCGCTTGAAAAAACACGTGCCCCGCCTGCCGCATCCGGTCTGCAGCGACCTTCAACACCACGGGTTTGCCATAGCGCTGGCCCACCGACACGGCGGTGGCGATGTCTTGCGACAGATGCACGTGATGCCGGCTTCCGGGGATCAGGCCTTGTTGCTGGATCGATTCAAGAAAGCGCGTGGCGGTGCCGTGATACAGGAACGGCGGCGGTTCTTTTTCGATGTGCTGGATGTCGACGCTGTCGCTGGTGTGCCCCTGCACAGCGCGTATGCGGGCGCCGTCCGGCGAGATCGAAAAGCGCTTTTTGTCGTTGTCGCGCACGACGTCCGCGATCAGGTCGCGGTCCAGGCGGCGGCCGTGTCGGGCTGCCGCGGCAATGAGCTGATCGATGTCGGCCCAGCCTTCCTGGTCGAGTGCCAGGCCGATGGATTCGGGCGCGTGGCGCAGGATATAGCTGAGAAACTTGCTGGTGTCGGTATTCTTTTTGTTATGCATTTTTTATTGTTGTTGATTGTGCGCCGGCAACTTGAATGTGCCGGCTGGGCATGATTTTACAGGAGACCCCATGGACCCCCGCAAGCAACTGCTGGAAAAACTCGAAGCGCTGGATGCACTGGACGAAGCGCATTTTCCGGTGGTGACGCTGGATGAATACTTCACCGGCAACGACCAGGAAGAATCCATCGCGCCGAACCAGTGGGAGTACGGACGCCCGCCGATCCGCGAGATCCATGCGCACTTCCAGGCCATCGCGCAGCGGCCTGACGTGCAGGGCGTCTATGTCGGCCTGCACCAGGATTGGAGCATGGCGCTGGAGTGCGACGATTGGCCCGCCGCCGAAAACATCCACGTGATTTCGTCGGCCCCGCAGGAAACGGCCGAGCAATGGCTCGAAGGGCTGGAGGCGGACGGCATCATCGTCGGCTGGCCTTATGGCAAGCACGCGGCAGCGCCCGAGCCGGGTGCGGGGTTCCACGTGTACACGGTGTGCTGGGACTGACTCCAGTTTCTGCCTGGCGGGAAACAAGAAATCGCCTCAAATTGAGAACAAAGAGTCTCAATTTGAGGCGTATTGCATGGGAGAGGCCGCTCTTTCACGTAAAACTCATCTTGAGAACGAAAGGACTCATTTTGAGAACAAAAAGACTCAAAAAGAGTACACTCATCCGAGCTAGTCCTACTGCGGGAGCAGACCATGAGTGACAAACAGGACGCTTTGACGGCGCTTTTTCCGGCGACTTTGCGTAAAAAGCTACTTACGCTGATTTTCCTGAGGCCGGACGAAGAATTTCATGCGGGCGAATTGGCTCGCTTGCTTGATGTGTCGCGTGGGGCATTGGCCCGCGAACTGATCGATATGACGGCGGCCGGTGTCCTGGCGCGGGCGCGCCGTGGCAACCAGGTGCTTTACCGGGCCAATCACGACGCGCATTTCTTTCCCGAACTACGGCGGTTGATTCAACAGTTGGCGGGCGCGGTGCCTGCATTGAAGCAGGCCGTTGAGGCCTACGCTGACGACATCGACATTGCGTGTGTATTTGGGTCGATGGCGCGGGGCGACGCCGGTCCCGATAGCGACATCGACCTGTTGCTGGTCGGAGATCGAATCACAGGGCGCATCAAGGCCGAACTGAGAGTGGCCATGACAGACGCCGGCCGTGCTTTGGACATCCTGGACCTGACGCGGGCCCAGTATGCCGAGCTGCTGGATCAAGATAGTCCGTTTATCCGTGAGGTGCTCGATGGGCCTCTCATCATGCTGATAGGAAAGAAGGATGACCTTAAGGACGCCAGCGTATTTCGAGCAAGCGGGCAATCTCAGGCGAGCGCCGCAAGATAGATGGCGGGTGCAGGAATGGCTTAAGGACGCCGTCGGCAAGCTCAATGATTCCGGCCTGACCCAGGCCACGGCATCGACGCGGCTTTCCGCGGCCTACGATGCAATTTTTTCGAGTGCGCTGGCGGCGATGAATGCAGAGGGCTTTCGCGTCGATGCAAGCGAAGGGCATCACAAGATCGCGATCGAGGTATTGGCTTCGCTATTGGGATATTCGGATGTGCAGCACCAGGAATTGCAGATCGTGCGGGAAGGGCGCAATCAGCGTTACGACGGCCGCGCGCCGACGGAATCGCAGATCGAAGAGGCGCGTGCCTGGGCCGAGCGCGTCCTGAATGATGTCAGCCAATGGTTTCAGCGCCGATACCCTGATCTGCTGAAAAAGTGATCCTGCGCCGGTGACGTCCATTGAATTGGCGAGCGCATTTCAACCCCTTCACCCCAGCCGTCTCACCCCCCGCCCGCGCCACCCCGCCACCCGCAGCCGCATCCTCTCCAACGCCAGATAAACGATCGGCGTCGTGTACAGCGTCAGGAACTGGCTGATCATCAGCCCGCCCACGATCGCGACCCCCAGCGGGCGGCGCAGTTCCGAGCCTTCGCCCATGCCCAAGACCAGCGGCAGCGCGCCCAACAGACCCGCCAGGTTGGTCATGACGATGGGGCGCAGGCGCAGCATGGCGGCTCGGTGGATGGCTTGTTCGGGGGTGAGGCCTTCACGGCGTTCCAGGCTCAGCGCGAAGTCGATCATCAGGATCGCGTTCTTCATCACCACGCCCACCAGCAGAAACAGGCCGAGCAGCGCGATCAGCGTGAATTCGATGTTGGCCAGCCGCAGCGCGAGCAGCGCACCCACGCCGGCCGACGGCAGGGTCGACAGGATGGTCAGCGGGTGCAGCGGGCTTTCGTACAGGACGCCCAGCACCAGGTAGATGGCCACCAGCACGCCCAGGATCAGCCACGGCTGGTCCTGCAGGCTCTGCTGGAAGCTGCGGGCGTCGCCGCCCAGGCGGGTCTGGATGTGGGCGGGGACCATCAGCTTGGCCATGGCGGCGTCGATGGCGGCCAGGCCTTGCTGCAGCGACACGCCTTCGGCCAGCGAAAAGCCCACGCCCACGGCGGCAAACAGGCCGTCGTGAAAGACGCGGTCGTTGACCAGGCCGTGTTCATAGGTGGCGAAGGCCGTGAGCGGCACACGGCTGCCGTCGGCGGCCACGACCTGCACGCGTTCCAGCACTTCGGGGTCTTCGGTGTAGCGCGGGTCCAGTTCGAGCACCACGCGGTACTGGTTCATGGGGTCGTACAGGGTGGCGACCTGGCGCTGGCTGAACGAATTGCTGAGCACGCTGCTGATCGTCTGCATGTCCACGCCCAGGCGCTGGGCGGCGCTGCGGTCGATGTGGATGACCACCTGCTGGGTGGCGGCGTCGCCGACGGCGTCGACGTCGCGCAGTTCGGGAATGTCCTGCATGGCGCGGGAAATGCGGCGCGACCATTGCCGCAGGGCGGGCACCTCGCTGGCCATGATGGCCAGTTCGTGGTCGCCGGAATTGCCGAAGCCGCCGGGCATGCGCAGGTCCTGGTCGACGTTCAGGAAGAACATGCCGCCAGGTACGGGCGGGGCGTTGGCGCGCAGCCAGTTGATGACCTGGGCCGACGATTCGCCGCGCTCGGCAGCGGGTTTGAGGCGGATGAGAAACAGCGAGTTGCTGATGCCCAGGCTGCCGCCGTTGTAGCCGATGACGTCCTGCACGGCCGGGTGCCGCAACACCAGTTGCCGGTAGACGTCGATCTTGGGCTGCATGACCTGGAACGAGAAGCCGTCGTCGCCGCGCACGAAGCCCACGAGCTGGCCGGTGTCCTGCTGCGGCAGGAAGCCCTTGGGCGCCTGGGCATACAGATAGACGTTCAGGGCCA
This sequence comes from Achromobacter deleyi, assembly GCF_902859705.1. Taxonomy (GTDB): domain Bacteria; phylum Pseudomonadota; class Gammaproteobacteria; order Burkholderiales; family Burkholderiaceae_B; genus Achromobacter; species Achromobacter deleyi. Next base: position 28,920 of record NZ_CADIJO010000039.1, on the reverse strand, counting down.
CGACGCCGGCCAGCAGCAGCAAGGTCAGGCGGGCGTGGTCCAGCACGCGCGCCAACGAGACGCCATACCAATGGTGCAGGCGGCCAAAGACAGCGCGCAGGCGCGAGGGGCGGGCGGCGTGGGCCACGGGGGCTGCCGGCCGCAGCCAGCGGGCGCACAGGCTGGGAATGATGGCGACGGACACCACCAGCGAGATCACGATGGCGGCGACCAGCGTGATCGAGAACTCGCGGAACAGGCGTTCCACCAGGCCGCCCATGAACAGGATCGACACGAACACGACGGACAGCGCCAGCGTCATGGCGACCAGGGTGAAGCCCACTTCGCGCACGCCGCGCAGCGCGGCCTGACGCGGGGCCAGGCCGCGCTCCAGGTGGCGGGTGATGTTTTCCAGCACCACGATGGCGTCGTCGACCACCAGGCCGGCCGCCACGATCAGCGCCATCAGCGACAGGTTGTTCAGCGAGAAGCCCCACAGGTACATGACGGCGAAGGTGGCGACCAGGCACACGGGAATCGCGACGCTGGGAATGGCGGCGGCGCGCGCGCTGCCCAGGAACAGCCACACCACCAGGATCACCAGGCCCACGGCCAGGGCCAGGGTGATGTGGGCCTCGCGCAGGGTGGCATGGATGCCGGGGGATCGATCCAGCACCACGGTCAGGTCGACGTCGGCCGGCATCAGCGCGCGCAGGCCGGGCAGGGCCTGGTTGATGGCGGCGATGGTCTCGATGATGTTGGCGCCGGGCTGGCGGCTGATGGTCAGGACGACCGACGGGTTCTGGTTGTGAAAGCCGCTGCTGTAGCGGTTCTCGACCGAATCGCTGACCTGGGCGACCTGCGCCAGGCGGGTGGTGGCGCCGTCCTGGTGGCGCACGATCAGGCCGTTGTAGTCGTGGGCGGTGCGCGGTTGGCCGGGCGTGCCGACTTCCCAGCGCTGGCCGGGCGAGTCCAGCTGGCCCTGCGGGCCCATGGGAGCGGCGTTGGCGATGGCCTGGCGCAGGTCGTCCAGGGCGATCCCGTAGTGGGCCAGCGCGTTGGGGTTGACCTGCACTCGCACGGCCGGCAGCGAGCTGCCGCCCAGCGTCACTTCGCCCACGCCGACGACCTGCGAGATCTTCTGCGCCAGCACGGTGGCGCCCAGGTCATAGAGCTGCCCCGCGGGCCGGGTGGGCGAGCTGAGCGCCAGCGCCATGATGGGCGCTTGCGACGGGTTGATCTTGCGGTAGGTGGGGTTGCCGGGCATGCCCGACGGCAGTTCGGCGCGGGCAGCGTTGATGGCGGCCTGCACATCGCGCGCGGCTTCGTTGATGTTGCGGTCCAGCGCGAACTGCAACAGCACGCGGGTGGCGCCCTGGTTGCTGGACGAGCTCATGGCGCTGACGCCGGCAATGGCGCCCAGCGCCCGTTCCAGCGGCGCGGCCACGGTGCTGGCCATGCTTTCGGGGCTGGCGCCGGGCAGCTCGGCGCGCACCTCGATGGTGGGAAAGTCCACCTGCGGCAACGGCGCCACGGGCAAAAGGCGCCAGGCCACGGCGCCCAGCAGCGTCAGCGCCACCGCCAGGAAAATGCAGGCGATGGGTCGGTGCAGCAGCGCGCGGATCATGGCGCCGGCCGGTCGGCGGCGGCCGGGGCGGCAGCGCGGCGGCGCTGGCCCAGGCGGTGGAAGAACAGATAGACGGCGGGCGTGGTGAACAGCGTCAGCACCTGGCTGACCAAGAGGCCGCCCACCATCACCCAGCCCAGCGGCTGGCGCAGTTCCGCACCCGACCCGGTGGCCAGCATCAGCGGCAGGGCGCCGAACAGCGCGGCCAGCGTGGTCATCAGAATCGGCCGCAGGCGCAGCAGCGCGGCTTCGCGGATGGCGGCCTGCGGCGCCAGGCCGCGGCTGCGTTCGGCTTCCAGCGCAAAGTCCACCATCATGATGCCGTTCTTCTTGACCAGGCCGATCAGCAGGATGATGCCGATGACGGCGATCAGGTCCAGCGGCCGGCCGGTCAACAGCAGCGCCAGCAGCGCGCCCACGGTGGCGGACGGCAGCGTCGACAGGATGGTGATCGGGTGGATGGCGCTTTCATAGAGCATGCCCAGCACCAGGTACATGGTGACCACGGCGGCCAGCATCAGCCACAAGGTGTTGGACAGCGAGGCCTGAAAGGCCGATGCCGCCCCTTGCAGCCGCAGTTCGACGCTGGGCGGCATGGCGATGTCCTGCCGCGCGGCCTCGATGGCGGCGATGGCCTCGCCCAGCGAGCCGCCCGGCGGCAGGTTGAACGACAGGTTGACGGCCGGAAACTGCGACAGATGGTTCACCGCCAGCGGCACCGCGCGTTCGCTGACGCTGGCCAGGGCCGACAGCGGAATGGCCTGGCCGTCCTTGCTTTGCAGGTGGATGCGTTCCAGCGCGTCGGGGCTGGCTGCCAGGCGGCGGTCCACTTCCAGCACCACGCGGTACTGGTTCGACTGCGTGAACAGCGTGGCGACCTGGCGCTGGCCGAAGGCGCTGTACAGCGCCTGCGCCACGTCGTCCAGCGTCACGCCCAGGCGGGCGGCTGCGTCGCGCGACACGTCCAGGTAGGCCTGGCGTCCATCGCCCTGCAGGTCGGACGAGATGTCGGCCAATTGCGGCGCGGCAGCCAGGCGCTGGGTCAGCGCGGCGCTCCAGCGGGCCAGCAATGCGCTGTCGGGCGAGGTCAGCGTGAACTGGTACTGGCCGCGGCTGACGCGGTCTTCGATGTTCAGTTCCTGCACCGGTTGCAGGAACAGGGAAATGCCCTGCGCCTGGCGCGCCCGCGCGTCCAGCCGCGCCATGATGTCGGCCAGCGGCGCGCTGCGCTCGCTCCAGGGTTTCAGGTTGACCAGCAGGCGGCCGGTGTTCAGCGTGGGGTTCATGCCGTCGATGCCGATGAAGGACGACAGGCTGGCCACGTCGGGATCGCCCAGCAGGCTTTGCGCCAGCGCCTGCTGGCGCCGCGACATGGCCTCGAACGAGGTGCTTTGCGCGGACTGGGTCACCCCTTGCAGCACGCCGCCGTCCTGCACCGGGAAAAAGCCTTTGGGCACGGCCAGGTACAACAGGCCCGTCAGCACGACCGTGGCCAGCATCGCCAGCAGGGTCAGGCGCTGGTGGCGCAGGGTGGCGTCAAGCCAGCCGGCATAGCGTTCCTGCAGGCGGTCCAGCAGGCCGGGCGGGCGCTCGGCGTGCGCGGGCAAGAGGCGCGCGCACATCATCGGCGTCAGCGTCAGGGACACGGCCAGCGATATCAGGATGGCCACGGCCAGCGTGATGGCGAACTCGCGGAACAGGCGGCCGACCACGTCTTCCATGAACAGCAGCGGGATCAGCACGGCGATCAGCGACAGGGTCAGGGACACCAGGGTGAAGCCGATCTGCCCGGCGCCCTTGAGTGCGGCCGACATCGGGCTGTGGCCCTGTTCACGATAGCGGGCGATGTTCTCGAGCATGACGATGGCGTCGTCCACCACGAAGCCGGCGCCGATGGTCAGCGCCATCAGCGTCAGGTTGTTGGTGGAAAACCCCGCCAGGTGCATGAAGCCGAAGGTGCCGATCAGCGACAGCGGCACGGCCAGGCTGGGGATCAGCGTGGCCGGCAGGTTGCGCAGGAACAGGAAGGTGACCAGCACCACCAGGCCCACGGCAAAGGCCAGTTCCCATTGAACCCCCCGTACGGATGCGCGGATGCTCTCGGTGCGGTCGGTCAGGATGCGCACCTGCACGGCGGCGGGCAGGCTGGCGGTCAGTTGCGGCAGCAGGGCCTTGACCTGGTCGGCCACGGCGATGACGTTGGCGCCCGGCTGGCGCTGGATGTTCACCAGCACGGCGGGCTGGCGGTCGACCCAGGCGGCCAGGTAGCGGTCTTCGGCGCCGTCTTCCACCGTGGCCACGTCGCCCAGCCGCACCGGCGCGCCGTTGCGCCAGGCCACGATCAGGTCGCGGTATTCCTGGGCGCTTTGCAACTGGTCGTTGGCGTCCATGATGACCGAGCGCACCGGGCCGTCGAAGCTGCCTTTGGGTTGGTTGGAGTTGGCCTTGGCGATCGTGTCGCGCAGGTCCGACAGTTGCAGCCCGCGCGCGGCCAGCGCCATCGGGTTGGCCTGCACCCTGACCGCTGGCCGCTGGCCGCCGGCCAGGCTGACCATGCCCACGCCGGACAGCTGTGCCAGGCGCTGGGTCATGCGGGTGTCGACCAGGTCGTACACCTGCGGCAGCGGCACCGAATCGGATGTGACGGCCAGCGTCAGGATGGGCACGTCGGCCGGGTTGACCTTGCGGTACACGGGCGGAGTCGGCAGGTCGTTGGGCAGCAGCGAGCCGCTGGCGCTGATGGCGGCCTGCACTTCCTGTTCGGCCACGCCCAGCGACACGTCCAGCGAGAACTGCAGCGTGATGACCGAGATGCCGCTGCCGCTGGACGACGACATCTGCTTCAAGCCGGGAATCTGGCCAAAGCGGCGTTCCAGCGGCGCGGTGACGGCGCGGGCCGTCACGTCGGGGCTGGCGCCGGGGTAGGGCGTGGTGACCTGGATGATGGGGTAGTCCACCTGCGGCAGCGCCGCCACGGGCAGCAGGCGCCAGGCCAGGATGCCCGACAGCAGCAGCGCGATCATCAGGAACGACGTGGCGACCGGGCGCAGGATGAAGGGGCGGGACAGGCTCATGGTGGGGGGGCGTCTCGCGTTAGCTCTGAGTGTCCACGACCTGCACGCCGCGGCCGTCGTGCAGGCGGTCCACGCCTTCGACCACCACGCGCTCGGCGGGCGCCAGGCCCGACACGACGGTGACGCGGCCGGCGTTCGCGCGGCCCAGCGTCAGTTCGCGGCGGGTGGCCTTCAGGGCGTCGTCGATGACGTAGACAAAGGCGCCGTCGGTGCCGTATTGCACCGCGGCCGTGGGAATGGACAGCACGTCTTCGTGCTGCGCCAGGGCCAGCCGGATGTTGACGAACTGGTTGGGGAACAGCGATTCGTCGGCGTTCTCGAACAGGGCGCGCAGCTTGACGGTGCCGCTGGCGGCCTGAACCCGGTTGTCCAGCGCCTGCAGCGTGCCCTCAGCCAGCAAGCGGCGGTCGTCGCCGTCCCAGGCTTGCACCCGCAGCACCGTGCCGTCGGCGCGCGCCTGGGCCTGCGCTTGCCGCAGCAGGTCCAGCCGGGTTTCCGAAATGGCGAACAGCGCCGAGATCGGCCGCATCTGCACCAGGGTGGTCAGGCCGTCGGCATCGGTGGCGCGCACGTGGTTGCCGGCGTCGACGCGGCGCAGGCCGATGCGGCCGTCCTGCGGCGCGGTGATGCGGGTCTGCTCCAGCAGGCGGCGGGCATCGGCCACGCGGGCGGCCAGGCGCTGGCGCTGGGCGGCGTAGCTGCGCACCTGGGCCTCGGCGGTGTCCAGTTGCTGGCCCGCCACGGCTTCCTGGCGGGCCAGGGTGCGGTAGCGGGCCAGGTCGATGCGGGCGTTGTGCAGCAGCGCATCGGTATGGGCCAATTCACCTTCGGCCGCGGCCAGGGCGGCCTGGTAGGGGCGCGGGTCGATCTCGGCCAGCAACTGGCCGCGCTGCACGGTCTGGCCCTCGGTGTAGTGCAGCTGCTGCAACTGGCCGTCGACCTGGCTGCGCAAGACCACCTGCGCCAGCGGGGTGATGGTGCCCAGGGCGTGCAGGTCCAGCGGCAGCGGGCCGCTGCGCGCGGCGGCGACGCTGACGGCCACGGGCTGCTGGTCGTAATTGGGAATGGCGGGGGCGCCTGGGCCGGGCGACATATAGCGCCACACGCCCCAGGCGGCCAGCGCGATCACGATCAGGGCGGCGGCCAGCGCCTTGGCGCGGCGTTTTCCAGGCGGGGAGTGTCGGGGGGAAACAGGGCCCGCGGGCAGGGGCAGGGACATCGGTACTGCCAGGGTTCAGGGGTTGGGGACAGTTCGGATTCTATCTGAATAATAATTATTAGCGTTTTCGAATCAGCAAGCTGTCAGGTTTCAGGGGGAAAGGCGCGATTGCATGAATTCCAGCAAGGCGCGCACGCGCGCGGTCACCGAGTGGCGATGGGTGTACACGCCCAGCAATTGCAGCGGGGCGGGCCGCAGGTCCAGCGGCACTTCCTGCAAGCGGCCTGCCGCCAGATCGTCCTGGCATGACATGGCCGCCAGGATGGCAAAGCCGATGCCCTGGCGGGCGCCGGCCAGCGCCAATTCCCCGCTGTTGACCCGGTAGCGGCTGCGCACCGGCACTTTCACGATGCCGCCGGCACCGTCGTCGAACTGCCAGGGTTGGCCCTTGAGCGCGCTGAGCGTGGTGATGCAGGGCAACGCTTTCAGTTGGCGCACGTGGCGGGGCGTGCCAGTCTGGGCGAGCAGGGCCGGGGCCGCCACCACGATGCTGGGCAGCGTGACCAGGTCGCGGGTGATGAGCGCGCTGTCTTCCAGGCGGCCGCGATGGAACACGATGGACAGGTCCACGTCTTCGCGCAGCGCGTCGATGCCGGTCAGGCGGGTATCGCATTCCAGCTCGATGCCGGGGTGCAGATCGCAGAACTCGGCCAGGATGGGGGCGAGCAGCCGCGGCGCCTCGCCGGGCATGCACATCTTCAGCGGGCCGCGCAGTTCGCGCCGCACGGCGCCCAGTTCTTCCTGCGTGCTGGCCAACGCATCGAGCAGGGGCTTGGCGCGCTGGTACAGCAATTGGCCGGCCTCGGTCATGCGCAGGTGGCGCGTGCTGCGTTCCAGCAACCGGGCGCCCAGCTTTTTTTCCAGCGTGGCCACGTGCCGGCTGACGTTGGACGAGGGCATCGACAGCAGGCGCGCGGCCCCCGCGAAACTTTGTTCGTCGACGACGGCGGCGTAGACGCGCACGGCATTCAGATCCATGGCCTGTCGCATGATTATCCCAAATAAGGTAAGAAACGATCCCATTTTTGCATGCTAGTTATCTCATCTGGCGCAATCTACGATGCCGTCTCGTTTCGAATCTGGTCCCCCCCGCAGGCGGTGGACGGCAACATTCCAAGGAGTCTTCAACATGGACATCGGCATCGTGGGCGGCGGCGTGGCAGGCTTGAGCGTCGCGCTTTCCCTGCACCGGCTGGGGCACCGTCCCAAGGTCTACGAGCGCGGCGACGGGCCGGCGACCATGGGGGCCGGCGTCACGCTGTGGCCCAATGCCGGCCTGGTGCTGGACGAGCTGGGGTTGTTGCGCGACATCGCCAGGGTCGGGGGGCGGCCGGTGGCGATGCGCCGCCTGGATTCGGCGGGTCAGCCGCTGGGCGGCATCGATATCGGGCTGCTGGACCGGTTGATGGGGTATCCCACCCATACGATCCTGCGGCGCGATTTGCTGGCCGTGCTGCTGGACCACGCTGCCAGGGCCGGGATCGACGTCCTGTATGGCCATCGCGCCACGGCGATCGACCTGGACGATGGCGGCAGGGCCGTGGCCACGTTCGACAACGGCGTGCGCATTCGGCCCGACCTGCTCATCGGCGCGGATGGCCGCATGGGTTCGGTCGCGCGCCGCTTCGTCGCGGGCGACAACGCGCCGGTGTATCAGGGCTTCGTGAACTGGATCGGCGTTGCGTCGGACGCCGGCGCATTGGTGGACGATATGGCCATCCAGGACTACTGGGGCGTGGGCGAGCGCTTCGGCCTGGTGCCGGTCCGGCAAGACCTGGTGTATTGGGCCGCAGCTCAGGCGCGGCCCAATACACCAGGTCCCGCCGAGGCCGGGGCGGTGGATCTGCGCGCCGATGTGCAACGCCTTTTTGGCGAATGGGCAGGGCCGATCCCCCGGATCATCCAGGCCACACCCACGGCAGCCTTGCGGCTGATTGCCGTGCATGACCTGGAACCTTTGCCCGTCTGGAGCCGGGCCAACGTGCTGCTGGTGGGCGATGCGGCGCATGCGCCGTTGCCCACGTCGGGGCAAGGCGCCTGCCAGGCGTTGGAAGATGCCTGGCACCTGGCGCGTTGCCTGGAAGAGGCCGGCGCCACCCTGGACGCCGCGCTGCAGCGCTTCACTCGAATTCGGGGGCCCAAGACCGCGCAGTTGACGCAACAGGCGCGCGGGTTTGCGCAGGCCCTGTTCATCACGGATCCCGACGTGTGCCGGACCCGCAACCAGCAGGTCCTGGCGGCCGACCCGGTGCAGCAGGTGCAGGCCATGGCCGCTGGGTGGGCGCAGGGGCTGGAATCGGCAAGCGTTCGCACGCAGGGATAAAATGCCGTCCAATCATGCCATGGCGCGCTGTGCGCCGCATTCATCGAACAGGTTTCAGCCATGCCAGAACAATCCCCCGAAGCGCTCGAACTGGACGCCGCGCGCGCCAAGCTGCGCCTGTGGCGCGAGGTGGAACCCGCCTACCAGAAGCAGTTCGAAGACGTGCTGGCACCCCTGGAATCGGCCGCGCTGGAACTGAAGGCCAAGCTGGTGCTGTGCTTTGACCATGCCTGCAAGCAGAAAGAGCTGACCCGCGCCGAACGCGAATTGGCTTCGGAACTGGTGCAGCAGCTGGGGCAAGAGACGCTGGCGGCCATCGTGCTGGACGGCACGCCGGCCGACTGCGACGTGGACCGGCTCAAGGCCGTGTACTTGAAGCACAGCGGGTCGGACTTCGATGCCGAGGTGGCCGACGAACTGGCGCAAATCCAGGCCCATGCGGTGACCCTGGCGCTGGCGGTGCCGGCCGAACCCGATGCGGGTCCGGACCTGGCGGCGCAACTGGCTGCCGTGAAGCGCGAGCTGGCGGCCGTCGAAGAGCACTTTGCGGCCCGCTTTCACTTCGATCCGGACCAGGACATCGACCCGGCCGAGCTGATGGAAGACCTGGCCGCCGAGATCGAAGACGCCGAGGAATACATCGGCGAACTGGAATTCGAGCTGACGCAGTTCGTGGACATGCAGCAGGTCAAGGCCTGGCTGAAGGCCATGAAGAAGCAGCTGGACGCGAACAAGCGGCGCGACGGCGGCGCGTAATCCGGTCGGGGCCTTTGCGGACCAAGGTGTTCAGGACGCTCAGGGCGCCGAAGGCGCTCAAGGCGCTCGGGGCGCTCGGGGCGCTCAACGCGCCTGCCGCGGCCCCGCCGGCACGATGCGCATGATCGGCGCCGCACCCTTGGCCGGCGCGTCAAAGCGCGGCCGGATCATCCACGGCGTAAAACGCCACAGGTACAGCCCGAACGCCAGCGCCCAGGCGCCAGCCGACGCGTGCAGCAGGCCCAGCGCACCCGCGGTGGGCAGCAGGGCGGCCAGGCGCAGCAGCGCCGCCAGGATCACCAGCGCATAGCTCAGCACCATGCTGCGGTCGGTGCGCAGCGGCCGGCCCAGGTGGCCCAGCGCGGTGCGCGTGGCCATGCCCAGGATCAGCACCGAAAAGCCGGCCACGCCAATGACATGCGCGGGCCAGGCGGGCCGCAGCACATAGCCGGCCAGTTGCGCCGCGCCCACCAGCAGGCCGATGCCCAGGCCGGCATAACCGGCGTACAGAATCCACAGCAAGGGCACGCGGCGCGCGGCCCAGGGCTTCCAGGCCAGCCATTGCGCCAGCGCAATCAGGCCCGTAGCCGCCAGCAGCAGTGCAGCCAGGCGCGGGGCACCCGCCAGCAGGCAGGCGATGGCCAGCACGCCCGTGACCAGTTGCCAGTGGCCGCTGCGGGTATGCGGGGCAATGTCCAGGCCGGCGACGGCGCGCTTGGCAAAGAAGGGGATGACGCGCCGCGCGATCAGCAGGGTCAGCACCGCCATGCTCAGCAGGCCGGCATTGAAGTAGCGCATCAGCGCCAGGTAGTCGCCGGCCAGGGCCGCGCGCACATACAGCACGTGGGCGGCGGCCAGCGCCACCAGCAGCAGCGGCACGCCGTAATTGCGGCGGTTGCGCGTGACCCAGACCGAACGGCCCAGCGCCGCGGCGCCCCACAGGAAGAACAGCAGATCGGCGCCCGCGGCGACGTAGAGCGCTGCCGTGCCCGGCGCCAGGTAGGCTGCGCGCGCCACCAGCCAGACGCCGCACAGCAACGCCAGCGGCAGGCCGCGCAGGGGATTCTTGCCGGTCCAGTTGGCGCCCGCCGTCAGCAGAAAGCCCACCGCGATGGTGGCGACAAAGCCCCACAGCATCTCGTGGGCGTGCCATGGCATGGCGGTCAACAGGCCCGTCAGCCGGGCGGGCGCGAACACCCAGAGCAGCACGGAAACCAGCGCCCAGGCGCAGCCGGCCAGGTACAGCGGGCGAAAGCCCATTTCCGTGAAGGCGCGCCAATCGGGCGCCGGCGGGCGATTCTGGTCGCGGGGCGCAGCAGGTTCTTCCAGGGTCAGCAGGGTGTTCATGGGGTCTCCGCCCGTCGTGGCCGCTATGGCGGCGATAAACATGCATTTCAAATACATATTAATACCGTTGGCCGGCCGCGGGCCAGCGCGGCGGGTTGATCCAGCGCAAACGCGGCCGCTTCCCAGGGGTGACTAGTCACAACGGCAGGGGGTGTTTGGTCGGGTGGGCAATGGTGGGCCGCGCCCGGCATGCCTACGCTGGGTGCAGTCGTATCCGAGTGCACAACAAGCGAGAATCACCATGGCATCAACTCACCCCTCGGCCAGCGCGCCCATGCGGGTCCTGGTATCCAGCACCTTCGCCTTCACCATCTGTTTTGCGGTGTGGATGATCTTTGCGGTGCTGGGCATTCCCATCAAGGCCCAGCTGGGCCTGTCTGAAACCGAATTCGGCCTGCTGGCCGCCATGCCGGTACTGACCGGTTCACTGGTGCGCGTGCCGCTGGGCATCTGGACCGACCGCTACGGCGGCCGGCCCGTGTTCTTCGTGCTGATGCTGCTGGCGGTGGTGCCGATCTGGCTGCTGTCTTACGCCACGCAGTACTGGCAGTTCCTGGTGCTGGCGCTGTTCGTGGGCCTGACCGGCGGGTCGTTCTCGGTCGGCACGCCCTATGTGGCGCGCTGGTTTCCCCGCAGCAAGCAGGGCCTGGCCATGGGCGTGTTCGGCGCCGGCAATTCGGGCTCGGCCATTACCAAGTTCGTGGCCCCCGCGCTGATCGCGGCCGCGGGCGGCGCCTGGGTGATCGTGCCGCAGGTGTATGCCGTGGCGCTGCTGGTGACGGCGATCCTGTTCTGGCTGTTCTCGGCATCGGACCCCTCGCACCGCGTGGCGGGCGGGGCCAGCCTGTCGGCCCAGTTCGCCATGCTGAAGGACCCGCGGGTGTGGCGCTACTGCCAGTACTACTCGGTGGTGTTCGGCGGCTACGTGGCGCTGGCGCTGTGGATGACCAAGTACTACATCGGCGAATACGGCTTCGACATGAAGCTGGCGGCGCTGCTGGCGGCCTGCTTTTCCCTGCCGGGCGGCGTGCTGCGCGCGCTGGGCGGCTGGATCTCTGACCGCTACGGCGCCTACAAGACCACCTGGTGGGTGATGTGGGTGTGCTGGGTGGCGTTCTTCATCCTGAGCTATCCGCAGACCCACTTCACTGTGCTGACCACCGGCGGCCCGCGCCAGTTCGACATCGCCCTGGGCCCCATCAGCTTCACCGTGCTGCTGTTCGTGGTGGGCATCGCGATGGCGATCGGCAAGGCCTCGGTCTTCAAGTTCATCTCGGATGAGTTCAGCGACAACATCGGCGCCGTGTCGGGCATCGTCGGCCTGGCCGGCGGCCTGGGCGGCTTCGTGCTGCCGATCCTGTTCGGCGTGCTGCTGGACCTGACCGGCGTGCGCTCCAGCGCCTTCATGCTGCTGTACGGCACGGTCTGCGTCTCGCTCATCTTCATGCATTTCAGTTTCCGGCCCGAAAGCGCCGCCATTGCCCGGCGGCAAGCCGCCTGACCCCGTCCCTGATCGGAGAACCCTATGTCTACCCATGTCCTGGCGCGCTGGGAGCCGGAAAACCCCGGCTTCTGGAAACAGACCGGCGCGCGCATCGCCAATCGCAACCTGTGGATCTCGATTCCCGCGCTGATGCTGGCGTTCAGCATCTGGATGCTCTGGAGCGTGGTGGTCGTCAACCTGGACCGCGCCGGCTTCATGCTGTCCAAGAACCAGCTGTTCTGGCTGACCGCGCTGCCCGCCTTGTCGGGCGCCACGCTGCGCATCTTCTATTCGTTCCTGGTGCCGGTGTTCGGCGGCCGCAAGTGGACGGCGATCTCCACCGCCTCGCTGCTGATTCCGGCGCTGGGCATGGGGTTTGCGCTGCGCGACCCGACCACCTCGTTTCCCACCTTGCTGATCCTGGCGCTGCTGTGCGGCCTGGGCGGCGGCAATTTCAGTTCCAGCATGGCCAACATCAGCTTTTTCTTTCCCAAGGAAAAGAAGGGCCTGGCGACCGGGCTGAACGCCGGTATCGGCAACCTGGGCGTGTCATTGGCGCAGTTCGTGGTGCCGGTGGTGATCTCGGTGGGCATGTTCGGCGCCCTGGGCGGCGATCCGCAAACCGTGGCGGGTGACGCGCCGCGCAGCCTGTGGCTGCAGAACGCCGGCTTCATCTGGGTCCTGCCCATCGCGCTGGCGTCCCTGGCCGCGTGGTTCGGCATGAACGACATCGCCGATGCGCGCGCGTCGTTTGCCGACCAGGCCGTGATCTTCAAGCGCAAGCACAACTGGCTGATGTGCTGGCTGTACGTGGGCACCTTCGGCTCGTTCATCGGGTTTTCGGCGGGCTTCGCCATGCTGACCAAGACCTTGTTCCCGCAGGTGGACCCCATGACCTATGCCTTCCTGGGGCCGCTGGTCGGCTCGCTGACACGGCCGGTGGGCGGTTGGGTGTCCGACAAGCTGGGCGGCGCGCGGGTCACCTTGTTCACCTTCGCCGGCATGATCGCCGCCGTGCTGGGCGTGATGGCGTTCCTGCCGGTGAACGGGCAGGGCGGTGACTTCAACGGCTTTCTGGCCATGTTCGTCGTGCTGTTCGCGCTGACCGGCGTGGGCAACGGGTCCACCTTCCGCATGATTCCCGTGATTTTCCTGCGCGAGCGCACCCAGGCCGCGCAAGGCAAGGGGGCGGCCGCCCAGAAGCAGGCGCTGACGGACGCGGCGCGTGAATCCGCGGCAGTGCTGGGCTTTTCCGGCGCGATCGGCGCCTACGGCGGCTTTTTCATCCCGCGCAGCTTCGGCACCTCGCTCGAACTGACGGGCGGCGCGCAGGCCGCGCTCTATTGCTTCATCGGCTTTTACGCCACCTGCATGGTGATCACGTGGTGGTACTACGCGCGCCGTAATGCGCCGGTGCCCTGCTGAAGCGCCGGGCTGGCCGGGGTGACTAGTCACTCTGCCGCGGCCGGCCTATGCCACTGGCGAATGGTCGCCCGCCGGGCCCGCGCCTAAAGTGGTCTGGACAGCACTGATTGCAGTACGCGCCGGCAAACCCGGCGCCCTTGGAGAACCATAATGAGTCATTTTCTGGACCGGTTGAAGTTCATGTCGCGGGTGAAATCCACCTTCGCGGACGGTCACGGCGAGCTGGTCAATGAAGACCGCAAGTGGGAAAACGCCTATCGCGCCCGCTGGCAGCACGACAAGGTGGTGCGCTCGACCCACGGCGTGAACTGCACGGGCTCGTGCTCGTGGAAGGTGTACGTCAAGAATGGCCTGATCACCTGGGAAACCCAGCAGACCGACTACCCGCGCACGCGGCCCGATCTGCCCAACCACGAGCCGCGCGGCTGTCCGCGGGGCGCGTCCTACAGCTGGTACGTCTATTCCGCCCAGCGCGTGAAGTACCCGATGATGCGCGGCCGCCTGATGGAAATGTGGCGCGAGGCCCGCAAGACCATGGACCCGATCGCGGCCTGGGAATGGATCAGCCAGGACCCCGTGCGCGCCAAACGCTACAAATCGGTTCGTGGCCTGGGCGGCTTCGTGCGCACCGACTGGGACACGGCGATGGAGATGATCGCCGCCGCCAACGCCTACACCATCAAGCAATTCGGCCCTGACCGCCTGATCGGCTTTTCGCCGATTCCCGCCATGTCGATGGTCAGCTACGCCGCCGGCGCCCGCTACCTGAGCCTGCTGGGCGGTGCGTGTCTCAGCTTCTACGACTGGTATTGCGACCTGCCGCCGGCCAGCCCGCAGGTCTGGGGCGAGCAGACCGACGTGCCCGAATCGGCCGATTGGTACAACTCGACCTACCTGATGGTGTGGGGTTCGAACGTGCCGCAGACGCGCACCCCCGACGCCCACTTCTACACCGAGGTCCGCTACAAGGGCACCAAGACGGTGGCGGTATCCAGCGACTTCGGCGAAATGGTCAAGTTCGGCGACATCTGGCTGGCGCCCAAGCAGGGCACCGACGCCGCGCTGGCCATGGCCATGGGCCACGTCATCCTGAAGGAATTCCACCTGTCGGGCGCCTCGGCCTATTTCCGCGACTACGTGCGCCGCTACACCGACATGCCCATGCTGGTGCTGCTGCAGGAACGCGACGGCTTCTATGCGCCCGACCACTTCCTGCGCGCCTCGCACCTGGACGGCGCGCTGGGCGAACAGAACAACCCCGACTGGAAGACGCTGGTCATCGATGCCGCCAGCGGCGACCTGGTGGCGCCCAACGGCAGCATCGGGTTTCGTTGGGGCGAGGGCGCGGTCAACGGCGGCGAGAAGGTCGGCCGCTGGAACCTGGAATCGCGCGACGGCGGCAGCGGCCGCGAGATCGAGCCGGTGCTCAGCCTGATCGACCGGGCCGATGCCGTGGTGGGCGTGGGCTTTCCGTACTTCGGCGCCGAACACGACGACCTGATGGTGCGCAACGTGCCGGCCCGCCGCATCCGCCTGGCGGACGGCAGCGAGGCCCTGGTGGCCAGCGTGTACGACCTGCAGATGGCCAACTACGGCCTGGACCGCGGCCTGGGCGGTGGCAATGTGGCCACGTCGTACGACGATGACGTGCCCTACACCCCGGCCTGGCAGGAAAAGCACACCGGCGTGCCGCGCGCGCAGGTGATCCAGGTGGCGCGCGAGTTCGCGCAGAACGCGCACGACACCGAAGGCACGTCGATGGTGATCGTGGGCGCCGGCCTGAATCACTGGTACCACATGGACATGATCTACCGCGGCATCATCAACATGCTGATGATGTGCGGTTGCGTGGGCAAGAGCGGCGGCGGCTGGGCGCACTACGTGGGCCAGGAAAAGCTGCGGCCGCAGTTCGGCTGGGCGCCGCTGGCGTTTGCATCCGACTGGGTGCGCCCGCCGCGCCAGATGAACGGCACCTCGTTCTTCTACGCCCACACCAGCCAATGGCGCCACGAAAAGCTGCACGTGCAGGAAGTGCTGGGCCCCACCGCCGACCGCGGCCGCTATGGCGACCTGAGCATGATCGACCTGAACGCCCGCGCCGAGCGCATGGGCTGGCTGCCGTCGGCGCCGCAGCTGCGCACCAATCCGCTGGACCTGACCGACCAGGCCGCGGCCGTCGGCAAGGACCCGGTGGCCTTCGCGGCGGAACAGCTCAAGTCCGGCGCGCTGAAAATGTCGTGCGAAAACCCCGACGACCCCGCCAACTTCCCGCGCAACATGTTCGTGTGGCGCTCGAACATCCTGGGTTCCAGCGGCAAGGGCCACGAGTACTTCCTGAAGTACCTGCTGGGCACGCAGAACGCCGTCTTCGGCGACGAGGGCGACGCGATCCGGCCGACCGAGGTCACCTATGAAGAAGACGCGGCCGAAGGCAAGCTGGACCTGCTGACGGTGCTGGACTTCCGCATGAGCACCACCTGCCTGTACGGCGACATCGTGCTGCCCACCGCCACCTGGTACGAGAAAGACGACCTGAACACGTCGGACATGCACCCGTTCATCCACCCCTTGAGCGAAGCGGTGCAGCCGCTGTGGGAAAGCAAGACCGACTGGGAAATCTACAAGCTGCTCGCCAAGAAGTTCAGCGACATCGGCGGCCCCTACCTGGGCAAGCGCCGCGACCTGGTGCTGACCCCGCTGATGCACGACACCCCGGGCGAACTGGGCCAGGCCTTCGAGCCGAAAGACTGGAAGCTGGGCCAGTGCGACCTGGTGCCGGGCAAGACGGCGCCCAACATGACGGTGGTGGAACGCGACTACAACGACATCTACCGCAAGTTCACGTCGGTGGGGCCGTTGCTGGACAAGCTGGGCAACGGCGGCAAGGGCATCAACTGGAACACCGAGCACGAAGTGCACGAGCTGGGCGGCATCAATGACAGCGTGGCCGAGGCGGGCGTGAGCCAGGGCCGGCCGCGGCTGGATACCGCCATCGACGCGGCCGAGATGATTCTGACCTTTGCGCCCGAGACCAACGGCCACGTGTCGGTCAAGGCCTGGGAAGCGCTGGGCAAGATCACCGGGCGTGACCACACCCACCTGGCCGTGGGCCGCGAGCACGACAAGATCCGCTTTCGCGACATCCAGGCGCAGCCCCGCAAGATCATTTCGGCGCCCACCTGGTCGGGCCTGGAAAGCGAAGAGGTCAGCTACAACGCCGGCTACACCAATGTGCACGAACTGATTCCATGGCGCACCATCACCGGCCGCCAGCAGTTCTACCAGGACCACCGCTGGATGCTGGATTTCGGTGAAGGCCTGTGCGTGTACAAGCCCGCCATCGACACCAAGACCATCGCGCCGATGCTGGGCCGCTACCCCAACGGTGAAAAGGAACTGGTGCTGAACTGGCTGACGCCGCACCAGAAATGGGGCATCCACAGCACATATTCCGACAACCTGCGCATGCTTACCCTGAGCCGGGGCGGCCCCCACGTGTGGGTGTCCGAGACCGAGGCCAAGCAAGCCGGGCTGGTCGACAACGACTGGGTCGAGGTCTTCAACGTCAACGGCACGCTGACCGCCCGCGTGGTGGTCAGCCAGCGCGTGCCGGTGGGCATGTGCCTGATGTACCACGCCCAGGAAAAGATCGTGAACGTGCCGGGCGCGGAAACCAGCGGCAAGCGCGGCGGCATCCATAACTCGGTCACGCGCACGGTGCTCAAGCCCACGCACATGATCGGCGGCTACGCGCAGCAAGCCTACGGTTTCAATTACTACGGCACCGTGGGCGCCAACCGCGACGAATTCGTGGTGCTGCGCAAGATGAAGAAAGTGGACTGGATGGAAGGCCCGCTGGTGGAAGACCCGGCCGCCGCAACGCAACTGGAAGAGAAGCAATCATGAGGATACGCGCCCAAATCGGCATGGTGCTGAACCTGGACAAGTGCATCGGCTGCCACACTTGCTCGGTCACCTGCAAGAACGTCTGGACCAGCCGCGACGGCGTCGAATACGCCTGGTTCAACAACGTCGAAACGAAGCCCGGCATCGGCTATCCCAAGGAATGGGAAAACCAGGAAAAGTGGAAGGGCGGCTGGAAGCGCACCGCGGCCGGCAAGCTGGAACCGCGCCAGGGCGGCAAGCTGCGCATCCTGGCGAACCTGTTCGCCAATCCCAACCTGCCGCAGATCGACGACTACTACGAACCCTTCACCTTCGACTACGAACACCTGAAGAACGCGCCCCTGTCGCAGACGCCGCCCACCGCGCGCCCGGTGTCGGTGCTGACCGGCAAGAAGATGGACAAGATCGTCTGGGGCCCGAACTGGGAAGACGACCTGGGCGGCGAATTCGCCGCGCGCAGCCGCGACGCGCTGTTCGAAGGCGTGCAGAAAGAGATGTACTCGACCTTCGAGAACACCTTCATGATGTACCTGCCGCGCCTGTGCGAACACTGCCTGAACCCGGCCTGTGTCGCCAGCTGCCCGTCGGGCTCGATCTACAAGCGCGAAGACGACGGCATCGTGCTGGTCGACCAGGACAAATGCCGCGGCTGGCGCATGTGCATCTCGGGCTGCCCGTACAAGAAGATCTACTACAACTGGCACAGCGGCAAGGCCGAAAAGTGCACCTTCTGCTATCCGCGCATCGAAGCCGGCCAGCCCACGGTGTGCTCGGAAACCTGCGTGGGCCGCATCCGCTACCTGGGCGTGCTGCTGTATGACGCCGATCAGATCGAACGCGCCGCCGCCGTGGGCGACGAGCAGGACCTGTACGAATCGCAGCTGGGCCTGTTCCTGGACCCGCATTCGCCCGAGGTGATCGCCGCCGCGCGCGAGCAGGGCATTCCCGAATCGTGGCTGGAGGCCGCGCGCCAGTCGCCCGTCTACAAGATGGCTGTGGAGTGGCGCGTCGCCTTCCCGCTGCACCCCGAATACCGCACC
The DNA here is from genome assembly GCF_902859705.1 of Achromobacter deleyi. Classification (GTDB taxonomy): domain Bacteria; phylum Pseudomonadota; class Gammaproteobacteria; order Burkholderiales; family Burkholderiaceae_B; genus Achromobacter; species Achromobacter deleyi. Next base: position 10,741 of record NZ_CADIJO010000039.1, on the reverse strand, counting down.
TTGCCGATGGTCTGGTACATCCCGCCGCTGTCGCCCATCCAGACGGCGGCCGAAGCCGGCCAGATGCCGCAGCGCACGCTGGGCAAGAGCGCCATGATTCCCGACGTGGCCAGCCTGCGCATTCCGGTGCGCTACCTGGCCAACCTGCTGACCGCCGGCAAGGAAGCGCCGGTCTTGCAGGCGCTGGAACGCATGCTGGCCATGCGCGCCTACAAGCGGTCGGAAACCGTGCATGGCGAACGCGACACCGCGCTGCTGGAACAGGTGGGCCTGACAGAGGCCACCGTGCAGGACATGTACCGCATCATGGCGATCGCCAACTACGAAGACCGCTTCGTGGTGCCCAGCAGCCACAAGGAAATCGTCGAAGACAGCTTCAACGAAAAGGGCAGTTGCGGCTTCACCTTCGGCAACGGCTGCTCGGGCGGGGTGTCGGAAGGCACGCTGTTCGGCCGCAAGCCCCAGGGCAGCGAGATCTTCATCGACATGCCCAAGTCGCGCAAGAAGGCCGCCACGGCCTGACCCAGGAGAAACGCCATGAAACTCTATCACCTGCTTTCCGCGCTGCTCTGCTACCCCGAACAGGACCTGGTGGATGCGCTGCCCGAACTCGAAGAACGGCTGGCCGCCTACCCGGACGCCGAGGAAACCCTGCAACCGCTGGTTGCCCATCTGGCCAGCCACGACCTGATCGCCCTGCAGGAAACCTACGTCGCCACCTTCGACCGCAACCGGGCGCACTCGCTGCACCTTTTCGAACACGTGCACGGCGAAAGCCGCGACCGCGGCCAGGCCATGGTCGACCTGCTGGACACCTACCGCGGCCATGGCTTCGAACCGGTGGTGTCCGAACTGCCGGACCACGTGCCGCTGTTCCTGGAATTCCTGGGCGTGATCGACCCGGCCGTGGCGCAGGACCTGCTGGACGAGGCCATCCACGTGCTGGCGGCGGTGGGCGCGCGCCTGGCCCGCAGCGAAAGCCCCTATGCCAGCGTGTTCGCCGTGCTGCGCGGCCTGTCGCGGGTGACGCCGCGCGAACAGACCGCGCCGCCGGTACGCGACATGGACGAGGCGATGGAAACCTTCGGCGCCGGCCCCGATGGCGTCGAGCCGCTGTTGCGGCCGTTCTCGGGCGATGGCGCGCAGGCGGTGCGGTTCTATCCGCGCGCGCCCGCCGCCCATTGAATCCCCGTCTTTTCAGGACCCAAGCATCATGAATTCCCTGAATCAGTTCCTCTTCGGCATCTACCCCTACATCGCGCTGACGGTGTTCCTGCTGGGCAGCCTGGCGCGCTTCGAACGCGAGCAATACACCTGGAAGACGGACAGCTCGCAGCTGCTGCACCGCGGCCAGTTGCGGCTGGGCAATATCCTTTTCCACATCGGCATCCTGGGGCTGTTCTTCGGCCACCTGGCGGGCCTGTTGACGCCCGTGGCGGTGTGGGACTGGCTGGGCGTGTCGCACACGCTCAAGCAGACGGTGGCCATGGTGGCCGGCGGCGTCATGGGCGGGCTGTGCCTGATCGGCCTGTTGATCCTGATCCACCGCCGCCTGAGCGACCCGCGCATCCGCAAGACCACCCGTCCTGGCGACAAGCTGCTGTTGCTGTGGATTCTGGTGACCCTGCTGCTGGGCCTGTCGACCATTGCGCTGTCGGCCGGCCACATGGACGGCGAGATGATGGTGCGCCTGATGACCTGGGCGCAGCACATCGTGACCCTGCGCGGCGACGCCGCCAGCCACATCGCCGACGTGCCGCTGCTGTTCAAGGCGCACCTGTTCATGGGCCTGACGCTGTTCGTGATCTTTCCCTTCACCCGGCTGGTGCATGTCTGGAGCGGCTTTGCGTCGCTGGGCTACCTGGGCCGCGCCTGGCAACTGGTGCGTCCGCGCTGAGGCGCGTTTTCCAAGGAGCCGGACATGCCTGTGATCGTCAATGGCGTCGAACTGAACGACGCCGAGCTGGAACAAGAACTGCCGCGGCACGCGGATGCCGCCAACCCCATGCGCGCCGCCATCACGGCGCTGGTGCTGCGGCGGGTGCTGCTGGACGAGGCGGCGCGGCAGGGCGTGGATCAAGGGCTGGCCCGCGAGGACGAGATCATCGGCGCCTTGCTGGACCGCCAGGCCCCGACGCCCGAGGCCGACGAGGCCGCCTGCCTGCGCTATTACCAGTCCAACCCGCAGCGCTTCGTGGTGGGCGAACTGATCGAGGCCGACCACATCCTGTTCCAGGTCACGCCGGGCGTGAACCTGGACATGCTGCGCGCCCATGCCGACGCGGTGCTGGCGGACCTGCTGGCCGATCCGTCGCGCTTTGCCGAGGTGGCGCGGCAGCAGTCCAATTGTCCTTCGGCCGCGCTGGGCGGCAACCTGGGGCAGCTGGGGCGCGGCGACACGGTGCCTGAATTCGAAAAGGCGGTGTTCGCCTTGCCGGCCGGCGGCCTGTTGCCGCAGGTGCTGCAAACCCGTCATGGCCTGCATATCGTGCGAGTGACGCGGCGGGTGCAAGGGCGGCGGCTGCCCTTTGACGAGGTGCGCGAGCAGATCGCCGCGGCCTTGTCGGCACTCAGCCGCGACACGGCGTGGCGCCAGTACGTGAAGCTCTTGGTCGAGCGCGCCGACGTGCGCGGCATCGACCTGGGCGGGGCAGAGGACGACCGCGTCTTCGGGAGCCCGTCATGAACCCGCGACCGGCAAACGATTCCTCGGGCGCCGCGCCGGCGCCACAGGGCCTCATCGACGGCCATGGCCGCCGCATCGACTACCTGCGGGTATCGGTCACCGACCGCTGCGATCTGCGCTGCGGCTATTGCATGCCCAAGGGCTTCAAGGGCTTCGAGACGCCCGCCAACTGGCTGCGCCATGACGAAATGGCGCGGCTGGTGGGCCTGTTCGCCGGCCTGGGCGTGAGCAAGGTGCGCCTGACCGGCGGCGAACCCTTGCTGCGCCGCGGTGTGGCAGACCTGGCAGGCGCCATCGCGGCGCTGCCCGGCGTGGCCGACCTGTCGGTGTCCACCAACGGCACCCAGCTGGCGCGCCACGCCCAGGCGCTGCGCGCGGCCGGGGTCCGCCGGCTCAACATCAGCCTGGACACGCTGGATGTCGCCGAATTCACCCGCATCACCGGCCGCGACTGCCTGGACGCGGTGCTGTCCGGCCTGATGGCGGCCCGCGATGCCGGCTTTACCCCCATCAAGCTCAACAGCGTGGTGCACGCCGCCACGCCCGAGGCCGACGTGCGCCGGCTGCTGGGCTACGCGCTGGCGCAGGGCTTCATCCTGCGCCTGATCGAACCCATGCCCATGGGCGACAGCGGCCGCCGCTACCGCCATGCCGACCTGGGCGCCCTGGGCGCGCGGCTGGCGGCCGACCATGGCCTGGTGCCGGCGCTGGCCGGGCAGGGCGCAGGCCCGGCGCGCTACTGGACGGCGGGCGCCGGGGCGCCGGCCCTGGGCGTCATCACGCCCCTGTCGCGGCACTTCTGCGCCACCTGCAACCGCGTCCGCCTGGGCGTGGACGGCACGCTGTACCTGTGCCTGGGCCAGGAAGACCAGGTGCCGCTGGGCCGCCTGCTGCGCGCCGGGGCCAGCGATGCCGAACTGCAAGCGGCGATCCGCGCCGGCATTGCCGCCAAGCCCGAACGGCACGAATTCACCACCCGGCCCGAGCGCATCGTGCGCTTCATGTCACAGACGGGAGGGTGAGACATGGGCCAACGCATGGGCGACATCGAACGGCTGGTCGACGGCTTCCAGCGCTTCCAGCACCAATACTACGAAGCCACCCCATCGCTGTACCGCAACCTGCGCGACGGCCAGCATCCCAGCACCTTGCTGGTGGGCTGCTGCGATTCGCGGGTGGACCCGGCCATGCTGCTGGGCTGCGACCCCGGCGACATCTTCACCGTGCGCAACGTGGCCAACCTGGTGCCGCCGGCCGACCGCGACCAGGGCCACCACGGCGTGCTGGCCGCGATCCAGTTCGCCGTCGAACAACTGGCGGTCAGCAGGATCATCGTGCTGGGCCACGCGCAATGCGGCGGCATCCGCGCGCTGATGGATCGGCCCGCCCGCAGCGACGGCGACCCCGACTACCTGAACCGCTGGATGGACATCGCCGAACCGGCCCGCCAGCGCGTGCTGAGCCAGATGCCCGAGGCCTCTCGCGCCGAGCGGCGGCGGGCCTGCGAGCAGGCGTCCATCCTGATTTCGCTGCGCAATCTGGAAGCCTTGCCCTGCGTGGGGCGGCGGGTGGCGGCGGGCGACCTGACCTTGCACGGCTGGTATTTCGACCTGGTGGCGGGGGCTTTGCTGGCATACTCGGCGCGGGCGGACGCGTTTCTGCCCATCGTGTGTCCCTTGTTCACGGAGCCAGCATGACCCCTGTATTCGGCATCGCCGGCCGCTCCGGCAGCGGCAAGACCACCCTGATCGAGGCCATGCTGCCGCTCCTGGGCGCGGCCGGGCTGGCGGTCAGCGTCATCAAGCACAGCCACCACGATTTCCAGATGGAGCCGCCCGGAAAAGACAGCGCGCGCTTTCGCCTGGCCGGGGCGCGCGAAGTGATGGTGGCCTCGCCGTTTCGCTACGCCATCGTGCATGAACTGCGCGACGCCCCGGAGCCGTCGCTGGCAGAGCAGGTGGCCCGGCTGGCGCCGGCCGACCTGGTGCTGGTCGAAGGCTTCAAGGCGGCCGACATTCCGCGCATCGAGGTCTACCGGCCGGCGCTGGGCAAGCCGCCGCTGCACGGCGACGACCCCGGCTTCCTGGCGGTGGTGACCGACGCCGAGCTGGACACAGCCTTGCCGTGCCTGCCCCTGAACGATCCGGCGGCGGTGGCCGCGTTCATCCGGCGCACGGTCGGGCGGGACTGAACTACACTGATCGTCTGCGATTTCCCTTGAAAGTCCCTGCAAGTCCCGCTTCCATGCATCTGTCCGCCACCCCCGCCGATGCCGACGGCCTGCCGTCGTCGCGGCATCGCCTGTCCACCCGCATCATCGCCAGCTCGCTGGTGGCGCTGATCGTGGTGCTCAGCATGGTCAGCTGGACGCTGTGGCTGTCGTGGCAGCTGGAAGGCGCGGGCGCCGCCATCAACGACACCGGCAGCCTGCGCATGCGCGCCAACCGGGTGGCGGTGGAATTGATGCGGCCGCAGGCCGGCCGGCAGGTACGCACCGACGAACAGCTGCGCCTGATGGACGACACCATCGCCCGGCTGGCGCGCGGCAACCCGGCGCGGCCGCTGTTCATTCCCAACGATCCGGCCATCCGCGAGCAATGGCTGGGCGTGGCCGATTACTGGCGCAGCATCATGCGGCCGGCGGCGGTGCGTGCCATCGAACGCGAAGACGCCGCCGAATACCTGGAAACGCTGCCCGATTTCGTGGCCCGCGCCGACGCCCTGGTGCGCATGATCGAGCAGGACAACGCCGGCAAAACCACGTCGCTGCGGCTGTCGCAGGGGGTGTTGGCGGCGATTGCCAGCGCCGGCACCCTGGCCATGATCTACCTGTTGTACCTGTGGATCATCTCGCCCGTGCTGCGGCTGCGCGACGGGCTGCAGCGCATGGCGGCGCGCGAATTCAGCACCCGCCTGCCAGTCGAAAGCCGCGACGAATTCGGCGTGCTGGCGCGCGGCTTCAACCGCATGGCCGATGAACTGCAGGGCCTGTACACCGGGCTGGAGCAGCGGGTGGGCGAAAAGACCGCTCAGCTGGCCGCGCAGAACCGCGACATCGGTGCGCTGTACGACATGGCCGCCTTCCTGAACCAGCCCAACGAAATCGAGGCCATGTGCCAGGGCTTCCTGCGCCGGGTGATGCTGCAGTTCGATGCCGAAGGCGGCAGCATCCGCGCGCTGGACCCGGACAACGACACGCTCAACCTGGTGGTGTCGGTGGGCCTGTCCGAAGACCTGGTCGAATCCGAACACTGCATGCGGGTGGACGACTGCTACTGCGGCGTGGCCACGCGCCAGGCCGGCGTGATCGTCATTCAGGACCTGCGCCAGGCGCCGGCGCCGCAAGACCTGAACTGCCAGCGCGACGGCTTTGCCAGCGTGGCCGTGTTTCGCATCGTGACCCGCGACGAGGTACTGGGTTCGTATTCGCTGCATTTCCGCAGCCCACGGCAACTGGCGCCTTCCGAATCGCAGTTGCTGGAAACCCTGGGGCAGCACCTGGGCGTGGCGCTGGACAACCGCCGCCTTTCCGCCCAGGCGCGCCAGCTGGCCGTGGTGCAAGAGCGCGGGCTGGTGGCCCAGGGCCTGCACGACAGCCTGGCGCAGGGGCTGAACTTCCTGAACCTGCAACTGCAGTTGCTGGACGCGGCGGTCAAGCGCGGCGACCAGGCCGAGATCGACGAGATCCTGCCGCTGCTGCGCACCGGCGTGGACGAAAGCTACCAGGACGTGCGCGAGCTGTTGACCAATTTCCGCAGCAAGCTGGGCCAGGGCGATCTGCGCGACGCCATGCACGACACGGTGGAACGCTTTCGCCGCCAGACCGGCCTGTCCATCTCGCTGGCGTTCGAGCAGGGCGAGGGCGCGCCGCTGCCGCCCGAGCAGCAATTGCAGGTGCTGTTCATCCTGCAGGAAGCGCTGTCCAACGTGCGCAAGCATTCCGAGGCCGATCGGGTCGAGGTCCGCGTGCACAACGCGCGCGATTTCAGTCTGGACATCATCGACAACGGCCAGGGCTACGACCCGGCCGAAGTGGCGCGCCGCGGCGAGGCCCACGTGGGCCTGCACATCATGCGCGAACGCGCCGCGCGCATGCACGCCACGATTAAAATGCAATCCCGTCCCGGCCACGGCACGCACATCGCGCTGCTGCTGCCCGGCGCCGAACGCCAGGCCGCCTGACCCCATCAAGACCATGCCCATCCGTATCCTGCTCGTCGACGACCACACCCTGTTCCGCTCGGGGATGCGCCTGCTGTTGCAACGCCAGCCCGATTTCGAGATCGTGGCCGAAGCCGGCGACGGGGTCGAAGGCGTCAAGCGCGCCAAGGAACTCAAGCCCGACGTGGTGCTGCTGGACTTGAACATGCCCGGCCTGTCGGGCCTGGAAACGCTGCAACTGCTGACGCAGGACGTGCCGGGCAGCGCGGTCATCATCCTGACCGTGTCCGAAGAAGCCGACGAGCTGGGCCAGGCGCTGCGCGACGGCGCCCGCGGCTACCTGCTCAAGAACATCGATGCCGACGTGTTGACCTCGGCCATCCGCCGCGCGGCGGGCGGCGAACCCGTCATTGCCGAAAGCATGACGGCCAAGCTGGTCGAGCAATTCCGCGACCAGGCCAATCTGGCGGCCAATGGGTCCGGGCCGTCCGGGCAGGCCGAACGCCACCGCCTGACCGCGCGCGAACGCCAGATCGTGCAATGCCTGGCGCGCGGCGCCAGCAACAAGGTCATTGCGCGCGAACTCGATGTCAGCGAAAGCACCGTCAAGATCCACGTGCAGAACGTGCTGAAAAAGCTCAACCTGACCAGCCGGGTGCAAGTGGCCGTGTACGCGGTCGAGCATGGCCTGCATGGCGACGACCCGGCCTGAACAAGCGCCGTTTGACGGTTGACCTGGCCCGTTGCCAGGGCATTTGATCTTCGACAAGGCTTTGCCGCCGGCCGGCCCCTAGACTGGCCGGCATGCATACCCGAACCTCTCCGTTGGAACTCGTGGCGCCCGCCGGCAGCCTGGCCGCGCTGAAGGCGGCGATCGAGGCAGGCGCCGACACCGTCTATCTGGGCCTGAAAAACGCCACCAACGCCCGCAATTTCGCCGGGCTCAATTTCACCGAAAACGATATCCGCGATGGCGTTGCGCTGGCTCACGCCAAGGGCCGCCAGGTGCTGTTCGCCATCAACACCTTTGTGCAGCCCGGCCGCGGCCAGGAATGGCGCGAGGCCGTCGATGCGGCCCACGCGCTGGGCGCCGACGCCGTCATCATGGCTGACGCCGGCCTGCTCGGCTATGCCCGCGACCGCTATCCCGACCTGCGGCTGCACCTGTCGGTACAAGGCTCGGCCACCCATGCCGACGCCATCGAACTGATGAAAGAGCAGTTCGGCATCCGCCGCGTGGTGCTGCCGCGCGTGCTGACCCTGGCCGAAATTGCGCGCATCTGCGCCAACGTCAGCGTCGAGGTCGAGGTGTTCGGTTTCGGCAGCCTGTGCGTCATGGCCGAAGGACGTTGCCTGCTGTCTTCATACGCCACCGGCGATTCACCCAACAACAAGGGCGTCTGTTCGCCGGCTGGCGCGGTGCGCTGGGTCGAGCAGGACGGCCGCCTGGACGCGCGCCTGAACGGCATTCTGATCGACCGCTACGAACCCGGCGAGCCGGCTGCGTACCCCACGCTGTGCAAGGGCCGCTTCGAGGTCGACGGCCACGCCGACCACGCGCTGGAAGAGCCCACCAGCCTGAACGCCATCGGCCTGTTGCCCAAGCTGGCCGAAATGGGCGTGTCGGCCGTGAAGATAGAAGGGCGCCAGCGCAGCCCGGCCTACGTCACGCAGGTGGTGTCCACGCTGCGCGCGGCGCTGGACAGCGCCTATGCCGATCCCAACCGCTATTCCCCGCGCCCCGACTGGAACGCCATGCTGGCGCGCCATGCCGAGGGCTCTCAAGTTACGCAAGGCGCATTCGAACGTCCATGGAAATGACACCCAAGGCTTTCCGCATTTCGGCGGGTCCGCTGCTGTATTACTGGCCGCGTGCGCGCACGCTGGAATTCTATGCGGCGCTGGCCGACAGCCCCGTCGATATCCTCTACGTGGGCGAAACCGTCTGTAGCCGGCGCCACGAGCTGCGCGCCGACGACTGGCTGGACCTGGCGCGCGACCTGCGCGCCGCCGGCAAGGACGTGGTGCTGTCGGCCCGTACGCTGATCGAAACCGGCGCCGAGGCCTCGGCGTTGCGGCGGCTGTGCGAGCAGGGCGACTTCATGGTGGAAGCCGGCGAGGTCGGCGCACTGCGCCACCTGGGCGGGCGGCCGTTCGTGGCCGGCCCACACATGAACGCCTACCACGGCGGCACGCTGGAATGGCTGGCCGCGCGGGGCGCGGCGCGCTTCGTGGCGCCGCTGGAAATGCATGTGAACGCGCTGGCCCGGCTGCTGGCCGAGCGGCCGGCGGGCTTGCAGGCCGAAGTGATGGTGTGGGGCCGCATGGCGCTGGCGTTTTCGGCCCGCTGCTTTACCGCGCGCCATTTCCGCCTGAAGAAGGACGACTGCGGTTTTCGCTGCATCGAGCATCCTGACGGGCTGGACATGCGCACTCGCGAATCGCGCGAATTCCTGGCGATCAACGGCATCCAGGTGCAATCGGCCGCGTGCCTGGATCTGCTGGACCAGGCGGCGTACCTGGCCGACCTGGGCGCGCAGGTGCTGCGCGTCAGCCCGCAATCGAGCGGCACGTTGGAGGCCATTGCCGCGTTGGACGCCGCGCGCCAGGGCCGGGCGCAGGACGAGGTGGCGCCGCCTGCCGGCATCGGCCGCTGCAACGGCTATTTCCATGGCCAATCGGGCATCGCCTGGCAGGAGCGCGCATGAGTCACACTGCCTTCACCTTGCCGTCCGTGGTGGCACGCCTGGGGCGGCGCGTGCCGGCGCCGCTGGCTTCGCTGCATTTCGCGGCCGGGCTGGAACTGGCGCGGCGCCTGAAATGGCTCGCGCCGCCGCCCGAGCTGGACGGCCGCAGCTTTGCCATCACCGTCGAAGACCTGGGCTTGCGCAGCGGCTTCGCGGTGCGCGCAGGCGCCTTCCGCCCGCGCTGGGACGCGTCGCCCTGCGAGCTGGAACTGGGTGCGCGGCTGGCCGACCTGCTGGCGCTGATGCGCGCCGAGACCGATGCCGACACGCTGTTCTTCCAGCGTCGGCTACGCATTTCGGGTGACACCGAACTGGGGCTGATCGTGAAGAACTGGCTGGACGCGGCGCCGCGCCCGGCCTGGCTGCAACGGCTGGCGGCGGCGCGCTGACCAGGGCCGCTCAGCCCCGCCGGCCTTCCATGGCCCGCGCCACGCGCGACAGCGCCAGGCTGGCCGCGAAGTACAGCAACGCCACGGCCAGGTAGACCTCGACGTGATAGGGCCGCCAGTCGGTGCCCGCGACCACCGACTTGGCCGCGCCCAGCACATCGAACACGCCGATGATGCTGACCAGCGACGTGTCCTTCACCGCGCCGACGAACACGCCCAGCGCGGCGGGCGCGGCGATGCGGCGTGCCTGCGGCCAGATCACCGTCCAATACGCCACGGCCGGGCGCATGCCCAGCGCGCGTGCCGCCATCATCTGGCCCGCGGGAATGGCCTGCAAGGCGCCGCGCAGCACCTCGGCCAGCAGGCAGGCGGTGTGCAGCGTCAGCGCGGCCAGCGCCATGCTGAACTTGGATACGCCGCCGCCCAAAAGCAGCGGCAGCACGAACGAGGCAAACAGCAATTGCGTGACCAGCGGCACGCCGCGCACGGCCTCGATCAAGGCAGCCGCGGCCAGCGACCCGCCATGGCTGCCCGAGCGGCGCAGCAGCGCCAACCCGAACGCCAGCGGCACCGCCGCCACCAGCGCCGAGATCGCCAAAATCAGCGTCACCAGCAGGCCGCCCCAGCGCAACGGGCCGATGGCCGCGCCCCAGGGCATTCCGGCCAGCGCGCCGAGCGTCACGGCCAGCGCCAGCGCAATCAGCGCCAGGCGCACGCGCGCCGGCAGGCGGCCGGCGCCCAGCGCTACCGCCACGCCG
>NZ_CADIJO010000038.1 GCF_902859705.1 Achromobacter deleyi | reverse complement strand
GTTCAGACAGATACCGCCGGACAGCGTCCAGCTTGAACTGCTCGTCGTACTTTGCCATGCAAAAAACCCCCGAAGGTTGGATCAAAGTCCAACTTTCGGGGGTCAGTTCACCAGGCGCGGTTTTTTATTGGCAGAAAGCGGCAGCGATCAGTACATGTCCTTGGGCTGCGCGCCCGAGAAGTTCAGGAAGCGCGTGCTGGAACCCTGGAAGGTCAGGCGCACCGTGCCGATCGGGCCGTTACGCTGCTTGCCGATGATGATCTCGGCCGTGCCCTTGTCCGGCGAATCGGGGTTGTAGACCTCGTCGCGGTAGATGAACAGGATCACGTCGGCGTCCTGTTCGATAGCGCCGGATTCGCGCAGGTCGCTCATCACGGGACGCTTGTTGGGACGCTGTTCCAGGCTTCGGTTCAGCTGCGACAGCGCGATCAGCGGGCAGTTCAGCTCTTTGGCCAGGCCCTTGAGCGAACGGCTGATTTCCGACACTTCGGTGGCGCGGTTTTCGCCCGAACCGTTACCCGACATCAGCTGCAGGTAGTCGATGATGATCAGGCCAAGCTGGCCGCACTGACGCGCCAGACGGCGCGTGCGCGCGCGCACTTCCATCGGGCTGAGCGCGGGGGTTTCGTCGATGTAGACCTGCGCGTCCTGCATGAGCTGCACGGCGTGGGTCACGCGCGGCCAGTCTTCGGCGATGAGCTTGCCGGTCCGCATGCGGTGCTGGTCGAGCAGGCCGACCGAACCCAGCATACGCATGGCCAGCTGCACGGCGCCCATTTCCATGGAGAACACGGCCACCGGCAGGCCCTGCTCGATGGCCACGTGTTCGCCGATGTTCATCGAGAACGAGGTCTTGCCCATGGACGGGCGTCCGGCCACGATGATCAGGTCGCCGCCCTGCATGCCCGAAGTCATTTTGTCCAGGTCGGTGAAGCCCGTGGGCACGCCGGTCACGTCGGAGCTGCCTTCGCGATGGTAGAGCTCGTCGATGCGCTCGACCACCTGCGTGAGCAGCGGCTGGATTTCCTGGAAACCGGCGGCGCCGCGCGCGCCTTCCTGGGCGATCTGGAACACCTTGGACTCGGCTTCGTCCAGCAGCTGGCGCGCTTCCTTTCCCTGCGGGTTGAGCGCGGCCGACGAGATCTCGTCGGCAATGGACACCAGCTTGCGCAGCATGGCGCGCTCGCGCACGATCTCGCCGTAGCGGCGGATGTTGGCGGCCGACGGCGTGTTGTGCGCCAGCGCGTTCAGGTAGGCCAGGCCGCCGGCGTCTTCGGCCTTGCCGGCGCTGATCAGCGATTCGTTGACCGTGATGACGTCGGCCGGACGCGCCAGCCCGATCAGGCGGGCAATGTGGTGCCAGATCAGCCGGTGGTCGTGGCGGTAGAAGTCTTCTTCGACCAGCACGTCGGCGATGCGGTCCCAGGCCGAATTGTCGAGCAGCAGGCCGCCCAGGACCGACTGCTCCGCCTCGATGGAATGAGGGGGAACGCGCAGGTATTCGAGCTGGGGATCGGCGGGTGTATTCATGGCTTCAATAGTAACGGCTGCAGGATATCCGCGACGCGGAAAAATCCCTGCACATCGCGCGACGGCAGGCGACCCAGCAGGGGGCGCAGGGGCGTGGCGATGAAAGTCAGCACCCGGGTCAGGCGGCGCAGGCGGGCCTTGACCTCGGGGTCGGGGTTGCATTCGAAGTAGACCTCTAGCGCCAGTTTACCCAGCGTGCGGCCCACGTCATCGGGCAATTTACGCAACGACGCCAGCGAGGCCAGCATCTGGAACAGATCATAGGCCTGGGCCAGCGGACGCGACAGCGTCGAGCCGATGTTCTCTTCGAAATCGATACGCCACAGCTCGCCGTCCTGCAAGGTGATGTTGCGGATCTGGGCGCCACCGTGCCACAGCCCGCGGGCGTGGAAGGCCGCCAGGTCGGCTGCGGCCGCGCGGGCCAGCCACAGGCGCGAGGTAGTGTCTTCGTTGCGGATCAGGTCGGCCAGGTCTTCGCCCACGAATTCCAGGACGAGCAGGCCCTGTTCCTGCCACCACACTTCAGGCACGCGGCAACCGGCCTGCAGCAGCTGCTGCAGGCGCCGCGCCTCGTGCTCCAGGCCATTGCGCAACAGCACGCCAGGACGCGGAAATTCGCCCAGGAACAGCTTGCAGCCCACGCCCAGGAACAGCGCCCGCACATAGCGCAACGCATAGCTGACACCGCGCGCAAAGCTGGGGCGGCGGCGTTTGATGATGCAGCGCACGCCATCGATGGTCGCATCCCGCACCGACGGCTCGGTCTCGGCGTTCAGGCTGTCGAGCCAGGCGCGCAATCCGGCAGGCGCATTGTGGTGGACGGGCGGCTGGGTCAAAAGGTCCTCTGTACAAAACAGCGTGCGACAGGCGTGCAGCCCGAAAGACTACACGCAAATGTCCACGGGCAAAGGCGGTAAAAGCATGGCAAAAAGAAAAAAAGCCGGCACGCGGGCCGGCTTTTTTTACCGCGAAGTCCGGATTAGGACAGTTCGCCTTCGATCAGCACGGTGATGTCGACAACGACGTCGGCGTGCAGAGCGACCTGGATCGGGAATTCGCCGACGGCCTTCAGCTGGCCATTGGGCAGACGCACTTGCGCCTTCTCGATGCCTTCGAAACCGGCCTTCTTCAGACCTTCGGCGATGTCGGCGTTGGTGACCGAGCCGAACAGGCGACCGTCGACGCCGGCCTTCTGGGCGATCTTCAGCTGGAAGCCGTTGACGCGCTCGCCCAGGGCTTGGGCAGCGGCCAGCTTCTCGGCCTGGACCTTTTCCAGTTCAGCGCGGCGGGCTTCGAATTCCTTCAGGGCGGCGTCGGTTGCGCGACGGGCCTTCTTCTGGGGGATCAGGAAGTTGCGGGCGTAGCCATCACGCACGCGAACGACTTCGCCGAGGTTACCCAGGTTGACGACTTTTTCGAGCAGAATAACTTGCATTTCAGTGCCCCGGATTAGTTGTGGTTGTCGGTGTAAGGCAACAGGGCCAGGAAGCGCGCGCGCTTGATGGCGGTGTCCAGCTGGCGCTGGTAGATTGCCTTGGTGCCGGTCAGGCGAGCCGGGATGATCTTGCCGTTTTCTTGCACGAAGTCGCGCAGGGTGTCCAGATCCTTGTAGTCGATCTCTTCGACGCCGGCTGCGGTGAAGCGGCAGAACTTACGACGCTTGAAGAGCGGGTTCTGCTGCGTGAATTTGCGTTTTTCTTTGCGTTTTCCGAAGAAAGCCATGATATGTGCCTCTATGTTTGAGGGGACCGGTTCAGCCCTTTTCGGGTCCGATTCCCCATAACCTATCCGTATTCAGAAGGCGCTCTCGCGCCCGTTGCCCTTTCCCGTCAAGCCACCAGCGGATCGCGTCCTGCGCTGCCGCTGATCTTGCGTGCCTGCTGCAGATGCAGCTTGAACTTCACCGAGTCCTTGCGGACGGGGGCCAGAAACCCCTGCACCTGCAATTCGGACCCCAGCGCCGTTCCTTTCAACAGCAACGCCAGATCGCCCAGTGCCACGGCCGAGATCGTCAGTTCCACACGGCGCGGATGGCCGGCTTCGATGACCTCGGATTCGTGCGCCAGCACCATTTCCAGTGCGGGCAGGCCGGCGGGAGTGTGGCGCAAAGGCTCGCATTCGAGAACGCGGGCGCTGAGTTCCAGCTTGTTCATCCTGCCAGGCACCAAGGGGACTTCATGGGTGGGCTCTGCGTGAGCCCTGCTTACTCGGCCTGAGCCGCGACAGCTTCCGCCGAAGCCTTGCGGGCTTCTTCACGCTCGACCGACTTCATCATGATCGAGGGAGTGGTCTGGGCCTTCTTGGTCTTGATGACCAGGTGGCGCAGCACGGCGTCGTTGTAGCGGAACGAGTGTTCCAGCTCATCCAGCGTGGCTTGGCCGCACTCGATGTTCAGGCAGACGTAGTGAGCCTTGACGAGCTTCTGGATCGGGTAGGCCAGTTGACGGCGACCCCAGTCTTCCAGGCGGTGAACCGAGCCGCCTTGGCCCGTGACCAGCGCTTGGTAACGCTCGACCATGGCGGGCACTTGCTCGCTTTGGTCGGGGTGAACGATAAACACTACTTCGTAGTGACGCATGAGTAAAACTCCTTGAGGATGTCTTGCAGGCCGTTTTCCAGTGCTTTCTCTATCACTGGTCTTTTGCTTCAGACTTGGCTTGCAAGGGGCAGCCCGCTACCCAAAAAGCATGGGTGGTCGAGCAAGAAAGCTCTCGATTATCACCGATCGGGCCTGTCGATGCAAGCCGCAGCCGGGTCAAGAAATGGGGGACGCGTTATTCGGCCCGCCCTGCCCCACCGGTTGCGGCGCATCCGCAACGCCGATGGCTTGGGGCCGGCTGACGAGACTGACCATCACGTAGCTGATGATCATGAGCAGGAACCAGGACCCGAGCTTGGCGATGGACACCATCTGCCAGACCTGGGCCTGGCTGGGATAGCGCCACGCGTTGGCAAAGGTGCCGATGTTCTCGGCGAACCAGATGAACAGCGCCACCAGCACAAAACCCAGCAAGAGCGGCATGCGCCGATAGTCGCGCCAGATGCGGAAATACACCCAGGTGCGCGCGAACAGCACCGCGGTCAGGCCGAACAGCGCCAGTCGAAAATCAGGGACAAAATGGTGCGAGAAGAAATTCACATAGATCAGCACCGACAGCACCACCGTGGCGGCCAGCGGCGGATGGGCCCGGAAGCGAAAGTCGAACAGGCGCCAGACGCGTGCCAGGTAGCTGCCGACCGCCGCATACATGAAACCGGTGAATAGCGGCACGCCGCCGATGCGCAGCACGCTGGCCTCGGGGTAGATCCAGGACCCCGCCGCCGTCTTGAACAGTTCCATGCCGGTGCCCACCACATGGAACATCAGGATGACCTTGGCTTCGCTCCAGGTTTCCATGCGCAGGGCCAAGAGCGCAGCCTGGATGCCCAGCGCGGCCAAGGTCAGGAAATCGTAGCGGGCGAGCCAGGCGTTCTGCGGATACCACCAGTGCGTGGCCAGCAGCAAGGCGCACATCAGGCCGCCGAACAGGCAGGCCCAGGCCTGCTTCACACCGAAGCGGAAGAACTCATATAGGGCCAGGCCAAAACGGCCGCGGCCGGCCAGATTTCCGGCCAGCCGCGCTTCCCAATCCGCCAGTCTCGCGATGAGCGGCCAGTCGGTGGCCGCCGGATGACTCACGGCAGGGCTCAGCCTTCCACGACGGCGTAAGCCGAGTGGTTGTGGATCGATTCGAAGTTCTCGGCCTCGACGCGGTAGCGGGCGATGCCGGGGTGGGCATTCAGGCGAGCCGCCACGTCGCGCACCAGGTCTTCGACGAACTTGGGGTTGTCGTAGGCGCGTTCGGTGACGTATTTCTCGTCGGGGCGCTTGAGCAGGCCCCAGAGCTCACACGAGCCTTCGTCTTCGATCAGGCGGATGACGCCGTCCATGCTGATGTCGGATTCCAGGATGGCCGAGACCGTGACGTGCGAACGCTGGTTGTGCGCGCCGTACTCGGAAATGGCCTTGGAACACGGGCACAGGCTGGTCACCGGCACCTGCACGACCAGTTCGAATTCGACCTGGTCGCCCTGGGCGCGTGCGATCCACTGGACTTCGTAGTCCAGCAGGCTTTGCACACCGGAGATCGGGGCGGACTTGTTGATGAAGTACGGGAAAGCGGCCGTGATGTCGCCGCGTTCGGCGTGCAGCAGCGGCAGCATGTCGGCAGCCATGGCGCGGAACAGCGTCGGCGTCATGGGGGTGCTGCGGTACTTTTCGAGCAGGGCCACGAAGCGGGACATGTGCGTCCCTTTTTCTTCGGGCGGCAGCGCCACCGTCAGGGTCCAGTTGGCCACGGTGCCCTGGGGCGAACCGTCGGCGTTCTCGATGAGCATGGGATGGCGCACGCCACGGATACCCACGCGCTGGATCGGGATGTGCCGCGTGTCCGCCGAGCTCTGGACGTCGGGCATCACGATGGCGGGGTCGATCGGAGAATTCATGTCGGCTTACCTGTCTGGGCAACGAGCGTGGCGTAAGCACGCAGACCCAGTAATCTTTAAGAGGGGCCCATTATCGCCCAAAGTCCAACGAGCGCCAGGGAAAACCCTTTCATTCGTAGGCCGACGGGGCCGGAACACAGTGTTTCGCCAGGCGGGCCAAATACGGCGTGGACCCGCCCGACGGATGTCAGCCCAACAGCGCGGCGTAACGGGCGCGGATCGATTGCTCGATGCCCGCGGCATCCAGGCCGATACCGGCCAGGAGCGCCATCTGGTCGCCGTGGTCGATGAATTCGTCCGGGAAGCCCAGTTGCAGGACAGGAATCAGCACGCCTTCGGCGCTGAGCACTTCCAGCACGGCGCTGCCGGCCCCGCCCATGACCGAGGCGTCTTCGATCGTGACCAGCGCGTCGTGGCGGCTGGCCAGGTCCAGGATCAGGGCTCGGTCGATGGGCTTGACGAAGCGCATGTCGGCCACCGTGGCATCCAACTTTTCAGCGGCGGCCAGCGCGGGCTGCACCAGGGTGCCGAAACCCAGGATGGCGATCTTGCGGCCTTCGCGGCGCACCACGCCGCGGCCGACCTCGACCGTGTCCAGGCCGGGCGCTTCGGCGGCACCGCAACCCGCGCCACGCGGATAGCGCACCGATGCCGGGCCGGGGTACTGATAACAGGTGGACAGCAGCAGGCGGGTCTCGGCCTCGTCGGACGGGGTCGCGACCACCATGTTGGGCACGCAGCGCAGGAAGGCGGTGTCGTAGTTGCCCGCATGCGTGGCGCCGTCGGCGCCGACGATGCCGGCGCGGTCCAGCGCGAACGTGACGTCCAGGTTCTGCAAGGCGACGTCGTGGATGAACTGGTCGTAGCCGCGCTGCATGAAGGTGGAATAGATGGCCACCACGGGCTTTTGCGCTTCGCAGGCGATGCCGGCGGCGAAGGTCACGGCATGCTGCTCGGCGATGCCGACATCGAAGTAGCGCAAGGGGAAGCGCTTTTCGAATTCGACCAGGCCGCTGCCCTCGCGCATGGCGGGGGTGACGGCGACCAGGCGGGAGTCCTGTTCGGCCATGTCGCACAGCCAGGTGCCGAACACCTGGGTGAACGTGCGCTTGCCCGGCGCCTTCGACTGCTGGATACCGACGGCCGGATCGAACTTGCCCGGGCCGTGATACAGCACCGGATCGGCTTCGGCCAGCTTGTAGCCCTGCCCTTTCTTGGTGACCACGTGCAGGAACTGCAAGCCTTGCAGCGCCTTCAGGTTCTGCAACGTGGGAACCAGCGCATCCAGGTCGTGGCCATCGATGGGACCGACGTAGTTGAAGCCGAATTCCTCGAACAGCGTGGCGGGCGTGACCATGCCTTTGGCGTGTTCTTCGAAGCGTCGCGCCAGTTCCAGCACCGGCGGCACGTGCTGCAGCACGGCGCGGCCGACGTTCTTGGCGGCCGCGTAGAAACGGCCGGACATCAGGCGGGCCAGGTAGCGGTTCAGCGCCCCCACCGGCGGCGAGATCGACATGTCGTTGTCGTTCAGGATCACCAGCAGGTTGATGTTGGGCGTGACGCCGGCGTTGTTCATGGCTTCGAAGGCCATGCCCGCCGACATGGCGCCGTCGCCGATGACGGCGATGTGCTGGCGTTGCACGCCCGCGTTGCGCGAGGCCACCGCCATGCCCAGCGCCGCCGAGATCGAGGTGGACGAATGCGCCGTGCCGAAGGCGTCGTACTCGGATTCGCTGCGCTTGGGAAAGCCCGAAATGCCGCCCTGCTGGCGCAGATTGGCCATGCCGCCGCGGCGGCCGGTCAGGATCTTGTGCGGGTAGGACTGATGGCCCACGTCCCAGACGATGCGGTCATGCGGCGTGTCGAAGACCTGGTGCAGCGCCAGCGTGAGTTCCACGGTGCCCAGGTTCGACGACAGGTGGCCGCCGGTCTTGGAGACCGACTCCAGCACGAAGCCGCGCAACTCGTCGGCCAGCCGCTTGAGCTCGCGACGATCCAGGCGCTTGAGGTCTGCCGGGGATTGAATGCGGTCCAATAAATCTGTCGTCATGCTTGTATGGGGTTCGTTTGCCCGGCCTGCAGCCAGCCCGGACGGATCACGGTTCAGCGGTCTCGAAGGACGATGAAATCTGCCAGCTGGGCCAGGCGCGCGCCGGCATCGCCCAGCGGTTCGAGCGCGGCCAGCGCGGTCTCGCGCAGTTCGCCAGCGAAGACGCGGGCCTCGTCCAGGCCCAGCAGCGACACGTAGGTGGGCTTGTTTTCGGCCGCGTCCTTGCCCGGGGTCTTGCCCAGGCTGGCGGAATCGGCCGTGACGTCAAGAATGTCGTCCACCACCTGGAAGGCCAGGCCCATGGCCTGCGCATAGACGTCCAGCGCCTGGCGCGAGGCCGAGCTGGCGCCCGCCACGATGCCGCCCAGCGCCACGCTGCAGGCCAGCAAGGCGCCGGTCTTCAGGCCGTGCATGGTCTGCAGTTCGTCGCGCGAGAGCGCGCGGCCGACGCTGAAAAGATCAATGGCCTGGCCGCCGGCCATGCCCTGGCTGCCCGCGGCGCGCGCCAGCGACTGGGTGGCCTGCACGATCAGCGCGGGCGCGATCGGCATGGACGCCAGCAGGTCGAAGGCCAGGGGCTGCAAGGCGTCGCCGGCCAGCATGGCGGTGGCTTCGTCGAATTGCACATGGGTGGTGGGACGGCCGCGGCGCAGGACGTCGTCGTCCATGCAGGGCAAGTCGTCGTGCACCAGGGAATAGGCGTGGATCAGTTCGACCGCGGCCGCGGCGCGGTCCAGCGAGGCCTCGACGGCCAGCACGCTGCCGCTGACGGGGCAGGCCTGGCCTGCGGCGTAGACCAGCGCGGCGCGCACCCGCTTGCCGCCGCCCAGGACGGCGTAGCGCATGGCTTCGTGCAGGCGGGCGGGCATGGCGTCGGCGGGCGGCAGCAGATCGTCGAGCACGTCTTCGATGTGCCGCACACGACCTTGCAACCACTCGGGGAAAGCGAGTTGAGTTTGCTTCATCCGATTCTTATTCGTCATCCAGCGCCGCCGGGTCCAGGGGGCGCAGCAAATCGCCTTCCAGAACCTTGACCTGCTGTTCAGCCTGGGCCAAGCGGTCCTGGCAGACCCGCGTCAGCGCTACGCCACGCCGGTAGGCGGTCAGCGATTGCTCAAGCGGCAACGAGCCGTCTTCCATGGCCGCGACCAGCGATTCCAGTTCGGCCAGCGCCGTTTCGAAATCCTGGGGCAAGGGACGGTCGCCGGTCTGCGGATCGGCTTGTGTGGGTTTGGCCAAACGGGTCTCCGAGGGCGCTAGGGGTGGATCAATCCGTGAATTGTACGAGATACCAGGACCACGCCCCGACGCGCCGTGCTGCTCAGTCGGACGACCCCGCCAGCCCCGCGATGGCGGCACGCAATGCGGGCGCCACCTGCGTGCGCAGACCGGCTTCGGGCAAGAGGCCCGCGGGGCCGCCGCAGCTCATGACGAACACGCCCTCGCCCGTGACGGACGTGAACGGCACGGCGACGGCATTGATGCCGGACTGCCATTCGCCAATGGCAAAGCAGCAGCCGGTGTCGGCCAGTTCGATGCGCGCGCGTTCGATCGCGGCCGCCGCGGGCGCGGCCGCGCCCAGGCGATCCAGCACGTCGGCGCAGGCAGCGGGCGGCAGGCTGGCCAGGTAGGCCCGGCCCATGGCGCTGTCCAGGCTGGCGCGGTAGCCCACCGGCAGCCGCAGATACAGGGCGGACGAGCCGTGGATGGCCTCGACGTAGGTCATGGCGTCGCCGTCGAACGCGCCCAGCGCGACCGCACCGCCCGTTTCCCGCGCCAGGTCGGTCATGGACGCCTTGGCCAGTTCGCGCACTTCCAGCCCGGCCAGGAGGCCAAAGCCCAGGGCCAGCACGCCATAGCCAGGCGAATACTTGCCGGTGTCCGGGTGGTAGCGCAGGTAGCCCAGCTCGGTGAGGGTGTAGGTGATGCGGCTGATGGTGGGCTTGGGCAGGCCGGTCAGGCGCGCCAGGTCCAGGTTGCCCAGCGCGGCCACGCCGGGCCGAAAGCAACGCAGGACTTCCAGGCCACGCGCCAGCGCGGTGATGAAGTCGGGCGACACCGGCCCTTCGCCCACGGCGCCGGCCCGCTTGCGGCGGGCGGGGGCGCTCAATTCCAGCTTCTGATCGGGCTTGGCGGCGGGATGGGGAATGCGCTTGGGGTCAGAAAAAGATTGCATTTCTATTCGCTTCGTTTTTATAGTTTATTTCGAATGACAAAACTAAATTCCAATATACGGAATATTAATAGCGATTTCAAGGGGAAAACATGATTCGCAAACGCTACAAATTCCTGGCCGCCCTGCTGCTCGGCGTGGCCGCCCTGGGCAGCGCCCAGGCCGACACCTATCCGTCGCGCCCCATCAAGGTCGTGTCGCCCTTCCCGGCCGGCGGCGCCACCGACGTGCTGACCCGCGTGCTGGCCGAACGCATGGCCAAGACGCTGGGCCAGCCGATGATCGTCGAGAACAAGGCCGGCGCCGGCACCTCGATCGGCGCCGCCTTCGTGTCGCGCGAACAGCCGGACGGCTACACCATCCTGATGGCCACCAACTCCACGCTGGTGACCAACCGCTATCTGTATAAAGAACTGCCCTACGATCCCGATGGCTTCGCGCCCATCGGCATGGTGGGCATCGGCCCGCTGGTGCTGCTGTCCAGCCCCAAGCGGCCGTTCAACAGCACCCAGGACATCGTGGCCTATGCCAAGCAGAACCCGGGCAAGCTGACCTTCGCCACGTTCGGCGCCGGCACCTCGTCGCACCTGGCGGGCGAGCTGTTCAAGGAACGCGCGGGCATCGACATCCTGCACGTGCCGTTCAAGGGTGCGACCCAGGCGCTGCCGGCCCTGATCAGCGGCGACGTGGACCTGTTCTTCGACATGGTCGCCACTGGCATGCCGCAGGCCGAGGCCGGCAAGGTCAAGGTGTTCGGCATCACCAGCGCCACCCGCCTGGCCACCGAACCCAACCTGGCGACGCTGGCCGAACAGGGCTACCCGGCCTTCGACATGACGGCCTGGTTCAGTTTCGTGGCCCCGAAGGGCACGCCCGCGCCGGTGCTGGACAAGCTGCAGACGGCGCTGGCCGAGACCCTGAAGGACGAAGCGGTACGCAAGCGCCTGCTGGACATGGGCATCGATCCGCGTTCCGGCACCGCCGCCGAGCTGGACAAGCAGGTCAAGACCGAACAGCCGATCGTGTCGCAACTGATCAAGCACGCCAACATCGTGCTGCAGTAAGCCGGACCGCGACAAGGCTGTCCGCGCGATCTTCTGAAGACGGGCCGCGGTTTCCTGAAAAAACAGGCCCTAACGCCTGGAAACAGAAGCCGCGCCGCCCCGGCTGCTAAGGTGAAAAACGAAGGCGGGCGCCGCGCCCGCCCCCGTTACACCAACGCCCGGGAGCCCGATGCCACTGACCGATGACCGCTACGCCCGACTGGATGCCGCCCGTTGGCTGGCCGCCGCCGCGGTGGTGCTGCTGCACAGCGCCGCCCTGATCGTCAGCGAACCATCGGCCTACGGCCACGGCGCCTGGCTGGCCGCCAACCTGTACGATTCGGCGGCCCGCTGGTGCGTGCCGGTATTCGTGATGGTCAGCGGCGCACTGCTGCTGGACCCTTCTAAACCGCAGGACGCACGCCGCTTCTACACCCGGCGCATGGCGCGGATCTGCGCGCCGCTGGTGTTCTGGACCCTCTTCTACCTGCTGTGGCGCAGCGGCCTGGACTGGTGGGATGACGGCCGGGTGGACTTTTCCTTCTGGCCCCGCAAGGTCGCCCAGGGCGAGCCCTACTACCACCTCTGGTATCTCTACATGATCGTGGGCCTGTACCTGTTCGCGCCCCTGGTGCGCGCGCTGTACGTGCGCAGCACGCCGCAATCGCGTTCGTTGTGGGTGGTGGGCATCCTGGGGCTGGCAATCCTGGAGGCGCTGTATCGCCGCGCACTGGGCGCGCAGCCCGGCTTCTTCCTGACCTGGTTCCTGCCCTACCTGGGCTATTTCGTGGCGGGACGCCAGATCTTCGACGGTGAAATGCGCGTGCCGCGCCCCGGCTGGGTGCTTGCCGCCAGCGTGGCCGCCACGGCCCTGGGCGTGCACCTGATGTCCAGCGGCCGCACGCTGGACACCTATTTCTACGACTACTTCAGCTTGACCGTGCCGTTCATGTCACTGGCAGCGTTTCAATGGATCGTCTCGTCGCCCCGGGTGCCACGGCTGGCCGCGCTGGCGCCGCTGACCTTCGGCGTGTACCTCATCCACCCGGTGTTCCTGGACCTGGCCCATCGCGCCGGGGCCTTTACCGGCGGACGCAACGACGCCTGGACCGTGCCGCTCCTGACCCTGGCGGTGTTCGCCCTGTCGGCCGCCAGCAGCTGGCTGCTCAGGCGCCATCCGGCCACGCGCAGGCTGGTCTGAAAAACCTATGCCGCGTAGGGTTAATCGGCTTTTGCGCAGGGTCAAATCGGCGCGCCCGGATCTTCACTAAGCTTCACCGATCTTCACGGGCGTGGGGGATGGGGTTGGGGTACAATTTGCGGCCCCAAGCTCAAGCCGTGCCGGCTTTTTATCGCCGGGCCGCCCCCGAGAAAGACGCCCCCAATGAGGGGCATCCAGCCAAAGGCAGCCAGCCCACCGGCATTGAACCCAACGATGTGGGCGCGGCTTTTGGGGGGAAATATTCATCCGAGCGGAGGGAATCATGACCGACATCGGTCGGATGGCACATGTTGTGCCAGCTCGCACCCAGCTACCCGTCAGTGCTTATTTTGACGAAGCCCTCTTTGCCCGCGAGCAAGAACTCATTTTCAAGCAATCCTCGCAGTACGTCGGCCACCAGAAGCTGGTGCCGGACGTCGGGGATTGGCGTACGTTGGCCCAGGAAAGCGGAGGGCGCGTGCTGGTTCGCAACCAGCAAGGCGTTGAACTCATCTCAAATGTCTGCCGCCACCGCCAGGCATTGATGCTGGGCGGCCAGGCCGGCGACGTCACGGGCACCTGCAATTCGCACGGCAACCTGAAGGCCACCGGCGGCAACATCGTCTGCCCGCTGCACCGCTGGACGTACAACAGCCAGGGTGAGCTGCTGGGCGCGCCGCAGTTCGACACGACGCCCTGCATGAATCTGCAGAAGTTCCGCCTGCGCGATTGCCACGGCCTGCTGTTCGAAGGCCCGCGCGATCCGGCCGCCGACATGGCGCCGCTGTTCTCGCGGCCCGAGTTCGACTTCGGCGACTACGTGCTGGACCACGTCGAAGTGCACCAGTGCAACTACAACTGGAAGACCTTCATCGAGGTCTATCTCGAGGACTACCACGTCGGCCCGTTCCATCCGGGCCTGGGCCGCTTCGTCACGTGCGACGACCTGACCTGGGAGTTCAACGACTGGTACAGCCTGCAGAAGGTCGGTGTGCACAACGCGCTGGCGCAGCCGGGTTCCGACGTCTACAAGCAATGGCACGATCGCCTGCTGTCGTTCCGCGAGGGCGACGCCCCGGATTTCGGCGCGGTCTGGGTCACGTATTTCCCGACCCACATGATCGAGCTCTATCCGCACGTGCTGGTGCTGTCGACGCTCTACCCCAAGAGCCCGCAGGAAACCGTGAACGTGGTCGAGTTCTACTACCCCGAGGAAATCGCCGCCTTCGAGCGCGAGTTCGTCGAGGCGCAGCGCGCGGCCTACATGGAAACGGCCATCGAAGACGACGAGATCGCCGAACGCATGGACGCCGGCCGCAAGGCGCTGATGCTGCGCGGCGTGAACGAAACCGGCCCCTACCAGTCGCCGATGGAAGACGGCATGCAGCACTTTCACGAGTGGTATCGCCGCATCATGCAAGAACGGCTGTAACGCCCCCCTTCATGAAAAAAGGCCTTGCGATCGCAAGGCCTTTTCTTTGGGGGCGAGGTCTCGGGCGGCCGCTGGCGCCGCCGCCCGGCAATCGCGTCAGCGTCCCAGCACGCCTGCCACGGTGCGCTCGCCGATGGCCAGCCCGACCGTCATGCCCACGCCCGAATGCATCACCGCCACCGTCGTGGCCGTGTCCACCGGCAGCACCGAGAACGGCGCCGGGCCGTGCGTGCCATACACGCCCTGCCAGCGCTCCAGCACCCGCAGCCGTGCGCCCAGCGCCTGCGAGGCCAGGTCCAGCATGGCGTCGTCGACGGCTTCGTCATTGAACGGAAACGCGTCCTGGCCATAGCGATGCGAATCGCCGATGATCAGCTCGCCATGCGGCGTGGGGCTGATCAGCAGGTGGATGCCGTTTTCCAGCAGCATGGGGCTGCGCGCCTGGATCACGTCGCGCAGCGCCAGCGCCGACGGCAGGTCGGAAAACGCGCCGTAGTGCACGCAGGACAGGCCCGTCAGCAGCGGCCGGTCCAGCGCCATGGGACGCGTCTCGAAGGCGGCGCGCAACATCTGCAGGCGCGTCACTTCCAGGTTCAGCGGCGCAAAGTGCTCGGGCAGCAGCGTCAGGTAGTCGTGGCCCGGGCAGACGAACACGTGCGAGCCCGCGAAGTCGCCCGCGGTGGTCGCGACCTGCCCCTGCTCGACGGCGCGCGCCAGCGTGCCGGTGATGAATTGCACGCCCAGCGATTCGGCCAGGTAGCGGGTGATCGCGGGCAGCGCTTCACGCGAATAGATCTGCAGGTCGTCCTGGCCATGCAGCGCGGCGCAGTGATGCGCCAACTGGCCGTCGTACAGCTTGGCCACTTCGCGGCCCGACAGCAGTTCGGCGCGATAGCCTTCCTGGCGCAGGCGGGTCTGGGCGAATTCGTCCAGCACCTCGGCCTCGTCGGCATTGCGCGCCAGCACCAGCGCGCCGTTGGCGCGAACATGGAACTGCGCCTTGTCGGCCAGTTCCAGCCACAGCTCGCGCGCCTGCTGGGCATGCGACAGCATCATGCCCGGCGCCTGGCCGGTAACGATGACCTGGCCGAAGTTGCGGATGGTGGCGCCATGCGCCTGGCGGCTGCGCTCGATCACGGCCACGGACAGGCCGCGCTTGGCGGCCGCCCAGGCGTGCGCGATGCCGAGCATGCCCGCGCCGACCACGATTACGTCGAATTTTTTCATCTGAATAGCAATGCGAGAAGACTGGCGGGGGAAGCGCCCGCGGGCGCTTCCCGGCTTGCGGCCCGAAGGCTTACTTCTTCTTGGGCTCGGACTTGCCGTCGTAGCGGCGGGTCCACTCGGCGATGATGCGTTCGCGGTTGGTGGCAGCCCAGACGAAGTCGTTCTTGATCATGCGCTTGGTCAGATCGGCCGGCAGGTTGGGGTTGGACGTGGCGATCGAGGGAATCGCGAGCACGGCGAAGTTGGCCTTGTACAGCTCGTTGGCTTCGCGGCTGGCCGAGAAGTCAGCCAGCTTGCGCGCGGCTTCCAGGTTCTTGGTGCCCTTGACGATGGCGGTGGCTTCGACTTCCCAGCCCAGGCCTTCCGACGGGAACACGGCTTCGACCGGAGCGCCGTCGGCCTTCAGCTTGGCGGCGCGGTAATCGAACGAGACGCCGATCGGGAACTCGCCGGCGGCAGCCATGTTGCAAGGCTTCGAACCCGAGTGCGTGTACGAACCGATGTTCTTGTGCAGGGCGTCCATGTAGGCCCAGCCCTTCTCTTCACCGAAGATCTGCAGCCAGGCGCT
The DNA here is from genome assembly GCF_902859705.1 of Achromobacter deleyi. Classification (GTDB taxonomy): domain Bacteria; phylum Pseudomonadota; class Gammaproteobacteria; order Burkholderiales; family Burkholderiaceae_B; genus Achromobacter; species Achromobacter deleyi. The sequence continues at coordinate 31,920 of NZ_CADIJO010000038.1, read as the reverse complement.
GACGTCCAGGAAGCCCGTGCCCGACGAGGCCGGGTTCGGCATGACGATCTTGCCGGCGTAGACCGGCTTGGTCAGGTCTTCCCACGAGGTGGGCTTGGGCAGCTTCTGCTTTTCGGCTTCGACGGTGTTGAAGCAGATGGCGGCGGCAAAGCCGTCCATGCCGACCCAGGTGGGCTCGGCCTTGGCATCACGCATGTTGGCGGCGATCTGGTCCAGGCCCTTGGGGGCGTAGGGCTGCAGCATGCCTTCCTTGTCCATCAGGCCCAGCGAGGTGCCGGCCAGGCCCCAGATCACGTCGGCCTTGGGGTTGTTCTTCTCGGCCAGCAGCTTGGCAGTGATGATGCCGGTGGAATCACGGACCCACTGGATCTTGATGTCGGGATTGGCCTTTTCGAAGGCGGCCTGGTAGACCTTGATCTGGTCCGCTTCCAGCGCCGTGTAGACGGTCAGCGAGGTTTCGGCGGAAGCGGCGCCCATCGTGCCCATCAGGGCGGCGGCCAGTGCAAGCAGCTTGAAGCGATTCATGAGGAAACTCCGTGGGTGAGCGGAAAAAAGCGTGAGTCGGGTCGCCACGGCGGGCCGATGCCAGCCGCGGTGCAGTGCGAAAAAGGGTTCAACGGTCGTTCGGCGGCGGCCTCAGGGACGCTGCCCCGCCGCCAGGCGGGTCTCGATATCGGCGATGACGCCGGGCAGGTCCGCCACGGTGTCGATCAGGTAATGGGGGGCGGCAGGCGCCAGTTCCTGGCTGGCGCGCTCGCGCGCCTGCTGGCGGCCGGCGTCATCCAGGCTCAGGTATTCATCCAGCGTCAGGCCGGCGGCATTGCCGGACAGCAGCAGGCCGACGGTCCACATACCGGCGCGGCGGCCCTCTTCGATGCCGGGGGCGGTGTCGTCGACCTTGATGCAGCCAGCCACGTCGGACAGGGCCAGTTCCACCACGTTCTTGAGCGCCATGGCGGGCGCCGGGCGGGCGCGTGGCACGTCGTCGCTGGCCACGATGCAATCGGGTTCCAGGCCTTCGCCCGCGGCGCGTTCCACCACGCGGCGCATCACGCTGGCGGGGTAGCCCGAGCACGAACCGATCTTCAGGCCGCGCTGGCGCAGCGCGCGCAGCAGCTCGGCCGCGCCAGGGATGGCGGCCGAATACTGAGCCACCTTGTCCAGCTGCATCGGCAGGAAGCGCTCGTAGATGGCGGTCACGTCGTCATCGGTCGGCAGGCGGCCGAACTGGGCCTGATACTGCTGGGCGATGACGGGCTCGTCGCACAGGGCGCGGATGTGGTCCCACTTGCCCACGCCCATCGGCCCGCGGGCCTGCTCCAGCGTCACGTCCATGCTGAACTGCGCAAAGGCATCGACGAACACTTTGGTGGGCGCGAAAGAACCGAAGTCCACCAGCGTGCCGGCCCAGTCGAAAATCACCGCTTCCAGGCGGACGGGCAAGGGCGAAACAGTCATGAGGGTCTTCCTTCAGAAATAGGCAATCAAAGGGCGGCGGGACGGCGCCAGGCCTGGCTGCGCGCCACCAGGGCACGGCTGGCCAGGTGCAACGCCAGCGCCGCGACCGCCGAGCTGGCCATGATCACGGTGCACATGGCGGCGGCCGGGCCGATGAAGCCGGCGTCGTCCATGTTCAGCACCGCGACGGCGGCCAGCACCGTGTTCGGGCTGTACAGGAACACCACGGCCGACACGGTCGTCATGGCGGACACGAACAGGTAGCGCGCCACATCCAGCGCGGCGGGCAGGCACATCGGCAGCGTCACGCGGACGAACGTGGTCAGGCGCGGCACTTTCAACGAGGCGGACGCGGCTTCGAATTCCGGGTCCAGCGCGTTCAGCGCGGTCGCGGCCGTGAGGTGGGCGCTGGTATAGAAGTGCACCACCGTGCACAGCACCAGCAGCGGCATCGTGCCGTACAGCAGGTTCAGCGGATTGGCGGGGCTGTTGAAGAAGAAGATGTAGCCCAGGCCCAGCACCAGGCCCGGCACGGCCATCGGCATCAGCGCCAGCATGCCGACGGTGCCGCGCAGGCCGCGCGCCACTGCGCCGCGGGCCGGCACCTTTTCCATCATCCAGGCGCCCAGGAACACCACCACGGTGCCCAGCACGGCCGTGCAGAACGCCAGTTCCAGACTGTTGCGCCAGGCCAGCCAGCCGCCGCCGTCCATGTTGTCGAAGTCGTACGAACGCAGTGACATCGACAGGTTGTAGGGCCACATCTTCACGAACGAGGCCCACACGGCCACGCCGATGATCAGCAGCAGGAAACCCGCCATGACGCCGGCCAGCAGCAGGAAGGCCGCATCGCGCCGACGGTTGACGCCGGCCGCGTAGGGCTGGGCGCGGCCACTCATCTGGGCGCCCTGGCGGGCACGCAGGCGGCGGTCCAGCACGAAGGTCAGCACCGCGGGCAACAGCAGCAGGATGCCGATGGCGGCGCCCTTGGGGAAGTTCAACTGGCCGACCACGGCCTTGTAGGCTTCCATCGCCAGCACGTTGTAGTCGCCGCCCACTACCTTGGGCACGCCGAAGTCGGTGACGGTCAGCGTGAACACCACGCAGCAGGCCGAGAACACGGCATAGCGCGTGCCGGGCAGCGTGACCGTCATGAAGGTGCGCAGCGAACCCGCGCCCATGGCGCGCGCCGCGTCGTACAGGCGGCCGTCGGCCAGCGTCAGGCCCGTCAGCAAAATCATCAGGGCGTGCGGAAAGGTGTAGAAGACCTCGCCCGCCACGATGCCCCAGAAGCCATAGATGGTGGCCCCGCCGAACAGGCCCTTGAGCAGGCCCTGGTTGCCCAGCAGGTACACCAGCGCAATGCCGGGCAGCAGCGACGGCGCCAGCAGCGGCAGCAACGCGATGGTGCGCAAGAGGCCCTTGCCGGGAATGCGGCTGCGGGTCAGCGCATAGGCAAAGGCGTAGGCGCACGGCACCACCAGCATCATGGTGACCGCGCCCACGGTCAGGCTGCGCCCGACCATGGCGAGAAAGCCATCGGCGCCGATGATGCCCAACACCACCGACAGGCCGGCCCAATCGCCATTGCCGTCGGTGACGGACTTGACCAGGATGGCCGCCAGCGGCAACGCCAGGAACAAAAGCAGGAACAGCGCCAGGGCGGCCTGCCCCAGCGTCAGGCCCAACCGGCCGATCCAGCCCGGCAGGGGCCGGCGGCCCAGCGGCGAGGCGGCGGCCAAAGCAGCAGGAACAGCGGGGGCGGCGGCGGGCGCGGGCACGGCGGGGGCGCTGGCGGGCACGGCGGAATCAAGCGTAGGCGCGAATCGCATGGCGCGGCAGCTCCACCCAGCAACGGCTGGCAGCGTGAGGGCCCAGCAAGGCGTCTCCGGTTTCGGGGGATACGATCGAATGCACCGTGGCGCCGGGCACGCCTTCCAGGCGCAGCGCCAAGCGGTAGCCGCGGCCCAGGAACACGCCGTCCAGCACGTCGGCCAGCATGGTGTTGGGTTCTTCGGGGCGCGCCACGCTCACGCGCACCGCTTCGGGGCGCACGAACAGCTTGCCGACGTTGCGCTCCAGCGCCTCGTCCACCGCCAGTTCCTGGCGGCCGACCCGGGCACGGTGGGCGTCGATGCGTTCGAACGGCAGCCAGTTGGCCTCGCCGACGAAATCGGCGATGAAGGCCGAACCTGGCTGGCGATACAGTTCGCGCGGCGTGCCGAACTGCTCGATGACGCCGCCATTCATGACCGCGATGCGGTCGGCCATCACCATGGCCTCTTCCTGGTCGTGCGTCACCATCAGCGTGGTGATCGACAGGCGCTTTTGCAGGGCGCGCAATTCGATGCGCAGGTGCTCGCGCACCCGGGCGTCCAGCGCCGACATCGGTTCGTCCAGCAGCAACAGCGACGGCGACGGGGCCAGCGCGCGGGCCAGCGCCACGCGCTGCTGCTGGCCGCCGGAGATCTGCCCCGGATACTTATTGGACGCGCCGGCCAGGCCGACCAGCGTCAGCATTTCCTCGACCCGGTCGGCCACGTGCTTGCGGTGGGCGCGCTTGCCGCTCAGGCCGTAGGCCACGTTCTGGGCCACGGTCAGGTTGGGAAACAGCGCGTACGACTGGAACAGGATGCCGTAGTCGCGCTCTTGCGGCTCGGCATGGGAAATATCGCGGCCGGACAGCAGGATCTTGCCGCTGTCCTGGCGTTCCAGCCCGGCGATGGCGCGCAGCAAGGTGGTCTTGCCGCAGCCGGACGGCCCCAGCAGGCACACCAGCTCGCCCGCCCGGATATCCAGGGACACATCAGACAGCGCCGTGTGGGCGCCGAACCGCTTGACCAGGTTGCTGACCGACAGAAAGCCCCCGCGCTGCGCTCCGCTCTGGGGCGAAGCGCCCGTCGGAGTAGTGTCTGTATCGCGTTGGGGCTGTAGGGGCATGGTGCCTCCGGTCTGGGAACGAAGGCAGTATGGAAGCGGCGTATTGAGTGTTTATGACACTTCGCGCAAATGCAGTAATAAAAACATCAAATTATTTTGGTGTACTGGCGGTCTTGCGCATTGCGTCCATTACCAGGCCCCAGAACACCGTGCTCGTCGCCGAACTGAAATCCTTCTATGCCGTGGCTCGCTGCGGCACCGTCACCAAGGCCGCCGCCCAGCTGGGCGTGAGCCAACCCACGGTGACGGGGCAACTGCGCCAGTTGGAATCGCGCTATGGCGTCGAACTGTTCCACCGCCAGGGCCGCGGCATGCGCCTGTCGGACGCCGGCCACAGCCTGATGCCCATGGTGGAAAAGCTGGTGCAGCAGGAAACCGAGATCGATTTCCGGCTGCGCGACGCCAGCGACCTGCGCGAAGGCAATCTGCGAGTCGGCGCCACCGGCCCCTTCTACATCATGGATACCGTGCGGCGCTACAACCAGCGCTACCCGGGCATCGACCTGACGGTGACCATCGGCAATTCGCAAAGCATGCTGCAGGCGCTGCATGACTATCGCATCGAGATTGCCACGTCGTCATTTCTGATGGATGACAAGCATCTGTATCGCCGCTTGATTGCGGCGGACCCGATCCGCGTGGTCACCCACCGCGACCACCCGCTGGCCCGACGCGGCCAGGTGGCGCTGGCGGACCTGGCCGACCACGCGCTGCTGCTGCGCGAGCCCGGTTCGATGACCCGCCAATTGACGGAAGACGCCCTGCAGGCCGCCGGCGTCAGCGTCAAGCGCACGCTGGAGATCGGCAGCCGCGAATCGATCCGCCAGGCGATCCTGTGCGAACTGGGCATCAGCCTGATCCCGTCGCGCGAAATTCCGTCCCATCCCGATCTGGTCGCGCTGGACATCCAGGGCGCGGACATCGTGATGCATGAATACCTGTACTGCCTGCGCGAGCGCCAACCGGTGCAGCTTATCGCGCGCTTTCTGGAGATGGCGCCGGCAGCCGGCTGATCCAAGGATCACTGCCCGCCTCTTCCCCTTGCGGCCACTAGGAGACAAACATGGCCTTGACCTTGCAGGACATCGAACAGCTTTTCCTGGAACGCGGGCACCGTTCCTATCATGGCGAATCCGTCAGCCATCTGCGGCACGCGCTGCAGACCGCGGCGCTGGCCGAGCGCAACGGCGCCAACGCGCCGCTGATCACGGCCTGCCTGTTGCATGACCTGGGCCACCTGATCGCCGATCACCCGGGCACCCCCACCCTGCGCGGCGTCGACGACAAGCATCAGTATTTCGTGCTGCCGTTCCTGCGCGGGCTGTTCAGTTCGGCCGTGCTCGACCCGATCCGGCTGCACGTGGAGGCCAAACGCTACCTCTGCTACGTGGAGCCGCAGTATGAAGCGTCGCTTTCGCAGGATTCGAAGCGCAGCCTGGCGCTACAGGGGGGCAGCTTCGATGCGGGCCAGGCGGTGGATTTCGCCAGCATGCCGGGCGCGCCGGATGCGATTCGGCTGAGGCGCTGGGACGACATGGCCAAAGTGCCGGGCCTGGCCACGCCGCCGCTGGACCACTTCCTGGAGATCGCCGAAAGCGTCTCGGGCCGGGTCAAGCTGGCGGCGGTCTGGTAAGACGAAAGGCGCTTATTCGCCCTTGGCCACCGGCCGGGACGGATCGCTGCACCATTCGCTCCAGGACCCCGGGTACAGGCGCGAACCGGACAGGCCGGCGATTTCCATCGACAGCAGGTTGTGGCAGGCGGTGATGCCCGAGCCGCACTGGTGCACGATGGCCTTGGGATCGCGGCCGTCCAGCAAGGCCGTGAATTCCTCGCGCAGCACGGCCGCGTCCTTGAAACGGCCGTCGGCTTGCAGGTTCTGGCCGTTCGGCCGGTTCAAGGCGCCAGGGATGTGGCCGGCCACCGGGTCCATGGGCTCGACCTCGCCGCGGTAGCGGTTGGCCGCGCGCGCATCGATCACCGTGAAGGCGGGCTGGGCAATGTTGTCCAGCACGGCTTTCGCGTCCACGCTGCCCACCAGCGGCGCACCCGGAGCCACGGGTGCGCCCGGCTGCACGGGGGACGCGGGTTCGGTGGCGGTGGGCAGGCCCGCGGCCACCCAGGCCTGCCAGCCGCCGTCCAGCACCGCGACCTGGTCGTGGCCCAGCCAGCGCAGCATCCACCACAGATGGGCGGCGTACATGCCGCCGCTGGCGTCGTAGGCCACCACCAGGGTCTGGGGCGTCACGCCGTGCGCGGCCATCAGTGCACCGAATTCGGCGCGGTCAGGCAGCGGATGGCGGCCGTTCTTGCCGGTGCGCGTCGCCGCCAGCTCGGTTTCGTGGTCCAGGTAGCGGGCGCCGGGAATGTGACCGGCGGCATAGGCTTCGCGGCCGGCGGCGTGATTGGTCAGGTCGTGGCGCACGTCGAACACGCGCACGTCCGCGGCGCCAAGGCGCGCGGCCAGGTCGGCTGCGGAAATCAGGGTCGTCGTCATCAGGCAGGCTCCTTTCGCTTCTTCGGATTCGCGGCATCAGGCCGGCTTGGGGTCGCGCATGGTGCGCCAGACCGACAGCAGGCCCGCCGAAATGATCAGGCCCATGCCGGCCCACGCCAGGCCATCCAGGGTGTCGCCCCAGAAACCCATGCCGATCAAGGCCGCGAAGATAATCGTGCTGTATTGCAGGGCAGCGGTCAGCAGCGCCGACCCCATGCCGAATGCGCGGGTCATGGCCAACTGGCCGAACAGGCCCGCCACGCCCACCCCCATGAGGGACGCATAGCCCGTCCAGTCGGCGTGGCCCCAGCCCTCGAAGCCCAGGCCGGCGAAGCTGGAGACGCAGACGGCCACCGAGAAGAATAGGACGGTGCGCCATTCGGGTTCACCGATGCGGCCCAGTTGGCGAATCTGCATCATGGCGATGGCGGACATGGCGCCCGCGCCCAGGCCCAGCAGCGCAGCCAGCCACTGGTCTTCGTTGATGCTGGGACGCAGCACGGCGATCACGCCCAGGAATCCCAGCGCCACGGCGGCAATGCGCACCGGATCGCGCTGCGCCCCGCCCCACCCCAGCATCCAACAGGCGATGAACAGCGGCGCCGTGTAGTTCAGGCTGGTGGCGGTGGCCAGCGGCAGGTGGGCAATGGCGAAAAAGCCCAGCCACATCGAGGTGACGCCGGACAGGTTGCGCCAGATGTGCAGCTTCCAGCTGGTGGGAATGATGGATTGGCGGCCGGCGCGGGCCCAGAGCAGCAGCAAAATGACCGAAGGCAAGCCGCGGAACAACACCACCTGCGGCAGCGACGCGCCGTGCTCGGTGCCCAGTTTCACGAACGAGCCCATGACGGCGAACATGGCGGACGCCAGCAACATCCAAAGTGCCTGCATGGGGGGATTGCGCTCAGGTGAAAGTGAGGGGGAATAAGGGAAAGCGATACTATACTCTCCGTCACCGGACGCAGCGCCGCCAGTCGGGGAACTGGCGCGGCGCCGCACAGTCAAAGCCGGGGTATTTCCCGCTCGCAGAGGAACAAAAAAACATGAAACGCATTGTCCTGTTCGTCATCACCAACCTGGCCGTCATGCTCGTGCTGTCGGCCACGCTACGCATCCTGGGCGTAGACCGCTACATCACGGCCAACGGCCTGAATCTCAACGCCCTCCTGATCTTCTCGGTGGTGGTCGGCTTCACCGGCGCGATCATCTCGCTCCTGATCAGCAAGCCCATGGCCAAATGGAGCACCGGCGCCCAGGTGCTGGATCCGAACGCGCCGCGCAGCCAGCGCGAAGCCTGGCTGCTCGATACCGTTCACCAACTGGCCGACCGTGCCGGCATCGGCCGCCCCGAAGTCGCCATCTACGACGGCGCGCCCAACGCGTTCGCCACCGGCGCCTTCAAGAACGACTCGCTGGTCGCCGTGTCCACCGGCCTGCTCGAAAGCATGAGCGAAGAAGAAGTCGCCGCCGTGCTGGCCCACGAAGTGGCCCACATCGCCAACGGCGACATGGTCACCCTGACCCTGATCCAGGGCGTGGTGAACACCTTCGTCGTGTTCCTGGCCCGCGTCGTCGGCTACTTCATCGACCGCGTCGTGTTCAAGAACGAACGCGGCATCGGCCCGGGCTACTACGTCACGGTGCTGGTCTGTGAGATCATTTTCGGCATCCTGGCCTCGATCATCGTGGCCTGGTTCTCGCGCCAGCGCGAATACCGCGCCGACGCCGGCTCGGCCCACCTGATGGGCGCCCGCGAACCCATGATGCGCGCCCTGGCCCGCCTGGGCGGCCTGGAGCCGGGCGAACTGCCCAAGTCGTTCGAAGCCTCCGGCATCACCGGCAAGGGCGGCCTGGCGGCCATGTTCGCCTCGCACCCGCCCATCCCGGCCCGCATCGCCGCCCTGCAGAACGCCCGCGTGATCTGATCCCTGCGCCACGGCGCCTGCGTGGCGCCCACTGCCCGGCAGAAAAAAAGCCCCTTGATCGCTCAAGGGGCTTTTTCTTGGGCTGCGCCGTGCGTCAGCACTCGACGATGTTCACCGCCAGGCCGCCGCGCGCCGTTTCCTTGTACTTGGTCTTCATGTCGGCGCCGGTTTCGCGCATGGTCTTGATGACCGAATCCAGCGACACATAGTGCTGGCCGTCGCCGCGCAGCGCCATGCGGGCCGCGTTGACCGCCTTGATGGACGCCATGGCGTTGCGCTCGATACAGGGAATCTGCACCAGGCCGCCAACCGGGTCGCAGGTCAGGCCCAGGTTGTGTTCCATGCCGATCTCGGCCGCGTTCTCGACCTGCTCGACCGAGCCGCCCAGCGCGGCAGCCAGGCCGCCCGCCGCCATCGAACACGCTACGCCGACTTCGCCCTGGCAGCCGACCTCGGCGCCCGACAGCGAGGCGTTGTACTTGTACAGCAGGCCCACGGCCGCCGCGGTCAGCAGGAAATCGCGCACGCCTTCGCGGTTGGAACCAGGGACAAAGCGATCGTAATAGTGCAGCACCGCCGGGATGATGCCCGCCGCGCCGTTGGTGGGCGCCGTGACCACCCGGCCGCCGGCTGCGTTTTCCTCGTTGACCGCCATGGCGTACAGATTGACCCAATCCATCACCGACAGCGGGTCGGACAGCGTGCGCTCGGCCCGCTGGGTCAGGTTGCGGTACAGCTCGGGGGCGCGGCGGCGCACCCGCAGCGGACCGGGCAATTCGCCGTCCGCCTCGGGGTAGTTGATGCCACAGCCGCGCGAGACACAGTCCTGCATGACTTGCCAGATGCGGTCCAGGCCGCCCGAGATCTCGCCGGCATCGCGCCAGGTGAGTTCGTTCTGCATCATCAGCTGCGCCACGGACAGGCCGCTTTCGCGGCACATGGTCAGCAGTTCGCGGCCCGTGCGAAACGGATACGGCAGTTGGTCGTGCGCCGCGATGACCTGGCTGTTGGACGCCCCCGCCGTCACCACGAAACCGCCCCCCACCGACAGGTAGCGGGCCTCGCGCAGCGATTCGCCCTTGGCGTCGAAGGCATGGAATTTCATGCCGTTGGGATGCTCGGCCATGGCTTCGCGGCGGTAGAACATCATGTGTTCCTTTTCCACGAACGGTACCGGATAGTGGCCCAGCAGCGGCAATTGGCGGCTGGCGCGCACCGACGCGATCATGCCGGCGATGGCCGCCGGGTCGACCGTGTCAGGGGCCTCGCCCATCAGGCCCAGCAGCACGCCCTTGTCGGTGCCGTGGCCCTTGCCGGTAGCGCCCAGCGAGCCGTAAAGCTCGGCGCGCACGTTGGCCACCTGCGGCAACAGGCCGTCGCGTTCCAGGCCCTGCGCGAACAGCAAGGCCGCCCGCATCGGGCCGACCGTATGGGAACTGGACGGGCCAATGCCTATTTTGAACAGATCGAATACGGAAACGGCCACCAGAACTCCCATGCATCCACGAATGATCCGGCAATGATACGCGCAAGCCCCGGCCGCGCGCAGCAAAGCCCTGCGGGGCGTATGCTGTATTGCAGGGACGGGTTTCCCCGCCCGCCCTGGCATGCGATCATTACAGAATTATTTCTTGTCATAAAAAGAATGGAACGACTCCAGGATGTCCGGACTTATTACCCTGCTTGACTTCGCCGGCTACGTCGCCCTGCTGCTTTGGGGCGTGCACATGGTCCAGACAGGCGTACAGCGCGCCTTTGGCGCCGCCCTCGGCGCCGCACTGGGCCGCGCCCTGGGCACCCGCCTGCGGGCCTTCGCCGCCGGCCTGGGCATCACCGCCGCCCTTCAGAGCAGCACCGCCACCGGCCTGATGATCACCGGCTTCGCCGCTGGCGGCGTCGTCGGCCTGGTCCCCGCGCTGGCCGCCATGCTGGGCGCCAACGTCGGCACCACGCTGATCGTCCAGCTGCTGTCGTTCGACCTGACCTCGCTGGCCCCCATCCTGATCCTGGCCGGCGTCTGGATGTTCCGCCGCTATCCCCCGGGCCGCACCCGCGACCTGGGCCGCGTCTTCATCGGCCTGGGCCTCTTGCTGCTGTCGCTGCACCAGCTGGTCGAACTGTTCGAACCCTTCCAGACCGCCCCCATGCTGGGCATGATCCTGGACGCCCTGGCCACCCAGCCCGTCGCCGCCGTGCTGCTATCGGCCGCCTTCACCTGGGCGGCCCACTCCAGCGTCGCCGTGGTGGTGCTGGTCATGTCGCTGGCCAGCCACCACATGGTCGCCCCCCACGTCGCCTTTGCCCTGGTGCTGGGCGCCAACCTGGGCACCGCCATCAACCCCATGATCGAGGGCGTCACTGGCGACGATCCCGCCGCCCGCCGCCTGCCCCTGGGCAACCTGCTGACCCGCGTGCTGGGCGTCCTGGCCGGCCTGGTGCTGCTGCCCTGGCTGCAACCGCTGATGAGCGACCTGTCCAGCGACCCGGCTCGCGCCGTGGCCAACTTCCACACCCTTTTCAACGCCGTCATCGCCGTGGTGTTCCTGCCGCTGTTGGCCCCCTACGCCGCGCTGCTCACCCGCTGGCTGCCCAAGCGCACCGACCCCAACGACCCGTCCCGCCCCCAATACCTGGACGAATGGGCCCACGACGTGCCCGCCGTCGCCCTGGGCAACGCCGCCCGCGAAGCCCTGCGCATGGCCGACATGCTGCAGACCCTGCTGCTGTACGCCCGCGCCGGCTTCAAGCGCGACAACCGCCACCGCATGGTCCAGGCCCGCCAGCTCGACGCCGCGCTGGACAAGCTCGAAAACGCCATCACCACCTACCTGGCCACCCTGGACCAGGAAAACATGACGCGCGACGACCTGCAACGCATGGACGACATCCTGGCCTTCACCAGCAACATCGGCCACGCTGGCGACATCGCCCACCACGGCCTGCTCAGCCACATCGCCAAGCTGCGCAAGCAAGGCTGGACCTTCTCGCCCGAACAACGCGCCAGCCTGGACGACACGCTGGGCGAACTGATCGCCAACCAACGCCAGGCCGCCGCCCTCTTCGTCAACGACGACCTGCGCCAGGCCCGCGCCCTGGCAGGCGAAAAAGCCCGTTTCCGCACCATCGAAACCCAGGCCGCCGACACGCACCTGCAAAAGATCAAGGCCGGCCAGGTAGACGCCGCCGAAGTCGGCGCCCTCTACCTGGACATCCTGCGCGACATGAAGGGCATCAACTCCCACCTGGTAGGCGCCGCCGCCTACCCCCTGCTAGCCCGCCACGGCGAACTCCTCCCCAGCCGCCTACGCGAAGCGGGGAACTAGAGCCCCCACGCGGCGCGCTTCGCGCTTGCTGCCCCCCGAGGGGGCTGCCCGGCCTTCGGGCGGCCGGGCGGCCGGGCGGCTATTTTTGCGTGACGTTATCTTGGATTCCCTCGCCGCGCGCACGACAGCACTTGCTGGCCCCGGGGGGGCTGCCCGGCCTTCGGGCGGCCGGGCGGCTATTTTTGCGTGGCGCTGTCGCTGCGCACTATAGGTAGGGTTCTCTGGCTGCACAGAAGGGCAACAGCCGGCAGTTCAAGCAATTTCAGGCGAGCGCAGCGACGCCGCGCAAGCGCGCAGCGTGCATCGTCACGACGTAGCAGGATGTGTATGCCCAGAGCCGGCCGCCCGCGCGGCCGGTCTGGGCGGGCGACGCAAACCTCTCCCCCCTCCCTCGGCCTGGCAGCATCTCATTTCTCGATAACCGTAGCCCGGCGCGGGTGGTGCACACGTGGCGCGCGCCGTCGATGCGCCCGAGGGAATCTGAAGGGAAGGCCGAAGGCCTGGACGAAGATGACGAAGGGGACGTCCGGAGCGAAGGCTCCGGACCGCAATCGTTGGCGCGCGCCACGTGTGCACCACCCGCGCCGGGCGGCCTACGAAGAAGCCCCCACAGCACAAAAAAAGGCCGCGCCCGTCGCGCGCAGCGACACACCCACTCCCTTACAGGTACCGCTTGAACCACTCCAGCATCCGCCCCCACCCATCCTCGGCAGCGGCAGCCTGATAATTCGCCCGATAATCCGCCATGAACGCATGATCCGCGTCCGGATACACCACAAACTCCGACCGCCTGGCATTCTCATTGCCGCCGGCAAGCTTGCCCTTCATGATCTCGATATCCGACACCGGAATGCTGGCGTCCTTGGCTCCATACAAGCCCAACACCGGCGCATGCAGTTCATTGACCACATCAAACGCCACGCGCTTGATCAATGGCCCGTGACCCGTGCTCAACTTCCCGTACCAGGCCACACCCACCTTCACATCCGGGTTGTGCGCCGCGTACATCCACGTCAGGCGCCCGCCCCAGCAAAAGCCCGTCACGGCCACGCGCTTGGGGTCGCCGCCGTGCTGCGCGGCCCAGGCCACGCTGGCGTCCAGATCCGCGAACACCTGCTCGTCGGACACCTTGCTCACGATCTCGGCGATCAGCTTCGGAATATCGGTATAGGTAGAGGCATCGCCCTGGCGCTGGTACAGATTCGCGGCCACGGCCAGGTAGCCGGCCTTGGCGACCCGGCGGCAGACGTCCTTGATGTGCTCGTGCACCCCGAAGATTTCCTGCACCACCAGCACCACGGGCAGGTTCTGCTTGCCCTCAGGGGCGGCGTAGTAGGCGTCCAGGGTTCCATCAGCCACGGGCAGCTGGAAATCCCCGTGGACCAGCCCCTGCGTATCCGTGTGGATCACGGTGGGGGCGACGTTGCCTGCGGCGGCGGAAAAACTCATGGCGAACTCCTGTGTAGGGATCAACGCGGGACCGGCGTCCCGCGATTCGCCAACTAGGCATGCGCGACACGACCGGCCAGGATCAGGACAAAGCCGGGTATCGCGAACGCCGCGCCTCAGTGCGTGTGGACGTGCTCCGTGCGCGCCGCGCCGGCTCCGGTTTCGTGCTCGTGCCCGTGGTGCATCAGCGTCGTCACGCTGTAGATCAGCGCCACGCCCACGCCCACCAGCAACAGCTGCGGCACCGCATCGGCCAGGGATACCCGTTCGTGCATCTGCGGCATCAGGTCGGCCACCGAAATGTAGAGGAAGCTGCTGGCGGCAACCACCAATACGTACGGCACCCAGCCCTGCGCTTGCTGCAGCACGAAGTAGCCTATTATGCCGCCCACGGCTGAACACAAGCTGGTGAAGAGGATCAGCGCAAACGCCCGGCGGCGCGCCAGGCCCGCGTTCAGCAACACGACAAAATCGCCCAGCTTGTGCGGCACTTCGTGCACGATGATCGAGGCCGCCGTCAGCACGCCCAAGAGCGGATCGGTCAGGAAGGCCGCCGCCACCAGCACCCCGTCGCACAGGTTGTGCAGCGAACTGCCGATCAGGATCAGCACCCCGCCGCGGCCCGCCTCGTGGCGGTCGTGGCCCGAATGGTGATGGTGCCCATCGCCTTCGTGATGATGGCTGTGGCGCAGCAGCGCGATCTTTTCCAGCACGAAGAAACCGATCAGCGACGCCAGCATCAGCCCGAACAGCACGTGGGCGTCGCCCACCGCGCCCTCGAACGCCTCGGGCAACAGGTGCAGCAGCGCCACCGACAGCAGCACGCCCACCGACAGGCTCACCATGTGGTGCAGGTATTGGGCGAACACCTTGTAGGCCAGCCAGCTGGCGACAAGGACGGCAATGAGGCCACCGGTGACGGTAGCAAGCAGGACCCAGAGCAGCAACATTTGGGGGACGGTTTATTGGCGGGGGAAGCGCAACATTATATTGTTGCAACCGCAAAAGCGGAAATGGGCCGCCCTCGGCGGCCCCGCGCTCAGTGCGCCTGTTCCCAGTTCTTGCCTACGCCCACTTCGGCCACCAGCGGCACGCGCAGCTCGGCCACATTGCACATCAGGCGCGGCAGCGCTTCCTTGACCAGTTCCAGTTCCGCGTCCGGCGCTTCCAGCACCAGTTCATCGTGCACCTGCATGATCATGCGCGTCTGCAGCTTTTCGGCTTCCAGCCAGTCCTGCACCGCCACCATGGCCATCTTGATCAGGTCGGCCGCGGTGCCCTGCATGGGCGCGTTGATCGCCGCACGCTCGGCGCCCTGGCGGCGCGGCCCGGAGGCGCCCCGGATCTCCGGCAACTGCAGGCGGCGTCCGAACACGGTTTCCACGTAGCCCTGTTCGCGGGCCACGCGGCGGGTGTTTTCCATATACATCGCCACGCCGGGATAGCGGGCGAAGTAACGGTCGATGTAGGCCTGCGCGGCATCGCGCGTGATGCCCAGGTTGGACGCCAGGCCGAACACCCCCATGCCGTAGATCAGGCCGAAGTTGATGGCCTTGGCCGCGCGGCGCTGCTCGGACGAGACGTCCTGCAATGACACGCCGAACACTTCCGAAGCGGTGGCGCGGTGGATGTCTTCGCCCGCCGCAAACGCACGTTGCAGGTTGGCGTCGTCCGACACGTGCGCCATGATGCGCAGCTCGATCTGCGAATAGTCGGCCGACAGCAGCAGGCCTTGCTCGGCGATGAAGGCCTCGCGCACCCGGCGTCCGGCTTCGGTGCGCACGGGAATGTTCTGCAGGTTGGGATCGGACGAGGCCAGGCGGCCGGTGATCACCGCGGCCTGCGAATAGCGCGTGTGCACGCGGCCCGTATCGGGGTTGATCATGCGCGGCAGCTTGTCCGTGTAGGTGGACTTCAGCTTGGACAGCCCGCGGTATTCCAGCAGCACCTGCGGCAGCGGGTAGTCCTGCGCCAGCTTGCTCAGCACTTCCTCGTCGGTGGACGGCGCGCCGCCCGCGGTCTTGCGCACCACCGGCAACTGCATGCGGCCGAACAGGATCTCGCCCAGTTGCTTGGGCGAATTCAGGTTGAACGGCTGCCCGGCCAGCTCGTAGGCCTTTTGCTCGAGCTGCAGCATTTCCTGGCCCAGCTTGTGGCTCTGGCGGCCCAGCTCGGCCGCGTCCACCTTGACGCCGTTGCGCTCGATGGTGGTCAGCACGGCGGACACCTGCATTTCCAGCAGGTAGATGCGTTCCAGCCCGGCATCGGCGGCCACCTGCGGGCGCAGCACCTGGTGCAGTTGCAACGTGAAGTCGGCGTCTTCCGCCGCATAGTGGCCGGCCTTGTCCACCGCCACTTCGTCAAAGCCGATCTGCTTGGCGCCCTTGCCGCACAGGTCTTCGTACGACACGCCGCTGCGGCCCAGGTAACGCTGCGCCAGGTCGTTCAGGCCGACCCGGTTATGCGATTCCAGCACGTAGGCCTGCAGCATCGTGTCGTCGGTGATGCCGGCCAGGCGGATGCCTTCGTTGGCGAATACGTGTGCGTCGTACTTGGCATGGTGCAGCAGCTTGGCGCGCGAAGCGTCCTGCAGCCAGGGGCGCAGGCGTTCCAGTACTTCGGCCTTGGGCAATTGCGTGGCGTTGTCCGGGCCGCGGTGCGCCACCGGGATGTAGCAGGCCACGCCCGGCGCCACCGACATCGACAGGCCCACCAGCCTGGCCTGCATCTCGTCCAGCGAGGTGGTCTCGGTGTCCAGCGCCACCAGCTCGGCGGATTGCAGCTTTTCCAGCCAGGCATCGAACGCGGGCCAGTCGGCAATGATCTGGTAGTCCAGTTCCGTGGGGGCGACCGGCACTTCGACCGCCACGCGGGCGTCGCCCGCCGGCACGCGCTCGGCATCGCCGGTCAGGTCGCGCAGCCAGGTGCGGAAACCATAGCGTTCGTAGAGTTCGGTCAACGTCGCTTCATCGCGGCCGCGCGGCGTCAGGTCGTCGACACTGTCCACGTGGCCGGTCAGGTCGCAATCGCATTTCACGGTGAGCAGCTCGCGCGTCAGCGGGAAATTGGGAATGGCTTCGCGCAGGTTGCTGCCCGCCACGCCCTTGATGCCCTCGGCGCCTTCGACCAGCTTGTCGATCGAGCCGAATTCCGAGATCCATTTGGCGGCCGTCTTGGGGCCCACCTTGGTCACGCCCGGCACGTTGTCGACCGTGTCGCCGACCAGCATCAGGTAGTCCACGATACGGTCCGGCGGCACGCCGAACTTGTTGACCACGCCGGCTTCGTCCAGCACTTCGCCGCTCATGGTGTTGACCAGCGTGACGTGGCTGTTGACCAGCTGCGCCAGGTCCTTGTCGCCGGTGGACACGATGGTGTGCACGTCGCGCTCGGCAGCGCGGCAGGCCAGCGTGCCGATCACGTCGTCGGCTTCGACGCCTTCGATGGCCAGCACCGGCCAGCCCAGCGCGCGCACGGCGCGGTGGATGGGTTCGATCTGGGCCGCCAGGTCTTCGGGCATGGGCGGGCGATGCGACTTGTATTCCGGGTACAGATCGTCGCGGAAGGTCTTGCCGCGCGCGTCGAAAATACATGCGGCATACTCTGCCTTATAGTCGGCTACCAGCTTGCGCAGCATATTGACCACGCCGTACAGCGCCCCGGTGGGTTCGCCTTGCGCGTTGCGCAAATCAGGCATAGCGTGGAAAGCGCGGTACAGGTAGCTTGAACCGTCGACCAGCAATAGGGTTTTTTTCATGGTTACAAAGGCAGATATGGCAACAACTGCGGCAAATACGGCGGCAACGACGGCGGAAACGCCCGCCAACAAGCAAATTCCGCTGATTATGTCAGAGATACGGACGGCGGCAGACAAGCTCGCCCATATCGGGCCCGCAGTCAGCGTCTTTGGCAGTGCGCGCGTCAGCCGCAACTCGCCGCACTACGAAACCACCGTCGCGATTTCGGCCGCCCTGGCCGAGGCGGGTTTCGCGGTCATCGCGGGCGGCGGCCCCGGCATCATGGAAGCGGCCAACAAGGGCGCTTTCGAAACCGGCGGCACCAGCATCGGGCTGAACATCAGCCTGCCGCACGAAGCGCACAACAACGAATACCAGACTATAAGCCTGTCGTTCGAATATTTCTTTTCGCGCAAAGCCACCTTCTTCATGCACAGCTTCGCCTACGTGGCGATGCCGGGCGGCTTCGGCACCCTGGACGAGCTCTTCGAAGCGTTGACGCTGATCCAGACCGGCAAGGTCCCGCCCGCGCCCATCGTGCTGGTGGGCAGCGAATACTGGTCGGGCCTGGTCGAATGGCTGGGCGGCCAGGTGCTGGCCAATGGCATGATCGGCGCGCACGACCTGGATCTTTTCATCATCGAAGACGATCCCCGCAAAGTCGTGCGCAAGGTGGTCGAATTCCACCAGAAGGTCAACTCCGACGCGCAATACGCGCCGTCGCTGCCGGCCTGACAGGAAACGGGGCCAAAGCCCCGGCGGCCCCAGGCGGGGCCGCCGTCCTGCCCTACTTGCGCATGAAAGACGGCAGCACGTCCGCCGGAATCGGGCAGACGTAAGGCTGGCCGCGGCGCATGTCCAGCAGCTCTTGCTTGGCGCGCGCCAGCGTCTCGGGCTGGCGGTACAGGTCCGCGGCGGTCGCAGCGATGATCTTCGCGGCGTGCACCATGCCCTTGTGGGCCAGCGACAGCTTGCCCTGCGCCACCATCTGCCACGAATGGAACGGCGTGCCGTAGGCATAGCAGGCGCCCCAGCACTGCGCCGTGGGCGTGACCCAGCTGACGTCGCCGACGTCGGTCGAACCGTAGCTGATCTCGGTCTTGCCCGGCTCAAAGGGCGCCACGCCGCTGAACAGCGGCGTCGGGTTGCGCAGCACCGCGCCCAGGTTCTTGCCCGCATTGTCGATATCGTCGGGGGAAATCGCATCCCACATCCGGCGTGCGGCCTGCTGTTCGCCTTCCGTGTAGGACGGCCCCTGCAGCGCCTGCATATTGGCGTACATGACCTCGTTCAACACCCCATTGGGGATGTAGTTCGAGCAGGCCTTGTCGAACACGATTTCCAGCTCGCAGCCGGTCATCAGCGCCGCCCCGCGAGCCACGTTCTTGACGCGCTCGTACAGCTCGGCCGCCTGCGAATTGATGGGCGCGCGCACCAGGTACAGCACCTCGGCGCGGGCCTGCACCACGTTGGGCGAAATGCCGCCGCTGTTGGTCACCGCGTAATGCACCCGCGCATCGGGCACCATGTGCTCGCGCAGGTAGTTCACGCCCACGTTCATCAGTTCCACCGCGTCCAGCGCGCTGCGGCCCAGATGCGGCGAGTTGGCCGCATGCGCTGCCACGCCGCGAAAGCGGAAATAGGCCTGGATATTGGCCAGGGAAGACTGGTGAAAAATGCCTGTGTGCGAGGCCGGGTGCCAGGTCAGCGCCGCATCCAGGTCATCGAACAGCCCGGCGCGCGCCATGAAGGTCTTGCCCGAGCCGCCCTCTTCGGCCGGACAGCCATAGAAGCGGATGGTGCCGGGCAAGCCGTTGTCCTGCAGGAATTCCTTGACCGCCACCGCGGCGAAATGCGCGGCCGTGCCCAGCAGATGGTGGCCGCAGCCGTGGCCGTTGCCGTTGGGCGTTTCCGGCGACGGCTGGCAGGCGAAGGCGCCACTTTCCTGGCTCAGCCCCGACAGGGCGTCGTATTCACCCAGAATGCCGATTACCGGGCCGCCGCTGCCCGCCTCGGCCACGAAGGCCGTGGGAATGCCGGCCGCGTCGCGGGTGACGCGAAAGCCCGCGTCTTGCAGCATGGCAATGTGCAGTTCGGCCGATTTGTGCTCGTCGTAGCGCAGTTCGGCCAGGCTCCAGATGCGGTCGCTCAGTTCCGCATAGCGTTCGCTGCGCGCGTCGATGAACGGCGCAAGTTTGTCGATGGCTCCCATCGCGTCTCCAGTGGCGGGTCTATAGGGTCTACCCCCGCTTTCGCGGGGGGCGTAAAACCGTTTACTCGTCCAGCTTGATGCCGGCAGTTTCAATGATTTTTCGGTTGGCGGCCAGCGTCTGCGCAATGCGTTCGCCAAAGGCCTGCGGCGTGCCGGTCAGCGGCTCGGCGCCCAGGCCCGCCAGGCGCTGCACCAGCGCCGGGTCCGCCAGCGCACGCTGCGCCGCGCCATTGACGGCCTGCACCACCGCATCCGGCGTGCCGGCCGGCGCGACCAGGCCAAACCAAGTCTGACCCAGCGCGTTCAATTGCGGATAACCCAATTCGGCCAGCGTCGGCAATTGCGGCAGGCCGGCCAGCCGCGTGGGCGCCGACACGGCGATCGGGCGCAGCTTGCCCGCCTTGATCAGCGACTGGGCCGAGGCGTACTGGTCCTGCTGCACCTGCACCTCGCCGCCCACGGCCGCCGTCAGTGCCGGCCCCATGCCGCGATAAGGCACGTGCAGCACCTCAACCTTCAGGTCGGCATTCATGGCGGCCAGATTCAAATGGCCCAACGAACCGACGCCGGGCGATCCAAACGAATACTTGCCCGGATGGGCCCGCAGTTCGGCCAGGAATTGCGCGAAATCATTCGCCGGAAACGCCGGGTTCACCATCCACACCACCGGCACGGTCGCCACCGCGCCCACCGGCGTCAGCTGGGTCGCCGGATCCACCCGCCTGGTGCCGTACAGCAGCGGGTTCACGGCCATCGTGCTGACCGTAGCCATGCCCAGGGTGTAGCCATCCGGCTCGGCCCGCGCCACGGCCTCGGTGCCGATCAGCCCGCCTGCGCCGGCGCGGTTTTCCACCACCACGCTCTGGCCCAGTTCCTTGCGCAGCCCGTCGGCCACCGCTCGCGCCAGCACATCGGTCGAGCCGCCGGGGGCAAATGGCACGATCAGGCGCACCGGCTGGGTGGGATAGGCGCCCGCTGCCAGGGCCCCGGCAGAAACGCCGGCGGCGACGGCACAGACGACAGCATGCAATAGGCGGAACGTCATGGAACAGCCCCTCCTGGGCGTGATCACGTGAAAAGCGTCATTCTGGGCAGGGCATATCCTTATTTCAAATACATTAATGCGTCGATATATTCGAAATTTGAATAGCTAAAACACCCCTGCCCCTGCCATGGACGTCGCTCCCGCCACCCTGCTGTCCCGCCTCCTGGCCAAGGGCCGCCTGCGCCACCTGCAACTGCTGGCGGGCGTGGCCGACCTGGGCAGCGTGCAGCAGGCCGCGGCCCAGATCGGCATGAGCCAACCCGCCGCCACCCATGCCCTGGCCGATATCGAAGCCCTGCTGGGCGTCAGCCTGTTCGAACGCCACGCCCGCGGCATGCGCACTACCCGTAGCGGACAGTTGATGGCGGAATGTGCACGCGGCATGCTCACCACGCTGCGGGCCTCGACCAATTCGGTTGCGGCGCTGCGCGACGGCGCCGCGGGCAGCCTGCGCCTGGGCGCCATTCCCGCGGCCAACGGCGGCCTGCTGGCCGAGCGCCTGCCGGCCTACATGCTGGCCCACCCCAACCTGCACGTGGAAGTCCAGGAAGGCAGTCGCGAACAACTGCTGCCACTGGCGGCGGCGGGCAACCTGGACATGCTGCTGTGCCGGCGCCCGGAAGCCATGCCCGCCGGCCTGGAATTCGTGCCGTTGCAGCAGGACGCGGCCGTCATCGTCGGCACCGAAGGCCATCCGCTGCTGACCGGCCCTACCCCGCCCACCCTCGCCCAGGTCGCCTCGCAGTTGTGGATCGAACCACGCCCCGAGCTGGCGATCCACGCCGTCTTCAGCGCCTTTTTCGAGCGCGCCGGCATCGTTCCCCGACTGTGCCGGCTGGCCAGCGCCGCGCCGCCGATGCCCCTGCTGATCGCCGTGATGCAGGCGCAGCAAGCGCTGGCCATGGTGCCGCTGACGCTGGCCGACTGGTACCTGCGCCATGGCCACTTCCAGCGCATACGGATCGATTCGCCTGGCGCCTTCCAGCCCATCGGCGCCGTCGTGCGCGAAGACGGGCCCGGCCGGGAGTTCCTGGACTGGCTGATGGCGGCGCCCCGCCCCTAGCCGATATCAGCGCATCGCCCGCACGATGGCCTCGCGCGCCAGCTCGATGAAACGGTCTTCGCCCGGCCGTGGCGGCAGCAGGCGGAATTCAACCTCGGGCAGCGGCGGCAAGCCTGGCCACTGCGCGCGGGTGATGCCTGGCGCCAACGCCGACTCGTTCAGGCAGGCCACGCCCAGCCCCGCCGCAATCGCCAGTTGCAGGCCCGCCACGCCAGACGCCACGTGCGCCACCGCATACGGCACGCTGCGCCGCGACAGCAGGCGCTCGGCATATTGGCGCAGCGCGCAGGTTTCCGGCAGCGCCAACAGCGGCAACGCCCCGCGCGTTGCCTGGGCGCCATCCGCCGCCATCCACAAGAGCGACTCGCGCCGCAGCACCGGCCCTTGCGGGCGGCCTTTGCCTGCGCCGCGTTCCAGGATGACCATCGAGATACCCACGTCGATCTCGCCGCGCTCATAGGCCGCTTCGATCGCGCCGCTTTTCATGATGGTGACGTGCATGCGCACCTGCGGATACTGTTCGTTCAAGCGCCGCAGCATGCCCGCCACATCACCCGGGCGAAAGTAGTCGGTGATGCACAGGCGCAGCTCGCCCTGCAACGCGACGCCGCGCAGGTCGCGATAGGCCTCTTCGCTCAGCGCCAGGATCGCGCGCGCATGCGTCAGCAGCCGCTCACCGGCCGGCGTGGCGGACACGCCCGACTTGCCACGGATCAGCAGCGCCTGCCCCGCGCGTTCCTCCAGCTTGCGCATCTGCTCGCTCACCGACGATTGCGACAGGAACACCTTGGGCGCCGCCGCCGTCAGGCTGCCCGCATCCAGCACGGCGACCAGCGTACGCAACTGGTCCAGGTCGAAACCAGACATGGTCTATCCAACGGTTTATTCGATGGATGAAATCGTAAATTCCCGCTTTTCCGATGTCAATCGGCTTCCTACACTGGCTTCATACCCATCACCCCCTGGAGCCTTCCATGCCTCACATCGTCATCCATGTTTCCGGCCAATCCGATGCCCACGTAAACCGCCGCATCGTCGATGCCGTCGCCGGCCTGACCCAGACCGTCCTGGGCAAGAAGCTGCCGGTCATCGCCATCACCTTGCAGCACATCCCGCATGACCTGTGGTTCATCGGCGCAAAGCCTCTGTCCGAAGTCGGCAAGAACGCCTTTCACCTGGACATCAGCGTCACGGACGAAACCAACACCAAGGCCGAAAAGGCACGCTTCATCCAGGAGATCTACGCGGCATTCCGAGAGATCCTGGGCGAGCTGCATGAATGCTCGTACGTGCATGTGATCGATGCTCGCGCGGCGGCATATGGCTACGGCGGCAAGACGCAGGAATATCGCCATCAGCACGCCTGAACCGAAAGCGAGGTGATCCCGCCGCGCCCCGTCGGGTCGTAAAAAAAGGCCGTACACCCTTTGGGGCGTACGGCCTTTTTGCAGCCTTGCCAGGCGGGGCAATGCCCCGCTTGGCGCTTAGACGGCGGATTCGCGTGCGGCGCGCTTGCGCTCGTTTTCGAGCAGGTAGCGCTTGCGCAGACGGATCGACTTGGGCGTGATTTCGACCAGTTCGTCGTCGTCGATGAATTCCACGGCGTATTCCAGCGACATTTGGATCGGCGGAACCAGGCGCACGGCTTCGTCGGTGCCCGAGGCGCGCACGTTGGTCAGCTGCTTGCCCTTGATGGGGTTCACGACCAGGTCGTTGTCGCGGCTGTGGATGCCGATGATCATGCCTTCGTACAGCGCATCGCCCGGATTGACGAACATGCGGCCACGATCCTGCAGCTTCCACAGGGCGTAGGCCACGGCGTCGCCGTGATCCTGGCTGATCAGCACGCCGTTGCGGCGCTCGCCGATCGAGCCTTCCTTGACGGGCGCGTATTCGTGGAAGATGTGGCTCATCAGGCCCGTGCCGCGCGTCAGCGTCAGGAACTCGTTCTGGAAGCCGATCAGGCCACGGGCCGGAATCAGGTATTCCAGGCGGGTGCGGCCACGGCCGTCCGGCTGCATGTCCTGCAGGTCGCCCTTGCGGCGGCCCAGCTCTTCCATGACGCCGCCCTGGTGGGCGTCTTCGACGTCGATGGTCAGCGACTCGAACGGCTCGCACTTCACGCCGTCGATGTCCTTGAACACCACGCGCGGACGCGACACGGCCAGCTCGTAGCCTTCACGACGCATCGTTTCCAGCAGAATCGTCAGGTGCAGTTCACCGCGGCCCGACACTTCGAACACCGTGTCGTCGCCCGTGTCGCGCACACGCAGCGCCACGTTGGACTTCAGTTCGCGGTCCAGGCGGTCACGCAGCTGGCGGCTGGTGACGAACTTGCCTTCACGGCCGGCCAGCGGCGACGTGTTCACCATGAAGTTCATGGTCAGGGTCGGTTCGTCGATGCGCAGCATCGGCAGCGCGTCTTGCGTGGCAGCGTCGGTGACCGTGCAGCCGATGCCAAGTTCTTCGATGCCGTTGATCAGCACGATGTCGCCGGCTTCGGCTTCATCGACCACGATGCGCTCCAGGCCATGGAACTTCAGGACCTGGTTGATGCGGCCACGGCCGCCCTGGCCTTCGGGGCCGAACTTGTAGGCCACGTCCATGCCGGGGCGCATACGGCCACGGTTGATGCGGCCCACGCCGATCTTGCCGACGTAGCTGTTGTAGTCCAGCGAGATGATCTGCATCTGCAACGGGCCGTTGGGATCGTCGTCGCGTTGCGGCACGTGTTCGAGAATGGCTTCGAACAGCGGGCGCATGTTGCCTTCGCGCACGTCCGGGGTCAGGCCGGCGTAGCCGGACAGGCCAGAGGCGTACACCACCGGGAAGTCCAGCTGCTCTTCGGTCGCGCCCAGCTTGTCGAACAGGTCGAACGTGGCGTTGATGACGAAGTCGGTGCGGGCGCCGGGGCGGTCCACCTTGTTGACCACGACGATCGGCTTCAGGCCCAGGGCCAGCGCCTTGCGGGTCACGAAGATGGTCTGCGGCATCGGGCCTTCGACGGCATCGACCAGCAGCAGCACGCCGTCGACCATGGACAGCACGCGTTCGACTTCGCCGCCGAAGTCCGCGTGTCCCGGGGTGTCGACGATGTTGATGTGCGTGCCTTCGTATTCAACGGCACAGTTCTTGGCCAGAATCGTGATGCCGCGTTCTTTTTCCAGATCGTTCGAGTCCATGACCCGTTCGGTCAGCGCCTGGTTTTCGCGGAAGGTGCCGGATTGGCGCAGCAGCTGGTCGACCAGGGTGGTTTTACCGTGGTCCACGTGGGCGATGATGGCGACGTTGCGCAAGGCGCGAGTCATAGCGAGTCCTTTAAGGTCAGGGTGGAGGGCAGCAAGCCCTCCGGCAATTCGTTCAGTGCAAGCAATGCCTGCTTGGGGTCTGGCATCGCCTGCAAGGCATCCAGCGCAACGGCGCGTTCCAGAGAAAAAGGCCCGACGTGCGTGCGCCGCAGCGCCGCCAGGTGGGCGTAACAGCCCAGCGCGCGCCCGATGTCCTGGGCCAGCGTCCGGATGTATGTGCCTTTACTGCAAGCCACATCGATCTCTGCCTGCGTCCCGTTCAGGGACAGCAGCTCGATGCGGTAAATCGTAATCTGCCGCGGCGCGCGTTCCAGCTCGATGCCGGCCCGGGCGTATTCGTACAGCGGCTTGCCGTCGCGCTTGAGCGCCGAATACATGGGCGGAATCTGCTCGATCGTGCCCGAGAAACGTGACAGCGCTTCGCGCAGGGCCTGTTCGTCGACCACGAAACCAGGCTCGGCGGTGGACACCACGTTGCCGGTCAGGTCGCCGGAATCGGTTTCTTCGCCAAATTGAAGCGTAGCGCGATACGCCTTGTCGGCGTTGAGCATCGCGCCGGAAATCTTGGTCGCCCGGCCCATGCAGCACACCAGCAAGCCGGTGGCAAAGGGGTCCAGGGTACCGGTATGGCCGGCTTTCGCCGCATCCATGGCACGTTTTGCGCGCTGCAAGGCGTGGTTGCTCGACAAACCTACGGGTTTGTCGAGCAACAGCACACCGTCGAGCGCAAGCCCGCGTCGTTTAGCCATCGTCGGAATCCGGAAATTAAAGCAGTGACGACAGCCCGATCAGGACTGGTCTTCAGGTTCGTCGGGCACGCCCGAGTGCGGGCCGGGCCGGTTTGCGCGGTCGATGAGGATCGACATCTCGATGCCACGGGCGATCTGCTCGTCGTGGAAGAAGCGCAAAGTGGGGACAGTGTGAATGTGCAGCAGCTTGTACAGCTGGGAGTGCAGCCAGCCGGCCTTCTCGTTCAGCAAGGTGGTCGCGGCTTCGGGCTCGGCGCCCAAAACCGTGAAATACACCTTGGCATGCGCGTAGTCGGTCGACAGTTCCACACCAGAGAGCGTGATCAGTCCCGCGCGAGTCGTATCGATCTCGCGCTGGATGATCCCGGCCAGATCCTTCTGGATCTGGTCGGCCAGTCGCAGATTGCGACCGGGGATGGCTTTGGACTTGTGACGGCTCATTAGCAATAATGCCTCGCGACGCTTTACAGCGTACGCGCGATTTCCTTGATTTCAAAGACTTCCAGCTGGTCGCCCACCTGGATGTCGTTGTTGCCGCGCAGCGTAAGACCGCAATCGAAGCCCGACTTGACTTCCTTGACGTCGTCCTTGAAGCGGCGCAGCGATTCGAGATGCCCCGTCCAGTGAACCACGTTGTTGCGCAGCAGGCGTACCTGGGAATCGCGGCGCACGATGCCATCGAGCACCATACAACCGGCGATGTTGCCGAGACGCGAGATGCTGTAGACCTCGCGGATCTCGACCAGGCCGATGATCTCTTCTTTCTTCTCGGGCGCCAGCATGCCCGACATGGCTGCCTTCACTTCATCCACGGCGTCATAGATGATGTTGTAGTAGCGCACGTCGATGCCGTTGTTCTCGGCCAGCTTCTTGGCGCTGGCTTCGGCACGCACGTTGAAACCGATGACGACCGCGTTCGAGGCGATGGCCAGGTTGATGTCGGTTTCCGAGATGCCGCCCACGGCCGCGTGCACCACTTGCACGCGGACTTCGTCGGTCGACAGCTTGACCAGCGACTGCACCAGCGCTTCCTGCGAACCCTGCACGTCGGTCTTGACGATAAGCGTGAGGGTCTGCGTGCCTTCGCCCAGGTTGTCGAACATGGACTCGAGCTTGGCGGCCTGCTGGCGGGCCAGCTTGACGTCGCGGAACTTGCCTTGGCGGAACAGCGCGATTTCGCGCGCCTTGCGCTCGTCGGACAGCGCCATCAGTTCGTCACCGGCGGCCGGCACTTCGGTCAGGCCCTGGATCTCGACGGGGATGGACGGGCCGGCCGATTGGATCGGCTTGCCGTTTTCGTCCAGCATGGCGCGCACGCGGCCAAAGCTCGCGCCGGCCAGCACCACGTCGCCGCGCTTGAGCGTACCGCTCTGCACCAGGATCGTGGCGACCGGGCCGCGGCCCTTGTCCAGGCGGGCTTCGATGACCAGACCCTTGGCGGGTGCGTCTTCGGGCGCCTTCAGTTCCAGCACTTCGGCTTGCAGCAGCACGTTTTCGAGCAGGGCGTCGATGCCCTCGCCGCTCTTGGCGGACACGCCCACGAACGGCACGTCGCCACCGTATTCTTCCGGCACCACCTGTTCGGCAACCAGTTCCTGCTTGACGCGGTCGGGGTTGGCCGAGGGCTTGTCGATCTTGGTGATCGCCACGACCATGGGCACGCCGGCCGCCTTGGCGTGGTGGATGGCTTCACGCGTCTGCGGCATCACGCCGTCGTCCGCGGCCACCACCAGGATGACGATGTCGGTGGCCTTGGCGCCGCGGGCACGCATGGCGGTGAACGCCTCGTGGCCCGGGGTGTCAAGGAAGGTCACCATGCCGCGCTCGGTCTGAACGTGGTAGGCGCCGATGTGCTGCGTAATGCCGCCGGCTTCGCCCGCGGCAACCTTGGCGCGGCGGATGTAGTCCAGCAGCGAGGTCTTGCCGTGGTCGACGTGGCCCATGACGGTCACGACCGGGGCGCGCGGCAGCTGTTCGGCTTCCGACACGCTGGCGGTTTCGTCCAGGAAGGCTTCCGGGTCGTCCAGCTTGGCGGCGATGGCCACGTGGCCCAGTTCCTCGACCACGATCATGGCCGTTTCCTGGTCCAGCACCTGGTTGATGGTGACCATCTGGCCCAGCTTCATCAATTGCTTGATGACCTCGGCGGCCTTGACGGACATCTTGTGGGCCAGGTCGGCCACGCTGATGGTTTCCGGCACGTGGACTTCACGTGCGATGAATTCCTGCGGCGCGGGTTCGTTGCGGCGATCGTTCTGCTGGTTGCGGCCACCGCGGCCGCCACTCTTGCCACCGCCCTTGCCGCCTGCGCGCCAGCCGTCACGGCTGGCAGGCGCTGCCGGCTTGTCGGCCGGCTTCTTGCGCGAGGCGTCGTCGGACCAGGTCGAGGCCACTTCGGCCGTCTTGATGGTCTTCTTGGTGCCGGGTGCGGCGGGCTTGGCGTCCTTCTTGGCGCCAGGCGCGGCGCCGGGCTTGCCGGCGGGCTTGTGCAGCGTGCCCGAGATCGGGGCTGCCGGCGCGGCGGCGGGCGCTTCGGGTTCCGGCGCACGCAGCACCTTGCGGGGACGGTTCAGCATCTCGCGCAGGGCAGCGGCTTCGGCCTCGGCGGCACGGCGCGCTTCGTCGCGGCCAGCGCCAGTGGCGGAGGCGGCAAGCGGAGGGCCGGCGCGGCGATTGTCGGCGCGGTTACCCACCTTGGCGGCGGGTGCAGCGGCTTCGACCGGCTTGGCGGCGGATTTGACGGATTCGGACTTCGCGGCAGGCTGGGCCTGGGCGACAGGCGCGGCGGCCTGGGAGGAAGATGGTTCGGACGTATTAGCTAGCACAACGGGTTCCGGCTTGGCTTCTTCAGCCTTGGGCTCGGTGGATTCAGTCTTGACTTCGGGCTTGGCCACTTCGGCCACGGGCTCGGCAGGAGCGGGCGCCGGCGTCGGTTCCGGTTCAGGCTGGGCCTGGACTTCGGGGGCTTGCGCCTCGACGGGGGCGGGCACTTCGGCCGCGACGGGTTCAACAGGCGCGGGCGCTTCTACCGGCGCGGGCGCTTCAACTGCAGCGGGCGTTTCCGCCGGGGCCGGGGCCGGAGCCTCTGCCTGGACGGGCGCGGTTTCGCGCGGCTCGACCGGGGCGGGCGCCTCGGTCACGGCCGGTGCGGACACCTGCTGCGATTCTTCGACGGCCGCTTCGTCTTCGGCGCGGGCGCCTGCGGCCTGCTCCAGGGCGATTTCGGAGGGATCACGTTTGACGAACACGCGCTTCTTGCGAACCTCGACCTGGATGGTGCGCGAGCGGCCGGTGGCGTCAGCCTGCCGGATCTCGGAGGTTTGGCGGCGCGTCAGGGTGATCTTCTTGCCTTCGGTCGCGCCATGAGCGCGACGCAGCGATTCGAGCAATTTCGCCTTGTCGCTGTCGGTGACGGAATCGTCAACCGATTTGAGGTCAACGCCAGCCGAGCGCAGCTGATCCAGCAGCACATTGGCAGGCATTTTCAGCTCGGTAGCGAACTGGGCGACGGTGTTACTCGACATTAGGCTCTCTCTTCCCTATATGCAGCTATTACAAACAACGTGAACTTGCGGCGGACATGACGGCATCCGCCGCAGACCCGTGTCCTTATGGTTATTCTTCGTCGAACCAATGGGCGCGGGCACGCATGATGAGGTCGCTGGCTTCCTGCTCGGTCAGGCCGGCGATTTCCGCCAGCTCGTCCGTTGCCAATTCGGCCAGATCATCACGCGTATGCACTTGACGCTCGGCCAGCTTGGCAGCCAGTTCCTGCGTCATGCCTTCGAGTTCCAGCAAATCCTGTGCCGTTTCAAGACGCTCTTCCTGGGCGATGGCCTCGGTCAGGAGCGCATTGCGGGCACGGGCGCGCAACTCGTTGATGGTGTCTTCGTCAAACGCCTCGATTTCCAGCAGTTCCTGCATGGGCACGTAGGCGATTTCCTCGATACCGGTGAAACCTTCGTCGATCAGGATGTCGGCGACTTCCTCGTCGACGTCCAGCTTGTTCATGAACGTGGCGCGCAGGCCCGAACGCTCGACTTCCTGGCGGTTCAGGCTTTCTTCCGGCGTCATGATGTTGATCTGCCAACCGGTCAACTCGGACGCTAGGCGCACGTTCTGCCCCTTGGCGCCAATGGCCTTGGGCAGGTTTTCTTCGTCGACCACGACGTCCATCGCGTGCTTGTCTTCGTCCACCACGATGGACTCGACGTTGGCGGGCGCCAAGGCGCCGATGACGAACTGCGCGGGGTCTTCGGACCACAGCACGATATCGACCTGTTCGCCGCCCAGCTCGTTGCGCACGGCGGTCACGCGCGAACCGCGCATGCCCACGCAGGTACCGATCGGGTCGATACGCTTATCGTATGCCACCACGGCGATCTTCGCACGCACGCCGGCATCACGGGCAGCCGCCTTGATCTCGAGCAGGCCCTGTTCGATTTCGGGCACTTCGTTCTCGAACAGCTGGCGGATGAACTCGGGCGAGGTACGCGACAGGATGACCTGCTGACCACGGGCCGCGTGGTCGACGCGCAACACGAAAGCGCGGACACGGTCGGCAACCCGGAGGTTTTCCTTCGGGATCATTTCGGAACGCGGCAGGCGCGCTTCGATCTTGCCCGTTTCAATGATGGCGTCGCCCTTGTCCATGCGCTTGATCGTGCCGGACACGATGGTTTCGCCACGATCCAGGAAGTCGTTCAGCACCTGTTCGCGCTCAGCGTCGCGGATCTTCTGCAGGATGGCCTGCTTGGCAGCCTGGGCGCCGATGCGGCCGAATTCGATGGGCTCGAGCGGCTCTTCGATGTATTCGCCTTCCTTGATGCCAGGCACGATCTCGACCGCGTCCGACAGCATTTCCTGCTTGTCGGGTTCTTGCAGACCGGCTTCGTCCGGCACCACCAGCCAGCGGCGGAAACCTTCGTGGTCACCGGTTTCACGATCGATGGCAACACGAATGTCCGCATCATCCTTGAAGCGCTTTTTCATGGCCGAGGCCAGCGCGCTTTCAAGCGCTCCGAACACGACATCACGCGTGACGTTCTTTTCACGCGCCAAGGCATCGACCAACAGAAGAATTTCGCGACTCATCGCTTTTTGCCCTTGAAATCCAGAACGGGATCCAGTTTTGCACGCTCGATATCATCGACCGTGAAATTCAACACCTGGACTTCGTTCTTTTTTGCCTCAAATTCGAGACCGAACACGGTCTTGTGCATCCCAGCCGCGGCATCCGGGGCTGCGGGCGCGTCTTCGGGCACGGTCAACGTGCCGGCGAAGACCTTGCGTCCGTCCAATGCCTCGCGCAGCTTGATCTCGATGCGTTCGCCTGCGAAGCGACGGAATTCGGTCTCGTTGCGCAACGGGCGGTCAATGCCCGGCGAACCGACTTCCAGCCGCTTGTAGTCGATGTTCTCGACCTCGTACACCCGCGACAATTGGCGGGACACCTGCTCGCAGTCTTCGATGCGCACACCGCCGACCCGATCGATCGTGACGCGCAAAAGGCCCAGCGCGGCACGCTCGACGTCGACGAGTTCGACATCCATGCCGGCAAGAGCCTCTTCGGTCAATGCGAATAAATCAGCCATATACTCAAAAAAAATGGGCTGCACGCCCAGCCCACCGTATTGCACAGCGCCCAGCCGCCACCCTTACTGCACGTAAGGAGCAATGCTGGGCAGTGCCCTATATTGCGACCTAAATTTCGGCCTGCACCGCCACTTGCGGCGCACCAGCCCGCCCCACGCAACCCTTCCGCGGCCAAAAGCCAAGGCGCGAAAGCAAGAACGCGAAGCCATGAAAACCATTGATTTTACCAGATAAACTGGAAAAACGCCTGATTCGTCACGGGCTTACGTTTATGTGGGACACATCCGACAGGCGACGCCACCCTGGCGCCGCCCGGCAGGCGGCTCAGCGCCCTCTTCCGCCCCGGCCGCTCATCACGCCCAGGCGGGATTCGTGGGCCGATGCGCCACGGGGCTGCCAGTCATCGCCACGCGGCGACGACGACGTATTGCGCGGTGCGCGCGGCTTGCCGCCGGCGCCCGGCCCCTTATTGTTACCGCCACCAGCGTTACCGCCACCGGCGCGCGAGCCTTCGGCCTTGTTGCCGCCGCGACCCGCGCCCGCGGGCTTGGCGCCCCGGCCGGCATTGCCGCCACGCGCGCCCGCCGGCTTGCCGCCTGGCTTGCCACCTGCCGGCTTG
>NZ_CADIJO010000037.1 GCF_902859705.1 Achromobacter deleyi | reverse complement strand
AAGCGCCGCCCGCGCCGCCGTCCCAGCTCGCGTGCCGCCAGCGGCGGCGCCGGGTCCGCCGAATAAGGCCATGGCCGCCCCCGTGCGCGCCTACATCGGGCTGGGCGCCAACCTGGGCGACAGCGCGGCCACCTTGCGCACCGTGCTGGCCGAGCTGGCCGGCGCGGACGGCATCGACGCGGTCACCGCGTCACCGTTCTACCGCAGCGCCCCGGTAGACGCCACCGGGCCGGATTTCGTCAACGCCGTCGCAGCGCTGGACACCAGCCTGGCGCCGCTGGCCCTGCTGGACCTGCTGCAAGCGCTGGAACAGCGCCACGGCCGCGAGCGCCCCTACAAGAACGCCCCCCGCACGCTGGACCTGGATCTGCTGCTGCATGGCGACACGACGATGGCGCACGAACGCCTGGTGCTGCCCCACCCCCGCATGCCATTACGCGCCTTCGTGCTGCGCCCGCTGCGCGACCTGGCGCCCACGCTGACGCTGGCCGGCCGCAGCCTCGATGCCTGGCTGGACGAGATCACCGACCAGCCGATCGAACGCATTGCCTGAGAACGTATTGCCTGAATGTGGCGCGGCCGGTTCCGGCCGCGCATTCCCCTGATTTTTTGCTGCCCCGCCCCCTGCCCGCCTTTCCGTGAACCGGACGCGGGCCGCTAGGCCTTGGGTGTGAACGCCAGCATGGCGCGTTCGACATCGCTCACCGTGGGCAGGCCCGCCTCGTTGCCCAGGTGCTGGATCTTGTGCGCCGACGCGGCGCGCGCGAAAGTGAAGTGTTCTTTCCAGGGCAGTTCGGGCCGGTTCAGGTACGACCACACATAGGCGCCGTGGAACACGTCGCCCGCGCCCGAGGTATCGACGATGCGCGCGGCGGGCACGTCCAGCGACGGCAGCGTGTCGACGGTGCCGCTTTCGTCGTACCAGAGCATGCCGCGCTCGCCCATCGTCACCGCGCCGATGCGGCAGCCGCGCTGGCGCAGCAGGTCCAACAGGCCTTGCGGCGACAGGCCCACTTGTTCGCACATACGCTCGGCGCATACGGCCACGTCGATATGGCGCAGCAACTCATCCGTGTTCTCGCGCACCCCGCCGCCGTCCAGCGACGTCAGGATGCCGGCCTGGCGGCAGGCGCGCGCATAGTGCAGCGCGGCGTCGGGCTGATGGCCGTCCAGGTGCAGCGCGCGGTAGCCAGACACGTCCAGGCGCGGAAAGTCGTTCAGGTAGTCGGTATCGCGCGCCCGCACGATGGCGCGCTTGCCGTGGTTGGGCATGATGAACGACAGCGACGAGCGGCGCACCTGGCGGCCGTGCAGCGTCACGCCATGCGCGGCGGCCATGTCGGTGTACATGTGGCCCAGCCAGTCGGGCGCCAGCGAGCACACCAGGTCGGGCGGGGTACCGAGCTTGCCGCAGGCGAACGCCGCGGTGACGGCATTGCCGCCGAACGATACGGCGTAATCGCGCGCCACGCTCTTGTCATCGCCGGTGGGCCATTCGTCGGCCAGCACGGTGACGTCGATGTAGGTATGTCCGATGAACAGCGCTTCGCTCATGGGTTCATCAACCGCCGATGGCTTCCCCGGCCTGCGCCAGCACGCGGCGCGCGCGGGTGATGACAGGCGCGT
This sequence comes from Achromobacter deleyi, assembly GCF_902859705.1. Lineage (GTDB taxonomy): Bacteria > Pseudomonadota > Gammaproteobacteria > Burkholderiales > Burkholderiaceae_B > Achromobacter > Achromobacter deleyi. The sequence goes on along the minus strand of NZ_CADIJO010000037.1, from coordinate 48,134 downwards.
CCACCATCTTGCCGTCCAGCATGAAGGTGCCGGTGGACTTGTCGCGGTGGGCGTCGACGACGCGGCGGGCCCAGGCCAGTTCGGCCGGGTCGGGCGCGAACGCCGCGTGGATGACGGGGACCTGCGCGGGATGAATGCACAGCATGCCGCCAAAGCCCATCTGCTGCGCGCGCGCAGCGGCGCGCGACAGCCCGGCGTGATCTTCGACCCCCGCGAACACGCCGTCCAGCGCGGGCGCCAGCCCGGCCGCGCGCGTCTGCAGCAGCACCTGCACCCGGGCCTGGTCCAGCACGATCTGCGCGCCGTCGGTATCGGGTGCCAGGCCCAGGTCCAGGCCGTAATCGAGGCTGCCAAAGGCCAGCCGGGCCACGCCGGGGGTGCCGGCGACCTCGGCGGCGTTGAGCACGCCGCGCGCGGTTTCAATGATGGGGATGACGGGCAACCCGGTCTGCGCCACATGGCGCACCTGGGCCAGGCTTTCGGCCTTGGGCAGCAGAATGCCCGCCACCGCCGGCCGGCCGCGGCAGGCTTTGAGGTCGTCATCGTGCCACGAGGTGGACGCATCGTTGATGCGCACCCACACCCGCGCCTGCGGGTGCGTGCCCAGGAAGTCGCACAGGGCTTCGCGAGCCGAGGCCTTGGCCAGGTGTTCGACCGCGTCTTCCAGGTCGACGATCACGGCGTCGGCGCCCGCGGCCAGGGCCTTGGGAATACGCTCGGGGCGCGAGGCCGGCACGAACAGCGCGGTACGAACGACGGGATGCATCACACGACCTCCGAGGCATGGAATTGCGCCACCTGATCCGGCGCGTATCCCAGAGATGCTAGCACTGCATCCGTGTTTTGGCCCACGGCGGGCACGGCCGCCATGCGCGGCGCGAAGGCGTTGCTGCTGGCCGGCGGCAGCAGCGCCGGCAGCGCGCCGGCCGGGCTGTCGACCAGGCTCCAGCGCGACCGCGCCTGCAACTGCGGGTGCGCCCACACGCCGGCCATGTCGTTGACGCGCGCATTGGCGATCTGGGCGTCTTCGAGGCGGTCGGTGACCTGCTGCACCGACAGGTCGGCAAAGGCCGCCACGATCAGCCCCCGCAAGGCGTCGCGGTTGGCGGTGCGCAGCGAATTCGAGGCAAAGCGCGCATCTTCGGCCAGTTCGGCCTGGCGCAGCACCTGGGCGCAGAACACGCGCCATTCGCGTTCGTTCTGCAGGCCCAGCATGATGGTGTTGCCGTCACCGGTGGGAAACGGGCCGTACGGGTAGATGGACGCATGGGCCGCGCCGGCGCGCACGGGCGGCGCTGCGCCTTCGAACGCGTAGTACATCGGAAAGCCCATCCATTCGACCATGCTTTCCAGCATGGAGACATCGAGCCGGCTGCCCAGGCCCGTTTTCTGGCGCAGCAGCAGCGCATTGAGAATGGCCGAATAGGCGTACATGCCGGCGGAGATGTCGGCGATGGAACAGCCGGCCTTGACCGGATCGTCGGCCGTGCCGGTGACCGACAGAAAGCCGCTTTCGCTCTGGATCAGGAGGTCGTAGGCCTTTTTATCCTGGTAGGGGCCGCCTTCGCCATAGCCGGAGATATCGCAGACGATCAGGCGCGGATACCTGGCGTGCAGCGCCTCGAACGACAGGCCCAGCCGGGCCGCGGCACCGGGCGCCAGGTTCTGGACCAGCACGTCGGCCTGTTGCAGCAGGCGGTCCATGATGTCGCCGGCTTCGTCGCGCTTGAGGTCGAGCGTCAGGCTTTCCTTGGACCGGTTGGTCCAGACGAAGTGCGACGACAGGCCGCGCACGCGCTCGTCGTAGCCGCGGGCGAAGTCGCCGGCGCCGGGGCGTTCGATCTTGATGACGCGCGCGCCCATGTCGGCCAGTTGGCGGGTGCAGAACGGCGCGGCGATGGCGTGTTCGAGGCTGACGACGGTAATGCCGTCCAGCGGGCGGGGGGCCGGGTTGCTCATTCGGTGAACCTCAGTTCGGCTTGGTGGGCCAGCGTGCCGTCCTGCTCGGCCCACAGCTGGGCCACGCCGGCTTGCTCGATGCGGCCGGCCACGTGGAACGGCGCGGGCGAGATCAGCGGGCGCAGGCCGCGGTAGGTCAGGTGCGTGGGCCGGGCCTTGGGATGGGCGCGCTGGAACGCGGCGACCATCTCGGTGGCGATCAGCGGCCCATGCACCACCAGGCCGGGGTAGCCCTCGGTGCCGGTGACGTAGGGATGGTCGTAGTGGATGCGGTGGCCGTTGAACGTCACGGCCGAATAGCGGAACAGCAGCACCGCCGACGGCTCGACCGGGTCGCGCCATTGCGCCTGGGGCGCGGGCTCGGTGCCGGTCAGCTTGGGCGGCGTGGGCTGGCGGTAGACGATGTCCTGTTCTTCCAGGATGGCCAGCTCGCCTTGCTGGCGGTATTCGTGGCGCACGGTGACGAACAGCAGCGCGCCGCTGCGGCCAGCCTTTTCCTTCACATCCGCCACGGCCGAGATGCGCTCGGCCGGCACGCCGACGCGCAGGGGTTGCAGGAATTGCACCCGGCCGCCGGCCCACATGCGGTTGCGGTCGTGCGCCGGGGGCAGGAAGCCGCCGCGCGCGGGGTGGCCATCCGTCCCCAAGCCGTCCAGGCCCACGGTGCTGATGAAGAACGCCCACTGCCACAGGGGCGGCAAGGGGTCGCCTTGCGCAGGCGCCGGGCCGCCCAGCGTGGCGGCGATGCGGGCGGCGTGGCCGGGGTCCAGCGCATCCGCCTGGCGCTCGCCGCTGCCGATCCAGGCGGCCGGGTCTGTCGATGTCATGCCGATATCCTTGTCATAGGGGTTGACGGGTAGCATCCCGCAAGCCGCGCAGGCTGTGAATTCGTTTTTCCTCAAGGCGGGGTTTGCGGCGCATGAATCGTGCGCCCCGCGCCCGCCGCCGTAATATAGGCGCCATGCACTTCGACCTTGCCGACCTACGCCTGTTCATCCACATCGCCGAGTCTCCCAGCCTGACGCAGGCCGCCAAGCGGGCGCACCTGTCGCTGGCCGCGGTCAGCGTGCGCATCAAGGCGCTGGAAAACCAGCTCAATACCCGCCTGTTGTACCGCGACAGCCGCGGCGTGGAAATCACCCCTGCCGGGCAGCGGCTGCTGCAGCACGCCCGGGTCATCATGCGCCAGGTCGACCACCTGAAGCACGATTTCCAGGAACAGGCCGACGGCGACGCGGGCCATATCCGCATTTTCGCCAACACCACCGCTGTCACGGAGTTCATGCCCGACATCCTGGCGCACTTCCTGTCGGGCCACCCGGGCGTGACGGTGGACCTGCAGGAACGCCTGACGCGTGACATCGTGCGCGGCGTGCTGGACGGCACCACCGACCTGGGCATCGTGGCCGGCCCGGTCGACGCGCCCGAACTGCAGACGATTCATTTCAGCACCGACCGCCTGGTGCTGGTGGTGCCCAACGGCCACGCGCTGCAAGCGCAAGACAAGGTCAAGCTGGCCGATGCCGTGCGCTACCCGTTCATCACCATGCACGAAGGCTCGACCCTGGTGGCGTTTCTGCGCGATCAGTTGGAGCGCATCGGCCAGCGGCTGCCCCAGCGCATCCAGCTCTACAGCTTCGATTCCATCTGCCGCATGGTGCAGGCGGGCGTCGGCGTGGGCGTCATTCCCGACTCGGCCGCGCGCCGCTACGGCACGGAAATGAAGCTGCGCGTGGTGGAGCTGGACGAACCCTGGGTGGTGCGTGAACGCAAGCTGCTGGTGCGCGACATCGACGCCCTGCCCGGCTGTGCACGCGAACTGATCGAGCAGATCCGGCAGCCCGGCGAGGCCACACCCGCGGCCTGATCCAGGGCTGGCTCTGATCCCGCTCCGCTCACGTCGTCCCCTGCTGCGATATCAACGCCCCTTGAAAGCCGGCACGCGTTTCTGCGCGAACGCCTGCATGCCTTCCAGGTAGTCGTCGGTGTAGCCCAGCTCGCGCTGCAGCCTGCACTCCAGGTCGAACTGCTCGGCCAGCGTATGGCCGCTGGACGCATGCAGCGCCGCCTTGGTGGCGCCGTAGGCCCGCGTCGGCCCCGCCGCCAGCGTGGCGGTCACCTCGGCCAGCGTGTCGGCCAGGGCCTCGTCCGGCACCACCCGCCAGATCAGGCCCCACGCTTCGGCCTGCCGCGCGCTGACGGCTTCGCCGAACAAGGCCGCGCCCATGGCCCGCGCCGAGCCCACCAGGCGCGGCAGGAACCACGTGCCGCCGGCATCGGGCAACAGGCCGATCTTGCTGAACGCCTGGATGAAGCGGGCAGACTCCACCGCAAACACCACGTCGCAGGCCAGCACCAGGCTGGCGCCCGCGCCGGCGGCCACGCCGTTCATCACGCACACCACCGGCACCGGCAGCGCGCGCAAGCGCATGATCAGCGGACGATACGACTTGGCCAGGATTTCGCTCAGGTCGCGCCGGCTGCCGTCTTCGGGCGGTTTGCGCTCGCCCAGGTCCTGGCCGGCGCAAAAGCCGCGGCCGGCGCCGGTGATGACCACGCCGCGCAGGCCGGCGTGCGCCTCCAGCTCATCCAGCGCCCGCGCCAGTTCGGCGTGCATCACGGCGGTGAAGCTGTTCAGCCGTTCGGGACGGTCCAGCGTGATGACGCCCACGCCCTGGTCCAGCACGAAGCGGATCTGCGTGTAGCCGGCGCGGGACGCGCTGGCATCGGAATGGGTGGTGCGCATGTCTGCGGCTTCCGATGATGTGGGCGTCATGCCAATTCCTCCAGCACGGCCAATTGCTCGGCGCTGTCGCCCAGCAGCAGGTCCACCACCGTCAGGCGCTTGAAGTAGTCGCCTACCTCCAGCTCGTCCGTCATGCCCATGCCGCCATGCAGCTGCACCGCCATCTGCGCGACCTGACGGCCGGCGCGCGCGGCTTCCAGCTTGGCCGAGGCCAGCATGCGGCGGCGCTGGGCGGCGTCCGGCTCGGTCAGCGCCGCCACCGCCACATAGGCCATGGACAGCGCCAGTTCCTTGGCCACCAGCATCTCGGCCAGGCGATGCTGCAACGCCTGGAACGAGGCCAGCGGCTGGCCGAACTGCTGGCGCGTCTTCAGGTAGTCCACGGTGATTTCCAACAGACGCTCCATGGCACCGGCGGCGTGCGCGCACAGCGCGGCCGTGCCCCATTGCAGCGCCTCGGCCAAGGCCGCGTCGGCCTGTGCGCCTTGCGCCAGCAGGGCGTCCGCCGGCAAGGCGACGCCCGCGAAATCCAGCCGCGCGCAGCGCGCCCCGTCCAGCGTCGGCGTATCGGTGACGCGCACGCCCGCGGCGTCCGCCGGCACCGCCAGCAACACGGTCGCGCCGCTTTCGTCGCGTGCGCTGACCCACCAGGCCTGCGCGGCCGCACCGTGCCACACCAGGTGCTTGGCGCCATCCAGCCGCCAGCCCGCCCCGTTGCTCACGGCTTGGCAGACGTCGGGCGTTGCCTCATAACGCCGCCCCGGTTCCTGCCAGGCCACGCTGACCACGCATTCGCCCGAGGCAATGCCGGGCAGCCAACGCTGGCGCGCCTGCCCGCCGCAGGCCTGGATCAAGGCGGCGCCCATCACCGCGCTGGAAATGACCGGCTCGGCCACCAGGCCGCGGCCCAGTTCCACATGCACGGGCAGCAGGCTGGCGGGCACTTCGCCAAAGCCGCCCGCGTCCTGCGCAATGGTCAGGCCCAGCACGCCCACGTCGGCCAGTGCGGCCCAGGCACGGGCATCGAGCCGCCCCGCCGTTTCGCGGGCACGGCGTTGCGGCCGGGTCCATGCCTGGTCCACCAGGCGGCGCAGGCTGTCGGCCAGCATGCGCTGTTCTTCGGTATAGAGGAAATCCATGCGTCGTGTTCCTTGGGCGAATGGCGGCGGCCTACAGGCCCAGCACCAGCCGGGCGATGATGCCCTTCTGCACTTCGGTGGTGCCGCCGTAGATCGAGGTCTTGCGCATATCGGCGTAGCCGGCGCCTGCGGCGGCGGCCATCTCGGGGCCGGGCCCGTGCCAGTCGGCGTCAGCCAGCATCCAGGCCGGGTCATAGGGCCAGGCGTCGGGGCCGGCCACTTCCATCTGCAGCATCGCCAGGTCCTGCTGGATCTCGGAGCCGCGTATCTTCAGCACCGACGCCTCCGGCCCCGGCGTACCGTCGTTGCTGGCCGCCACGCGCAGCAGCAGCATCTCCAGCGCCATGATGTCGACCTCGATGCGCGAAATGCGGTCGCGCATGCGGCTGTCGGCCAGCAGCGGCCGGCCCCGCGAGGTGGCTCGGGCGGCCATGCCCTTCAGGATGTCGAGTTCGCGATGGCAATGGCCCAGACCGGCGATGCCGGTGCGTTCGTGGCCCAGCAGGTATTTGGCGTAGGTCCAGCCGTGGTTTTCTTCGCCCACCCGGTTTTCCACAGGCACCCGCACGTTTTCCAGCCACACCTCGTTGACGTCGTGGCCGCCGTCGAGCGTGCGAATTGGGCGTACCGTGACGCCGGGTGCGCGCATGTCCAGCAGCAGCATCGAAATGCCGCGCTGGGCCCGCGCGTCGGGATCGGTGCGCACCAGGCAGAACATCCAGTCGGCGTACTGCGCCAGCGTGGTCCAGGTCTTCTGGCCGTTGACGACGTACTCGTTGCCGTCGCGCACCGCGCGGGTCTTGAGCGACGCCAGGTCCGACCCGGAGCCCGGTTCGGAATAACCCTGGCACCACCAGTCCTGCACCCGCGCCATGCGCGGCAGAAAGCGCGCCTGCTGCGCGGCGCTGCCGTACTTCATCAATACCGGGCCGATCATCGACAGGCCGAACGGCAGCAGCCGCGGCGCGCCGGCCTTGAAGCATTCCACTTCGAAGATCAGCCGCTGCAACGCGTTCCAGCCGGTGCCGCCGTGTTCCACGGGCCAATTGGGCGCGCCCCAGCCCTGGTCGGCCAGGAGGTTGTGCCACCGCACGTAATCGTCCCGCTCCAGCCGCTGATGGCGGCGCACCTTGTCGCGGATGTCCGCGGGCAATCGGTCGGCGGCAAACGCGCGCACCGTCTCACGAAACTGGCGCTCTTCGGGCGTCCAAGTCAGATTCATGGCCTGTCTCCTTTGACCGGTATCTAGCCATGGCCCGCCCCGCCCGGACAATCTGCGGTTGCCGAAGGGCGGCTTTTGCGGCGATGTAGGGACCCGGCCCCGCGTCGCCCCACCGCAGGCACTACGGGCCGGCAAAAGGCCTGCTTCAGCAATGAAGAATGGCATGCGCCGGCACCAGCCCCGACACTGGCGGCTCGTCAACCCGGAAACCCCATGCAATGACCGCTACCGCCCCGAACGACGCCGCCACCGGCGTCGACGCGCAGTACCGCCAGGCGCTGGACCAGGGCCGCTTCCTGATCCAGCACTGCGCCGCCTGCGACCGCGCCGTGTTCTATCCCCGCATGCTCTGCCCGCATTGCGGCGCCGACCAGCTGTCCTGGAAAACGCCCGACGGGCGCGGCACCGTCTACTCCACCACCGTGGTGCGGCGCAAGCCCGAGGCGGGCGGCGACTACAACGTGGCGCTGATCGACCTGGCCGAAGGCGTGCGCCTGATGAGCCGGGTCGACGGCATCGCGCCCGACGCCGTGCGCATCGGCATGGCGGTGCGGGCACAGGTGGCGGTCACCGAGGGCCGCGGCCTGGTGGTTTTCGTTCCCAACAAGGAGGCGCCATGACGCTGAACGATCTGCGCGGCGCCGTCGCGGTGGCCGGCGTGGGCCATGCCGGCCTGGGCCAGGCCAACGGCTATACCGAAATGGAAATCCTGGTGCAGGCCGCGCAGCGCGCCGTCGCCGACGCGGGCCTGACGATGCAGGACATCGACGGCCTGTGCACGGCCAGCGTGGCCGCACCGATGTGGGCGATGCCGGTGATCGAACACCTGGGCATCCGCCCGACCTTCATCGACAGCACCATGCTGGGCGGCTCCAGCTTCGTGGCGCACCTGCTGCCCGCGCTGCATGCGCTGGCCTCGGGCCAATGCAACGCGGTACTGGTCTGCTACGGCAGCACCCAGCGCACGTCCACCCTGAGCCGCGCCGAGATCGGCCGCGTGCGCAAGCAGTTCGATCCGCAGCCCTACGAAACGCCGTACGACCCGCTCAGCCCGCTGTCGTCGTATGCGCTGGCCGCCGCGCGCCACATGCACCAGTACGGCACCCGCCGCGAAGACCTGGCCCGGGTGGCGCTGGCCGCCAACCAGTGGGCCCAGCTCAACCCCGAGGCGCAACTGCGCGAGCCGGCCACGCTGGAACAGATCCTGTCGGCGCGCATGGTGTCGGACCCCTTGAGCGTGCGCGACTGCTGCCTGGTGACCGACGGCGCCGGCGCCTATGTGCTGGTGCGCGCCGAACGCGCCCGCGACCTGCCGCGCCCGCCGGTGTACGTGCTGGGCAACGCCACCGCGGTCTGGAACCGGCAGATCTCGTCCATGGAAGACCTGACGGTGACGGCGGCAGCGGAGTCCGGCCGCCGCGCCTACGCCATGGCCGGCGTCGCCCCACGCGACATCGACGTGGTGGAGCTGTACGACGCCTTCACCATCAACACGTTGCTGTTCCTGGAAGACCTGGGCTTTTGCGCCAAGGGCGAGGCGCGCGACTTCATTGCCGACGGCGCGATCGCCCCGGGCGGACGGCTGCCGGTGAACACCAACGGCGGCGGTCTGTGCTGCGTGCATCCCGGCATGTACGGCGTCTTCATCATGATCGAGGCGGTCAGGCAGTTGCGCGGCGAAGCCGGTGCGCGCCAGGTGTCCGGCGCCGACCTGGCGCTGGTGCATGGCAACGGCGGCACGCTGTCCAGCCAGTCCACCGCCATCCTCGGCACCGCCGCCACGCTGTAGCTTCCACCACGATGTTCCCGGCAGAACCCGATATCCGCAGCGACACGATTTTTCCCCACCGTCTTTCCCAAACTCGCGGCGCCACTTATCCCCAGCCGCTGAAACAAAGGCCGGCGTAGGCGCGCACGCTTCGTTCCGCTCTGCGACCGGCCTATCCCCAAGGAGACATGAGCGTGAACATCAAGCCCCTGCTGGCCGCGGCGACTTTCGCCGCAGCCCTGGCGACCGGCGCCCCCGCCGCCGCCGACAATGCCTATCCCGACCGGCCGATCCGCCTGCTGGTGGGCTACGCCCCGGGCGGCCCGGTGGACACCACCGCGCGCGTCTTCGCCAAGTACCTGGGCGACAAGCTGGGCCAGGCCGTAGTGGTGGAAAACCGCGCGGGCGCAAGCGGCATGATCGCGTCCGACGCCACGGCCAAGGCGCCGCCCGACGGCTACCTGCTGGGCTTTGCCGCCAGCCCTACGCTGACGATGTCGCCGCTGGTGCAGCGCAGTACGCTATTCGATCCGCGCAAGGACTTCTCGCTGATCGGCCTGATCGTGGACTACGCCAACGTGCTGCTGATCGGCCCGCAGGCGCCCGCCAAGAGCGTGGCCGAACTGGTGGACTACGCCCGCGCCCACCCCGACGCGGTGTCGTTCGGATCGGCAGGCATCGGGGCATCGAACCACCTGTCGGCCGAGCTGCTGAAAAAGCAGGCAGGTGTGCCGATGCTGCACGTGCCCTACCGCGGCAATTCACCGGCGATGATGGACGTGGTGAGCGGCAAGATCACGTTCATGTTCGACATCACCAGCACGGCGATCCCGTTCATCAAGAGCGGCAAGGCGCGCGCGCTGGCGGTCACGTCACGCACGCGCAATCCCGAGCTGCCGGACGTGCCGACGATGATCGAGGCGGGCATGAAAGACTACGAGGTGGTGGGCTGGTACGCGCTGGTGGCGCCGAAGAAGCTGCCGGACAACATCCGCGCCCGCCTGACCCGCGCACTGTCGGACGTATCGCAAGACCCGGCGTTTCGCCGCGCGATGACGGAAGGCGGCTACACGATCAACACGGGCGACGCCGCGGCGCTGCAAGACCGCATCGACCGCGAGTACGCGCTATGGGCGGATGTGATCCAGAGCGCGAACATCCAGGCGAACTGACCCCTTTCTGTTGAACCGCACCCGGAACCTGCCTATGAGCCGAACGCCCGCCTTGCGCACGCAAACCCGATTGCCGATCATCGGCGCCCCCATGTTCCTGGTCTCGGGCCCGGATCTGGTGGCCGCGCAATGCGGCGCCGGCATCATCGGCACGTTCCCATCACTGAACGCCCGTCCGCAGGAACAGCTGCACGAGTGGATCACCCGCATCGAAACCCGCCTGGCCGCGACCCGCCGCGCATCGCCAGGCACGCAGGTCGCGCCGTACGGAGTGAACCTGATCGTGCACCCCAGCAACGCCCGCTGGCAAGGCGACCTGGCAATCTGCGCGGAACGCCAGGTGCCGCTGCTGATCACATCGCTGTACCCTCCGGAAGCCGTGGTGCGCGCCGCCCACGCCTACGGCGGCCAGGTCTACCACGACGTAACAACGGTCCGCCACGCCAAGCGCGCGCTGGACGCGGGCGTGGACGGCCTGATCCTGGTAGCCGCCGGCGCAGGCGGTCACGCAGGCCAACTGAACCCGATCGCCCTGGTCAACGAAATCCGCGCGTTCTACGACGGCCCGCTGGCCCTGTCGGGCTGCATCAGCCACGGCAAGGACATCCTGGCCGCCGAGGCCCTGGGCTGCGACTTCGCCTACATGGGCACCCGCTTCATCGCGACGCACGAATCCCTGGCAAACGAAGCCTATAGGGAAATGGTGTTAGGCGCGCAAGCCGCAGACGTACTCAACACCCCCTATTTTTCCGGCGTCCCCGCCAACTACCTGATCCCCAGCATCCAGGCCGCAGGCCTGGATCCCCACCACATAAAAAGGCAAACAACACCCCCACCCCCCAACCTGGACAAATCCACCCGCCCCACCCCATGGAAAGACATCTGGAGCGCGGGCCAGGGCGTGGGTTCAAGCCAAGAGATCTTGGCGGTGGCAGATCTGGTGGCATTGCTGGAGGCAGAGTATCGAGAGGCAAGGAAAACATTGCTTCGTATTTCTTGAGATTGCTTGATTACTTCTTTTGTGGTTTTTGTTTTTACTTATGTGATTTTGTTTGGGTTGTGCGGTCGGTTGATCTTCGTAGGTCGCCCCTGGCGGGGGTGGCATGCGGAGTGGGCGCCCACGATTGCGGTCCGGAGCCTTCGCTCCGGACTTCCCCTTCGTCATCTTCGTCCGGGCCTACGGCCCCTCCTTCAGATTCCCTCGGGCGCATCGAGGTTGCCCACTCCGCATGCCACCCCCGCCAGGGGCTACGTGCGTCTGGGTTTGATGCGCTGCTAGACCCGTGTTCAGGGAATGGAATCTGCAGGGTCGCCAAGCCGCGGCCGCGCGGGCGGCCACGTTTGGCATTGCGTTGCTGGAATGTGTTGCGGCGGCGCTTCGCGCTATTGGAGAGTGGGGTTCTTTTGGTTCCCTACGTTCGGGGGGAGGGGCGGTGATGGGCGGCGCGAGCAGGCACTGGCTTGCGCATGCGGACCGTCTCGCGCGCCGCCCATCGGGCGCTGCGCACTGACGTCGAACGCCACGGCATCCGCGCCGATAGATACTGCCGCATTTGCACCAGCACCAGGCACGCACAAAACAGGCCGCTCTAACACCACCAGCATCAACCACCAGCGTCGACCACCAGCATCGCCACCCACACGCGATAGCGCCATCGGTGCCCGCAAGACGCCGCGTAAGTCTCGTAAGGCCGCCCGCGCGGCCGGCACGAGACGGGCACCGTCCCACCCCGCCCACCCCACTCTGACCGTGGCTACCATGCCAAGCACACCGCCCGCCCCAACGTCCGACGCGAATCTACAGTGTGAGCGCTTGGCGGTGTCGGCGGGCAGAGGGCGGGGCGTGTAGATGCGCCCGAGGGAATCTGAAGGGAGCCGAAGGCGGACGAAGATGACGACGGGGAAGTCCGGAGCGAAGGCTCCGGACCGCAATCGTAGCCCCGCCCTCTGCCCGCTGACACCGCCAAGCGCGACTCAAGAACCCCACCCCCTGACCTACTCCAATTTAATATCCGCCTTCCTGATCAACTCCCGCCACTTAACAACCTCGCCCCTCACAAACTCCCCAAATTCCCCAGCACTCCCAGGCTTAGGCTCAGCCCCAGCCGCCAACATAGCCTTCGCTGTCCCCGCGTCAGACAAGACCTTCACCAAATCGGCGTTCAGTTTAGAAACGATCTCCCCCGGCGTCCCCTTAGGTGCCATCAGCCCGCTCCAGGAATACGCCTCGTAGCCCGGCAACCCCGACTCTGCAATCGTCGGCACGTCCGGCAGCATGCTTGAGCGCGTCGGATTGCCGACCCCCAGCGCGCGCACCTTGCCTGTCTTCAGGTGCGGCACGGCGGACGGCCCGTCGGCGAACATCACTTGTACCTGGCCGCCCAGCAGGTCTTGCATCGCCGGGGCGCTGCCTCGGTACGGGATGTGTTGGATCTTGACGCCGGCCATCGCGTTGAACAGCTCGCCCGCCAGGTGCGTGCCGCCGCCCGTGCCCGACGAACTGAACGACAGCTTTCCGGGGTTCGCCTTCGCATACGCGATCAGTTCGCTCACCGAATTCACCGGTAGCGACGGGTTCACCACCAGCACGATCGGGAAGACCGCCGCCATGCCGACCGGCACGAAATCGCGCGTGATGTCGTACGTCAGGTTGTCGCGCAGGCTTGGCAGCACCGCATGGTGGATCGAGGCGAAAAAGAAGTTGTAGCCGTCGGGTTCGGCCTTGGCCGCGAATTGGGCGCCTACGATGCCGCCTGCGCCCGAGCGGTTGTCCACGACCGTGGGCACCGACCACAGGTGGCCCAGGGGTTGGGTCGTGAAGCGGGCGGTCGTGTCCACCGGGCCGCCGGCGGGAAACGGCACGATGAAGGTCACGGCGTGGCCGGGCCAGGTGGCGGCACGGGCGAACTTGGGAAGCATGGCGGTGGCGCACGCGGCGCCCAGCCCCGCGATGACGCGGCGGCGTTGAGGATCTTGCAAGGCGGTCTCCTGAGGGTCGTTCTTGTCGGTGGCCTGGCCGCAAACCGCACCAGAACCACGCGGTGCCCTGCCGCCTGCCCGCCCCGTCTTCTGCGTTGCCGCGCGTCATGCACGGCCGGGGCTTTTTTTATTATTTGCCTCCGCGCCGCTTTTGCCGCTACACATTTTCAAAAGCCCCTCTTTCGCCGGCATGCCGCGTTCGGTCAGCGGACACTATCTGTGGCGGCTACTGGCCGCGCGCCGCGCGTTGCACGTGTTCGATGAAGCACTCGGCGAAGCTGGGCAGGTCGCGGCCGCGTTGGCGGCACAGCAGGCGGTCGCGCAGGGCCCAGGGGTCTTCCAGTTTCAGCACGTGCAGCGCGTCGGGGCGGCTGTAGCGCGCGGCGCAGGCGCGGGGCACCACGGCGATGCCGGCGCCGGCTTCCACCATGCGGCACACGGCCTCGAAACTGCCCACGTGCACGCGTTGGCAGATGCGCTTGCCCAGGCCGCTGGCGATGTCTTCCAGGAAGGTCTGGATGGCGCTGTCTGGGTGGATGCCGACGAACTGGTAGGCATCCACCAGGTCGACGAAATGGGCCGACTTCGAGGCGGCCAGCGGGTGGTCCAGCGACGTCACCACCGTCAGTTCGTCGCGGAACAGCGGGGTCACGTCCAGGCCTTCGACATCGATATTGCCGGCCACCAGGCCAAGATCGCCGGCCCCGGCGCGGATCGCGATGACGATGTCGCCCGAGATCTTTTCCTCGAGTTCCACGTCGACGTCGGGGTTTTCCGCCAGGAAGGTCGACAGTGCGTCGGCCAGGAAGGAATTGGTGGCGGTGGTGTTGGCCAGCAGGCGCAGCCGGCCCTTCAGGCCGCTGGCATAGGGCTGCAGATCGGCGTTCAGGCATTCGAGCTGGCGGAACACGGCGTTGGCGTGCTTTAGCAGCACTTCGCCCGCCGGTGTCAGTGCCACGCCGGTCGCCATGCGCACCAGCAGGCGCGCCTTGAAGGCTTCTTCCATGTGCTTGACCCGCGCGCTGGCGGCGGGTAGCGACAGGAACGTGCGTTCGGCCGCGCGCGTCAGATTCAGCGTTTCTCCCACGTTCAGGAAGAGCCGCAGGTCAGTCAGATCATGTCTCATGTTCCACCACACAGAAGGGGGGCATTTCTAATTTTGAATTCTTCGAATGCCGTCACGAACATACCATGGGGCAACCCCGTAAACCATCGGGTTTGACGCGGAACTGTTTTCCATGCGGCGTGCGCGCCGCGGCACAGGAGTAGGCCCAATGAGCGGTATTGTTTCCGGCAAGGTAGTGGTCGTGACGGGTGCGGGCGGCGGTATCGGCCGCGGCGTTGCGTTGGCCATGGCGCAGGCGGGCGCCAAGGTGGTGGTCAACGATATCGGCGTGTCGCTCACCGGCGAAGGCGGCGGCGACGGCCCCGCGCACGCCGTGGTGCGCGAGATCATCGCGGCGGGCGGGCAAGCGGTGGCCAACACCGACAGCGTGGCGGCGTACGACAGCGCCAGCCGGATCGTGCAGACCGCCATCGACGCCTTCGGCCGCATCGACGCGGTGGTCAACAACGCCGGCAATCTGCGCGATCGCGTGTTCCACAAGATGAGCGAAGAAGAGTGGCGCCAGGTCATCGACGTGCACCTGAACGGTTCGTTCTTCATGAGCCGTGCGGCGGCGCCGTATTTTCGCGAGCAGGAATCGGGCGCCTTCGTGCACATGACGTCCACCTCGGGACTGATCGGCAACTTCGGCCAGGCCAACTACGCAGCCGCCAAGCTGGGCATCGTGGCGTTGTCCAAGTCCATCGCGCTGGACATGGCGCGCTATCGCGTGCGTTCGAACTGCATCGCGCCCTTTGCCTGGAGCCGCATGACCAGTTCCATTCCCGCCGAGACCGACGAGGAAAAGGCGCGCGTCGAGAAACTCAAGAAGATGGAAGCCGGCAAGGTCGCGCCCCTGGCCGTGTACCTGGCCAGCGATGCGGCCAGCGAAGTCACCGCGCAGATCTTCGCGGTGCGCGCCAACGAGATCATGCTGATGAGCCAGCCGCGTCCTGTGCGCAGCGTGCACCACAGCGATGGCTGGACGCCCGAAAGCATCGGCGAGATCGCCGTGCCCGCCATGCGCAAGCACTTCTACGCGTTGGAGCGTTCGCCCGACGTGATCGACTGGGACCCCATCTGAGACCGCCATGCCGCTGGACTACGCAACCGTGAAGCACTGGCGTTTCGATGACGTGCGCCAGCACTACGAAGACAAGGACACCATGCTGTATGCGCTGGGCATCGGTCTGGGGCAAGACCCCGAAGACAGCCGCCAGCTACGCTACGTCTACGAGAAAGGCCTGCAATCCTTTCCGACCATGAGCGTGGTGCTGGGCTATCCCGGCTTCTGGATGAGCGATCCGCGCGCCGGCATCGACTGGGTGCGGCTGGTGCATGGCGAACAGCGCATGACGCTGCATGCGCCCCTGCCCACGGCCGGCACGGTCGTCGGCAAAAGCCGCATCACGCATGTGATCGACAAGGGTGCGGACAAAGGCGCCATCGTCGTCACCGAACGCACGCTGCATGACGAGGCCGGCACTCACCTGGCAACGCTGCAGCAAAGCACGTTCTGCCGCGGCGACGGCGGCTTTGGCCAGGGCGATGCCAGCCCCGAACCCTTGCCGGCCGCACCGGCCGGCGAACCGGACCGGCGTTGCGAATTGCGCATTCCGCCGCAGGCCGCCTTGCTGTACCGGCTGAACGCGGACCGCAATCCGCTGCATGCCGATCCCGAGGTCGCGCACCAGGCCGGCTATGCGCGTCCGATCCTGCATGGCTTGTGCACCTACGGCGTGGCGGCGCACGCCATCGTCAAGACCTGGTGCGACTACGACGCCACGCGCCTGACCCGGCTGGACGCGCGCTTCTCGGCGCCGGTCTACCCGGGCGAAACGCTGCAATGCGACATGTGGCGCCAGGCCGATGGCCAGATCCGCTTCATTGCCCGCGCGCTGGAACGCGGCACCGTCGTCCTGACCCATGGCGCCGCCGAGGTGCGGGCATGAGCCGCGCGCCCGCCCTGGACGGCATCCGCGTGCTGGACTTGTCGCGCATCCTGGCCGGCCCCTGGTGCACGCAGAACCTGGCCGACCTGGGGGCCGATGTCATCAAGATCGAACGGCCCCGCGTCGGCGACGACACCCGCGCCTGGGGGCCGCCGTTTCTCAAGGATGGCGACGGCGTCGACACCAACGAGTCCGCCTACTACCTGAGCGCCAACCGCAACAAGCGCTCGGTCGAGGCCGACATGGCCACGCCGGAAGGCGCTGCGCTGATTCGCGAGCTGGCGGCTGTCAGCGACATCCTGGTCGAGAACTTCAAGGTCGGCGGCCTGGCCAGGTATGGGCTGGACTATGCCAGCCTGCAGGCCATCAATCCGCGCCTGATCTACTGCTCGGTCACCGGCTTCGGCCAGGACGGCCCGTTCGCCCGCCGCCCCGGCTACGACTTCATGATCCAGGGCATGGGCGGACTGATGAGCATCACCGGCGAACGCGACGACCTGCCGGGCGGCGGTCCGCAAAAGGCCGGCGTGGCCGTGACCGACATCGTGACCGGCATGTACGCCACGGTGGCGATCCTGGCGGCGCTGCAAGAGCGCCACCGCAGCGGCCTGGGCCAGCATCTGGACATCGCGCTGCTGGACAGCCACGTGGCGCTGCTGGCCAACCAGAATTCGAACTACTTCAATTCCGGCGTGGCGCCCACACGGGCCGGCAACGCGCACCAGAACGTGGTGCCCTACCAGGTGTTCGCCGCCAGCGACGGCCACCTGATCGTGGCCACGGGCAACGAATCGCAGTATCGCGCGTACTGCGCGGCCATCGGCGCCGCCGAGCTGGGCGACGACCCGCGCTTTGCCACCAACCGGTTGCGCGTAACCCATCGGGACACGCTGGTGGCGCTGCTGGCCGAGATCATGGGGCGGGGCAAGCGCGATGACTGGATCGCCAAGCTGGAGGCCGTGGGCGTGCCCTGCGGACCGATCAACGACATTGCCCAGGCCTTTGCGCATCCGCAGGTCGCGGCGCGGCAGTTGCGGCGTGACCTGCCGCATCCGTCGGGCGGGGTGGCGCCCGTCACCGCCAGCCCGCTGCGGCTTTCGGCGTCGCCCGTGGTCTACCGGCGCGCGCCGCCGTTGCTGGGCCAGCACACCGAAGAAGTGCTGCGCGAGGTGCTGGGCAAGTCGCCCGAGGCGATTGCCGCGTTCACGAAGGGAACGGCCGGCTAGGCGCGGGCCGACCCGCGTGCACGGCCAGGGATGGCGGCAATGCCCATCCCGGGCGGCGCGACGTCACGGATGCCACTGCGTGCGCACCGGGGCGGCGCGTTGCGCGCCGCCGCTCAAGGCATACGACAACTGGCTGGCCTTCTGGCTGACCAGCTTGGCAAAGCCTTGCAGCTTGGCGCGCGGCAGCCTTCCTGCCGGCCCCGACACGCTCAGGGCGCCCAGCAGGCGCCAGTTCGACCCGAACACCGGCGCCGAGACGCTGGCGATCTCGGCTTCACGCTCGCCGATCGAGATATAAAAGCCTTCGCGGCGGATGCGTTCGTACAGCGCGCCCGGCTCGCCTGAAAACGCCAGCAGCACGCGCCCCGGCGAGCCTTTTTCCAGCGGCAGCACCTCGCCCATGCGGATGTGGTGGCGGATCGCCTTGGGCCCTTCCACCCGCACCAGGCAGGTGCGGATATCGCCTTCGCGCACAAAGAACGACGAGCTTTCACCCGTCTCGCGCGTCAACGCACGCAGGGTCGGCTCGATCTCGTTGTCCAGGTCGAACGAGGCCTGATAACGCGCGCCCAGCCAGCCGGTCGCCGGCCCCAGGCGCCAGGCGCCGTCTTCTTCACGCTGCACCAGGTAGCGCGCCTGCGCCAGCGTGCGCGCGATGCGCAGCGTGGTGGTCTTGTGCATGCCGGCGCGGCGGCTCAGCTCGGCCAGCGACACGAACGCGTCGTCGACCTGGAAGGCTTCCAGCAGGCGCATCGCGCGCGCCACGGCAATCACGCCGTCGGCTTCGCGAACCTCGGGGACCACGGCGGGAACAGGTGTCTTCTTCATGGCGGGTGCGTTTCACGGCATGCGCCGCGTTTCATTCAGTGAAACAGCATTGTATGCAGCGAAACGTCTTTCTATAGTTCGACGGCCATCAAGCCCGCACACGACGGGCGGTGGAAACCGGCCCGCGGGGCCTGTGAACACCAGAACATTTCGGAGACAAACCATGAACGTGCTTATGCGCGCGGCCGTCCTGGCCGCCGGCCTGCTGTGGGGCGCCGCCAGCGCCGCCCAGACCTATCCCGACCGCCCGATCCGCCTGATCGTGCCCTTCCCGCCCGGCGGCGGCACCGACATCATCGCCCGCGAGTTGGGCGTGGCCCTGAACAAGACGTCGGGCTGGAGCCTGGTGGCGGAAAACCGGCCCGGCGCCGGCGGCAACCTGGGCGTGGAAACCGCCGCGCGCTCGGCGCCCGACGGCTACACCCTGGTACTGGGCCAGACCAGCAACCTGGCCATCAACCCCACGCTGTACACCAAACTGTCGTACGACCCGTCCAAGGACCTGGCGCCGGTCGCGCTGGTGGCCACCGCGCCGCTGGTGCTGGTGGTGGCCGCGAATTCCTCGTACCAGACGCTGGCAGACGTGGTGCGCGAGGCCAAGGCCCACCCTGGCGCGCTCAATTTCGCGTCGCCGGGCAACGGCACCGTCGCCCACCTGACCGCCGAGCTGCTGCAGCAGTCGGCCGGCATCCAGCTGCAGCACATTCCGTACAAGGGCGCCAACCAGGCGCTCAATGACCTGTTCGGCGGCCAGGTGCAGCTGTTCATGTCGTCCATTCCCACCGCGCTGGGCCAGATCCGTACGGGCAAGCTGCGCGCGCTGGCGGTCACGTCGGGCAAGCGCGTGGCCGAGCTGCCGGACGTGCCTACCGTCAGCGAGGCCGGGTACAGCGGCTTTGACGCCACCACCTGGTTCGGCCTGCTGGCCCCGGCCGGCACGCCCGAACCGGTGATCCAGGCGCTGAACGCCGCCGCCAACAAGGCCATGGCCAGCGCCGAATACCAGGAAAAGATCCGCGCCGAAGGCGGCGAAGTGCTGGGCGGCACGCCCCAGGCGCTGGCCCAGCGCCTGAGCCACGACCGCGAGCTGTGGGCCGCCATCGTCAAGAAATCCGGCGCAAAGATCGACTGAAACCCATCGATTGAACCCCGGTTCACTTTTCATCCCGACATAGGAAGCAGCATCATGAACCCGACCTCCCTGCCCGCCATTCGCCGCGACATCCAGCGCGTGCGCCCCGAGCTGGTCGAACGCGCCCGCGGATTCCAGGCCGCCATCCTGGCCGACGTGGGCGGACGCCGCGGCGCGCTGGGCGGCCGCATCGCGCCGCTGTCGCCGCGCATGCACGTGGCCGGCCCGGCCTTCACCGTCGAGCTGCGGCCCGGCGACAACCTGATGTTCCATGCCGCGCTGGCGCTGGCGCAGCCGGGCGACGTCATCGTCGTCGAAGGCAAGGGCGACCGCTCGGCCGCGCTGTGCGGCGCCATCATGGTGACGCAGGCGCGCGCCAGCGGCCTGGCCGGCTTCGTGGTCGATGCCGCCGTGCGCGATGCGGCCGAACTGGTCGAGGGCGACTTTCCGGTATTCGCCGTGGGCACCAACCCCAACGGCCCCACCAAGGGCCTGCCGGGCCGTGTGAACTGGCCGGTGACGCTGGCCGGCGTCACCGTGAATCCGGGCGACCTGGTCGTGGGCGACGCCGACGGCGTGGTGGTCGTGCCGCGCGAAAACGCCGAAGAAATCCTGGCGCTGGCCCAGCAGAAGGTGGACGCCGAAGCGCGCCGCATCGCCGAGATCAAGGCCGGCCAACTGGGTGCGCCCTGGCTGCAGGACGCCTTGCGCGCGGCCGGCGCCCTGCGCGCGGGAGAAACGCTATGACATCCGCCGCGTCCTCGACGGACGCAATGGCCGCATCCGCCCGTCCCATCATCCTGGTCACCGGCGCCGACCTGGCGGACGAGGCCGTCAAGACGCTGGACGGCTATGCGCTGGTCTACGCCGGTGCGCGGCCCACGGAGCAGGACCTCCTGGCGTTGGTGCGCCAGCACGATCCGGTGGCGCTCATCGTGCGCTACGGCCGGATCAGCGCCGCCGTCATCGACGCCGCGCGTTCGCTGCGCGTGATTTCCAAGCACGGCAGCGGCATCGACACCATCGATAGCGCGGCGGCCGCTGCGCGCGGCATTGCCGTCAAGGCGGCGGCCGGCGCCAATGCCGCCGCGGTGGCCGAACACGCCATCGCGCTGCTGCTGGCCTGCGCCAAGTCCATCGTGCCGCTGGACGCCCGCATGCACGCCGGCCACTGGGACAAGGCCACGCACAAGAGCATCGAACTGGCTGGCCGCACGCTGGGGCTGGTGGGCCTGGGCGCGATCGGCCGGCGCGTGGCGACGGTCGCGCACGCGCTGGACATGCGGGTGATCGGCCACGACCCTTACGCCGGGAACCTGCCGCCGTGGATCGAACCGGTGGACTTGCCGCAACTGTGGGCCGAGGCCGACGCGATCTCGCTGCATTGCCCGCTGACCGACGCCAATCGCGGCCTCATCAGCGCGGCCACGCTGGCGCAGTGCCGCGACGGCCTGCTGCTGGTCAACACCGCGCGCGGCGGGCTGGTGAACGAAGAGGATCTGCTGGCCGCGGTGCGCAGCGGCAAGGTGGCCTGCGCCGGGCTGGACAGCTTCCAGCAGGAACCGCCGCCCGTGCCGCATCCGTTCCACGGCCAGCCCGGGCTGCTGTTGAGTCCGCATGTGGGCGGCGTCACGCGCGATGCCTACGTGAAGATGGGCGTGGGCGCGGCGCGCAATGTGCTGCAGGTGCTACAGGCCGCCTGACCCGCCGAGCGGGGTCACCGGCGGTCGGCCCGGGCGCGGCCAGGGCCGCCGCCCCGGCCCGGTTCAGGCCGGCGCGTCCAGCATCCAGTGGCGCGTGGCGAACCAGCCGCGGAACACGCGTGCGCCCTGCTCGCCCGCCTCGTGCTGCGGCAGCGTGGCGCCGCGCGCCGCCTGCTGCAAACCGCGCATGACCGGGCGGAACAGCGCCTGGAACGCCGCCCCCTGCGCCGCCAGGTGCGCCTGCATGGCGGCAATCGTCTCATCCCGCTCGGCCGGCGTGGCCAGCGACAGGAAGAACAGCGCCTGCCGCCAGGCCACGGCGGTATTGCGCAGCATGCGGATGCGCGCATGCCAGACATCGATCTTCATCTGCTGGCGCGCGCAGAGCCATTCGAACGCGGCAAAGGCCAGTTGGCCGTGGCGTTCGCGCAAGGCCGGCCCCAAGCCGGCGCCGGTCACCAGCAACGCCAGGTTGTGGGTGGTCAGGATCTGCTGCTGTTCGATCACCATGCCATTCGCGCCCACCTGCCCGAACCCCGGCGGCACACCGGCGCGCGCGGCGCACAGGCGGACAAAGGCCGCTTCGCCGCGCGCGGGCGCCAACGCCAGGATGGCGGGCACCTCCAGCGCGTAGTAACGGGCGTACAGGCTGCCGTCCAGCAAGGCCGCCGCGCATCGTGCGGCCTGGACAAACTGGGGGCCGAACTCGCCCATGAAGATATCGGCGGCCAACTCCTCGCCCCACGGCAGGTCGCGGCCGGCCCGTTCGCTCAAGGCGCGCAGCTCTTGCAGCAGCTTGTTGGGCAGCGCGGCGTGCGGGAACGCGGTCAAGGCCAGGCCGGCGATCTCGGTCAATGCGGCGCCGGCCGCGTCGGCATCCTGTTGCGCCGGCTGGCGCAACCTTTCGACGGCAGCAATCCACGGCAGATCGCCGAGCGCCGCCTGGCGCGCCAGATTCAGCAGCAACAGGGACCGCCGACGCCGGAACGCGCGATAGGTCGCTTCATACAGCGTACGCAGCGTTGGATCGGCAAAACCCGCGCCTTGCTGCGCGGCGGTGACCTGCGGCGTCAAGGTGGCCAGGAATTCGCTCGAGCGGATCAAACCTCGTTCGACCAGTTGCGCCAGCGTACCGGTCCGGCAGCGCAGCACCCGCCGCGCTACGGGCGCCGGCACGGCCAGGCCTGCCGGCAGACCCGCGCCGCGCGCCTCGGTCTCGGCCAGCGGCGCCAGCACGGGCGCCAGGTCCTGTACGCCGGCCTGTTCGGGGTAGTCCCGCAAGCGGGTGGCAACAACGCGTGCCGCCGCTTCAAAGCCCGGCGCGGCGACGTCGCCATGTTGCCGGGCCCGCAGGGCCTGCACCGCCTGGCCGTCCGGCGCGCCGTGCGCCGCCACATAGTCCTGCAACAGGCGGCGCACCCGCCCCACCTGCCTGCCCGTCAAGGTTTCGGCGGCCCGGACGCATTGCGCCAGCAGGTCGAACAATTCACGCTTGTGCCGGTGCCGCCGCGACAGGCCGCCCAACGCCTGGCCAGAGGCCGCCTGCGCCGCCTCGACCTCGCCCACCAGGGCCGCCGCGCGTTCGCCCCAGCCCTCGGGGTAGCGTCGGCATGGCCAATCGTCCTGCACCGTTTCCAGAAACAGGGCCACCGCGCGGTCATGGCGCGGCAGCAGCTCGGTCACGGTCGTGCGCTGTGCTTGCAAGCGCGGTTGCGGCGCCAGCGCGGCCAGCACCCCGGCAACCTCGCCCGCGGTCCTGACATGCAGGTCCGCAGCAGCCGGCTCGTCGCCGGCCCAGGGCGCGGGATAGAAGCGCAGGCGGTCAAAAAACGGCGCCAGCTCCGCGACCAGGTCGCGCGCGGCTTGCGCCTGCCCTTGCCGCAGCAGCCAGGCCACGGTCAACAGCGCCGCTTCCTCGGGCAGGTCGACGCGGTAGTCGCCATCGGCCAGGCGCGCCTGCAACTGGGCAATGCCGGCCTCGCCAAGAAAATAGGTAATCAGATCGCGCCGCTCGTGGCCGGCGCGGACGCCCGGCGTGCGGACGGCCAGCTCGCGCTCGAAGTCCGCCAGCGGTCCGCCCGCCAGCAATTGGCCGGTGGCGAATCCGCCCGTGACAACTTCCAGCGTGACCCAGTCGGGAATGCCGGCCAGCGGCGTGCGCGACCCGTAGTCGACCGTGCCGGCCAGCGCCTGTTCCAGCACCTGCCGCCAACGCAGCACGCGCTCGGCGGCGCGCTCGCGCACGTCGGGATCGGCGTGGGTCTCGTGGGTGAGGAAGGCCTTGGCGAGCATGGCAGCCGCGTAACCGCTGCCGATCACGCCCGCCTCTGGCGCGTCGTCGTGAGGCATCGAGCACCTGAGTGAAAGAGGGATCCGGGAGCTGGAGTCGAACCAGCGCCTATCCAGAGTGGAGCCGGATGTTCTACCGCTGAACTATCCCGGAATTGGGGCCAGTATAAACACAGCCCTGCCGCGAAAAAAATCGGCCGCTACAAGAGCGGCCGACTTCGATGCAGACGAGGCTTACGCCACCGCGACCGGGATCTTGCCGATCTTGGCCTGCCATTCCTTCGGGCCGGTCGTGTGGACCGAGGTGCCCTGGGAGTCAACCGCCACGGTCACCGGCATGTCCTTCACGTCGAATTCGTAGATGGCTTCCATGCCCAGGTCGGCAAAGCCCAGCACCTTGGCGCCGCGAATGGCCTTGGACACCAGGTACGCCGCGCCGCCCACGGCCATCAGGTAGGCCGAACCGTGCTTCTTGATCGCCTCGATGGCGACGGGGCCGCGTTCGGACTTGCCGATCATGGAGATCAGGCCGGTCTTCTCCAGCATCATGTCGGTGAACTTGTCCATGCGCGTCGCGGTGGTCGGGCCAGCGGGACCCACCACTTCGTCGCCCACCGGATCCACCGGACCCACGTAATAGATGACGCGGTTGGTGAAATCCACCGGCAGCGGCTCGCCCTTGGCCAGCATGTCCTGGATGCGCTTGTGCGCGGCATCGCGGCCGGTCAGCATCTTGCCCGACAGCAGCAGGGTCTGGCCCGGCTTCCAGCTGGCGACTTCTTCGCGCGTCAGCGTGTTCAGGTCGACCTGCTTGGACTTGTTGTAGTCGGGCGCCCAGTGCACTTCGGGCCATTCCGACAGCGACGGCGGGTCCAGGCGGGCCGGGCCCGAGCCGTCCAGCTCGAAGTGGGCGTGGCGGGTGGCCGCGCAGTTCGGGATCATGGCGACGGGCTTGGAGGCCGCGTGCGTCGGGAAGGTGCTGATCTTGACGTCGAGCACGGTGGTCAGGCCGCCCAGGCCCTGGGCGCCGATGCCCAGCGCGTTGACCTTCTCGTACAGCTCGATGCGCAGCTCTTCCAGCTTGTTCTGCGGGCCGCGGGCCAGCAGCTCGTACATGTCGATGTCTTCCATCAGCGACTGCTTGGCCATCAGCATGGCCTTTTCGGCGGTGCCGCCGACGCCGATGCCCAGCATGCCCGGCGGGCACCAGCCGGCGCCCATGGTCGGGACCGTCTTGAGCACCCAGTCCACCAGCGAGTCGCTGGGGTTGAGCATGGCGAACTTGGACTTGTTTTCCGAACCGCCGCCCTTCGAAGCCAGCTGCACGTCGACCTTGTCACCCGGGACAAGTTCGACGTGCAGGATACAGGGCGTGTTGTCGCGGGTGTTCTTGCGGGCGAACAGCGGATCGTCCAGCACGGAGGCGCGCAGCGGATTGTCCGGGTTCAGGTAGCCGCGGCGCACGCCTTCGTCGCACAGCTCTTGCAGCGTGCGCTTGGTGTCGAAGCGCACTTCCATGCCGACCTTCAGGAACACATTGACGATGCCGGTGTCCTGGCACAGCGGACGCTTGCCCTCGGCGCACATGCGCGAGTTGGTCAGGATCTGCGCCATCGCATCGCGCGCGGCCGGGCTTTCCTCGCGCTCGTAGGCGCGGGCCAGGTGGCGGATGTAGTCGACGGGATGGTAGTAGCTGATGAACTGGATGCCATCAGCGATAGACTGGATGAAGTCTTCTTCTTTGATGAGGACGGACATGGCGATATGCGGGTTACGAAGAGAACGTGAAAACGCGGCCGGCTAGCCGGCCGCGCGCGATGGGGTGCAGCTTATTTTATTTGCCTTGCCAGACCGGTTTGCGCTTCTCGGCAAAGGCGGTGGCGCCTTCCTTGGCGTCGGCCGACGCGAAAATATGCGCGATCAGCGGCCGCTGGCGGTTGAACATGTCGTCCTGATTCCAGTCGCCCGACTGCGCCACGATGCTCTTGGCGGTCTGCACCGACAGCGGGCCGTTCTCGACGATGGCGCGCGCCAGTTCCAGCGCGCCGGCCAGGGCGCCGCCGGGTTCGGTCAGGCGGTTGACCAGGCCAAAGCTGTAGGCGCGCTCGGCGCTCAGCATGTCGCCCGTCAGGATCACTTCCATGGCGATGTGGTACGGCAGGCGGCGCGGCAGGCGCAGCATGCCGCCGGCGCCGGCCACCAGGCCGCGCTTGACCTCGGGCAGGCCGAACTTGGCGTTGCTGGCGGCCACGATCAGGTCGGATGCCAGGGCCATTTCGCAGCCACCGGCCAGGGCATAGCCTTCGACCGCGGCGATCAGGGGCTTCTTGGGCGGCGCTTCGTTCAGGCCGGCGAAACCGCGGCCTTCCACATAGGGGCGCTGGCCCGACTTGGCAAAGGCCTTCAGGTCCATGCCCGACGAGAACGTGCCGCCCGCGCCCGTCAGGATGCCGATGCGCACGTCGTCGCGGCTGTCCAGCTGGTCCAGCGCGGCGGCCATGGCCTGCGCGGTTTCCAGGTTGATGGCGTTCTTGGCTTCGGGGCGATTGATCGTGATGATCTGGATGCCGTCGGCGACTTCCACCGAGATCAGGTCAGACATGCGGATGCTCCTTCCGGGGTGTTGGTGTGATGCGTTGGTTTTATATAAGACTGCGCGTCAACCTGGAATGATACGACCAATGGTTGGCCGCCGCAGGCGCGGGGCCGGCCGGTGTCCGCCAGGAGCACGCCGGCCGGACGGCCCCTGCCATCCGTCCCCGGCGGGACGATCGGCGGCCATGGCACGCCAGGAAATATGTAACGGCAGGGATATCGCCCCATTTCCGGGGGCCGGCCCCCGCCCTGCCCCGGGCCAGTTAAAATGCCCGGTTTCCCACGCCCACGGCAGACGTCGCCCGGCGACCGAATTCCAAGAATCCTATGCTCACCTTTCAGCAAATCATCCTTACGCTCCAGGAATACTGGGACAAGCAGGGTTGCGCCCTGCTGCAGCCCTACGACATGGAAGTCGGCGCCGGCACCTCGCACACGGCCACGTTCCTGCGGGCCATCGGGCCGGAACCCTGGCGCGCCGCCTACGTGCAGCCCTCGCGCCGCCCCAAGGATGGCCGCTACGGCGAAAACCCCAACCGCCTGCAACACTATTACCAGTACCAGGTGGTGCTGAAACCCGCGCCCCCGGAAATCCTGGACCTGTACATCGGTTCGCTCAAGGCGCTGGGCATCGACCCCACGCAGCACGACATCCGCTTCGTCGAAGACGACTGGGAAAACCCCACCCTGGGCGCCTGGGGCCTGGGCTGGGAAGTCTGGCTCAACGGCATGGAAGTCACCCAGTTCACCTACTTCCAGCAAGTGGGCGGCCTGGACTGCACCCCGACCACCGG
Organism: Achromobacter deleyi; assembly: GCF_902859705.1. GTDB lineage: Bacteria > Pseudomonadota > Gammaproteobacteria > Burkholderiales > Burkholderiaceae_B > Achromobacter > Achromobacter deleyi. Next base: position 21,525 of record NZ_CADIJO010000037.1, on the reverse strand, counting down.
TGAAATCACCTACGGCCTGGAACGCCTGGCCATGTACCTGCAGGACGTGCAAAGCGTGTACGACCTGGTCTGGACCGAAGGCGCCAACGGCAATCGCGTGCTGTACCGCGACGTCTTCCACCAGAACGAGGTCGAGCAATCCACCTATAACTTCGAGCACTCGTCGGCCGAAATGCTGTTCTCGCATTTCAACGACTACGAAGCCGAAGCCAAGCGCCTGATGGACGTGCCCCTGGCGCTGCCCGCCTACGAGGCCGCGCTCAAGGCCGCGCACACCTTCAACATGCTGGACGCGCGCGGCGCGATCAGCGTGACCGAACGCGCCGCCTACATCGGCCGCATCCGCAACCTGTCGCGCGCCGTCGCGCAGGCCTACTACGATTCCCGCGAACGACTGGGCTTTCCCATGCTGGGCCGCGACAAGGCCGCCGGGGAGGCTGCATAAATGACGACGAACATCCGCCCGCTGCTGGTCGAACTGCTGACCGAAGAACTCCCGCCCAAGGCCCTGCAGAAGCTGGGCCAGGCCTTTGCCGAAGGCGTGCGCGCCACGCTGCAGCGCCACGGCCTGTTGGCCGAGGGCTGCGCCGTGCAGGCGTTTTCCACGCCGCGCCGCCTGGCCGTGTACCTGTCGGCCGTGCTGGCCCAGGCGCCTGACCAGGCCTACGCCGAAAAGCTGATGCCCGTGAAGATCGGCCTGACCGAAGACGGCAAGGCGACCCCGGCGCTGCAGAAGAAGCTGGCTGCCAAGGGCCTGGACAACATCGACCTGGCCACCCTGGAACGCGAATCCGACGGCAAGCAGGACTACCTGGTTGCCCGCGGCACCGCCCCCGGCGCCCAACTGGCCGCCGGCCTGCAGGAAGGCATCGACGCGGCCATCGACGGCCTGCCGATCCCCAAGGTCATGCGCTACCAATTGGCCGACGGCGTCACCACCGTGAAGTTCGTGCGCCCCGCGCACGGTCTGGTCGCCCTGTTCGGCGCCGACGTCGTGCCCGTCACCGCGCTGGGCCTGACCGCCGGCCGCGACACCCTGGGCCACCGCTTCATGAGCAGCGGCGCCGTGTCCTTCGCCGATGCCGACGCCTACGCCGCTACCCTGGCCGAAAAGGGCCATGTGGTGGCCTCGTTCGAAGGCCGCCGCGATGAAATCCAGCGCCAGCTGCTCGACCACGCCGGCCGCCTGTCGGCCACGCTGGGCGACGACCCCGAAGTGGCCGCGCTGCTCGACGAAGTCACCGCCCTGGTCGAACACCCCACCGTCTACGTGGGCCAGTTCGAAGAGCAGTTCCTGCAAGTGCCGCAGGAATGCCTGATCCTGACCATGCGGTTGAACCAGAAATACTTCCCGCTGTTCGACCCGGCCACCGGCCGCCTGACGCACCGCTTCCTGATCGTGAGCAACATGCACACGGACAACCCGGTGAACATCGTCGAAGGCAACCAGCGCGTGGTGCGCCCGCGCCTGGCCGACGCCCAGTTCTTCTTCGAAACCGACCGCAAGACGCCGCTGGCCGCGCGCGTCGAGCAGCTGGGCTCGATCGTCTACCACAACAAGCTGGGCACCCAGCTTGAACGCGTCGAACGCGTGCGCGCCATCGCCCGCGACGTGGCCGGCAAGCTGGGCAGCGACGTCACCGCCGCCGACCGCGCCGCGCTGCTGGCCAAGGCCGACCTGGGTTCGAACATGGTGGGCGAATTCCCCGAGCTGCAAGGCATCATGGGCGCCTACTACGCCGCCGGCGACGGCGAGCCGGACAGCGTCGTGCAGGCCCTGCGCAACCAGTACCGCAACCGCTACGACGCCCCCGTCACGCAAGACGGCCTGACCGCCGCCGCGCTGTTCATCGCCGAGCGCGCCGAAACCCTGGTCGGCATCTGGGCCATCGGCCTGGCGCCCACCGGCGAACGCGATCCCTTCGGCCTGCGCCGCGCCGCGCTGGGCCTGATCAGCGCGTTCGAGCAACTGGCCGCGGGCGGCTGGCTCAAGCTCAACCAGGACGGCCCGCTGTCGCTGGACGGCCTGCTGGCCGCCACGGCCGCCACCTTCCCGGCCGGCAAGATCCCCGCCGAAACGCTGGCTGAAGTGCGCACCTTCATTTACGAGCGCTACCGCAACCAGCTCATCAACGACCACGACCGCAACGCGGTCGAGGCCGTCATCGCCCTGACGCCGCCGCTGCACCAGGTGGCCGAGCGCGTGCGCGCCGCCGCCGCCTTCGCGCAGCTGCCCGAAGCCGCCAGCCTGGCCGCCGCCAACAAGCGCATCGGCAACCTGCTCAAGAAGGCCGAAGGCGAGATCGGCGCGGTCAACGATGCCGCCCTGGTCGAACCCGCCGAAAAAGCCCTGGCCGCCGCGATTGCCGCGCTGCGCCCGCAGGCCGAGGCGCAACGCGCTGCCGGCGACTTCGCCGCCAACCTGCGCACCCTGGCCCAGGCCCGCGAACCCGTCGACGCCTTCTTCGCCGACATCATGGTCATGGCCGACGACCCCGCCGTGCGCGCCAACCGGCTGGCGCTGCTGGGCCAGTTGCACACCCTGATGAACCAGGTCGCTGACATTTCCAGGCTGGCACAGTGAAACTCATCATCCTCGACCGCGACGGCGTCATCAACCAGGACAGCGACGCATTCGTCAAGAACCCCGACGAATGGATCGCCCTGCCCGGCAGCCTGCAGGCCATCGCGCGCCTGACCCAGGCGGACTGGACCGTGGTCGTCGCCACCAACCAGTCGGGCCTGGCCCGCGGCCTGTTCGACATGGACACGCTCACCGCCATCCACACCAAGATGCGGCGCGAGCTGGCCGCGGCCGGCGGCAGCGTCGATGCCGTCTTCATGTGCCCGCATGGCCCGGACGACAACTGCACCTGCCGCAAGCCGCGCCCCGGCATGTTCGAGCAGATCGGCCACCGCTACGACGTCGACCTGGCCGGCGTGCCGGCCGTGGGCGATTCGCTGCGCGACCTGCAGGCCTCCAGCGCGGCGGGCTGCTCGCCGTGGCTGGTGCTGACCGGCAACGGCAAGAAGACGCTGGCCAAAGGCGGCCTGCCCGACAATACGCGGGTCTGCGACGACCTGTCGGCCGTGGCCGACGCCCTGCTCCAGGACAACTGATGGCCCGGCTGCGCTCGTTCCTGTATTTCCTCTTCCTGGCCATCACGGTCATCCCCTACGCCTTCGCCTGCATCCTGTGGGCGCCGCTGCCGCTGCACCTGCGCTACAAGCTCACGGTTGGCTGGCCGCGCCTGGCCATCTGGGGCGCCAAGGTGTTCTGCGGCATCCGCTGGCAGGTCAAGGGCTGGGAAAACCTGCCCGACGGCCCCGCCGTGCTGCTGTCCAAGCACCAGTCGGCCTGGGAAACCCTGTTCTTCCCGGCCTACATGCCGCGCGAAGTCTGCTTCGTCTACAAGAAAGAACTGCACATGGTGCCGTTCTTCGGCTGGGGCCTGGCGCTGCTGCGCATGATCGCCATCGACCGCTCCAAGGGCCGCGACGCCTTCGACCAGGTGGTCAAGCAGGGACAGACCCGGCTGGACGAAGGCCGCTGGCCGCTGCTGTTTCCCGAAGGCACCCGCGTGCCGCCGGGCAAGACCGCGCGTTTCAAGATGGGCGGCGCCCTGCTGGCCTCGCGCACCGGCGCGGTCGTCATCCCGGTCGCGCACAATGCCGGCGAATGCTGGCGGCGCAACGCCTTCGTCAAATATCCGGGCCTGGTTACGCTATCCATCGGTCCCGCGATAGAATCCAAGGGAATCTCCCCCGAAGAACTGAACCAGAAAGTGCAGGACTGGATCGAAGGGGAAATGCGGCGTCTCAACCCTGAAAGGTATGGCCAGCACTGATCAGCTCGAACTTCTGTTCGACGTGCACGACCACGACGCGCCCTCGGGCGCGTCGCCGCTGAACGCGCGCCCCCCAGCGCGGCCCTCTGTCCCACGCGCTGCCCCGCCTGACGTCCACCCGCAGTCTGCGCTGCTGTTTCCCGCGGCGGCGCCTGTCGCGCCCCCTGCAGTTACGCCCCCTGCTGTTACGCCCACTGCGGCCGCGCCATCCGCCCCCAAGCCTGCCGGCGAGCCGCTGCTGACGCTATCGCCCAACGCCGCCTCGCGCGTGCCCACGCCCTGCCCCGATCCCATGCCGCCCGGCGCCCGCTGGCGCGAGGTCGACACCGACCCGCAGCCCATCGGCTTCGTGCTGCTGCGCTCGCGTCGCCGCAGCATCGGCTTTGTCATCACCGACGACGGCCTGCGCGTCACGGCGCCCAACTGGGTCACGCTGGCGCAGATCGACGACGCCGTCCGCGAAAAAGCCCGCTGGATCGTCGCCAAGCTGCGCGAATGGCACACTCGCAAGCAGCAGCTGGCCATGGCGCACACGCGCTGGCAGGCCGGCGGCGAACTGCCTTACCTGGGCAAGCGCATCGTGCTGGGCGTGGGGGGCGACAGCCGCCAGACCTTCCTGTCCGGCAATGCCGATGCCCCCGCCGATGGCGACACGCTGTGGCTGGCCCTGCCCGCCACGGCCGACCAGGGCCGCATCCGCGACGCCGCGCAGGCCTGGCTGCAGCAGCGGGCCGGCGCCTGGTTCGGCGCGCGGCTGGCGCACTTCCTGCAGATCAGCGGCCTGAAGATCAGCCGCTGGCGCCTGTCGTCGGCGGCCACGCGCTGGGGCTCGTGCACCAGCGACGGCAACATCATGCTGAACTGGCGCCTGGTCCACTTTGCACCGGCCATCATCGACTACGTGATCGCGCACGAGCTTGCCCACTTGCGCGAAATGAACCACAGCCAGGACTTCTGGCGCGAAGTGGGCCAGATCCTGCCCGACTTCGAAGAAGCCAAGAACGTGCTGCGGCGCCACGATCCCGCCTCGCTCCCCCAATTCTAGGACTGGCGCGAGGCGACTTTGCGACCCCCTCGGAGACACCAAAAATGCTGCTGCTGATTCCCGGCCCGGTCACGACCGATGCCCGGGTGAAGGCCGCCATGGCGCAGGATTACGCGCCCTGGGACAACGAATTCCGTGCGCTGTACCGCCAGGTCTGCGCCGGCGTGCTGCGCGTGGCCCAGGCCGACGCCGCCCACCACGAAGCGCTGGCGCTGCCCGGCTGCGGCCATTTCGCGGTGGAAGCCGCGATCCGCACCTTCGTGCCCGCGGGCGGGCGCCTGCTGGCGCCGTCCACCGGCGCCTACGCCAGCCGCCTGCAGAAGCTGGCGGCCGATGCCGGCCGCATCGCCGTGCCGCTGGCCGTGGGCACCCGCGAACGCGTCGATCCGCAAGCCGTGGCGCGGGCGCTCGAGCAAGACCCCACGCTGACCCATGTGGCGCTGGTCTACAGCGAAACCGGCAGCGGCATCTGCCACGACGTGCCCGAACTGGCGCGGGTGGCCCACGCCCTGGGCCGCCGCGTCATCGTCGACGCCGTGTCGGCCTTCGGCGCGCTGCCGCTGGACCTGGCTGCCCTGCCGGCCATCGATGCCGTCGTGCTGACCGCAAACAAATGCCTGGAAGGCCTGCCCGGCGCCGCCTTCGTCGTGGCCCGCCGCGACCGTCTGCAAGCCGCCCAAGGCAATGCCGGCAGCTGGTCGCTGGACCTGGCCGACATCTACCAGCACACGCTGGCACCCAACGCCGGCCCGCGCTTCACGCCGCCCGCCCCGACGCTGGCGGCGCTGGCCGTGGCGCTGGACCTGTATCATCAGGAAGGCCGCGAGGCCCGCCTGGCGCGCTACACCGCCAACATGCGCACGCTGTACGACGGCGTGGCCGGCCTGGGCCTCACGCCCTACCTGACGCCCGACCTGCAAGGCCCCATCGTCATCAACGTGCATGCGCCCGACGCACCGACCTGGAACCTGCAGCTGTTCGTCGACGCGCTCAAGCAACGCGGTTTCGTGCTCAGCAATTTCACCAACACCGAACAACCCACCTTCCGGGTCGGCTGCATCGGCGCCTTCGGGCCCGACCAGATGCGGCTTGCGGTCGACGCCATGGGCGGCGCGCTGCAAGACCTGGGAATTTCCAGGGACCATGCCGGGCACGCCCGGTTCATCCCCCAACCCCTCACCGCTTAAGGAATTTCTCCATGCGTATGCTCCACACCATGCTGCGAGTCGGCAACCTCGACAAGTCCATCGATTTCTACACCAACGTGCTCGGCATGCGCGTCCTGCGCCGCAACGACTACCCCGACGGCAAGTTCACCCTGGCCTTCGTGGGCTACCAGGACGAATCCGAAGGCGCCGTCATCGAGCTGACCCACAACTGGGACACCGACAAGTACGACCTGGGCACCGGCTACGGCCACATCGCCCTGGAAGTCGACAACGCCTACGAAGCCTGTGACAAGGTCAAGGCGCGCGGCGGCAAGGTCACCCGCGAAGCCGGCCCGATGAAGCACGGCACCACCGTGATCGCGTTCGCCGAAGATCCGGACGGCTACAAGATCGAGTTCATCCAGAAGAAGGGTCGGGTAGATTAAGGGCCCCCACGCCGCGCCCGCTTCGCAGGCTTGCTGCCCCCCGAGGGGGCACTTTCCCCTTGGGGCGGCCCGGCGGGGAAAGGGCCCCCACGCTGCGCCCGCTTCGCAGGCTTGCTGCCCCCCGAGGGGGCGCTTTCCCCTTGGGGCGGCCCGGCGGGGAAAGAATCCTTCTGGTAGATTGATTGTTCTTTCTTGACCGTCATCATGATCCACACCATCCTCAAAATGGGCGATCCCCGGCTGCTGCGCGTTGCGCCGCCGGTCGAGCGCTTCGATACCCCCGAGCTGCACGCCCTGATCACAGACATGTTCGAGACCATGGCGGCGGCGCAGGGCGTAGGCCTGGCCGCGCCGCAGATCGGCGTGGACCTGCAGCTGGTCATCTTCGGTTTTGACCGCAACGAGCGCTATCCCGACGCGCCCGCGGTGCCCCAGACCATCCTGTGCAATCCCGTCATCACGCCGCTGTCGGACGAGATGGAAGACGGTTGGGAAGGCTGCCTGTCGGTGCCGGGCCTGCGCGGCATGGTGCCGCGCTACCGCCACATCCGCTACACCGGCAAGGACCCCTACGGCCGCGACATCGAGCGCGAGGCCGAAGGCTTCCATGCCCGGGTGGTGCAGCACGAATGCGACCACCTGATCGGCCGGCTGTACCCGTCCCAGATCCAGGATTTCACGAAGTTCGGCTTCACTGAAATCCTGTTCCCGGGCATGGACCCGAATCAGGACGACTGATCGGCGGGCGGTACCGGCGCAGGCTTGACGTCCGTGCCGGCTTCGGCCTTGGCCGCGGGCTCGGGTGCCGGCGTGGCTGAGGCCTTGGCTGCGGGCGCGTGTGCCGGCGCGGCTTCGGCCTTGGCCGCAGGCTCGCGGCCCGGCGTGGCTTCGGCCTCCGCCGCCTGCGGCGACAGGTCGCGCGGCGCGAAATCATCCACTTGCAGCACCCGCGACACGATCGCCTCGGCCTCTTCCAGCTGCGCCGCCTGCGATGCCGAGATCGCGCCATGGCGATGCGCCTCGCGCCAGTCGCGCACACCCGACTGCTTGAGCCGGTCGCGGATCGGCTGCACCGCATCCACCACCGCAAAGGCCCGCGTCAGCAGCGCAAGCGGATCATCGTCTTGCGCACTGTCGGCCGCCGCCCGTTGCAGATCGGCCGCCAACCGCACGTGCGTGGGCGACGGCTTGAGCAGCAGTTCCGCGCATTCGCGGGTCAGTGCATCGTCCGGCCCCTTGGCCAGCCTCAGCGGCAGGATAGCCACCCGCAAGCCCCAGGCCATCACCCGGCCGGGCAGGTTCGACAGCACCTGGTCCATGCGCTTTTCGATTTCCGCGTAACCTTGCTGCAGGCACCAATGCACCAGCGGCAGGTCGTCGTGCTTGCGGCCTTCGTCTTCCCAGCGCTTGAGCACCGCCGACAGCAGGTACAGCTCGGACAGGATGTCGCCCAGCCGCGCCGAGATCATCTCGCGGCGCTTCAGCCCGCCGCCCAGTTGAGCCAGCGTGGCATCCGCCAGCAGCGCGAAGCCGGAGGCATAGCGCCCCAGCCGGCGATAGTGCCGGGCGGTGGGCCCGGACACCGGCGACGGCGCCAGGACGCCGCCCGTCCAGGCACGGCCGATGGCACGCAGCGCATTCATGCCGGTGTGCCGCAAGTGGCGCCAGAACACGTCATGGAAGACCTCCATGCCGCGCTCTTCGTCGGGGTTGCCCAGCGCCAGCATTTCCGGCATCAGGTACGGATGCGCGCGAATCGCGCCCTGGCCGAAGATGATCAGGTTGCGGGTCAGGATATTGGCGCCTTCCACCGTGATGGCGATGGGCACCGCACGGTACAGCGCGCCCAGGTAGTTGCTGGGCCCGTCGATGACCGCCCGGCCGGCATGCACGTCCATCGCGTCGTTGACCGACACCCGCATGCGCTCGGTGGCGTGGTACTTCATGATGCCCGAGACCACCGCCGGCTTCACCCCCTGGTTCAGCGCCGCGCAGGTCAACCGGCGAGCGGCTTCCACCAGGTAGGCATTGCCCGCCAGGCTGGCCAGCCTTTCCTGCACGCCTTCGAACTTGCCCACCGGGATGCCGAACTGTTCACGCACCCGCGCATACATGCCGGTGGCGTGCGCGCTCATGACGCAGGCGGCGGCCGACAGCGACGGCAGCGAAATGCCGCGCCCCGCAGCCAGCGCGCTCATCAGCATCTGCCAGCCATGGCCGGCGCGCTCGGCCCCGCCGATCAGGGCGTCCAGCGGCACGAACACATCGTGGCCGCGGTTGGGGCCGTTCTGGAACACCTGCATGGCCGGCAGGTGACGGCGGCCGATCTCGACGCCGGGCGCGTCGGTGGGCACCAGCGCCACCGAAATGCCGATGTCGCGCGCGCCGCCCAGAATGCCATCGGGGTCCGACATCTTGAATGCCAGCCCCAGCACCGTGGCCACCGGCCCCAGCGTGATGTAGCGCTTGTGCCAGTTCAGCCGCACGCCGATCAGCTCGCGGCCATCGACCACCTGGCGGCAAACGATGCCGGTATCGACCATGGACGCGGCGTCTGACCCCGCTTCGGGACTGGTCAGCCCGAAGCACGGCACCTCGCGGCCATCGGCCAGGCGGGGCAGCCAGTAGTCGCGCTGGGCAGGGGTGCCGAACTGCAGCAGCAGCTCGCCCGGTCCCAGCGAATTGGGCACCATGACGGTGACCCCGGCGGTGATGGAATAGGCGGAAATACGCCGCACCACTTCGGAATGCGCGTAAGGCGAAAAGCCCAGCCCGCCGTAGCGCTTGGGAATGATCATCCCGAAAAAGCGCTGCGCCTTCAGAAAGGCCCAGACCTCGGGCGGCAGGTCGCGCCGGTGCCAGGTGATATCCCATTCGTCCAGCATGGCGCACAGTTGCGCCACGGGGCCGTCGATGAAGCGCTGTTCGTCCGGCGTCAGGGTGGCCGCAGGCACGTCGAGCAGCTTGCGCCAGTCGGGATTGCCCGTGAACAGGTCCGCGTCCCACCAGGTGTCGCCGGCCTCGATGGCTTCGCGTTCGGTGGGCGACAGCGGCGGCATGGCCTTGCGGGCCCAACGGTAAGCGGGTTCGGAGATGCGGCGCCGGCGCCATGCGTTCAAATCCATGTGCTCCCCTTCTTGTTCGATGCCTCTGGGCGTATCAGGCCAAAGTACCAGAATTGGCCCGCCGGGGCCAAGCTGGACCGGGCTGACTCTGCGACAATGGGCCTCCCCTTTGCGGGAACGCAATCAACCGCTATCCAGGCGCACGCCGCATGCTGAACAAACTCTGGCTGGGCTTTTTCCTGACGGCCACCGCTGCCGCCCTGTACCGCTGGCTGGCCATCGGCGACCCCGATGTCTTTCGCGCCATGGTCGCCAGCCTGTTCGACATGGCGCGGGTCTCGGTCGAAGTCATGGTGCTGCTGTTCGGCACGCTCACGCTGTGGCTGGGCTTTCTGCGCATCGCTGAACGCGCGGGCCTGGTCGAAAAGCTGGCGTGGCTGCTGGGGCCGCTGTTTGCCAGGCTGATGCCGGAGGTGCCGCGCAACCATCCCGCCATCGGCCTCATCACCCTGAATTTCGCCGCCAACGGCCTGGGCCTGGACAACGCCGCCACGCCCATCGGCCTGCGCGCCATGCGCGAGCTGCAAGCGCTCAACCCCAAGCCCGACACCGCCAGCAACGCGCAGATCCTGTTCCTGGTGCTCAATGCGTCGTCATTGACGCTGCTGCCGGTGACCCTGTTCATGTTCCGCGCCCAGCAGGGCGCGCCCGACCCCACCCTGGTATTCCTGCCGATCCTGCTGGCCACCAGCGCGTCCACGCTGGCCGGCTTCCTGGCGGTGGCGGCCTGCCAGCGCCTGCGGCTGGCCGACCCCGTCATCCTGCTGTGGCTGGGCGGCGTGGCGCTGGTGCTGGGCGGCTTCATGGCGCTGTTGGCCAGCATGTCGGCCACCGCCATTGCCGCACTGTCGTCGCTGATGGGCAACCTGGCCCTGTTCGGCATCCTGCTCGCCTTCCTGGTCGTGGGCGCCTGGAAAAAGGTGCCGGTCTACGAGGCCTTCATCGAAGGCGCCAAGGAAGGCTTCGACATCGCCAAGAGCCTGTTGCCGTACCTGGTGGCCATGCTGTGCGCGGTGGGCGTGCTGCGGGCATCCGGCGCGCTGGACTTCCTGCTTGATGGCATACGCTGGCTTGCCGCGCATGCCGGCTGGGACACGCGTTTCGTCGACGCGCTGCCCACCGCTCTGGTCAAGCCGTTCTCGGGCAGCGCCGCGCGCGCCATGATGCTCGAAACCATGGCGCATTTCGGCGTGGACAGCTTCCCGGCGCTGCTGGCGGCGGTGGTGCAAGGCAGCACCGAAACCACCTTCTATGTGCTGGCCGTGTACTTCGGTTCGGTCGGCATCCTGCGCGCGCGCCATGCGGTCGGCTGCGCGCTGATCGCCGACTTGGCCGGCGTGCTCGCGGCCATCGGCGTGTGCTACTGGTTCTTCGGCTGATCGCCAGCGGCGCCGGTCCTGGTACGGGCCGACGCCACCGCCCGATCAATCGACCAGCAGGATCTTCATGCCGTTGGTGCCGCCGCTGTCACGGTAGAAATCGCCCTTGGTCAGGATGACCCAGTCGCCTTCCTTCACCAGGTTGCGCTTTTTCAGTTCATCGATGGCGGCGTTGCTCAGGTCGGCCGGCTCGTAGTCGGACGGCGCGAACGGAATGGTGTAGACGCCCCGGAACATGGTGACGCGGTTCTGCGTGACGCTGTGCGGGCTGTAGCAGTAGATCGGCACGCCGGAGCGGATGCGCGACATGATCAACGGCGTGTGGCCGCTTTCGGTCAGCGCGATGATCGCCTTCACGCCCGGAAAGTGGTTGGCCGCATACATGGCCGCCAGCGCAATGGTTTCGTCGCAGCGCGTGAAGGTTTCGCCCAGACGGTGGTGCGACTGCGTGCTGGTGGGATGCTTTTCGGCGCCCAGGCACACCCGCGCCATGGCCTGCACGGTTTCGACCGGGTACTGGCCCGACGCGCTTTCGGCCGACAGCATCACGGCGTCGGTGTAGTCCAGCACCGCATTGGCCACGTCCGACACTTCGGCACGCGTGGGGATGGGGCTGGAAATCATGGACTCCATCATCTGGGTCGCGGTGATCACCACCTTGTTCAGCGTGCGCGCGTGCTGGATGATGCGTTTCTGGATGCCGACCAGTTCGGCGTCACCCACTTCCACGCCCAGGTCGCCGCGCGCCACCATCACGCCGTCGCTGGCGCGGATCAGCGCGTCCAGCGCTTCGTCGTCGGCCACGGCTTCGGCGCGTTCGATCTTGGCGATGATCCACGCGTCGCTGCCCGCCGCGCGCAGCAGTTCACGCGCCTCGTCGATGTCGCTGCCATAGCGCGGGAACGACACCGCCACGAAGTCCAGCTGCATCTCGGCGGCCAGCTTGATGTCGACGCGATCCTTGTCGGTCAGGCTGGGGGCAGACAGCCCGCCGCCGCGCCGGTTGATGCCCTTGTTGTTGGACAGCGGGCCGCCCACGGTGACAGTCGTGTGAACCTCGTCGCCTTCGACCCGGTCCACCACCAGCACCACGCGGCCATCGTCGAGCAGCAGCTCGTCGCCCACGCGGCAGTCCTGCACCAGCTCGGGGTAGTCGATGCCCACGATGCTGGCCGTGCCGGCATCTTTCGGATGCACGCGCGACAGCGTGAACGGCTGGCCCACCTGCAGGTGCACCAGCTTGTCGGTGAAGCGCGCGATGCGGATCTTGGGGCCTTGCAGGTCGCCCATGACGGCGACGAAGCGGCCTTGCCGCGCGGCGGTCTCGCGCACCAGGCGGGCGCGTTCGCGGTGATCATCGGCGCTGCCGTGCGAGAAGTTCAGCCGCGCCACATCCAGGCCCGCCTTGATCATGGCGTCGATGCGTTCGGGCGTCGACGTCGACGGGCCCAGGGTGGCGACAATTTTGGTGCGGCGCAATACAGGCATGGCGATCCACTCTCACATGAACAACGAAAGCGTTATGGTACGCCGGCAGCGGATGCACGGGTATCATGGTCAACACCCTGACACCCTCTCTGTGCCGCCGACTCCGTGAAAATCGTCATCGCTCCTGACTCGTTCAAAGAAAGCGTTTCCGCACCCGACGCCGCAGCGGCCATCGCGCGCGGCGTCAAGGCCGCCTTCCCCGGCGCGCACACGGTATGCATCCCCATGGCCGACGGCGGCGAAGGCACGGTACAGGCCGTGCTGGCCGCGGCAGGCGGCCAGGCGCGCCAACGCACCGTCAACGATGCGCTGGGCCATAAGGTCGATGCCGTCTGGGGCTTGCTCGATGACGGCACCGCCATCATCGAAATGGCCGCGGCGGCCGGCCTGGAACTGATCCCACCGTCCAAGCGCGACCCCCTGCGCGCCAGCAGCCATGGGGTGGGCGAATTGATCCTGGCCGCGCTGGATGCGGGCGCCAGGCACATCATCCTGGGCCTGGGCGGCTCGGCCACCAACGATGCCGGCGCCGGCATGCTCACGGCGCTGGGCCTGCGCCTGCTCGACAAAGAAGGCCGCAGCCTGCCGCCCGGCGGCGGCGCGCTGGGCCAACTGGCCAGCATCGACGCGCGCGGGCTCGATGCGCGTCTGGCCGATGTCCGCATCGACATTGCGTCCGACGTCGACAATCCCCTGTGCGGCCCGCAAGGCGCGTCGCACATCTTCGGTCCGCAAAAAGGCGCGACGCCCGAACAGGTCAACGCGCTGGACGACATGCTGTCGCACTTCGCCGACATCTGCGCACGCCAACTGGGCGCCGACCGCCGCGACGAAGCCGGTGCGGGCGCTGCGGGCGGCCTGGGCTTTGCGGCCAAGACCTTCCTCAACGCGCAGTTCCGTCCCGGCGTGGACATCGTGGCCGAACTCGGCGGCCTGGCCGCCGCCATGCAAGGCGCCGCGCTGGCCTTCACCGGCGAAGGCCGCATGGACGCACAGACCCTGCGCGGCAAGACGCCCGCTGGCGTGGCCCGCATCGCCCGCCAGGCCGGCGTGCCGGTGGTGGCCCTGGCCGGTTCGCTGGGCGAGGGCTACGAAGCCCTGCACGCCTGCGGCATCAGCGCCGCCTTCAGCCTGGCGCCCGGCCCCATCACGCTGCAGCAGGCCCTGACCGACGCCGAGCGCCTGCTGCACGATCGTGCGCGCGACGTCATGCAGCTATGGATGGCCGCGCAAAAGCGGATGCTGTAGCCCGCGCGTTTTCGCTGTGCTGTTTTGGCTGTGCCGTTTCCCGGCACCACCAACGCGACGCCGTTTTTCCGGCACGAAAAAAAGCCCGCTCGACGCGGGCTTTCTTGATGGCGATGCGGCATCAGCCGCGTTGCAGAATACCGGCCTCGACCAGCGCATCCGACAAGCGGATGTAGCGATCCACCGAGATATCCTCGGCGCGTGCCGTGGGCGCGATGTCCAGCGCCTCCCAGGGCACTTGCGGCGCCCAGTCGGCCAACACCCGGCGCAGCATCTTGCGGCGCTGCGAAAACGCGCGGGCCACCACGGTTTCGAAGGCCCGCTCGCTGACCGGCCGCAGGCGATCGGCCGGCAGCGGCACCATGCGCACGATGGCCGACACCACCTTGGGCGGCGGATCGAAGGCCTCGGGCGGCACGTCGAACAGCTTGTGCATGCGGTAGCGCGATTGCAGCATCACGGACAGGCGGCTGAAATCGCCGCTGCCGGCCTGCGCCACCATGCGGTCGATCACTTCGCGCTGCAGCATGAAATGCTGGTCGCGGATATGGTCAGCCCAGGTCATCAGGTGAAACAGCAGCGGGCTGGAGATGTTGTAGGGCAGGTTGCCCACCACCCGCAGGCCGTTGCCGAACTGCGAGAAATCCACTGTCAGGGCATCGGCCTCGACCACCGTCAGGCGGTCGGGCTCGAACTGCTTGCGCAGGCGGGCCGCCAGGTCGCGGTCGATCTCAACCGCGGTCAGGTGGTTCAGCCGTTCGAGCAGCGGCCGGGTCAGGGCCGACAGCCCGGGGCCGATCTCGACCACGTTATCGTCGCGGGCGGGTCCGACCGCCCGGACGATGGACTCGACCACGCTCTCGTCGGTCAGGAAGTTCTGGCCAAAGCGCTTGCGCGCCTGGTGTGAAGACATGAAAAGCCCGGGCTGGTGATCAGCGGTTGTTCTGGTTGATACGGTCCTGCTTTTCAAGACGGTTGTCCACGTACGCCTGGGCGCGCAGTTGATCAAGCCAATCTTCAAAAGCGGGTTGGGCGCGGCGCTCGAACAGGATCTGGCGGGCCTTCATGCGCGCCAAATCATCGGTAGCGTCATGCTGGCGGCGCTCTTCGACCTGGATCAGGTGCCAGCCGAACGGCGTCTGGATCGGTTGGCTGATTTCACCCGGCTTGAGCGCGTTCATGGCGGCCTCGAAGGGCGGCACGGTCTCGCCCGGGTTCAGCCAGCCCAGATCGCCGCCCTGCGGCGCGGTCGCGTCCTGCGAGTACTGGCGCGCCATGTCTTCGAACTTGGCATCGCCGGCCACCAGGCGCTGACGCACCTGTTCCAGGCGCTGACGAGCCAGCTCGTCGCTCATGACGGTCGAGGTCTTGATGAGGATGTGGCGCGCGTGCGTCTGCATCACTTCCACGGGGCCTTGCGGCGCTTGCGCCTGGGGCTGCGGACGCGGCTGCGGCGCCGGCGTGGGCGCCGGTGCCCGGGCCGTGCGGCTAGGCGCGGGCTGCGCCGTGCCGCGGTCCATGACCTTCAGGATATGGAAGCCGTTGCCGCTTTGCAGCAGCGTGCTGACCTGGCCTTTTTGCAGATTGGCGATGGCCTTGGCGAACAGGTCGGGCCAGCCGTCCAGCGGACGCACGCCCATGACTCCGCCCTGCAAGGCTTCGGGACCGTCGGAACCGGCGGCGGCCAGGCTGGCGAAGTCGTCGCCGCGCTTGGCGCGCGCCAGCAGATCTTCGGCCTTCTTGCGCAAGGCCGCCACCTGGTCCGGCGACGAGCCTTCCGGCACACGCACCAGGATCTGCGCCACGGCGTAGAGCATCGGGCCGGCGGCTGCGGCGGCCTGTTCAGGCGCCGCTTCCGGCTGCGCCTGCTGCGCGGCCTGCTGGGCCGACTGCGAAGCGGCAGCGAACGCCGGGTTGCGGCGCTGGTCTTTCAGGAAGGCGTCCACTTCGGCATCGGAGATGACGATGTTGGAATCCACCGCGCGCTGGCGCAGGCGATCCGAACGGATCTCGTCGCGCAGCGACTTGCGGTAGCTGTCCCAGGTGGTGCCGGACTTCTCGATTTCCTGGCGCAGTTGCGCGGCGGTGATCTTGTTGCGGTCGGCGATGGTCTTGATGGCCTGGTCGACCTGGGCTTCATCGACGCGGATGCCCATGCGGTCGGCTTCGTGGCGCTGCACCCGTTCCATGATCAGGCGTTGCAACACCTGGTGCTGCAGCGTCTTGTCGTCAGGCACCTGGATGCCACGCGCCTTGAGTTCGCCGGCAATGCGCAGCGAAGCGTCGCGCAGTTCGCGCAGGGTGATCACATCCTTGTCGACCACGGCGGCAATGCCGTCAACGAACTGTTCGCCCGCAGGCTGCGGCGCGGCTTTCTGCGCGGTGGGCGCGTTCTTGCCGCCCTTGCCGGTCGGCTCCGCCGCATGCGCGGCGGAGAAGGCGGCGCAAACGGCCAGCAACAGCGCGTTGCCGGAGAAGCGACGCAAAGAGTGCAACCTACGCATCATTCATACCTTTCAAATGTGGTCCCGGTAGGAACAGGCGGGGTGATGTTCGAATAACCGGGGATACTTCTATTCAGCAGGTTCATCGGATCGGTTCCCAGGGAACCCAGTCCGGTCAACTCAAGCTGGAAAAACAGCGCCGTATTGGCATCGGTGGCGGACACGGCGTAACGCTGGAACACCATCCGGCCAACCCAGCAGCAATTGCCCTTGTATTCGAGGCCGGCAATGGCCTGCGTGATACGCGGGGAATCGGTCGTGCCGCTCACGGTGCTGGAAGGACCATTGCGCAGCGAGTAGTCAACCCGGCCCACGCCATACCAGCGCTTGGTGAACGGCCACTGGACCGCCAGGCTGATCTGGTTCTGGCCTTGGGGCTGGTACGCCACGCCCGTCTGCGGGTCACGCTGATAACGATACGCCAAGGCGATCGTGGTCAGGCGCTGCGGCGACCAGCGGCCGCTCAGCAACGTGCGCGACCAACGGTTGTCGTAGGGGTTGTACTGCGCCGCCACATCGGTGGAGAACGTATCGGTGAGCGCAGCGCTGGCGCCCACCAGGAAGTCGGAACGCACGTTTTCACGCGGCGTTTCGCCAGGCAGGGTCACTTGCTGGTCGGCGAAGTACAGGCGCTGCGCCACGGCCAGGGACGCGCGCTCGAAACCGGTCGAGGCGTCGAGCCAGCGGGTCGTCAGCGCGGCGGTCAGCTGGTTGGCATTGGAAATGCGGTCCCAGCCACCGGTATAGATGTTCTCGTCGAAAGCCTGCGAAAAGCTGAAGTCGGACAGCGACGTGTCGTAGACCGGAATCTTGGATTGGTCGCGATACGGCACGCGCAAGTAGTACAGGCGGGGTTCGAGCGTTTGCGTCGACGCCTTGCCGAACAGCGTGGTGTCGCGCTCGAAGATCAAGCCCGCATCCAGCGACATGATGGGCACCGTGCGCGATTGCGAACGCGGATAGCCGAAAGCCGTGTTGAAGTTGGGGCTATTGGGATCGGTGTTCAACCGGTTCCAGTCGCCGTTGTACCAACTGGTCTGGTACTGCGTGTAGTTGACGCCCACCTTCGGCACCACGAACCAGCCCGGACGGACGATCGGATAGGACACCGTCGGATAGGTCTGCAGACGGTCGCCATTGGGGCCGTTACGATTACCCAGCAAGAGCGGCTTGCTGAAACGCACCGCTGTCGAAGTCCAATCGACATCGAAACCGCCCCAGTCATAACGGGCGCCACGCAGGTAGAGCTCCGGCTCTTTGTCGTAGGGCGGAGCCAGCAGCGCATCCGGATCTTGCAGGGTCTGGTACTTGTAGACTTGTGCGTAAGCGCTCCAGTAGGTCGACGCCCAGCCTACCCGCGCCCGCTGCGGCAGATAGGTGGTCGACGCCTGGTTCAAGCCCAACTGGGAAATGTCTCGAAAGTAGTCGTCGTCGGACACCTTGGCGATGTCCCAATCGGCGTAGAAACCACCGGACAGTAACTGTTGATGCCGCCACCAGTACATCCAGCGATCGTTGCCACTGACGTTGTCGTTGGGCAGGTATGCGCCGTCAACCGTGCCGTTGTATCCCCAACCCAGATAGCGGAACTCGCCGCCCATCTGCAGCCCGCGCTTGGAGAAATAGCGAGGCTGGATGGTCGCGTCGTAGTTCGGCGCAATGTTCAGGTAGTAAGGCAGCGAAAAGTCGAAGCCACCCTTGCTGGTGGTGCCATACGTGGGCATCAAGAAGCCCGACTTGCGCTCTTTCTTGACCGGGAAGGTCATGTAGGGCGATGCCAGGATCGGCACATCCTTGAAATACAGCACGCCGCTACGGGCCACGCCTTCGTTTTCGTCGAAGTCGATGTCGACTGTATTGGCCTTGATGTACCAGGACGGCGTCTCGCAAGCGCAGCCGCTGTAGGTCACCGTGTGCAGCCGCATCTGCGACTTGCTGAAGATGTCGGCCTTGTCGGCCACGGCAAAGCCGCCCGTGGCGCCCAGCCAGAAGTTGGGCTTTTCGACTTCGCCGGAATACTTGTCGACGTTGAACTTGGCGGTCGGACCGGTCACCAGGGTGCCATCGCGCATCATGCGCGCATTGCCCTGGACGTCGACGTCGCCCGTGTCCTTGCGATAGTTGATCCGGTCGCCCTTGATCACGCCGTCGATGCGGCGCACCTGCGCCGCGCCGGTCAGCGTCAGGTCGGAGTCCGGATCACCTTCGATCGTGTCGGCCTCCATGTAGGCAGGGATATTCCCGTCCGGCAGGCGGTGCATCCGCAGCCCGGGGGAGGTGCGCAGCTCGGGAGCCGCGGTGATCGACGTCGATGAGGGAGCCGAACCTTGGCTGCCCTGGGCCTGAGCGGCCCCGGCGACGCTGATAGCAGATAGGATCAACCACCGAACCTTGCGCACGAGTGAAAACAGCCCTTTTTTACGATGGGGGAACCAGGCACCGGCGCCCAAGAAGGGCCAATGCTAACGGAAACGAGCCGGTATTATAGAGAAGCCGCGCCAGACGCCCAGCCTTATGTGCGCGGAACCCAAATTTCAGCAATATTGCCCTTCTGACACGGATCTTCCTTGAAAAACGATCATGACCCCCGCCTGGCGCAGATCCGCGCCTGGCTGGCAGGCCTGCCCGCCCAGCTGGGCCTGGCGCTGGACACGCTGCGTCCCGCCTCCGCCGATGCCAGCTTCCGCCGCTATTTCCGCCTGGACGCCGCCGGCCGCACCCTGATTGTCATGGACGCCCCGCCCCAGCACGAAGACTGCCGCCCGTTCCTGCACGTGGGGCAACTGCTGCGCGATGCCGGCCTGAACGTGCCCGCCGTGCTGGCACAAGACCTGGACCAGGGCCTGCTGCTGCTGTCCGACCTGGGCGAACAGACCTATTACCAGCGCATTCAGGAAGGCCTGGACGACGCCCGCCTGCAATCGCTGTACCGCGACGCCCTGGCCGCGCTGGTGCGGCTGCAACAGTCGGCCACCACCGGCCTGGCCCACTACGACACCGCCCGGCTGGCCGACGAACTCAAGCTGTTCCCCGAGTGGTACGTGCAAAAGCACCATGGCGCCGTCATCGACGACAAGACCGCGCTGGCCCTGGAAAAGATCTTCGCCCTGCTGTCCGCCAGCAACGGCAACCAGCCCACCGTGCTGGTGCACCGCGACTTCCACTCGCCCAACCTGATGGTCTGCGACCAGCCGCAATATGGCCCCAACCCGGGTATCATCGACTTCCAGGACGCCCTGGCCGGGCCCATCACCTATGACCTGGCGTCACTGGTCACCGACGCCCGCACCACCTGGGAAGAGCCCCAGCAACTGGACTGGGCCATCCGCTACTGGGAAATGGCGCGCGCCGCCGGCCTGCCCGTGGATGCCGACTTCGCCGAATTCCACCGCGCCTACGAATGGATGGGGCTGCAGCGCAACCTGCGCATCCTGGGCGTGTTCGCGCGCCTGAACCACCGCGACGGCAAGGCCCATTACCTGGCCCACATGCCCCGCGTGAACGGCTACGTGCGCCAGGTGGCGCAGCGCTACGGCGTGTTCGCCCCCCTCCTGCGCCTCTTGGACAAGCTGGACGACCGCCAGGTCAGCGTCGGGTACACATTCTGATGCGAGCCATGATCCTGGCCGCGGGACGCGGCGAACGCATGCGCCCGCTGACCGACCGCCTGCCCAAGCCCATGCTGCCGGTCGGCGGCAAGCCGCTGATCGTCTGGCACCTGGAACGCCTGGCTGCCGCCGGCATCCGCGATGTGGTCATCAACCACGCCTGGCTGGGGCACGAAATCGAGCGTGCCCTGGGCGACGGCGCCGGTTTCGGCGTGCGTATCCGCTATTCGCCGGAAGGCACCGCGCTGGAAACCGCTGGCGGCATCGCCCAGGCCCTGCCGCTGCTCGGTCCGGCCCCGTTTCTGGTGATCAGCGGCGATATCTGGTGCGACTGGGACGTCGCCGCCGCCCCTGCCCTGGCCGCCAACCTGACGGCGGACAGCGCCTGGCTGCTCATGGTCGACAACCCGGCGCACCACCCCACGGGCGATTTCGTGCTGGAACCGGGCGGCCGGGTGCATGACCACGGCGAACCCCGTTTGACCTATTCCGGCTTCGGCGTCTACCATCCCAGCCTGTTCGCGGGCATTGCCCCCGGCACGACCGCCAAACTGGCCCCCCTGCTCCGGCAAGCCATGGAACAGGACAAGGTCCGCGGCGCTCGCCATACAGGCCGATGGACAGACGTCGGCACCCCCCAACGGTTGGCCGACCTCGACGCGCAGCTCGCTGCCCGCCCGGCTTGAGTCCCGACCAATGTCCACATATTTCACAATATCAAGGTGCGCAACGAGGCTTGTCCGCGCGCCCAACGCCCCGGGTTAACCGGGTATTCTCTGACGCTTTGGCTCGCGCGCGCAGCGCACAGCCAGGCAACACACAGGAAGTTTTCTAGGAATGGGGATGTTCGGAAGATCGCAACGGGCCGTATTCAAGCCCTCCGTATACCAACCCGGCCAACGCACGCGCCGCATGCCGCGCTGGCTGGTCCTGCTGCTGGTGGGCATCGCCCTGGGCGCGGGCGGCGTGCTCTTCCTGCAAACCAACTACGGTCCGCAGCGCCTGACCGTCGAGCAATCCGAGCAATTGCACAGCGAACTCAGCGCCTCCAAGCTTGAGAACCAGCGCCTGCAAAGCCAGCTCGAAGAAGCCACGCAGCAGCGCGATGCCAACAAGTCCGGCCACGAAAAGCTCACCGCCGACCTGGCCGATGCCCGCGCCAAGCTCGAAACCCAGAACAAGGAATTGGTCCTGTTCCAGGACGCCATGCCGCCCGATCCCCGCGGCGGCAACCTGGGCATCCGCTCGGCCACCTTCAAGCGCCAGCCCGGCCAGCTCGACTACCAGGTGCTGGTGATGCGCGAAGAGCGCACTGGCGCCCCCTTCAAAGGCACGCTCACCTTCTCCATCGACGGCAGCTACCCCAACGGCCGCGCCGCCACCGTCACCCCGGAAGGCCCGTCGCTCAATGTCGACCGCTACGACTATGCCCTGGGCCAACTGAAGCTGCCCGACGGCTTCACCCCCAAGGTCGTGGTGCTGCGCGTGATGGACGGCGCCCAGAAGCAGCAGGCCATGCGCATCTACTACGTGCGCAACTGAGGCCGCCAGGTTTCACGAAAAACCCGCCATGCCTGAACTGACCCCCGAAAGTTGGACTTTGATCCAACCTTCGGGGGTTTTTTGCATGGCAAAGTACGACGAGCAGTTCAAGCTGGACGCTGTCCGGCGGTATCTGTCTGAACA
>NZ_CADIJO010000036.1 GCF_902859705.1 Achromobacter deleyi | reverse complement strand
CGCGTCCGGCGTGGTCACGGGGTCCGCGGGCGGCTTGGGCGCGGCGGCCTTGCCGCGGCCGGGCGGCGGCACATGGGGCGCCGCGGCGGCCTGCGCGTCCGGCAGGAAGCGCTGCAGCAGCTGGAAGAAACCTTCATAGAACGCCGGCCGCGACACGGTCTGGCTGGCCGTCTTGACCAGCGAATCGTCGCTGGCGCCGAACGGCATCGACACCTGCCCCAGCACGCTCACGCCTACGCTGGCCGAACTGGAGGTGCGCTTGATGGAATAGCGGTCCTGCACGGCGTTGGCGAACACGGTGGCGCGCTCGTTGGCGGCGCCGTCCGAGGCGCAATCGATGTTGAAGCTGATCTGCGTGTGCTGGCCGTCGTCGCCCTGGAAATTCTTGTGGCCGGTGACGCGCGAACCTTCGAATTTGTCGATGTTGTAGCCCTGGCTGAGCAAGGCCCGCCGCCCGGCGTCGCACGCCGTGTTGCTGCCCGCCGCGACCGTCCGGGAATAGGTGTCGTTCTGGGTGAAGTCTTCTTTTTCGAAGGCGGCTTTGGGAGCGGCGCATCCCGCCAGGACGGCTGCCAGGGCAGCGCACAACGGAAGGGCAAGACGAGGGGTGACGCGGGGCATGAAAAAATCCGGCTTCGGGGCGACGGGGGGATTATCGGCCAAGGGCCGAGCGTCCGGCGCCCGCGCGAGCCTGCGCAGTGATGAGTTGAAACAGCTTTATAGCCCATCTGCGGCAGTGGCGCCCGCGGGCACATGCCGTAACCCTTATGTGTCAAGGCGTAGCCCGCGCCGGCACGGGCGCCGCACCGCCCGGGGCCGCCCCCTGCTCGGCCAGGGTCTCTTCCCGCACCAGACTGCGCCGATACTTGCCGCAGCCCACGGCCAGAAGACCCACGCACAGCAGCGTGGCCCCCCCGATCAGCAGCGACATGGAATGGCCCACCGCCGCGGGCAGCTTGAACAGCCGATCCGTCAGCAAGGCCACCGCCGTCGTGCCCGCCCCCAGGCCGATCAGGTTCGAGATCAACAGGAACAGCGCCGACACCTGCGCCCGCAGCTGGTTGGGCGGCAGGATCTGCATCGCGGCGGTGGACGTGGGCATGGGAAACGAGGCAAAGAACATCGCGGGCAGCAGCAGGCCCACCGACAGCCACAGGCCGTCGACCTGGGTGAACGCCACGGCGGGCACGGCCATGCCGACCGCCCCGATGACGCCGGCCCGCAGCGGCGCATCGCTGTAGCCGCGCTTGGCCAACCAATCCATCAGCCAGCCGCCGCAGAACACGCCGGCCGTATTGGCCACCAGCACCACCACGCCCAGCATGTAGCCCACGTCCACCGGCGACAGGCCGTACTTGCGCATATAGAACGCCGGCGTCCAGCCCAGCAGGCAGAACAGGATCATGGCGTAGAACGAAAACCCCAGGTAGTGGCAGAAGAATGTGCCGCGATGCCGCCCCAGGAAACGAAAGGTCTCGCCCACCGAGGGCTTTTGCGCCTGGCCGGCCGCATCGCGGCGCACCCCGCGGCGCTGCGGATCGCGCACGGTCAGCAGAATCAGCAACGCCACCAGCAGCCCGGGCAGGCCGACAATGAAGAAGGTCACCTGCCAGGGCCGCAGCGCGCCCAGCAGCGGCACCGCCACGCTGTCCACGCTTTTGAGCAGGTTGATGACGTAGCCGCCGATCAGGAAGGCCATGCCGCCGCCGATGAACGAGCCGATGGAATAGATGCCCACCGCGCGGCCCAGCTTGTGGCGCGGAAACATGTCGCTCAGCATCGAATAGGTGGCGGGCGACAGCGCGGCCTCGCCCACGCCGACGCCGATGCGCGCCAGGAACATCTGCGCGAAGCTGCGCGACAGGCCACAGGCCGCGGTGGCCAGGCTCCAGAACGCCACGCCGATGGCGATGATGCGGGGCCGCGAATAGCGGTCGGCCAGCAGCGCGATGGGAATGCCCATGAAGGCGTAGAACAGCGAAAACGCCAACCCGTGCAACAGGCTGAACTGGGTGTCCGACAGTTGCAGGTCGTGCTTGATGGGCTCGATCATCAAGGCCAGGATCTGCCGGTCGACGAACGAAAATATGTACGCTAGCATGCAGATCAGGACGACATACCACTCGTAGGCATAGCTGGTCTTGGCCGCGTCGTTTCGGGGGTCGCCCATCATGTTTTTCCCTTGTATCGCAACGGGATCGCGCCGGCCCCGCCAGGGTGGCGGCTGCGTCCCCTTGTCTGGTTCGCCAATCCGGGCTTGCGTCGGCAGGCCCCAATGGCTGCATCTTTTGTAGGCCTTTGCGTCCACCGGCTCTATACCGGGCGCGCAACGGCTATTCCCGGGGCGCAGGAAAGCATGTTCCAAGACACCTATCCGCTGCAACGCCATTGCCTGCTCAATTCGGGCAATGTCTCTGAAATCACGGACCAGGTCAGCCAGCACCTGTGGTCGCACCGCATGTGCGTGGCCCCGGGCGAGCCCATGCGCTCGCGCCTGTACGGGGTGTTCTTCGGCAGCGCCGCGCTGTTCGACCTGCACTACGGCGCCGACGTCGAAATCGATGCCGGCGACATCGCCCGCTACTACCTGGTGCGCGTCACGCTGCAAGGCGCCGGGCTGGTCACGCTGGGCAAGCGCAGCGCGCTGTTGCGCGAAGGCAGCCTGACCATTTCGTCGCCGTCCGAACGCAGCATCATCCGCATCGGCCAGGACTGCCGCAGCCTGATCCTGCGCATCGAACGCCAGGCCCTGGAGCGCCACCTGCAGCAACTGCTGGACCGCCCGGTCAAGCAGCCGCTGGTGTTCGACCTGGAAGCTGCCCCGGGCTCGGCGGGCCTGGCCGCCGTGCAGGAAACGCTGGACTACCTGTGCCGCCTGTACCGCCACCCCGCCATTGAAGGCGTGACGCAGACGCTGGCCGCGGGCTTTTCCGACTATCTGGTGTCGTTGCTGCTGACCCAGCTGCCGCACAACTATTCCGATGCGCTGCGCGCCGACCGCCGCCAGCCGCTGCCCCAGCACGTGCGCCGCGCCCGCGACTACATCGAAGAACACATCGACGCGCCCATTGCCCTGACCGACCTGGCGGCGCATTGCGGCGTGTCCATCCGCACCTTGCAGAACGGCTTCACGCAGTTCCTCAAGCAAAGCCCCAGCGACTACCTGCGCAACCGCCGGCTGGCGCTGGCGCACGCCGCCCTGGGGCAAGCGCGGGACGGCGACAGCGTCACCGACATCCTGCTGCGCTGCGGCGTTACCAGCTTCGGCCACTTCGCCACGCATTACCGCAAGCGGTATGGCTGCCTGCCGTCCGACACGCTCAGGCAGCGCCGCGCCTGTACGCCCTGATAGCGGCGGGATGGTGCTTGAAGCAGTGCTTGGTCGCTGCCTGATCGCTGCCTGATCGTTGCCTGATCGCTGCCTGATCGCTGCCTGATCGTTGCCTGATCGCTGCTTGGTCGCCGCCTGATCGCCGCCGGACTGCGGCCGCTGCCATGTCACGCACCTCGCCGCCCTGCATTTGCTTGCCGATTCGGTATCCCGCCTGCGCGTTCGGCGCAGACCGCGCCTTGTCCCATCGCTAGGATCAAAGCCTCTATCGAAGGAGCTTGATCATGCGCATCGGCGTTATTGGCGGCGGCCACGGCTGCTACGCGGCGGCGGCCGACCTGGTGGAAAAAGGGCATCGTGTGCGGCTGTGGCGCCGCGACGGGGCCGCGTTCGACAGCCTGCGCCAGGCCGGCGCCCTCACGGTGACCGACTATCGCGGCACGCGCCGCATCCCGCTGGGCGACGGCCCCGGCCAGCTGGAGCTGGCGGCTGACCTGGGCGCCGCGACGGACGGCGCGCAATTGCTGGTGATTCCGCTGCCGGCCACGTCCCACGCCGCACTGGCGCCTGACCTGGCGCCGCACCTGCAAGACGGCCAGGTGGTGTTCCTGCCGCCCGGCACCTTCGGCAGCCTGCTGTTCGCCCGCGCCCTGAAAGACGCCGGCAACCCGGCCGAGGTGGCCTTTGCCGAGACCGGCACCCTGCCCTACCTGGCGCGCAAGCACGGCGACCGCGTCGTGATCAGCGCCTACGCCACGCGCCTGCCCACCGGCGTCTTTCCCAGCCGCCTGTCCGGCCCCGCCCTGGAGGTGCTGGCGCAGGCCTACCCCAGCATCGAGCCGATCGAAGACGCCCTGTCGGGCGCGTTGATGAACGCAGGGCCGGTGATCCATCCGCCGCTGATCCTGATGAACGCCGGCCCGCTGGAACACTTCGACAAGTGGGACATCCACAACGAAGGCACGCAACCGTCCATCCGCCGCGTGACCGACGCGCTGGATGCCGAACGCATCGCCGTGCGCACGGCGCTGGGCTATGCGGCGCCGCACTTTCCGCTGGCCGACCACTACGCCGCCGAGGGCGATGAATGGATGTACGGCCGCGGCGCGCACGGCAAGCTGACCGACAGCGGCGACTGGCGCGAGAACATCGACCTGGCCCGCCACCGCTACATGCTGGAAGACACGCGGCTGGGCCTGTCCTTCCTGGTGTCGACGAGCCGCTGGGCCGGCGTGCCCACGCCGGTGGCGCAGGGCTTGCTCAGCGTGGCCTCGGCAGTGACCGGCCGCGACCTGTATGCCGAAGGCCGTACGCTGGAAGCGCTGGGCCTGCACGGCCTGTCGCGCAGCGCCATGGCCGCGTTGCTGGCGCAAGGAGCCTGACCATGGACAGGACCTTGTGCGTGGTCGGCGCCGGCCGCATGGGCATCGGCATCACGCTGTCGTACATCCATGCCGGGCTGCCCGTCACCCTGATCGACATCAAGCCGCGCGAACGCGGCGAACAGGCCGAATATTTCGCGCGGGTGCTGGGCGACCTGCGGCGCGAACTGGCCACGCTGACGCGGCTGGGCCTGCTGGACGCGGCACAGGCCGACATTGCGCTGGGCCGCGTGCGCCTGACCACCCGCGACGACGCCCACGCGGACCTGGCCCACGCCCGGGTCGTGTTCGAAGCCGTGCCCGAACGCCTGGACGTCAAGCGCGACACCTTCGCCTGGCTGGGGCGGGCCTGCGCGCCGGACAGCGTCATCGCGTCCACCACGTCCACCTTCCTGGTGACCGAACTGGCCGCGTTGGTGCACGCGCCCGCCCGCTTTCTGAACGCGCATTGGCTCAACCCGGCGTATCTCATTCCGCTGGTGGAAGTGAGCCGCGGCCCGCAGACGGCGGACGCCGCGTTGCAGGACCTGCTGGCGGTGCTGCGGCTGGCCGGCAAGACGCCAGTGCAATGCGCCCCGGCGGCCGGCTACATCGTGCCGCGCATCCAGGCCCTGGCCATGAACGAAGCGGCCCGCATGGTCGAGGAAGGCGTGGCCAGCGCCGAAGACATCGACACCGCCGTGCGGCTGGGCTTCGGCCTGCGCTTCTCGGTGTTGGGCCTGCTGGAATTCATCGACTGGGGCGGCGGCGACATCCTGCATTACGCGTCCCGCTATCTGGCCGATGCCATCGACCCCCGCTTTGCCGCGCCGGACATCATCGCGCGCAACATGGAAGCCGGCCGCAACGGCCTGCGCGAAGGCCAGGGCTTCTACGACTACGCCGGCATGGACGTGGACGCCTACAAGCTGCGGCGGCTGGGGGAGCTGTGCGACCGGTTGCGCATCATGGGCTTGCTGCCGCGTCATGACGCGGCCCGGGAAATGGGCGACGTGCGGTAAATAGGCAGGGCCCGGGTGGACGGCATTACCGTCGCAGGCAACGGCCAGGGGCCAGGCAGCGCCGCCGCACAGCCCCCCGCCGTTCAACGATCCAGCGTCTCCAGCACCCGCAACGCCAGCCGTACACGCGCCTCGTTGGGATAGTTGCGGTTGGCCAGGATCACGATGCCCTCTTTGCGCGACGGCACGAAGGCCACGTAGGCGCCAAAGCCGTTGGTGGCGCCGGTCTTGTTGATCCACGTCGCGGGCTGCGGCGCGCTCGGCGGCTGCAAGGCCTGCACCGGCAAGGTCTCGAAGGCCACCTTGGCCGAATTGCCGGCCACCAGGTCATCCACCGACACCGGGTAACGGTACTGTTCCCAGATCAGGTCCTGCGTCATCGCGCCCAGCTGGTAGTAGCCCGTGTGCGTGGCCGCGATGGCGCGCTGGATGGCGGCATCCACCGGCGCCACGCCCAGGTTCGCCTCGACAAAGCGGATCATGTCGCGGGCGGTCGATTTCACGCCATAGGCTTCGTCCGCCAGCACACCCGGATTCACCCGCACCGCCGCGTTCTGCTTGTTGTAGCCCCAGGCGTAGTCGGGCATTTTTTCAGGCGGTACGTTCACATAGGTGCTGCGCAGCCCCAGCTTGGGAAACAGGCCCTGCTCCAGCGCCGCCACGTAGGGCTGGCCCAGGCTGCGCGCGGCTACCACGCCCAGCATGCCGATGCTGGGATTGGCGTAGGTGCGGTGCGTGCCGGGCGCGTATTGCGGCGTCCAGGCCTTCAGATAGGCCATCAACTGGGCCGTGTCCTGCACGGCGTCCGGCACCTGCAAGGGAAAGCCGCCCGCCGTGTGCGTGGCCAGGTTGATCAGCGTGGTCTTGGCGAACGCGCTGCCTTGCAGTTCGGGCACGTACCTGGCGGGGCTGTCGCCCAACGACAGTTTGCCCGAGGCCTCTGCATAGCCCGCCAGCGTCACGGTGAAGGTCTTGCTGATCGAGCCCAGCTCGAACAGCGTGTCGGGCGATACCGGCTTGCGCGGTGCGCGCGAGGCATCGCCGTAGTTGAAAAAGCGCTGCTGGCCATTGCGGGTGACGGCGATCGCCATGCCGGGGATGTCGTATTGGCGCATGACCTCGGCGACGGTGGCGTTGATCGCCTCGTCAGCAGCCTGCGGCGGCACCGCAGCGACTGGTGCGCCGGACGCGGCCGTCGCTGGCGCTGGCTGCCCCGCCGCCATGGCGGGCCCGGCGCCTGCGGCCAGGGCCAGGAACCACATCGAAATACGGAATTTTTCCCTCAGGCGCATGCCATTCTTCCTATCGCGTCATACCGGCTGGCGCCGGCCGAATGGCGCCCAGTGTAGGACGAAATTGGCACATCCTAGTACTAACCCTAAGTCTCGTCCGGCCGAAATTTTGGCTATCCTGCTTCGGTCGATTCAAAACCCCGCAGAAGAGACTCGCCCCCGTGGCGGGCGCCGACGGAGCAACCGCCCCGGAAACTCTCAGGCAACAGGACTGCGCGGTGTAGACAATCTGGAGAGAGGTGCCAAGCGCGCCCACCGAAGGGGATCCCGCGGCGCACACCGCCCGGGTGAAGCTCTCAGGTACCAAGACAGATGGGGTGCTGCTGCCAATTGGCCGCAGCCACGCTATCTGGAGCCACCATGCCCCGCATCGCCATCATCGGCGCCGGTATCACCGGCGTCACGTCTGCGTACGCCTTGAGCAAACTGGGTTACGACGTCACGGTCTACGACCGCCAGCGCTATCCCGCCATGGAAACGTCCTATGCCAACGGCGGGCAGCTGTCCGCCAGCAACGCCGAAGTCTGGAATAGCGCCGCCACCGTCATGAAGGGCCTGCGCTGGCTGGGCCGCCGCAATGCGCCGCTGCTGCTCAACCCGCGCTTCAGCTGGCACAAGTATTCTTGGCTGGCCCAGTTCATGGGGCAGATCCGCAATTACCGCCAGAACACCATCGCCACCACCCGCCTGGCCATCGAGGCGCGTCAGCACCTGTACGCCATGGCCGAGGAAGAAGGCATCGACTTCGACCTGGAACGGCGCGGCATCCTGCACATCTACCACGACGCCGCCAGCTTCGAGACCGCACGCCGCGCCAACGCGCTGCTACGCGAAGGCGGACTGGAACGCCACGCGGTCACGCCCGACGAAGCACGCGCCATCGAACCCGCGCTGCAAACGGCCTGCCACGGCGGCTTCTACACGCCGTCCGATGCCACCGGCGACATCCACAAATTCACCAGCGGCCTGGCCCGTGCCTGCGTGCGCCGCGGCGTGCGCTTCGAGCAGGACGCCGACATCCGCGCCATCAGCCGCGACGGCCTGCCCTACGTATTGGACATTGCCCGCGAAGGCGGCACGCAACACGAACAGCACGAGGCCAGCGCCATCGTCATCTGCGCCGGGGCCGCCAGCCGCCAGTTCGCGCGCCAGCTGGGCGACTCGTTGAACATCTACCCGGTCAAGGGCTATTCCATCAGCGTGCACCTGGACGAGCCCGACAGCCGCGCCGCCGCGCCCACCGTCAGCCTGCTCGACGAAGCCGCCAAGATCGTCACCAGCCGCCTGGGCGACCGCTTCCGCGTGGCCGGCACGGCGGAATTCAACGGCTTCAACATGGACATCCGCGCCGAACGCATCCAGCCGCTGGTGGACTGGACCCGCAAGCACTTCCCCGGCGTACGCACGTCACGCGTGGTGCCCTGGTGCGGCCTGCGCCCCATGACCCCCAACATGATGCCGCGCGTCGGCCCGGGCAAGCGGCCCGGCGTGTTCTACAACACCGGGCACGGGCATCTGGGGTGGACGTTGTCGGCAGCGACGGCGCAGATGCTTGCGGCGAGTGTGCGGGACGGGGTGGCGCTGGCGTAGCGCCTACCGCGCCAGCAACTGCGGCACCGACGACGCCAGCAACGTCAGCCCCGAACATGTCAGCAGGCCCAGTACCGTGCGCCGGAACGTCACTTCGGAAATGCCGATGTACAGGCGGGTGCCCAGCAACGTGGGGATCAGCATGGCCGGCGCCACCACCGCGAACATGGGCGCCATGTCGCGGGTGACGATGCCGGTGGCCAGGTAGGTGGCCATCGTCACCGACAGCATCGCCAGGTTGAAGTTCTGGATCACGGCGCGCTGGGTGTCCTTGTTGAAGCCGCGCAGCGTGCACCATAGCGTGGGCACGCTGCCCGCGAAACCGCCGATGCCGCCCAGCACGCCGCCGACCATGCCCACGGCGCCATCGCCCAGGCGGTTGCCGCCGATGCGCGGCAGCCGCTGCGACATCAGCATGACCGGGCACCACAAGGCCAGCAAGGCGCCCAGCACGGCCTTGAACCAGTCCATGTCCAGGTGCGGCAGCACCAGCACGCCCAGCGGAATGCCGGCCAGGCCGCCCGCCAGGAAGGGCCACAGCAGTTGCCAGTCAAAGCCCCGGCGCACCGAGAACACGGCCAGCAGTTGCCCGGTCAAGGCGCCGAAGACGGCCAGCGCGGCGGCCAGACGCGGGTCCAGCACCCAGGCCCAGAACGACATGGCTACCATGCCGAACGCAAAGCCCGACAGGCCCTGCACGAAGCCCGCCACCGCCGCGCCGATCGCCACCACCCATACCGCGTCCATGCCCTCTGTCTCCTTGGTTCCAGGGCCGGTTGCGGCCTCTTGGTGTCATGACCGGGGATTCTAGGCAGGTGCGGCGCGCAGGGTTATTTGAAGTGCTGATGAGGGAATAGGTTTTCGATAATGGCGCGCCGAAGCCTCGCGCGCGCCGTCGAACCCGGTCCGCGAGCGTTCAGGCTAGCCTTGCAGGACCTCGTAGAAGCGCTCGGCCTCGCCCCGGTCGCCCAGCACGGCGGTCAGTCGGTCGAGCACGGCGTCGCGGTAGGCCAGCTTGATCTCCCAGTCGTCGTCGCGCAGGTCTTCATCCGCGTCCAGGTAGACCTCGCCCACGGCGGCCAGGGCGGCGGCCAGGGTCCAGAGGTCGGGCGCGATGTCGTCGGGTGCCCATGTGCCGGTGCCGTGCATCGCATACAGGATGCGGCCGCTGCCCGTGTCCAGGATGAAGGGATCGGCGTTCAGGTCGGCGATGACCAGCCAGTTGTCCTGCCAGGCCGGCACCCGTTGGCCGTTCGAGGCATCCCAGCGGTAGCCGGCCTGCAAATCCCACAGCCGGCTGAGCGCGGGAAAGCACACATTGGTTTCGGACAGCGTGACGCCGACCGGGCCGATGTGCGCGTGATAAGTCTTGCCCAACGGGCCGATGCGGGCATAGAAATCGGCCAGCGCGTCGGGCAGCGGAATATCGCCGCGCCATTCGTCGCGGCCTTGCGGGCGGAGTTCGCCGAAGCGGGCAAAGCCGTCCCGCAACGCGTCGATGTCGATCATGGCGGCCCTTGGGTCAAAGGTAGATCGTGCCGCGCAGGTACAGCGCCGCCTGGCCGCTGATGATGACGCGGCCGTTGCTGGGCAGTTCGCATTGCAGCTGCCCCTTGCGTGCCCCGCCCTGCTCGGCCGTCAGCGTCGTCTTGCCCAGGCGCTCGGCCCAGTATGGCGTGAGCGAGGTGTGGGCCGAGCCGGTGACGGGGTCTTCGTTGACGCCCACGCGCGGGCCGAACCAGCGCGACACGAAGTCGTAGCGGGTGGACGGCGCCGTGACCGCCACGCCGCGCACGTCAAACGCGGCCAGCGCCGAGAAATCGGGCTTCAGGCCGTCGATCAGGGTTTCATCGTCGATGACCAGCAGGTAGTCGTCGGTGCGGTACAGCGCCCGCGCGTCCTTCAAGCCCAGCGCTTGCAGCAGCGCGGCCGGGATGGCTTCAGCCACCGGTTGCTTGACGGGGAAATCCATGGCCAGCGCCTTGCCGGCGCGGCGCACCTGCAATTCGCCACTGCGGGTCGAAAAACGCAGCAGGTCGTCCTTGACGCCCAGCTGTTCGAACAGCACCCAGGCCGTCGCCAGCGTGGCGTGGCCGCACAGGTCGACCTCGACTGCGGGCGTGAACCAGCGCAGTTCGTAGACATCGCCCTGGCGCACGAAGTAGGCGGTTTCCGACAGGTTGTTTTCTTCGGCAATGCGCTGCAACGTCGCGTCAGGCAGCCACGCGTCCAGCGGCACCACCGCGGCGGGGTTGCCGCCGAAGGGAGCGGCAGTGAAGGCGTCTACTTGGTAAAGGTCGAGCTGGGGCATGGGGAAATTCCTGTGTCGTACGCGATAAAGCAGCCGTTATTTTGCTACAAGGCGCCGGGCGGGTGCTTGCGGCGGGTTGTACTGGGCTGCGCGTCTGGATTTTTCCCGCACTGGATTTTCGCCCGCCGACCCGATATGATGATGCTTCTTTCAAGACGCCCTCCCGGTCCGCCGGGAGGGCGTTTCTTTTGGCTTTTTCCAACCCAGAAGGAACCCTTGAAATGACCCATCTCCCCTCCTCCCATCCGAACGTTGGCAACGATGCCGCCGCGGCCAGCCTGTTGGGCTTTGTCCGCCACGGCCACGGCCCGGAACCCGTGCTGGTGCTGCACGACTGGCTGGGCGACCACGGCAACTACGCCGCGATGACGCCCTATCTGGACGGCGACGCCTGCACCTACGTGTTCGCGGACTTGCGCGGCTATGGCCTGTCGCGCCACCTGACGGGCGCCTGCACGGTCGATGAGATCGCCGCCGATTGCCTGGCGCTGGCCGACCACCTGGGCTGGCCGCGCTTTAACGTGCTGGGGCATTCGATGACGGGCATGGTCACGCAGCGCCTGGCGGCGAATGCGCCTGACCGCATCAAGCGGGCGATTGCCGTGTGCCCGGTGTCGGCCGCGGGCAATCGGCTGGGCCCGGACGCGTATGCGTTCTTTGCCAGCACGGCACATGACGACGAGGCCTTTTGCCGCCTGATGCAATACGTGACCGGCGGCCTGGGGCGCGGCTGGGCGCAGGCCAAGCTGCGGCGGCATCGCGCGTCGGTGGCGCCCGCCTGCCGCATTCCCTACCTGGACATGCTGGTCCACACCGATTTCGTGGACGAGGTGCGCGGGCTGACGACGCCGTATCTGGTGATCGTGGGCGACAAGGACCCGGGGCTGGACGAAGCCGCCATGCGGCAGACGTTCCTGGCGTGGCATCCGAACGCCCAACTGCGGGTGATGCCGAACTGCGGCCATTACCCGATGCAGGAATGCCCGCCGGCGTTTGCGGCGCTGATCGAGGCGTTCCTGGCGGACAAGGCCGTCTGATCAGGCGCCGGCCCCGCGCAGCAGCGCCCCCACCTGTTCCAGTTCGGCCTCGCTGCGCGCGCTGTAGCCGATGACCACCCCGGGCGGCATCGTCACGCGCAGGCAGAAGTCGGCCACCGACTGGATGCCGATGCCGCGCGCCTGTGCGCGGCGCAGCAGGTCCGCCAGGTCCATGCCGGGCGGCAGCCACCACACCAGGTGAAAGCCCGCCTGCTCGCCGCTGACCCGCAGCGGCGACGGGCCTGCGGCCTGTCGCAGCAGCCGCAGCAGTTGGTCGCGCCGGGCCGCGTAGACGGGCCGTACACGGCGCACGTGGCGGGCGAAGCTGCCGTCTTCCAGGAAGTTGGCCAGCGTCATCTGTTCGATGATGCTGTTGGACCGCCCCGTGGTGTGGCGCGTCCGCGTGAACGCCGCCACCAGCGGCCGCGGCAGCACCGCATAGCCGATGCGCAGCGCGTTGAACAGGGTCTTGTTGAAGCTGCCGCAGTGGATCACGCGGTCGGCGCTGTCCAGGCTTTTCAGGGCGGCCAGCGGGGCGCTGTCGTAGTTGAATTCGCTGTCGTAGTCGTCTTCCAGGATCCAGCTGCCGGTCTGCGCGGCCCAGTCCAGCAGTTCCAGGCGGCGCGACACGGGCATGGTGACGCCGGTGGGCGACTGGTGCGCGGGCGTGACGTGCACCAGCTTGACGCCGCGCTGGCGGCGGGCGCTGGCCACCGAAAAACCGTGATCGTCGATCGCGATGGGCGTGATGCGGCGCGTGTACTGGCTGAACAGCGGCACGGCATTGAGGTAGCCGGGGTCTTCCACCAGCACCTTGTCGCCCGGCGACAAAAGCACGCGGGCACTCAGGTCGATGCCGTCGCGGATGCCGGTCAGCACCACCACCTGGTCGGCATCGCAGGCGATGCCGCGCGCCGCGCCCAGGTAACGCGCAATCTGCTCGCGCAGCGGCCGCCAGCCCTGCGATTCCTCGTTGGCCAGTTGCGACGGCGTGACGCGCTGAGCGCTGGCCGCCAGCCCCTTGCTCCATGCCGCCATCGGGAACAGCGAGGCGTCGGCGCTGCGGGCCGTGAAAGGCGGCTCTGAACGCGGCGGCGGCACCGGCGGCAAGCCGGTCGCCGGGCGTGCCGATACGGCACGCGGTGACGGGGAGGATGCGCCAGGCGCTGCCGGCGTGGACGGACGGCCGCCCCCTTGCGCCGCCTCGCCGGGCAAGCCATCGCGAAAGAAATTATCGGGAATGACCGCCGCCACATAGGTGCCTGACCCGACCGTGCCCGCCGTATAGCCTTCGCTGTGCAACTGGTCGTAGGCGGACTCGACCGTGGACCGGGCAATGTGCCAGCGTCCGGCCAGGCTGCGCGTGGACGGCAGCCGGCTGCCCGAGGGCAGCACGCCTTTGAGGATGCGCTCGCGGATCTGGCGATAGACCCAGGTCTGCTTGGATTCTCCGGCCCGGGGCGGGTCCAGCGGCAAGTCCAGGCTGGCCTCCTGGCGGGTTTCCCGCAGGGCCGCCCGGCGGGAAACCCGCCGCGTGTCGGGCGGGGTTTCCGGGTGGCTACCCCCGGTTGCATCGTGCAAAAGTGGCTTGGTCATATTCATAAAAATGGCCCTGGCAGACAAAGCCATTCTATCGCTACATTGCGCTCCATGCGCCCGCCCACGGGTCTATCAACGGAAATGCGCCATGACCACGCCCTCCCTGTACACCATCACCCTCGATACCGGCCACTTCACCACCGACGGCACGACGACGCTGCTGGACGCCGCGTTGGCCCAGGGGGTGCCGGTGCCCTTTTCCTGTCAGCGCGGCGAGTGCGGCTCGTGCCGGGCCACGGTGGTGGACGGCTGCCACGAACGCCTGGCCCCGCCCACCGAACGCACGTACGTCACCGCCGACGATGAACTGCTGATGTGCCAGTGCCGCGCAGCGGGCGACCTGGCGCTGCGCTTTCCGCATTGGCGCGAACCCGCCCTGCAAGCGCAACGCCGCGAGGCCGTCGTCGTGTCGCGCGTGCCGCTGACCGAAGACGTGACCCAGCTGATCGTGCAGGTGCAGGGCGAAGACGCCTTCGCCTGGCAACCGGGCCAACACGTCGAATTCCTGCTGGAAGACGGCAGCCGGCGCCCCTTTTCCATCGCCAGCCTGCCGTCGGCCGCGGGCCCGGCCCGGCTGGAATTCCAGATCCGCCGCATGCCCGGCGGCGGCTTCACCGAACGCCTGCTGCCGCGCCTGATGCCTGACGACACCCTGGCGCTGGAAGGTCCGCTGGGCGGTTGCACCTGGCCGGACGAAGGCTGGCCGGACGACATCGAACACCTGGTGCTGCTGGCCACGGGCACGGGCTATGCGGGCGTGTACCCGATCCTGATGGCCGGGCTGCAAAGCCCGGCCATCAAGAGCGTGACACTGTACTGGGGCGGCCGCTCGGCCGACGACTGCTATGCCGCGCCGATGCTCAATGCCCTGCTGGGCAAGGGCGGCTTTCAATGGCATGCGGTGGTGCCGCAAGACGACGCCGGTGCGACCCCGCAGGCCCATGCCTACGTGCAGGACAGGGCCGCGGCCGCCAGCCACGACTGGGCGCGCACGGTGGTCTACGCTTGCGGCAACCCCGCCATGGTGCGCGCGGCGCGCGACCGGCTGCGCCAGGCCGGTCTGCCCGACGACCGCTTTCTGTCCGAAGCCTTCGTGCCCGCGACCGGCGCCGGCCCCGTCGTGGCGCCCGCCCCGGCCCACCCGTGGGAACGGGTCAGCCCGCGCTTCACCATGGACGGCATCCTGCGTGCGCGGCGGCGGTCGCTGACGGCGGTGCGCGAGATCGCCGCGCTGATCCAGCCCGGCATGACCACGCGCGAAGCCATCACCGCCGCCGACGCGCACCTGCGCCGCATGGGCGCATCGCACAACTGGCACCCGACCTACGTGCGCTTCGGCGCCGACACGCAGTCACCCGCCGTGCATCCCACCGACTTCCAGCGCCGGCTGGGCGACAAGGACATGTTCGTGGTGGACATCGGCCCGGTCTGGGACGGCTACGAAGGCGACTATGGCGACACCTTCGTGGTGGGCGCGGACGCCGACCGCCAACGCTGCGCCGAAGCCGCCCGCCAGGTGTTCGCCCGCACCCGCGAGGCCTGGCTGCAAGGCCTGAGCGGCGCGGCCCTGTACGACCGCGCCGAAGCCTATGCGCGCGAACACGGCTGCGAACTGGTGCGCGAGATTCCCGGCCACCGCGTGGCGGATTTTCCGCATGCGCTGTATGGCAAGCACCAGTTGGCCGACGCCGACTTCGTGCCGGCCGACGGCATCTGGGTGCTGGAGATCCAGGTGCGCGACCAGACGCTGCCGATCGGCGCGTTCTACGAAGACGTGCTGCTGCGCTAGGCGGCCGGCTCGATCAGGCGCGCCTCGATCAGGCCCGTCTCGGTCAGGTCAGTCAGGTCAGGCCCTTCAGGCTGGCCAGCCGCCCATCAGACCGACGCCGCCCCCGCCGGCCGCTGGCGCGCCCGGTGCAGCGCCCCGACCTGTTCGGCCAATTCCGCGTCCGGCCCGTCCACCGGCGTGTCGGTGATGACATCGGTGATGCGCAGCGCCTTGACCCGCGGCGCGGGAAAGCCCAGTTCCTGCATCCATGCGCTCAATTGCGGGGTGGAACTGGCGTAGACGATGCGGCCCAGCCCGACCCAGCCGTGCGCAGCGGCGCACATGGCGCAGTGCTCGCCCGACGTGTACACGGTGCTGGCGGCGCGCTGGGCGGGCGTCAGGTTGGCGGCGGCCCACCGTGCGATCTCGAATTCCGGATGGCGCGTATGGTCGCCCCCGGCCACGTGGTTGCGGTCTTCGAACAGCACCTGGCCGTCGGCCGACAGCAGCAGCGAACCGAAGGGCTCGTCGCCCTGCGCCAACGCCTGCCGCGCCAATTCGACGCAGCGCGCCAGGTAATGCCTGTCTTGTGCAGAGATCATGCCTATGCTCCTTTTGCTCGCGCCGGGGCGGTGATGCCCCCGACACCCTAGGGTTTATCCTGATCCGTGTCCTGTCGATTTACGGGAGGCTCATGCGTCGAGCCAGTACATCCCCCCACTTTCCCTTCAAGGCGGAAATGACCATGACGACAGGAACCGTAACTTTGCACCGCGTGCTGCGCGCCGCCCCCGACCGCGTGTACCGCGCCTTTCTCGAACCCGACGCCATCGTGCGCTGGCTGCCCCCGTATGGTTTCACCTGCCTGGTCCATGAACTGGACGCCAAGGTGGGCGGCTCGCACCGGATGTCGTTCCGCAATTTCGGCACCGGCCATAGCCACGACTTCGGCGGCAAGTACCTGGAACTGGTGCCGAACGAGAAGATTCGCTACACCGACCAGTTCGACGATCCTAACCTGCCGGGCCAGATGCAGACCACCATCACGCTGCGCAAGGTGTCCTGCGGCACGGAAATGACCGTGGTGCAGGAGAACATCCCGGCGGTGATACCCACCGAGATGTGCTACCTGGGCTGGCAGGAATCCCTGGCCCAGCTGATGCGGCTGGTGGAACCGCAGATTCCGGATTGACGGCGCCGGGCTGCGGGGTGCGCGCGGGCGGCCACGCACCGCGCCATCATTCGCCTGGGGGACGCGCCCGCAATGCGCGTCAGCGTTCGCGTTCGGCCAGCGCTTCCAGCAGCTCGGCCGACGGCGCGAAGAACAGGCCACCGGTGACCGCCCGGCTGTAATCCAGCAGGCGGTCGTAGTTGCCCGCCGGACGGCCGACGAACATGTTTTCCAGCATCTGCTCGATGGGTGCGGGCGAACGTGCGTAGCCGATGAAGTAGGTGCCGAATTCGCCCGAGCCCGGGCGGCCGAACGGCATGTTGTCGCGCAGGATCTTGACCTCTTGGCCGCCCTCGTCCAGCGTGGTCAGCGAACTGTGCGAATACGACGGCTTGACGTCGTCGGCCAGCTCGACGTTGGTGAGCTTGCGCCGGCCGATGATGCGTTCCTGCTGTTCGGTGGGCAGGGCTTCCCAGGCGGCCATGTCGTGCAGGTATTTCTGCACCAGCACGTAGCTGCCGCCCGAAAAGGCCGGGTCTTCGTCGCCGATCAGGGTGAAGTCGGCCAGCTCGAAGCCCTGCGGGTTTTCGGTGCCGTCGACGAAACCGATGATGGCGCGGCGGTCGAAATAGCGGAAGCCATGCACTTCGTCGACCACCTTGGCGGCCGTGCCCAAACCGGCCACCAGCAACGTGGCCAGTTCGAAACAGGCGTCCATCGCTTCGGCGCGGATGTGCAGCAGGATGTCGCCGGGGGTGGACACGGCCACTCGGTCGCCCGAGCCGAATTCGCGGAACGGATGCAGCGAGGCCGGGCGCGGCGCGCCGAACAGGGTGTCCCAGGCGG
This sequence comes from Achromobacter deleyi, assembly GCF_902859705.1. GTDB lineage: Bacteria > Pseudomonadota > Gammaproteobacteria > Burkholderiales > Burkholderiaceae_B > Achromobacter > Achromobacter deleyi. The sequence goes on along the minus strand of NZ_CADIJO010000036.1, from coordinate 35,200 downwards.
ATGAGCTGAAACCGCAGATACAGGACAGGTCGGCTGCCACGGCGCGGGTGCCGACCGTGCGGACCAGCGCGGCGACGTCTTCGCACCAGGCGCGCACGGTGGCAGCGTTGTCGGCGCCGGGGTTCAACGTGGCGACCAGGAAGATCGCATAGCGGGCGTTGGGGCTGAGGACGGCTTGGGGTTCGACGGGTTTTTCGGGCATGGAATGTCTGGGTCTGGAAAGGCGGGAAGGAAACGCGCTTGAAATATAGCTGATGCCACGCGGGCTGCCGGGCGCGCTGTCTCAGAACTGTCACGCTTTGGCGTCACCATCGCGCATCATGACGACGCCCGCGGCCCCGGCCGACTACCAATCCGACATTTCCGGCCTGATCTGCGCGTTCCGCTTCGCGGCGGGCGGCGGCGCCGCCACCGAAATCGCCCCGCCCGCACTCGCGGACCTGCTGGAACGCGGCCGGGCCACCGGCCCCGAGGCCCCACCGGACGACGGCGCCTTCCTGTGGCTGCACCTGAACCTGTCGCAGGCCGGCTGCGTGCGCTGGCTGCAAGCCCACCTGGACCTGCCGGACACCTTCATCGCCATGCTGGGCGATGACGCCCATTCCACCCGCATCGAGCAGCAGGAAGGCGCGCTGGTGGCGGTGTTCAACGACGTGATCTTCGACTTCGACCGCACACCCGCCCAGGTGTCCACGCTGTGGGTGTGTGCCCACCGTCGGCTGCTGGTGACGTTGCGGCGCAAGCCGCTGCGCTCGCTGGACCGGTTGCGCGAGCACGTGCGGCGCGGCGAGCCGTTCGAGTCGCCCGCCCAACTGCTGGCGCACCTGATGCGCGATCAGGCCGACCTGATGATGGAGATCGTGCGCAAGGCCAGTGTGGACGTCGATGGCATCGAAGACCATTTCCTGGCGTCGCGCGGCGGCCCCGGCCGCCTGGACCTGGCCGGCACCCGCCGCGTGCTGGTGCGCCTGCAACGCACGCTGGCGCCCGAGCCGGGATCGGTGTTCCGGCTGCTGGCCCGTCCGCCCGCGTGGCTGCGGCCGCGCGACGTGCAGGAACTGCGCGAATCCACCGAGGAATTCTCGGTGGTGCTGGGCGACATGGCCGGGCTGGTCGAGCGCATCAAGCTGCTGCAGGAAGAAATGACCGCGCGGCTGGACGAACAGAACAACCGAACGCTGTTCACCTTGACGCTGGTGACGGTGCTGGCCCTGCCCATCAACATCATGGCGGGCCTGTTCGGCATGAACGTGGGCGGCATTCCGCTGTCGGACGACCATCACGGGTTCTGGATCATCTGCCTGCTGGTGGCTGCCTTTACCGTGCTGATGGGCTGGTGGGCGTTTCGTCGGCGGCGCGGCGGCTGACAACCACGGCAGCCCGCCCGGCGCCCCCCCGCGTCCGGCCAACCGGAATCGCCTGGCACGGCGCACCCGCCGCCCTCATCTGCTGCGCCGCAAAAAGCGCAATCATTTGCTACCAATTCCCGCAAACGAGAATCCGCAGTGCTATAAGTCGAGCCATTCTTGCAAGAGGCGTATCTCCCTTCAAAGGACATTGCCCATGAAGAAAGCCATCGGCAGCGGTATCGGCAGCGTCGCCCTTTTCTCCTGCGCGATAGCGCCTGCCGCGATGGCGGCTTGCAGCGATCCCGCGCCCGCCAGCGGCGTCACCGTGACCTGCTCCGGCACGGGCATCGCCCCGGTCGCGGCGCAGCCCGGCAGCACTAACGTCACCGTCAACATCGACAACACGGCCACCAGCAGCTTCACGCGCGCGGTCAATCGAATCGGCATCAGCGTCGAGGCCGGCAGCACCATCACCAACAGCGGCCAGCTTGTGCTGACGGGCGGCGGCGGTACAGGCACCATCCGCGGCGCAGTCCTGCTGGGAAGTGGCGACGGCAATCAGATCACCAATGCCGCCGGCGCCAGCCTGACCACGACCGGCGCCTCCAACGACGGCATGGCGGTCGACGGCTCCGGCAATACGCTGATCAACCACGGCACGATCTCGACCTCGGGGCCGTCTGCCTACGGCATCACGGCGCCATGGGGAGCCGTCAGCACGGGCCAGCACGACAACACCATCATCAACACCGGCACCGTGACCACCACGGGCTCCAGCGCCCGCGCCCTCTCCGTCGTGGGCAGCAACGGCACCGTCACCAACAGCGGCACGCTTGAATCCAGCGGCGCGGGCAGCCAGACCGTCTTCCTGCAAGGCAATAACGCGCGGCTGGTGAATTCGGGCACCATCTCGGCCAGCGGCGCGGTCGGCGTCAGGTCCCCGGATGCGGTCGTTTCGAACACGGTCAGTTCCAGCTTCACCGCAACCATCGAAAACCTGGCGGGCGGCCGCATCATCAGCCAGAACGGCTTTGGCATCCGCACGCTCAATGGCAACACCACGCTGACCAACGCCGGCCTTGTGGAAAGCGGCGTCGGCACCGCGATCGGCATGGGTAACGGCAACAATACGCTGATCCTGCAGACCGGCTCGGTCATCAACGGCAGCGCGGACGGCGGCAACGGCAACAACACCCTGACGCTGCAAGGCACCGGCACGGCGGCCAACGCGTTCCTGAACTTCGGCACCCTGCACATGCAAGGCTCGCTGTGGAACTGGACCGGCAGCGGCACCTTCAACCAGGTCTATGTAGACAGCGGCACGCTGAACGTCGCCAGCACGCTGGATGCCCCCGTGAACGTGGCCGCGGGCACGACGCTGGGCGGCTACGGCACGGTCACCGGCGCCGTCACGAACAACGGCACGATCGCCGTGGCCAACGCCCTGCCCGCGCTCGCCGCCTCCGGCAACGGCGCCTTCACCATCAACGGCGCGCTGACCAACGCGGGGCTGGTGCAACTGGGCGGCGCGGGCGTCGGCAACCGCCTGAACGTCGGCAGCTACGTGGGCCAGAACGGCACCTTGGCGCTGAACACCTACCTGGGCGGCGACGGCGCGCCGTCTGACCAGTTGGTGGTCAACGGCGGCACCGCGACGGGATCGACCCGGCTGCAGATCAACAACGTCGGCGGCCCCGGCGCCGAAACCGTGGCCAACGGCATCCAGGTGGTGCAGGCGGCCAACGGCGCCACCACGTCACCCAGCGCCTTCATGCTGGCCGGCCCGGTCAAGGCCGGCGCCTATCAATACCACCTGGTGCACGGCGGCATCACGCCCGGCACGGCCGACAACTGGTACCTGCGCAACAGCGTGCCGTCGGTGGACGGCGTGGTCGACCCGCCGGACCCGGCCATCGGCACGCCGCCGCTGCCCGAGCCGCCGCCCGCGGGCGAAGACCCGATCGTGACCTACCGCCCCGAAGTGCCGGTGTATGCCGCCCTGCCCGGCGTGGCGCGCCAGCTTGGCATCCAGCAACTGGGCACGTTTCATGACCGCCAGGGCGCGCAATCGCTGCTGACGCAGGACGGCGCCTTGCCGGCCGCCTGGGCGCGCGCCTGGGGCGGGCACGACACCCTGACCCAGCGCGGCGACGCCAACCCGCAGTTCAAGGGCGACATTTTCGGGGCGCAGGCCGGGCAGGATATCTATGCGCGCACCGGCGACAACGGCCACCGTGACCGCTTCGGCCTGTTCGCCGGTTTTGCGCGGGCCACGGGCGACGTCAACGGCTTTGCGCTGGGCATGCAAGGGCTGGACGCCGGCCACCTGGCCGTGAACGCCTACAGCCTGGGCGCGTACTGGACCCACATCGGCCCGGGCGGCTGGTACACCGACGTGGTGCTGATGGGCAGCACGCTGGACGCCAAGCCGCGCTCGCGCGATGGCATCGGCGACACGACGCACGGCCGGGCCATCACCGGGTCGGTGGAAGCCGGGCTGCCGATCCCGCTGGGCGGCAATGTCGAGCTGGAACCGCAGGCGCAGCTGGTATGGCAACGGCTGTCGTTCAACGACCTGGACGACGGCATATCGACAGTGGGTTTCAACCGCGGCAATACCTTCCTGGGCCGCGCCGGCCTGCGGCTGCTGGGCCGTTATGAATCGGCACGCGTGAGCTGGCAGCCGTACGTGCGGCTGAACCTGCTGCGCACCTTTGGCGACAATGACCGCACCACCTTCGGCGGCGACACGGTGCTGGGCGCCAACGTCGGCCAGACGGCCGGCAAGGTGGACCTGGGCGTGGCGGCGCAGGTGGGCAAGTCCACCAGCCTGTACGCGGCCGCCAGCGGCTTGGCCAACCTGGGTGGCGAACGCCAGCGCAGCGTGTCCGGCAGCGTGGGCGTGCGCTGGGCGTGGTGACGCGCCCGGCTACCCGGCGCGTGCTGGGCGCAGCAGCGCGAACTACCGGAACAGGGCGGCCGGGGTGCGCCCGGCCCCTTACTGATAGCGTTCGCGATAGCCCACGGGCGACATGCCGCAGTACTTGTTGAAGATGTCGCGAAACGCCTTGGTGTCGTTGTAGCCGACTTCGTACATGACTTCGGCCACGCTCTTGCGTGAGCTTTCCAGGCGCTTCTTGGCGGCTTCGACGCGCACGCGCTGCACGTATTCGACGATGCTGTTGCCGGTGGCTTGCCGAAAGCGCCTTTCAAGCGTGCGCCGGCCCATGGCGTGGCGGTCGGCCAGGTCTTCGACGGTGATCTTTTCGGTGTAGCGGGTTTCGATTTCGTCCTGCACCGCGCGTACCACCTGGTCGGCGTGGGACTTGTGGCCCATGAACACCGAGAACGGCAGCTGGCTCTGGCGGCTCCAGTCGAGCTGGAAGTACTTGGCGCACCAGATGGCGGTGTCGCGGTCGGTGTATTTTTCGATCAGGTGCAGCACCAGGTGCGCGGCTGAAAATGCGCCGCCGCTGGTGTAGATGCCGTTTTCGGCCATGACCACGCGGTCGCTGGACCACTGCACCGACGGGAACAGGCTGGCGTAGAGGTCGCGCGCCACCCAATGCACCACCGCCTGCTGGCCGTCGAGCAGGCCGCCGGCCGCCAGCAGCGCCGCCCCCATGCAGAGGCTGGCGACTTCGCCGCCCTGGCGGTAATGGCCGGCCAGCCATTCGATCAGTTCACGGTTGGACAGCACGGCATCGGACACCGCGCCCAGCAGCGGCGGCACGATGCAGATGTCGATGCCCTGCGCCTGGTCGAGCACCAGGTCGGCCTGCACGGTGATGCGGCCGTCGTCCAGGCTGACCTGGCGCGTGGCGGCCAGCGTGCGCACCTGGAAGCGCGGTTCGCGCCCCTGCGCGGCCAGGTATTCGTTGGCCACCAGGAAGCCATGCCGGGCGGTTTCCAGCGAGGCGATATTGGCGCCGCCGGGCAACAGGAACGCGATGTTTTTCATGCCGCCAAGCATACGCTTCAGACCTGTCGCAATCCACCCTGAAGATGTCGCAATTGCCTATCTGAAAGCGGCGCCGATCCCGATACAGTGGCATCTACCGGCAACGAGGCCGGTGCCGGTTTCCCGGGAGCAAGCGGGCCTTGGGCAGCCGCCTACAACAACATGGCAAGAAGGAGCATCTGATGGAACAGTACATAGACGGTTACCTGTTGAGCGTGCCCAAGGCGAACCTGGACGCGTACAAGAAAATGGCCGACACCGCCGGCTCGATCTGGCTGGAATACGGCGCGCTGGAATTTCGCGAATGCGTGGCGGACGACATCGACGGCGAAGGCTTCGGTTCGTTCAGCGCCGCGGCCGGCACGCGCGAAGGTGAAACGGTCGTGTTCTCGTGGATCGCCTTTGCCAGCAAGGCCGAGCGCGACCGCATCAACGCCAAGGTCATGGCCGACCCGCGCCTGGCGAACATGTCCTGCGAGGGCGTGTTCGATTTCAAGCGCATGTGCTGGGGCGGATTTGCCACGTTGGTGGCCAAGGTGGCCCCGCGATAAAAAAAACTCGGGCGCGCTGTCGATTCCGGCGCCGCCCGTTCGTCGTAGGACAAGAGCAGGCCGACGGCGCACCAGCAGCCTACTCGACAGTAGCTATCCCACCCCATCCATACGTAACGATTCACGGAGACACACCATGGCAACCCCCGCAAGCAAGGCGATTCCCGACGGCATGCACACCCTCACCCCGCACATCGTGTGCGAGGGCGCGTCGGACGCGATCGCGTTCTACAAGAAGGCATTCAACGCCCAGGAGCTGACGCGCCTGCCCGGCCCCAACGGCAAGGTGATGCACGCGGCCATCCGCATCGGCGACTCGGTCCTGATGCTGATGGATGATTTTCCCGAATGGGGCAGCCTGGGCCCCAAGGCGCTCAAGGGCTCGCCCGTGACGCTGCACCTGTACGTGCAGGATGCGGACGCCGCCATCGAACAGGCGGTGGCGGCCGGCGCCCAGCTGGCGATGCCCGCCGCGGACATGTTCTGGGGCGACCGCTACGGCCAGGTGATGGACCCGTTCGGCCACCGCTGGTCGCTGGCCACCCACAAGCAGGACCTGACGCCCGAGGAAATCCAGCAGAACATGGCCAAGATGGGCGAGATGAGCGGCTGCGGCGATCAGGCGCAGAAAAAAGGCTGATGGCGATGCGGTGGCGCGGCGCCGGCCGGTCGGCTTGACCGGCCTGGCCTGGCCCGCCGCGTCGCCGATCGAACGCGGCCATGCCCTGGTGCGGCGAGCTGTCCGGGCTGACCCCAGGTCAGCGGGCAGCCCCCGCGCCATCCCCATCAGGCCTTGTACGGCCCCAGGAAATCCAGCTTGCCGATCGCCACACCCGCATGGCGCAGGATGTCGTAGGCGGTCGTGACGTGAAAATAGAAGTTCGGCAGCGCGAACGTCAGCAGGTAGGCATCGCCCTGGAATTCGGGCTTGAAGTCGCCGAAGCTGAGCGTGACCTTGCGGCCCTCGGCACCGTCGAGCTTGTCGGCCGGCACCGATTGCAGGTAGGCGATGGTGTCGGCCACGCGCTTTTGCAGCTGTTCGAACGTGGCTTCCTCATCGGGAAACTTGGGCGATTCGACCTGCGACAGGCGCTGCACGGCAAACTTGGACGCATCGCTGGCGCGTTGCACCTGGCCCGACAGCGGGTACATGTCGGGGGCCAGGCGGGCATTGACGAGTTCGGCCGGATCGATACCGTTGGCGGCCGCGTGGGCGGCGCCCTTTTCCAGCAGCGTGGCCAGCACGGTCAGGCCGCGGATGAAGACAGGCACGCTGGCCTGGTACATGGACAAAGACATGATGTTTTTCCGAAAGACGTGATCGGCCGACGCCGGACGTGGCGCCGGATTTCCGAGCGTGCGGCGATGTTAGCGCCCGGTGCTTTCAAGCGGCCGGCGGTGGCCGCGACAACTCCATTCCCGATTCCGGAACAATAGCGCCATTGCCGGCCCGGCGCAGGGGTTTCGCATGACGATGCGTGCCCCTTACTGCGCGATCGCGACGCGGCGCTGGCCCTGGAAAAACCGCCAGATCAACGCCGAGGCATCCGGGCCGCTGCGGGCGTGGTAGCGCACCGACGCGTCGCCGCCGCTCCAGGCATGCTCGACCCGGGTGATCTCGCACAGCCGCAGCACCGTCTTGCGGCCCCGCACCAGGTCGACGCGGCGATAGGCCTTTTCCGTGCCCAGGCCCAGCACGCGTTCGACCGGCAAGTCTTCAGCGCCCAGGCCGTTCAAGGCGCGGAACTGCTCGAACAGCTGCTTGGCGTTGCGCGGCGCGACAGCCGGGTCCATCTGCCCCTGCAGGATCATGGCGGGCATGCCCAGCTGGAACACGGCCGGATCCGCCACGCTCTGCACCAGCGGCAAGAGCGGCTTGACCGAGCCGCGCCGCATCGTGGAAAGCCCCGCCGCCGCGGTATGGGCATCGCCCACCACCGGCCCCGAATGCATCGCCACCGCGGCGATCAATGCGGGATGGCGCAGGGCCACCAGCGCGGCCATGCTGGCGCCGGCCGACAGGCCGGCGATATACACGCGTTCGGGGTCCAGGCCGTGGCGCGCCACTTCGGACTGGATCAGCGCGGCGATCAGGTCGGCGTCAGCCCCGCCGTGCAGCGCGTCGGGCTGGAACCAGCGCCAGCAACGCTGCACCTGCCGGGTCATGGACTGCTGCGGATACAGCACCATGAAACCGCCGGCATCCGCCCATTGGTTCATGCGCGAGCCGCGCGCGAAGGCCAGCGCCGTCTGGCGGCAGCCGTGCAGCATCACCACCAGGGGCATGCCCTGGCGCGTTGCGGTGGCCGGGGTGTAGCGGGCGAAGGTCAGGCGCCGGCCCAGCGCATCGGAGAACTGCCGCGAGGCCTCCCAGCGGCCGGCGCCCAGGCTGGACGCAGCAGAAGCGGCGGTCTTGGCCGCCTGCCGCGCCACGGCGGCCTTGCGCGCCGACACGGTACGCTTGCGGGCGGCTTTGGGGGCCGCCATGCGCAATGCCGCGCGCTGGAGTTTGCTGAATTTTTTTGCGGCGTTGAAAAACAAGCTGGTAAAACTGCGCGCCATTGTCAGGCCTCTGCCAGTAAACCTCTTTTTAACTCCACGACGACGTTTGAAAACCACCTGGCCGCACCGTGCGGCCCGCCGACTGCCACGTCCGCGGGAGCGGACGCCAATGCCCTGGAATCCGCCGGATCAGAACCGGCCGGATTGAATCGCGGCGCTGCTGGTCAGAAGGTCCAGACAGGACACCAGCGCGACCACGATGGTCAGAATCGAAAGCACTTTGACGACTTTGTTGGTATCGGGTCGGGTCAACGTCGCGGTCATGCGCGTGACGATATAAGCCCCAACCATCAGGCCAATTGCCGGAATCATAAGTGCCTCCCCTTCAAGAGTCTGTGCGGGCCCGCCGGATGCGTCGCCCGTCGTTAACGCGGTAAGCCGCCCAATCGCCGCCTCTGTCGGGCAAGCTGATTAGCGTGTGAAATGTATCACACAGTAACTTAACCTCGCAGCATTTCGGATGACGGCAGGACGACGCGCTTGCACCAGATCAAGCCCGGCACTTGTTCGGACCGATCCCGCTTGAGGCGGCGGCCCAAAACGCCTATGGTAGAAACCCTAATCTTCAATTCCAGCATCATCCTTGCCGCAAACCATGTTCCCGAACGACCGCCGCCAGACCCTGGGCGAAGAAATCGCCAACACCATCAGCCACGGCCTGGGCGCGGCCGGCGCGCTGGCCGCTGCCCCCATTCTCATCATTGCGGCCGTGCGCCAGGGCGACGCCGCCTTCATCGCGGGCGCCGCGGTATTCGCCGCCACCATGTGCCTGCTGTACCTGGCGTCCACCATCTATCACGCCCTGCCCGACAACCGCGCCAAGCGCCTGTTCAACGTCCTGGACCACTCGGCCATCTACCTGCTCATTGCCGGCACCTACACGCCGTTCGCGCTGGGCGCCCTGCGCGGGCCGTGGGGCTGGACGCTGTTCGGGCTGGTCTGGGGCATGGCGCTGCTGGGGGTGGGTCTCAAAGCCAGCAAGCGCCTGAACCGCCCCGCCGTGTCCACCGGCCTGTACCTGGCGATGGGCTGGCTGGTCATCATCGCCGTCAAACCCCTGCTCGAACTCGTGCCCACCGGCGGCCTGTGGTGGCTGGTCGCGGGCGGGCTGGCCTATACCGGCGGCGTGGTCTTCTTCGTCTTCGACAACCGCTGGCGCTACAGCCACTTCATCTGGCACCTGTTCGTGCTGGCGGGCACGGTGTGCCATTTCTTTGCGGTGCTTTGGTATGCGGCGTAGGGGTGCAACGGGACACCCTTGCCAACAAGCACCCCGAGCGGGTGCTTTTTTACGCCCGCGATGAACGCCGCGCGGCACCTGGTTCAGGCATGGCGAGCAGGCCGCGTTTCATCAGGCCGCGCATGCCGGGTATCAGCAGGCTGCCGGCGAAGGCCAGGTCGCGCCACAGGCCGGGGCCTGACGCCTGAAAGCATGGGGTCAACGCGCGGCTCAGGGTCTGGTACAGGCGTGACGGCGTAAGGCGGCTGCGCGCGTATTGGGCGGGGCCGTCCGCGGCGCCGTGCTGGTTGACCGCCCGCGCCAGCGCCAGTGCGTCCAGCACCGCCAGCGTGGTGCCCAGCCCTAGTTGCGGGCTCATGGCGTGGGCGGCATCGCCCACCGCGCAGTAGGGGCCGCTGGCCAGCGCGCGAGGCCAGCTGTGGCGGTAGGTCGCCACCGCCAGGTCATCGTGGGCGGTGACCTGGCTGACCACCGGCTCGGCCTCGGGCCAAAGCTGCAACAGACGGGCTTTCCAGGCGGCAATGGGCGCGGCGCGCCAGGCCGGCAAGGCGTCGTGGCGGATGCTCCAGAAAAGCGACAGGCGCACGCCCTGCGGCCCCAGGTCGGTCGGCAGCAAGCCCATCATTTCGCGGGTGCCGGCAAAGCGTTGCAGCAGTTGCGAGGCGCCGGCCCATTCGGGCACCCAGAACTGGCCCCACAGCGCGCCCCAGCGATAGACGCTTGAGCGGGCGGCCAGCCCCACCTGTTCGCGCAGCGCAGACGCGGCCCCGTCAGCCACCACGAACAAGTCGAAGGTCGATTCGCCGCCCCCGTGGCGTACCCGGGCGCGGCCCTGCTCGGTGTCCAGACGTTCCACCGGACAGCCGAAGGAAAACTGCGCGCCGGCGCGTTGGGCGGCGTCGAACAGCACGCCGCCCAACGCAGCGCGGTTGACGGCGCGCGCGCCGTCGCCCACGTAATCGATATCCACCACCCGCCAGCCGCGATGCGACAGGCCCAGCAGCCGGTCGATAGGCGCGCCGACGTTCAGCGCCGCGATATCCACGCCCAGCGCCTGCAAGCCGCGCACGCCGGGCGGCTGCAGCAAGAGGCCCGCGCCCAGGGTGGTGAAGCCCTGGTGCTTTTCGAAGACCTGCACGCGATGCCCGGCGCGGGCCAGGGCCAGCGCGGTGGCCAGGCCGGCGCTGCCGGCGCCGGCGATGCCGATGGAAAGCGGGGAAGGCGTGGGGGACATGAACGCGGCGCCGTGTAAGTGAAGTGCGGGCATAGTACCAACGCGCGCGGCCTTTGCCGGAAGACGGCTTCCCCGGACTGCCGTCATGCAGGCGCGCTGCGCGTCGCCGGCATCCCTGCCCTGTGTTGCCCTACTCCGCCCGCAGGTAACTCGTCGGCGGCCGCCCCAGCACGCGGCGGAACATGGTGGAGAACGCGGCCGGGCTTTGGTAGCCGAAATCCAGCGCGATGGCGGTCACCGGTGCGCCGGCCGCCAGGCGGGCCAGCGCCAGCACCACACAGGCGCGCTGACGCCATTCCGAAAACGCCATGCCCGTCTGCTGGCGGAAATGGCGGCTGAAGGTGCGCGGGCTCATGTGCAGGCGTTCGGCCCAGGCCTCGGGGGTCTGGCGCACGTCGGGCGCGGCGATGAAGGCGCGGCACAGCGGCGCCAGGCGCTTGTCGGGCGGCAGCGGAATGTGCAGCGGCAGCACGGCGGCGCGGTCCACCTCGTGCAGCAGCAGCGTGGCCAGCGCGCCGTCGCGGCCGGCCAGGTCGTAGCGCGGCGGCATGTCGACGGCTTCGAGCAGCAATTGGCGCAGCAGCGGCGACACGTCCACCACTTCGCAGGCCGTGCTGGCGGCGCGCACGGCGCCCGGCTCGATGTAGGCGCTGCGGGTGCTGACGTCCTGCATGCGGACCTGATGCGCCACGCCGGCCGGGATCCAGACCGCGCGCTGCGGCGGCACCACCCAGTTGCCGTCGCGCGTCGCCACGTGCATGACGCCGGTGGCGCCATACAGCAACTGCGCGCGGCGATGCGAGTGCGCGGGCAACAGGTGCCCGGGCGGGTAGTCGTTGCCAATGGCGACGACCGTGCGGTCCATGCGGTCGTGCAGGTCGATGTGGGTATTGCGCATGGGCAAGCGGTTGGCCGAAACACGAACATTATTGTCCAATCCTCGAAAGCAGGCCACCGCCGGCCGGCCTATCGTGATGTTTTCCCATCAAGGATGCATGACATGCTGTATGTGGTGTTGGCGCTGTTCGGCGCCCTGAGTGGCGTGACCACGGTGCTGTTCGGGTTTGGCGGCGGCTTCGTGGTGGTGCCGGTGTTGTACGGCGTGCTGACGGCCACCCATGGCGCCCAGGACGCCATCGGCCAGGCGGCGATGCACATCGCGGTGGCGACGTCCACCTGCGTGATGATCGTCAATTCCATTGCCGCCACCCGCAAGCACCAGCGCAACGGCAACATCGTGCGCGCCTATGTGTGGCCGCTGGCCGCCTTCATCGGCGTGGGTGCGCTGGTGGGCGCGTGGGCCGCCACGTCGGCCAGCGGCGACCTGGTGCGCTACGCCTTCATTGCCTACCTGGGCGTGACGATCCTGGACTGCCTGTTGCGCCAGGGCTTCATGGCGCACACGGACACGCAGAGCGCGCAGCCGCTGGGCCAGGGGGTGATCGTGGGCGGCGGCGTCGTGATCGGCGCAATCGCCACGTTCCTGGGCGTAGGCGGCAGCGTGATGACAGTGCCGCTCCTGCGCCGCCGGGGCCTGCCCATGGCCAAGGCCGCGGCCATGGCCAACCCGCTGACCCTGCCGGTGGCCATCGTGGGCACGCTGGCCTACATGGCGGCGGCGCGCGAACTGGCCGCGCCGCTGGCGCCGTGGATCGTCGGCTATGTCGACCTGCTGGCATTCGCCGCGCTGGCGCTGGGCTCGCTGGCGGGCATCCGGCTGGCGGCGCCGCTGATTCCGCGCATTCCCGACCGGCTGCATGCCCGCGTGTACGTGCTGCTGTTGGTTTTGGTGATGGTGAGCATGGTGCTGGCGTAGGATCGGCCGGGCCTGATGGCCTATGATCGTGGCTGCGCGTCGCGGGCCGTCCAGATGGACTGGCGGCCTGGCGCGATTGCCCGCGCCATGACCCCTGGCGCATCGACTCCAGGGACCTCGGTGCATCGATTTCCCCCTGCCCCCGACACCGTGAATCCGCTACCCGACGCCTACGCGCCTTTCGTCCTGACCGGCCGCATCGCCCAGCGCGTGCTGCGGCTGCCGGTGGAGGTTGGGGCAGCCCAAGCCGGCGCCACCGGTGTTGCCCCCGCCCCTGCTGCCCAGCGCCGCCACGCCGAATACCAGGCCGGCCGCGACCTGGCCGCCACGCTGCTGGCGGGGTTAGGCGCGCAGACCCTGCAGGTAGGCACCGACGCAGACCGCGCACCGGTCTGGCCCGACGGTTTCACAGGTTCGATCAGCCACAGCCGGCAGTTGCTGGCGGTGGCCGTGGGCCGCCACGAAGACACGCGCGGCCTGGGCATCGACCTGGAAGCCATCGCCAATGCCGACGAACTGCAAGCCATCGAGTCCGTCTGCATGGTGCCGGAAGAACACGCGCTGGTCGGCAACGCGCTGCCCCGCGCGGACTGGGCCACGCTGGTGTTCTCGGCCAAGGAAGCGTTCTACAAGTGCCAATTTCCGCTGACGCGCTGCCCGCTGGAATTCGGCGACCTGGCCGTGATGCACGCGGACGTATCCGCGCAGCGGCTGGTATTGCGCCTGCAACGCGACGCGGGGCCGGATTTCCGGCGTGGCCAGTCGTTTCATTGCGGCTATCGCTACGGCCAGGGGCACGTGTACACGGCGGTGCAATTGGCGCCGTAAGGCCGCGCAGCCGACATCTGCCCTGCGATCCGCTTTCCTAATGTCACGAAGTTGCGGGCAAAACGTTTCCACGGCGCGCCCGGGGCGCTTCCCCCGTGCAGACCCCGCAGCACTGTGGTCCGCCGACACAGGAAAACACATTGCGAAACTTGAACCTGCCCGGGACCGGTTGTCATCATGGCCAGACACTTACCCGGAACCAGGAGGATTTCTTATGCAGCGTTCCAAGACCGCAATCCTATCGGCCGTGCTCGCGGCGGCCGCGTTGTCCGGTGCCCCTGCCCTGGCGCAAAACGCCCCGGCCACCCAGACCCCGCCACAGACTCAAGCCGCGCCCCCGGCCGTGCAGCCGTCCGACCAGCAATTGCAGCGCTTCGCGTCGGCGTCGCAGAAGGTGTCGGGCGTGGTGGACGAATACCGGCCCAAGGTCGAAGCCGCCAAGAGCGACGCGGCCAAGCAGAAGATCGTCCAGGAAGCCGACGCCAAGATGGTCAAGCTGGTGCAGGCCGACGGCCTGTCCGTCGAGGAATACAACGGCATCGGCCGCGCCGTGCAGCAGGATCCGCAGCTCAAGCAGCGGCTGATGAGCATGGGCAAGGCCGGCGCAGCGGTGCAGTAAATTCACGCGCCGTGGGGTTATCCTAGGCAGACCTTTCACAGGACCGCCCAGGAGCCCCGCCTTGACCCCGGAACTCACCCTGTATGACCTGGCCGGCGCCGACCCGGCGCTGCGCTTTTCCCCGCATTGCTGGAAGACGCACATGGCGCTGGCGCACAAAGGCCTGACGGCCCGCACCGTGCCGTGGCGCTTCACTGAAAAGGACGCCATCGCATTTTCCGGCCAGAAGCTGGTGCCGGTGCTGGTGCACGAGCAGCACGTGGTCAGCGATTCGTGGCAGATCGCCTGCTACCTGGAAGACACGTTTGCCGAACGCCCTTCGCTGTTCGGTGGCGATACGGGCCGCGCGCTCAGCCTGTTCATCAACGGCTGGTCCGACACCACGCTGGTGCCGGTGCTGGCGCGCCTGTTGCTGCCCGAGATCCACGGCCTGATCCGCGACGAAGACAAGGACTACTTCCGCACCACGCGCGAAAAGCGCTTTGGCCGCCTGGAAGACCTGCCGGCCGGCTACGCGGACCAGATCGCCGCCTTGCGCGCCGCGCTGCTGCCGCTGCGCCAGATGCTGGCGCGCCAGCCGTTCCTGGCGGGCGCGCAGCCGGCCTATGCGGACTACGCCGTGTTCGGCATGTTCATGTGGGCGCGCTGCACCAGCACGCTGGAACTGCTGGCCGAGGATGACCCCGTGCACGCCTGGCGCGAGCGCCTGCTGGACGCCCATGGCGGCCTGGCGCGCAATGCGCCGATGGCGGCCTGACAAAAAAGACGCGAAAAAAGCGGCGCAAAAAAAAGCGCGGTCTCCAAGACCGCGCCCTGCCCCATCAGGTCTTCAGGCGGTAGCCCGTCTTGAAGATCCAGCGCACCGCGATCATGCACACCACCAGGAACACCAGCGTCATGCCGACGCTGACGCTGGCGCTGACGTCCGACACGCCGTAGAACGCCCAGCGAAAGCCGCTGACCAGGTAGACCACCGGGTTGAACAGCGTGGCGGTCTGCCAGAACGGCGGCAGCATCTTGATGGAATAGAAGGTGCCCCCCAGGAAGGTGAGCGGCGTGATGATCATGAGCGGGATGATCTGCAGTTTCTCGAAGCCGTCGGCCCAGATGCCGATGATGAAGCCGAACAGGCTGAAGGTGACGGCCGTGAGCACCAGAAAGCCCAGCATCCAGAACGGATGCACGATCTCGAACGAGACGAACAGGCGGGCCGTGGCCAGCATGATCAGCCCCAGGATGATGGACTTGCTGGCCGCCGCCCCCACGTAGCCGGCCACGATTTCCATGTAGGAGATCGGCGCGGAGTGGATCTCGTAGATGGTGCCGGAAAAGCGCGGCATGTAGATGCCGAACGAGGCGTTGGCGATGCTTTGCGTCAACAGCGACAG
This sequence comes from Achromobacter deleyi, assembly GCF_902859705.1. Lineage (GTDB taxonomy): Bacteria > Pseudomonadota > Gammaproteobacteria > Burkholderiales > Burkholderiaceae_B > Achromobacter > Achromobacter deleyi. The sequence continues at coordinate 19,652 of NZ_CADIJO010000036.1, read as the reverse complement.
CATGATCATGCCGGGCACGATGTAGGCGCCGTAGCTGACCCCGTCGATGTCGACCATGTGCGAGCCGATGGCCGAGCCGAACACCACGAAGTACAGCGACGTGGAAATCACCGGCGACAGCACGCTTTGCATCAGCGTGCGCCAGGCGCGGGCCATTTCAAACAGATAGATGGCGCGGATTGCGTAGAAATTCATGATTGGGCGGTCACCAGGCTGACGAAGATTTCCTCGAGCGAGCTTTCGGAAGAATTGAGGTCGGTGAATTCGATGCCGAGCTCGCTCAGGTGGCGCAGCAGGGCAGAGATTTCACCGCCGCCGTGGTTGTCGTAGGTGTAGACCAGCTTGTGGCCGTTGTCGGACAGGTCCAGCTGGAAGGCATCGAGCGCCGTGGGAATGCCCGGCAGCGGCGCCTTGAGCGTCAGGGTCAGGCGGCGCTTGCCCAGCTTGGCCATGAGCTCGTTCTTTTCTTCGACCAGGATGATCTCGCCCTTGCGGATCACGCCGATGCGGTCGGCCATTTCCTGGGCTTCTTCGATGTAGTGGGTGGTGAGGATGATGGTGACGCCGCTTTCGCGCAGACGCCGCACCATTTCCCACATGCCGCGCCGCAGTTCGACGTCGACGCCGGCGGTGGGCTCGTCCAGGAACAGGATCTTGGGTTCGTGCGACAGCGCCTTGGCGATCATGACGCGGCGCTTCATGCCGCCGGACAGCGCCATGATGCGGCTGTCTTTCTTGTCCCACAGCGACAGGTCGCGCAGCACCTTTTCGATGTAGGCTGGGTTGGCCGGCTTGCCGAACAGGCCGCGGCTGAAGGTGACCGTGTTCCAGACGCTTTCGAAGGCGTCGGTGGAGATTTCCTGCGGCACCAGGCCGATGGCGGCGCGCGCCGCGCGATACTGCGACACGATGTCGTGGCCGTCGGCCAGCACCCGGCCTTCGGTCGGGTTGACGATGCCGCAGATGATGCTGATAAGGGTGGTCTTGCCCGCGCCGTTAGGCCCGAGCAGCGCGAAGATCTCGCCGCGCTGGATGTCCAGGTCGACGCTCTTGAGCGCCTGGAACCCCGAGGCGTACCGTTTGGATAGACCCTGTACTGAAATGACCGGCTGCACTCTGGCTCCCAGCGTGATGGACAACCCTGGATTTTACCCGTCCGGCCAGGCAGGCTTGTTCGCCCTGGCGGAACGGTGTGTTTGATAAACACGATAAACGGCCCGGGCTGCCTTACACTCGGTGCACACAAAAAAAGGGGTAAAAGCCCCGAACCAGAGGGACCGGGCCGCCAGGCGCCCGGTGAATCGATATGTTCGCCGACCTGAAACACCTGTCGCACCATGCCGCCTGGCGGCGCCAGCTGGAAATGCTGCTGGAATCCGCCGGGGAAGGCATCTACGGCATCGACTTGCGCGGGCGCTGCATCTTCATCAACGGCGCGGGCGCGGCCATGCTGGGCTACACCCCGGACGAGGTGGTGGGGCGCAACATGCACTACCTGATCCACCATTCCCACGCCGACCGCACGCTGATGCCGGTGCACGACTGCCGCATCTTCAAGGCATTTCGCGACGGCCGCGGCGAACGGGTGGACGACGAGGTGCTGTGGCGGCGCGACGGCTCGTGCTTTGACGCCCAGTACGCGTCCTACCCCATCCGCAACGACGACGACGTGGTGGGCGCGGTGGTGACGTTTTCGGACATCACCGCGCGCAAACGCATCGAACGCGAGCTGCACGGCACCCAGGCGCTGCTCGAAGCCCGGGTGGCGGCGCGCACGGCCGAACTGAGCGCCGCGCACGAGTCGCTGCGCAGCCTGTCGTCGCACCTGAGCACGCTGCGCGAAGAAGAACGCGCCCATATCGCCCGCAACATCCACGACGACCTGGGCGCGTCGTTCACCGCCTTGCAACTGGACCTGAACTGGCTGCGCCGGCAACTGGCCGCGCAGCCGCCGCTGCAAGCCCACCTGGACCGCATGCTGGACGTCACGCAGACGGCCATGGACGCCACCCGCCGCATCCTGAACGACCTGCGCCCCGTGGTGCTGGACCACCTGGGCCTGTGGGCCGCGCTGGAAACCCTGCTGCAGGACCTGCAGGCGCGCAGCGGGCTGCAATGCCGCTACCTGTGCCCGCCCGACACCGAAAGCCGCCGCCTGGCCCCCGCCGCCGAAATCGCCGTCTACCGCATCGTGCAGGAACTGCTGACCAATGTGCAGCGCCACGCCCGGGCGCGCAGCGTCAGCGTCAGCGCCACCTGGGGCGAAGACGGCCTGCTGCTGGCCGTGGAAGACGACGGCGTGGGCATGCAATTGCCCGAAGCGCGCCAGACCTTCGGCATTCTGGGCATGCGCGAACGGGCCCGCGCCATCGGCGGCGACCTGGTGCTGGACAGCGCCCCGGGCGCCGGCATGCGCGCCCGCCTGCGCCTGAATCCCCCCGCCTGAGACCACGACGCCATGGCCCTGAACCTGCTGATCGTCGACGATCACCTCATCATCCGTCGCGGCCTGGCCCGCATCCTGCTGGAAGACCCGCGCGTCGGCCAGGTGGACGAGGCCGCCGACGCCCCGTCGGCCCTGCGCGCGCTGCGGCAAGGCCGCTACGACGCCCTGGTGCTGGACGTGGCGCTGGGCGAACGCGACGGCCTGGACGTGCTCAAGACCGTGCGCGCCGACTACCCCGGCCTGGGCGTGGTGATGCTGTCCGTGTACCCGGAATCCCAATTCGCCGTGCGGGCGCTGCGGGCCGGCGCCCATGCCTACCTGAACAAGGGCTGCGACCCCGACGAATTGCTGGCCGCCCTGGTCAATGCCGCGGCCGGCAGGATGTACGTCACCCCCGCCGTGGCCGAACTGCTGGCGCACACGGTGCGCCAGGACAGCACCCGGCCGCCGCACGAACTGCTGTCCAACCGTGAATTCCAGGTGCTGCAACTGCTGGTGGCCGGCAAATCGGTATCGGCCATCGGCGAGCAGCTGGCGCTGTCGGTGAACACCATTTCGACCTACCGCGCCCGCATCTTCGAAAAGCTGGGTGTGCGCACGCTGGTGGAACTGGTGGCCTACGCCAACACGCACCAGCTGGGTGCCCGCTGACGCGCCACGCACCGCCCTGGCGCAGGCCGCGCACCGTGTAGTGATCGCCCTACACGCATATGGTTGAACCGGCGATACCGGCCGCCCGCGGCCGGCGCCAAGATGAAGGCCTTCCCCATTCCGGAGGCTTCCATGTCCCTGTTCAGCAATCCGTTCGACCCCGGCAGCCGCCTGGCCTGCGGCTGCGGCCGCCATGCGTCCCAGGCCGAGCACGCGCGCGCCCAGGGCGGCGTGGCGCCGGACGCCGCCGCGGACAGCGCCGTGGAAAACGCAGTAATGCGCGCCCTGTTCCCGCAGGACGCGCTGCGCCGCCGCTTCCTGCGCGCCGTCGGCAGCGGCACGGCCCTGGCCGCCGTCGCATCGCTGTTCCCGCTGGCCGCCGCCAAGGAAGCCTTTGCGCAAACGACCGGGCCGCTGGAGAAACAGAAGCTGAAGGTGGGCTTCATTCCCATCACCTGCGCCACGCCCATCATCATGGCGCACCCCATGGGCTTTTACGGCAAGCAGGGGCTGGACGTGGAAGTGGTGAAGACGGCCGGCTGGGCGCTGATCCGCGACAAGGCCATGTCCGGCGAATACGATGCCGCCCACATGCTGTCGCCGATGCCGCTGGCCATTTCGCTGGGCGTGGGCGCCAGCCGCGCGGTGCCCTGGACCATGCCCGCCGTGGAAAACATCAACGGCCAGGCCATCACGCTGTCGATGAAGCACAAGGACCGGCGCGACCCGAAGGACTGGAAAGGCTTCAAGTTCGCCGTGCCGTTCGACTATTCGATGCACAACTACCTGTTGCGCTACTACCTGGCCGAGCACGGGCTGGACCCCGACACCGACGTGCAGATCCGCTCGGTGCCGCCGCCCGAGATGGTGGCCAACCTGCGGGCCGACAACATCGACGGCTTCCTGGCGCCGGACCCCGTCAACCAGCGCGCGGTGTACGACGGCGTGGGCTTCATCCACACGCTGTCCAAGGCGATCTGGGACGGCCATCCGTGCTGCGCGTTTTCGGCCAGCCGGGAATTCGTGACCACCCAGCCCAACACCTACCAGGCGCTGCTCAAGGCCATCATCGAGGCCACCGCCTATGCTCGCAACCCGGCGAACCGCAAGGAAATCGCCACCGCCATCGCCGCGCCCAACTACCTGAACCAGCCCGTCACCGTGGTCGAACAGGTGCTGACGGGCACCTACGCCGACGGCCTGGGCAAGGTGCTGACGGACCCGGCCCGCATCGATTTCGACCCGATGCCATGGGGTTCGTTCGCCGTCTGGATCCTGACGCAGATGAAGCGCTGGGGCCAGATCAAGGGCGACATCGACTACCAGAAGGTCGCCAGCGAGGTGTTCCTGGCCACCGACGCGGTGCGCCTGATGCGCGAGGCCGGGCTGACCCCGCCCGCGCAAACCGACAAGGCCTTCAGCGTGATGGGCAAGCCCTTCGACCCCAGCCAGCCCGAGGCCTACCTGGCCGGCTTCAAGATCCGGAGAACCTGATGCGGGCCGTGCAACCCTGGCGGGCGACGTTCCTGTCCGTCGTGCTGTTCCTGGCGTTCCTGCTGCTGTGGCACGCCGCCACCCGCCCCGCGGCGGGCGCGGCGACGGTGGACCCGGCCTATGCCGCCCTGGTCGGCAACGCCGCGGCCAGCGGGTCGACAACGCCCTTTCCCGGCCCGGCCGAGGTCGGCGCCAAGCTGTGGCAACACCTGCAGGACCCGTTTTACGACCGCGGCCCGAACGACAAGGGCATCGGCGTGCAGTTGGCGTATTCGGTGGCGCGGGTGCTGACGGGCTTTGGCCTGGCGGCGCTGGTGGCGATCCCGCTGGGGTTCCTGATCGGCATGTCCAGGACCGTGTACCGCGCGTTCGACCCGTTCATCCAGGTGCTCAAGCCGATCTCGCCGCTGGCCTGGATGCCGCTGGCGCTCTACACCATCAAGGACGCCGACACGTCGGCCATCTTCGTGATCTTCATCTGCTCGCTCTGGCCCATGCTGGTCAACACCGCCTTCGGCGTGGGCGCGGTGCGGCAGGACTGGCTGAACGTGGCGCGCACGCTGGAAGTGACGCGGCTGCGCACCGCCCTGCAAGTGATCCTGCCCGCCGCCGCGCCGACCATCATGACGGGCATGCGCATCTCCGTCGGCATCGCCTGGCTGGTCATCGTGGCCGCCGAGATGCTGATCGGCGGCACCGGCATCGGCTACTTCGTGTGGAATGAATGGAACAACCTGTCGATTGCCAACATCATCTGCGCCATCCTGTTCATCGGGCTGATCGGCATGCTGCTGGACACCCTGCTGGCGCGCGCCGCGCGGCTGGTCAGCTACCGGGAATGAGCATGAGCGCCCCTTTCCTGCAAGTCCAGGCGCTGGCCAAGCGCTACCCGGGACGCCACGGCCAGCCCGCCGCGCCGGTGTTCGAGCACATCGACTTCGGCATCGAACAAGGCCAGTTCGTCTGCGTGATCGGCCATTCCGGCTGCGGCAAGACCACCATCCTGAACATCCTGGCGGGCATCGACGAAGCCAGCGAGGGCGTGGTCATCATGGACGGCCGCGAGATCGCCGGGCCGTCGCTGGCGCGCGGCGTCGTGTTCCAGGCGCACGCCCTCCTGCCGTGGCTGACCGCGTTGCAGAACGTGGAATTCGGCGTGCGTTCGCGCTGGCCGGCCTATCGTCGCGAGCAGGTGCGCGAGCACAGCCTGCGCTACCTGGCCATGGTGGGCCTGGCGCATGCCGCCGACAAGAAACCGTGCGAACTGTCGGGCGGCATGAAGCAGCGCGTGGGCATCGCCCGGGCCTTTGCCATCCAGCCGCGGATGCTGCTGCTGGACGAGCCCTTCGGCGCGCTGGACGCCCTGACCCGCGGCACCATCCAGGACGAACTGCGCGCCATCGTCCAGGAAACCCGCCAGACCGTCTTCATGATCACGCACGACGTGGACGAAGCCATTTTGCTGTCCGACCGCATCCTGCTGATGAGCGCGGGGCCGTATGCCCGCATCGCCGAATCCGTCGACGTGGACCTGCCGCGCGGCCGGACCCGCGCCAGCCTGCATCACGAGCCGCGCTACTACGAAATTCGCAACCATCTCGTCGACTTCCTGGTCGACAAGGCTTCCCACAAGGAGTGAACCCCCATGATGTCCCGCGCCGAAGTCACCGAACTGGTCGTTACCCGCCGCCTGGAAAAAAAGCTGTCCTGGGCCGCCATTGCCGAGGCCGTCGGCCAGAGCAAGGAATGGACCACTGCCGCGCTGCTGGGCCAGATGACGCTGACCGAAGAACAGGCCCTGGCCGCGGCCCGCTTGCTGGACCTGCCGGCCGATGCCGTGGTGCAGCTGCAGGTGGTGCCCTACAAAGGGTCCCTGCCCACGACCGTGCCGACCGACCCGCTGATCTACCGCTTCTACGAGCTGATCAACGTCTACGGCACCACCTTCAAGGCGTTGATCAATGAAGAGTTCGGCGACGGCATCATGAGCGCCATCGACTTCAAGATGGACCTGACGCGCGAAGCCGACCCCAAGGGCGACCGGGTGCAGATCGTGATGAGCGGCAAGTTCCTGCCATACAAGACATATTGAGCAGGACCGCGGGCGTCAGCCTTCGATCGCCAGCTCTTCCCAGCCCAGTTCGCGGGTGCGCGTCAGCGCGTCGGTCACCACCGCGGTGGCCGCCCGTGCCGCCTCTTGCAGCGCGTCGCCGGCCAGCAGCCGGGCGGTGATGGCTGCCATGAAGACATCGCCCGTGCCATGCACCGACGGCGGGATAGCGATCTCGGGGTGGGTCAGTACGATGCAGTCGGCGTCAGTCACCACGGCCAATTGCAAGCTGCCGGGCGCGGCCGCCATGGGCGCGGCGCTGGTCACGACAATCCATTGCGGACCCTCGGCGATCAATTCGCGCGCGGCCGCCGCCACCTCGTCAATAGAAGACAGCGGCCGGCCCACCATCTGTTCCAGCTCGAAATGGTTGGGCGTCATGCCGTCGGCGTGTGGCACCAGCTTCTTGCGGTACTGCGCCACCAGGCCGGAATCCACGTACAGGCCGTCATTGCGGTCGCCCATGACCGGGTCGATGTGCACCCGCAGATCGGGCCGGGCCGCCCGCAGCGCCGGCAGCCACTCGGCCAGCAGATCGGCCTGGCCCGGCTGGCCCAGGTAACCGCAGACCACGGCGCGCGCCACCTGCGTGACGCCGCGCTCGTCCAGCCCCTTGAGCAGGCCCTGAAACCAATCCAGCGGCACGGCGCCGCCGTGCAGGGTGGGATAGTGCGGCGTGTTGCTGAGGATGACCGTGGGCACGGCAATGGCTCGCAGCCCCGCCTGGCGAAACACCGGCATGGCGGCGTTGTTGCCGACATAGCCGTACACGACCTGGGATTGAATGGAAATGACGTCCACCCGCGCGGTCACGGCGGGCAGCGCTGCGCCGGCGGTCGGGGCAGCGGGAATGGCGGTCATACGGCGGGCTCCTGGCGGAATCGGGATCGTCTGCCGGCGACATGCCGGGGGTGCGACGGAGTGGCCCCTATTCTAGGCCACACACCTTCTGCACCCATCTTGCGACTTCAGTGCGAAGCTGGTGTTCATCAAACTCAGGTTCTTCCCGCAATTCCGCTGGGTAGTACATATCTGCGGCACAGAAAATGCTGGATAAACCTTCGCTCAATAAAATAAGGTTTCAGACTACGTTTTTAAATCACCTCTTCAGGCCAAAAACGTAGTCTGACACCTTATTTCATACAGGCACACCAACTCTGCACCCCAGGAAGGTTCGATGCAGAACAATCGCAATGTTCCCGCGATCACCTCGGCCCTGGATTTCTCTATGGCGTTGTCATCCACTCGCAGCGTTCCATCTGACAGCTGATATAGCCAGCGCAGTCTTGCAATGATGGCGCTGTCTGACATTCTGTCGATTTTCGAGTCCAGGACCCGGGAGACAACGTTCTGCCCGATGAAGTCGGTCATGCGAAATGACTGGACCCGGCCCAACGTGACGCGCTCGATCTCATTGCCCCCGAACTAAAACGTCAGGATCAGTGTTTCGGTGGATTTTATGTGTTCAACGGCAAGAAGCTCTGCGTCGTGGAATGGCAATTTCTTCATCATCTTTCCAATCGGCTAATTTTCAGCCGCCCGTCCAAGTCGCTTTTTCAATATCTTGCGTCGTGCAGGCCAATCATCTCTTAAAAACTGGGTGGCTTTTTTGAAATCATTCTCTGCTGCCCTTGCAAGCCAGGACGTTATCTCATCAATGTCTTCAAGCGACCACGAGTCGTCAAATTGACTTAGGCGCTGCATCACGCCTTCGATCAGTATAGCGGCGCCATCCCCTTTCATTTTGGAGAAGCATTATCAATGACTAACAGCGCCTTTTCTACTGCCCATCGCCAATCCTCCCAAGCCCCGGGATCTCCAGGCCCATTACCTTGGGTTATCTCCCAAGAAAGAGAACTAAGTAAACCACCGGTCTCGTCTGCTCCTGTTCTTTCATATTCTCTCTCTAGAAAATAGAACATTGCACGATATGCCTGTTCGATATTCAGCATTCTTTCTTGCATCATTTTCATCTTGGCCTGATTATTGCAGCCGACCCATTTTCAGAAAAATAAGGTGTAAGACTACGTTTTCACAGGGCCATCTTCAGGCCTAAAACGTAGTCTTACACCTTATCTTCTGTCAATTTTCACCACCTATGTCCATTGCTCGAAACCATTTTCAAATATCCAGACGACACCAGCAGGGGCAGAAATTAAGAACCAACACCCAAAACCGTCCAGATCATCCTCATCGGGATTGCAAGGCAATGCCTGACGAATCTCTTCAATTTGACTATTAATATCCCCAGATAGGCACACATCATTACGCGCGAATTTTATTAGCCCCTCTCGCAGGAGCTTATCCAGAATCTCAAAGAAATAAGTAACTCGCACTTCGTAAGGTACTGTTGGTCCGCCAACCGCCACTCCCAAATGCTGCCAAATCGCAGCCATAGACAGCCCTCTAGAACTATCTATAACGCTATCAAAAATTTCGTCTTTTTTCATTCCAGTTTCAAAAGACATAAGCCTGGCACCTTATTTTTAGAAAGCGCTCTCATATGTGCTTCGGCGTACTAAAACCACGCTCACCATTGACTACAGCTAAACGCCTGATGGGCAAGCCGACGTCTTATTTTTATATTTCAAACTCCCACGAGAAGTACCTACTGAGCGCTGCCATACTATCGGCGCCACTATCTCGAGTAGACTGACTTATGATTTCCTCTATTTTTTTCTTGATCAAATCAAAACAAAATTCATCAACAACCAACAGATTTCGCGGAACCACTATCTGCTGAATGGCCACTTGATGTGCAAGCCAAATTGGAGTGCAAATACCCACTTGAAAGAGATTTCCACCGTCCTCACCCAGAAATCCTATTGAGAGGTCCAGCCACAAACAAAAATCTTTTGGATTATCTGGAACAAAAGAATCCAAGCATTCATTGCCAAACCCAATGTACTTCAGAATTAGTTTTTTCATTTAACGATCAAATGCCCATTTGAAATAGAAGCTCCAGTTTTTGGATCTCGCAATTGAAAATTTGCTTGAACCCCTGTCGGATTATATTGAGCGGGAGTGTTTGGCTTAGCTGTCGGCGGCCTGTAAACTCTAGAGCCGTCGGCGCTTATATATCCACCGGGAACACCTTTTAACGGATGCGCCCCATCACCAACCCAGATTTTTCCCAAATATTCTGCTTCCAAGCGCGTTCCTTTTCCTACAGAAAAGTTTGGATTAGCATTTCCACTCCCTTTGATGGCCGCGGCCAATCTCGGATCTTGAGAAGCAATATTCCTCAAATTTTGCTGTTGTAGCTGCTCTTTCAATTTCGGATAAAGCGCGCCGTTCTCCGCGCCCGCGGCCCCATTCGGCCTGCGACCGCCCCCGCCCCCATCACTATCCAGCGGAGACAATCCCTTCACCGCCGCAAACACCACGAGTAAAATAAGGTGTCAGACTACGTTTTTAAATCACCTATTCAGGCCAAAAACGTAGTCTGACACTGAGGTTTCCCCACGAATTTCCAGGGAAACCTATTTCAAATCAGAGGTTTGAGGTGTGGGGCGAAGTCAAACGATTCGCGGGCAGGTGATCAGGGCGTGCATGGCGCCAGTCCTATACCCTTCATCAAGCGACCAAACCGTTTGAAGGAAGACAGGCCATGCACGCAGTGGGAGTATTGCAGAAACTGCTCCAGGATTCGATCCCCAGCCTACATTTGAACCGGCTCCGCGCCTTGATAAGCACAGTGCGAAGTGCGATGACGACGCGGCGTTTGACGCTCAGTGGCTTGGCGCGTGGTCTGCCGACGGGTCAAGCAATACGGCATCGGATCAAGCGTGTGGACAGGCTTCTGGGTAATCGCCATCTGCATAACGAGCGTCCCCTGTTCTATCAATTGCTGTGCCGGCAGTTCATGGTCCAGGACAAGCGCCCCGTGATCCTGGTGGATTGGTCTGATTTAAAGGCTGACAGGAGCTGGTTGGTATTGCGTGCGGCACTATGGATACGCGGCGCTGCGGTGCCTATCTACGAGAGCGTCCATCCGCTGCGCGATCAGAACTCGCCAAGCGTTGAACGGTCGTTCCTGACCCAGCTCAAGTCGTTGCTGCCACAGGGCTTGCGGCCAATCGTCGTGACCGATGCGGGATTCCGCGGCCCTTGGTTCACCTATCTGAATCAGCTGGGTTGGTACTGGGTAGGACGTATCCGTGGACGCACGTTTCTTAGATCTGGGGACGATCCGTGGCGGCGCTGCACGGCCGATTACGCCCGCGCCAACGCTCGGCCGAGCGATTTGGGCGAACAAGAAATGATCCGTTCCTGTCCCGTGCAAGCTCGACTGGTGTTGTATCGAAAGCCGCCGCAGCAGCGTCAGGCACTGACTCAGTTCAAGCAACGCAAGCGCAGCAGCCACAGCGAAGTCTGCGCCAGGCGGGAAAGCGAACCGTGGTTGCTGTGCGCCTCGCCGTCGCTGACCGAGGCGAACGCGCATGAAATTGTTGAGGTCTATCGCAAGCGCATGAGCATCGAGTGCACCTTCCGAAGTTTGAAATCCCATCAGTTCGGGTTCTCCTTCGAGGACAGCCAAAGCGCGGGCGCTGCCCGTCTGCAGATCTTGTTGTTGATCCACGCGTTGGCCACGTTCCTGCTGTGGCTGGTGGGCAAGCTGGCCGAAAGCCGGAAACTGAGGCCGGCTTATGAGTCCAACAATCGCAAAGATCGGCGGACTATCTCGTTGCTTACGCTAGGAGCCATGGTTTATGCAGAACGGGTACTGGTCCTGACTGAAATGTCGGTGCTGGGACTCCTGCAAACACCGTTGGAAGCTGCTGGACCCGTTGGAGAGAGCGAATGAATTCGTGGGGAAACCTCAGAGTCTGACACCTTATTTCTTCCTTGGCATCAAGAGCGCACCTAACTTACAAATAAGAAATTATTCAAGCATTGTTTTTGACTATTCGTCATTTTTTACGCTGTCGAAAATATCTAAAAATTTCGCCCTACTTTTTTCTGAAATCGATCCACTTTTACTCAAATAGTAAGCAGCAAAGCGCACACTTTTTGAATAACACCCTTTATTTTTTTTTAAAACACCCAACATCTTATTTGCAGCCATTCTATGAACAAACAAGTGCGCAACGTATTGTTTTATTTCATTGCTTCCCCCTCTTTTCAGCACATTGACAAACAAATCAGACAACAACCATTCAGGAAAATTAATCCTAGCAGCAACTGAAGCTGCCATACGGACATTTCCCTCACTCAGCTTTTCGATAACAAGAAATTTCTCATCGGGTGAAAGCCCCCTTAAAATCTTGCACAGCTTACTTTCTTTTACGCTTTCCCTGCGCCTCAAAAGATCGGACAACAGGCCATTAACATCTTCAAGACTCGATTTAGACTCCATTCAAACCTCAATCTCTTTCAAAAAAAATATCAGTCGGAAACCCTACCGAGAAGGCTGAAGACACAGGCGGCTCATAATGACCGGACTTATTATCCCATCTCTTTAAAATACCTTTGTGCGAAAAATCCACCTGCCCTGAATAGTCTACATCAGTGCCTTTTGATAGAGACAAATGCCCCGAAAAACCATCGCCCCTAGGGGGTGCAATATATATCCGATCGTTTTTCTTTATAAAATCAAACCGGCCGGCTGGAGTACGCAACTCGCCAGATGAAGTTCGATATTTATACGCACCAGATTCAGTTAACACCAGTTCGTAACGTGGGCCGGGCATTACAGGATCATTAGGATAAAGGTTCCTTAATTTCGGTGCCTCTGCCGCAACCTTTCTTTCACTGTGCCCGAGCACCTTGGGACCAACAGCCTCATACTCCCCCGTAGCCGGATTCTGCCGCAGCGCAACTTTCCCGTTGACCAGAACCTCGGCATTCCTGATCACCTTCGGCGCGCTAGTCTCGGAAGAGTCCGGCAACCGTGGCGTTGAAGGGGTTTTTACGCCCGAAACCGTTTCAATCTTCGCTCGCGCCACCGACTTTTGAATCTGTGCCCGCGATAGCTTGCCTTCCAGACTGCCGAGCAACGCCCCCATCGCTGCCCTTTCTGCTGGCGTAAAGTCTTCTCGAGGAAAGTAATAGCCGCCGTTTTCAATAAGCTGAATTTCGGCCAGCTTGCTTTCCAGCGTTCGGACCAACGCATGGTTCTGCGCAGCCTCTGCTTTCGCGACCTCATCTTTCAAGGCTTGGACAACTTTGGCAGCATCCAACGGATGATTTAGAAAGTTTTCAATGTCCCTGGCCGCATCGCTCAGAGCCTGGTTTGATCCACTGAGGTTGGTGCGGTCTTTCTCGTTCGTCTGATAATGGCGCCAGGCTTGGTCATACAGTTCAGCCAGCGTGGCACTGTCTTTCAAGCCACCAGCGAACAAAACGTGGCTGTCGTAGGTTCCGTCCGCTTTCCCGTCGAAGTAGATGAAACCCGTACCCTGTGAGCCGGTCATCTGAGATAGAAACGCGCGGGCATTTTGATTTTCGATGTAGCGACCAGCGGCAGCGGAATCTGTCTGTCGCTCGGCTTGCCCGGTCAGTTCGGCCTCGGCCTGGGCCAGCGAGATCCCTTGCGCCTGCGCGTAGCGGCTGGCATTTTTCTTGATCCATATGCCTTCATCAGGATGCAATTGCCGGTTGTACATATCCGACGCTGCCGCACCACCCGCACCACTCAACCCTCCCGCCATACCGCCTGCCGTGCTGGCGACCACGTTCAAAATGACTTTGGCCACCTGATCGCGCATTTCTGCCGGCAAGCCCGCGACGGCCCGATCAACCTGGTCACGCATTACGCTGGCGGCGAGGTCTCCGGCTACGGTGCCTGCCATCGCGCCCGCCACATTGCCGCCGCCCAGGGCAGCGCCAATACCGGCGACCGCCGTATGTAGAGCTAGACGGCCGACGCCATGCTCGCCCCACGTGCCGGGATCGTCCTTCTTCAGCTTGTCTGCCACATCGCCCGCAATCTGCATCCCTAGCTGGCCAAACGCCTGCTGGAATTCGATCTGCTCGCGGACCTTGTCCTTATCGAAGATCTTGCCGATGCTGCCGTTCGCATCGGCTGTATCCCGACTCAGCCCCGCCGTGCTGTCTCGACCCGTGTTTTTGTCAGACCGAACCTCAATCGTTCCGGCCGATACCGCCGCACGGGTCGTGCCGGAGTCGCTGTCGCTGGTGCTGGCGAAACTCAGACCCGACGGGCCTGCACCCAGGGCATCGCCCTTGTTTGGCTTATCAAGCGCACCGGACATGCCCAGGCTGATGCCCACCGTGGTCGACTTGTAGGCGGCCTGGTTGTGCAGGTTGCTGAAGCCAAGCGTTTCCGTGGACAGCCAGTTCTTGGTCGCCTCGGCGTCGCTGGCGATGACGGCGCCCGTCAGCTGCGTATGCTTGCCGACGTAGATGTCATAGCCGCCCTTGCCGGCGAACAGCCCCGTCTGTTCCACGACGCTGTCGTAGTTGGACTTGGTCTTGCCCACGCTGGCGCCGAGATAGGCGTTGCCTGTCATCGAACCGAAGCTGAAGCTGCCGCCTGCATTGGCCTGCTGTTGCTTGGCGTCGTAGCGATCCGAATCTTGCTGGCTGACCAGGATCAGGTTGCGGCCGATGTCCGCACGGATGCTGTCCGCGCGCGCCTGGGCACCTTCAAGAATGGTGTTGCCGCCCGAGATCAGCGTCAGGTTGTCGCGCGCACTGACCTGGGTTTCGCGATAGGTCGTGCCGTTACCCTTGCCGCTACCGCTACCGACGTAGCCGCTGGCAAAGATATTGATGCCGCCACCGCTGCCGCTGTCGGATACACCGATACCCACGCCAAGCTTCCAGCCACTGCTTTTGTTGGTGGAGACTTCGGTGGACGTCAGCACCTGGCTTTGCAGCATCAGGTCGTTGGTCGCCGCCAGCAATACGTTCTTGCCGGCCAGGTCACTGCCGATGATGGACAGGTTGCCCGTGCCGGCTACGCCCTTTTCCCCCAGCGCGACAATGGAGACACTGCCGCCCGCCATGATCGACGAGCCAAATGCCGTCTCTTGCGTGCGTTTGGTTTCGCTGACGGATTTGTTGGCGCCGATGCTGATCTGGATCTGGGCGCTGGCGGCCTCTTTTTCAGCTGCGGTGGCCTTCGCCCCTTTGGCCGTGTCCATCGTCCGCTTGGCTTGCACCGCCTGATACGCTGCCTGCCCGACCTTGACTGCGGCAAGGCGCCCGCTCTTGGCTTCGTCGGCCTGTTGCAACGTGCCCTGTATCTGCTGCGCGGCACCCAGAATGCCTCCGGCGACGCCGATAGTCAGACCGGATTGTTTGAACTCGTGGTACTCGTGCTGCCGGGCCTCGCCGACACCGGCGATGATGGCAACGTTGCGGCCGGCAATGGAGATGTTGCCGTCCTGGGCCAACAGATTGCTGCCCATGACGCCGACATCTCTACCGGCATCGATAAAAAGATTGCCACCTGCACTGCCGATCGTGCTGGCCGAATAGCCGCCGCTGGCACCGCGGTTCCAGTCCGTGCGTTCTTGCTTTTGGTAGCCCAGGTTGAAGCCACCGCCACCGCCCAGACCCGACTTCTTGACCTTCTCGTACTGGTAGTCCTTGTAGGACCCCTCCTTGGCCAGGACCAGCAAATCGCGGCCGACGCCTATCTGCACATCATGGTCGCCCACAATGTTCGAGCCAACCACCGTCATGTTGCGCCCGGCCAGCATAGCCACCGTGTCGCCGCCGAAGGTCGCGCCGACAGCCTGGGTCAACTCCGTTTCGCGAAGCCGATGGCTGGTCTTGGTCGACAGGAATCCCTTCTTCCGGTCGTACGTTTCGTTATAGGTATAGGCGCTGGAGTCGCCCGCCAACACGTTGATGTCTCGTCCCGCCCCGACGCCCAGTTGCTGCATTGAAGACACCTGGGCCGCCCGCGCGTTGACATCCTGCCCGGCGAGCATAGTCAGGTTGCCGCCCACCGCAATCTGGGTGCCGATCTCGGTCGCTGACCGCATGTCGGCTCGGTTCTTCTTACCGTACTGGTACGACTCTGCATAACGCTCTTCGAACGTCGTCAGATTTATGTCACGGCGGGCTTGAATTTCGGCATCGCCCGTCGCGCTGATAGCCGCGGCCTGCGCGTTGAAGTCCCGGCCCGCCTGGACGTTCAAGGTTCCCGCATCAATCCGCGCCACGCCATCGATACGCGTACTGCTCACCCCGCCGTTGGCGTTGGTCTGCGTGCTGGACATCAGGTTGATGTCTCGGCCGGCGTTCAGCGCGACCGATTCGCCCTTGAGCAGCCCGGCCAGATTGTCGATGTCGTTGCGGGCCGTCAGGTTGACGGTCTTGGCCTGGACCGAACCGATGCTGTTGCGCACGTTCTGCGCGTTGACGACCAGGGCGTTGCGCGCGCCCAGGGTGCCGCTGTTGTTGAGGTCGCCCGTGGTGTTGATCTGCGTTGCACGGCCCGCGATGAGCGTGCCGTCGCCGCGCAGATCGCCCGGTTTGACGGCCAGGTAGACCTGCGGGGCCAGCACCTTCTGTTGCGTGCCATCGGGCAGCGTGACGGTCTGCTCGACCAGCCAGACGATGTCGCCGGTCAGGTGGCGCATCTGGTCTTGTGTCAAGGCGGTGCCGATGGTCAGGCCGAAGTTGCCGGCAAAGTCGGCGCCCGCGGCAAGCAGCGCCTTGTACTGGGTTTCGTTGTCGGTGTAGTCGCCTACGAAGCGCTGGCCGCTGGCCAGCATGATCTGCTCGGCCACCAGCTTCTGCTCATAGAAGCCATCGCCCAGGCGCTTGAGGAGGTAGCTGCTGTTCTGGTTGAGTTGGCGCAGCAGGGTGTCGCTGGACGTGATGGTGCGCGAGCCGAGGAACTGGCGGTCGGTGGCGATCAGGGTGGGTGCGTCCGGGGCCGACATCACGCGGTACAGCGCGTTGGTCGGCAGGACGGGCGCCAGCGTGGGCACGCGGATGACGAACTTGCCGGGCGTGGAAAATTCAATCAATTGGGCCGGCGCCAAGGGGTTGGTGATGCCGCTGGCGTCGGGCCTTGCGTTGCCGGTGGCCGGTGGCGCGGTGTTGCCGGTGGCGCTGGCCACAGCCAGCTCGAAGCGTTCGGCGGCCACGACGTCTTCGTAGGGAGTTCGGCTTTCCTTGCGGCCGCCGCCTTTGACGATGGTGCGTACCTCGATGCCTTTGCGCGCAATGCGGCGTTCGCCTTCGGCCCCGATGTTGTTGACTGACGGGCCGTCTACCGACAGCGTGGCGCCGGCGATGATGCGGCTCTTGTCGTTGGTGACGGCGCCCGTGAAGCGGGCGTTGCCGCCGGCAATGATCCGGGCCGGGTCTGTGGATACCGTGCGGCTTTCGGAGACGACTTCGTCGACCTTGTAGTAGAAGAAGTTCTCTACCATGCGGCTGTCGAAGTCTGCGTTGAACGCGCGGATACGGCGGTCCAGTTCCAGAAAGGGCGCCTTGTAGGCCGCGTAAGCCGCGTCGAAGGCGGCGCGGCGGGAGCGCTCGGCGTCGCATTCGGTCGGGTTGCGGCACGGCCAGGGCGGTTCACGCCAGGTAGGTTGACTGCCCTCTGGGGGGGTTATGCCGAAGACTTGCCAGACACGCTCGGCCGCACCGTAGTTGAACCGTTCGGGTACGTCCCTGGGATTGCCATCGGCGTCGTAGTCCACATAGCCCGCCGCATACGCGGGCGGAATGGGTGCGGTAGAGCCCGCCTTGCCTTTCTTGCCGCGTACATAGTCGAAGGGCGGGCCGTAGCGCGATTCCGGATAGGTCGTGGATGGCAGCAGCAGCCGGCGGTCAGAATCGTTGTCCAGGAACGTTTCGGGGTCTTTGCCGCACAGGGTGGTGACGCCGTCGCAGAGCCACAGCTTGTCGCCATCCATCAGCTCGGTGGCGTTTTCCAGGCGGTAGTACAGCTTGGGGCCGCGCGCGGTTTCGACCACTTCGCTGGCGTAGTGCGGGTTCAGGTTCTGGATGCTGGCCGCCGCGATGTCGGCGTTGCGTTCGGCTTCGATAGTGGCCGATTCGTTGGACAGCGATTGCGCCTGCCCGATCGCCTTGCCCGTGGCATCCAGGGCGCCGCCTATGCGCAGGTCTGCGCCGGCATAGATCAAGGCGTGTTCACGGTTGGCGAGCGTGCCGACGCCCAGGTCCAGGTCGCCGCGCGAGGCGATGACGGCGTTGGGGTCGTTGATGAGCGTCGGGGTCTGGATGCCGATGCGGTCGCCGTAAATGCGGCCGGTGTTGGTCAGACTGCCAGCGGTGATGCGGGTGTAGCCGCCATCGATGAGGCCGGCATTGGTCAGCATCGCGCTGATGTTCAGTTCGGTGTTGCGCCCCGCGATCAGTTCGCCGGTGGCGCGGTTGGTCAGCGTGTTGGCGGTGATCGTCAGGTCTTGGCCCGCGTGGAGCTTGCCGTCGTTGTCCAGGTTGCCGGTGGTCAGTTCCAGGGAATTGCCGGCTGTCACCGCACCGCTGCTGTTGATCAGGTTATTCGCCGCGAGCTTGGCGTTGGCGTCGGATGAGACGTTGCCTGACGTGTTGTCGAGCGTGCCGGTGGCAACGCCCAGGTCTTGCCCCGCGCCGATGCGGCCGGATTGGTTGTCGATGGCGTTGGCGTTGACCGTGACCTGCTTGCCCATCACGCCCAAGGCGCTGGTCGAGGTTGGTGTAGCGCCTGCTTGGGCGGTCGTTGTTGCGCTCGCACCAGGGGTGCCATTGGCGAGCGTGTCGCGGTTGTTCAGGCTGCCGGCCGTCAAGGCCAAGAGGTTGTCGGCCTGGATCAGGCCGGCGCGGTTGTCCAGCAGGCCTTGCGTCTTGAGCGTCAGATTGGCGGCGGCGACGATGCCGCGGGTGTTGGACAGGGTCTGCGCGTTCAGCGTGGCTTGCCCTTGGGCGGCAACGGTGCCGCCAGTGTTGTCCAGGTTGCCGGTGGTGTTTACGTCCAGCGCCCCGCCGCTGACGACCTTGCCGTCGGTGTTGGACAGGCTCGCGGCTTTAACGTCGATTGAACCGCCGTACAAGCCGCCGCCCTGGTTCTGCAAGGCGCCGGTGTTGGCGACGGTGAGCTTGCCGCCCTGATTGTTCACGGCGCCGGCCGTTTCTACGCGCAGCGTGCCGTTGGCTTGGACGGAACCGCCTTGGTTGTTGATGCCGGCCGTTCCCCGCAGCGCGACGCTGTCGCCCGAGACGACGCCGCCTGCCGCGTTGACGATGGATTGGCCGGCGATGGCCACCGCGCCAGCGCCGGCCAGGGTGCCGGCGGTGTTGTCGACCGCGCCTGCGACGTTGGCGGTCAGTCCTGCCCCGCTGGTGAGCTTGCCACCCGTGTTGTCCAGGCTGGATGCGCGCAGCAACACCGAACCGCCGTACACGGAACCGGCGCGATTGGTGATTGTGCCGTTGGCGTCCAACGTCAACGCACCGCCCGCGACCAACTTGCCACCCGACAGACCCAGCGCATCGGCCGTGACCGTAGCGTTGCCGCCGGCCATCAGCGTGCCGGCGTTCTGCAGGCTATTGACCTGCACGCTCAGCGCACCCAAAGGACTGATCGAACCATCGGCCTGCAAGCCGGCCGTGAAGGTGCCGCGGTTGTCCAACTTGCCCGACACGACACTGGCGTTGCCCGCCGAGGACACGGCGCCGGTGTTGATGACCGAGCCGGGCGCGTTGAGCGCCAGCGCGCCGCCCGCCGTGACCGTACCGTCGTTGACGATATCGCGTCCGCTCTGCACCGACAGGTCAGTGGCAGCCTGCATGCGGCCAGACGGCAGAATCTTGACGTCGCCATTGGCGCTGACGGTCAGCGTGCCGGTCAGCGCAGCAAGGTTGCCGCCGATGTTCACGCCGACGCCCGCTTCGGTGCCGATGAGCCGGATGCTGTTGGCGTACATGCCGCCCAGGGCCGCGACGTCGATGGATACACCAGTCGTAGCGCCAGCGCCGGTCAGGGCCGACACATCGATACCGTCATACCCGACG
>NZ_CADIJO010000035.1 GCF_902859705.1 Achromobacter deleyi | reverse complement strand
CATTCGCGCGGCCGACGCGCGCGGGATGCAGGCAATGCCGACGATGCCCGCCATGTCCGCGGGCAAGCCCCTGCCGGCCACCGTGGGGGCGGCTTCGGCGCACGCCGCCGTGCGCGGAGGTGGGGCGGCGGCGGACGCCGCCCAAGACCCCGACGCCTCGCTGCGCAGCATCGCCGCGCTGGCCGACCAGGGCTGCGTGGCCGAGGCCATGACGCAATGCCGCGCCCACCTGGAGCGCCACGGCGCCAGCGCCGACGCGTTGTACCTGCTGGGCCTGCTGCACGACACCGAGGGCGATGCCCGCCAGGCCCAGGCCGCCTACCGCAAGGCGCTGTACCTGGACCCGACCCACCGCGAGGCGCTGCTGCACCTGGCCGCGCTGATCGCGTCCGAGGGCGACCACGAAGGCGCCCGCCGCTTGCAGGCGCGCGCCGCGCGCCAGGAGGCCCGCCGTGACTGACGCATTGGCCAGGCTGTCCGAAGTGGACGATTGCTGGAACCGTATCGGCATCCGCGGCGATAAAAGCTGCGAACGCCTGCCGGAACACGTGCACTGCCGCAACTGTCCGGTGTATGCCGCGGCGGCCAAGCGGATCCTGGACCGGCTGCCGCCGCAAGCGGCCGCCCATGTCGAGGACGTGACGGCCGCGCTGGCGGGGCAGGCGCGCCTGTCGTCGCTGCTGGTGTTTCGCCTGCGCAATGAATGGCTGGGCCTGCCCACCAAGGCGCTCGATGAAGTGGCCAGCACCCGCGCCATCCTGACGCTGCCGCACCGCCGCGACCCGGCGGTGCTGGGCGTGACCAACGTGCGCGGCACCCTGACGGTGTGCGTGTCGCTGGCGCGGTTGCTGGGGCTGGACGCCACGGCGGCGGATGGCGGCCGCGACCGGCCGGCGGCGGCGCGCATGCTGATCTTCGGCGGCGCGGGCCGCGCGGTGGTACTGCCGGTCGACGAGGTCGAAGGCATTCATTCGGTGGACCTGGACGCGCTGGGGGCCTTGCCCGCCACCGTCGAAGGCGCCAGCCTGAAGTATTCACGCGGCGTGGCGCGCTGCGGCGCCCGCAGCGTGGGCGTATTGGACGAGACCCTGTTGATGCAAGCCTTGGAACGGAGCCTGGCGTGAACCCGGACCAGATGCGCGACGCCTCGCTGCTGGAACTGTTCCAGCTGGAAACCCGCAATCAGGTGCAGGTGCTGAACAACGGCCTCTTGGCGCTGGAGCACGACCCCACGTCGGCGCCCCAGCTCGAGGCCTGCATGCGCGCCGCGCATTCGCTCAAGGGCGCAGCCCGCATCGTCGACCTGCATCCGGCAGTGCGCATCGCGCATGCCATGGAAGACTGCCTGGTGGCCGCGCAGGAAGGGCGGCTGCGCTTGCAGGCCGCCGATATCGATGCGCTGCTGCTGGGCGCGGACCTGTTGCAGCGCGTGGCCACGCCCGGCGCCGAACTCGGCAGCGAGATCGACGACCTGGTGGCCCGCCTGTCCAACGCGCCCAATGCGCCGCCCGCCGCGCCGGTGGTCGAACGCGCGCCCCGGCCGTCAGATTTTCTGCCGCCCATCCAGCGGCCGGACGATCCGCCGCCACCGCCGCCGCCCGCGCGCCGCGTGTCGGACCAGGCGCTGGGCGAGGGCGAACGGGTGCTGCGCGTCACGGCCGACACGCTCAACAAGCTGCTGGGCCTGTCCAGCGAAACCCTGGTCGAATCGCACTGGATTGCGCCGTTCAGCGCGTCCATGCTGCGGCTGCGGCGGCTGCAGTCGGGCGCCGGGCAGGCGCTGGACAGCCTGCGCGCCTCGCTGGCCGGGGAGCCCCTGGACGCCCGCAGCCAGGCCGCGCTGGATGATGCCCAACGCATCGTCGAAGCCTGCCAACAGGAACTGACCCAGCGCGCCAGCGAGGTCGACGAATTCGGCTGGCGCATGGGCCACCTGGCGCAGCGCCTGTACGACACGGCGCTGGCCTGCCGCATGCGGCCGTTTGGCGACGGCGTGGGCGGCATGGCGCGCATGGTGCGCGACCTGGGCCGCTCGCTGGGCAAGCAGGTACGGCTGGAAATCGACGGCGACACCACCCAGGTCGACCGCGACATCCTGGACAAGCTCGATGCCCCGCTGATGCACCTGTTGCGCAACGCGGTGGACCACGGCATCGAGATGCCGATGGACCGCCTGGAAGCCGGCAAGTCGCCCGAAGGCCTGATCCGGCTGTCGGCGCGCCACGCGGCCGGCATGCTGCTGATTGAACTGAGCGACGACGGCGGCGGCATTTCGCTGGACCGCCTGCGGGTCGAAGTGGTGCAGCGCAAGCTGACCAACAGCGAGACCGCCGCCCGCCTGAGCGAGGCCGAACTGCTGGAATTCCTGTTCCTGTCCGGTTTCAGCACGCGCGGCGAAGTGACCGAGATCTCGGGCCGCGGCGTCGGGCTGGATGTGGTGCAGACCATGGTGCGGCAGTTGCGCGGCGCCGTGCGCATTCACCAGCAGACGGGGCAGGGCACGCGCTTCGTGCTGGAAATGCCGCTGTCGCTGTCGGTGGTGCGCAGCCTGCTGGTCGAGGTGCAGGGCGAGATCTACGCGTTTCCGCTGGCGTATGTCAGCCACGCATTGCAGGTGCGCGCCGAAGACATCGAGCAGCTCGAAGGGCACCAGCATTTCCGCTTCATGGACCGCCAGATCGGCCTGGTGTCGGCGCGCCAGATCCTGCGGTCGGGCGACCCGGCCCCGGCGGCCGAAACCCTGCCGGTCGTGGTGGTGGGCGACCACGACAAGCTCTACGGCATTGCCGTGGACCGCTACGTGGGCGAGCGCACGCTGGTCGTGCAGCCGTTGGACCCGCGCCTGGGCAAGGTGCAGGACGTCATGGCCGGTTCGCTGATGGACGACGGCACGCCGCTGCTGATCCTGGACGTCGAGGACATGCTGCTGTCGGTGCAGAAGCTGGTCGAAGGCGGGCGCTTGACCCGCGTGGACGGCGGCGGCCCGGTGGCGCAGGCGCGGCGCCGCAAGCGCGTGCTGGTGGTGGACGATTCGCTGACCGTGCGCGAACTGGAACGCAAGCTGCTGCTGAACCGCGGCTTTGACGTGGCGGTGGCGGTGGACGGCATGGACGGCTGGAACATGCTGCGCAACGAGCCCTTCGACCTGGTGGTGACCGACGTCGACATGCCGCGCATGGACGGCATCGAATTGGTCACGCGGATCAAGGCTGACCCCAAGTTGCAAAGCCTGCCGGTGATGGTAGTGTCTTACAAAGATCGCGAAGAGGACAGACGGCGGGGCCTGGATGCCGGCGCCGACTATTACCTCGCCAAGGGCAGCTTCCACGACGACGCCCTGCTGGACGCCGTCGAAGACCTGATCGGAAAGGCGCGAACGTGAGAATCGGAATCGTCAACGATCTGCAGATGGCCGTCGAAACCCTGCGGCGCGTCATCGCATTGGAACCCGGGCTGGAAGTCGCCTGGGTCGCCGCCAACGGCCAGGAGGCCCTGGAACAGTGCGCCCAGGACCGTCCCGACGTGGTGCTGATGGACCTGATCATGCCCGTCATGGACGGGGTCGAGGCCACCCGCCGCATCATGGCCGAAAGCCCTTGCGCCATCGTGGTGGTCACGGTGGACGTGGCCCGCCATACCGCCCGGGTGTTCGACGCCATGGGCTATGGCGCGCTGGACGCGGTGGATACCCCGGTGGTGGGCAGCGCCGACCTGCGCACGGCGGCCGCGCCCTTGCTGCGCAAGATCCGCAACATCGGCTGGCTGATCGGCCGCTACGGCAACAACCGCACGGCGCTGTCGCCGGTGGCCCGCAGCGCGACGCAGGCAGGGCCGTCGCAGGGCCTGCTGGTGATCGGCGCCTCGGCCGGCGGCCCGGCCACGCTGGCGCAGCTGCTGCGCGATCTGCCCGTCACGTTTCCCG
The DNA here is from genome assembly GCF_902859705.1 of Achromobacter deleyi. Taxonomy (GTDB): domain Bacteria; phylum Pseudomonadota; class Gammaproteobacteria; order Burkholderiales; family Burkholderiaceae_B; genus Achromobacter; species Achromobacter deleyi. Next base: position 48,795 of record NZ_CADIJO010000035.1, on the reverse strand, counting down.
CCGGCATCGTGCTGGTGCAGCATGTGGACGCGTCGTTCGCCGCCGGCATGGCCGATTGGCTCAACGACCAGGTGACGCTGCCGGTGCGGCTGGTGCGCGAGGGCGAGCGCCCCGCGCCCGGCCAGGTGCTGCTGGCCGGCACCGACGACCATCTGCACCTGGTGGCGGATGGTACGCTGCGGTACACCGAGAATCCCAAGGAAAGCCTGTACCGTCCCTCAATTGATGTATTTTTCCATAGCGTGGCACAGCATTGGCGCGGCCTGGCGGTCGGCGTGCTGCTGACCGGCATGGGGCAGGACGGGGCGCGCGGCCTGAAGGCGCTGCGCGAGCGCGGCTGCCTGACCATTGCCCAGGACCAGGCGACCAGCGCGGTCTATGGCATGCCCAAAGCGGCGGCTGCCTTGCAGGCCGCCGTTGAAATCCGCCCATTGGATAAGATTGCACCCCGTTTGATCCAGGCGTTTGCCTGACCCGGCGGATACAGCGAGAAATCAAGGAAAGACACTATGCACCCTCCCATTGACAGCCCGGCGTCGGCGGACCTGAATTCGCACGCGGCCATGGTATTGCTGGTCGACGACCAGGTAATGGTCGGCGAGGCCATCCGCAGGGCCCTGGCCACGGAGGGCAACATTGACTTCCACTATTGTTCGGACCCCTACAAGGCCCTGACCGTCGCCATCCAGACGCGGCCCACCGTGATCCTGCAGGACCTGGTGCTGCCGGGCGTGGACGGCCTGAGCCTGGTGCAGGAATACCGCGGCCATCCGGTGACGCGCGACATTCCCATCATCGTGCTGTCCACCAAGGAAGACCCGGCCATCAAGAGCGCGGCGTTTGCGGCCGGCGCCAACGACTACCTGGTCAAGCTGCCCGATTCGATCGAACTGGTGGCCCGCATCCGCTACCACTCGCGCTCGTACCTGGCGATGGTGCAGCGCGACGAGGCCTACCAGGCCCTGCGCCAGAGCCAGCAGCAGTTGCTGGAAAGCAATATGGAACTGCGCCGCCTGACCAATTCCGACGGCCTGACGGGCCTGGGCAACCGCCGCTATTTCGACGAATACCTCAACGCCGAATGGCTGCGCGCACGCCGCGACGGCCGCGAAATCAGCATGCTGATGATCGACGTGGACCACTTCAAGTCCTACAACGACACCTACGGCCACATTGCCGGCGACGAGGCCCTGAAACGCGTGGCCAACACCATCTTCGCCAGCTGCGACCGGTCCACCGACCTGGCGGCGCGTTTTGGCGGCGAGGAATTCGCGCTGGTGCTGCCGGGCACGCCGGCGGGCAGCGCGCGCCTGGCCGCCGAAAAGCTGCGCCGCGCGGTGGAAGCGATGCAGATTCCGCAAAAAGATGCGGGCGGCGGCCCGTGGCTGACCGTCAGCGTGGGCACCGCCACGGCCGTGCCGGTGGCCGACCAGCCTTGCACCGACCTGATCCAGGTGGCCGACCGCGGGCTGTACCAGGCCAAGCGCCAGGGCCGCAACCGGGTGGTGCAGGGGCAGATGTAATTCAGCAAGCGGCCCCGGCGTTGTGCGGGGCCTGCGCGCGGGGCCGTGCCTGTGCAAGGCACGGCCCCGCGGCGCTTCAGGCCGGCCTTATTGCCGCCGCCGGATCAGCGTGGCCGCCAGCATCAGCGTCAGGCTGACCGCCACGGCCACCGCGGCCATGGCCATGCCTTCGCCCACCGACCCCTGTTCGAACTGCCGCCAGACGAAGATCGACACCGTCTGCACGCCGGCCGGCGCCAGCAGCAGCGAGGTGACCAGTTCGCGCGAGGCCACGGCAAACACCATCAGCATCGACGCGGCCAGGCCCGGCAGCACCAGCGGCAGCACGATGCGGCGCAGCGCCGCCGCCGCGCTGGCGCCGTGCACCCGCGCGGCCGCTTCGAGGTTGGCGCCGATCTGCGACAGCGCCGCGCTGACGTAGCGCACGGGGTAGGGCAACAGCAGGCAGGTGTACGACAGCAGCAGGATGCCCCAGGTGCCGTAGGGCGACGCGGGCCAGAACGGCTGGTTCCAGGCCAGGATCAGCCCCACGCCCACCACCACGCCGGGCAGGGCCGCGGGCAGCAGCGCCAGCGCGTCGATGACGGCGGCGCCCGGCACATGCCGGCCCGCCACGCACCACGCGGCAAGCAATCCCACGGCGCCGGCCGCCAGCGCGGTGCCGCTGGCCAGCAAAAGGCTGGTGGACAGCGCCTGCCAGGCTTCGCCGCCGGTCTGGAACAAGGCCGCGAAATTGGCCAGGGTCAGGTTGGTAGGCGACAGGCCTGCCGAGACGTGGCGCGTCAAGGCCGCGGCCAGCATCGAGGCCAGCGGCGCCGCGACGGCCACCAGCGCGACGGCGGCGAACAGGCCCAGCACCGGCCAGCGCCACGCGCCGAGTTGGCCGCGCGCCAAGGGGGCAGGCTTGCCGGTGGTGGTTTCGAAGCCGCGTCCGGCCACCAGCGCGCGCTGCACCGCGTAGGCGGTCAACGCCAGCGCCACCAGCACCATCGACAGCAGCGCGGCGCCGGGCAGGTCGATGGGCCAGTCCGCCAGGCGCCGCTCGATGGCGGTCGTCATGACATTGACGCCGGCCTGCGAGCCCAGCGCGGCGGGCACGCCGTATTCCTCGATGGCCAGCGTGAAGGCCAGCAGCAGGCTGGCCGCGATGGCCGGCAGCGCCAGCGGCAGGGTGACGCGCAGGAACGCGCGCCAGGGCCCGGCGCCGAACACGCGCGCCACGTCCGCCAGCCGCGCGCCGGTGGCGGCCATGCTGCGCGACACGGCGAAATACACCACCGGGAAGATCGCCAGCCCCATGGCCAGTGTCACGCCCGCCGGGGAAAACAGCAGCGGACCCAGGTTGAAACCGGCCAGTTGTTCCAGGTAGCCGCGCGGTTGCAGCGCCATGGTCCAGGACAGCGCGGCGATGTAGGGCGGCAGCAGGAAAGGCACCAGGAACAGCAGGTCCCAAAGCCGCGCCAGCGGCACCTGGAACAGGCCGCGCAAGGCGCCCAGCGGGATGCCGATTGCGGCGCTTACGGCCGCCACGCCCAGGCCCAGCTTGAGGGTGCCGCCGATCAGGGTCAGCGCGGCCGGGGTCGCCAGGGTCGCGGCCCAGGCGCCGAAGGGGTTGCGCAGCGACCCTTCGGCCAGGTGGGGAAAGATGGCCTGCAGTGCGACAAAGGCCATCGGCAGGGCGACGAGCACGCCCAGGGCGGCCACGGTGATGGCCGCCAGGATGAAGACGCTTTTCATGGTGGAGGTGGGGATGCCGGGCGGGCCGGCATCCCGGCCTGTCAGTGTTGGCCGAACAGGCGGGCGAACCGGGCCAGCACCTCGGCGCGATTGGCGCCGGGGGCGGTCTCGGGCAGCAGCGCCAGGTCCTTGAACAGGGGCCGCTTGCCCGCCACGTCCTGGCGCGCGGGCATCAGCCAGGCGTCGGCGACGGCGCGCTGGCCGTCTTCGGACAGCACGTAGTCGATGAACTTGCGTGCGTCGTCGGGCGCTTTGGTGGTCTTCAGGATCATCATCGGGCGCGGCGCGATGGCGGTGCCGCTGGACGGGAAGATGACCTTGATGGATTCGCCCTTCTCGACGCTGGCGTACGACACGTAGTCGACCGCGCCGAACACTGCCGCCTTGGCGCCTTGCAGCACCGGCGTCAGCGCCTGGGCGTTGGGGCCCGAGATCGTCATGCCGTTGTCGCGCAGCGTTTCAAAGAGCTTCCAGGCGGCTTCGCCCTGGGCGCTTTGCAGGCCCAGCAGCAGGTCCAGCGAGGCGCCGGACAGCGCCGGGTCGGGCGTGGTGACGGCCTGCTTGAACTGCGGGCCGGTCAGGTCGGACCAGTCGCGCGGTTCGGGCGTGCCGCTGCGCGAATTCCAGACGATGCCCAGCGCGGAAATGCCCTGCGCGACGTAGGTCGGGGTCTTGAAGCGCGCCGGCACCTGGGCGGCGTTGGGGCTTTCATAGGCGAGCAGCCAGCCGCGCTGGTCCAGGTCTTGCGCGGTGTCCCACGAGGCCGAGATCAGCACGTCGGCGCGCGGGTTCGCGGCCTCGGCTTCCAGGCGCGCCATCACCTTGCCGGTGGTGGCCTGGAACACGTCGACCTTGATGCCGGTCTTTTCCTGGAAGCCCGCGGCCAATTGCTTGATCAGGCCGCCGGGGCCCGCGGTGTAAACGGTAAGCGCCTTGGCCTGGCCCGAGGCCAATCCGAACGAAAGCGTCATAAAGAACGTAGCGAGTAGTTTTGAAAGGGGTGCGTGGGGCATTTTAGGCAGAGTCCTGGGGTTTGGACATGACAAGGTCGGCGATGCGGCCGTGCGCCATGCGGGCGATCGTGTGCGCCAGGGCATGGGCTTCCTCGTGGTCGTGGGTGACATAGACGGCGGTGGTGCCAAGCCGGCGCAGCAGCGCGCCGATCTCGACGCAGAGCGATTCGCGCAGGGCCCGGTCCAGGTTGGACAGTGGCTCGTCGAACAGCAGCACGCGCGGCCGCGCCACGATGGCGCGGGCCAGCGCGACGCGCTGCTGCTGGCCGCCGGACAGGTCCGACGGGCGGCGCGTGGCGTGCTCGTGCAGGCCGACCAGGGCCAGGGCTTCCTGCACCCGGGCCGGCCGCTCGCGCCGCGGCACGCCGCGCATTTCCAGCGGGAAGGCGACGTTCTGCGCTACGCTCAGGTGCGGCCACAGGGCGTAGTCCTGGAACACCATGCCCAGGCCGCGGCGTTCCGGCGGCTCGTGGCGCTGCGCGTCGCAGACGGTGGCGCCGCCGAACTCGATGCGGCCGGACTGTGGCCGCAGCAAGCCCGCCAGGGCCTTGAGCAGGGTGCTCTTGCCGCAGCCCGACGGGCCGAGCAGCGCCAGGACGGTGCCCGCGGGCACGTCCAGGTCGACGCCGTCCAGCACGGTGTGGCCGTTGAAGGCGTGCCGCAGGCCGCGCACGGCGATCGCCGTGCCGCCCGCGGTAGGATCAAGCGCGCTCAAAACCGGTGCCGCAGGCCAAGGTTCAGGCCGAACTGGTTCTTGCCCGGCTCGACGTTGGCGCCGTACTTGCCGCCGATGACGCTCTGCGACGACTTGTCGTCGTTGACCGCGTAGGCCGCCACCGCATACACCGTAGTGCGCTTGGATAGGTCGTATTCGTTGCCCAGCACGAACATGGTCGACTTCTGGCCGGTGCCCGCGGCTTGCGCGGCGGGGCAGACGGCGTTGTTCATGTCGTCGCACACGGCATCGTCCAGGTGGTACACGGTGAACGACAGGCGGTTGTTCTGCACCGGCAGGTAGGTGAAACCCAGCCAGGTCAGGTTGTTCTTGTAGTTGCGCTGCGTCAGCTTCTGTTCCAGCCAGCGGTAGCCGCCGTACAGCTTGAAGCCGTCGAAGTCGTACGACACGCCGGCCACGATGCGGTCTTCGCGGTTGTCGCTGTTGGCGCCCTTGGCCGGCTTGTCGGCGTTCTTGGAGTGGTACAGCAGGCCGGCGTCCAGGCCGCCGGACTGATAGCGCACGCCGCCGCCGATCATGCGGCCCAGCGTCTTGTCGTCGAACGATTGTTCGTTGTTCCAGCCGAAGCTGTAGTAGCCGCCGACCGAGACGGGGCCGAACTTGCCGACGTACATCACCGCGTTGTCGGTGCGGTCGGAGAACGCCGCGTCAGGGCGCTTGATCGAGAAGTTGGCGTTGTCGAACGGGTTGTACTTGCTCATCCATTCGATCATCAGCGTGTTGTGGCGGCCCAGCGTCAGGCGGCCCCATTCCTTGCTGGCCAGGCCCACGTAGGCCTGGCGGCCGAACAGGCGCCCGCCCTGCATGGTGGTGCCGTTGTCGGAATCAAAGCCGTTTTCCAGCACGAACACGGTGGACAGGCCATCGCCCAGGTCTTCGGTGCCGCGCAGGCCCCAGCGCGAACCGCTGAGATTGCCCGTGGCCATGCCGGTCTTGCTGTTGCCGCCCGGACCGTTGTTGACGTATTGCAGGCCGGTGTCGATCAAGCCGTAGAGCTGAACCGAGGTGGCGGTGGCCGCCGCCGAGAGGGCGGGGGAGAGAGCGAAGACGGACAGGCAGGCGCCAGCCGCCGCAATGCGGAGAGTCGATTTCATAACAGGAAGTCCTCTTTGGGATTCAATCGGAATCGACACTCTATTTTTCGGTCGCTACAGCTTCATGACACTCCTGGCGGCTGTGGTTTTCTGGTGCAAGGGGCAAGGCGCGGTGTGCGCTACAGATGCAGCTTGGTCGAAGACTTCACTTCGTGCATCGACAGCGTGCTGAGCAGTTCCTTCACGCCGGGCAGCGTGCGCAGGCGGTTGCGCACGAATTCGGAATAGGCGTCGAAGTCGCGCGCCACGATGTGCAGCAGATAGTCGTGCTGGCCGGTGGTGTTGTGGCAGGCCAGCACTTCGGGCATGGCGGCCACCGAGGCCTCGAAGGCGTGGCAGGTTTTCTCGGTGTGGTTTTCCAGCGAGATGCTGACGAAGGCCACCACCCCCATGCCCAGCGCGCGGCGGTCCAGGATGGCCTGGTAGCCGCGGATGACGCCAGACGTTTCCAGGCGCTTCAAGCGCTTCCAGCAAGGCGAGGCGGACAGCGACACGCGTTCGGCCAGTTCGGCGTTGGACAGGCGGCCATCTTCTTGAAGGATTTTCATGATTTTCCAATCGATCGCGTCAAGTTGATGTAACAAGGCAGTGTCTTTCATGGTTCTGGTGTTAAGAGAAACGATATTTCCAATTATCCGATTTCGGCAGTAGAAATGGAAAGAAAATTGTGGCCGGGGCGGCCCATACTCGCTGCATCGCCCGGCGGGCGGCGCTATCGTGTCCGAACGCGCATTGCGCCCGCCAGGCATGCCGCAATTCCCCCAAAGAGAGGCACACCATGAGCTATTCCAGTTATCACAAGAAAGACATCTTCGGCCGTCCGCTGCACGCGGAAACGCAGATGATGTCGTACGGCTTCGATCCCTTCCTGTCCGAAGGCGCGGTCAAGCCGCCGGTGTTCCTCACGTCGACCTTCGCTTTCCGGTCGGCCGAAGACGGCGCCGAGTTCTTCGACCTGGTGTCGGGCCGCAAGCCCTTGCCGCAGGGTGAATCGGCCGGGCTGGTGTACAGCCGCTTCAACCATCCCAACCTGGAAATCGTCGAAGACCGCCTGTCGTTGCTGGACGGCTCGGAAGACGCCGCGGTGACGTCCAGCGGCATGTCGGCGATCAGCGCGGTGTTCCTGGCTTTCCTGCGCCCCGGCGACCAGCTGGTGCAGTCCGTGCCGCTGTATGGCGGCACCGAAACGCTGATCGCCAAGATCTTTCCGGAATGGGGCATCGGCTCGCATCCGATCCACGACGGCCTGTCGGCGCAAAGCATGCGCGATGCGCTGGAAGCCGCCGCGGCCAAGGGCCCGGTGCGTCTGTTCTACGTGGAAACGCCGGCCAACCCGACCAACGCGCTGATCGACTTCCAGGCCATGACGGCCGAGCTGGACGCGTTTGCGTCGCGCCACGGCTACCGCCCGATCTCGGTGTGCGACAACACGCTGCTGGGCCCCATCTTCCAGAAGCCGGCCGAGCATGGCGTGGACCTGTGCGTGTATTCGCTGACCAAGTACGTGGGCGGGCACAGCGACCTGGTGGCCGGCGCCGTCACGGGCTCGAAAGACCTGATCAAGAAAGTGCGCGCCATCCGCAGCGCTTTCGGATCGCAACTGGACCCGCATTCGTGCTGGATGATCACGCGCTCGATGGAAACCGTGGTGCTGCGCATGAAGCAGGCTGCGCGCAGCGCCACCAAGGTGGCGCAGTGGCTGGCGGGCAATCCGCATGAAAAGGTGCAGATCTTCCATCCGGAAATGATCGCGGACGACGCCTACCAGGCCGTCTACAAGCGCCAGTGCACCGGGCCGGGGTCGACTTTTGCGTTCGTGCTGGACGGCGGGCGGCCCAAGGCGTTTCGCTTCATCAACGCGCTGCGCCTGTTCAAGTCGGCGGTCAGCCTGGGCGGCACCGAGTCGCTGGTGTGCCATCCCGCGTCCACCACGCATTCGGGCGTGCCGGCCGCCGAGCGCGACGCGGCCGGCGTGTCCGAAGGCCTGATCCGCATTTCGATCGGCCTGGAGCACGAAGAAGACCTGATCGCCGACATGGATCAGGCCTTTCGCACCGCCGCCATGAAGTAGCCGACGGCCAGCGCGGCGGCGATGGCGGCAGGATCAGCCCGCCGTCGCGCCGCGTGAACGGGTATCGCCGCGCAGCCGGTTCAGCAGCACCAGCACGGCGGTGCCCAGCAGCATCACGGTGGCCGTGGCGATGACCACGGCGTAGCCGGCATCGAAAGCCGTGCGGGCCAAATGCGCCAGCGAGGCGCCCAGGTCGGCCGACAGGCCCTCGGCCACGATCAGGGCTTCGTCCAGGCTGTCGCGCGCGGCGCCCGCGCCGGCGGCCGGCAGGCCCGCCGGCACATCCAGCGTGTGGGCATAGACGCCCGACAGGATCGAGCCCATCAGCGTCACGCCCAGCGCGCCGCCCAGTTCGTACGAGACTTCTTCGATGGACGCGGCCATGCCGGCGCGTTCCGGCGTGGCGCTTTGCATGATGGTGCTGGACGCGGCCGTCATGGTGGCGCCGATGCCCACGCCCAGCACGCACAGGCTGGCCATCTGCGCGGCCAGCGCGCCGTCGTAGCTGAACAGGTAGCCGCCCATGCCCAGGCCCGACACCAGCAGCGACACGAACAGCAGCCGCGCGCCGCTGACGCGCGACAGCAGCCAGCCCGCCAGCGGCCCGGCAATGAAGGCGGCCAGCGGCAAGGGCAGGATGTACAGCGCGGCCTGGATCGGCGACATGCCCAGCACCAGTTGCAGGCGCTGGCTGAAGACCAGTTCCATGCCCAGCAGGGCGGCCGCGGCGAACAGCGCCGACGCCACCGCCGAGCTGAAGCTGGGGTTGCGGAAAATGGCGAAGTCGATCAGCGGATAGGGCCGCGCGCGCTGGCGCCGCACGAACACCGCCAGCATCGCGGCGCCGCCCGCGCAGGCCAGCCCGGCCTGCAGCCAGGACGGCTGGGCGCGGCCCAGTTCCTTCAGGGCATACGCGGTCAGGATCAGGCCCGCCATGACCTGCAGCGAACCGGTCAGGTCCCAGGGGCGCTGGCGGTCGGGGCGGCTGGCCGGGATGTAGCGGCGCGCCAGCGGCAGCGCCAGCAGCACGATGGGCAGGTTGATGAGAAACACCGAGCCCCACCAGAAGTGTTCCAGCAGGACGCCGCCGATGACCGGGCCCAGCGCCGCGCCGCCCGAGGCCACCGAGGCCCACACGCCGATGGCGACGGCGCGCTCGCGTTCGTCGGTGAAGGTCAGGCGCAGGATCGACAGCGTGGCCGGCATCATCATGGCCGCGCCGATCGCCAGCACGGCGCGCGCGGCGATCAGGGCGCCCGGGTTGGGCGAATAGGCCGCAGCCAGCGAGGCCGCACCGAATACCACCAGGCCCATCATGAACAGGCGCTTGTGGCCCAGGCGGTCGCCCAGGGTGCCCATGCCCAGCAGCAGGCCGGAAACCACCAGGGCGTAGATGTTGACGATCCAGAGCTTGGACGAGGCCGTCACGCCCAGTTCGTGCGTGAGCCGGGGCAAGGCGGTGTACAGCACCGTCATGTCCACGACGATCAGCAATAGGGCGCTGGACACGATGGCCAGCACGAGCCAGCGGCCGGGGGCGGCTGGGGCGACAGCGTGGGTAAGGTTCCGCTGCGTCATAGGGATGCTCCTGTAAGACCGCCATTATCTATCTACATAATTTCTATAAAAAGTTTGATTGCATCTATAAAATAGATGGATTGTGTGGGCAGGAGGAACCATGAACTGGACGCTGGATCAGTTGAGGCATTTCGTGGCGGCGGCCGACGCGGGCTCGTTCTCGGCGGCGGCCCGGCAACTGGGCCGCGCGCAATCGGCCGTCAGCACGTCATTGGGCCTGCTGGAGGCCGACCTGGGGGTGGAACTGTTCGACCGCTCGCACCGCAATGCCACGTTGACGCAGGCAGGCGACGTGCTGCTGCAAGAGGCGCGCGAACTGCTGCGCCAGGCGGCGGGGCTGGAGCAACGCGCGCTGTCGTTTGCCGCCGGCCAGGATGCGCGCCTGTGCGTGGCGCTGGACGAAGCCTTGCCCTACCTGGTGCTGGGCGAGCTGGTCAAGGAAGTGTCGGCGCGCTTTCCGGCGCTGGAACTGACCCAGCTGAACGGCACGGCCACCGAAGTGGCCGACTACGTGCAGCAGGGCCGCGCCAGCGTGGCGTTTCATTTCGACCGCGGCGACCCGGGGGCGGCGTTCGCGCATCGCTATCTGGGCGACGTGGGGCAGGGCATCTTCGTGGCGCGCGGGCATGCGCTGGCGGCGCTGCCCGAAGTCACGCGCAACGATCTGGCGCGGCATCGCCAGCTGGTGATGCAGATGGACGGCGTGCAGGACGTGGTGATGAGCCCGTCCGCTTGGCGCTCGGACAGCTTCTACAGCATTGCCGCCATGGCGGCCGACGGCCTGGGCTGGGCGATCCTGCCGCTGAACATCGCCGAATACGAGGGCTATCGCAACGATCTGGTCAGCGTGCCGTGCGCGGGGCTGTCCCTGCCGCCGCTGTCGGTGCGCACGCTATGGCTGCAGGGTCGCAGCCCCAGCCCGACCGAACGGTGGCTGCAGGAAAGAATGGGGCAGTTGCTGCGAACTGGGGCGTGAATCCGCGCCCGTCCGGACTGGCCGGGCGAAGGCGCGGCGCTTGCCAAAGCGGCCTTGGCGGCCGCCAGGCGTCAGCCCTTCTTGCGGTAGACCAGCACCGGCGTCGTGGAATGCGCCAGCACCTTCTGCGTCTGGCTGCCCAGCACCACGGCGGCCATGCCGCGGCGGCCGTGCGAGGCCATGGCGATCAGGTCGCAGTGGCGCTCGCGGGCGGCGTCGATGATGGCCTGGTACGGGTCTTCATGCGTGGCGCGCAGCGTTTCGCACGGCACGCCGGCTTCGCGCGCCTGGGACGCTGCCGCGCTCAGCAGGCGTTCGGCCTGGGCGCGGATCTGGTCCTGGTATTCGTTCAGGTTGTGGGCCACCTGGGCCGCGCCCATGGCAAACACATGAAAGGGTTCTTCGACGGTCAGAATGGTGACCTGGGCGCCCAGCGCGCGGGCCAGGTTCAGGGCATTGACGACGCCTTCGGTGGACAGGGCCGAGCCGTCCGTGGGGATGAGGATGTGCTTGTACATGGTGTCTCCCGTGCTTGTGCCGCGGCCCCCGCGAATGGCGGCCGTCTACGTAACACTGTATCGGGCAGGCGCGCGGCGCGGTTTGCGCGGGATCAAACCCGGCGCACCTCAGCTGAGCAGGGCGGTCACCAGGTCGCCGCCGACGCGGTCGTCTTCATTGAAGTCCAGGGCGGTCTGCACGTGTTCCAGGTGCTCGTCCATCAGGGCGCAGGCGCGTTCGGTGTCGCCCGCGCGGGCGGCTTCGATGAAGGCATGGTGTTCGCGCGACGAGCAGCTGGCGTCGTGCGAGCTTTGGTACAGCACGGTGATGACGGCGCTGCGCGCCGACAGTTCGCGCAGCATGCCGGTCAGCACCGAATTGCCCACCGTTTCGGCCAGCAGGATGTGGAAGTCGCCCAGCAGGCGGTTGCGCGCCTGCACGTCGCCGCCTTCCACGGCCGCGCGTTCCTCGGCCAGGTGGGCGTCGATGCGGCGGTAGTCGGCGGCGGTGGCGCGGGCCACGAATTCGCGCGCCAGCGCGGCTTCCAGGATGCGGCGCACGGCGTAGACCTCGCGCGCCTCGTTGGCGTCGGGCTTGCTGACGAAGGCGCCCTTGTCGGGCACGATGTTGATCAGCTTGTCCTTGGACAGCATCAACAGCGCCGCGCGGATCTTGGTGCGGCTGACCTTGTAGACCCGCGCCAGGGCCTCTTCACGCAGTCGGGTGCCCGGGGGCAGGCGGTGGGCCACGATGGCGGCCGCGATGGCGCGGGCGATATCGTCGGCACTGGGGTCGGGAAGGGCTTGCTCGGTCATTGGGCGCGGCGACAACGGCCGACAGGGGAGAACGCAGGGCAGTCAGTCTAGCAAAAACGCGTACAGGAAAGGCAACATTTATTGCATACCAAACTTGTGCGCGACTGCGGATGACTGCGCCTGGCGGCCCTGCCTGCCCTCAACCTTCCCTGAACGCCGCCGGGGCATAGCGGCTCAAGGCATCCAGCAGCCGCGTCCAGGCCTGCACCCCTTCACGGATCGAACCCAGCCGGAAAAACTCGTTGGGCGCATGCACGTCTTCGTCCGGCAGGTTGAAGCCGAACATCAGCGTGTCGATGCCCAGCGTTTCCTTGAACACCGATGTGATCGGCACGCTGGCGCCCAACCGCACGTGGATCGGTTCCTGGCCGGCGCTGGCCCGCAACACATCGCTGGCCGCCTGCACCAGCGGATGCCGGGGCGCCAGGGTCGACGCGGGCGAGCCGTCCGTCAGCGCGGTCACGTCCAGCGCGCAGCCGGGCGGGCAGGCGGCTTGCAGGTGCGCCAGCACGGCGCGAATGACGCGCGCCGGGTCCTGGCCCTGCACCACACGCACCGTCAGCTTGGCCGAGGCTTCGCATGGGATGATGGTCTTGGTGCCCGCGCCGGTGTAGCCGCCCCACATGCCGTTCACGTCCAGCGCGGGCCGCAGCGTGATGCGTTCGCGCGGGCTGTAGCCGGGTTCGCCGTGGCTGGCCGCGCCCACGTCGGTGAAGAAGGCGGCTTCGTCGTACGGAAAGGCCGCGGTGTCCTGGCGCTGGCGCGGCGTGGGCGGCGTGGCGTCGTCGTCAAAACCGGCCACCGCCACGCGGCCATCCGGCGTGTGCAGCGTGGCCAGCAGGGCCGCCATTTCGTGCAGCGCGTTGCGCACGCCGCCGCCGTAGCGGCCCGAATGCAGGTCCTTGTCGGCCGTGCGCAGGCGGATTTCCAGGGCCGCGTTGCCGCGCGCGCCGGTGTTGATGGTGGGCACCTCGGCGCTGGCGCGGCCGCCGTCGGCCGACAGCACCGCGTCGGCGGCCAGCAGCGGCCCGTGGCGCTGGATCAGCGTGCGCAGCGTGGGGCTGCCGGTTTCTTCTTCGCCTTCGAGGAAGACCTTGATGTTGACCGGGCAACTGCGCAGCGTGGCCAGATAGGCGAACACGACTTCCAGCGCCACCGTGGTCGAGCCTTTGACGTCGGACGTGCCGCGGGCATACAGCCGGCCATCGATCTCGGTGGGCTCGAAGGGCGGCGTGCGCCACAGGTCCAGCGGGTCGGCCGGCTGTACGTCGTAATGGCCGTAGATCAGCAGCGTGGGCTTGCCGGGTGCGCCCAGCCATTCGCCGTAGACGGCCGCTTCGCCGCCGCCGTCCAGCAATTGCACATTGGCCAGGCCTTCGCGGCGCAGGCGTTCGCACAGGAATTCGCGCGCCTGGGCCATGCCCGGCGCAAAGGCCGGATCGGCGCTGACGCTGGGAATGCGCAGGAAGGCTTTGAGCCAATGCTCGATCAGCGGCTGGCGTTCTTCAAGACGGGCCAGCACGGGCTGGATCAGGGTGTCGGACATGCGGAACTCCATGAGTCGGAATGCAGGCCCCGGCGGCGGCCGCGCGGGGGCCAGGAAGCGGAACAGCCGGGGGCTCAGTCCGCCGTGAAACCGCTGGCGCGCACCAGTTCGGTCAGGGCGGCGGTCTGTTCGGCATAGAAGGCGGCGCTGTCGGCCAGGGTCTGCGGATCGAACAGGATCTTGCCCTGGGCCAGCAGCGTCTTGCGGGCCGCGGGGTCGGCCAGCGACGCGGTGACGGCGGCATGCAGCTTCTGCGCCACCGCGTCGGGCGTGCCCTGCTTGACCAGGTAGGCGGTCCAGATGGTGTAGTTGAAGTCTTTCAGGCTGGCGCTTTCCTGCACGCTGGGCACGTCGGGCAGCGCCGCCAGGCGTTCGCGGTTCAGCGTGCCGATGATCTTCAGGCGGCCCTCGCGCCGCAGGTCGTCATAGTTGGCCTGGTACGGCATGATGGCGAAGTCGATCTGGCCGCCGGCCATGTCAGTGATCAGCGGCGCGCCGCCACGGTACGGAATGTGCGTCAGCGCAATGCCGGTGCGGCGCGACAAGGCTTCGGTGATGAGGTGGATCATCGACCCGGCGCCGCCCGATCCGTACGTCAGCGGCACGCTGCGCTGGCGCGCCATGGCCACCAGTTCGTCGACGTTGGCCGCGCCCAGGTCGGCGCGGGTCACCACCACATAGGGCGAAGTCGCCACCGGCGCGATCATCCGGAACGCATCCGGCTTGTAGCTGACGGACTTGTTGGTCAGACCGGCCAGGATCAGTTCGTTGGGCGACCCCTGGAACAGGTAATAGCCGTCGGCCCGCGCGCTCAGCACGCGGTTGGCGCCCAGCGCGCCGTTGGCCCCGCCCAGGTTTTCGACAATGACCTGGCCGGCCAGCGCCTGGGCCATGGGGCCTTGCAGCGCGCGGGCGGTGATGTCGCTGGCGGCGCCGGCCGGGTAGGGCACCATCAGCGAGACGGGCCGGGCGGGGTATTCGTCGGCCCAGGCAGCGCCCGCGCCCAGCGCGGCCAGGATGGCAACAGCGGAAAACAGCAGCTTTTTCATGAAGGTCCCTTGGGGTGTCGTTGTGTTTTCCAGAATGCTAGAAGCCTGCATTTCATCTGTCCAATCGATTGATTGGCTGATTACAATGCGTTTTATGCATGGTTATCTGCATGGTTTCTTGCCACCCTGACGAGGCGATCCGCTCATGAACCTGTCGCAACTGGCCCACCTGGTGGCGCTGCTAGAAACCGGCTCTTTCACCCGCGCGGCCGAATCGCTGCACCTGTCGCAGCCGGCCTTCAGCCGCAGCATCCAGTTGCTGGAAGCCGAGCTGGGCGCGCCGCTGGTGGACCGCATCGGCAAGCGCAACGAGGCTACGCCGCTGGGGCGGCAGGTGGCGCAGCGCGCCCGCCGTGTGCTGGCCGAGGTGCACGAGATTCGCCGCGAAGCCGAGATGCTGGCGCAAGGGCAGACCGGTTCGGTGGCGCTGGGCCTGGGCGCCGCGCCCAGCGCCTTGCTCAGCGTGCCGCTGATGCGGCGCATGCTGCACGCCCACCCCGCTCTGCGGGTCAAGCTGTCGCGCGGGCCCACCGATTCGCTGCTGGTCAGCCTGCGCGAACGCACGCTGGATGCGCTGGTGGTGCATGTGCGCACGCTGGACAACGACGCCGACCTGGACGTGGCGCCCATGCCGGCGCTGGCCTCGGGCTTTGTCTGCCGGCCCGGCCATCCGCTGCTCAAAGGCGCGCGGCCGTCGCTGCCGCAGGTGCTGGCGTATCCGGTGATGTCCACCGGCCTGTCGCCCGAGATCGCCCGGCGCGTCGCCGCGGCCAGGCCGGATGGCTTTGCGCTGCACCGGGAAAGCGAAGACATCGCGTGCCTGCTGGATATTGCCGCGCAGTCGGATGCCGTATTCCTGGGCGTGCTGGCGTCGGCAGCCGCGCAGATCGCGCACGGTGCGCTGGCGCGCGTGCCGCCGCCGGCCGACTTCGACATTGCCGCGCACTTCGCCTTCGTCACGTTGCGCGGCCGCAGCGAAAGCCCCGCCACCCGCATCGCACGCGAAATCTGTTTTGACCAGATCGGCCTGGCGGCAGGGGAATTGTCCCCGCCCTGAGGCGGCGGGGCTGCGATTCATGCCGGCCGCTGCACAATCCGCCAGGCAGGCGTGATGAATCGCGCAGCGGTCTTGGCGTATCCTGCTGGGGTCTGTCGGCGTCCTCTGTGGGAATGCCGCACCGACTTCTGGGCTATCCCCGGCCCGCCTTCATCCTTGCTTTTCGGAACCCTTCCATGCCCATTGATCTTGCGGCTGCGCTGCAGCGCTTTCCCCGTTACGCCTTGCTGGACGGCCACACGCCGATCCAGCGCCTGGCCGGCCTGGAAGCGGCCCTGGGCGCGGCAGCCAACGGCGTGCGCCTGTACGTCAAGCGCGACGATCACATGTCGCTGGGCGGCGGCGGCAACAAGCTGCGCAAGCTGGAATTCCTGCTGGGCGAGGCGCGCGGCATGGGGGCCGATACGGTCGTGACCGTGGGCGGGCTGCAATCGAACCACGCACGCCTGACGGCGGCGGCTGCCGCCCGCGCCGGACTGGCCTGCGAGCTGGTGCTGGGCCGGGTGGTGCCGCGCAGCGATGTCGACTACGAAGAAAACGGCAACATGCTGCTGAACCGCCTGCTGGGCGCGGTGGTGCACGACCTGCCGGCCGGCGCCGATGCCATGGCCGCGGCGCTGGAACGCGTGCGCACGCTGGAACTGGCCGGCCGCCGCGTCTACCTGGCGCCGCTGGGCGGGTCCACGCCGACCGGTGCGCTGGGCTACGCGGCCTGCGCGCTGGAAATCCTGGCGCAGTCGCGCGAATCCGGCGTGGAATTCACCCGCGTGGTCGTGGCCAACGGCAGCGCCGGCACGCATGCCGGGCTGGCCGCGGGCATGATCGCGGCGGGCAAGCCGGCGACCACGGTGCAATCGTTCACCACGCTGGCCGAGCAGTCGGTGGCCCACGCCAAGACGCTGGATCTCACGGCCGCCACGCTGGCGCTGCTGCAGGCCGGGCCGGATGCAGAACAAGCCGCGCCAGAGGCCCTGGCGCCGGCCGATATCGTGGTGGACGGCAGCCAGCGCGGCCCGGGCTACGGCGTGCCCACCCCGGCCATGGTCGAGGCGGTGGAACTGCTGGCGCGCAGCGAAGGGCTGCTGCTGGACCCGGTGTATTCCGGCAAGGCCTTCGCGGGCCTGTTGGCCGATGTGCGCGCCGGCCACCATGCGCCGGATTCCGCCGTGCTGTTCGTGATGACGGGCGGCGCCCCGGGCCTGTACGCGTACAAAAGCGCCTTCTGAAAACGACAAGGCGGGGCCAGGCTGCACGCCAAGCCCCGCCTTGACCCCTGGCCTTTGGCCCCTTCGCACGCCGGGCCGAAGCCGCCCGTCGCGCGGTGGGATCAATCCTTGGCCATCAGCCCCAGATACTCGATCAGGCCCTTTTCCTTCGTGTAGGTGGCCTGGGCCCACGCCTTGTAGTCGGCGCTGTCGCGGTAGACGGGTTCCTGGTTCAGCTGCTTCATCACGTCCAGGCTGGCCGGATCGAGCAAGGCCTTCTTGAAGGCGTCGTGCAGCACCTTGACCACCGCCGGGTCCATGCCCTTGGGGCCGGCCAGGCCGTAGGGCGACGTGGAACTGACCTTGTAGCCCAGTTCCAGCGCGGTCGGCACGTCGGGCCAGCGGGTGGTGCGCTTTTCGCCGAAGGTGACCAACAGGCGCATCTTGCCCGAGTCCACGAACTGGTCCCAGCCGGTGCCGTCGCTTTGCGCCATGACGTGGCCGCCCAGCAGCGCCTGCTGCATGTCGGCGTTGCCCTTGTAGGGCACGTGGTTCAGCTTGACCTTGGCATTGAGGGCAACCTCTTCCATCAACAGGTGGGGCGATGACCCCACGCCGGTCGAGCCGTAATCGACGCTGCCCGGGTTCTTGCGCGCGGCCTCGATGTATTCGTTGAAGGTCTTGAACGGCGAATCGGCGCGCACCGTGACGCCAAAGGTATAGCCCGACAGCCCGATGATGAAAGTGAAGTCGTTGATCGGGTCCCAGGTGGTCTTCTGCATGTAGGGCATGCGCAGCATGGCCAGCGTGTACAGCGCGACCGTGTAGCCGTCGGGCTTGGCGGTGCGCGACATGGTGGCCGGGCCCAGCGTGCCGCCGGCGCCGGGGCGGTTTTCGATGATGACCGTCTGGCCCAGGTACTTGGACGCGTCCTGCGCCACGATGCGCAGGTGGCGGTCGGTGGACCCACCGGCCGGGAACGGCACGATCACGGTGATGGGCTTGGTGGGAAAGGCGCTTTGCGCCGACGCGGCGGGCGCGAGCAGGGCGCCGCCCAGCGCCAGCAGCAGGGCGCCCAGGCAGGTGCGGCGCAGGGGTTGGTGGACCATGATGGGGTTGTCTCCAGTGTTTTTTATGGGGGCAGTCGTCAGCCGTGCACGGCGACCTTGACCGGCAAACGGGCCAGCGCCTCGCGCAGCTGCTCCTTCAGCGGCGCGGGGGCGGTTGCGTCGACTTCTACGGCGACGTCAGGTTGCGCGTCGGCCAGCACGCGCAAGACAGCACTGTCCGGCGGCAGGCCGGCGCTTTGCAGCACACGCTCGACCACCGCCTGCACCGACACCGCCGTGGCCAGGCGGCGCAGATCGGGCTTGTAGATCTTGCCCACGTTGGTCATGGGCATGTGTTCCAGCACGATGACCCGCTTGGGCCGCGCAGGGCCTTCGTCGACATGGGCGGCGGCATAGGCCACCAGGTCGGCCTCGGACACGTCCGCGCCCTCGGCCAGCGTGACGAAGGCGATGGGCAGTTCCCCGGCGTACGGGTCGGGCGCGCCGACGGCGGCGCAGATGTGCACCGCGGGGTGCGTAGCCAGCGCGTCTTCGATGGTCTTGGGGTCGATGTTGTGGCCGCTGCGGATGATCAGGTCCTTGGCGCGGCCTTGCAGGTGCAGGCGGCCCTCGGCGTCCAGCACGCCGACGTCGCCGCTGATCAGCCAGCCGTCGTCGGTGAAGGCGCGCGCGGTGTCCTCAGGGTCGAGAAAGCCCGGAATGACGTTGGGCGACTTGAACAGCAGCATGCCCGGCTGCCCCGGCGGCAGGTCGCGTGCCGGCTGGCCGGCGGGCGTGTCCAGGCTGGCCACGCGCACCTGCACATAAGGCAGCGGAAAGCCGACGCAATTGACCGGAAAGCGCGCGCCGGGCGGCGTGATGGACGTGATGCCGGCCATTTCGGTCATGCCCAGGCTTTCATTCACGTGCAGCCCGAACAGGCGTTCGAAGCGCGCGGCCAGCTCGGCCGGCAAGGGCGCGGCGCCCGTGCGGCAATAGCGCAGCGAGGAAATGTCGGCCCCGGCCAGCGGAATGTCGGCCAGTGCCGCCAGGATGGTGGGCACGCCTTGCAGGGATGTGGCGCAGTGGCGCTCGACCAGCCGCCAGTAGTTGCGCAGCACGTCGCGGTTGCGCAGCAGCAGCGTGGTGGGAATGATGGTCTGCACGCCGGCCGACAGCGCGGCCAGCGACGCCGGCAGCACGCCCGCCACGTGAAACAGCGGATAGCCGTTGATCACCACGTCGCCCGGCCCCGCGCCTTGCAGCTGCACGGCCGCCCAGGCGGTGAAGACCTGGTTGGCGTGGGTGTGGACGGCCAGCTTGGGCGCGCCGGTGGTACCGCCGGTATGGAAGTACGCGGCCACGTCCTCGGCGCGGATGACGCGTTCGCTGACCAGGCTGTCCATCGGCTGCCCGGCCCGCGCCGCGTTGAAGTCCTGCGCGAAGTCCGGCAGGGCGGGGCACTGGTCGGGCGCTTCGTCGTGCGGCGCTACGCGCAGCAGGGTCTTCAGGGACGGCACGCGTTCGACCAGCCGCAGCGCCTTGGACCAGGCGCCGCATTCGACGTCCGAGCCGTAGGCGATCAGCACCTTGGCTCCCGCGGTGGTCAACAGCGAGACCAGCTTGTCTTCGGTCAGCAGCGGATTCAGGGGCTGCACGATGCCCGCGGCCTCGGTGCCCCACAGCGCCAGGTGGTACTCCAGGCAGCCGGGCAGCAGCACGCCCACGGCGTCGCGCGGGCCGACGCCCAGGCTGTGCAGCAGGTTGGCGGTCTGGTGGATGCCGGCCAGCAGTTCGTTGTAGCTCCAGTGGATGGGCGTGTCGTCCGGGTCGGCGCTGCGCAGGAAGGTGAGCGCCGTGCGCGCGCCAAAGGCCGCGGCCGAGTTGCGGAAGATCTCGTAGGTGCTTTGCACCGTCAGCGTGTCGGCCAGCGGCCGGGCCGCCAGGCGTGCGACGTCGGCGGCGGTCTTGACTGGAAACGGCGCCGAAAAGGGCCGGGCGATGGGCGGGGCAGCGTAGGCCTGGGTCATGGTTGCATCCTTGCCATTCAAGCCTGCCCCAGCGCGATGTAGCGCCGCAGGTGGTGGTCTTCGTCGCCCAGCTGGTGGTCGATCATGACCAGGCGCTTGGCGTAGTGCGCCAGCGGCAGTTCCCAGGTCATGCCGATGCCGCCGTGCAGCTGGATGCTTTCTTCGGCCACCAGCGTGCCGATGCGGCCGATGGTGTATTTGGCGGCGGACAGCGCGCGTTCGCGGGTGACGCGGTCGGGGTGGTCCAGCGCCGCGGCGGCGTTGATGACCGCCGAACGCGCTTGCTCGATTTCGAGCAGGACGTCGGCCATGCGGTGCTGCAGGGCCTGGAAGCTGCCGATGGGCACGCCGAACTGGCGCCGCGTGCGCAGGTATTCCAGCGTGGCGTCGCGGGCGCAGTCCATGGCGCCCACGGCTTCGGCGCACAGCGCCAGCATGCCGCGGCCGGTGGCGTGTTCCAGCAAGGCGAAGCCCGCGCCGGCCTCGCCCAGCAGGCTGTCCGGGCCCAGGGTGACCTGGTCGAAGGTGAGTTCGGCCGCGCGGCCGCCGTCGATCAGGCCATAGCCGCGCGCCGTCAGCCCCCGCGTGCCGGCGCTGACCAGGAACAGGCTGATGCCGGCCTCGTCGTCGTCGGCCCCGGCGCTGCGGGCCGACACCAGGAACAGGTCGGCATGCTCGCCCGCCGCCACCACGGCCTTGGCGCCGTTCAGGACCCAGCCGTCGCCGCTGCGTTCGGCGCGCGTGCGCACGTCGGACAGCGCGTAGCCGGATTGCGGTTCGGCCGCGGCCAGCGCGGCGGTGATGCTGCCGGCGATCAGGCCGTCCAGCGCCTCGCGTTGCGCGGCGTTGCCAGCCTGCGCGATGGCGCTGCCCACCATCAGGGCGTCCAGCAGGGGTTCGAGCACCAGGCCGCGGCCCAGCGCCTCGAATACCACCGTGATGTCAAAGCCCGCGCCGCCCAGGCCGCCGTGTTCTTCGGCGAACAGCGCGCCGATGGCGCCCAGTTCGGCGTAGCGGCGCCAGAAGTCGGGGTTGTAGCCCTGCGGCAGCCTGGCGTTGCGTTCGCGGGTGGCGAAGTCGTATTGCTCTGCGACAAAGCGGCGCAGCATGTCGGACAGCATGCGCCGGTCTTCGGTGTGTTCAAAGTTCATGGCCGGCCTTTACAGTCCCAGGATCATCTTCGAGATGATGTTCTTCTGGATTTCATTGGAGCCGCCGAAGATCGACAGCTTGCGGTTGTTGAAGTACTGCGCCGCGGCGCTGTCGGCGCCGTCCGGGCCGATGGGCGCGGCATCGTAGCCGTCGTGCAGCGCTTCGGGAACGAAGGGGCGGGCGTAGGGGCCCATGGCGCGGCGGTTCAGCGCCGTGATTTCCTGGCGGATCTGGGTGCCGCGAATCTTCAGCATCGAGCTTTCCGCGCCGGGGGCGCCGCCGCCGGCCGCGGCCGCCACCACGCGCAGGTTGGTGGTGCGCATGTTGGCCAGTTCGATTTCCACCCGCGCCAGGCGGGCGGCAAAGTCCGGGTCCTGGTCCAGGGGCTTGCCGTTTTTCTTCTGGCTGGCCGCCACCGCCTTCAGGCGTTCGAGCGCGGCGGTGGACTGGCCCACGCCGGCAATGTTGGTGCGTTCGTAGGTCAAGAGGTACTTGGCGCAGGTCCAGCCGCGGTTCTCTTCGCCCACCAGGTTCTCGACCGGCACGCGCACGTCGGAAAAGAACACTTCGTTGACTTCGTGTTCGCCGTCCAGCGTGATGATGGGGCGCACTTCGATGCCCGGGCTGGCCATGTCGATCAGGAGAAAGCTGATGCCTTCCTGGCGCCGGCCTTCGCTGGACGTACGCACCAGGCAGAAGATCATGTTGGCGTACTGGCCCAGGGTGGTCCAGGTCTTCTGGCCATTGACGATGTAGTGGCTGCCGTCATCGCTGCGTACGGCGGTGGTCTTGACCGAGGCCAGGTCCGAGCCCGCGCCGGGTTCGGAATAGCCCTGGCACCACCAGTCGGTGCCATCCAGAATGCGCGGCAGCCAGTGGCGCTTCTGGGCCTCGTTGCCGTACTTGATCAGCACCGGGCCCAGCATGCTCAGGCCGAACGGCACGATGCGCGGCGCGCCGGCCAGGGCGCATTCGTTGTCGAAGATGAACTTCTGCGTGGTGCTCCAGCCGGTGCCGCCGTGCTCGACGGGCCAATGGCTGGCCAGCCAGCCCTGGCGGTTCAGGATGGCGTGCCACTCGACCATGTCGGCGCGCGCCAGGAGCTTGCCCTGTATGACCTTGTCCGACAGGCGCGTGGGCAGGTGGGCGGCCAGGAAGGCGCGCACTTCATCGCGGAAGGCGTTTTCTTCGGGGGTGAATTCCAGATCCATGACGCGTTTCCTCAGTAGATTTCAAACAGGCCGGCCGCACCCATGCCGCCGCCCACGCACATCGTGACGACGGCGTAGCGGGCGCCGCGGCGGCGGCCTTCGATCAGCACGTGGCCGGCCAGGCGGGCGCCGGTGACGCCGAACGGGTGGCCCAGCGCGATCGAGCCGCCGTCCACGTTCAGGCGGTCCATGGGGATGCCCAGGCGTTCCTGGCAGTACAGCGCCTGCGAGGCAAAGGCCTCGTTCAGTTCCCACAGGTCGATGTCCTGGACTTTCAGGCCATGACGGGCCAGCAGCTTGGGCACGGCGTAGACCGGGCCGATGCCCATTTCGTCGGGCTCGCAGCCAGCCACGGCCAGGCCGCGGAAGGCGCCCAGCGGCCGGATACCCGCGCGCTTGGCTTCGTCCGCTTCCATCAGCACGCAGGCCGCGGCGCCGTCGGACAGCTGCGAGGCGTTGCCGGCCGTGACGAACTGGCCGGCGCCGCGCACCGGGGCCAATGCGGCCAGGGCTTCGTAGGTGGTGCCGGGGCGGTTGCAGGTGTCTTTGTCGATCGTCACTTCGCGCTCGGTCACGGCGCCGGTGGCGCGGTCAGTGACCGACATCGTGGTGGTGACGGCGATGATTTCCTCGCGATAGCGGCCGGCGGCCTGGGCCGCTTCGGTGCGCGCCTGGCTTTGCACGGCGAAGCGGTCTTGCGCTTCGCGGCTGATGCCGTAGCGGGCCGCGACGATGTCGGCGGTCTCGATCATGGGCAGGTACAGCTCGGGCTTGTTGGCGACGATCCAGGGGTCCATGCCGCTCACGCCGTCGTCGCGGGTGCGGATGTGCGAGACGCATTCGATGCCGCCCGCGATCATGGCGGGCGCGCCGTCCATGACGATGCGCGCGGCCGCCGACGCAATCGCCTGCAGGCCCGAGGCGCAATAGCGGTTGACGGTGGCGCCGCCGATGCTGACGGGCAGCCCGGCGCGGATGACGGCCTGGCGGCCGATGTTGCGCCCCGTGGCGCCTTCGGGGTAGCCGCAGCCCAGGATGGCGTCTTCGATCAGGGCCGGGTCGATGCCGCTGCGCTCGACGGCGGCGCGCACGGCGTGGGCGGCCAGGGTGGGGCCGGCGATCAGGTTGAATTCGCCGCGCTGCGCCTTGGTGATGGGCGTGCGGGCGGTGGAAACGATGACGGCTTCGCGCATGTCGGTGTCCAGGTAGGGATAGGTATAGGGGGGCGTCAGCCGGCGGAATTCAGGCTGGCGAAATCGCGGCCGGATTCGGCCAGCTGCAGCAGCAGCGGCGACGGCTTCCAGAATGCCGGGTCTTCCTTGGCGAAGGCGCGGATGTCGGCCAGCACGTTGGCCACGCCGACGCGGTCGGCGTAGTGCATCGGCCCGCCGCGATAGCGCGGAAAGCCGTAGCCGGACAGGAACACCATGTCGATATCGGACGGGCGCAGCGCAATGCCCTGGTGCAGCACGTTGGCGGCCTCGTTGATCATGGCGGCCAGGTAGCGGCGCTGGATGTCTTCGTGGCTGAACTCGCGCGGGGTGACGCCTGCGCGCAGGCGTTCGGCATCGATGATGGCCAGCACGTCGGCGTCGGGCGTGCCGGTGCGCGCGCCATCGGGGTACAGATAGAAGCCGCGGCCGGTCTTCTGGCCGAACCAGCCGCGTTCGCACAGGCGGTCGGGAATCTGCACGTAGCGCAGCGCCGGGTCGCGGGTGGCGGCGCGGCGCTTGCGCGTGGCCCAGCCGATGTCGCCGCCGGCCAGGTCGGCCATCTGGTAAGGACCCATGGGGTAGCCGAATTCGCGCACGGCGGCGTCGATTTCGTAGGGGGACGCGCCGTCTTCCATCATCATGTCGGCCGCCTGGCGATGCACAGCCAGGATGCGGTTGCCGATGAAGCCATCGCAGACGCCCGCGCGCACCGGAATCTTGCGCAGCCGGCGGGCCAGTTCAAAGCCGGTAGCGACGGTGTCGGCGCCCGTCTCGCGGCCCACCACCACTTCCAGCAGCTTCATGATGTTGGCCGGCGAAAAGAAGTGCAGGCCCAGCACGTCGGCCGGGCGGGTGGTGCCCTGCGCGATGTGGTCCACGTCCAGGTAGGACGTGTTGGTGGCCAGCACCGCGCCCGGCTTGACCACGCGGTTCAGTTGCGCGAACACGGCCAGCTTGACGTCCATGTCCTCGAACACGGCTTCGATGATGAGGTCGGCGCCGGCCAGGGCGTCGTAGTTCGTGGCGCCGGTAAAGCGCGCCAGCCGCGCGCCGCGTTCGTCGGCCGTCATGCGGCCTTTTTTCACCAGCAGGTCGTAGACCTGTTCGACGCGCTTGCGGCCGCGTTCCAGCGCGGCGTCGTCCTGTTCGACCATGACGGTGGGCAGGCCGGCATCCAGCAGGGCCACCACGATGCCCGCGCCCATGGTGCCGCCGCCGATCACGCCCGCGCTGTCCAGCGGGCGCGGCTTGGCTTCTTTCAGTTCGGGAATCTTGGCGGTGTCGCGTTCGGCGAAAAAGGCGTGGATGAGGCCGGCGCGTTGCGGGCTGTCCAGGCATTGCAGGAACAGGGCGCGTTCGGTGCGCAGGCCTTCGTCGAAGGGCTGCTCGATGGCGGCGCGCACGGCGTCAACGATCTTGGCGGGCGAGAACAGGCCGCGGGCGGTGCTCGCGACCTGCTGGCTGGCGGCGTTGACGGCGGCCAGCGCGGCGGCCTTGTCGTCCAGGGCGCGGCCATCGCGGCTGCGGCGCGGCTGGGCGCCTTGCGCCAGCAGGCGGCGGGCGTAGTCCAGGCCGGCGGCCAGCGGGTCGGTGCCGGGCGCAAGTTCATCGACCAGCCCGGCGGCCAGCGCCGCCTGCGCGGCCAGCGGCTTGCCCGACAGCATCAGGTCCAGCGCGGCCTGCGCGCCGATCAGGCGCGGCGTGCGCTGGGTGCCGCCGGCGCCGGGCAACAGGCCCAGCGTGACCTCGGGCAAGCCCAGCTTGGCGCTGGCCAGCGCCACGCGGTAATGCGCGGCCAGCGCGACTTCAAGGCCGCCGCCCAGCGCGGCGCCTTGCAATACCGCCACCACCGGCTTGGCGCAGGCTTCGATGCGGTTGCAGACGTCGGGCAGGCTGGGCGGCACCGGCGGCTTGCCGAATTCGCGGATGTCGGCGCCGGCAATGAAATTCTTGCCCGCGCCGGTCAGCAGCACGGCCCTTACCTGCGGGTCGGCTTCGGCTTCGTCGATGGCGCGTGCGAGGCCGCCGCGTACCGCGAAGCTGAGGGCATTGACGGGGGGATGGTCGAGGGTGACGACAAGAATGTCGCCGTCGCGGCGCGTGTGCACCGCGCCGGCGTTTGCGCTGGCTGTCATGGGACAGTGTCTCCGGTAGGGCTTGCCGCCCGCGCTGGCCTGGCCAGGGTGTGCCAGCTTTGAATCGCGCAGGGCTTTTCAAGCAGGTCGGCACGCCCCGGGGGCGGACGCGGCGCAGTCACGGCGCCTGGCGGGCCAGGGACGGCCCGTCTTGTATTTGCTTATTCTTTCCCAGTAAAGAAGTCTTGACAATGACATCAATAATTGACATTGAGGATAAAAAAAATTGACAATCGGTCGAGGAGATTCGACATGGACACCAAAGCCCTGACCCTGCTGGTAGAGATCCTGGACGCCGGCAACCTCAGCGAGGCCGCGCGCCGCCTGAAAATGACCCGCGCCAACGTCAGCTACCACCTGACCCAGCTCGAGCGCGCCGTCGGCATGCAGCTGCTGCGACGCACGACGCGGCACGTCGAACCCACCGAAATAGGACTGAAGCTGTATCAGCATGGCCGCAGCATCCAGGACGAACTCGCGGCTGCGCGCGAAGCCGTCGAAAGCCTGGGCAAGACGCCGCAGGGCAAGGTGCGCCTGAGCGTGCCCAGCGGCTACGGCCAGTTCGTCATGACGCCATGGTTGCTGGAATTCAAGAAAACCTACCCGGACATCGTGCTGGACGTGCTGTTCGAGAACAGCGTCGACGACCTGCTGCGCGACGAAGTCGACATCGCCGTGCGGATCATGTCCGAGCCGCCGCAGAACCTGGTGGCGCGCGAACTGGGGCAGGTGCGCTACGTGGCCTGCGCCTCGCCCGACTTCGCCGCCGCCCGCGGCCTGCCGGCGCGCCCCGAAGACCTGACCCGGCTGCCGGTCATCAGCGCCGCCGTCATCGGCCGGCCGCTGCGCCTGTCGGCCTACTACGGCGGGCAGCCGCGCCAGCACGTGGTGCTGGAACCCACCATCATCTCGCGCAACTACGCCTTCCTGCGCGATGCCATGCTGGCCGGCCTGGGGGTTGGGGTGGTGCCGGACTACGTGGTGCACGACGACGTCGCGCGCGGCGACCTGGTGGCCGCGCTGCCGCAATGGCGCCTGAGCATCTTCGGGCGCGGCATGTACATGCTGTACATGCCCAACCGGCACCACCCGCGCGCCATCGCGATGCTGATCGAATTCATCCAGCAACGCGCCCAGGCGGCGCATGAAGGGCGGCCGGGGCTGCTGGGCACGGGCGAGTAGGGACGGGGTCGGACGCGGGTTATCGAGGTTTGACAAAAAGAAACATAATGATAAAAATCCCGTCGTCGTTCCGATCCATTGCGGGCCTTTTCTTGCGGAG
The DNA here is from genome assembly GCF_902859705.1 of Achromobacter deleyi. Lineage (GTDB taxonomy): Bacteria > Pseudomonadota > Gammaproteobacteria > Burkholderiales > Burkholderiaceae_B > Achromobacter > Achromobacter deleyi. The sequence goes on along the minus strand of NZ_CADIJO010000035.1, from coordinate 21,824 downwards.
CAAGTATGGCTTTCGTGTTCTTACGCCGGGCGCTGGCCGGCAAGTGGCGGCTGGGCATGTTGGGGGTGGTCGCACTGCTGGCCGGGTGCGCGGGCGGCGAGCCCCGCATCGGTGACAGCTATACCGTGCATACGCCTATCTATGCGGATAACCGAATCTTCTATCTGAAGCCGGCCGCCAACCCCGCCGAGTCCGTACGAACGCTGGAACTGGCCGGCACGCCGGTGTCGGCCAACGAGCAGTCCACCGTAGTGCAGGCCAACGCGCCGCTGTCGATCATGATGCGGTCGGTCGACATCCCGGCCATTCGAGACGCCAACGGCAACAAGACTGTCGGCATCGACGGGCCGGCGGACTACGCCGTGATCCTGGACATCGCGGCCAAGGAAGACGGCAGCAACCAGTCCATCGTGGTCTGGTATCAACGCGGCGTGCAGCCGGACCAGTCCTTGAATTTCTCGAACCTGCTGGTCTATTACGTGCAGCGCTGGGACGAGCGCGTGGCGCCGTCGTTCCGGCTGCGGGTGATGGATGTCACCACCGAGCGCAACGCCGAGACCTTGCGCGCCTTGCAACGGGCGCAGGGCGTGGCCAGCGGCGCGGCCAGCCTGGCCAACAATCCGCTGGTGTCGCCGCTGGTGGGCGTGGCGTTTACCGCCGCCGAACTGGTGCTGGCCAACCAGCGCAACCGCATGGTGCTGGACTACAGCGTGCAGCTGTATTCGCAGGCGGCGGTCAACCAGGCGGCCGGTTCCGACCTGGGGCTGCTCAAGCAGGGCACGTACGTGGTGGTGGGCCGGCCGGTGGGCGGGCCGCGCGCGTTCTGGGAAAAGCCGCTGCGCTACAACATCCGCACCAACCAGGCGCTGGACGGCGACAAGCCGCTGAACGTGCCGACCGCGCTGGTGTCGGTGGGCACTTTTGAAAGCATCGTGCCCAAGTCCGTGCTGGAGAAATCGGTGGCCCTGACGGCGCTGCTGAGCAAGGTGGGGACGGGGGCTTCGATCGAGCAGGTCAGCGATGCGCAGAGCCGTCTGGAAGCCGCGTTGACCGCCTACACCTTGGGCGAACGCCTGGCGCGCTATCGCGATGACAAGACGCTGAACCTGATCTCGGACAAACTGAACGACGAGTTCTTCGCCAATGCGTTGGGCAGCGAAGAGGAATTCCTGCTGCTGCGGGGGTTGAACGCCTGCTACAAGCCCAAAGCGCAGTTCACGCGCGTGGAAGAATTCCTTAAATTCCATGACAAGCCGGAGGGCAAAGCATGCGCTGCAAGAACCTAGCGCTGCGCCAGGCCGAAGGCGGCGGCATGTTCCGGCCGTTGCTCAGGTGGTTGTGGCCGGTCCTGGTGGTGGTGTTGCTGGGCGGCTGTACATCGGCCGCCGGCCCGACAGGAAGCGCCGCCGCGCCGCCGCCCGCGCCGGCTGCTGCGGGGCCCGCCGAGCCTGGATCGCCGTCCGACGCGGCGGGCGGCTGGAACGCCCGCCCCGCGTCGACCCTGGCGTTGCCGACCTTGTTTTCCCATCGCTTGCTGGTGCCGCCGCTGCAATTGGTGCAGTTGCCCCTGGCCGGCAATACGCCGACCGTGCTCGCCGCGATGCAGCGTTTTGCCGCCGCCGCGCCGGCCGCCCTGGAACAGCGTGAACTGCTGTACGCGCAGACGTCGCAGGAACCGCAAGAAGGCTGGCTTACGCTGATGGCCCGATCCGAGGGGGTCGACTGGGTGTTCGGTCTGCAGTTCAACGTGGATGAAGGCGGCCGCACATTGACGCTGCGCCTGCGCACGGCAGGGGCGGCCAATATCGCCAACCCGCAAGGCAAGAAAATGGACGGACACATCAGTACGCTGGGTCAGGTGGTGCCGCGCTTGTTCACCGATTGAAGCCACGGCATCGCAACGCCCCGGGGGCTGTCGTACCCCTTGCGGCGCTCTGGTATAACGCTGGGACGCCCGGCCAGACCGGCCCCGATTCGACCCGCCCAAGGAGAGCCGCCCCGTGCCGCAACCGCTCACCGGCCGCCGCCTGCTGGCTCAGACGCTGCGCCAATTCACCCGGCAGGTTCCCGGCATGTTCGCCGCGGCGCCGCTGGCGTTTATTTTCTTCGTGATGTCACTGCCCGGCGCGTTGCTGCTCGACCAGATCGGCGGCCCGCGTGAACGCTGGCTGCTGGCGGCCGCCATCGTCTGCCTGCTGTCGCTGGCGCGGCTGGTGGTGGCCTGGCAGCACTACCTGAACGAATCGCCGGCCAAGCCTGCGCTGCGCGTCGATGGCGCCTACCTGCGGGTGCTGGCGCTGCTGACCGGCGTGGCCGCGCTGATCGTCGGCCTGAAATCGTTCAGCACGTCGCTGGGCGTGGCCTTGTATTTCAAGATGCCGGGCACGCCCAGCGTGGTCTTCCTGACGTTGATGCTGCTCTTGTGGCTGGCGATCTGGCTGCCGGTGATGCATCGGCTGGGCGCCTGGTCGCTGAGCCTGCCGCAAGCCGCTCTGGCGGGCCGCTACGGGCTGGGCCAATCGCGCCGCTGGCTGCGCGGCCGGGTCTGGCCGTTTGCGGCCTTGCTGTTGTTGTTGACCGCGTCCACCGCCATTGCCACCGGCTCGCTCACCACGGCGCTGCATACGCGCTGGCTCGACGCGATCGCCACCGGGGCGGGCGCCCTGATCATCACGCTGGTGCTGGTATTGGCGTTCGCCATCCAGTGCGCCATCGCGTACCGGGATCGGGGCGAGGCCTGAGGCTCACCGCCTTCAACCGTGTTCGGCCAACAGCGCCGCCAGCGCCGCGGCGGCGCCCGTCAGGTCGGGCAAGACGGGGGCGCCGCGCGCCGCCAGGGCTTGCGCTGTCAACCCCACGCCCAGGAACCGCAGGCCCAACTGCTGCGCGACCTTCAGGTCCCACAGGCCATCGCCCATCGACACCACCACGCCGTTCCGCGTCTGCGGATAGGCACGGTGCGCGTGCGCAATGGCTCGGGCTACCAGGGCATCGCGCGCCGGTTCTTCGCTGGCGGTGAACAGGGCAGCGTCCGAAAACGGAATGCCTGCGGCCTGCAGCTTCACGCCGCTGACCGCGCGCACGCCGCCGGTGGCGAACACCACGGCCCAGGCGGAATCCGCCAGGCCATGCACGAAGTCGGCAGCACCCGGGATGGGCTGAATGGGCGCTGCCGGCTTAGGCGCTGCCGGCGTAGGCGCGGCCGCCAGTTCATCCAGAAAGCGCCGCGCCAGGTCCTGTTCGAACGCCATCAACTGCCCGACTGACGGCTCGGCCCGCCCGTTCATGGCCAGCGCATGGCGCAGGATGCCGGTGTCGGTGTGATGCGGATACGCGCCCCAGTCCGTCTCCAGCGCCGGCAGCGCCAGGGCCTGCATGGCCCCCAGGAAGGCGCGCTGGTGCAACGCCACGGTGTCGGTCAGGGTGCCGTCGATGTCCAGCACCAGAATATGTTTCTTCACGTCGTTCCTCGCGGGCAATGTCAAAATCCGCATTCTAGGAACGGGCGCCGGCCGCGATGGCGGCGCCTCGGACAATGACTACGCCGTTTCGGACAGCCGACGGCGGCTCGGGACGACAGCGCGATGACGGCGCCCAAAAGCAGCAACCAGATCGACTACCAGTGGCTGGACCGCCCGCTGGGCGCCATGCCCAAGGAATACCCCGACGGCCATCACAGCCGGCCGCACCAGCATCCGCGCGACCAGCTGATGTACGCCGTGCAGGGGGTGATGCAGGTGCGCGCGGCGGGCAGCCTGTGGCTGGTGCCGCCGCGCACGGCGCTGTGGATGCCGGCCGGCGTGGTGCACGAGACCCGCATGCGCGGCAAGGTGTCGCTGCGCACCGCCTATCTCGCGCCGGGCCTGGGCGGCGGGCGCGGGCCCACGCTGACCGGCGTGTCGCCGCTGCTGCACGAATTGCTGCTGCGGGCGGTGGACATGCCGATGGACTACGACGAGGCCGGCAAGGACGGCCTGATCGCCCGACTGCTGATGCAGGAGATCGACTGGCGCGGCCTGGCGCACCTGGACATGCCCTGGCCGGCGGATGCCCGTCTGCGCCGCATCCACGACCATCTGCTGCGCCATCCGGCCGACGCCGACGGCCTGGCCGCCTGGGCCGCCCGGCTGGGCCTGTCCGAACGCACCTTGGCGCGGCTGTTCGTGCGCGAACTGGGCATGGGCTTTACCGCCTGGCGCCACCGGCTGCGCCTGATGGTGGCGCTCAGCCGGCTGGGGCAGGGCGCGCCGGTGGGTGTGGTGGCGCACGAAACCGGCTACGCCACGGCCAGCGCCTTTGCCGCGATGTTCAAGCGCCTGACCGGCCGCCTGCCGTCGGATCAGGCGCGCCGCACCAGCGCGCTGGCGCCGGCATAGACGGCCGCCGCGCCCAATTCGCGCTCGATGCGCAGCAGGCGGTTGTACTTGGCCGTGCGGTCGGCGCGCGACAGCGAACCGGTCTTGATCATGCCGCAGTTGGCCGCCACTGCCAGGTCGGCAATCGTGGTGTCTTCGGTTTCGCCCGAGCGGTGCGACATGACCACGCCGTAGCCCGCGCGGCGCGCCAGCGCCAGCACCCGCCAGGTTTCGCTCAGGGTGCCGATCTGGTTGATCTTCACCAGGATCGCGTTGCCGATGCCTTGTTCGATGCCGGCCTGGAACAGTTCGGGGTTGGTGCAGAACACGTCGTCGCCGACCAGCTGGCAGGTGTTGCCCAAGGTTGCGCCCAGCACCTTCCAGCCGGTGGCGTCGTCTTCGGCCATGCCGTCCTCGATCGACACGATGGGGTAGTCGCGCACCAGGCCGGCCAGGTAGTGCACCTGCTGTTCGGGGCTGCGCAGCAGGTTCTCGCCGTGGTAACGGTAGCCTTCGGCGCCATGGAATTCACTGGCGGCCGGGTCCAGCGCCAGCGCGATGTCGGCGCCGGGGCGCAGGCCCGCCTGTTCGATGGCGGCCATGATGAAGTCCAGCGCCTCGGGCGCGTTGCGCAGGGTGGGCGCAAAGCCGCCTTCGTCGCCGACGTTGACGCTGTGGCCCGCCGCCTTGAGCGCGTGGCGTAGCGTGTGGAACACCTCGGCGCCCATGCGCAGGGCTTCGCAAAAGCTGTCCGCGCCCACCGGCAGGATCATGAATTCCTGGAAGTCCAGCGGGTTGTCGGCATGCGCGCCGCCGTTGATGATGTTGATCATGGGCACGGGCAGCGTCTGCGCCTGCACGCCGCCTACGTGGCGCCATAGCGGCAGGCCCTGGCTGGCCGCCGCCGCGTGCGCCACCGCCAGCGACACGCCCAGCAGCGCGTTGGCGCCCAGGCGGCTCTTGTCGGCGGTGCCGTCCAGCGCGATCAGGGTCTGGTCGATCTCGGCCTGCTGGTCGGCGCGCAGGCCCAGCAGCGCGGCGCGCAGTTCGGTATTGACGGCGTTGACCGCGCCCAGCACGCCTTTGCCCAGGTAGCGGGCGGCGTCGCCGTCGCGCTTTTCCAGGGCTTCGCGCTGGCCGGTGGACGCGCCGGACGGCACCAGGGCCAGGCCGCGGACGCCGTCGTCCAGGCGGACTTCGACTTCAACAGTGGGGTTGCCGCGGCTGTCCAGCGCTTCGTGGGCGGTCAGGTGGGTGATGTGCATGGCGTGGGCTCCAGATAAGGAAAGGTCAGTTAATTAAAAGTAATGCCGTGCCGGGCCGTTGCGCTGGCTGCGCCACCGTAAGCCGTGCGTGATGGCTTGAATGGGCGGGCAGAACGCTTTGAACGGGCTCTGATTGCAATGTCGCCATGCTAAAAACAGGCCATGCCGCCGACAATGCAGTTTTTCTGCCTATCCGTCAGTTTTCTTGACGAATAGGCGGGCGAATCCCGTAGCCTTTGCCTGCGCCCAACCTTGCCACCGTCCCTCACGCCATGCGCCAATTGCCCCCGCTATCCGCCGTCCGCGCCTTCGAAGCCATTGCCCGCAGCGGCTCGGTCACGCGCGCCGCCGAAGAACTGTGCCGCAGCCACGGCGCCATCAGCCGCCACCTGCGCCTGTTGCAGGAACACGCGGGCGTGGCGCTGTTCGAGAAAGACGGCACCGGCCTGCGCCTGACCCAGGCCGGCGCCACCTTCTATGCCTCGGTGCGGGCCGCGTTCGACCAGCTGGAAAACGCCTACGAGCGCCTGGCCCGCGAGTCGCAGGCGCCGGGGTTGCACGTGGCATGCAGCGCCACCTTCGCCATGCGCTGGCTGGTGCCGCAACTGGCCGTGTTCTATCGCAAGCATCCGGACATCCGCATCCGCCTGTCGATGACCTCGGCGCGTGAAATGCGCAACGAAGGCGCCGACCTGATCCTGGCCTGGGACCTGTCCGGCTACGCCGAGGCCGACCGGCGCCAGGCGCTGCCCTTGGCGCCGGTGCGCTTTGGCGCGGTGTGCACCCCAGCCTACGCTCGCAAGAAGCCCGCGTCGCGCGTGCGCATCGCGCATGAATACACGTCCAGCGCCTGGAACCAGTGGGAAGCCATCACTGGCCAGCCGGCGGCCCTGGGCGACACACTGGCGTTTCCGCACACCCACCTGTGCATCGAGGCCGCGTTGTCCGGCCTGGGCGTGGCGCTGGTCGAACGGCGCTTGATCGCGCGCGAACTGCAAGACGGCCAACTGGTGGCGCCTTATGGCTTCGTGCCGTTTGACGGCGGCCTGCGTGCGGTGCCGGCCGCCGGCCGCACGCGCACGGCGCACGCCGACGCCTTCATCGCCTGGCTGCGCGGCGCATTGGCCGAGGCGGGCGAGTGATCCCGCCGACCGGCAGGCTTGGTATGCTGGGCCTCGCGTTCCCGCCGGAGACCTCATGACCGCAACACCATCGTCCGCCCGCTCGTCCGCGACCCATTCCGCGCTGGCCTCGCAGGCTCGCCGCGCGCAGTTGCGGCGCATGAAGATCGCCGCATTGGCGCTGCTGGTGGCGATGATCAGCGGGTTCATCACCAGCCACGTCATGGGCGGGCAGGGCGCGTGGGCCTGGGTGCGGGCCTTCTGCGAAGCCGCCACGGTGGGCGCGCTGGCCGACTGGTTCGCGGTGGTGGCGCTGTTTCGCCGGCCCATGGGCCTGCCCATTCCGCACACCGCGATCATTCCCAGCAACAAAGACCGCATCGGCGACAACCTGGCGGTGTTCGTGCGCGACCATTTCCTGGACCCGGACACGCTGATGGAAAAGCTGCGCGTGTTCGACCCGGCCGCGCGCCTGTCGCGCTGGCTGGCCCGCCCCAAGCAGGCGCATGCCCTGAGCGACGGCGCGCGCCGCGTGGCCCTGCAAACGCTGGACCTGCTGGACGACCATGCCGTGCGCGGCGTGATCCAGGAGTTCGTGGTGAAGAACCTGCGCCGCTGGGACGCCGCCGGCACGGCGGGCGAGGTGCTGGGCCTGTTGACCCGCGACGGCCGCCACCAGGAACTGCTGGACGCCGCGATGGAACGCCTGGGCGGCTACCTGGGCGACGACGACGTGAAAGAACGCGCCTCGGCGCTGCTGGTGAAGTTTGCCCGCAAGGAATGGCCGCGCATCATCGCGGCGGTGGACGTCATCGCCTCGGTCGACGGCATTGCCGACAACCTGGCCGACCGCCTGGCGCGCGCGCTGGTGCAGGAACTGCGCGACGTGCTGTCCGAACCGGACCACCCGGTGCGGCGCGACTACGAGGCCTGGGTGCTGGACTACATCGAGCGCCTGCGCACCGACCCGGCGCTGGCCGAGCAGGTCGAAGCCTTGAAGCAGCGCGCCATCGACCACCCCAAGGTGCAGGAATACGTGCAGGGCCTGTGGGACGACATCCACGCCGCGCTGCGCCGCGATTTGGCGGATGAACAGTCGGCCCTGGCCGCGCACCTGGAAAGCGCCTTGCTGGCGCTGGCCCGCAAGCTGGGCGAAGACCCGGATCTGCGCGAGGCCATCAACAATCATGTGCTGGGCGCCGCGCGCCGCCTGACCGGGCGTCTGCGCATCGGCGTCACCGAACACATCTCGCGCACCGTCAAGCTGTGGGACGAGCGCCATCTGGTCGACGAACTGGAACTGAGCGTGGGGCGCGACCTGCAATACATCCGCTTCAACGGCACGCTGGTGGGCGGACTGATCGGCGTGCTGCTGCATGCCGGGGTGCTGCTGGTGGGCAGTTAGGGCCCGGCGTTTGCCGGGCGTGCCGGGCCGAAATGCCGGCCGGCAACGGCCTGTTACGCCGTATGTATCAGGAATGAAGATTGCTGGCGAAGCGCCGCGCCCCGGTGCTATTGTCTTTCGCAGCGGCGGGCAACCGGCGCAAGATCCCAGGAGGCAAGTCCATGAAGAAAATCTCGATACTTGTTGCAACGCTGACACTGGCCGGCGCTTCGGCCGCGGCCCAGGCCGAGAATGTCGCGATGTCGTTCCTGACGGCCGACGGCGTGGGTAAAAGCGCCGGCACCATCTCCATCAAGCAGACCAAGGCCGGCCTGCAATTCACCCCCAACCTGACGGGCCTGCCGTCCGGCGAACACGGCTTTCACGTGCACGAAAAAGGCTCGTGCGAACCCGGCATGGTGAACGGCCAGATGGCGCCCGGGGGCGCGGCCGGCGGCCACCTGGACCCGCACGGCACCAAGGCCCACAAAGGCCCCGAAGCCACCGACGGCCACACGGGCGACTTGCCCTTCATCGTCGTGGCCGCCAACGGCACGGCCAAACAGGCCGTGGTGGCGCCGCACCTGAAGCTGGCCGACGTGAAAAAGCACGCGCTGATGATCCACGTGGGCGGCGACAACTACAGCGACACGCCCCAGCCGCTGGGCGGCGGAGGCGGGCGCCTGGTCTGCGGCGTGGTCAAGTAAAGCGCGTCAAGCCGTGCCGTTGCGTCCGTACAGCAGATAAGCCGGACGTTCGGCCAGGCGGTCGTAATAGGCGGCCACCGCGGGTAGCGGTGGCCGTTTGTCGTTATCCAGCGGCGTGCTGAACCACCGGTTCACCGACAGGCCCACCGCAATGTCCGCCAGCGTGAAATCATCCCCCGCCACATAGGCGCGGGTCGCTTGCAGGCGCTGTTCCAGGATGCCCATGAAATGCGCCCAGTCCCGGGTCGATGCCGCGATGGCCGCCGGGTCCTGGTGGGCGGGAGATTGCCGCGCCCGTCCCAGGAAGGCGTAGGTCCACGATCGGTTCAGGTCGGTCGCCTGCCAGTCCAGCCACTGGTCGACGCGGGCGCGGCGTTTGGGCTCGGCGGGGTACAGCGCGTCCGTCTTGCCGTATTGCCCGGCCAGGTAGCGGATGATGCTGTTCGATTCCCACAGCACGAAGTCGCCGTCGCGCAGCACGGGCACCATGGCGTTCGGGTTCAGGGCCAGGAAGGCCGGGTCCTGCGTCGGGCGAAAGCCCACGCCCCAGTCTTCACGTTCAAACGGCAGGTCCAGTTCGGCGCAAGTCCACAGCACTTTGCGGACATTGATGGAAGAGGCCTTGCCCAGGATGTTCAGCATGTTGGCAGCCGCGCCGCCTGGGCGCGGAGAAATGGGGGATCGGAAAGCCGGCGGCGCAGGGGCCGTCAGGCAGCACCGCGCCAGTCTAGCGGCAGGGCAGGCAGGCCGACAGATACAGATCGGCGGATTGATGGGCGCAACAGATGGGCGCGACAGATGGACGCAACAGATGGGCGCAACAGATAGGCGCAACAGATAGGCGCAACAGATGGGCACGACAGATAGTCACCACAGATGGGCGGCGCCTCAAGCCGCCACGGCTTGCGGCTGTTGGCGCAGCCGCCGCACGGGCGATGCGAACAGCACCACGAACTGCACCGCAAACCCCACGCTGGATACCCACAGGCAGGCCTCGACCCCCACCCGCGACGCCAGCGCCGCGCCGATCAAGGCGCCCACCGGCCGCGCGCCGAAGGTGGCGGTGACGATCACGGCGGACACGCGGCCCAGCAGCGCGTTGGGCGTGACCGACTGGCGCAGCGTGGTGGTGGCAATCGTCCACAGGATCGGGCCGGCGCCGAACAGGAAAAAGCCCACCGCCGCCCAGGCGCCGGACGGCAGCGCCAGGGTCGACAGCAGGATCAGGCTGGCCGCCAGCGCGCATAGCGGCCCGGCGGCGATCAGCGCGCCGAACGGCAGGCGGGCGGCCAGCCAGGGTGCGGCCAGCGCACCGGCCAGCATGCCCGCGCCGTAGATGCCCAGCGTGGCGCCCACGCCCGCCGCCGTCAGGCCCAGATGCGTAACGGCATACGCCACGTACACGGCTTGCAGCACGAACCAGGCGGTATTGAAGAACACCGCGGTCACCAGCACGGGCCGCAGCAGCGGATGGGCGGCCACGAACGCCGCGCCCTCGGTCAGTTCGCGCCACAGCCGTCGGCGCGGCGCCGTGCGCGGCGGCTCGGCCGGCAGGCCCGCCAGCAGCATGGCCGCCAGCAGCGACAGCGCCGTGGCCAGCCCATAGGCGCTGGACGCGCCGATCCAGCCGACCAGCGCACCGCCCAGGGCCGGCCCGGCCGAAAACGCCGCGCTGCGCGCCAGTTCCAGCCAGCGGTTGGCGTTGCCCAGGTCGCGGGCCGGCACCAGCGTCGGCACCAGCGCCGGGGCGGCCACGTTGTAGGCCACCGTGCCCACTGCACCCAGAAAGCCCAGCACGGCCAGCCAGCCCAGGTTCAATCCGCCCAGCGCCAGCAAGGCCAACAGGCCCAAGAGGCTGGCCGCGCGGGCGCATTCGGCGGCAGTCATCAAGGTGCGGCGTGATATCCGGTCGGCCAGCACGCCGGCCGGCAGCGACAGCAACAGGAAAGGCAGCGTCTGCGCGGTCTGCAGATAGCCGGTCTGGGCCGCACTCGCACCCAACGCCAGCACGGCCACCAGCGGCGCGGCGGCCAGGGCAATCTGTTCAGAGAACTGGGCGGCCAGGTTGGACGCGGCGAGACGCCGGAAGGCCGGGGGCAGGGCGGGCATGGGGCGGGCGGCAGGGCCGCAGAAACGGCAAGGGCCCGATCATGATCGGGCCCCGCGCGGTCCGCACTCCGAATGTTGCGGTGGGTTCAGCTCAAGGCGTCGGCGAACCGTCGCCCAGGCCGACTGGGCGTTTCGCTCAAGGAATCGGCGGGTAATCGCCGAAGCCGTCCGGCCAGGGCGTCAGCACTTCATAGCCGGTCTCGGTGACCACCACCATGTGTTCCCACTGCGCCGACAGCGAGCGGTCTTTGGTGACGACGGTCCAGCCGTCGGGCAGTTGCTTGGTCTGCGGCTTGCCGGCGTTGATCATCGGCTCGATGGTGAACATCATGCCCGGCTGCAGCACCATGCCTTCACCCGGGCGGCCGTAGTGCAGCACCTGGGGATCGTCGTGGTAGATCTGGCCGATGCCGTGGCCGCAGTATTCGCGCACGATGCTGAAGTGCTCGCGGTGCGCCACGGTCTGGATGGCGTGGCCGATGTCGCCCAGCGTGGCGCCCGGCTTGACCGCCAGGATGCCGGCGCGCATGGCTTCGTACGTGGTGTTGACCAGGCGCCGCGCCAGCGGGCTGGGCTGGCCCACGAAGTACATGCGGCTGGTGTCGCCGTACCAGCCGTCCTTGATGACGGCCACGTCGATGTTCAGGATGTCGCCGTTCTTCAGGACCTTGGCCGACGGAATGCCGTGGCAGATCACATGGTTGGCCGACGCACAGATGGTCTTGGGAAAGCCGTGGTAGCCGACGTTGGCGGGAATGGCCTGCTGCACGTTGACGATGTAGTCATGGCAGATGCGGTCCAGTTCGTCGGTGGTGACGCCGGGGCGCACGTGCTCGGCAATCATGTGCAGCACGTCCGCGGCCAGGGCGCCGGCCTTGCGGGCCATGACGATGTCGGCGGCGGACTTGATCGAAACCTTCTTCGCCATTTACGCGGCCTCCTGCTGGCCGGGCTGCGGCTGCCCCTGGGACAGCGCCGCAATACTGAAGCCCTCCGCCTGCTCGATGCGGATCAGCAGCTGGCAGATATCGGCGTGGCGCAATTCGGGGTACAGCTCGGACAGCATGCCGATGCGCATCCAGTGTTCCGCCTGGGAATTGATGGAGCGGCTGAGCGCGCCGCTGGCGACGCGCAGGTTTTCGTGCATCTGCTCGGAGATCTTGACGATGCCCATAGTGAACGTTCCGTATATGGTTTGTATATGGAACGTATGGTACTGCGGGTTGCCGCCGGGTGCAAATCGCCGCGGCTGGGGGGCGTCCGGGCGCCCTGAACGGACGCGCACGGACGCGCATGGCTGCCGACGCCGGGCAGCCTCAGGCGCTTTGCGTGGCCGGCGCCTTGTCCAGCAGGTTCATCCCGTCCAGCAGCTTGTAGCGCGCCGGGTACTGCGACCGGGCGTACGGCTCGCAGCCGGTGCCCTGGGTGGCCACGGCCATCACCACGAATTCCGCGAAGTCCTCTTGCGGGCCGGCCTTGGCGTAGTCGGATGGCACCTTGCCGTCGGACCGCGCGGCCGCCGCCCAGGCCTTCATGTCGACCTGGGTGTTGTTGGCGTAGCTGTGGGCCAGCTCGTGCAGCACGGCGTGGTCGACCATGCCCTGCTCGCCGGGCATGCTGTAGAGCGTGATGTGCGAGAACATCGTTTCGCCCACGGTATGCGCGTCGCGCGTCGGGTCGGCCCAGGGCGGGCCCTTGACGACCTGCGCGTTCAGGCGGGTGACGCGGTCTTCCAGCGACATGCCGCGCGCGATGCGAATCTGCAGATCGCGGCCCTGCAACAGCGCCTTGGGCGCCGCGCCCAGGCTCTTGGCCACCTGTTCGGGTTGCGGCTGGGGCTGTTCGGTCAGGCGTTCGGTGATCTCACTGGACGAGCGCTGCAACAGGTTGCCGGTCCAGGGCGATTCGCGCGGCTCCAGCACCACCGGCACGCGCTGGCCGCCGGGCCAGGCCTCGTACATGACGCACTTGTCGTCACCCTGGCGGGCCTGGCCGGCCGGCGGCTGGTAGGCCGACGGGCCGGTCATGCGCACGGGCGCGCGCTTGGCGTCGAACATCTGCTCGGTCAGCTTCAGCGTGTCGGACACGTGGGCGCACTGGGCGGGCGCGTCCTGCGGCGCAATCGCCTCGGCCAGCGCGGCCGGCGCGCCGGCCTGTACGGCCGCGGCCGCATCGTTCACGCCCGAACCGCCGCCTTGGCCGCCACCATGCTCAAGCTGGTAGAACTGCTGGCTGGCGATCAGCGTGGCGCCGCAAGACGTTTTCATGCCTTCCAGCGCGGTGGGGCGGTTCGAGCTGACGCTCTGCACGCCTTCCACGATGGTGTGCTGGCCGGCGCACTTGGGGCAGGTGACGCGGTCGCCCACGCGCGCCATGGGCTGGCCGAAGATCTGGACGGACTCGTCCCCGGTGACGACCACGCCGCCATGTGACGTGCGGTCGCCCTTGCGTATTACGGATCGCTGCGCCATGGCCGCCCGTTGCTCCGAAAGGATGGTTATTTATGCTTACAGATAGGTGCCGTCAGGCGCCATGCGAGGCGGGCCTACGACGAAGGTGCCGTCGGGCGCCATGCGCACGGGACCACCGCTGCCCAGGTAGCTGCCGTCGGGCGCGCGCTGCGGTGTGCCGGCAACGTAGGTGCCGTCCGGCGCCCGTGTGATCGGCCCGCCGTCGCCGACGTAAGTGCCGTCAGGGCAGCGCCGCGGCGTGCCATTGATGAAGCGGCCGTTGGGCATCATGTGGAATGACTTGTTCATCGCGACTCCCAGTTTTTGGAGAGCTTGAATGATATCCAGGGTGCCTGATGCGCTTTGTAATAGGACGTGTCATCTTAGAACGTAACGTCGTTACAGATATGGGATCATCGCTGCTTTCGACGCCGCCACGACTCAGGAACCCATGAGCGATATCGACGCATTGTTGCAGCCCATTCCCGGCCCGGCGCCTTGTGGCGCCGACATGGTTTTTTCGGCCGAATTCGACGCCATCCGCGAAGCCCGCCGCCACGACGACCCCCACCTGGACCAGGGCGACTGGGTCATCGACATCAAAGAGGCCGACTGGCCCCAGGTCATCCGCATCTGCACCGACGTGCTGGCCACCCGCAGCAAGGACGTGCGCGTGGCCGCCTGGCTGGCCGAAGCCTGGGCCAAGACCCGCGGCTTTGCGGGGCTGCGCGACGGCTTCCTGCTGGTCGACGGCCTGTGCCGCCACTACTGGGACGGCCTGCATCCCGTGCCGGACGAGGGCGATGCGCAGCAGCGCGTCGGCAACCTGGCGTGGCTGCTGTCGCGCTCGCAGCAACTGGTGCGCGAACTGCCGCTGACGCAGTCCGAAGGCGGGCGCTTTGGCGCGGTGCTGTGGGACAGCGCCAGCCAGTTGGCCAACGCCATCAAGCGCACGCCGCAGAATGCGGCCGATATGTCGCGCGGCAAGGTCACGCTGGACCAGTTCGATGCCGCCCGCCGCGATACGCCACCCGCGTTCTATTCCGACCTCGAAAGCCAGCTGCAAAGCTGCTTCGCGGCCGTGGACGTGCTGGAACTGACGCTGACCGAACGCCTGGGCGACGACGGCCCGGCCTTCACGCCGCTGCGCACGGCCCTGCAGGACGTGACCGAACTTGTGCATCGTTTCGCCCGCGAGGCCGGCCTGCTGGTGCGCGCCGACCTGGCGCCGCCGGCCGCGGCCCCGGCCGCATCGCCTGCCGGCGCACCCGCCATCCGGATGGAGCCCACCTTGACCGCTGCCGCCGATCTCCCGCCCGCCGTGCCCGCGCCTGCGCGCGGTCCGCTGCAAACCCGCGACCAGGCCCTGGCGCAATTGCGTGAAGTGGCTGAGTTCTTTCGCCGCACCGAACCGCACAGCCCGGTGGCCTATCTGGCCGACAAGGCGGCCAGCTGGGGCGAGATGTCGCTGCACCTGTGGCTGCGCACCGTGGTCAAGAACGGCGAAGCCCTGTCGGGCCTGGAAGAGCTGCTGGGCGTGCCCAAGCCGCCCGAGCACAACGGCTGATAGCAAAAGGGCCCCAGGCATGCTGCCGGGGCCCGCAACGCGGCGTATTCGCCGCCTGTTCGATGGGTGCCCGGCCGTCGCGGCCGGGGCGTGCCTTACCGGCTGGCCCGGAACTCGATCCGGCGGTTCTTGGCCCGGCCTTCCGCGGTAGCGTTGGTGGCCACCGGCTGGTCCGGCCCCGCGCCCAGGGTCTCGAAGCGCCCGGGCGGCAAGCCCTTGTCCACCAGATAGGCCCTGACCGCGTCGGCACGCGCCTGGCTCAGCGCCAGGTTGGTGCTGCGGCTGCCGGAACTGTCGGTGTGGCCGATGATCTGCACCTTGTCGCTGTGCAGCTTGGGCACCACGTCGGCCACCTGGTCCAGCAGCTCGCGGCCGCGCGCGGTCAGCGTGGCGCTGCCGGTTTCGAATTCCACCACGCGGTTGGTCAGCACCTTGTCCAGCAGACCCTGTTCGTCCTTGCCGGCCGCCACGCGCAGCCCGTTGACGATCTTGTAGGTGGGGTTGAGCGAGGTCGCGAAGGTGCTGGCGATCTGCTGGCGCGAGGCCTCGTTCTGCACCTCGCCGCGCAGGCGGATCTGGGTGCCGTCCACTTCCAGCTGGCCGCGGTTGATCTGCTTGAGCGGCTGGCCGATCAGCTTGCCCACGTGTTCGGACCAGTTCGGCGGCGCCACCACGCCGCCCACTTCGATCTGGTCGATCACATTGCCCACGCCGTACACCTGTTGCAGCCGCGTCAGCACATCGGCCTTGGTGGCCTCGTCGGGCACGGCGCCGCTGGCCACGACCTGGCCCGGTTGCGGAATGACATTGGCGGGCACGACGGTGGCGCCGTCTTGCGCCATGGCGGCGGACGACAGCAGCGCCGCCAGGATCAGGAGAGAGACACGCATGGTCAGGCTCCGGTGAAGACTTCGCGGTAGGTGTCCAGCGCCATGCGCAGGGACAACCGCGGTTGGTCCAGGTAGCTGGACAGCTTGGCCAGGCCATGGCTGGCCGACACGTGGTTGCGCACCCAGGGCGCGTCTTCCAGCACGATGTGCTGTTCGGCAAACGCCTGCGGCGTGGACAGCAGGCTGGCCAGCGTCTGTGGCGAGGCGCCGCGAAAGCCCGCCACCAGCCGATGCTTGCCGGCGATGCGGCCGATGAACACGGTGATCTCGAAGTCGGCACGCGACAGGAATGGCGCGATCAACGTCATCCAGTACGAGGCCACCAGGTTCAGGTAGAGCGGGTCGTCGGGCAGCGGCAGCGCCAGCCCGCGATCCAGCTGTGACGAGCCGCTGGACATCACGGGTTCAAGCAGTATGCCCAGCGCCAGGATGATGTCGTGCACCCGCGCCGCGTGGCCGTTGCCGCGCAGCATGGCTTCCAGGCGCTCGACGGTCTGCAGGTCGACAAACGCGTCAAAGCCGTCGTCGGCCTCGGTGCGGATTTCGCCTTCGAGTTCGTTCAGCGCCTGCAAGGCCGCCGCGGGGTCGGCGTCGGTCATCAGCAGCGCCGCGGCGCCGCTCATGCGGTTCCAGAGCCGGCTGAAGGCCATGGGGCTGCGGGCAATGAATTCCAGCGGCCGCTGCACCTCCACCGAGGTCGCGGACAGGAACGGAAAGCGCCGGCCCGACTGATCGCGGCTGGGCTGCAGGTGGCCCGCAATGGCCAGCTTGCCGCGCGACCCCAGGATGGCAAACGGCATGGGTTCGGCTTCGTCGTACAGCGTCTTCCAGTGCGGTTCCTGGGCCAGCAGTTCCATCGTGTTGGCGACCCAGGCGTCCAGCGTGGCCATCAACTGCGGGTGCGAGGTGTTCTTGACGAAGTCGCCGCGGGCCGGGATCTTGCCGAAATAGGCCGTGCGGAACAGGGGGGACTGCAAGTTGCTCATTGCGGCGCTCCGGGTCGCGTCTGGGCGGAGGAGGATTCGGGGGTGGCGCCCACCACGGAAGAGGGCAGGCGCAGGTTGCGCAGGCCCTGGCTGCCGCCGGGCTCGCTGCCGCCGGCGCCAGGCGCCTGGGCGTTGCTGATGATGCGCAGCTTCACGGGCACGGTCACGTTGGACTTGCCCCAGCTCATGTTGAAGCTGCCATCCGCGTTGGACGTGCGCTGGGCGGTGGCGATCAGGCGTTCCAGGCCGAAGCGGCCCGGCTCGTTGACGATCTCGACCAAGCTGCCGTCAAAGGTGGTGGCGGTGATGCGTGCACCCGGCGCGCCCTGCGCATTGGGCCACACGAAGTTGACCCACTGCGGCGGCGTGTTGCGATAGCGCAGCTGCTGGCCGTCGATCTCGATGGTGTATTCCGTCACGCCCGAGGCGGGCTTGGGCTGGATCTGGAACAGCGTCTGCGGCTGGCTGGCCGCGCCGCTGCCTGCCGCACCGCCCGACAACGGCGCCACCCACTGCGCGAAGTTGGCCGTGAACGTCGGCTGCAGGCTCACGCCCATGTCGCCCCAGGTGCGGGCGGTCAGGATGTCGCCGCGGCGCACGGTCAGCGGGCCCAGCGTGTCGTTGACGTACTTGGCGATGCTGCCTTGCGGGCCGAACACCTGGCCGATCTCGTCGCTGCTGGCCTCGACGCTGGCGCGCGCGGCAAACGGATACTTCTCGGCCAGCGTCAGGTTGAACGGCTGGTAGATCTGCGCGTTCCAGACCTTGTTCAATTCAGACTCGGCCGGCTGCATGGCCACGGCATAGGCCTGGATCAGCGGGCGCACCAGCAGCGGACGCAGCGTTTCGCGCTGGGTCGCCGACAGGCCCGCCAGCATCTGCTCGTCCACCAGCTTTAGCGCGTCGGCCAGTTCCGAATCCTTGCCCTCCAGCGTCTGGCGCAGCAGGATCAGCGAACCCGGGCCGGGGTCGCCCTGGTTGTTCAGCAGGTTGAAGCGGGTGCGGATCTTGGACAGCGCGCCCATGTAGTTGCCCAGCAGCGACTGGTTCTCGCGCGTGACCACCAGGCGGGCCACATCCGAGAATTCGCGGCCCACCGGCCCCATCGGAATCGCTTCGCCATTGGCCGTGGTGGTGGCCGCGGGCGCGGGCGGGGTCTGGCGCAGGATCACGCGCTTGAACCAGCCCACCACGCCGCTTTGCGCCTGTTGCAGGCCGGCGTTGATCAGCGACGGGTTGTCCCACGAGGTCTGCTCGTAGGTGGTGTTGATCAGCTTGGCGATGGGCGAGGTCTGCGGATCGCCCAGGCGGTTCATGGCCCCCACCGACTGCTCGAAGCTGGTGAACGGCTTGATGGTGACGCCGCGCAGGAACTTCTGCCATTCCTGGGCGTATTCCGTCTTGTACATCGTCGCCAGGCTTTTCTGGATCTGCTCGGGGCTGCCGTCCAGCGTCAGGTCGTCGCGTGCGTTCACGCCCAGCACCCAGTCGCTGGTCTGCACTTCCTTCTTGGCGGCCTCGTTGATGGCGGGCTGGATGTACTGTTCCCAGGCCTCGCGGGTGAAGGTGCCGGGGATGGCGTAGCTGCCGGCCACCACGCCCGCGTCGTTCTCGCCCACGATGCGCGCCACCGTCATGGTCTGGAAGCGCGTGGCGGCGCGGGCCTTCAGCGTGGCGTAGGCGCGTTCGCGCGCCGGCATGCCCTGCATCACGGCGCGCAGGCTGGCGCGGGTCTTCTCGACCAGGGCCAGGTTGGTATCGATCTGGGGCCAGCCGGCATCGGGCGCGCGGCTGACGTAGAACGAGATCAGGCGCTCGCCGCTGCGGATCAGCTGGTCGCGCGGCATGGCGCCGCGGTTGGTCTCGAGCCAGCCGCGCCAGAAACGCGTGATCTGGTCGGACAGGTGGGTGGGGTCGACGTGCTGGTGATTGGCCATCATCAGGTACGTCTTGAGCGCGTTGTAGGCGTCGTCGGCATTGGTCGGCGAGGCATCCTGGAACAGCGTGTCGCCGCCCGGGTTGTGCGGCGTGCGCGCGGCCTGCGGCGCCGGTTGCGGCGTGCCTCCAGCGGCTGCGGCGGCGCCGGACATGTCCACCTTGGCCAGGAAGTCTTCCAGGCTGGCCTTGACCGGGCTCAGCATGAACTGGCGCGCACCGTTGTAGTACTCGGCCAGCAGGCGTTCCTTGAGCACGTCGCCCTGGTACAGGCCCAGGCCCAGCGACCACGGCCGGCTGGACGAATAGCGGTCCAGCTGCTCGATGCGGTCCTGCAGGATCTCCATGGCTTCCAGGCGGCTTTGCAGGTCGGTGCGTTCGCTTTGCAGGCGCACCACCTTGTCCAGGTCGGCCTGCACGTTCTGCGCCAGCTGGCGGTTGCCCAGGTACGACCAGCTCCAGCCGCCCAGCACCAGGCCCAGCGCCAGCACCAGGCCGAAGAAGGTCACGTAGCGCATGCGGGTCTTGGCCGGGCTGGCGTGCTGGCGCACCAGTTTCTTGTCGGCGAAGATCACGCTGGAAAACAGGTCGCGCAGGAAAAAGCCGTTGTGCGACGACACGTTGCGGGCCTGGCCGCGCGCCGCCGGCCGCAGGTCAAAGCGCTCGGCCAGCCGCTCGGTGGACGTGCTTTGCGACACGCCTTCCTGCAAGGCGCTGGTGAAATAGAAGCCGCGAAACACCGGCTTGTACTGGAACGGATTGGTCTCGAACAGCGTCGACAGGAACGTGCGCAGCGCGGGCTTGATGCCGGCGAATTCCAGCGGAAAGGTCAACAGCCCCGGCGGCAGGTCGCTGCGGCTGCGCAGCGAAATCTGCGCCGTGCCCATTTCCTTCAGGCCCTCGTACAGCTCGTCGAAGCGCTCGTCGAACAGGGCCAGCACGTCGCGGTTTTCTTCGGCGCCGTAGGGCAGGGTGGCGCCCCACACACGGTCGCGCTCGCGCTGGTCGCTGTCGGAGAAGAACTCGCTGAAGCCCGAGATCAGGTCGGCCTTGGTGAAGATGATGTACACCGGCGCAAACACTTCCAGCCGGTCGGTCAGTTCCTGTACGCGCTGGCGCAGGTTCTTGGCCAGGTTGATCGCGAATTCGGGGCCCGCGCCGGTCAGCTCGTCGATGCTGGCCGCCACGATGATTCCGTTGATCGGCGCCTTGGGGCGGTGGCGCTTGAGCAGGTCCAGAAAACCCATCCATTCGTTGCGGTCTTCTTCGTGCACCGAATAGCGGCCCGCGGTATCCAGCAGAATGCCTTCGGTGGTGAAGAACCAGTCGCAATTGCGCGTGCCGCCCACGCCGCGCACGGCCGCGCCGTTCTTGTCGGCGAAGGGAAATTGCAGGCCCGAATTGATGACCGCGCTGCTCTTGCCCGCGGCCGGGTTGCCGATCACGATGTACCAGGGCAGCTCGTACAGGGCTTCGTTGCCCGACACCTGCCCGATCTTCGAGGTCTTGATGGTGCGCACCGCCTGGATCAGCCGCGTGCGCAGCGCGTCGACCTCGCCGCGGTTGGCGGCTGCCGCGCCCGTCTGCACCTGCTGCTCCAGCATATCGCCCAGGTTCTTGTTGGCACGCCGCGCACGGCGCCGGCGCCACAGGAAGGCGCACAGCCAGAGAAACAGGAAGATCCCCAGCGCGATGCCCGCCCACACGAGGCCGATCTCGACCGTGTCGGCAAACAGGAACAGGAACACGACGAGGGCGATCAGGCCGATCGCCATGAACAGGCGCGGGTTGCCCAGCGCGCGTGAGGTCCAGTGCCTGCCTTCGCTCATGGCGCTGGAAATACCGGAGAAGAAACCTGAAGGGCTACGCATGATTTTGGCTGTTTTTATAGGGGTCAAGCGGAGGGGGAAAGGGGTTGGGACACCAGCGCAAGCGTGCGCAGCGCCGGGTCTTGCGTCATGACAACCAGCACCGGCGCCTCGGCCTGCGTGCTGGCCTGGCCCGCGACGGCCAGGGTCAGCAGATGCGCGGCCGCGCCGGTGTAGCCGCAGGCCGTGCCGACCGCCAGGCAATCCTGGTTCGGGTCCAGCGCGGGAAACAGCGTGCTGGCCAGCCCCGCGGCTTCCAGCGGCCGGCTGCCGCGGTGGTCGGCATCGCTGACCAATGCACGGATGTCGTCCGCGCGCCGCGCGTGCTGGGTCAGGAAGTGGGTGGCCAGTTCGGTCAGCATGGGTTCGCTGGCGGCGCCGCGCGCGTCGGCGTCGGTGGCGCGGTGCGCCATGGCCGACAGCGTCAGCGCGAAGGCGCCTTCGGGCGGCAGGGCGGGCGGGGCGCTCTTGGCGTCGGGCGGCGCGGTCTGCGCCAGGTCGAGCAGCAGGCCCGCGGCAGCCTCGCCGGGCACGCGGCCTTGCGGCGTGGCGGTGCTGACCAAGGTGCCGCCGGCATCCCAGTCCTGCACCACGTTCGCATCAATATAGGAATCGGCCGCGGCCACGATGCGCAGCGGGGCGCGGTCCGCGGCAAGCGGTTCCAGCGCCAGTTGGCGCAGCAGGCTGTCGCTGGCCAGCGTGTCTTCGGCCTTGTGCAGCTGCAAGGTCAGGCGCGTGGGCACCCACACGGCCGCCGCGCGGGCCTGTTCCAGCGCGTGGTCGCGCGCGGCCTGCGGCCATTGCGCGGGCAGCAGCAGTTCCAGCTGCAGCAGCGGCCAATCGTGGTCGCGTTCCGGCGTGCCGTGGTCCAGCACGTGGCCGCGGGCCTCTTGCGACAGCGTTTCAATCACCTCGCACAGAAGCGCCGTGGCGCGCAGGCGGTCATCCGAACGCGCCGCCTGCGGGGCCTTGTCGGCGTGGGCGGCTTCGCGCAGGGCGTCGATATCCAGGTGCTCGGCACGGGCGCTGAATACCGGAAAGCCGCGTGCGTTGGTCAGTTGGGGGTCCAGGTCGGGCCGCTGTTGCTCGGCCAGTGCGTCGTGGATCGCCGCGGCATCGCTGCCGGGCGCGGCGCGGGCGGCGCCGGCCAGGGCCACCAGGCGGGTCACGGCGGCGGCGGCCGGGGC
>NZ_CADIJO010000034.1 GCF_902859705.1 Achromobacter deleyi | reverse complement strand
GCCCGCAGGCGCCGGCGTGGTCGCGGCCGGGCGGCCCGCCGGGGTCTGGCCCAGGATATAGCGGGACACGTTGCGGTTGTGCTCGTTCAGGTTCACCGAGAACTCGCTGGTGCCGTTGCCCCGCGATACGAAAAACAGGAATTTATGCTGTTCGGGCTGCACCGCCGCCAGCAGCGCGGCCCGGCCGGGTGCCGCGATGGGCGTGGGCGGCAGGCCCGGACGCGTGTAGGTGTTCCAGGGCGTATCGGTCTGCAGGTCGCGCTTGCGGATGCGGCCCTGGTAGGCGTCGCCCATGCCGTAGATGACGGTGGGGTCGGTCTGCAGCAGCATGCCGATCTTCAGGCGGTTGGTGAACACGCCCGACACGCGGCGGCGTTCCGGCCCATGGCCGGTTTCCTTTTCGATGATGGACGCCAGCACCAGCGCTTCATAGGGCGTGGCCACCGGCAGGTCGGCCTGGCGCTTGGACCAGGTGTCGTCCAGGATGCGCTGGCCTTCCTGGTAGGCGCGGCGCAGCAGGTCGAAATCGGTGCTGCCCGGCGTGAAGATATAGGTATCGGGAAAGAACAGGCCTTCCGGATGCTTGATATCGGACCCCAGGCGTTCCATCAGCGCTTCATCGCTGATGTCGCCCAGCGTCTGCTTGACGTCCGGGTTCTCGCGCAGCGCCTGGCGGATCTGGCGGAAGGTCCAGCCTTCCAGGAAGGTGATCTGGCGCTGGGTCATGTCGCCGCGCGCCATGCGTTCCAGCAGCAGCCAGGGGGTGTCGCCATTGATGGCCTGGTAGCCCCCGGCCTTGATCAATTTGTCTTGCTCGGTCAGCCGCGCCATCCAGACAAAACCGGGCTCCCAGACGGGCACGCCCGCGGCGTTCAACGCGCGCACGACGGTGCGCGGGCTGCTGCCCGGGTCCACCACGAAATCGATCCTGTCGGCCGACAGATGCAGGGGTCGGTGCATCCAGCTCCAGGCGGCGCCGACCGCGGCGGCGGCAGCCAGCACGAGCAGCAGGAAAGACCACAGGACGTAAAAACGGAGTCGCTTCTTCATAAGTGTGGGGAGTTTAATGGATCGCGCGGCCCTGTCGCGGCCAAACCAGGGCCAGAGCGCGTATTGCGCCCCTGTGCCTGTCCAGGACATGGGCCTCTATCAGGGGGAAGGCGGCTATCATCAAGCCTTTGATGACGAGTCACGGGCCTTTGCCGCCATGCATGCTTTCTATTCTTCGATCCCTGTGCGCGCGGAAGGTTGCGCCCAATGCGCGCCTTTGGAAGATTTTTCCGTATTCGCCGCTGCCGGCGCCGACGCGCTGACCTTCCTGCATGGCCAGCTGACGCAAGACGTCACCGGCCTGCCCGTCGACGCCGCCCGCCTGGCCGGCTACTGCACCGCCAAGGGCCGCCTGCTGGCCACCCTGGTGATGTGGCGCGGCGCCCCCGCCGCCGACGACGCCCCGCAACTCTACGGCCTGGTGCGCCAGGACCTGTCGGCCGCCCTGATCAAGCGCCTGTCCATGTTCGTGCTGCGCGCCAAGGTCAAGCTGGCCCCCGCCCCCCTGCATGTGGCCGGCGTACAGGCCGACGCCGCCCAGGCGGCCGCGCTGGAAGCCGTTGCGGGCGCCTTGCCGCGCAGCGCCTGGCAGCGCGTCGACCTGCCGTCCGGCACCTGGATCGCCGCACCCTCGGCCGACGCCACGCTGCGCTGGTGGTGGATCGCCTCTGACGAACAACTGGCCGCCGCCGCGCCGCTGGCCGCCACGCTGGGCCTGGCCCCCGCCGCGCAATGGCACGCCGCCGACCTGGCCGCCGGCCTCCCCTGGATCACCACGGCCACGCAAGACGTCTTCATTCCGCAGACGGTCAACCTGGACCTGATCCAGGGCGTGAGCTTCACCAAGGGCTGTTATCCCGGCCAGGAAGTGGTGGCGCGCAGCCACTACCGCGGCACCGTCAAGCGCCGCATGGCCTACGGCACCATCGCCGACGCCGGGCTGGCCGGCGGCGCGCTGGCCGGCACCGACGTGTTCGATGCCACCCAGCCGGGCGAACCCACCGGCCGCGTCGTCGATGCCGCCGCGACGCAAGGCGGGGTGTCGGTGCTGTTCGAAACCACGCTGGCCGCACTGCCTGAAGGCGACCTGCGGCTGGGCGCGGCCGACGGCCCGCGCATTGCGGCCCAACCGCTGCCCTATTCGATCACGCCGTAATTCCGGCGCCGGCCGGGCTTTACACCACCGTGCCGAACAAGGCGCCCACCCCCGCGGTGGCCGCCATCGCCAACGCCCCCAGGATGGTCACGCGCAGCGCCGCCGGCCCCTTGGGCGCGCCCCCGGCGCCCGCCGCCAACGCGCCCAGGGCGGCCAGACAGGCCACCGACGCGCCGATCACCCACAGAATCAAATGCGGCATGGGCGTCACCGCGGCCACGGCCAGCGGCAATGCCGCCCCGCCCGCGAAAGACGCGGCCGAGGCCACGGCGGCCTGCACCGGACGGGCGCGGTTGTGCACCGAAATGCCAAGCTCGTCGCGCGCGTGGGCGTCCAGCGCATCGTGGCGCGTCAGTTGCCGCGCCACCTGTTCGGCCAGGTCCGGCGACAGGCCCCGGTCCACGTAGATACCGATCAGTTCTTCCAGTTCTTCGTCGGAATTGCGCTTGAGCGAACGTTGCTCAAGACGCAGGTCGGCGGCCTCGGTATCGGCCTGCGACCGCACCGACACGTATTCGCCCGCGGCCATCGACAAGGCGCCTGCCACCAGGCCGGCCAGGCCCGAGGTCAGCACCGCGCCGTGCGTGGCCTGCGCCGCGGCGACACCGGTGATGAGGCTGGCGGTGGACACGATGCCGTCATTGGCGCCCAGGACGGCGGCGCGCAGCCAGTTGCTGCGGAAGATGCGGTGGTGTTCTTTCGAGGGCATTGCCGAAGACCTGTTCAAGGCGCGACAAAGCTTGCGGCGGACGCCCGCCGCAAGCAGATCAGCGCGGCGTCACGCGCACCGCGGTGAGCAAGCCTATCACGCAAAGCGTGGCTTGTTCGCCCTCGTACGCATGCACCTCGACCTGGCAGATCGACAGCCGTTTGCCCGGTTTGACCACGCGGCCGCTGGCCACGTAGCGGTCACCCTTGGCGGGCGCCAGGAAGTTCATCTTGAACTCCGAGGTCAGCACGTCTTCGCCCGGCTGGAACAGGCTGAAGGCGGCATAGCCGCCGGCCGAATCGGCGATGGTGGTAGAGATGCCGGCATGCAGGAAGCCGTTCTGCTGGCACAGGTCCTGCCGGTAAGGCAGGACGATGTCCACCCTGCCCGGCTCGACCACGTCCAGGCTGGCCCCGATCAGCCGCATGATGCTCTGCTGGTCGAAGCTGGCCTTGACGCGTTCGGCGGGGTCCGCGAAAGACGGATGCGCCGCCATGTCAGTCCTGTTCGCGTTTGACCAGGTTGACGATGCTGGAGAAGTCCAGCTTGCCCGAACCGCCCGAGCTGTGCAGCGAATACAGGTTGCGCGCCAGCTCGCCCAGCGGAATCGAGGCGCGCGCCGACAGCGCGGCTTCGGCCGCCAGGCCCAGGTCCTTGAGCATCAGGTCCACGCCGAAACCGCCGGCATAGCCCTTGGAGGCCGGCGCGTGTTCCATCACGCCGGGCCACGGGTTGTAGAGTTCGGTGGCCCAGTTGCGGCCCGAGCTCTTGGCGATGATGTCCGACAGCACCTTGGGGTCCAGCCCGTTGGCCACGCCCAGCGCCAACGCCTCGGACGTGCCGGCCATCAGGATCCCCAGCAGCATGTTGTTGCAGATCTTGGCCACCTGGCCGGCGCCTGCCGGGCCGGCATGGAAGATGTTCTTGCCCATTTTTTCCAACACCGGGCGGGCGCGTTCCAGCGCGGCGACCTGGCCGCCCACGATGAAGGTCAGCGTACCGGCTGCCGCGCCGCCGGTACCGCCGGACACCGGCGCATCGATCATGGCGATGCCGCGCACTTCGGCCGCCTGCGCCACCTTGCGAGCCGAATCCGGCGCAATGGTGCTGCACTCGATGACCAGCGCGGAAGACGAAATCTTGCCCAGCAGGTCTTCACCCAGGTACAGGCCTTCGACGTGCTTGCTGGCGGGCAGCATCGAAATCACGACGTCGGCGCCCTTGACGGCTTCCGACGCCGATGCGGCCGCCTTGGCCCCCGCATCGGTCAAGACCTTGACTGCGGCCGGCACCAGGTCGAACACCGTCAGGCTGTGGCCGGCCTTGACCAGATTCAACGCCATGGGCGAGCCCATGTTGCCCAAACCGATAAACGCGATACTGCTCATGATGTCCTGTCTCCTGTTGCTATTGCTGTAGGTATGAAATCATCGTGTGCTGCGTAATGCGGGCCTGCCGCGCGAGCGCGGCAGGCGAAGATCAGCGGCCTTCCTTGCCCAGGTCGTCCAGCGGATGCGGCTGGCCGGCGGGCCAGGGTTCATCGAAGAACCGCTGCACCCAGGCCTCGGTGGCCATGTCCAGCGACGCCGGGTTCCAGCGCGGATTCTTGTCCTTGTCGATCAGCAGCGCGCGGATGCCTTCGGCAAAGTCGCCCTGCGTCGTGCAATGCAGCGCCGCCACGTATTCGGCGCGGAACACGTCGTCCAGCGACCGCAGCCGCATGCGCTGCTGCAACGCGAACGACAGGCGCAGCGACCCCGGCGAACCGGCCAGCATGGTCTTCGCGGCGCGCGCCAGCCAGGGGTCGGCGTGGTCTTTCAGGGCGGCCAGTTCTTCGACGATCTCGTCCAGGCGGTTGCCGCTGCATACGCTGTTGATCAGGAACGAATGCTGGCGCAGGTTGCCCACTTCCAGCGGGGTCTGCGGTTCCAGCGCGGTCAGCGCGCGGCGCAGCAGGCCGTCGTTGATCGAGCGCGGCGGAATCGCGTCTTCGGCGCCGCCCGTGGCCTGGCCGGCCCAGGGTTGCTCTTGCAGCGACTCGAGCAGCTTGGGCCAGTCTTCGTGGTTCAGGCGGAAATCCGCCAGCCCGGCGAAGAATGCGTCGGCGGTGCTCAGCTGCGCGCCCGTCAGGGCCAGGAACACGCCGGTGCGGCCCGGCATGCGGTTCAAGAGCCAGCTGCCGCCCACGTCGGGGAACAGACCAATGGACACTTCCGGCATCGCCAGGCGCGAGGTCTCGCTGACCACCCGGTGGCTGGCGCCCATCATCAGGCCGATACCGCCGCCCATGACGATGCCGTGGCCCCAGCACAGCACCGGCTTGGGGTAGCTGTGGATGCGGTAGTCGAGCCGGTATTCGTGCTCGAAGAAGCGGCGCGCGTAGGCATTGCCCCACGGGCCCTTGCCCGCGTTCTCGGTCATGCTGCGGTACAGGCCGTGCAGGTCGCCGCCGGCGCAGAAGGCCTTTTCGCCCGCGCCCTGCAGCACCACCAGCGCCAGGCCCGGGTCGCGCGCCCAGGCATCCAGGCGCTCGGCCAGCAGGTCCACCATGTCCAGCGACAGGCCGTTCAGGGTCTGCGGCGAATTCAGCGTCGCAATCCCGAAGCGCATCCCGTTGGCAGCGGTTCTTTCTTCGAACAGCACCGGTGCAGTCATCTTATGTCGGCTCCTTTTTCCAACAATTGGCGGGCGATGATCACACGCATGATCTCGTTGGTCCCTTCCAGAATCTGATGTACGCGAGTATCGCGCACCAGACGCTCCAAGGGATAGTCCCGCAGGTAGCCGTAACCGCCGTGGATCTGTTGGGCATCCAGGCAGATCTGGAACCCCATGTCGGTGGCAAAGCGCTTGGCCATCGCGCAATAGGTGGCCGCATCCGGCGCGCCCGCATCCAGCTTGCAGGCCGCCAGCCGCACCATCTGGCGCGCCGCCACCAGATGGGTGGCCATGTCGGCCAGCTTGAACTGCAACGCCTGGAACTCGGCCAGGCGGCGGTTGAACTGGCGCCGCTCGTCCATGTAGCGCCGGGCCGCGTCCAGCGCGCCCTGCGCCGCGCCCACCGAGCAGGTGCCGATATTGATGCGACCGCCATCCAGGCCCTTCATGGCAATCTTGAAGCCTTCGCCTTCTTCCCCCAGCAGATTGGCCGCCGGTACGCGCACGTTCTCGAACACGATGGGCCGGGTGGACTGGCTGTTCCAGCCCATTTTTTCTTCCTTGCGGCCGTAGCTGATGCCCTCGCTGTCGGCAGGCACGGCAAAGGCGCTGATGCCGCCCGCGCCCTCGCCGCCCGTGCGGGCCATTACCACCAGCAGGTCGGTATCGCCGCCGCCCGAAATGAAGGCCTTCGCGCCATTGAGCACGTAGTGCTCGCCCTGGCGCTGCGCGCGGGTGGACAGCGACGCGGCGTCGGACCCGGCGCCCGGCTCGGTCAGGCAGTACGAGGCCAGCTTCTGGCCGCTGGCCAACAGCGGCCCCCAGGCTTCGCGCAGGGCCGGCTGGCCCCACTTGCCCACCATCCAGGTGGCCATGTTGTGGATCGTCAGGAAGGCCGTGGTCGACGGGTCCACCGCGGCCATTTCCTCGAACACCAGCGTGGCGTCCAGGCGCGGCAGGCCCA
The DNA here is from genome assembly GCF_902859705.1 of Achromobacter deleyi. Classification (GTDB taxonomy): domain Bacteria; phylum Pseudomonadota; class Gammaproteobacteria; order Burkholderiales; family Burkholderiaceae_B; genus Achromobacter; species Achromobacter deleyi. Next base: position 48,407 of record NZ_CADIJO010000034.1, on the reverse strand, counting down.
GGCCGCCGATGTCTTCGCTGGCGTAGATGGCGCAAAAGCCCATTTCGCCGGCCCGCGCAAACGCGTCTTTGGGGAAGATGCCTTCGGCGTCCCAGCGCGCCGCGTGGGGCGCCAGTTCACCTTGCGCGTAGTCGCGCGCGGCCTGCGCGAACGCGCGCTGCTCGTCGGTCAGTTCCAAGTCCACAGCCTGTCTCCTGGTGTTATGGGTATTGTCTGTTGGCGTTGCTGCCGTCTCGTGAACGCCAGCCTGCCGATTTTGACATGACGTTGACGTAAACGTAAGTGCGGTGACGATAATGTTACGCCGGAAGCGGCGGCGGAATTTGTCCTATTGATGACAATGTGGCGGCGGCGCGGCCCCGCCTGCACGGATGACGGCGCCAGGCGCCGCCCCGCGCGCCTTCGCTACAGCAGCCCGGCCGGCCGCACCCGCCCGTTGCGGGCAGTCTTGGCGCGCCGGTGTTCGGCGCGGCGGCGGCGTGATTCCTTCGGGTCGAACGACAGGCCGCGGTAGATCTCGACCCGGTCGCCGTCAGCCAGCAGCGTCTGCGGCTCGGCCGCGCGGCCAAACACGCCCACGCCCCGCTCCCAGGGTTGCACCACCGGAAAGGCCTGTGCAAAGCCGCTGGCCTGCAGCGCATCGGCAACCGTCGACCCGGCCGGCAGGCGCAGTTCGCGCAGCCAGACCTGGGCGGCCAAGGCATAACAGACGCTGACGCCGATCAGGCCATCGGCGGATGCCTCATTCGCCATACTTGGCCTGCGCCCGCTTGGTGAACGAATCGATGAAGCTGGTGGCGATGCGGTTGAACACCGGCCCCACCACCATTTCAAGCGCACGGTTCGAGAACGCGTATTCCATGGTGAACAAGACCTTGCACGCGTCTTCGGCCAGGGGCTGGAATTCCCAATGCCCCACCAGGCTGGAAAACGGGCCGTCGACCAGTTCCAGATCGATGCGGTCCGGATAGACGTGCGTGTTGCGCGTGGTGAAGCGCTGCTTCATCCCCGCGAAACTGATCAGGATGGAGGCCTGCATGCCGTGTTCGTCGCGGGTCTGCACCTCGGCGCCGCCACACCACGGCATGAACTCGGGGTACTTTTCCACGTCGGCCACCAGGTCGAACATCTGGGCGGCGCTGTAAGGCACCAGGACGGATCGCTGTACTTTGTGCATCGACTATCGCAAATGGCTAGAATGACAGGATTTTACCGGCACCGCGCCCTCCAGGCCAAAACGGCGGTAGACAGACGATCGCCGAGTCGGCTGCAAAGCCAACGTCAGCATCGATCTTCCAGTCGACAAAAATTCGACCAACACGTCGGCCGCCCCAACAAGATGGGCCAAGAAAGATGGGCAAAACAAGATGAGCATTATCGATAACCGCAAGGCCACGCACGACTATTTCATCGAAGACCGCTACGAGGCTGGCCTGGTCCTGCAAGGCTGGGAAGTCAAGGCGATCCGCGATGGCCGCGTGCAGCTCAAGGAAAGCTACGTCATCGTGCGAGACGGCGAACTGTACCTGCTGGGCATGCACGTCAGCCCCCTGCCCACGGCGTCCACCCACATCCACCCCGATGCCATGCGCACGCGCAAGCTGCTGCTCAAGGCCGAGGAAATCAGCAAGCTGATCGGCAAGGTCGAACAGCGCGGCTACACCCTGGTGCCGCTGAACCTGCACTACAAGAACGGCCGCATCAAGCTGGACTTCGCGCTGGGCCGCGGCAAGAAGCTGTTCGACAAGCGCGATACGGCGCGCGAAAAAGACTGGCAGCGCGAGAAAGAACGCATCATGAAGCACGACACCCGCGCCCCCCGCAAGGCCGACTGACCCCGGCCTGTCGACACCCTCTAGGCCGCCGCCGGCAGCGCGGGCAGCTCCACGACCGCGCCGCCCGGCCCCACGACCCGGTTGCGCCCGGCCTGCTTGGCCGCATACAGCATCCGGTCGGCGCGCTCGAAACAGGCTTGCAGGTTCTCACCGGGCAGCCAATCCACCACCCCCGCACTGAACGTATACGCGATCGTGCTGCCGCCGTGCGCACAGGGCGTGCGCCGCACCGAATCCAGCAGCCGGTCCGCCACGTCCATCACCGCGTCGCTGCGCATGTCGGCGAACAGCACGCTGAATTCCTCGCCCCCTACCCGGCCCACGTGGTCGCCCGTGCGCAGCGTGGCGGTGGCCAGCAGGCCGAAATGGCGCAGCACGGCGTCGCCCGCGGCATGGCCATGGGTGTCGTTGATGCGCTTGAAATGGTCGATGTCCAGCACCATCAGCGCCAGCGGCCGGCGCGTGCGCAGCGCCTGGGCGCAGTAACGCTCGGCCTGCAGCCACCACGCCTTGCGCGACATCAGACCCGTCAGGAAATCGGTGCTGGCCTCTTGCTCGCGCTCGGCCAGCATGCGGTCGTGGATGATCATGATGGTGCCCAGCGTCAGGCAAGGCATTGCCAGCACGCCCAGCGTCATGAACAGGATGTTCCAGGCGGTGGGCGCCAGCAGCGATTCGGCGGGCGCCACGCCCGACGCAAACACCAGCGACCGCAGCCCGCAGGTCAGGCCCGAGATCATCGCCACCGACCACACGAAGTAGTAGCTGTAGCGCGAGCGGTTCACCGGCATGCCGCGGCGCACCCCCATGGCGACCGCGAACATGAAACCCATCTGCAGCGTCGACATTGCCACGATGCGCGGCGCCACCTGGCTGTCGATATAGGTATAGCCAGCCACCACCAGCCAGGCGGCGGCGCAGGCCAGCAGCATCAGGCGCCGCGGCACGCGCTGCCCCATCAGGCGGCGGATGCCGGTGTAGTAGGCGCACAGCGCCAGGCCGATCAGCGCATTGGGCAGCAGGATGGACAGCCAGCGCGGCGCCTCGGTCACCTGCAGGCCGAATAAAAAAAACGCCAACAGCGTGAGCAGGTTGGCGCGTATGGTCTCGGGTATCCCCGCCATGCCGCTGCGTGCCAGGGACCCCAGCACGCAGAGCGAGAGCACCCCCGCCAGCACTGCTATCGACAGCAAATGAACGGGAGCGATCATGGGCGGTGCGCCTTGCGGCGCGCGGGTCAGGTGTTGCGGGTGGACTTCACGATGGTCATGGCGGACGCGATCATGCCGCCGACATCCGCCAGGTTGGCCGGCAAGATCAGCGTATTGCCTTCCTTGGCCACGTTGCCGAAGGCTTCGACGTAGCGCTCGGCCACCTTCAGGTTCACGGCTTCCATGCCGCCCGGCTGGCGCACCGCGTCGGCCACTTGCGTGATGGCCTTGGCGGTGGCTTCCGCAATGGCCAGCACTGCGGCGGCTTCACCCTGGGCCTGGTTGATCTGGGCCTGCTTCTCGCCTTCCGAACGGGCGATGGCGGCTTCGCGTTCACCGGTGGCGATGTTGATCTGCTCTTGGCGGCGGCCTTCGGAGGCCGCGATCAGCGCGCGCTTTTCACGCTCGGCGGTGATCTGCGCCTGCATCGAACGCAGGATCTCGTTGGGCGGGGTCAAGTCCTTGATTTCATAACGCAGCACCTTCACGCCCCAGTTCAGCGCGGCCTCGTCCAGTGACGAGACGATGTTGCTGTTGATGGAATCGCGCTCTTCGAAGGTGCGGTCCAGTTCCATCTTGCCGATCACCGAGCGCAGCGTGGTCTGCGCCAGCTGCGTGATGGCCGAGATGTAGTTCGACGAACCGTACGAAGCGCGCATCGGGTCGGTCACCTGGAAGTACAGCACGCCGTCCACCTGCAGCTGGGTGTTGTCGCGCGTAATGCAGACCTGGCTCGGCACGTCCAGCGGGATTTCCTTGAGCGAATGCTTGTAGGACACGCGTTCGATGAACGGAATCACGAAGCCGGCGCCCGGCGACAGCACGCGGTCGAACTTGCCCAGTCGTTCGACCACCCAGGCATGCTGCTGGGGGACGATGGCGATCGCCCGGATGACGATCAGGATCGCCAGCGCGACGATGACGAGCAGGACGATAGTGGAAGTATCGATCATGATGTAGAGCCTCTTCTGGGGTGAATGCGGTGGCGCTCCTGCCCGCGATAGCCAGGGCGCCTGCTGCGGCCGGCGCCGCCTGGGGCGGGCCTGGGTCTTGCGTGGAAGCCGCCCGCGCGGCAAGACCGACTGGCCGTGCGGGGGTTCCTTATTGGGGGTATGCCTTCGTGGGGAATCCTTGTCAGTGCGCGACCCCGGCCAGGTCGCCCTTGGGCGTCAGGACCAGGCATGTGCCGCGCATTTCGGTAATGACGTGCTCGCCGGCATGGGCGGGCTGGCCCTCGGCCAGTTGCGCCTGCCAGTGCGCGCCGCGATACCAGACGCGCGCCGAACCGTCGGCCGCCCAGGCTTCCACCTTGACGGTCTGGCCGATGTCCAGGTTGACGTCGGCGTTGCGGGCGGCGTTGACCTCGCGCTTTTTCAGCACGCGCGTCTTGCGCAGCAGCAACAGGCCCAGCAACAGCACCACGCCGCAGGCCACCAGTTGCCATTCCAGGCCCGCCAGCAGCCATGCCGCGACACCGCCGGCGGCCAGTCCCAGCGCCACCAGCAGCAAGTAGAACGTTCCCGTCGCCAATTCCCCGATAAGGGCCAGCGCGGCCAGTCCCAGCCATATCCACATAGTCGAATTCGCCTGAAAGGATGAGTCGTTCAGCGGATTGTACGGATTTCCAGGACACAACGGGGGCCATCCGCCCCCATCCCGGACAATCGCCTGGATTATGATGTGCGCTGGCGTTCGCCATCCGGCCCGACTCCGGCGCCCGGCATCTTCAACGCATAAGCCTCCATGACCGCTGCAATACCCTCAGTCCGCCCCGTCCTCATCCTGCACACGGGCGATCCGGACGACACGCTCAAGAGCCAGTTCGGCGGCTATGCCGAACAACTTGCCCGGGCCTCCGGCCTGGCATCCGACGCCCTCGAAGTCGTCGCCGTCCACAACGGCGAACGCCCCCGCGCGCCTGACCAATACCGCGCCGCCCTCATCACCGGTTCGCCCGCCATGGTCACCGACCTGGAACCCTGGAGCGAAGACACCGCCGCCTGGCTGCGCGAAGCCGCCGCCGCCGGCCTGCCCATGTTCGGCGTCTGCTACGGCCACCAGTTGCTGGCCCACGCGCTGGGCGGCAAGGTCGGCTACAACCCCGCCGGCCGCGAAGTCGGCACCCAGACCGTCGAACTGCTGCCCGCCGCTGCCGGCGACAAGCTGCTGGCCGGCCTGCCGCCCACCTTCCCCGCCCAGATGCTGCATGCCCAGACCGTGCTGCAGCCGCCGCCCGGCTCGGCCGTGCTGGCGCGCTCGGACCTCGACGAGCACCAGATGATCCGCATCGGCCGCAACATCTTCTCGACCCAATTCCACCCCGAATTCGGCCCCGACTTCGTCCGCGCCCACCTCGAACGCTTCGGCCGCCGCTATGCCGCCGAAAACCTCGACGTGCCCGGGCTGTCGGCCAACGTGCGCGCCACGCCCGTCTCTGGCGAACTGGTGCGCCGCTTCCTGGATGCCTACGCGCCGGCCTGAATCCCCTGCCCGGCGGCGCCCCTGGTCGGCGGGCCCGCCCGCAACAACCGGAGTGCGGCACGGGGCGGCCTTTGAGAACATACCCAAAAGCGCGTCGATTCCCGCGCCCTGGAGCCCCTCATGACCCAAGCCGCCCCCTTGAGCAAACAGCACGCCGCCGCCGTCGAACGCGCCTGCCGCGCGCTTGAAGCTGAACAGCCGCCCGACCTGAACACGCTGGCCGAACAGGCCGGCATGAGCCGCTTCCATTTCCACCGCATCTTCAAGGCGGCCACGGGCATCACCCCCAAGGCCTACGCCACCGCGCTGCGCGCCGACCGCGCGCGCCAGCAATTGCGGCAAGGCGCCAGCGTCACCGACGCCATGTACGGCGCGGGCTTCAATTCCAGCGGCCGCTTCTACGAAGCTGCGCCCGCCATCCTGGGCATGACGCCTACGGCCTTCCGCAAGGACGGCGCGGGCGTCGAGATCCGCTTCGCGGTCGGCCAGTGCTCGCTGGGCGCGCTGCTGGTGGCCGCCAGCGATACCGGCATCTGCGAGATCGCCCTGCACGACGACCCCGAACAACTCGTGCGCAACCTGCAAGACCGCTTCAAGGCGGCCCGGCTGATCGGCGCCGACCGCGAATTCGAGCAATGGATGGCCGCCGTGGTCGGCTTCGTCGAAAATCCCTCGGTAGGCCTGCACCTGCCGCTGGACGTGCGCGGCACGGCCTTCCAGCGCCGCGTCTGGGAAGCCCTGCGCGACATCCCCGTGGGCGCCACCGCCACCTACACCGACATTGCCGAACGCATCGGCGCCCCGAGCGCGGTACGCGCCGTGGCCCGCGCCTGCGCCACCAACAACATCGCGCTGGCCATTCCCTGCCACCGCGTGGTGCGCACCGACGGCTCGCTGGCCGGCTACCGCTGGGGTATCGACCGCAAGCGCGAACTGATCGAACGCGAAGCGCTGGCGGCCTAGTGCCGGGCCGCCCGGCTTCGGGCAGTCAGGTGCAGGACGGGCCGCGCCCTTGCCTGATTCCTGCCGGGCCCCTTTCTGGCCGCTTTCTGGCCCCTACGTCGCAAACGCCGCCAGCACCTCCAGCACCGCGCTCACGGCATCACCAGGGGCCGGTGCGTTGCGGTATGCCAGCGCCATCGGCCGCATGAGCGGCGGCGACAAAGGGCGTACCCGGTCCGGCTCATCGCCCACCTCTTCCAGCGGCAGGATCGCCACGCTCTGGTTCGCCGCGGCCAACCGCTTCAAGGCCTCGGGGTAGCTCAGCGCCAGGTAGGGCCGCGGATTCAGCCCGGCCTGTCCGAACCAGGATGCAATCAAGCCGTGCATCTGCGTGCCCGGCGCAAAGGACGCCCAACGCCGGGTCGACAGCCATTCGGGCGTCACCGTCTCCGGCGCTTCCCAGTCTGGCGGCACCAGCGCCACCATGGGATCGCTGCGCCAAGGCGCCAGCGTCACCCGCGCCGCGGCCGGCTGCGGGCTGGCGACGATGGCGATATCCAGCGTATCGGCCTGCAAGCGCAGCATCGCCTCGGCAGAGCCCACGGCTTCGAGCTTCAGCTCCACCCCCGGGTTGCGCCGCCCCAGCGCGTCGAGCATCAGCGGCAGCCGCCGCATCCCCACCCCGGCGGACACCCCTACCCTCACCACGCCCCCACCGCCTGCCGCGCAGCGGCGCACCAGGTCGACCAGGTCATCGCTGGCCGACAGCAGCTTGCGGCCCGCTTGCACCAGCGCCAGGCCTGCGGGCGTCAACTCGGCCTGACGGCGTCCGCGCGCCACCAGCGCGACCTGCAAGCGCGCTTCCAGCTCTTTCACGTGCAGGCTGATCGTCGGCGGAGCCAGGTGCAAGGCCTGCGCCGCCGCGGCGAACGTGCCCAGGTCAGCAATGGCCACCAGGGTCTGGATCTGGTCCAGGTTGAGGTTACGCATCAGTTTTTCTGACTAATCATGCCATTAAAGTCAACTTTACGGATGCTAACCCATCGCCGACCATCCTGGCCATGCACAACGACACCCCGCCTTCCCCCCAACGTGCCCCGGCCGAACAGACCGCCATGAACTTGCCGCCAGACCGTCCCGGCGGGCGGCTGCGACGCTGGGTGACCGCCGTGCGCGCCAGGCTGGCACGCGCCGAGAAACGCATCATCGAACGCTTCAGGGTCCCGCCCAACGGGGCCTGAACCCGGTCCCCCGGCGCGCGCCCCGCAAACGTGCAACCGCCGTAAACGCAGTGCCTGGAACAGACACGAACCGCCATAAAAAAACCCGCGCCGAAAACGGCGCGGGTTTTTAAGAGCGGCTGGCGATTACTGCTTGGCCAGGCGCTGCCACGTATCGACAACGGTGTCCGGGTTGAGCGACATCGACAGGATGCCCTCGTCCTTGAGCCACTGCGCGAAGTCCGGGTGGTCGCTGGGGCCTTGGCCGCAGATACCCACGTACTTGTTGGCGGCCAGGCAAGCCTTGATCGCACGGCGCAGCATGAACTTCACGGCTTCGTCGCGTTCGTCGAAATCGGCGGCCAACAGTTCCATGCCCGAATCGCGGTCCAGGCCCAGCGTCAGCTGGGTCATGTCGTTCGAGCCGATCGAGAAGCCGTCGAAGAATTGCAGGAACTCGTCGGCCAGGATGGCGTTGGACGGCACTTCGCACATCATGATCAGCTTCAGGCCGTTTTCGCCGCGCGCCAGGCCGTGCTTGGCCAGCAGGTTCACGACCTTCTCGGCCTGACCCAGCGTACGCACGAACGGCACCATGATCTCGACGTTGGTCAGGCCCATGTCATCGCGCACCTTCTTGAGGGCTTCGCATTCCATGCGGAAGCACTCGGCGAAGTCTTCGGCGATGTAGCGCGACGCGCCGCGGAAGCCCAGCATGGGGTTCTCTTCCTCGGGCTCATAGCGCGAACCGCCGACCAGCTTGCGGTACTCGTTGGACTTGAAGTCCGACATGCGCACGATGACCGGCTTCGGGTAGAACGCCGCCGCGATGGTGGCCACGCCTTCGGCCATCTTCTCGACGAAGAACGCGCGCGGGCTGGCATGGCCGCGAGCCGCCGATTCCACGGCCTTCTTCAGTTCGCCATCGACGTTCGGGTAGTCCAGCACCGCCTTCGGGTGGATGCCGATGTTGTTGTTGATGATGAATTCCAGGCGAGCCAGGCCCACGCCGCCGTTGGGGATCTGGGCAAAGTCGAACGCCAGCTGGGGGTTGCCCACGTTCATCATGATCTTCAGATCGATGGCGGGCATGTCGCCGCGGCGCACTTCCTCGACTTCGGTTTCGATCAGGCCGTCATAGATGCGGCCTTCGTCGCCTTCAGCGCACGACACGGTCACGGCCTGGCCTTCCTTGAGCAGGTCGGTGGCGTTGCCGCAACCCACCACGGCCGGAATGCCGAGTTCACGCGCGATGATGGCCGCGTGGCAGGTACGGCCACCGCGGTTGGTCACGATCGCCGAGGCGCGCTTCATGACGGGTTCCCAGTTGGGGTCGGTCATGTCGGTGACCAGCACGTCGCCGGGCTGCACCTTGTCCATGTCGGAGATGTCGCCGACCACGCGCACCGGGCCCGCGCCGATCTTCTGGCCGATCGCGCGGCCGGTGATCAGGACCTGGCCGGTGGCCTTCAGGCGGTAGCGCTGCTGCACGTCGTTGGCGCCCTGCTGCGACTTCACCGTTTCCGGGCGCGCTTGCAGAATGTAGATCTTGCCGTCGACGCCGTCGCGGCCCCACTCGATGTCCATCGGGCGGCCGTAGTGCTTTTCGATGATGACGGCGTAGCGGGCCAGTTCATTGACCTCGTCGTCGGTCAGCGAGTAGCGGTTGCGCTCGGACACGGGCACGTCCACCGTGCGCACGGCACGGCCTTCCGGACGCTCGGGGTCGAATTCCATCTTGATGAGCTTCGAACCGATGCGGCGGCCGACGATGGGGAAGTGGCCTTGGGCCAGCGTGGGCTTGAAGACGTAGAACTCGTCGGGGTTGACGGCGCCCTGCACCACGGTTTCGCCCAGGCCATACGACGAGGTGATGAACACCACGTCCTGGAAGCCCGATTCGGTGTCGATGGTGAACATCACGCCGGCGCTGCCCTTGTCGGAACGCACCATGCGCTGGATGCCGGCCGACAGGGCCACATCGGCGTGGGCATAGCCCTTGTGCACGCGATAGGAAATGGCGCGGTCGTTGTACAGCGAGGCGAACACGTGGCGGATCTTGTCCAGCACGTCGTCGATGCCGACCACGTTCAGGAAGGTTTCCTGCTGGCCGGCGAACGAGGCGTCGGGCAAATCTTCGGCGGTGGCGGACGAACGCACGGCGAACGAGCCCTTGCCATCAGCGTCGAGCTTGGCGAAGGCTTCGCGGATCTGTGCTTCGAATTCGGACGAGAACGGCGCGTCGACGATCCATTGGCGGATTTCGCCACCGGCGTTGGCCAGTTCGCGGACGTCTTCGGGGTTCAGCGTGGTCAGGCGTTCGGCGATGCGCTTATCCAGGCCCGAGGCCTTGAGGAAGTCGCGGAAAGCATCAGCGGTCGTGGCAAAGCCGCCCGGTACGCGGACGCCCGCGCCAGACAGCTGGCTGATCATTTCGCCTAGTGATGCGTTCTTGCCTCCTACCGAGTCCACGTCCGTCATGCGGAGCTGCTCGAACAAAACAACATACGACATTGAAGTCACCTTTTACAATGGAATGAAAGCGAGTTTGGTCAATGCAGATTCGGCGCCCGGCAACTGCCCGGAAATTGCCGATCCGACTGCGCTGACCAAACTGGCCTTGGACCGCCCTTGGGGTGACTTATAGGGGCCTGATTGTACTCGTACGAGCACAGTCGGCCATCTGCCTGGTTGGAATTTTTTACACATGACATCTACCCCGATCGTACGCACGGTATACATCGTTTCCGACAGCACCGGCATCACTGCGGAAACCTTCAGCCAGTCAGTGCTTTCCCAGTTTGAAGAAGTCAATTTCAAGCCTGTGCGGCTGCCGTTTGTCGACACGCTGGAAAAAGCCGCCGAAGTCGCCGGGCGCATCGATCGCAGCGCCCTGGAAGCCGGGGTACCGCCCATCGTGTTCAGCACCCTGGTCAATCCCGATATCCTGGCCCGTGTTCGCCAGGCGAACGGAATTTTCCTGGACCTGTTCGGCACCTTCGTCAGCCACATCGAGCAGGCGCTGGGGCTCAAATCCAGCCATTCCATCGGCCGCTCGCACATGCAGGCCAATTCTGAAAAGTACCGCAACCGCATCGACGCCATCAACTTCAGCCTGGCGCACGACGACGGCCAGTTCGTGAACCAGCTGGACCAGGCCGACGTCATCCTGGTGGGCGTCTCGCGCTGCGGCAAGACTCCCACCAGTCTCTACCTGGCCATGCAGTACGCCATCAAGGCCGCCAACTTCCCACTGACGCCCGACGACTTCGAGCGCGGCACCCTGCCCTCGACCATCGCGCCGCATCGCTCCAAGCTGTTCGGCCTGTCGATCCAGCCCGAACGCCTGTCCGAGGTGCGCAACGAACGCCGCCCCAACAGCCGCTACGCGCAGCTCGAGCAATGCCGCTACGAAGTCGCCGAAGCCGAACGCATGATGCGCCGCGAAGGCATCTCGTGGCTGTCCACCACCACCAAGTCGATCGAAGAGATCTCGACCACGGTGCTGCAGGAAGTCGGCCTGGACCGCGGCTGAAAACGATCCGGGCGCGCCAATGGCGCGCCCGGATCTTCTACTGACTGCACTGCGAACTGCAGGCCAGGCATAGCCGGGGAACTTTCGTTCTACGCCTGCCTGCCGCTCACGCCTCGTTCAAGGCCGCAGCTTGACGCGGTCGCGCGACCCCGCCCCCCAGTATTTCAACGGCGCCATTTCCTGCTGCGCCAGCGTCTCGGAATCTTCCAGCCGCATGGCCTGGGTGCCCACGCTGGACGAATTGCCGCCCACGCCCTCGATGCTCAAGCGCACGTAGCGCGTCTGGCCCGGCGCCAGATCGAAGGTCAGGAAGTCGTTCTCGCGCATGGTGTCGACCCGGTAGGTACCGGCCGGTCGATTGATGTAGAAGAAACTGCCCGGCTTGGACCGCCCGACCTTCTGGCCATTGAGCCGCAGATAGGGCTGGCTGGACAGCACGCTGCCCGGCGCGGGCGGCTGATAGAAATAGATCCGGCCGGTATCCGGCACCATCACGGGTATGTTCCCGGCCACGTCCCGATACCGGGCGCCCCCGCAACCCGCCAACACGCCTGCCGCAATGGCCACGGCGGCCAACATTCTGATCCCGCGTTTCATATTTTTCCTTGTTATGTGTGATTACAGGCCTGGCACCTGTTCCGGCGATGCCGCGCCCCAGTAGCGCAGCCGCCGCATTTCGGCCTCGGCGATGTCAGGCGGATCGACCAGCGTCAGGGCCGCCCTCAAGGTCGTCGTCTTGACACTGGGAGATGGCGCTTCGGAGCGCACATAACGGGTCTGGCCCGCTTCCAGCTTGAAGCTCACGCCATCACCGGTCCAGTACAAGTTGGTGACCACGTAGTTGCCGGGCGGACGATCGACGAAAAAGAAGCCGCCCGGCTTGTTGCGACCTACCACCACGTCATTGACGCGCAGCTTCTGCTGGCGTGTGGAGATCAGGTCCGGATGGAGCTGGTAGAAATAGATGCGGCCCTGCCCTTGCGGGATCGGCGGGATCTTCGCACTGGCGTCCTCATACCGGGTCCCGGCACACCCCGCCAACGTCAAGACCCCTGCCGCCAAGACAACCGACAGCGCTGTTCTGCGATTCATGCTGTTTCCTTATCGCGGCACTACAGGCCAGGCACCTGTTCGGGCGAGGCCGCGCCCCAATAGCGCAGTCGGCGCATTTCTGTCTCGGCCAGTTCGGGCGGATCGACCAGGTCCATCATCAGCTTGCCCGATGCACTGGTGCTGCCCAGCGATTCGGCACGGATGCGCACATAACGGGTCTGGCCGGCATCGAGCATGAAACTCACGCCATCGCCGGTCCAGTACAAGTTGGTGACCGTATAGCGGCCGGCAGGCCGGTCGACGAAAAAGAAGCTGCCCGGTTTGTTGCGCCCCACCACGTCGTCGTTGACACGCAATTTCTGCTGCACCGACGACATCATCTCCGGCTGGGGCTGATAGAAATAGATGCGGCCGCTGCCCTGCGCGATAGGCGGAATTCGCCCGCTCGAGGCCTGGTAGCGGCTGCCTGCGCAACCCGCAAGCAGCGCCGTAGCAAGCACCACGATGACCGCCTTCAGCCACGTCATTGCCGCATCTCCACAGGCAGGTTGACGGGACGTGACAACGCCATGAATGAACTCTCGCCCGGCAGGTAGAACCCCACCAGCTTGCCCGACGACGCCACCAGATAGGCTTCGTTCTGGCGCCGCGTGGTGATGGTGAACAACCCCCCTTGCGAACGATAGACATCGCCCTGCAATATCGCGCCGGTACGCTGCCATTGCGAACCGGAAGCCAGCGTCACGACCGTCTCGTTAGGCAACACGGCGACGACCGCACGCGACAGCTGGATCGACCCGACCGGTTCCGACGCCGCGACCGGCACAAGATTGACCCTCTCCGATTTCACGGACATGCAGCCGCCCAGCGCAACCGCGCACAGGGTGGCCGCCAGCAGTGCGCCACCCGACCGGGCAGCCCGGCTTGCGCGCTTGTTTACGACCTGCGATGACGCCATGGACACCTCGGAATGACAAAAGGCTGAAGTATATAAGTGCGACAGTTTTTTACAAAAAAATAATAGCCTGTCGCCTGCCCGGCACGCGCCCCAGGCAGGCCCCTCAAGTCGATCAGTAACGCAGCTTTTCGCGGTCGCGCCAGCCCGCGCCCCAATAGCGCAAGCCCGCCATGTCCTGTTGCGCCTTGTCGGCATCGTCTTCCAGGCGCAGCACCTGGGTGCCCGACACGACCTCGGTGCGCACATAGCGGGTCTGGCCGACGTCCACGGGCACGTCCAGGGCGGCCCTGCCCGCCTTCTTGTCGGTGGCGGTGGCAACCGTATGCCTACCTGCGGGGCGGTCAACGAAGAAGAAGCGGCCGGGCTTGGAGCGGCCGATCTTGCGGCCGTCGACCAGAATCGCGGGTTCGGCGGCGCTACCGCTGCCGTCCGCCTGAGCGGGCTGGTAGACGTAGATGCGGCCGTTGCCGGCCTCGATGGTGGGGATCTGCGCGGCGATCTCGCCGTAGCGCGGCCCCGCGCAGCCTGCCAGCAACAACGCGGCCGCCGACGCGGCCAGGGTCAATCGGGTCCAGCCCTTCATGCGCTTTCCTCCTCGATAGCGGGCGGCGCGCCGTCAATAGCGGCGTCACGTCCCGGGCAGGCGAAAGTATAAGCGGGGACAGGCCCCGGTAAAGCGCAGGGAGCGAAGAGCGGACCGAATCAGCCCGCGGCAGCGGCAAGCGCCTGGCGGCGCTGTTCGAACAGACAGATGGCGGCGGCGGCACCGACGTTCAGCGATTCCACGGCGGCCATGTCGTGCGGGATGCGCACTTTGAGCTGGGCAGCCGCCAGCAGCGATGCCGCCACGCCCTGCCCTTCATGGCCGAACACCCACGCGCAACGCGCGGGCAGGCGCCCGGCATACAGGTCCTGCGCGCCGTCCAGCGCGGTGGCGACCAGCGGCACGCCCAGGCGCGGCGCCAGTGCCTGCAAATCCATGTGTTCGTGGATGGATAACGCAAAATGCGCGCCCTGGCCGCTGCGCAGCACCTTGGGCGACCAGGCGGCCGCCGTGCCCGTAGCCAGAAACACCCGTTTGATGCCCGCAGCCGCGCTGGTGCGCAGCAGGGTGCCGACATTGCCGGGGTCCTGGATGCGGTCGAACAGCACGCAGTTCTCGTCGACGGCATCCGGCAACGCCGGGCTGGGCGGCGTGACCAGGAAGGCCACGCCCTGCCCGCTTTCGACGCTGGCCAGCGACTGCATCAGGCGCGGGTCCAGCGCCAGGCAGCGCGCGTCCGGCACCGACGCGGCGAGCGCGGCGATGTCAGGCTGCGACAGTCGCTCGATGTCGAAAATGGCCTGGTCCGGCGCGCCATGGTGTTGCAGCCATGCCTGACACAGGTGCACGCCGTCCAGCAACACGGGCGCGCCGCGCTTGCCGGCGGTGCCGGCCAGCTTGACCAGCGCCTTGACCGCGGGATTGTCGCGGGAACTGATGTGTTTCATGGCGTCGCGCCAAAGGCCTTGATGGGCGCGAAGCTGCGGCGGTGCTCGGCGCAGGGACCATGCTCGCGCAGCATCTGCAGGTGCAGCGCGGTGCCGTAGCCCTTGTGCTGGTCGAACGCGTATTGCGGATACAGGGCATGCAGGCGCAACAGATCGGCATCGCGCGCGGTCTTGGCCAGAATGGAGGCCGCCGAAATGGCCGGCACCAGGGCGTCGCCCTTGATGACCGTCTGGACCGTGCAGCCCAGCTTGGGCGCCTGGTTGCCGTCCACCAGCGCCAGCTGGGGCATGGTGGCCAGGCCTTGCACGGCGCGCTGCATCGCCAGCAGCGTGGCGCGCAGGATGTTCAGGCTGTCGATTTCGGCCACGCTGGCGCTGGCCACACACCAGGCCAGGGCGTGGGCCTGGATTTCCAGCGCCAGGGCTTCGCGCGTGGCGGCCTTGAGCGCCTTGGAATCGGCCAGGCCGTCGATGGGACGCGCCGGGTTCAGGATGACCGCGGCGGCATAGACCGCACCCGCCAACGGACCGCGGCCCGCCTCGTCCACGCCGGCCGTCACCAGCGCCGGCTGGGCCGGCATGGCGAACAGGTCAGGCTGCTCCACCGGCCACCTCCAGGATCGCCTGGGCGGCGAGCGCTGGCGTATCGCGCAGCAACTCTTGGTGCAAGGCGGTAAAGCGCGCCTCGATACGCGCGGTGTAGGCCTCGTCGGTCAGGGCCGTCCAGGTGGCCTCGGCCAGCTTCTCGGGCGTGGCATCGTCCTGCAGCAATTCGGGCACGGCAAAGTCGCGCAGCAGCACGTTGGGCAGGCCCACCCACGGCAGATACGGCCGCTCTTGGCCGGACTTCCAGGCCATGATGCGGCGCATCCAGGGCGACAGCACGTACGAGATCACCATGGGGCGCTTGTACAGCGCCGTTTCAAGCGTGGCGGTGCCGCTGGCCACCAGCACCGCGGTGCTGGCTTCCATGACGGACCAGGCCACCGGGGCCTGGCGGTCGCCGCCCTCGCCGTGCAGGTCATTCGCGGTGATGCAGCGCAGGCCCGGCACCGGATACTGAGCCAGGATCGCCTGGAATTCAGCGCGGCGCTGGTCGTTGACCATGGGGACTACGCATTGCAGTGCCGGATCGCGCTTTTGCAGCAATTGCGCCGCTTGCAGAAAGCGCGGCGCCAACAGCCGAATCTCGGACGAACGGCTACCCGGCAGAATCGCCAGCACGCGGGCGTTCGGGTCGATGCCCAGCCGCGCCCGCGCCGCGGCGCGGTCCGGCTGCATGGGCACCGCGCCGGCCAGCGGATGGCCGACGTAGGTCACCGGGATGCCTTCCTTGCGATAGATCTCTTCCTCGAACGGAAACAGCACCAGCATGTGCGAGACCGATTCGCGGATCTTGTGGATGCGGTCGTAGCGCCACGCCCAGATGGACGGGCCGACGAAATGCACGGTGGGCGTGCCGGCCTGGCGCAACTTGTGCTCCAGGCGCAGATTGAAATCCGGCGCGTCGATGCCGACGAACACCGACGGCGGCTCGGCCAGCCAGCGCTCACGAACGTCGCGATAGGTGCGCAGCAGGCTGGGCAGGCGCTTGAGCGCATCCACGTAGCCGAACACCGTCAGCGCGTGCATCGGATGCCAGGCATCGAAATCGCGGGCCTGCATCTGCGGCCCTCCGATGCCCTGGCAAAGCACGCCGGGGTCGCGTTCCTGCAGACCGGCAATGATGCGCCCGGCCAGCAGATCGCCCGAAGGCTCGCCGGCCACCATGCCGATCCGCATGTTCATGGACGGATGATGCCGCGGGAAGCGACGTCCAGGAAGTCCAGCAACGTCTGCAGGTGCTCGGCGACCTCGGGTTCGGCCTGTTGGCGCGCACGCAGTTCGGCGCGCGCCTCGTCCAGCGGCAGGCCGCGGCGGTAGATGATCTTGTAGGCGTCGCGCAGCGCCGACACCTGCGCCGGCGTGAAACCGCGGCGCTTCAGGCCTTCGACGTTGACGCCCACGGGGCGGCACGGATTGCCCGCGGCCAGCACGAACGGCGGCGTATCCTGCATCAACGAGCTGTTGCCGCCCGTCATGCTGTGCGCGCCGATGCGCGAGAACTGGTGCACGCCGGTCAGCCCGCCCACGATGGCCCAATCGCCCACGTGCACGTGGCCGCCCAACTGCACGGAATTGGCCAGGATCGTGTTGTTGCCCACGTGGCAATCATGCGCAATGTGCACATAGGCCATGATCCAGTTGTCATCGCCCAGCGTCGTGGCGCCGCCATCCTGCACCGTACCGGTGTTCAGCGTGACGAACTCGCGCACCGTGTTGCGGTCGCCGATGACCAGCCGGGTCGGCTCGCCGTTGTACTTCTTGTCCTGCGGCATGCCGCCGATCGAGCAGTACCGGTAGAACCGGTTGTCGCGCCCGATGGTGGTCACGCCATCGACCATGCAATACGGGCCAAGCTCGGTGCCGGCGCCGATCGTCACGTTGGGGCCCACGACGCAGAACGCGCCGATGACCACACTGGGGTCGATTTTCGCCGCCGGATCAACGACGGCGGTAGGATGGATGTTTCCTGCCATTTACTCTTCCAGAGTACGGATCGCGCACATGAGCTTGGCCGAGGCCACTTCCTGGCCATCCACCGTCGCGCGCGCCTGATATTTACAGATGCTGCGGCTCAGGCGCTCGGCTTCGACTTCGATGCGCAGTTGGTCGCCCGGCACCACGGGGCGGCGGAAACGCGCGCCATCGATGCCGACCAGGTAATACGCCGTCTTGGAGCCTTCGCACTTCAGGCCGCCGTTTTCGTCCGTGAACGAGAACAGCGCCGAGGCTTGGGCCATGGCTTCGACGATGAGCACGCCCGGCATCACCGGGTGGTGGGGAAAGTGACCATTGAAAAACGGTTCGTTGATCGAGACGTTCTTGATGGCGACGATGGATTTGCCGGGCACCATTTCGACGACGCGATCAATCAGCAGCATCGGGTAACGATGCGGCAGCCTCTCCATGATCCCCTTGATGTCGAGTTCCATTTTTCTGTGAATTCCTGCGAGTGAGATAAATCTTGCGGCGCCGGACGCGCCAGGGCGGCTGTGACAGCGCCCTAGTCTTTTTCCAGCGTCCGCACGCGGCGGCGCAATTGCGCCAACTGTTGTATCACGGCGGCGTTGCGCTGCCATTCGCCATGTTCCGCATACGGGTACACCCCGGTATAGCGGCCAGGCTTCGAAATATTGGACGTCACCGCAGTGCCGCCCGAAATATGCACGTCGTCGCCCAGTGTCAGGTGGCCGGACAGCATCGAGGCGCCGCCGATGGTGCAGCGTTCGCCGATGGTGGTGGACCCGGCCACGCCCACGCAGGCCGCAATGGCCGTATGGGCGCCGATGCGCACGTTGTGGGCCACCATGATCTGGTTGTCGAGCTTGACGCCATCGGCAACGACGGTGTCTTCGAGGGCGCCACGATCGACCGTGGTATTGGCCCCGATTTCGACATCGTCGCCGACCGACACGCCGCCCAGCTGGGGAATCTTGCCCCAGGCGCCCTTGCCCAGCGATGGGTCCGGCGCGAAACCGAAGCCGTCAGCGCCCAATACCGCACCACTGTGGATGATGGCGCGGGCGCCGACCTTCACGCCTTCGTACAGCGTGACGTGGGCGTGCAACCGGCTGTCGGGCCCGATGGACGAGCCCACCCCGATGACACAGCCTGCCCCCAGCACCGAACCGCGCCCGATGCGGGCACCCGACTCGATGACGCAATGGGGGCCGATGCGCACATCCGCTTCGATGGTGGCGTCAGCCGCCACCACGGCGGAAGGATGCGTGGCGGCCGGCAGCGCCGGACGCCGGGCGGCATCGAACCACTGCGCGACCCGCGCATACAGCAGATAGGGATGCTTGCAGACGACCAGCGCAAACGGCGGCCGGGCATCGCCCGCCTCGAGCGCTTCGGCCACCTCGGCCGAGACGATGACCGCCCCGGCTTGCGTGGTGGCCAATTGGCTCTGGTACTTGGGATTGGCCAGGAAAGTGATTTCCTGGCTGCCCGCCGAAGCCAGGGTGCCGATGCCGCAGACCCGCAAGGGGTCTGCCCCGGCAGGCGCGCTGACGCGCCAGTCCATGCCCTGGGTATTGGCGGCGCTCAGCAGCGATTCGAGCGTAGGCGCGCGGGCAAGATCCAGTAAAACCGGCATACGGCTAAGACTTACTTGCCCAGGCTCTGGATCACCTTGTCGGTGATGTCGATGCGTGGGTTGACCGTCACGGCGTCCTGGATGATCAGGTCGTAGTTTTCTTGTTCGGCGATGCGCTTGATGGCCTCGTTGGCCTTCGTGACGATGCCGGAAAACTCTTCGTTGCGACGACGGTTGAAGTCTTCCTGGAATTCGCGGCGCTTGCGCTGCAGGTCGGTATCCAGGTTGGACAGTTCACGCTGGCGCTTGACGCGATCGGATTCGGACAGGACAGGCGCGTCCTTGTCGAACTTCTCGGCTTGCGAGCGCAGGCTGGTGTTCAGGCGCTGCAGTTCGTCGTCGCGCTTCTTGAATTCGGCTTCGATCTTGCTTTGCGCCGTCTTGGCCGGACCGGACTCACGCAGGATCCGCTCGGTATTGACGAAGCCGATCTTGGTGGTTTGAGCCTGAGCGGGCACCGCCGCAACGGAACCGAGAATGAGCGCACCCACCAGGGCAATGGAGCCGCCCAGCTTGCCACGACGTTTTGCGCGCGGCGAATTCGATGATTTAAGTGCGAAATCAGACATCATGAAAATCTCACCTTCCAGTAAGGCAAAGCCAAAGTGTGTATTGTGCCACTAAACGGCAAGGGAGCCGGGCCGAGGGCCCCCTCCCTTGTTTTCAAGCGTAACGCGACGCTTAGAATCCGGTTCCGATCTGGAACTGGAAGGCCTGCTTGTCGTCGCCCGGCTTGGCATTGAGCGGACGGGCATAAGACAGTTGCAACGGACCCATCGGCGACTGCCACGACAGGCCGATACCTGCCGAGAAGCGCCAGCCGCAAGGATCGTCGACCTCGCTGCCCGGCTTGCCGTTGGTGCAAGACAGGCCGCTGCCCGCGCCGACCTGGCCCGCGTCGCTGAAGATGAACCAGCGCAGCGTGCGGTCCTTGGATGCGCCCGGGAACGGCAGGTACAGCTGCGCGTTCGCCACGATGCGGCGCGAACCGCCCAGGTAGTCGCCCGTGATCGAGTCGCGCGGACCCAGCGACGAACCTTCGTAACCCCGCACGGTACCGATACCGCCCGCGTACACGTCCTTGATGATCGGGTAGTCCTTGCCGCCGTAGCTCTGGCCCCAATCGACCATGCCGTTCAGCGCCAGGGTGTACGAGCCGCCCAGCGGGATGAAGTACTGCTGCTGACCGGTCAGCATGTAGTACTTCAGGTCCACCGTCGACAGATCGCTCTTGAGGCGGGTATACGAACCCTTGGTCGGCGCCAGGGCGCTGTCGCGGGTGTCGTTGGACCAGCCGGCGGTGAAGATGACCGAGTTGGTCGAGTCACCGTATTGATTGACGAACTTCTGGTAGGCCAGCGGCGAATTCGAGAACAGATCGATCTGGTTGCGCTCGAGGTTGGCGCCCAGGAAGATCCGGTCATATTCAGAGATAGGCACGCCGAAGTTCATGCCCAGGCCCATGGACTTGACGCGGTAGTCGCCGTCGTTGTTGTTCCAGGGCTCGGTCACGCGGTAGTACGCAGACGTGGTGCGGCTGATGCCATCCTTGGTCCAGTACGGGTCGGTGTGCGACAGCACCACGGCGCGGTTGGACTTGCTGGTGTTCAGTTGCAGCGTCAGGTTGGTGCCGCTGCCGAAGACGTTGTCTTCGCTGATACCGGCCGACAGAATGGCCTTTTCGGACGAGCCGTAGCCCACGCCCAGGTTGATCATGCCGGTGGGCTTTTCCTTCACGTCGACGTTGACGTCGACCTGGTCGGGCGAACCGGGCACAGGGTCGGTCTTGACGTTGACGTCGCTGAAGTAGCCCAGGCGGTCGACGCGGTCGCGGGACGTCTTGATGTCCTTGGCGTCGTACCACGCGGCTTCCTGCTGGCGCATTTCGCGGCGCACGACTTCGTCGCGCGTGCGGGTGTTGCCGCCGATCTGGATACGGCGCACGTACACACGGCGGCTCGGGTCGACGTAGAACGTCAGGTCGGCTTCGTGCTTGGCGCGGTCCAGCTGCGGGTTCGGGTTGACGTTGGCAAACGCGTAGCCCAGCTCACCCAGGTAATCGGTGATGGCCTTGGCCGAATCGTTGGCCTTGGCGGCCGAGAACGTCTCGTCGGGCTTGACCTTGACCAGGGCGTTGATTTCCTTGTCCAGGCCAATCAGGTTGCCCGCCAGCTTGACGCTGCGAACCTTGTAGGGCTCGCCTTCGTGCACGGTGATCGTGATGCGGATGTCTTTGCGGTCCGGCGAAATCGTGACCTGCGGCGGCTCGACCGAGAATTCCAGGTAGCCGCGGTCCAGGTAGAACGAACGCAGGCGTTCGAGGTCGCCCTCGAGCTTTTCGCGGGAATACTTGTCGGTGTCGGTGTACCAGGTCAGCCAGCCGGGCGTGGTCAGCTTGAACTCGTCGAGCAGATCGCTTTCCGAGAAAGCCTTGTTGCCGACGAAGCGGATTTCCTGGATGCGGGCGACCGAGCCTTCGAACACGTCAAAGCTCACGCCGACGCGATTGCGCGGCAGCGGCGTGACGGTGGACGTCACTTCGACGCCGTACTTGCCCTTGGACAGGTACTGCTGCTTGAGTTCGTATTCGGCGCGTTCGAGCATCGAGCGGTCGAAAATACGGCCCTCGGCGAAACCCACCTGCCCCAGCGACTTGGTGATGGCCTTCGAGTCGAACTCGCGCATGCCGTTGAAATTCACGGAGGCGATTGTCGGACGTTCCTGCACCACCACGACCACGACATTATTGTCGGTCTGGATCTGCACGTCGGTGAAGAAACCCGTGCCATAAAGGCGGCGGATGGCTTCGGTGGCTTCTTCTTCGGTGAATTTCTCGCCGACTTTAACGGGGAGATAACCGAAGACGGTGCCGGCGTCGGTTCGTTGAATACCCTCTACGCGGATATCCCGCACGACAAAAGGGTCGAAGGCGTGGGCCATGCCTGGAAGCAGCAATGCGGCGATCAGACTCGGCACTATGCCCGGCAGTACACCCTTTTTGTGATGAAACATCCGGCGAAAAGACATCCTTGAGTATCCTCGGTCGTGCAAATGGCGGGGGATTTTATGCTAATTGGCGTTCAAGTGAATAAACGCGTGAAATCATTAAACAGCGCAAGCCCCATCAGGCTTGCCAATAAACCAATGCCTGCGCGCTGTCCGATATCTATCCATCGTGCGGGCGGAGGACTGCCCCGCACAATTTCGACGAGATAGTACAGCAGATGGCCACCATCCAGCATAGGAATGGGAAGCAAATTTAGTACACCCAGGCTGATACTGATCAACGCGATATAGGCGATGTACGCAACAATGCCGATGCGGGCGGTCTGGCCGGCGTAATCGGCGATGGTGACCGGGCCGCTGACATTGCGCCAGGAAACATCGCCCGTGACCATGCGGCCCATCATGCGCAGCGAGAACAAAGCGGTGTCCCAGGTGCGGACCGCGCCGCGCCACAGACTGTCGAACACGCCGTAGCGCACCGTTACCATAGGCACGTCGCCGCCCAGCTGGACGCCCAGGCGGCCGATGACCTGGCCGTTGACGGTTTCGGCCCGCGGAGTGACGTTGACGGTGATGTTGGCGCCATCGCGCGCCAGGGTCAGGGCCAGGACCTTGCCTGCGCTTTCCTGGATCTGCTTGACCAGCGCGCCGGTATCCGGCGTGGGCTGGCCGTCGACGGCCAGGATCAGGTCGCCCTGGCGCAGGCCAGCGGCCTGCCCTTCGCCGCCGTCGTTGACGACGCGCACCGCGGGCTTGGGCTGGGCCAGGCGGATACCGGCCGCGGCGAGCGGGTCGCCACCGGCCGGATCCATGGCGTTGGCCGGCAGGGTCAGTTCGCGCTGCTGCGAGCCGCCGTGGGCGGTGCCGA
The DNA here is from genome assembly GCF_902859705.1 of Achromobacter deleyi. Lineage (GTDB taxonomy): Bacteria > Pseudomonadota > Gammaproteobacteria > Burkholderiales > Burkholderiaceae_B > Achromobacter > Achromobacter deleyi. Next base: position 25,606 of record NZ_CADIJO010000034.1, on the reverse strand, counting down.
CTTCGATCTGCGTGCGGCCGCCCGTGGCCATCAGGTCCATCAGGCGCCAGCGGGCGTCGGACCACGACGCCACTTCCTGGCCGTCGATGGACAGGATGCGGTCGCCCGCGGCCAGCCCTGCCCGGGCGGCAGGGGTATCGGCGACAGGCTGGGCGATGACGGCGACGGGCTCTTCGGTGCCTGCCATGTTCAGGCCGGCATACAGGAAGACCGCGAGGATGAGATTGAAGATGGGGCCGGCGGCGACGATGGCGATGCGCTTGCCGACGGACTTGTTGTTGAAGGCGCCAGCCGCTTCGGACGGACTGGCGCCGGCCGGGGCTTCGTCCTGCATTTTGACGTAGCCGCCCAGCGGCAAGGCCGACACGGCCCATTCGGTGCCGTGTTTGTCGACGCGGCGCAGGATCACCTTGCCGAATCCGACCGAGAATCGCAGCACCTTGACGCCGCAAAGCCGGGCCACCCAGTAGTGCCCCAGTTCATGGAAGATGATCAGGGAGCCAAGCGCGACGGCAAAGGCCAGCAGGGTGAAAAGCATCGAGGTCGGAAAATCCAGGGATCAGGGATTGCTGTGCGGGGGCTGCCGTATTACGCCAAGCCCAGGTTGCCCGCGTAGACGCGCGCCGCAGCATCCAGCGCCAGCACATCATCAAGACTGCTGAGCGTAACAGATGATTGCCCCCCCTGCCACTCCAGGGTGGCCTCGATAACCCGGGGAATCCAGGTATACGCCAGGCGCCCGGTGAGGAAGGCATCCACGGCCACCTCGTTGGCGGCATTCAGGGCGATGCAGGCGGCCTGCCCTGCCCGCAGCGCGGCGAACGACAGCGCCAGGCACGGGAAACGCGCCAGGTCGGGTTTTTCGAAGTCCAGGCGGCCCAGCCGCGTGAGATCCAGGGGACCGACCCCGCTATCGAGCCGTTCGGGAAAGCCCAGGCCGTAGGCAATGGGCGTGCGCATGTCGGGCTGGCCCAATTGCGCCAGGATCGAGCCGTCGGTGTACTCCACCATGGAGTGCACCACGCTCTGCGGGTGCACCACGACTTCGATACGATCGGCCGGCATGGCGAACAGCCAGTGCGCCTCGATGACCTCAAGGCCCTTGTTCAGCATGGTGGCCGAGTCGACCGAGATCTTGCGGCCCATGCTCCAGTTGGGGTGGGCGCAGGCTTGTTCCGGGGTGACGTCGTGCAGGTCTTCGAGGTCGCGGCCACGGAACGGCCCCCCGGACGCCGTCAGCAGCAGGCGGCGTACGCCGGGGGCTGGCGCATCCGGCGCCCCTGCCCGGCCCGCATGCGGCATGCATTGGAATATGGCGTTGTGTTCGCTGTCGATAGGCAGCAGTTCGGCGCCGTTATCGCGTATCGCCTGCATGAACAGCGAGCCCGCGGCCACCAGGGCTTCTTTGTTGGCCAACAGCACCCGTTTGCCCGCCCGGGCGGCAGCCAGGGCGGCAGGCAGCCCCGCCGCACCCACAATGGCGGCCATGACCGAATCGCATTGCGGATCGGCTGCCGTATCGGCCAGGGCCTGTGCGCCTACGCGGACTTCAGGCATGGCCTGGCCGGCAGGCCAGGCAGCGACAAACTGTTGGCGCGCCTGGTCGTGGGGCACCACCACCACCGCGGCGCGGCTGGCCAGCGCCTGCTCGGCAAGCCGCTCCATGCGGCTGTAGGCGGACAGGGCGTAGACCGCCAGGCGATCCGGGTGGCGGGCAATCACATCCAGCGTGCTCTCGCCGATCGAGCCGGTCGACCCCAGCACGACGACGCGTTGAAAAGCCGTCAAAACAAGACTCCAGACAAAAGTAGCGCGAACGGCGCAACGGGCAGGATCGCGTCGATGCGATCATAGACCCCGCCGTGACCGGGCAGAAGCGTGCTGGAATCCTTGCGGCCCGCGCGGCGCTTGAGCAGCGACTCGAACAGGTCTCCGACAATGGACAGCACGCCCAGCAAGGCGGCAATGGGCAGGGCCAGCCAGAACGTCCAGCGCGCCACCAGGGCGTGGCCGAAGGTGCCGTCCCACAGGCTGGACAGCCCGATCCAGACCACCGCGCCCAGCACGCCGGCCACAGCGCCGGCGATGGTCTTGCCCGGACTGACGCGCGGGGCCAGTTTACGCTTGCCGAACGCGCGGCCCGCAAAATAGGCGGCGATGTCCGCCACCCACACCAGGGCCAGCAGCGACACCACGAACACGGCGCCATGCGCCATGAACAGTTGAGCCAGCACCGCCCAGGCGACAAACGCGGCCGGCACCGAAAACACGGACCAGCCCAGGCTGGCGGGCGGCGCGTCGGCGCGCCCGCGGACCACGGCCACCACGGCGCCGACGAGCCAGACCAGCGCGACGGCGGGGGTCAGGTAGCGCAGGATCCAGTCGGGGTTGGCCAGACCGGTGGGGTTGCCGCCCAGCCAGGCCGATGCCAGGGCCAGCATGGCCGCAAACAATAGGACGGGAATGCCGACGGCAATCAGGGGGGAAGGCGGTTGCGGCAGCGTCAGGCGCAGCCATTCCCAATTGGCGCAGGCGGCGGCCAGCGCCAGCAGGGCCACGAACCACCAGGGATTTGAGCTGGCCATCGCGGCTGCCAGGATGGCAAGCAGGATGACGGCGGTAACGATACGCTGGCCCAACATATGACGGTCTCCTCGAGGTCGACTCAGGGCTGCCGCTTGCGGGTCGCTGCAAGCGGGCACAGCCGCATTATTTTGCGCCGCCCTCGGCGAGCTGGGCGCTGGTGCGGCCAAAACGGCGTTCGCGCGTCTTGTACCACTCGAAGGCCTCGCGCAATTCGTCGGCGCCGAAGTCCGGCCAGTAGCGGTCGGTGAAGTAGAACTCCGCGTACGCCATCTGCCAGATCAGGAAATTCGAGATGCGCTGTTCGCCGCCGGTGCGGATGAACAGGTCAGGCTCGGGCGCCCAGGCCATGGAGAGATGGCGCGCCAGGCGCTCTTCGTCCACGAGCTGCGGCTGCTCGGCCAAGGCGGGTTCCGCGGCCAGCATGGCGCGGGTGGCCTGCAAGATGTCCCAGCGGCCGCCGTAGTTGGCCGCCACCGTCAGGTGCAGGCGGTCGTTGTGGGCGGTGCGGGCCTGGGCGGCGAAGATCAGTTCCTGCAGCCGGGGCTCGAAGGCAGACAGGTCGCCGATGACGTGCAGGCGCACGCCCTGCTCTTCCAGCTTGCCGATTTCGCGCTCCAGCGCCTGCACGAACAGGCGCATCAGCAGGGACACTTCTTCGGCGGGACGGCGCCAGTTCTCGGAACTGAAGGCGAACAGGGTCAGGTAGCGCACGCCAGCGCGGCCGCAGGCCTCGACCACGCGCCGCACCGCCTGCACCCCCTTGGCATGCCCCGCTGTACGCGGCAGCAACCGCCGCGTCGCCCATCTGCCGTTGCCATCCATGATGATGGCCACGTGCTCCGGGATGTCGCGGATATCGGGAACCGCCTGGGTAGAACTGGTTGCCATGGATCTGAGGGGGGGAATACGGGGGAAAAACCCGCGCCGTCCAGCCACCACGCTCGAGCGAGCGCTGCGAGGCGATGAATGGGACGGCGCGAAGGCAAGAATCCTGGCGTCGCGGCGGGCCATCAGGCCCACCGCGGCGATGCCAAGGATTATACGGTCATGATTTCCGCTTCTTTCTGGACGACCATCTTGTCGATCTCGACCACGTTGCGGTCGGTCAGCTTCTGGATGTCGTCCTGGGCGCGACGCTCGTCGTCCTCGGAGATTTCCTTGTCCTTGACCAGCTTCTTGAGCGAATCGTTGGCTTCGCGGCGCAGGTTGCGCACGGCGATCTTGGCGTCTTCGCCTTCGCTGCGCACGACCTTGGTCAGGTCGCGGCGGCGCTCTTCGGTCAGGGCAGGCATCGGGACGCGGATGTTGTCGCCCATCGAGATGGGGTTCAGACCCAGGTCCGATTCACGGATGGCCTTTTCGATCGGGCCGGACATGTGCTTTTCGTACGGCTGCACGCTCAGGGTGCGGGCGTCGACCAGGTTGACGTTGGCCACCTGACCCACCGGCACGGGCGAACCGTAATACTCGACCTGCACATGATCCAGGATGCCGGTGTGGGCGCGACCCGTGCGGATCTTGCCCAAGTTGGCCTTGAGCGTTTCAAGCGACTTGGCCATCCTGGCTTCGGCGGATTTGCGGATTTCTGCGGCGCTCATGGATTTTCCTTTTCTTTAAACGTGTACCAACGTGCCTTCGTCTTCGCCGCTGACGACGCGCTTGAGCGCGCCCGACTTATTGATCGAAAACACCTTGATCGGCAGCTTCTGGTCGCGGCACAGCGCAAACGCGGTGGCGTCCATGATTTCCAGACGACGGACAATCGCTTCGTCGAAGCTGATGCGCGCATAGCGCGTGGCGGAGGGGTCCTTGTTGGGGTCCGCGCTGTAGATGCCGTCGACCTTGGTGGCCTTCAGCACGATCTCTGCGCCGATCTCGGCGCCGCGCAGGGCGGCCGCGGTATCGGTCGTGAAGAACGGGTTGCCCGTGCCCGCGGCGAAGATGACGACCTTGCCTTCTTCGAGGTAACGCAGGGCCTTGGGACGGATGTAGGGTTCGACGACCTGGTCGATGTTCAGGGCCGACTGCACGCGGGTATCGATGCCCTTGTGCTTGAGCGCGTCTTGCAGGGCAAGCGCGTTCATGATGGTGGCCATCATGCCCATGTAGTCGGCGGTTGCGCGGTCCATGCCCTGCGCACCCGGGGCGACGCCACGGAAGATGTTGCCCCCGCCGATGACGATGGCAAGCTCGACGCCGGTGGCGGCGACTTCGGCGATCTCATCGGTCATGCGGACGATGGTGGCGCGATTGATGCCGAATGCATCATCGCCCATCAGCGCCTCGCCGGAAAGTTTGAGAAGAACCCGTTTGTATGATCTGCTGCTCATAGGTGATATCCCGAAGAACAATCCGACGAAAGTTTAAGACAAGAAGGGGAAATCCCCCACGCCGCACCCGCCAGGCGGGTGGGCCGCCCCAGGGAAAAATGCACCTTGGGGCTGCGCGGCGCTGAAAAAAGGCCGGTCTAGAATAATCTAGCCCCGGCCTCTAAGCACTACCCTGGGGTCAGGCGCGGCCGGCGGCGGCAGCGGCAACCTCAGCGGCGAAGTCGCTGGTCTTCTTCTCGATACCTTCGCCGACAACGAACAGCACGAACTTGCTGATCGACGCACCCTTGGCCTTGAGCATCTGCTCGACCGTGTGCTTGTCGTCCTTGACGAACGGCTGCGACAGCAGGGTGACTTCCTTCAGGAACTTGGCAACCGAACCGTCGACCATCTTGGCGACGATGTCAGCCGGCTTGCCCGATTCGGCAGCCTTCTGCTCGGCAACCGAGCGCTCGGCAGCGATGTCGGCCGGGTTGACGCCGTCGGCGTTCAGGGCCTTGGGCTTGGTCGCAGCGATGTGCATCGCCAGGTCCTTGCCCACTTCTTCGGCACCGGCGTATTCCACCAGCACGCCGATCTTGCCGCCGTGCACGTAGCTGGCCAGCGCGTTCGGGGTCTCGATGCGCTCGAAGCGGCGGATCGAGATGTTTTCACCGATCTTGCCGATCAGGGTGGTGCGGGTCGATTCGATGGTGCCTTCGCCGTAGGGCAGCGCCGACAGCGCGGCCACGTCGGCCGGGTTCTGCGTGGCGACCAGTTCGGCCAGCTTGTTCACGAAGCCGACGAAGTCGTCGTTCTTGGCGACGAAGTCGGTTTCGCAGTTCACTTCGATGACGGCGCCCTTCTTGGCGTCGGCGGAAATGAACAGGCCGATCAGGCCCTCGGCGGTGACGCGGGCGGCAGCCTTGCTGGCCTTGTTGCCCAGCTTGACGCGCAGGATTTCCTCGGCACGAGCCAGGTCGCCTTCGGCTTCCGTCAGGGCCTTCTTGCACTCCATCATGGGCGCATCGGTCTTTTCGCGCAGTTCCTTGACCAGGGCGGCGGTAATTTCAGCCATGTTAGCTCCAAATTTTGCTAAGACATGCCCCGGCGGGCCGGGGCAATGGTGTGATTCGATGGGACGTCCGCGAGTTGCGGATCGGGAAGATGGGAGCCCACCTTCGCACAGCCGGCGAGGCGGGGGCGTACCGGTTTTACGGGCCGCCCCCAGACACTAACCGCCGGACATGACAGCAGGCTTAGGCCTGGTTGTCCTGCACTTCGACGAACTCTTCCTGACCTTCACCGATTTCTTCGACCAGACCGTTCAGGTTCTGTTCGCGGCCTTCCAGCACGGCGTCGGCAATGCCCTTGGCGTACAGCGCGATGGCCTTGGCCGAGTCGTCGTTGCCGGGGATGACGTAGTCGATGCCGTCGGGCGAGTGGTTGGTGTCAACCACGGCGACGACGGGGATGCCCAGCGTCTTGGCTTCGGCGATGGCGATCTTGTGGTAGCCGACGTCGATGACGAACATGGCATCGGGCAGACCGTTCATGTCCTTGATGCCGCCGATCGACTTGTTCAGCTTTTCCAGTTCGCGCTGGAACAGCAGGCCTTCCTTCTTGATCATGCGCTCGGCGCCGCCTTCGGCGACCACGGCTTCCATGTCCTTCAGGCGCTTGACCGAGGTCTTGACCGTCTTGAAGTTGGTCAGCATGCCGCCGAGCCAGCGGGCGTCGACGAAGGGCATGCCGCAACGAGCGGCTTCGGAGGCGACCAGCTCGCGCGCAGCGCGCTTGGTGCCGACGAACAGGATGTTGCCGCCGCGAGCAGCCAGCTGCTTCACGAACTTGGTGGCTTCCTGGTACTTATCAACCGTCTTTTCCAGGTTGATGATGTGAATCTTGTTGCGATGGCCGAAGATGTAAGGGGCCATCTTGGGGTTCCAGTAGCGGGTCTGGTGACCAAAGTGGACACCCGCTTCCAGCATTTCGCGCATCAAAGACATAACTTTCTCCAAGGGTTGATTTCTTGCGCCGCACCTGCATCAGCCTGTGGCTGACACCCTGGGTGGTGTTGCGCGCGATTTCCCGCACCTGCGGGATGGACATCATTTTAACCGGGCCGGCCGATCACTGCCGCAATACTACGGCGTGGCCAGTTGCGTCTTGCGACGCCGCCTGCTTCACGCCTTCTACTACGCTGCCGCGATAAACCCAGACGGCCGCCACGACGAAGAACCTGTACCGCATGCCTGCATTGCGCTTTCCGACCCGCCAGGAGATTCCTGGCAGTTTCTTCAAGGCGCGCCCGGACCTGTTTTGTTGGCAGCGAAATCCAGTTCCTCGCGCCCTGGCCTTTCAGCCAGACCGCGCATCAGCCACCGGGGCATCTCTTCAAGAACCGCAGGCAAAAAGCCAACGTTTCCAAGAACTTAAGCCGGCACCCACACCGAACCTGCATCGCCGCTCGAAAACACGACCCGGGTTTGCGAACACGCCGTGCCCAGCATCTGCCGGCCTTCGCATCCAGACAATTTCGCGCAGCCCCTGCTTCGCACCTGCTCCGACCATCTCCAGGAACCTGGCGGCCTGACCGAATTCGTATCGCAACCTTCGCTTGCGGTAAAAATCCAGACTTGCCACCGATCTCGCTGGCAATAAACAGATAGGTGAAAATCAAAGAAAGATCGAAATTTGTCTGGGCACGCATACCCAAGCACTTGCCGGGCGGGCTCTTGCCGCTACCCAGATTGCCCCCCAAAATTTTAGGGAAGCCTATAATTCTACTATTCTTTCAAGCAGACATTCAAGCGAGATCCGCCAGTTACCACATGGGCACCATTACCAATCCGGCCGACCTGGCCAAGATGCGCGCCGCCTGCCAGGACGCCGCCAAAGTCCTCGACTTCATCACCCCCTTCGTGAAGCCCGGCGTCACCACCGGTGAACTGGACCGCCTTTGCCTGGAATTCCTGACCGACGAGCTGAAAGTGAAGTCGGCCACGGTGGGCTACGCGCCCCCCGGCTACCCGCCCTTCCCCGGCGCCATCTGTACCTCGGTCAACCATCAGGTATGCCACGGCATCCCCGGCGACAAGGCCCTGAAAAACGGGGACTCACTCAATATCGACGTCACCATCATCAAGGATGGCTGGTTCGGCGACACGAGCCGGATGTACGCGGTGGGCGAGCAGTCGATCCTGTCGCGCCGCCTGACCGACATCACCTTCGAATGCATGTGGAAAGGCATCCAGCAGGTGAAAAACGGGGCCACATTGGGCGACATCGGCAACGCGATCCAGAAGCATGCCGAAGCCAACGGCTTTTCGGTGGTGCGCGAATTCTGCGGCCACGGCATCGGCCAGCGCTTCCATGAAGATCCGCAGGTGCTGCATTATGGCAAACCGGGCACGGGTGTGAAATTGGTGACGGGCATGTTGTTCACCATCGAACCGATGATCAATGCCGGCCGCCGCGAGATCCGCCAGTTGTCCGACGGCTGGACGGTCGTGACCCGCGACCACAGCCTGTCCGCCCAATGGGAGCATGCTGTCTGCGTCACCGACACGGGCTACGAAGTGCTGACCCTGTCGCCCGGCATGCCCCAACCGCCCGCCTTCATTACCGAGCCCATCGTCATTCCCGCCGTCTGACCGGGCCGCCCGCCACCGCTGCTCTTCACCATGACCGCCGAAATCCTTACCTCCCTGCGCGAACGCATCCAGGAATCCCGGCGGGCCGCGGTGGCGCAGTTCCGCGAACACGAACGCCCCGACACGCTGCTGGGCGACCTGCGCCGCATCGTCGACGCGGCGCTGCGCGACCTGGTCAAGCACTGCCCGCTGCCGCTGGGCGCCTCACTGGCCGCCGTGGGCGGCTATGGCCGCGGCGAGCTGTATCCGCATTCCGACGTGGACCTGCTGATCCTGCTGCCCCACGTGCCCACCGCCGAAGACGAATCCGCCATCGAACGGCTGGTGGCCGCGCTCTGGGATCTGGGCCTGGAGCCCGGCCACAGCGTGCGCACCATCGAAGACTGCGAGCGCGAAGCCGATGCCGACATCACGGTGGAAACCGCGCTGCTCGAATCGCGCTGGCTGGCGGGCAGCCGCGTGCTGATGAGGAAATTCGACGCGGCCACCAAATCGCGGCTGGATCCGCGCGCGTTCTTTCGCGCCAAGCGCGTTGAAATGCAGCAGCGCCACGCCCGCTATCACGACACGCCGTACGCGCTGGAACCGAACTGCAAGGAATCGCCGGGGGGCCTGCGCGACCTGCAGGTCATCCTATGGATGGCGCGGGCGGCGGGCTTTGGCAACAACTGGCGGGCAGTTGCCCAGGCCGGGCTGCTGACCTCGTCCGAAGCGCGCGACCTGCGCAAGGCGGAACAGGCGTTCAAGCGCCTGCGCATCGAACTGCACCTGCTGTCGAACCGCCGTGAAGACCGCGTGCTGTTCGACCTGCAACCGGCCCTGGCCGAGGTTTACGGCATCCATGCCACCGCCACGCGGCGCGGCAGCGAACTGCTGATGCAGCGCTATTACTGGGCCGCGCGCCTGGTGACGCAGCTGAACGGCATCCTGGTGCAGAACATCGAAGAACGGCTGTTTCCGCGCCCCGACAGCGATGCGCGCGACATCGACGACGACTTCCGCAACCTGCGCGACCGCCTGGACATCATTCGCGACGACGGTTTCGAGCGCAACCCGACGCTGCTGCTGCGCGCCTTCCTGGTGATGCAGCAGCACCCCGAGCTGACCGGCATGTCGGCGCGCACGCTGCGCGCCATCTGGCATTCGCGCCACCGCATCGACGCGCAGTTCCGCCGCAATCCGGTCAACCGCAAGCTGTTCCTGCAGATCCTGCAGCAGCCACGGGGCATCGTGCATGAACTGCGCCGCATGACGATGCTGAACATCCTGCCGCGCTACCTGCCGGTGTTCCGGCGCATTGTCGGCCAGATGCAGCACGACCTGTTCCATGCCTACACGGTGGACCAGCACACGCTGGCCGTGGTGCGCAACCTGCGCCGCTTCACCATGCCCGAGCACGCCCAGGAATATCCGCTGGCCAGCCAGTTGATCGCCGGGCTGGACCGCCATTGGCTGCTGTACGTGGCGGCGCTGTTCCACGACATCGCCAAGGGCCGCGGCGGCGACCACTCCGAACTGGGCGCGCGCGAAGTGCGCAAGTTCGCGCAAGACCACGGCATGGAGCCCGAAGACACCCGGCTGGTGGAATTCCTGGTGCGCCAGCATTTGCTGATGTCGGCCGTGGCGCAAAAGCGCGACCTGTCCGACCCGGCCGTCATCCAGGATTTCGCCGCCACCGTAAAAGACGAGCGCCACCTGACCGCGCTGTACCTGCTGACGGTGGCCGACATCCGCGGCACCAGCCCCAAGGTCTGGAACGCCTGGAAAGGCAAGCTGCTCGAAGACCTGTACAAGCTGACGCTGGCCGCCCTGGGCGGCGCCCATGCCGACGCGCACACCGTGCTGACCGAACGCAAGGAAGAAGCCGCCCGCCTGACGCGCCTGGCCGGCCTGCGCGACGACGCCCGCGAAGCCTTCTGGAACCAGCTGGACGTGGCGTATTTCCTGCGCCACGACGCCTCGGACATCGCCTGGCACACCCGCCACCTGTACCACCAGGTGGCGCCGGCCCAGGCGGTGGTGCGCGCCCGCCCCACCGAACAGGGCGAAGGCCTGCAGATCATGGTGTACACCCGCGACGCGCCCGACCTGTTCGTGGCCATCTGCGGCTATTTCGACGCCAAGTCGCTGTCGGTGCAGGATGCGCGCATCCATACCACCCGCCACGGCTGGGCGCTGGACAGCTTCATCGTGCTGCTGCCCGAAGGCGCCAGCGACCTGCGGGCCCAGGCCACCCTCGTCGAACACGAGCTGGCCGAGCGCCTGAAGGACACCCGGGCGGCGCAGGCGCAGCCCAGCCGCGGCGGCTATTACGGCCGCGGCCGCCAGTCGCGCATGTCGCGGGTGTTTCCGATCATGCCGCAGGCCGAACTGCAGCCCGACGAACGCAGCACCTCGTGGCGCCTGTCGGTCACCGCGACCGACCGCCCCGGCCTGCTGCACGCCCTGGCGCGGGTCTTTGCCCAGCATGAAGTCAACCTGCTGATGGCCAAGATCATGACGCTGGGCGACCGGGTCGAAGACGTCTTCATCGTCGACGGCTCGGCGCTGGCCCGCCCGCGCAGCCAGATGCAGTTCGAGCGCGACATCCTGGACGCGCTGGCCGGCGACGACGCGCGTCAGCAGGCCGCCTGACTTCCCTGCCCGCACGCCGGCCGTCGCCACCGCGTGCGGGCCGGCGAACGCCCCGCATCGCCAGACCGGCGCCGACCGCATACAATCCGGTTTTCGGCTTGGCGATGCCCTGCGATGGAGCTCAACGAATACTTGCGTGTCCTGGGTACCAGCTTCTTTTTCGCGCTGGCGACCTTGTTGCCATTCCTGAATCCGCCGGCGATCGCCCCCATCTTCCTGTCACTGACCGAAGGCGCGTCATCGGCCACCCGGACGGTGCTGGCCAAGCGGGTTGCCGTGAATGTCGGCCTGATGCTGATCGTGGCCATGGTGGCCGGCAACGTGCTGCTGAGCTTTTTCGGCATCTCGCTGTCGATCGTGCGGGTGGGCGGCGGCCTGCTGGTCATCGCCAGCGCCTGGCGCCTGGTCAACTCGCCCGATGCCGACACCGAACGCGTGGCCCGCATGGCCGAATCGTTCACCCCCGAAATGGCCAAGGCGCGGGCGTTCTACCCGCTGACCTTTCCCATCAGCTGCGGCCCGGGCTCGATCGCCGCGGCCATCACCGTGGGCGTGTCGCTGCGCGACCAGAACCACGTGCTGAGCCTGCTGCGGCTGGGCGGGTCGATTCCCGGCATCATCGTCGTGTCGCTGACGCTGTATGTGTGCCTGCGCTTTGCGGCGCAGATGCTGCACCGGCTGGGCGACAATGGCACCGCCGTGTTCATGCGCATGTCCGCCTTCATCATGCTGTGCCTGGGCGTGCAGATCTTCTGGGAAGGCTCGCGTGAACTGCTGCTGGGCGTGTTGCAGCAAGGCATGCAACCAATTCCGATTCCCAAGGCCTAAGCCCTGCCTGGTCCACCGTCCCGGCGCGCCACACCCGACCCGGGCTGCCGCGACCGGGGCTTACCTCTTGAACCCTTAACGCAGAATCACCATGACTTCCCGTTCAGAACGCCTGCTTCGCCTGATCGCCCTCTTCTGCTTCGGCGCCGTGGGCATTGCCCTGATTTCCCAGTACGCCTTCGACATGCCGCCCTGCGCCTGGTGCGTGATGCAGCGCCTGATCTACCTGGTGATCGGCGTCATAGCCCTGGTGGGCGGCTTTGGCGGCGGCCGCGCGCTGACCCGCGTCTGCGGCAGCCTGGCCGCCCTGCTGGCCGTCACCGGCGTGGCCGCGGCGTGGTACCAGTACAGCGTGGCCGCGAAGATGCTGTCGTGCGACCAGACCTTCGCCGACCGCTTCATGACCGGCATCGGCCTGGACGGCAGCGTGCCCTGGCTGTTCGGCATCTACGCCACCTGCATGGACGCCGTGGTGCCGGTGCTGGGCATCGAGTACGCCCTGTGGAGCCTGGCGCTGTTCGTGATCCTGTTCTTCATGGCGCTGCCCGTCGTGTTCGGACGCGGCCGGCCGGGCGCCCTTTGAAGTACCTGACCGGCTACCCCGAATCTCTGCTGGCGCAGGCCCGCACGCTGCTCGACCAGGGCAAGCTGGGGCCGGCGCTCTTGGCCCGCTATCCCGGCGGCGCGCACGATGTGCGCACCGACCGGGCGCTGTACGACTATGTGGTGGACCTGAAGAACACCTATATCCGCAACGGCGCACCGCTCAGCAAGATCGCATTCGACAGCAAGATCCACGTGATCCAGCACGCGCTGGGCCAGCACACCTTCATTTCGCGCGTGCAGGGCGGCAAGCTCAAGGCCAAGCACGAGATCCGCGTGGCCACGCTGTTCAAGGCGGTGCCCGAGCCATTCCTGAAGATGATCACGGTGCACGAACTGGCCCACCTGAAGGAAAAGGACCACAACAAGGCCTTCTACAACCTGTGCCAGTTGATGGAGCCGCACTACCATCAGTACGAGTTCGACCTGCGGCTGTACCTGACCCATCTGGAGGCCACGCGCCAGCCGCTCTGGAACGTGGCCGCCCAATGACGGCGTCGTGACCTGACGCCTGACCCCAAAAAAAATCGCCGCCCCAAGGGGCGGCGATTTGCATCGCAAAGCGACGTACGCGATCAGGCGTCGTTGGCCGCGTAGCCCATGTTGAACTGCAGGCCGCTGGCGCCTTCGTCCTGACCGGGTTCGGCACGCGACTGGCCCAGGCGGGCCAGGTATTCCGCGGTGATGTCGCCCGTGACGTACTCACCATCGAAGCACGAAGCTTCGAAGCGCGACAGCTTGGGATTGATATCCCGTACGGACTGCTGCATGTCGTGCAGGTCCTGGTAGACCAGGCTGTCGGCACCAATGGCGCGGGCGATTTCTTCGTCGCTGCGGCCGGTGGCGATGAGCTCGCTCTGCGTGGGCATGTCGATGCCGTAGACGTTGGGGAAGCGCACCGGAGGCGCAGCCGAGGCGAAATACACCTTGTTGGCGCCGGCGGCGCGCGCCATGTCGACGATTTCGCGGCTGGTGGTGCCGCGCACGATGGAGTCGTCCACCAGCAGCACGTTCTTGCCCTTGAATTCCATGCCGATGGCGTTGAGCTTCTGGCGCACCGATTTACGGCGCACGGCCTGGCCCGGCATGATGAAGGTGCGGCCGACGTAGCGGTTCTTGATCAGGCCTTCGCGGTAGTCCAGGTTCAAGCGCGCGGCCAGCTGCATGGCGGCCGGACGCGAGGAATCGGGAATCGGCATGACCACGTCGATATCGCCCAGGCGCATGTTGCGCGCGACCTTGTCGGCCAGGTATTCACCCATGCGCAGGCGGGCGTCGTACACCGACACGCCGTCGATCAGCGAATCGGGGCGGGCAAAGTAGACGTATTCGAAGATGCACGGCACCAGCTGGGGGTTGTCGGCGCACTGGCGGCTGACGAAGCGGCCGTCCAGGTCGATGAACACGGCTTCGCCCGGCTCGACGTCGCGCACGAAGGCAAAACCGCTGCCTTCCAGCGCCACGGATTCCGAGGCCACCATCCATTCGACGCCCTCGTCGGTTTCCTGGCGGCCGATGCACAGCGGACGGATGCCGTTGGGATCGCGGAAGGCCAAGAGGCCGTAGCCGGAGATCTGCGCGACCACGGCGTAGGCGCCGCGCACACGCTTGTGCAGGGCCGACACGGCGCGGAAGATCGCGTCGTCGTCCAGCGACACGCCGTTGGCCGAGGACTGCAGCTCGTGCGCCAGCACATTGAGCAGCACTTCGGAGTCGGAGTTGGTGTTGATGTGGCGGCGATCGACGCGGTAGAGCGATTCGCGCAGTTCACGCCAGTTGGTCAGGTTGCCATTGGTGGCGAACATGATGCCGAACGGGGCATTGACGTAGAACGGCTGCGCTTCTTCTTCGCTGGCGCTGGAGCCGGCGGTGGGATAACGCACCTGGCCCACGCCGGACGTGCCCGGCAAGGCGCGCATGTTGCGCGTGCGGAATACGTCGCGCACCAGGCCGTGGGCCTTGTACATATTGAACTGGTTGCCTTGCGACGTCGCAATGCCCGCGGCGTCCTGCCCGCGATGCTGCAACAGCAGCAAGCTGTCATAGAGCAGCTGGTTGACCGGCCCGCGCCCGATGACCCCTACGATTCCACACATGGTGACATTTCCTGGTTGATGTAAAGCCAATCAATACGGCAGCCACGTCGCCAGAGACGGCGGCAGCCACGTCTTGATATGTTTGATGGCCTCGATGGCCGAATGCGAAAACATGGCGTCCTGCCACCAGGGCTCTTGGGGCAGCGGCGTATAGCCGGCGGCGGCGACCAGCGCCAGCACAATCAAGAGACCCCGGGCAAGACCGAACATACCGCCCAGGCCGTGGTCGGCCGGACCCAGTCCGGTGCTGCGGATCAAGGCGGCAAGCGTCATGTTGACCAACCCCACGCCGAGCAGCACGATAATGAAAACCACCGCGTACGAGACACCCATGCGCAGCAGCGTCGTTTCAATATAGGGCTCCAGCCAGGTATAGACCGTGGGCCCCCACCATATCGCGGCCACGAAGGCCAGCAGATAGGCGACCAGCGACAGCACCTCTTTGAGCAAGCCGCGCACCAGGCCCAGCACACCCGATACCGCCAGGATGGCCAGCACGACGAAGTCGAAGCCGGTCACTACTGGGCGGCGGCAATGAAACCGTTGTCGTAGCCCAGGGTGCGCAACCGCGCCTGGGCCGCCTGCGCCGCGTCACGCGAGGGGAACGGCCCCACGCGCAGGCGGTACTGCTGCTTGCCTCCGATGGAAGCCTGCTCGACGAATGCATTGGTGACGCCGGCCTGGTGCAGCTTGTCGCGCCGCGATTGCGCGTCTTCGGACGTGGTGTACGCGGCGATCTGCAGCACGAAATTGCCCTTGGCGGCAGCCGGCTTGGGCGCGGGCGTGGCGGCGGCGGGCGCCGAGCGCCCTTCCAGCAGCGCCAGCGCGCGGGCGCCGTCGTCGGAACGGGTTTCAGGCTTGGGCGCGGCCGGCTTGGGCTCGGGCTTGGTTTCCGGCTTGGGCGGCGTGGCCTGGGCCGTGCGCGGCGGCGTGACGGCCGGCGGCGTGGCCACAGGCGGCGTCGTCGTGGCCGGCGGCGTGGTCGCGGGCGGCGTGGCGGTCTGCGGCTGCGCCGACGTGACCGGCGGCGGCGTGGGAATATTGGGCGGCTCGTTGGGCGCGGTGCCCTGCGCCGCAGGCGTGGTGGCGGGCGCGGCGCCAGCCTGGGGTTCGCTTACCTGGGGCTGGAACGGCGTATTGCGGTCCGGCACCCGGATGGGGATGTTGTCGGCAACGGGGACGGGCTGGGAATCCAGCACCATGGGAAGAATGATGACGGCCGCCAGCACCAGCGCGATGGCGCCTGCCAATCTGCGCCGAGCGCGTCCGCGCAGTTCCGCCGCCTGGACCTCGCTAGGCACCGCCGCCCGTTTGGAGGGCTGCGCCTGGTCGGCAGGATCTTTGCGATTGAAAAAACCCATGGGAGAGAATTCCTTGCCTACGTGTTTTTTGCTTACGCCTTGCGGCCCAGCGACTGCAAAACCGAGGCCACGGTGAGAAACGAGCCAAACACCACGATTCTATCATTCTCGCCCGCTCGTTCGCGCGCTGCGGCAAAGGCCAGCGCGGGGTCGGCGTAAGCCGACACGCCAGGCGCCTGGCCCCCTGCGGGCGCGGCCGGCAAGGCGGCGGCGACCTGATCGGCCAGGGCCTGGCCGGTACCGCCGCGCGGGCC
Organism: Achromobacter deleyi; assembly: GCF_902859705.1. Classification (GTDB taxonomy): domain Bacteria; phylum Pseudomonadota; class Gammaproteobacteria; order Burkholderiales; family Burkholderiaceae_B; genus Achromobacter; species Achromobacter deleyi. The sequence continues at coordinate 9,279 of NZ_CADIJO010000034.1, read as the reverse complement.
GGGCAGGCCGGCGCAGAACCAGTGGTCAATGCGTGCGCCCAGCTTGGCCACGACGCCGGACAGGTCCTTGTCGTTGAGCATGCCGAACACCGCATAGGTGTAGGGATGAAAGCCCATGTTGTCCAGGTTCTGGGCCAGCACGGCCGCGGCGTGCGGGTTGTGGGCCACGTCCAGGATGATCGTGGGCTGGCCCGGCAGGATCTGGAAGCGGCCGGGCAGCGATGCCTGCAGCAGGCCCTGGCGCACGGCCTGGGCCGGCACCGGCAGGCGGTCGCGCACGGATTCCAGCGCGGCCAGCGCGGCCGAGGCGTTCAGCAGCTGGTTGGCGCCGCGCAGCGCCGGGTAGGCCAGCGCGCCGCGGCGCTGTTCACGTCCGCCGTAGGCCCACTGCTGGCGGTCGCCGGAATAATTGAAGTCGCGGCCGAACAGCCAGAGATCGGCGCCGATTTTCTCGACGTGGTCCAGCAGCGACTGCGGCGGCACGGGGTCGCTGCAGATGGCGGGCCGGCCGGCGCGGTAGATGTGGGCTTTTTCGAAGCCGATCTTTTCGCGGGTGTCGCCCAGCCAGTCGGTGTGGTCCAGGTCGACGCTGGTGACGACGGAACAGTCGGCATCGATGATGTTGACGGCGTCCAGGCGGCCGCCCAGGCCGACTTCGAGCACCACGGCGTCCAGGCGCGACTGGGCAAAGAGACGCAGGATGGCCAGGGTGGTGAATTCGAAGTACGTCAGCGAGGTTTCACCCCGCGCGGCTTCGACAGCGACGAATTGTTCGATCAGGGCCGCGTCGGTGGCGATCTGGCCATTGACACGGGCGCGCTCGTTGAAATCGATGAGGTGGGGCGACGTGTACAGCCCGACCTTGTAGCCCGCGGCCAGCAGGATGGCTTCGAGCATGGCGCAGGTGGAGCCCTTGCCGTTGGTGCCGCCCACCACGAATTTCACGCCGGACAGTTCCAGGTCCATGCGCGCGGCCACCTCGCGTACGCGGTCCAGACCCATGTCGATGGCCGTGGCGTGGATGGATTCCAGGTATTGCAGCCAGTCGGACAGGGTGGCGGAAGCGTCGGGCGTGCGGGCAGAAGGCATGTCGGGGTCGCAAAGGAAGTCAGCCTGCCATTTTAACAGTGCACGGCCCGTGTTTTCCCTAATCCCCCAGGGAGCGCAGCGGTATGCCCGAGGAAAAACCACTTGCCGATGTTTTTTTCATACGTGAAAATAAATTCACATATGAAAACTCAAAAGGAAGAGACATGACGCAGCAAAAGACCCCGGCCTGGCTGGTCCGGGAAGCGGACGTTCCCGGCTACCACCCCGCCAACCACACCGGCACGCTGAACCGGCGGCTGATCGGCCCGGACACGGTGGGCGCGCGCGGCGTGGAGGTGCTGCTGGGCGTGATCGACAAGGGCAAGGGCGCGCTGCCGCACGCCCACCCGGGCATCGAGCAGGTCTGTTACCTGCTGTCGGGCACCGCCCGCGCGCAGGTCCAGGACGAATGGGCCGACATGGGCCCGGGCGACTGCTGCTATTTCCCGCCGGACATCCCGCACGTGTTCACCGTCACCAGCGACGAGCCCGCCCGCCTGCTGGTGATCTACACGCCGCCGTATGAAGAATCCCCCGACCGCGTGATCCGGAACTTCCCGGCGGCCGGCGCCTGAAGCGCCGCGCAGACCGGCGGCGATTCAGCCCCCAGATTTCCCCCCAAGAAAACCAGGCAGCGGCCGCAGAGCCGCGCCCGGCATCCCCACCAGGAGACAACCCCATGCAAGCCCTGAGACTATTTGCCGCCCTGCTCGCCAGCGGCGCCACGCTGCTCGCGCAACCCGCCGCCCACGCCGCGGCGGACTATCCCAACAAGCCCATCACCCTGATCGTGCCCTTCCCGGCCGGCTCGGGCACCGACGCGGTCGGCCGCATCTTCGGCGTCGAACTGTCGGCCATCCTGGGCCAACAGGTGGTGGTGGAAAACAAGCCCGGCGCCAATGCCACCATCGCGGCCAGCTACGTGGCGCGGGCGCGTCCGGACGGCTACACGCTGTTCGTCACCACCAATACCTCGCACTCGGCCGCCCCCTGGCTGATGAAGAACATTCCGTACGACCCGGTCAAGGATTTCACGCCGATCGCCCGCGGCGGCAACCTGCCGTTCATCCTGGTTGCCAACCCCAAGCGCCCCTGGAAGTCGGTGGCCGACCTGGTGGCCGATGCGCGCCAGCATCCCGGCCGCATCACCTACGCCAGCGGCAACAGCACCGGCATCGTGGCCGGCGCCACGCTGGCCAACCGCGCCAAGATCGACATCCTGCACGTGCCCTACAAGGGCACCCCGCAAGGCCTGACCGACGTGGTCGGCGGCCAGGTCGACTTCATGTTCACCGACCTGGCATCGGGCCTGCCGTTCGTGCAGTCGGGCCAGTTGCGCGCGCTGGCGGTATCCACCGCCGAGCGCAGCGCCATCGTGCCGGACCTGCCGTCCATGGCCGAATCGGGCGTGCCGGATTTCGACCTGAATTCCTGGAACGGCTATTTCGGCCCGGCCGGCATGCCGCCGGAGGTGGTCGCCAAGCTGAACGACGCCATCAATCAGATCGTGGCCAAGCCCGATGTGCGCAAGCGCCTGGCCGGCCTGGGCTTTGACGCCTTTTCGAGCACGCCGGACGCCTTCGCCCAATTCGTCGGCGAACAGCGCGACCTGTGGGGCAAGTTGATTCGCGACGCGGGGATCGAGCAGCAATGACGCAAGCTTCGACTACGCCCGCCGCCCCAGGCGCAGGCCCCCTGGCCGGCGTGCGCATCCTGGACCTGAGCTCGGTGGTGATGGGGCCCTATGCCACGCAGGTGCTGGCCGACCTGGGCGCCGACGTCATCAAGGTGGAATCGCCTTTGGGTGACAACATGCGGGCCGTCGGCCCCATGCGCAACCCGGGCATGGGCCACCTGTACCTGCACCTGAACCGCAACAAGCGGTCGGTGGTGCTGGACCTGAAGACGCCGGAAGGCCGCGAGGCCTGCCTGCGGCTGGCCGAGAGCTGCGACGCCCTGCTCTACAACATCCGCCCCCAGGCGATGGCCCGGCTGGGCCTGTCGTATGAAGCGGTGGCGGCGCGCAACCCGCGCATCGTCTACCTGGGCGCCTATGGCTTCGGCGAGGCCGGCCCTTACGCAGGCCGGCCCGCCTATGACGACCTGATCCAGGGGCAGACCGGCATCGCCGCGCTGTCGGCGCAGCAAAGCGGCGACGTGCCGCGCTATGCACCCTTGACGCTGGCCGACCGCGCGGTGGGGCTGCACGTGGGCATCGCGCTGGTGTCGGCGGTGCTGCATGCCCGCGCCAGCGGCCACGGCCAGCAAGTGGAGATTCCGATGTTCGAAGGCATGGCGCACCTGGTGCTGGGCGACCACCTGGGCGGGGCCACCTTCGAGCCGCCGCTGGGCCCCACCGGCTATGCGCGCCTGCTGGCGCCGCACCGCCGGCCCTACGCCACGGCCGACGGCTACCTGTGCCTGTTGATCTACAACGACAAGCACTGGCGCAATTTCTTCGACCTGATCGGCCAGCCCGAGCTGGCCGACGACCCTCGTTTTTGCACCCATGGCGCGCGGGCGGCGCATATCAGCGAGGTGTACGCCTTTGTCGCCGAGGTGATCCGCACGCGGGCGACAAAGGCCTGGCTGGCAGACCTGGCGCGGGCCGATATTCCGGCCTCCCAGCTGTACACGGTGGACGACCTGTTGCAGGACGAACACCTGACGGCCACCGGCTTCGTGCAGGACGTGGACCACCCCACCGAGGGGCGCCTGCGCACCCCTGCCCCGCTGGGCCGCTATCAAGGCACGCCCACGTCCCTGCGCCGCCCGGCCCCCACGCTGGGCCAGCACAGCCGCGAAGTACTGGCCGAAGCCGGCTACGACGACGCCGGCATCGCCGCCCTGTTCGCCCACCGCATCACCCAAGACGGAACCGACTGATGGACTTTGCATTCACTCCCGACCAATTGGCGCTACGCGACGCCGTGTCCCGCATCTGCGACCGCTACCCCGACGAATACTGGCTGGAACGCGACCGCGAAGGCGGTTTTCCCGAGCCGCTGCATGCCGACCTGGCGCGCGACGGCTGGCTGGGCATCGCCATGCCGCAGGAATACGGCGGCGCCGGTCTGGGCATGACCGAAGCCGCCCTGATGATGCAGACCATTGCGGCATCGGGCGCGGGCTTCACCGGCGCGTCCGCCGTGCACATGAACATCTTCGGGTTGAATCCGGTGGTGGTGTTCGGCAGCGACGAACAGCGCGCCCGCTGGCTGGAGCCACTGATCGCCGGCCGCGAAAAGGCCTGCTTCGCCGTGACCGAGCCGGACGCCGGGCTGGACACCACCAAGCTGAGCACCCGCGCCGTGCGCGAAGGCGACGAATACGTGGTGCACGGCCGCAAGATCTGGATCTCGACCGCCCAGGTCGCCAGCAAGATGCTGCTGCTGGCCCGCACCACCCCGCTGTCCGAGGTGGCCAAGCCCACCCAGGGCCTGTCGCTGTTCTATACCGATCTGGACCGAAGCAAGATCGAGGTGCGCGAGATCGAGAAGATGGGCCGCAAGGCGGTCGATTCGAACATGCTGTTCATCGACGGCCTGCGCATTCCGGCGGCTGACCGCATTGGCGAAGAAGGCCGCGGCTTCGAATACATCCTGCACGGGCTGAACCCGGAACGCATCCTGATCGCGGCCGAAGCCGTGGGCATCGGCCGCGCCGCGCTGGACCGGGCAGTGAAGTATGCCGGCGAACGCACGGTGTTCGGCCGGCCCATCGGCCAGAACCAGGGCATCCAGCACCCCTTGGCGCAAGCCTGGATGCAGCTGGAAGCCGCCGACCTGATGGTGTTCAAGGCGGCCAGCCTGTACGACGCGGGCCAGCCCTGCGGCCCGGCGGCCAACGCCGCCAAGTACCTGGCGGCCGAAGCCGGCTACAACGCCTGCCAGACGGCGGTGATGACGCTGGGCGGCATGGGGTACGCCAAGGAATACCACGTGGAACGGCTGCTGCGCGAAAGCTTCATTCCGCGCATCGCCCCGGTCAGCCCGCAGCTGATCATGTGCTTCATTGCGGAAAAGGTGCTGGGGCTGCCGAAGTCTTATTGAAGCTAGGACTGCTGTTCCAGCCCCGTGCAGGCCGCCCGCAGGATGCGGGCGTATTCTTCCTGGTGCGGCTCGATGCGATAGATCGGGCCGCCCACCGAAATCGCATAGTGCTCGCCCGACAGCGTGACGGGCCAGGCGATGGCGCCGACGTCGGCGATGGATTCGCCGCTGTTCATGAACCAGCCGCGCTGGCGCGAGTGTTCGAGGTCGCCCAGGACCGCCTCGCGCGTGACCAGCGTGCGCTCGTTGTAGCGCGTCAGCGGCGTCGCCCCCAGCAGGGCATCCCGGCCGGCGTCATCCATCAGCGACATCAGGGCTTTACCCAGCGAATTGGCGTGTACGTCCTTGAACTCGCCGGCAACAGGTGCGTATCGGATCGTATGGGGCGAATCCAGCACATCCAGGTAGACCACCCGGCCGTCCTGCGTCAGCTTGGCGAAGACGACGGTTTCTCGTGTTGCGTCCCTTAATTCAACCAGACTGGGATAGACGCGGTCCAGCACGGGATCGGCGCGGGCGATGCGCTGCGCCATCGCCAACAGGCGTCCGGTCGGGTAATAGCCCTGGCGGCGCCCGGTTTCGTACAGATAGCCCAGGCCCGTCAGGGTGCGGATCAGGGCCAGGCAGCTGGACACCGGCACATCCAGCAGGCGGGCCAGCTCGGACAGGGGCAGTGCGCGCTTCTCCCGGGCGTAGGTTTCGATGATTTCTATGACTCGCAACGCCGTTTTGACACTCATTGCCCGATCCGAACTGTTTAGCACGTGAAACATCTGTCCCCGCAGGGGGCTAAAGTTCCCTGCGAGGGTGCCGTTATCGTAGCTGAGAATTCCCTGAAAACAGCGCGTTCCTCCGAGACGCCCACCTCGCCGTTGGAGTGATCATGGCCGTAACCCCCTTAGCCCCCGCAACGTTCGCGCCGGTGTCGGTCGCCGCGACGCCCGTCGTCGCCGACCCGTCCGTCACCGTCGCGCCGCCCGTGGCGAGCACCAACAGCGGGGGTACCGACTCCGCCACGTCCGAGCAGTCCAACTCGCAGAAGCTGCCGCTGGAAAAAGCGCTGGACGAGATCAACGACCAGATGAAGGCCTGGTCGACCCAGCTGCAGTTCGAGATCGACCCGAACGTGCACCAGGTCGTGGTGTCGGTGGTGGACGCCAATACGGGGGACGTCATCCGCACCATCCCCAGTGAAGCCCTGCTCAAGATCGCCAAAATGATCGTGAACATGCAGGGAAATGGCATCAAAACCACGGCTTGATATGGCCCCGAATATTTTCTGCTGTGCCCGTTTTGGCGCCATTCGATGACAGAAGCATCGAATTAGGCCCGCCTTATGCCCTTACCCGGCCAATCGCCGGCACCCTATTTTTGACAGAATCGCATCGCTAGGAAGGAATTTCACATGGCCTCTATCACTAACCTCGGTTCAGTTTCCGGTTTGCCCCTGGAAAAGATCCTGTCGGACCTGCAGGCCGCCGAGGATAAGAAGCTCTCGATCTACACGGATCGCGCGGCCAGCTACAAGACCCGCATCGACGCCTATGCGCAGCTGCAAAGCGCGCTGGAAGCCGTGCAGAAATCGGCCGGCGTGCTCGGCAAACCCGAAACGATGTCCGCCATCAAGGGCAGCGTCACGGGCGGCACCGCCTTGACGGCCGTCATCACGGCCGAAGGCGCGCTTGCGGGCAAGCCGGGCGCCGTGGCCGGTCAATACACGATCGCCGTGAACACCCTGGCACGCGCCCAAAGCCTGCAATCGGGCGCCGTGGCCGACCGTACCGCCAAGAACGGCGACACGGGTTCCTTTGAAGTGGAGCTGGCCAATGGCACCAAGCACACGGTCGACCTGAAGGGCGATACGTCGCTGAACGGCATCGTCAAGGCCATCAATGCCGACGACAAGTCCGGCCTGCGCGCGACCGTCATCAACGACGGCAACGGTAACAACTACCTGATGCTGACGGCCAAGGACACCGGCGTCCAGGCCGCGGTGAAGAACATCACGGTGACGGGCGACCAGTCGCTCAAGAACGTGCTGAGCTTCAGCACCGCCGCCGACGGCACCACCACCGGCATGACCCAGACCAAGCCCGCCGACGCCGAATTGGTCATCAACGGTCTCACCGTCAAGAGCGGCTCGAACAGCATTTCGACGGCCATCGACGGCGTCACGCTGAACCTGACCGAAACGACCCTGCCGGACAAGCCGATCACCCTGAAGCTGGAATCGGACACGTCCGTCGCCAACAAGGCCATCCAGGACTTCGTCAAGAACTACAACGCTCTGCAGTCGACCATCAAGAACCTGACGGCCTTCGACCCCAAGGCAGCCACCAACATGCCGCTGACCGGCGACGGCACCACGCGCTCGATCCAGTCGTCGATGACCAGCGCACTGCAAGCGGTGCTGGGCGAGGGCACCGTGCGTTCCCTGGCGGACCTGGGCATCACCACCGACCCGCAGACGCGCCAGTTGAAGCTGGACCAGACCAAGCTGGACAAGGCCCTGGCCGAGAACCCCGGCGACCTCACCAAACTGCTGTCGGGCGATAACGGCCTGGCCAAGAATTTCGAGGCCGCGTTCAAGGACGTGCTGGGCACCAACGGCTCGTTGAAGACCCGTACCGACGGTCTGAACAAGACCATGAGCGACCTGGACGCTCAGCAAAAACGCGCCAAGGCCTCGAGCGATGCGGAAATGGACCAGATGCGCACCCGCTTCGTCGCCTTGGACAAATTCGTTGCCCAGACCAGCGTCACCGCCAACTACCTGACCCAACAATTTGCGGCGATGAACAAATCGAGCAAATAACCTGTAGAAGATGCATTAATGACTTACGCCGCCCGCCGTCCCACAGGGTCCCACTCTGTCCGCTCCTACGCCGATATCGGCCTGGAAACCCAGGTGCTGGGCGCGAGCCCCGAGCGGCTGATCACCCTGTTGTATCTGGGGGCCCGGGCGGCGATCGGGCAGGCACGCATCCACATGCAGGAAGGCCGGATTGCCGATCGCGGCGCGGCTATCTCGAAAGCGATCAAGATCGTCGATGAAGGGTTGAAGACGGGGTTGAACATGGAGGCTGGCGGCGACATCGCCGCCAACCTCGCCAGGCTCTACGATTACATCGTCCGCACTTTGCTGATGGCGAATCTGAAAGCGGATGCCGAGCAACTCGACATCGCCGACCGCCTGCTGGCGGACCTGGCCGAGGCTTGGCAGACTTCCATCGACCGACCGGCTGGCGTGACGCAGCCCTGATGGCCCATTCCACGATTTCAGCCAGCCATCGAACGCCCGAGATTTCCATGACGTCCCTTACCCAGTACTCCTCTCCCATCCTGGAACACTACCAGGAGATCGCCCTTATCACGGGCGAAATGCTGACGGCCGCCCAGGCTGGCGACTGGGATGCGGCGATGGTCCATGGGCAGCAGTATTGCGAGCTGGTCGAGCGCCTGCGCGCCGCCGAACCCAAAGCGCCGCTGGACGAGGCGGGCCGCGCCATGAAATACGACCTGCTCGTGCGCATCCTGGAAAACGATGCCCTCACGCGCGACCTGGCGCTTCCGCAACTGGCCCGGCTGGGCGAACTGCTCGGCCGCATGAAGCGCCAGCAGACCCTGCTTTCGGCCTACGGCTACCAGGCGTCTGAAGAATGAGCGTAGGTCCCGCGGCACTCGGCAACGTCCTGGTGCAGCGGTTGGACGCCGTGCTTGGCACGACCATGTCCGCCGCGAACGCCAATCAGGTGTCGGGCGCACGGCCCGATGCGGTCAGCCAGCCTGCCGGCCTGGATCGTCCCGGCTCGGCCGATGGTTCCAACCGCGACGCACGCCAAGGCGTGCAGACGGGCGGCGCCCGTGGCGACCGCCCGCCGACCGTTGTCGACGCCAAGACAGCCGCCGCGCTGGCGCTGGCTGCGCGTGGCCTGGTCACCAGCAGCGACACCACGGCATCGGCCCCGACCACGCTGGGCACCACCGCGCGCGCCATCCTGGCGCTGCTGGCCCAATACCCTGAAGCCGCCCCCGCGGTGCAAGGCCGCGCGCCGCTCTGGACGCCGGACACTGCGGCGCCGCCAGCCGGCACGCCCGCACAGCCGGCCGCCGGCCAGCCTGCGGCGCAGCCACCCGC
>NZ_CADIJO010000033.1 GCF_902859705.1 Achromobacter deleyi | reverse complement strand
CGCCAGGCCGGGCGCCCAGGTGTGGGCGCCGGCGGCCTGCAGCGCGGCGGCCTGGGCGCGCGCGGCGCTGTGTTGCGAGGTCACTACCACGACCACCGCGGCGCTCTGGTCGGCGCCGGCCCAGACGCGGGCCAGCGGCACGGCCAGGCCGCCCGCGCCCACGGGCAGCGCGCGGTCGCCCAGCAGGGCGATGGCGCGGGCCAGCCGTTCCAGGTCGGCGTCGTCGCGGGCATCCACCACCACGGTGTGGCCGGCCTGTTCGATGCGGGCGGCCAATGATTCGGGCGTTTCATCGCCTTGCGCCGCGACGTGGGCGCAGCCCAGCAGCGTCGGCACGTGGCTTTCGGTGACGGGGGTGACCGGGTCGGTGGCGGCAGACGTTTCGGTGACCGGCTTGCCGTTGACCTTGAGCACGCCGTCTTCCAGCGTGCGGCCGGTGGCGGGAAACGCCGGGCAGATCACCGCGATGGCATCGCCGCGCCAGGCGCCGCGGGCCGCGTCGATCTCGGCCTTGAACGCGCCGCGCAGCGTGGAATCCACTTTCTTGTACAGCCGCGTCACGCCCGCGGCGCGCAGCCGTTCGACGTTATGGCGGATCACGTTGCCGGCCTCGGCCGCCGGCAGCGCGCGGCTGTGCGTGGTGACGGCCAGCACTTCGACGTCGTCCGAGGCTGGCCCGGCCAGGGCCGCGTCGGCGCCGTCGATCGACAGATGCGTGTTCCAGCCGGCGCGCACGAACTGCACGGCGGTATCGCCCGAACCGGTCAGGTCATCGGCGACGATGGCGATCGTGGGTTTCACAAGGCCTCTCCGCGCGCCTCGCGCAGGCCCGGTGCCGGCGCGGCAGCGCTTTCGTCTTCGGACTTGAGCTCACCGGCGCGCTTCAGGAAGTACGACGCAAGAATCGGTGCCAGGATCGAACTGATCAGCACGCAGGCGGCGACCTGCGCGGTGGCGGTAGACACGTATTGCTGGAAGTTGGGGTCGGCCGCGGCCACCACGGCGGGGGGGGCGATGGCGTTGCCGGCGGTGGTGCCGGCCGCAAAGCCCAGGCCGCTCTTGCCGCCGCGGCGCAGGATCAGGCGATAGCCCAGGTAGACCAGGCCACCGGTGATGGGGCTGATGATCAGGCCCAGGATCAGGCCGCTGATGCCGCCGCTGACCACGGCGCCCAGGTTGATGCCGGTGCCCAGCGCGAAGGCAAAGAACGGGATCACGATGTTGGGCACGGGCTTGAGCACGTCGCGCCACTTGGGGTCCAGGTTGCCGACCACCACGCCCAGCAGGAAGGGCACCAGCGCCGCCACCAGGGCGATCATCGGAATGTCGGCCAGGCCAGACGCGCCCAGGAACAGCAGGCTGAAGAAGGGACCGTCATTGACCGCGCTGGCGACATAGGCGCCGCGGTCGCGGGCATCTCCGTACTGGCCCGTGTAGGCCAGCCACAGGCCGCCGTTGCTGTTGTCGAACGCGGCCAGCATCGCCAGGATGGACACGCCCAGCACGCCGTCCAGGCCCACGTAGCTGCCCAGGATGATGATGAGGGTGGCGGGCACCAGCGTCTTCATCAGCAGGATGGTGCCGGCGGTGGCCAGGATCGGGCCGCCGGTGCGAGTGTTGACCTGGGTGCCGGTGGCGAAGATCAACAGGGCGATCAGGGGCAGGGCGCTGTTCTTGAACAGCGCGGTGGTGAAGCCGCCGATGGCCAGCGCGTCGGGCGCGAAGGTGCCGATCAGCGATCCCAGGATCAGCGGCACCAGCATCAGGCCGCCAGGGATTTTCTGCATCGTGCCAAAGAAAGGCGAGCGGGTGGATTCGGTCGTCACAATCGGAGTCTCCAGGAGGGATGTTCTGGGGCGCAGACGTTCGTACGCGCGTCTGTCGGGGTTGAAAACCGACAGTGTACACCTGTACGTACATGCTGTACGTACAGGTTATCCCCAGGGCTTCGGGCCGCGCGTCTCTGAGGCGGCGGGATCAATCCAGCCCCACGAAGCCTCCTGTCTGGTGGCTCCACAGCCGTGCGTACAAGCCGCCTTGCGCGACCAGGCCGGCGTGGGTGCCGGCCTCGACGATCTGGCCGCGGTCCAGCACCACCAGGCGATCCATGCGGGCGATGGTGGACAGGCGGTGCGCGATCGCGATGACGGTCTTGCCCTGCATCAGCGTTTCCAGGCTTTCCTGGATGGCGGCTTCGACCTCGGAATCCAGCGCCGAGGTGGCCTCGTCCAGGATCAGGATGGGCGCGTCCTTGAGCAGCACGCGGGCAATGGCGATGCGCTGGCGCTGGCCGCCCGACAGCTTCACGCCGCGTTCGCCGACGTGCGCGTCCAGGCCGCGGCGGCCATCGCCGTCGACCAGGGCGCCGATGAATTCGTCGGCGCGGGCGCGGCGAATGGCGTCCAGCAGCTGGGCTTCGGTGGCGCCGGGCCGGCCGTACAGCAGGTTGTCGCGGATGGACCGGTGCAGCAGCGAGGTGTCCTGCGTGACCACGCCGATCTGCGAGCGCAGGCTGGCCTGGGTGACGTGGGCGATGTCCTGGCCGTCGATGAGGATGCGGCCGCCTTCCAGGTCATACAGGCGCAGCAGCACGTTGACCAGGGTGGACTTGCCGGCGCCGGACGGGCCGATCAGGCCGATCTTCTCGCCTGCGCGCACCGTCAGGTCCAGGTGCGAAATGATCTCGCGGCCGCTGCCGTAGTGGAACGACATGTCGTCAAAGCGCACCTCGCCCCGGGTGATGCGCAGCGGCTGCGCATCGGGCGCGTCCAGCACCTGGCGCGGCTGCGAGATGGTGGTCAGGCCGTCCTGCACCATGCCGACGTTTTCCGAAATGCCGTTGACCTCCCACATGATCCAGGCCGACATGTTGTTGATGCGGATCACCAGGCCCAGGGCCAGCGTGATGGCCCCCAGGCTGATGCTGCCGATGCTCCAGAGCCACAGCGCCAGGCCGGCGGTGCTGACGATCAGCACGCCGTTGAGCGTATTGATGGACACGTCCATTGCCGTGATGACGCGGGTCGACAGGCGCTGCTTTTCCGTCTGCTCGGTCATGGCCTGGCGGGCGTAGTCCTCTTCCTGGCGGGTATGGGCGAACAGCTTGAGCGTGGAGATATTGGTGTAGCCGTCCACGATGCGGCCCATCAGCTTGGAACGGGCTTCCGAGGCGATCACGGCGCGCGCCTGCATGCGCGGCACGAAGTAGGCCAGCATGCAGCAGTAGATGGCGATCCACAGCACCAGGGGAATCACCAGGCGCCAGTCGGCCTCGGCGAACAGGTACAGCGCGCTGGCCGCGTACAGGATCACGTGCCACAGGGCGTCGACCGACTGCACGGCCGAATCGCGCAGCGAATAGCCGGTTTGCAGCACCCGGTTGGCGACCCGGCCAGCGAAGTCGTTGTGAAAGAACGCCAAACCCTGGTTCAGCACGTAGCGGTGGTTCTGCCAGCGCACCAGCGTGGTCAGGCTGGGCGAGATGGTCTGGTGCGACAGCAGGTCGTGCAGGCCGATGGACAGGGGCCGCAGCACGATCACCACGAACGCCATCCACGCCAGCGTGTAGGCGTGTTCGCGGAAGAAATCGGCCGGCGCCGTGTGCTGCGCCATGTCCACCAGATCGGCCAGGAAACTGAACAGCGCCACTTCCACCAGGGCGCCACCCAGGCCCACCAGCAGCAGTACGGCAAAGATGGGCCAGACCTGAAGCAGGTAATAGGCATAGAACCGCAGGACCCGCCCCGGCGGCGTGACGTCGGGGGCGTCGCGGAACGGGTCGATCAGGTTCTCGAAGTAGCGGAAAACGGGATTCGGTTTGTCGCCGGGCATGGCAGGTCCGTAAGAGACAGGCCGGCCAAGCGTATCAGGGAAACCCCTTAAAAATAAAGGCGTCCCGCGCCGTCAGGTGTATTGCGCGCGCCGTGTTCCGCCTTCGCGCCGGCTGGCCTTCTCGGCCACGATGTTGTCTTGCGCCATGCGTCGGCCGCGTTGCTCGATGCGGGCCAGCAGGTCGCGCAGTTGCGCCACTTCGGCGGCGTCCAGGTCTTGCACCAGGAGGTCGTTCAGGTGCAGCACTTCGGGCAGCAGGGCGCGGTAGCGGTTCAGGCCATGTTCGGTGGCCTCGATGCGCACCACCCGGCGGTCGGCGCTGTCGGGCAGGCGCCGCAGCCAGCCTTTTTCGCACAGCGCGCCCAGCGTGCGCGAGGTGCGCGCCAGGTCCAGCTTGGCGGCCGCCGCCAGCTCGGCCGACGTCATGATGCCGCCTTCCACCGCACAGGCCAACAGGCGCCATTCGCGCCGGGTGATGCCGAAGCGGCCCTCGCACAGGCGCACGAAAACAGGGTTGGATTGCGACCAGGCCTGGTAGAGCCGGTACATCAGCATCTCGGCCAGCGGGTGTTCGACGGGTTCTCGAGGGGTCATATCGTTATGCCAGGTACTGGATTAGATCAAGCAATCTTCGCGGCGCTACAGTCGTCTCGCCTGTCTACGGGCCGGTTGACACTACAAGAACCATAACCGACAGCGCAGCCGCTGTCGCCAAGGAGATTACCGTGCGTAAATGGATATCCGGCGCCGCGTTCGCGGCGTTTGCGGCGGTTGCCGCCGCCCCGGCCTGTGCCCAGTCCGCGCCGCTGGACGGCGCCCTGACCATCGTGGTGGGCTACCCGCCCGGCGGCAGTTCCGACCGCATTGCGCGGCTGGTGGCCGACCGCCTCAAAGACCGCCTGGGCGTGACGGTGGTGGTGGAAAACAAGACCGGCGCTGGCGGGCGCATCGCGGCCCAGGGGCTGCATGCCCTGGCCGCCCGCCAGAACGTGCTGATGCTGGCCAATCCCGCCGTGATGGTGGTGGCGCCGCTGGTCTACGCCGAACCCGGCTACGACGCACGCCGCGACTTCAAACCGGTATCGCTGGTCAGCCGCTACAAGTTCGCGCTGGCGGTGCCGGCCAGTTCGTCCATCCGCGACGTGGCGGGACTGCGTCAGTGGCTGCAGGAACATCCGCGCCAGTTCACGGTAGGCGTGCCGGCTACCGGCAGCCTGCCGCATTTCTTTGCACTGATGCTGGGCCGCGAGATCGGGCAGGAGCCCGAGGTGGTCGGCTACCGGGGCTCTGCGCCGCTGATTTCCGAGTTGATCGGCGGCATCCTGCCGCAGGCGGTCGACACGCTGGACACGCTGCTGCCGCAGCACCGTGCCGGCAAGATCCGCATCCTGGCGACCTCGGGCGACGCGCGCGACGCCGACCTGGCCGACGTGCCGACCTTTCGCGAAGCGGGGGTGAACCTGGCGGCCGACGGCTGGAACGCGTTCTTCGCGTCATCGTCGATGGCGCCGGCCAAGGCCGAGCGCCTGGGCGCGGATATCGCCGCGCTGATGCGCGAACCGGCCATGCAGCAGGCGGTGCGCGAGTCGTACCTGGAACCCGTGTCGGCCGATGTGGCCGCCACCACGGGCGAACTGGACGCCTACCGCAAGCAATGGGAGCCGGTGGTGCGCGCGTCCGGCTTCACGGCCACCCAATAGGAGCAGACCCCGATGAGCACGGTGCAGAATGTGTTGTTCATCATGGCCGACCAGCTGCGGGCAGACCACCTGAGCTGCTATGGCCATCCCTACCTGCAAACGCCCAGCCTGGATGCGCTGGCCGCGCGCGGCGCGCGCTTCGAGCGGGCGTTCGTGAATTCCGGCGTGTGCGGGCCGTCGCGCATGAGCTACTACACGGGCCGCTACCCGTCGCGCCACGGCGCGACCTGGAACCGCGTGCCGCTGTCCATCAACGAGATCACGCTGGGCGAGTACCTGGACGGCCAGGGGCGTGACCTGGTGCTGGCGGGCAAGACCCACGTCATCCCCGACCGGGCCGGCATGGAACGCCTGTCCATCGACGGCGGCTCGGAACTGGGTGCGCTGCTGTCGCGCGGCGGCTTCATCGAAGCGGACCGCTACGACGGCCATCACGAACCCGGCAAGGAAAGCGGCTACCCCGCCTTCCTGCGCAGCCAGGGCTACGACAGCCCCGACCCCTGGACCGACTACGTCATCGCCGGGGTCGACGCGCATGGCCGCGTGGCCAGCGGCTGGAACATGCGCAACGTGCACCTGCCGGCGCGCGTGGCCGAGCCGCATTCCGAAACCGCCTACATGACCGACCAGGCGCTGGATTTCATGAAGCGCCGCGGTGATCAGCCCTGGGTGCTGCACCTGAGCTACGTGAAGCCGCACTGGCCCTACATGGCGCCAGCGCCTTACCACGCGCGCTACACGGCGGACCAATGCCTGCCGGTACGCCGCAACCGCGAGGAACTGGCCAACGCGCATCCCGTGGTGGCGGCCTACCGCCAGCACGAGGAAAGCGTCAGCTTCTCGACCGACGAGTGCGTGCGAGTAGTGCGGCCCGCCTACCAGGGGCTGATCCGCCAGCTGGACGATCACCTGGGCCGGCTGTTCGACTACATGGAAGGCGCCGGGCTGATGCAGAACACGCTGATCGTGTTCACGGCCGACCACGGCGATTTTCTGGGCGACCATTGGCTGGGCGAAAAGGAACTGTTCTACGACACCGTGCAACGGGTGCCGTTCATCGTGATGGACCCGTCGGCCGCGGCCGATGCCACTCGCGGCCAGGCGCTGGCCGACATGGTGGAAAGCGTGGACCTGGTGCCGACGGTGCTGCGCGCGCTGGATGTGGAACGGCCCTGGCACCGCCTGGAAGGGCGCGAATTGCAGTCCGTGTTGCACGGCCGCGCGGCCGACGAGCCCTGGCGCGACTGCGTGTTCTCGGAGCTGGACTACAGCTTTCGCCAGGCGCGGCTGCTGCGCGGCAAGACGCCGCAGAACGCGCGTGCCTGGTCCGTGCGCACGGACCGCTGGCGCTACGTGCATTGGCTGGACGAGCCGGAGCAACTGTACGATCTGCACGCGGACCCCGACGAATTCCAGGACCTGGGCACCAGCAGCGCCCATGCCGCGGTGCGTGCAGAATTGCGCCAGCGCCTGCTGGACTGGATGCTGCGCGGCAAACGCCGCACGACCATGGCCGACGAGGCGGTCGAACGCGGCACCAACGCGCACAAGCGCGCCGGGGTGTTCTTCGGGCAGTGGTGAAAGGGCTGTCGCCAGGCCACGGCCTGGCGACAGCGCCCGCGCCGGCGGCTAGGCGCCGGCCGTGTCCTTCTGTGGCTGGGCGGCCGGCTTGAGCTCGCGCCGCAGGATCTTGCCCACGTTGGTGCGCGGCAGGTCGTCGCGAAACTCGACGTAGCGCGGCACCTTGTAGCCGGTGAGCTGGCTGCGGCAATGCGCGATCAGCGTCTCGGCATCCAGGTTGGGGTCCTTGCGGATCACGTACAGCTTGACGGCCTCGCCCGAGCGTTCGTCGGGCACGCCGATGGCCGCCACTTCGCGCACGCCGGGGTGCAGCGCGGCCACGTCCTCGACCTCGTTGGGATAGACGTTGAAGCCCGACACCAGGATCATGTCTTTCTTGCGGTCGATCAGGTAGACGTAGCCGGTTTCGTCGACATAGCCGATGTCACCGGTGCGCAGGAAGCCGTCGGGGTACATCACCAGCGCGGTCTCGTCGGGCCGGTTCCAGTAGCCCTGCGTGACCTGCGGCCCGCGCACGCAGATCTCGCCGGCTTCGCCCACCGCCAGTTCCTCGCCGTCGTCGTTGCGGATGGACAGATCGGTGGACGGCACCGGCAGGCCGATGGACCCCGTGAACACCTGCACGTCCAGCGGGTTGATGGTCACGGCCGGCGAGGTTTCGGTCAGGCCATAGGCCTGCGCCAGCGACTTGCCGGTGACGGACAGCCAGCGGTCCGCCACGGCACGCTGCACGGCCATGCCGCCGCCCATCGTCAGCCGCAGCCGAGAAAAATCCAGCTTGGCGAATTCAGGGTTGTTCAGCAGCGCGTTGAACAGCGTGTTCACGCCTGTGAAGGCGCTGAACGGCACCTTGGCCATTTCCTTGACCAGCCCGGGAATGTCGCGCGGATTGATGATGAGCAGGTTGCTGGCGCCGATCTTCATGAAGGTCAGGCAGTTCGCCGTCAACGCGAAGATATGGTAGAGCGGCAGTGCGGTGACGATGCATTCCTGCCCTTCCTTGACCAGCGGGCGTACCCACGTATAGGCCTGGGTGACGTTGGCCGCCAGGTTGCCGTGCGTGAGCATGGCGGCCTTGGCCACGCCGGTGGTGCCGCCCGTGTATTGCAGGCAGGCCAGGTCGTCCTGCGTCAAGGCCACTTCGCTGAACGGCGCATCGTGGCCGGCGCGCAGCGCGTCGCCCAGCCGCAGCGCATGGGGAATCGACCAGGCGGGAACCATGCGCTTCACACGGCGCACCACGAAGTCGACCAGCCGGCCCTTGACGGGGCCCAGCAGTTCGCCGATGGAGGTGACCAATACGCGTTCGATCGCCGTGTTGGGCAAGGCCTTTTGCAGCGTGGCGGCGAAGTTGTCGGCCACCACGATGGCGCGCGCGCCCGAGTCGGCCAGTTGATGTTCCAGTTCATGCGCCGTGTACAGCGGGTTGCAGTTGACCACGATGCAGCCGGCGCGCAGCGCGCCGAACAGGCAGACCGGATACTGCAGCAGGTTGGGCATCATCAACGCCACGCGGTCGCCCTTGCGCAGCCCGTTGGCATGCAGCCAGGCGGCGAAGTCGCGGGTCAGTCGGTCCAGTTCGGCGTAGGACAGCGACTTGCCCATGCTGAGGTACGCGGTCTTGTCGGCGAACCGCCGGCAGCTGTCACGGGCGATCGACACCAGCGTGGCCCCCGGGTCCAGGTCGATCTCCGCGGGCACGCCCGGGGGGTAGCTCTTTTGCCAGATTCGTTCCATCTTTACGGAGTTCCCAGTAGGGCTTTCTTCAGGGAAGACTGTGCCGGGTTGTCGCCCAGCCAGACCCGCAGCAGCGCGCGGGCGAAGGCGGGGTCGTCGATGCGGCCGCGCTGCTTGCCGTTGTCGGTGACCGTGACGCCGCGCGCATCGAAATCCAGGTCGATGACATCGCCTTCACGGGCCGAGCCGATCTCGGCCATCAGCGCCGACAGGCGGTCGGCGTGCACCTGCAGGGCGGCGCGTTCCGCTTTGTGGGTATTGTCGTTCAATCCGTCCTGCAATGCGGCGTCCAGGCTCTTGCTGTCGACATCGCGCAAGAGTTGCAGCCGCATGCGGCGCGGTTCATTGCTGTTGATCAAGGTCGCGGCGTCCTGGCTCTTGGCGCTGGCGTACAGCGCCGCCACGTAGACCTTGACCACGAACTTGGTACGCAGGCCGGCGCCGTTCAGCACCAGCGTGTGGCCGCCTTCGGACAATTGTTCCGGCACGCGCACGCCGGCCACTTCCATGTCGGCGGCCAGCGCCGGGGCGCCTGCCAGGCAGGCGGCCAGAATAAGGCTCAGGGCGGTGGCTCGCCCTCCAGGGATGCAACGCATGTGTCTCCTCCAGTCGTTTTCTGCTTGTAGTACTTCTTGTCGGCGATGTAGATCGTGCGTTCCACGACGGCGTAGACGACGCCGTCCTTGTCCTTCAATTCCACGGTGTACGTCCGGGTGGTCTCGTGGTCCTGCGCAAGAATCCTGCGTATGTCCGCGATTTCTCCCGGCGGCAGCCGGAAGTCCACGTACAGCGTGGTGTAGGCGGGCTTGCGGTAGCGGATGGACGCCGCCTTGTCCCACACGATGTGGTCCGCGCCCAGCGCGGCCATCAGCATGGTGGGATGGGCGCCGTCGGTCACCGCGAACAGCGAACCGCCGTACATGGAGCCCACGATGTTGCGCGTGCGCCGCAGCAGCGGCAGCTTGATGCGGATGTGCTGGAAATCCGGCGACACGTGCAACACCCGGCCGCCGGTGGCGCGAAACGCCGGATGCAGGTTGAATCCCACCCGCATCAGGCGTGCACGCCAGGCCGGCGATAGCCGTTTGAACCAATAGGGCTTCACCGGCTTACAGGGCCTCGAACAGGCCGGCCGCGCCCATGCCGGTGCCGATGCACATCGTCACCAACCCGTACTTGCCGCCGGTGCGGCGCAGGCCGTGGGTCAGCGTGGCCGTGCGGATCGCGCCGGTGGCGCCCAGCGGATGGCCCAGCGCGATGGCGCCGCCCAGCGGGTTGACCTTGGACGGATCGAGCTTGAGTTCGCGGATCACCGCCAGCGACTGCGCGGCGAAGGCTTCGTTCAGTTCGATCCAGTTCAGGTCTTCCTGGCGGATGCCGGCGCGGGTCAGCACCTTGGGGATGGCGGCCATGGGGCCGATGCCCATCACTTCGGGCGGCACGCCGGCCACGGCGAAGCCGACAAAGCGCGCCAGCGGGCTGAGGTTGAACTCGCGCAGCACGCGCTCGGACACCAGCACCACGGCGGCGGCGCCGTCGGACATCTGCGAGCTGTTGCCGGCCGTGACGCTGCCGCGCGCGGCAAACACCGGCTTCAGGCGCGCCAGCGCCTCGGCGGTGCTGTCCGGGCGCGGGCCTTCGTCCACTTCGACCAGGCGGCGGGTCTCGCGCACGTTGCCGTCGGAGCCGCCCGGCAGGCGCGTCACCACTTCGAACGGCGTGATCTCGGCGCGGAAGTGGCCGGCCGCGATGGCGGCGCTGGCCTTCTGCTGCGAGGCCAGGGCGAAGGCGTCCTGGTCTTCGCGCGACACCTTCCATTGCTCGGCGACCTTTTCGCCGGTCAGGCCCATGCCGAAGGCCATGCCGATGTTCTCGGGGTGCGAGAAGATGGCCGGGTTCAGCGATACCTTGTTGCCCATGATCTGCGGCATGGCGCTCATGGACTCGGTGCCCGAACCGATCATGATGTCGGCTTCGCCCGTGCGGATGCGGGCGGCGGCATCGGCCACCGCTTGCAGGCCGGACGCGCAGAAGCGGTTGACGGTCACGCCGGCCACGCTTTGCGGCAGGCCCGCCAGCAGCAGCCCGATGCGCGCCACGTTCATGCCTTGCTCGGCTTCCGGCATGGCGCAGCCGGTGATGACGTCGTCGATCCTGGCCGCGTCCAGCCACGGCGTCTGCGCCAGCACGCCCTGCAGGGCGGCGGCCAGCAGGTCGTCGGGCCGGGTGGTGGCGTAGGCGCCATTGCGCTTGCCCACCGGCAGGCGCGTCGCGGCGACGATGTAGGCCTCTTGAATCTGCTTGCTCATGTCAATTCCTCAATTTCGCAGGGGCTTGCCGGTGTCCAGCGTGTGGCGGATGCGGGCCTGGGTTTCAGGCGTGCGCAGCAGCGCCACGAATTCCTTGCGCTCGACCGCCAGCAGCCACTCTTCGTCCACCTTCGCGCCGGTCTCGACTTCGCCGCCGCACAGGGCCACGGCGGCGCTGCGCGCCACGCGGTAGTCGTGCGCGCTGATCATGCCGCCTTCGCGCATGTTGACCAGCACCATCTCGAAGTTGGCGATGCCGTTGCGGCCGGCCACGGGAATGTCCTTCAGGCGCGGCGGCGGCACGTAGCCGGCGGTGGCCGCGGCGCGGGCCTGGCCGATGGCCACGAACAGCAGTTCGCCGGGGTGGAACAGCACGATGTCGTGTTCGCGGGCAAAGCCGGCGTCGACGGCCTCGCGCGCGCTCTTGGCGACCTGTGCCATGGCGATGGTCTGGAACACCGGCTGCAGGTAGGGGAAGACCTCGCCGGGCGTGGCTGTCCTGGCGGCCAGGGCGGCTGCGCGGCCGGCGAATTCCTTGCTGCCGCCGCCGGCCGGGATCAGGCCCACGCCGGCCTCGACCAGGCCGATGTAGCTTTCCAGCGCCAGCACGCGGTGCGAGGCATGCATCAGGAATTCGCAGCCGCCGCCCAGCGCCATGCCCTGCACGGCCGCCACGGTGGGGATCTGCGCGTACTTGAACGATTGCGAGGTGCGCTGGAATTTCTCGACGGTGGCTTCCAGCATGTCCCATTGGCCCGCCGCGCAGGCTTCGGACACCTGTTGCAGGTTGGCGCCCACGGCAAAGGGGGCGTCATGCCAGATCACCAGGCCGTCGAAGTCGCGTTCGGCCCGGGCGACCGATTGCAGGATGCCTTCGAGCACCTCGGCGCCCAGCGTGTGGTTCTTGGACGTGACCGACAGGATGGCGATGCCGGCATCCACCTCGGGCAGGTTCCACAGGCGCACGCCTTCGTTTTCCCAGACGGTGACGCCGCGGTCGTCGGCGCCTTCGCCGAACACGCGTTCGGGGAACAGCTGGCGTTGGTACACCGGCAGCGTCGAGCGCGGATGCAGCGTGCCGCTGCGCGCGGAATACGAGCCATCAGGCGTGTGCACGCCCTTGCGGTCGGGTTCCAGGGCCCAGGCCGGCAGCGGTGCGTCGCTCATGGCCTGGCCGGCCTTGATGTCGTCGGCCACGGCGCGGGCAATGTCCTGCCAGCCGGCGGCCTGCCAGGTTTCGAACGGGCCCTGGGCCCAGCCGAAGCCCCAGCGCATCGCCAGGTCTACGTCGCGCGCGTTGTCGGCCACCTGGCCCAGCTGCACGGCGCTGTAGTGGAAGATGTCGCGGAACAGGCTCCAGAGGAACTGGGCCTGAGGGTGGCTGCTGGCGCGCAGCGCGGCAAAGCGCTTGGCCGGATCGCGTTCCTTGAGCAGGGCGGCTACTTCGTCGGCCAGCTTGCCGGCGCTGGGCCGGTAGTCTTGCGCTTTCAGGTCCAGCACCAGGATGTCGCGGCCCGCCTTGCGGTAGACGCCGGCGCCGCCCTTCTGGCCCAGCGCACCCTTGGCAATCAGCGCCGACAGCCACGCGGGCGGGGTGAAGTAGCGGTGCCACGGGTCTTCGGGCAGGCCCTTGTCCATGGTGCCGATCACGTGGGCCAGGGTGTCCAGGCCGACCACGTCGGCGGTGCGGTAGGTGGCGCTCTTGGGGCGGCCGATCTTGGGGCCGGTCAGGGCGTCGACCTCGTCAAAGCCCAGGCCCAGGCGCTGCGTGTGGTGGATGGCGGCCAGGATCGAGAACACGCCGATCCGGTTGGCCACGAAATTGGGCGTGTCCAGCGCGCGGATGACGCCCTTGCCCAGCGTGGACGTGAGCCAGGTTTCCAGCTCGTCCAGCACGGCGGGCTGGGTGTGCGAGGTGGCGATGATTTCCACCAGCCGCATGTAGCGGGGCGGATTGAAGAAATGGATGCCGCAGAAGCGTTCGCGCAACGTGGCGGGCAAGGCGTTGGCCAGCGCGTCGATCGACAGGCCGGACGTGTTGGACGCGACGATGGCGCCGGGGGCGACATGGGGCGCGATGCGCTCGTACAGCGCGGTCTTCCAGTCCATGCGCTCGGCGATCGCTTCGATGATCAGGTCGCAGCTGCGCAGGCGCTCGATGTGGTCGTCGTAGTTGGCCGGGGTGATGAGGGCCAGGCGGGCGGCGCCGGCCAGGGGCGCGGGCTCGAGTTTCTTCAGGCCGGCCAGCGCTTTCTTGACGATGCCGTTGCGGTCGCCTTCGGGGGCAGCCAGGTCGAACAGCGTGACGGGCACGCCGGCATTGGCCAGGTGGGCGGCGATCTGCGCGCCCATGACGCCGGCACCCAGCACGGCGACGTGTTTGACGACGAACTTGCTCAAGGAAGTCTCCTGAAAATGCAGGCGGCAGGCGGGACCGGCCCGCCCGCCGCCCTAGGCAAGGCTAGAAGCGGGACGACAGTTGCAGGCCGAAGATATGGCCGCTGCTGTCATAGGTGCCCGCGACGCGGCCCTTGGTCAGCTGGTTGCCGGACGTGGTGTCGATGTCCGTCTTGCGCAGGTACAGATAGGTGTAGCCCAGGTCGATCGTCGTGCTCTTGGTGGCGGCCCACTGCACGCCCGTCGAGAACCAGTAGCGGTCGTTGTCGGGCAGGGACGTCGGGCGGTCCTCGGCCTTGTGGACCGGCGACTGGTCGTAGGCCAGGCCGAACTTCCACTTCCAGTCGGGCGCGAACTTGTACGACGTACCCACGGCGATGCGCCAGGTGTCGCGGAAGTTCAGCGGCAGGTCGTCATCGCGCGCGCCCGTGCCCGAGTTGCGGATCTTCAGGTCGGGAATGCTGCTCCAGCCCGTCCACGAGATGTCGCCCAGCAGTTCCCACTTCTCGTTGAGCTGGTGGGTGGCGCTGAGGATCAGGGTGTCGGGCAGGTCGACCGAGGCCTTGGCGTCGAACGATACCGACTGGCCGGTGGGGCCGATGTTGTCGATGTCGGTGTCGCCCTTGGCGGTGTGCTTGATCTTGGAGCGGTACGACAGGCCGATGCGGGTGTCTTCGGTGGGTTGCAGCATGAAGCCCACGTTCCAGCCCCACGCGTCGCCCTTCAGGTTCAGGTCGGCGTCGCCGTTGGTGAAGACCGTGGCGCCGTTGGGCAGGGCCACGGGCACGACCGTCTTCTTCTTGTAGGTGGCGTCGATGTGCTGCCAGTTCACGCCGAAGCCCATCGAGAACTTGTCGTTGACCTTGTAGGCGATCGACGGATTGATGTTGATCGTCTTGATCTCGAACTTGTTCGAGTGGTACTGGCCGTCCCAGCCCTTGTCGTATTCGGTCATCAGGCCGAAGGGGGCGCCGACGCCCAGGCCGACGAACCACTTTTCGCTCAGTTGCCACGAGCCGTACAGGTTGGGCACGACGCCCAGGTTGCCGGCATCGCCGCCGTCGCCGCCGGTGGGGCGGGTGCCGCCCAGCGCCGTGGGGTTGCGGCTGTTGCCGTTGTCCGAGAACTTGAACGAGGGCTTGATCAGGTTGACGCCGCCCGAGACGTTGATGCCGGGCAGGTAGGTCATGCCTGCCGGGTTGTAGTAGATGATGCTGGCGTTTTCCGGATTTGCCGCCGAGCCCGCGTAGGCGTTGCCCAGGCCGCTGGCATTCTGCTCAAGGAGCTGAAAGCCGGCGCCGTGGGCGGCGCTGGTCGCGCCCAGGCCGACCACAATGGCCGACAGGGTGCTCAGGGACAATGAACGTCTGCTCATGGTACTGCCTCCTCGTGTTGGATGAGTGTGTCTCTATGGCACTGCCGGTCTCGTGTCCCGGTCTATTCGGCTCAGGGGTAAAAGGCCCTTGGCCGGTTGTCTGCTGTGCTACGTACTGCGACTGCTCTGGTAATGCAGGGGCCCGCCCGTGAACGGTGCGAACCCGGTTCCAAAAATCACGCCCGCGTCGGCCAGGTCGGCGTCGGCGACCACGCCGGAATCGACCCGTTCGCGGGTGGCGTCGATCAGCGGCTGGATCAGGCGTTCGGCCAGGCCGGCCGGCGCGGGCGGGCCGCCCGCCTTGTCCTTGACCGGCTTGCCGTCGCGCCATTCATAGAAGCCGCGGCCGCTTTTCTTGCCCAGGTCGCCGCGCGCCAGCCGTTCGGCCAGGCAGCGCGGCGGCTCGGCGCCGCCGGCCAGTTCCTGCCCCGCGGCGCGGGCGATGTCCAGGCCCACGGTGTCGGCCAGTTCCAGCGGCCCCATCGGCATGCCGAACGCGACCATGGCGGCGTCGACCGTGGCGGGCGACAGGCCTTCGTCGACGCTGCGCATGGCTTGCAGCATATACGGCGCCAGCACCGCGTTGACCAGGAAACCGGGCGCGCTCTTGACGGGCAGCGCCAGCTTGCCGATCTGGCCGACAAAGGCGCAGGCACGGGCCAGCGTGGCGTCGGCGATGCCATCGGCGTGCACCACTTCCACCAGCGGCATCTTGGCCACGGGGTTGAAGAAATGGATGCCCACCAGGCGTTCGGGGTGGGCGAGGCCGACGCGCAGCGTTTCAAGCGACAGGCTGGACGTGTTGGTGGCCAGCAGGGCGTCGGCCTTCATGCGCGGTTCCAGCGTCTGGTAGAGGCCGCGCTTGGCCTCGGGTTGCTCGCTGATGGCTTCGATGACCAGATCGGCCAGCGGCACGCCGCCGCCCGCGGGGTCGGGCACCAGCCGGTCGAAGGCGGCGCGGGCCGCACGCGGGTCTTTCAGGCGGCGCGAGAACAGCGTCGCGGCGCGCTTGATGGCAGGGGCGATGCGGGCGAGGTCCTGGTCCTGCAACGTGACGGTCATGCCTTTCAGGGCGCACCAGGCGGCGATGTCGCCGCCCATCACGCCGGCACCCACCACGTGCACGTGGCGCACCGGCGCCGCGCCGGCCTGGCGGCCATTGGCCTTCAGGCGTTCCTGCAGGCGGAACACGCGCAGCAGGTTGCGGGCGGTGTCGGACGCGATGATGCCGTCGATCAGTTGCGGCGCCTGCAAGGCGTTGCCGCCATGTTTTTCCCAGATCTCGACGATGGCCGGTGCGGCCGGGTAGTGCACCTGCGGGTCCTTGGCGGCGATCTGCTTGCGGGCGCGGTTGGCGGCCACGGTCTTGAGCGGCCAGCGGTTCAGCCAGGCGCCCAGGCCGCGCGCGCGGCGCGGCGGCTTGCCCGACAGCACGGTGGCGCGCGCCGCGGCCAGCAGCAGGCGCGGCGGCACGCGGGCATCGACCAGGCCCAGCGCGGCCGCGCGGCGCGCGTCGGCGCCGCGGCCGGTCAGCATCATGTCCAGCGCGGCGGGTGCGCCGATGACTTCGGCCAGGCGCAGCATGCCGCCCCAGCCGGGGAAGATGCCCAGCATCACTTCGGGCAGCGCCAGCGAGGCGCCGGGCGCGTCTTCGACCAGCCGGTAGCGGCAGGCCAGCGCCAGTTCCAGGCCGCCGCCCAGGCAGTGGCCCTGGATCAGGGCCAGCGTCGGGTAGCGCACCGCGGCCAGGCGGTTGAAGAGGTTCCAGCCGCGCGCCACCAGCGCCCGGCCTTGTTCCGGCGTGGTGAGTTCGGCGAATTCATTGACGTCGGCGCCCACGATGAAACCCGACGACTTGCCCGAGCGGATCACCAGGCCCTTGGGCGGCTGGGCGTCCAGCGCATCCAGCACCGTGGCCAGTTCGGCCATGGTGTCGGCCGACAAGGCATTGACCGCGCTGCCGGCGCGGTCGAAGATCAGCCACGCCAGGCCGTCGGCGTCGCGCTCCAGGCGCCAGTGCGAAAGCGATTCCAGAGCGGTCATTGGCGGTCCTCGTAGGGCCTGTTCACACTGAAAGGAGCCTCGCACAGGCCGGTAATCGGCTGCCAGGCTAGGCGCGGTCGCCGCCGCGTGGCTGTGCCACGCAAGGTGAGCGCAACGACGCCTGGCAGCCGATTACCGGCCTGCCCGAAGGGTGAGCACCCAAATGAGCGCCTCTCAGCGTTGCGAATGCTCGCCGGGGGCCTGCCACGACTGCGCTTCGCGCCTTGATAGTCACTCATTTGGGCGCTCATGCGAGGCTCCTTTCAGTGTGAACAGGCCCTAGTGTTTCGACCAGCATCGCGCCGCCCATGCCGCCACCGATGCAGATCGCGGCCATGCCGCGTTTGGCGCCGCGGCGCTTGAGCGCGTCCAGCAGGTGCAGCACGATGCGGGCGCCGGATGCGCCCACCGGGTGGCCGATGGCGATGGCGCCGCCGTCCACGTTCAGGCGGGCAGGGTCCAGCGCGCCCCAGGCGGGGGTGCCGAAGTGTTCCTGGCAGTAGGCGTCGTCTTGCCAGGCCGCCAGGCAGCCTAGCACCTGGGCGGCGAAGGCCTCGTTGATTTCCCACAAGTCCAGGTCATTGAGGCCCAGCCCATGGCGTTGCAGGATGGGCGTGGCCGCGTGCACCGGGCCCAGGCCCATCTGCGCGGGGTCCAGGCCGGCCCACTGGCTGTCCAGGATGCGGCCCAGCGGTTGCAGGTTCCAGCGCTGCACGGCTTCTTCGGACGCCAGCACCAGCATCGCGGCGCCGTCGGTCACCTGCGAGCTGTTGCCGGCGGTGATGTTGCCCCAGGGCTTGTCGAACACAGGCTTGAGCTTGGCGAGTTTTTCGGGCGTGGAGTCTTCGCGCACGCCGTCATCGTCGGGGTAGGCCTTGCCCTGGGTGTCGATCAGCGGCGCGATCTCGGCGAAGGCGCCATTGGCGCGGCCGGCCAGCGCGCGGGCGTGGCTTTGCGCCGAATAGGCGTCCATGGCCTGGCGGCTGATGCCGAAGCGGGTGGCGACATTCTCGGCGGTCTGGCCCATGGACAGGCCCACCACCGGGTCGGTCAGGCCCTTGAGCAGGCCGATCACCGGCGCCAGGTCGCGCAGGCGCAGGCGGCGCAGCGCGGCCAGTTTGGCGCCCATGCCGCGGGCCGCGTACCAACCCGCCAGCCAGCGCGCCATGTTGTCGGAAAACAGCAACGGCGCGCGCGACAGGGCGTCGACGCCGCCGGCCAGCACCAGTTGCGAGCGGCCGGTCTGGATGTTGGCAATGGCCGAATCCAGCGCCTGCATGCCCGAGGCGCAGTTGCGCATCACGGTCCAGCCGGGCACCTTGTCGCCGCAGCCCAGCCGCAGCGCGATGACGCGGCCGATGTTGATTTCGTCGGGCGAAGGCGCGGCGCAACCCACGATGACCTCGTCCAGGTCCGTGGGCGCGTAGGGTTGGCGCAGCAGCAGGCCGCGGCCGGCCTGCACGGCCAGGTCGCCGGCCGAAAACGGGCCGGGGCCCGTGCGCGCCTTCAGGAAGGGCGTGCGGGCGCCGTCGACCACGTATACCGGTTTGAATGCCATCCGATCCCTCCCTGGTTCAGGCCGCTTTGCGTTCGGCGGCCGGCTTGACCGCGCCGGTGATGCCGAAGTCAAAGGGGAAATCATCCACTTTCACCACGGTATCGCGCAAGGTGTTGCGGCGCTTGACCACCGCATATTCTTCGGCGGTGATGCCGCCGGCGGCAAATGCGGCGTCAGCCAGGTCGCGCACATTGGCCTGCGGATTGCCTTCCAGCGCGCCGCTTTTCTCGAAGGCGCGGATCTTCGATTCGATGGGTTCGGCCTCCAGCGTGGCGGCCAGCGCCAGTTCGATGGCGCCTACCGGTTCGTCGGCGGTGGCGGGCAGGTGGCAGCCGGCGGTCAGGCGGTCGCGGGCGGCGCCCGGGTTGATCAGCAACTGCGCCACGTCCTGGCCCAGTTGGTCGGACGGCAGCGATTGCGCATGGCCCCACGGGAAGACGATGCGGCGCAGGCTCCAGGCCACCAGGCGGTTCGGGTAGTTTTCCAGCACGCCTTCAAAGGCGTCCTGCAGCCGGAACAGCGCGTCCTGGATCGACCAGTGGGCCAGCGGCGCGTCGCTGGCCTGACGGCCTTCGTCTTCGAAGCGCTTGAGCGTGGCGCTGATCAGGTACATCTGCGACAGGATGTCGCCCAGGCGCGCCGACAGGCGCTCGCGGCGCTTCAGGCTGCCGCCCAGCACCAGCATCGAGGTGTCGGCCAGCAGGGCGAAGGCGGCGGAATAACGGCTGAGCAGCTGGTAGTAGCGCTTCATCTCGGGCGCCACGTCGGCATTGATGCCGACCCAGCGGCCGCCGGTCAGGGACGTGCCCAGCGCGCGCAGTTTGTTGCGTGTCACGAAACCGACATGGCCCCAGAAGGCGCGGTCGAAGTCGTGCAGGCCCTGCTTGCGGTCGGGCGACTGGGCCGCCTGCATCTCGGCCAGCACATAGGGATGGCAGCGGATCGCGCCCTGGCCGAAGATGATCAGGCTGCGGGTCAGGATGTTGGCGCCTTCGACGGTGATGCCGATGGGAATCTGCTGGTAGGCGCGGCCCAGGAAGTTGGACGGCCCCAGGCAGATGCCCTTGCCGCCGATGACGTCCATGCCGTCGTTGACGACTTGCCTTGCGCGTTCGGTGACGTGGTATTTGACGATGGCCGATACGACCGAGGGCTTTTCACCCAGGTCCACCGCGCCCGCCGTCATGCTGCGCGCGGCGTCCATCATGTAGGTGTGGCCGCCGATGCGGGCCAGCGCTTCTTCCACGCCTTCGAACTTCCCGACCGGCGTGCGGAACTGGCTGCGCACGCGGGCATAGGCGCCGACTGCGCGCGCGGTCAGCTTGGACATGCCGGTGTTGGACGACGGCAGCGAGATCGAGCGGCCGGCGGCCAGGCATTCCATCAGCATGCGCCAGCCCTGGCCCGCCATGGCCGGGCCGCCGATGATGAAGTCCAGCGGCATGAACACGTCCTGGCCGCGGGTGGGGCCGTTCATGAACATGGCGTTCAGCGGGAAGTGGCGGCGGCCGGTGTCCACGCCGGGATGGTCGTGCGGCACCAGCGCGCAGGTGATGCCCAGGTCTTTCTTGTTGCCCAGCAGGCCGTCCGGGTCATACAGGCGGAACGCCAGGCCCAGCAAGGTGCAGACCGGCGCCAGCGTGATGTAGCGCTTGTCCCAGCTGACCCGCATGCCGATGACTTCGCGGCCCTGCCATTCGCCCTTGCAGACGATGCCGCTGTCGGGGATGGCGGCGGCGTCGGACCCGGCCCAGGGGCTGGTCAGCGCAAAGGCGGGCACGTCGTCGCCGCGCGCCAGGCGCGGCAGGTAGTGGTTCTTCTGTTCTTCGGTGCCATAGTGCAGCAGCAGCTCGGCCGGGCCGAGCGAGTTGGGCACCATGACGGACACGGCCAGCGCCGACGAGCGCGTCGACAGCTTGGTGACGATTTCGGAATGGGCATAGGCCGAGAACGCCAGGCCGCCGTATTCCTTGGGGATGATCATGCCTAAAAAGCCGCTGCGCTTCAGGTAGGTCCAGACGTCAGCGGGCAGGTCGAAACGCTCTTGCGTGACGCTCCAGTCATTGACCATGCGGCAGGCCTCTTCGGCCTGGTTGTCCAGAAAGCTCTGTTCTTCTGCCGTCAGGCGCGGGCGCGGATAGGCCAGCAGGCGGCTCCAGTCGGGGCGGCCGCGGAACAGTTCGCCTTCCCACCAGACCGTGCCGGCTTCCAGCGCATCGCGCTCGGTGTCCGACATCTGCGGCAGCACCTTGCGGTAGAGATTGAAGATGGGGGCGGACAGCAAGGCCCGCCTGATCGGGCGCACGCCCAGCAGGACGGCAACCAGGAGCGCGATGACGACCAGCGCGACGATGACTGCGTTCATTTCCTTGTCTCCTTTCTCTATGTTCTTTTGGACCTGCCGCGCGCGTTCGCCCTAGGTGGCGCAGTGCGGCGGCAAGGGCGCGCGCAGCCCGCCGAGCAGAAAGCTCATCAGGCGGGGCAGCAGCAGGCCGGGGTTGTCGGGTTGCTCGGCTTCGTCCAGCGTCCAGCCCGTTACCGACCGCAGCAGGTCGGTGCCGATGATGGCGTAGGAGGTTGCGCCCAGCATGAATTGAAAGCGCCAAACGATTTCGGCGCGCGGCACGTCGGGCAGGGCGGCGAACAGCGCGTTGCGGTAGCGTTCGAGCACGTCGGCGTATTCCTCGGCGAACAGCGCACGGATGAAGTCGGACGGGTCCGTCATGGTGCGTTCGAGCAGCGGCAGGAAAGTGCTGCCGGCCTGGTCGGGGTCGGCCGCCAGGCGCAAGAGCGTGCCGAAGAAGGCATCGACGATCTGCGAAGGCTTGAGCGGCTTGCCGTCGGCCTGGGCTTCGAGTTCATCGAGCAGGCGCAGCCGTTCGCGGTTCAGGATTTCCAGGCGCCGCTTGAGCACGGCCTGCACCAGGGATTCCTTGGAGCCGAAGTGGTAATTCACGGACGCCAGGTTGACGCCCGCCGCGCCGGTGATCTGGCGCATGGACGTGCCGTCGTGCCCTTGTTGCGCGAACAGGGCTTCGGCGGTGTCCAGGATGGATTCGCGGGTCGTGGAGGATCTGAGTTCTTGCATCGGGTTGAATTCAAACGTTCGTTTGAAAGGAGTATGCGCGTCCCGGTGCAGGGATGCGATCCCGGCAATCCCGAATAGGGTTTACCCCTAACGTCCGAGAAGCTCATCCGAATGGCGTTGTGGGGTTCGCACCTCATCCGAATGGCAGCCAGCCGTTTGTCCTCGGACGCCCGCCCTAGGATGAAAGCCGTCTGGAAGCCCTCGCCGAAACGCCTCAGTATCAGCGCGAGGACTTGAAAGCGTTGCACCGCGTATGCACCTGGCGAGCCCGATCGCCGTTCCGGTGCAGAGAGGCCATTTCGCCCTGACACAGGAGCAGGAGACATGAAGACCTACAGAGTGGGGCTGTTGCTGGACGGGACGGACCAGCCCGGGTGGATCCACGACATGGCTGAGTGGCTCGCGCGCAGCCAGGATTTCGAGTTGTCCGCGCTGCTGGTGATGCCGAAGGCGCCGGCCGACCGCAAGCCGCGGCTGGGCGCCAAGGCGCTGTTCGGCACGCTGTCGCGCCTGGAATCGCGCCTGTTGCCCAACCGGCAGCGCCAGATGCTGACGTGCCGCGACATGCGTGCCAGCGTGCCCGCATCCACCGCGGTGCTGGCGTTGGCGCAGGATGCGGCCGACGACGATGGCGTGGCCGCGCTGGGGCTGGACCTGGTGATTCTGCTGGGCGCATTGCCGCCGGTGCGGGCGCGCATGGCGGGCTGGGCGCGGCTGGGATTATGGCGCCTGAGCTATTCCGACATTGCCGTTGCCACCAGCCGCTATGCGGGTTTCTGGGAGGTCTACCAGCGCGAGGACCACACCACGGTGAAGCTGTGGCGCGTGGGCCTGGACGCGGATGCGGACACCTTGCTGGACCAGCGCAGTTTCAATACCGAAGTGTTCTGGCTCAAGAACCAGACGCGCGCCTTCAGCCTGGGCAACTTCATGGTCTACGACGCCTTGCAGGCGCTGGCGCGCGCGCGGCCCGGCGTCACGCCGCCCGGCATGCAGATCATGAGCGGGCAGCGCCGCGACGATCCGGCCGAGTGGGACAGCGCGGCCTATATTGCCCGCCAGGCCTGGTTAATGACCGATTTGATTGTGCGCCGCATCATGAAACGCAATGTGCGCTGGCGGATTGGTATGTTTCCGTCGGCCAGGCAACAAGCGGTGGTATCCGAGGCAATGGTATTGCAGCCCCCGAAAGGCAGGTTTTTTGCCGATCCGTTTGTATATACCAAAGATCAGCATCCTTATATATTTTTCGAAGATTACGATTTCACCTCCCGCAAGGGCACGATCTCCGTGGCAACCTTTGAGGACGGGGCTTTCCGCTTTCTGGGGACGGCCTTGAACCTGCCTTACCATTTATCCTTTCCGTATGTGTTCGAATATGAAGGCGTGACCTACATGGTTCCGGAAACGTGCGGAAACCGCAGCATCGAATTATGGAAATGCACGGAATTTCCGTTTAAATGGGAATTGGATTTAACCTTGATGACCAATATTTCGGCTGTCGATACCATTATTTTCAAACGCGGAGAATACTGGTGGCTATTAACCAATATCGACCGCACCGACGGCCAGAATCATTGCGACGAACTGTTCGCCTTCTTTGCCGACTCGCCGCGCTCCACGCACTGGACGCCGCACGCCAGCAACCCCATCGTGCGCAACCCCATGCGGGCCCGCAACGCGGGAATCGTTGTCTCGCCTGGGGGAGAGGTCATGCGCTGCGCGCAGTACCAAGGCTTCTGCCACTACGGCAAGGGCGTGTCGCTGAACCGCATCGAAGAGCTGTCGCCCTCCACCTACGTCGAGACGGATGGCGAAATTCACTACGCCAGCTTCCTGAGAAAGCGTCATGCTTCAATGCACCATTGGCACCATCAGGGGGGTCACACGGTATTTGACTTCGCCTATATGGAGTAAATGACGCGGCGTAATTGAAAATAAAAATGTTACCTATATTTCGATTGCCGCCGGCGTGCCGGGGCTTAATGTGTCCACGGAAACATATAGACAGACCTGCCGGCAAATTCGACCGATTCTTGCCGTCGCCACGGCCTGCGCCACCGGCGCTTGCAGCCGTCTTTCACCCGCCTGAATTCAGGCCCCACACCCCGCCTTTATGGCTGTTCCCTAGAGGGAGACGGCCGCCCGGCCCATGGGCAAGGGGGGTGAAAACCCTAGCGGATGAAAGGATGATGGGGCCGTCTCATCCTGATTTACGAGGCTGATTAAGGCTAACGAATGATTTCTGTTTTTGTCGGATTATATCGAGTCGAAGCGTCTTGATTTTGCCAATTTCGAACCATAAGATTGGTTTCATGCCATCCGTTATGTTGGCTACGAAAGTCTCCCAGCCCAAACGACCCGGTGCGGCTTCATTAGATATTCCGGGATACGCGGACCACCCCCGCGGGGCTGGAAAAAAAACAAGTCTTCAGCACAGCGAAGATCCCTTCTAGGCCTGTTGAACAACCAGGAGGACACCATGGCCAAGATGGTCCTGATTGAAGCCCACCCGCTCTTGCGGCTGGGGTTATGGCAGATTCTGAGCAAGTTGGATGATGTGTGGGAAATCGAAGGGATGGGGCTCGCCGACGTCTCCAAGGCGGATGGCGCGCATGCCGGCGCAGACCTGTTGATCTACGGCTTGCCGGTAGACAACGAAGAGGCCTGGAGTACGTTGCACGAGATTCAGCGGGTGCTTAGCCCGAAGCGGATCCTGCTGCTGACGGATGTCATGCCGTTGCCG
The DNA here is from genome assembly GCF_902859705.1 of Achromobacter deleyi. Taxonomy (GTDB): domain Bacteria; phylum Pseudomonadota; class Gammaproteobacteria; order Burkholderiales; family Burkholderiaceae_B; genus Achromobacter; species Achromobacter deleyi. Next base: position 32,464 of record NZ_CADIJO010000033.1, on the reverse strand, counting down.
ATGCCGGTGCAGGGGTTGCCGGGCGCCAGCGTCTATGGCTGCCTGATGAAGACGGCTTCGGTCGAGATCCTGGAAGCGGCCATCCGCCTTGTCATGGCGGGCGGGCAGTGCTTTCCCAGCGAACAGGCGCTGCAAGCGCCGGCCCAGGCGGCTTGCGCATTGCCGACGCGCGAGCTGGATGATGGCGCGGCCAGGGGTTCGATGCCGATGAGCGCGGGAGCGCAACTGCTGCAGATCACGCCGCGCCAATACGAGGTGCTGGTGCTGCTGGCCAGGGGCTATCCCATCAAGACCGTCAGCCGCATGCTCAACATCTCGGTCGCGACGGCCAAGACGCATGCCTGCACGCTGTACCAGCGCCTGCACGTCAAGAACAAGGGCGAAGCGGTTTACGCGGCCTTGCAACGCGGCGCGACGCTGGAGTGGCATGAACCGAACGGCCGCGACGTGGATGCCGGTCAGCTTTACGGACGCAAGCTCGGATAGCAAGGGCGTATCGGCATCCCGGCCCGGCAGCCGGACGCCCGCTGTCTTTCTGCACCCGGCCATCCCGGCTAGGGCATCCAACGCAGCATCGGCGGTCGCCGTGCCGCGGCCTTCCTCCTCCAATCATCCTCCTGCACGAGATTCAGCAAACGTAGCCGCTGATAGCATGGGTTGTGTCCGCAAGCATGGGTTGAGATGGCGAATCACAATGCCCGCCAGAGCGATGCCACGCAGTGGACGAGATTCCCGTGAGTCTGGCAACGCGCTGAAACCGCCGTTGCAGTGTGGCGCAGCCTGGTCATGGGAACCGTGTCTGGGCTCCGCGTCACAAGGTTCCCCCCGGGATGACAACCGTTCTAATCGAAGACTACGCTCTGCTTCGTGTCGCCATCCAGCATGTGCTGGAACGTGTCCGGAACGCCGAGGAAATCCTGGCCATTTCGCCAGCCCATCTCCTTAATATGTCCAGCTCGATCAACCGGCCCGTGGAGTTGCTGGTGGTCGGTTGCAGCGGCGTGGCCGAGCCGGACATCGGGCTGCTGTCGCAAGCCATGGCGCTGTTCATGCCGCGCCTGGTGCTGGTGCTGTATTCGGTGCTGGACCCGCAGGTGATGGCTGCCTGCGCCCGCGCAGGCGTGGCGGGCTACCTGCCCAAGGCATCCAGCCCGGATGCGCTGGCCGCGGCCGTGAGCCTGGTGCTGGCGGGCGGCGAATGCTATCCCCAGCCCAGCGGCCGGCCGATGGCGTCATCGACGGCGCCGCTGCAGGAACTGCGGGAACTGACCCAGCGCCAGGAAGAGATCCTGCAACTGTTGGTGCAGGGCAAGACCATGCGTGAGATCGGCCAGCAGGTCGGCATCTCGGTGGCCACCGTCAAGAGCCATGCCCGCACGCTGTACTGGAAGCTCAATGCGCGCAACCAGGCCGAGGCGGCCTACATTGCGGTGCAGATGGGACTGGTGCGCAGCGGCAGCGCGCCCGCGCTGCCGGGCGGGGTCAAGGGCGGCGACGCGGAATGAGGCGGGCGGGGCCGCCGGCCACGGCGGCGAACTCGCGTTCGGCCGCCGCCAGCACCGCATCCACATGCAGGTGGTCCAGCGCATAACGGCGCGCAGCGGCGCCCAGCGTTTCGCGGATCTGCCCATTGCAGGCCAGCTTGCGCAAGGCCTCGGCCATGGCGGGGGCGTCTTCGGGCGGGGTGACCAGCCCGCAGCGCGCCACCACGCCGGCCAGTTCGGTGCCGCGCGCCGCGCCGCAGACTACCGGGCGGCCGCTGGCCAGCATGCCGGTCAACTTCGATGGCATGACCAGGTCGGCCGCGCCGGCCCGTTGCGGCAGCAGGTGTATGTCGGCCGTGTTCAGCAGGGCGCCCAGCCGGTCGGCTGGCTGCAGGTCCAGGAAGCGCACGCGCGCCAGGCCCTCGCATTGGGCCTGCAGCGGCGCTTTTTCGGGGCCCTGGCCGCAAAAGACGAACCAGAGCCTGTCTTCCTGCTCAAGCAGCCGCGCGACCTGCGCCAGCGTGCCCAGGCCTTGTTTGCCGCCCATGTTGCCCGAATACAGCGCCACCACGGCGTCGGCGGGGATGCCCAGTTCGGCGCGCAAGTGGTGGGCGGCGTCGGGGGTGATGGCGTTGACGTCGATCCAGTTGGGCAGCAGCACCGCGCGATCGGGGTCCACGCCCTTGTACAGCGCCAGGTCCAGCATGCGGCCGGAGATGGTCGAGACCCGGTCGAAGCGCCGCATCAGCCAGCGTTCGGCGCGCAGCACCGCCGCGCGCAGCCCGGCGCCTTTGAGCAGGCCCAGGTCGAACGCCGCGTCCACTTCGTAGTCCTGGATGTGCAGCCAGGCCTTGGCGCCGCACAGCCGCGCCGCCAGCCACGCGGCGGGCGCGCAGAACAGGGCGGGCTCGACCACCACGATCAGGTCGGGCCGGCCGGCCGCGGCGCGCAGCAGCGAAGGCAGGCTGGACAGCGCGAAGCTGGCCAGGTGCAGCAGGCGCTTGGCGCCGCCAGGCCGCTTGGGCACCCACAGCGGGGCGCGCCGCACCGTGACGCCGGCACGCGTTTCCTTGCGGTAGCGGCCGGCGCGATAGCCTTCGTGCACCTGCCATTGCGGATAGTAGGGCGGCGCGGTGACCACGCTGACCTCGTGGCCGCGGGCGGCCAGCCATTCAGCCAGCTCGGCGCTGTATTTGCCGATGCCGGTGAGTTCCGGCGCGTAGTTGATGCCGTACAGAAGGATCTTCATGCCGGCGGCGCCACGCGGGGCCTGACGGGCCGGCAGGGGTTGCCGTGGCACACCATGGCGGGCGGCAGGCTGCGAAACACCGAACTGCGCGCGCCCACCACGGCTTCGCGGCCGACGGTGACGCCGGGGCCGACGAACACGTCGGTGGCGACCCAGGCGCCATCCTCGATGCGCACGGCGCGCTCGCGCAGCGGAAAGTCGGGCTGCGCCGCGTCGTGGTCGGCGGCGCACAGGTAGCTGCGCTGCGACACCACGGCGTGCGCGCCGATGTGGACGGGGCCCAGGCTGTATATCACCGCATCGTCTCCGATCCAGGCGTAGTCGCCGATGTCCACCTTCCAGGGATAGGTCACCGTGGCGCTGGGGCGGATCAGCACTTTCTTGCCCACCCGCGCGCCAAAGCGGCGCAGCAGCCAGCGGCGAAAACCATAGGCCACCTGCGGCGACCAGCGGAACAGGGACCCCTGCACCAGCCACCACAGCTGCACGGTCAGCGCCGAGCGGCCGCGTTGGCCGGGCGCGAGCGCGAACTGGTCCAGCCGTTGCAGCGTGCTCATTTGGCGGCTCCCGGCAGGGCGTCGCTGCGCGCCTGCCCGGCATCGGCCTGGCGGGCCTTGCGGATCTCTTCGGTCTTGATGCGGATCTGCCAGTAATACATGGCGCGGGCCACGGCGTAGTCAAAGCCCGCGCGCCCGTCCAGGAAGCCCAGCCGCAGCACGTAGGAATGCAGGAACGAAATGGGCGCCTTGAACGGCATGGCCTGGAAGATGCGCTTGAGCAACGCCCGCGCGCCCACGTTGGCCTCGCGCGGGTCGTTCATCAGGCCCTTGATGCGCAGGTTGGCTTCCCAGTCGGAATAGCGGTTGTGCTTGTCGAAGTAGTGGTAGAGCGAATCGTGGTCGTTGTGCACCATGCGGGCGCGCAGCGCGAAGGTGTCGCCCTGCACCTGGGGCTGGTAGTGGCCTTCCACCTCCCACATGTGGGCCACGTCCAGATCGTCGTAATCCAGGAAGCGGGACCGGTCGCGGGCCAGCAGCGCCAGCTTGTAGACGCGGTGGCCATGCAGCAGCTTCTTGCCGCAGAACACGTAGTCGAACGGCACGAAGGCGCCGCCCGCGCCGGCCGCGAAGCGCGGCAACGCGGCCCGGATCTCGTCGGCCAGCGCCGGCGTCATTTCCTCGTCGGCGTCCACGTACAGCACCACGGGATGGCTGAAGGGCAGTTGTTCCAGGCACCACTGCTTTTTCTTGGGGTACTTGCCGTTCCACTGGAAGTTGGACACCCTGGCGCCCAGCGCCGTGGCCATGGCGCAGGTGGCGTCGGTGCTGTTGGAGTCGACCACGAAGACTTCGTCGAAGTCGGCCAGCGCCTTCAGGCACTTGGCAATGTTGCGTTCCTCGTTCTTCGTCATGACGACGACGGATACCGGTATCTTGGACATGGTGCTTTCCTGTTCAGGGCGCGCCGCGCCGCAGCAGCGGCTGGAACAGCGCGATGACATCGTGGCAATGCCGTTCGAGTGAAAAGGCGTCGGCGCGCTCGGGGCCCTGGGCGGCCAGCCGTTCGCGCATCTCGCCGTCGTAGGCCAGGCGGCGCACCGCGGCGGCCAGCGCCGCTGCGTCGCCCACCGGCACCAGCAGGCCGTATCGGCCCGAGTCCAGGATCTCGGCCGGGCCATGCGGGCAATCGGTGGAAATCACCGGAACGCCCAGGCACAGGGCTTCGACCAGCACGTTGCCGAAGCTCTCGCGCAGCGAGGTCAGGGCAAAGGCGCCGGCGCCGGCGATCACGGGAAAGGGGTTGTCGATATGGCCGGCCAGCGTCACCGGGCTGCGCGATGCGCGGGCATCGATGCGCTTTTGCAGCGCCGCGTGCTCGGACCCTTCGCCCAGGATGGTGAACCGGATGCCCGGGTCGTCCAGCAGGGCGGCCGCGTCGATCAGGGTCGCGTAGTCCTTGACGGCTTCCAGGCGCCCCACCGCGACCACGTGATAAGGCGCTGCCGCGCCGTCGGGCGGCGTCGGCCCGGGCCAGGCGGCGCTTTGCTCGCGCACATCTTCCAGCGGCACGCCGTTGTAGATCGTGCGCACCTTGCCGCGCAGCGGCGGGAACATGCTGACCAGGTCTTCCTTGACCCCGCGCGACACGCCGACCACGGCGTCATGGCGGCGGTAGGTCTGGCTGACCAGCCAGCACTTCAGGCGGCGCATGCGCGAGGCGCCGTAATGAATGGCCGGGCTGCTGTGTTCGAAGGCGACAGTCGCAAACTGGCCGCGCAGCACCTTCTTGGCCAGCACCACCAGCATGTTGCACAACAGCCCGTGCGAACACACCACCGCGGGCTTGTCGCGCCGGATCTGCGCGACCAGGCGCGCAAACGCCAGCGGCAGCTGCAGCCGCAGCGCGCTGGGCGATTCCAGCACCGGCAGCGCCCGCGTCACCCGCGGATTGGCGACCGGGTATTCGCGGTTGCGCGAACGCAGCAGGAACAGCGCGGCCGGCACGCCGCGCTGGGGCAGGGCATCGGCGATGAAGGCAACGCATCTTCCGACGCCGCCGTGCAGATCGGGCGCCACGAACAGGACATCAGGCATGGGGCATGACTCGCGGTAGCGCCCGGCGCTCGGCGTCCGGGCGAGGGCTGGGAACCACGGCGGCGGGCCGCGGCACGGGCATGGCGCGGGCATTGCGCATCAGCGACAGGCAATAGCACAGCAGGAAACCGGTGAAGGCGGTCTTGGGCGCATACGCCAGGCCGCCGGAGAGCGAATCGACGAAGATGTACATCGGCGCGGTGGCCAGCAGGTAGCGCCGGTGCAGCTCCAGCCCGGGATGCGCATAGCGCCGGAACAACGTCAGCAGCAGGATCAACAGCGGCGGCAGCATGATCATGATGGTGCCGACGATGCCGAACTTCATCAGATAGAAGGCCCAGGAATTGTGGGCGAAGGTGCTGAGCTCGAAGCCGTTCTCGCCCATGACCCAGCTGCGAAAGCCCGCGCCCTTGCCGAACACCGGGCTTTCGGCGAACGAATCCATCTGGCCCTGCATCTCCTGGATGCGGGCGCCGTAGCTGGAATCTTCGTCCAGGCGCTCGACGCTGAAGACGCGATTGGTCAGCACGTCCAGGTAGCCGATGCTGGCGAACACCAGCAGCCCGGCCACCGCGGCCGGCGCAAAGATCAGCACCACGCGACGCCGGATGTCCGACCCGGACGCCAGCATCACGGCCAGCAGCACGGACACCGCCAATTGCAGGTACTGGCTGCGGTTCAGCGAAAACACCAGCGCCAGCAGCATGTACAGCGTCAACATGTAGGCCTTGGGCCCCGATACATTCAACGTCTTGCGAAAGTACAGCAGCGACACCACGCCGAACGGAATCGCCCACACGCCCAGCCGTACGTTGCGCAGCGGATTGGCGACGTTGAAGCCTTGCAGCTGTTCCAGCAGCATCAGCGTGGCAACCGCCAGGCAGGCCGCCACGATGTACTTCTGCAGCACCGCGTAGGCTGCGGGGCTGTCGATGTCCTTGTAGCAAAGGAACGGCGTGCACAGGAAGTAGAAGACGATGCGTAGGTCGCGGGCCACGTCGCCGGTCTCGATGCCAGGATGGTGCAACGACACCAGCAGCAGGTAGATCACCGACAGGGTCTGCAAGCCCAGCAGCATGCCCAGCGCGCCGCGCGGCAAGGCGTAGGCGCCGGGGTCCGCCAGGCGCAGCATCTTGACGAACACGATGGCCACGAACAGCACGTCAAAGGGCGACAGCTTGAAGCTGCCCACGCCCAGGATGAAGCGGTCATCGTTCAGGGCCAGCGCGGTGAAGGCGAACAGCCCCAGCAGATGCAAGGTGGAAAGGCGGCGGTGCGGTTGCATGGCGTCTCCATGGCGGGTGGCAGGCGTCAATGCGCGGCCCAGTCGTCGCGTCCCAGCAGCTTGGTGGTCAGCTTCTCGAACAGGTACGACAGGTCACCCTGGCGGGCGTGGGCGGCCACCTTGGACGCGCGGCACGACAGTTCGAACAGCTTGCCCAGGCCGGGTTCGGTGCGGCGGATGCGGTCCACGATCTGCGAACGTTCTTCCAGCAGCACGTCCTGCATCAGCGCGGTCTTGGTTTCGTCGTGTGTGGTGTAGACGCCCATCGCGTCGGGCACGATCAGGTTCTTGCCGTCGCGCAGCAGCCGGCTCCAGAGTTCCAGGTCCATGCAGTAGCGCATGCTTTCCTGCAGCAACCCGTGCTTGCGCAAGAGGTCGCGGCGGAAGATGGCGGCCTGGTTCGGAATCGATGCCTTCACCACCGTCAGCGTGCCGCGGTTGACGGGGGTGTAGTGGATCTTGCGGAAGATGCGGTTATTGGCGTCGGCCACGAACAGGTTGCCGCTGACGATCGGCGCGCGGCCCTTGGCGGCCGCCGCGCCCAGCTTGCGCAGGGCGCCCGGGTAATACAGGTCGTCGGAATTCTGCCAGCCGACATAGTCGCCCGTGGCGCGTTCGAAACCCTTGTTGATGGCATGCGACTGGCCGCGGTCCGGCGCGCTTTCCCAATAGGTCAGGTAGCGCTCGTATTTGCGGATGATGTCCACGCTGCCGTCGGTGGAACCGCCATCGATGATGATGTATTCCAGGCGCGGATAGCCCTGGTTCAGCACGGAGATGATGGTGCGTTCCAGGAAGCGGGCCTGGTTGAACGAGGGCGTCACGATGGTCACCTTGGGCAACAGGCCCCCGGCGATCGGCGCGGGCGGGCGCAGCTCGCTGACGAAGTCGATGAGCTGACGCGAAAACTCGTTGTTGCGCTTGCGCATATAGAACCTCAACATGATGGCTACCGGGTGGCCGCAGGCAATGCGCCCGGGTAGTCTGGTCGGGATTGACGGATGGCGAGGGCCACGCCGGCCAGCGTGATCGCCGCGTAAGCCATGCGGCCCCAGGCCGCGGCATGTTCTCCGGCGGCCTGGACCAGGCCCGCCATGACGCACAGCATGGCCAGGCCGCCCAGGCCATTGAGAATGGCCACCGCGCGGGAATTGCCCAGCCCGAGCAGCGAGAAATGCGCGGCCGCGTTCAGCGACAGCAGGCCGGACGCCACGATCAGCAGGCGGAAGGTGCCCAGATGGCCGTGGGCCACGGCGTCGCCCAGCAGCAGGTCCAGCAGCGGCTGGCTGACGGCCAGCACCGCCAGCGTGGCGCTGGCCGACAACGCCAGGTTCCACAGCATCATGCGGCGGATTTCGGCCTCGGCCGCACCGGGGTAGGGCGGCGACACCGACAGGCGGCTGACGCGCGGCATGGCCTTCTGGAAGATCGCCACCGACGCGGTGTGGATCATCTGGCCCACCTGCACGCCGACGGTGTAGATCGCCAGCGCCGCCGGCCCCATCAGGCTGCCCACCAGCACCCGGTCGACCGAGCCGAAGGCCAGCGCGCTCAGGCTGTTCAGCCACGACCAGCGCGAAAACCGGAAGGCATCGGCCATGGCGCCACGGTCGCGCACCGGGCGCACCAGCACGCGGCCATAGCGGCGGGCGAACACGCGCATCTTCACCGAACCGGCCAGCAGCAGCCCCACAGCCTGGGCCAGCCCGGTCCAGGTGGGCGAGGCGGTCAGCCACGCCGTGGCGCAGGCCAGCGCCATCGTGCCGCTGCGGCTGACGACCTCGCACAGCGCCGTGGCGCGGAAATCTTCCCGGCCTTTCAGGCAGCCGGACATCAACTGGTCATACTGCTGGGTCAGGTAGATGGCCAGCGCGGGCATCGCCAGCAGCGTCACCGCCACGCCGCCGAAGGTGGCAGCCGGCCAGCCCAGGTCCACCGCCAGCCACAGCACCATGGCCATCAGCGTCACCACGCCCAGCGCGCAGCCGATCAGCGACATGGCCACGCCGGCCGCACGCAGCGCGCCGCCCGGTTCGTGCATGCGTTCGGACACCAGCTTGGTGGCGGTGACCGCGGCGCCCAGATTGGCGGCGTTGCCGAAGCCGGCCAGCGCGATGATCATGGAATACTGGCCGAAGCCCACCGTGCCCAGCTGGCGAAACAACAAGGGCAGGGCCACCAGCGCCGCGACCGGGCCGATGCCGTATTCCACCAGCCCCCAGAACGAGGCATTGCCGGCGATGTGCTTCCTGATGAATCGGACCATCGGATAGCCTGTTGTCGGTTGTTGATCGGCCTTAGGCCACGGGCAGCGGTTGGCCGGCCTGCTCGCGCAGGAAATGGCCGTAGGCCAGCGTCACGCCATGGTGCAGCGAAATCTCCGGCTTCCAGCCCAGCGCCCGCACCCGCGACGAATCCAGCAGCTTGCGCGGCGTGCCGTCGGGCTTGCTGGTGTCGTACACGATGGCGCCCTGAAAGCCCACCACCTGCGCCACCACTCGGGCCAGGTCGGCGATGGACAGGTCCTGCCCGGCGCCGATGTTGTAGATGCCTTCGGCGGACGGCGATTCCATCAGCATCAGGCAGGCCTGCGCCAGGTCGTCCACGTACAGGAATTCGCGCAGCGGCGTGCCGGTGCCCCACAGCGTCACGCTGTCCTGGCTGGCCTCGCGGCCTTCATGGAACTTGCGGATCAGCGCGGGCAGCACGTGGCTGCTGTGCAGGTCATAGTTGTCGTGCGGGCCGTACAGGTTGGTCGGCATGGCGCAGATGAAGCGCGCGCCGTGCTCGCGCTGGTAGGCCTCGCACAGCTTCAGGCCGGCGATCTTGGCGATGGCGTACGGCTCGTTGGTGGCTTCCAGCGGACCGGTCAGCAGCGCGTCTTCGCGGATAGGCTGCGGCGCTTCGCGCGGATAGATGCACGAGGACCCCAGGAACAGCAGCTTGCGCACTCCGGCCGCGTACGCGGCCCGGATCACGTTGCACTGGATCATCAGGTTGCGGTACAGGAAGTCCACCGGATGGTTCTGGTTGGCCAGGATGCCGCCGACCTTGGCCGCGGCCAGGTACACCACGTCCACCGGGGTGGTGGAAAAGAAGCGGTGCACCTGGTTCTGGTTTTCCAGGTCCAGCTCGGTGTGGCTGCGCGTCAGCACGTTGCGGTAGCCGCGCCGTTGCAGCTCGCGCACCAGCGCGGCGCCCACCATGCCGCGGTGGCCCGCCACGAACACGCGTTGGTCCAGGTTGGTCATGGCGCACTACTCCTTGTAGGCGTAGATTTCGTAGCCGTTCTGCTCCACCAGCGCATCGCGCCGGGCGTCCTTCAGATCGCTCTCGACCATTTCCTTGACCAGCTGCGCGAAGGTGGTGCGGGGCGACCAGCCCAGCTTTTCGCGCGCCTTGGTGGGGTCGCCCAGCAGGGTCTCGACCTCGGTCGGGCGGAAGTAGCGCGGGTCGACGCGCACGATGACCTGGCCGGGCTTGATGTCGTGCACGGGGCTGAACAGCACCGTGGCGGTTTCTTCCAGCCCTTCACCTTCCCAGGCCAGCAGGATGCCCAGCTCGCGCGCCGCCGTATTGATGAATTCGCGCACGCTGTACTGCATGCCGGTGGCGATCACATAGTCTTCCGGCGTGTCCTGCTGCAGCATCAGCCACTGCATCTCGACGTAGTCGCGGGCATGGCCCCAGTCGCGCAGCGCCGACAGGTTGCCCAGGTACAGGCATTCCTGCAGGCCCAGCACGATGCGCGCCAGGCCGCGGGTGATCTTGCGGGTCACGAAGGTTTCGCCGCGCTTGGGCGATTCGTGGTTGAACAGAATGCCGTTGCAGGCATACATGCCGTAGGCTTCGCGGTAGTTCACGCTGATCCAGTAGGCGTACAGCTTGGCCGCGGCGTAGGGGCTGCGCGGATAGAAGGGGGTGGTTTCCTTCTGCGGCGTTTCCTGCACCAGGCCGTAAAGCTCCGACGTCGACGCCTGGTAGAAGCGGGCCTTGTCTTCCAGCTTCAGGATGCGGATCGCCTCCAGCAGGCGCAGCGTGCCCAGGCCGTCGGCGTTGGCGGTGTACTCCGGTTCTTCGAACGACACGCCTACGTGGCTCTGCGCGGCCAGGTTGTAGATCTCGTCGGGTTGCACCGACTGCACGATACGGATCAGGCTGCACGAGTCCGTCATGTCGCCATGGTGCAGCACGAAGTTGCGCGGCTGGTCGTGGGGGTCCTGGTACAGGTGGTCGATGCGCGCGGTGTTGAACAGCGAGGCGCGCCGCTTGATGCCATGGACTTCATAGCCCTTGGCCAGCAGGAACTCCGCCAGGTATGCGCCGTCTTGCCCAGTAACGCCGGTAATCAGTGCCCGTTTTGGCATGGTTTTATCCTTAAGACTTAGTCATTGCACGAAAAGAGCCGAAGGCTGCGGAACCGATGTTCAACGAGATTACTGTCGCACCCGCCGCGGAGATATCGGCCAAAAGGTCTAAGAGTTCAGCTTGGCGATAGGCAAAAAAGGATTGGATCCATTCGTCCAGCGCACCCAGCGCCGTCACCGCCAGCAGGGCCGTCAGCCCGGGCCGGCGCTGCACCGAGGCGTAGATCAGCAGGGTCAGGAAGGCGTAGGCGGCCAGGTGCAGCCGCTTGTCGCCGAAGGTGTCGGACATCTGGGCCGCCAGGCCCGGCAGGTTGCCCACCGTGATCAGCACGCCGAAGAATGCTGCGGCGGCGGGCAGGCAGTAGCGGGCCACGCCGGGACGCCAAAAGGATGAGGCCTCGCCCCCTGCGTCATACCCGGCCATACATGTCCTGGAAGCGCACGATGTCGTCTTCGCCCAGATAGGCGCCGGATTGCACCTCGATGATTTCGAGCGGAATCTTGCCGGGGTTCTCCAGGCTGTGGACCTCGCCCAGCGGGATGTAGGTCGACTGGTTCTCGGTCAGCAGGTATTGCTTGTCGCCGTTGTAGATGCGGGCAGTGCCCGACACGACCACCCAGTGCTCGGCGCGGTGGTGGTGCATCTGCGACGACAGCCGGGCGCCGGGCTTGACCGTGATGCGCTTGACTTGATAGCGCGGGCCGTGGCCCACCGAGTCGTACGAACCCCAGGGGCGCTGCACTTCGCGGTGATGGTTCATTTCCGACCGATGCTGGGTCTTGAAGACTTCGACCAGCCGCTTGACGTCCTGCGACCGCGTCTTGTGGGCGACCAGCACGGCGTCGGCCGTTTCGATCACCACGATGTCGTCCAGCCCCACCGAGGCCACCAGGCGGCTGGTCGAATGGATGAGGCAGTTGCGCGAGTCCTCGACCATGACGTCGCCGGTGGTGGAATTGCCTTCCGCCGTCTTCTGGGCGATGCCCCAGACCGCGTCCCAGGCGCCGACGTCGCTCCAGGAGGCCGCCAGCGGAATGACCACGGCGCTGTCGGTGCGTTCCATGATGGCGTAGTCCATCGAGTCGCTGGGGCAGGCCTCGAAGGCGGCGCCGTCCAGCTGGAACAGGGCGCTTTCGCCGTGGCCGGCGCTGACGGCCAGGCGCACCTGGGCCAGGATCTTGGGCGCCAGCCGCTCCATTTCCGCCAGGAACACCGAGGCCTGGAAGGCGAACATGCCGCTGTTCCAGTAATAGCCGCCGTCCTCGATGAAGCGCTGGGCGACTTCGGGCGACGGCTTTTCGACAAAACGGCGCACCCGGCGGGCTGGGGCCAGGTCATCCGGTTCGGCGGATTGAATGTAGCCATAGCCGCTCAGCGGCGCCGTGGGCGTGATGCCGAAGGTCACCAGCGCGCCCTGGCGGGCCGCCTGGTAGGCCTGGGCAAAGGCCTCGGCCAGCACCGGGCCGTCTTCCAGCACGTGGTCGGACGGCATGATCAGCATCACCGGGTCTTCGCCGTCGCGCATCGCCCGCAGGGTGGCCGCGGCAATCGCCGGGGCGGTGTTGCGGGCAAAGGGTTCCAGCACGATCTCGGCGTCCTGGATGTCCAGCTCCAGCGCTTGCTCGGCGGCGATGTAGCGGTGCGCCTCGTTGCAGACCAGCATCGGCCGGGCCTGGGCGCCGGCCGACCCCAGCCGCCGCAGGGTGTTCTGCAGCAGGCTGCGGTCATCGGTCAAACGGATGAACTGCTTGGGCAACAGCTCCCGCGACAACGGCCACAGGCGCGAGCCCGAGCCGCCGCAAAGGATGACAGCCCGGTACGGGGGATGGGGGTTGGTCATGGCGCTGACTCCTTGAAGTAGGCCTGGGTGTACGGGTGCGCGCCGGGATCGGCGGCAATGGCCGCCGGCGGCTGCCAGCGGTAGCGTCGGTGCTGCCCCAGCGGCAGGCTGGCGGTATCCAGCGCCAGCTGGGCTTCGTAGGCGAGAACGATGTAGTGGGTGGAGCGGCCGTTCTCGCCGGCAAAATTGGTGCCATAGAAGTGTTCGTACACGCCGCGGGGGCGCCAGGCCTGCGGCGGCAGCGTCAGGCCCAATTCTTCGCGGGCCAGCCGGCGCAGCGCCTGGGCCAGCGTTTCATCCTTGCGAACGCGCCCGCCGGGCACGAACCACGCGCCCTGGGCGGGCGGATTGCAGCGCAGCCCGGTCAGGTAGCGCCCGGCGGGGTCGCGCAGCAAGAGGTCGATGGACACCAGCGGCAGCATCTGCACCGCCCGGCGAAAGTCATCCTCGGGCAACAGGCCGGGGGTGGCCGGGGCGGGGCGGGGGGCAGGGCGGGCGCGCACGCCGGCCAGGGCGGGCCAGCCCAGGGGTTCAGTAGACATTTCGGCCCGTCCATCCGGAGACCGCCGTGCGGGCGATGATCATCAGGTCCATCCGGAACGTCCAGTGCTGGATGTAATAGATGTCGTGCTCGACCCGGTCGCTCATCTTGCGCAGCGTGTCGGTCTGGCCGCGCAGGCCGTTGACCTGCGCCCAGCCGGTGATGCCCGGCTTGACGCGGTGCCGCATCATGTAGCGCTGCACCAGGTCCTTGTACAGCTCGTTGTGTTCCAGCGCGTGGGGGCGTGGGCCGACCACCGACATGTCGCCGCGCAGCACGTTCAAGAACTGCGGCAGCTCGTCCAGGCTGGTGCGGCGCAGGAAGCCGCCGATGCGGGTGATGCGGGCATCGTTGCGCGTGGCCTGGGTGACCACGCCGTGTTCCTGGTGCACGGTCATGGTGCGGAACTTGTAGACATGGAAGACCTTGCCGTCCACGCCCAGGCGCGGCTGGGTGAACAGCACCGGCCCGCGCGAGGTCAGCTTGACCAGGCAGGCCACGCCCAGCATCAGCGGCGACAGGCCGATCAGGGCGCACAAGGCGAAGGTACGGTCGAAGGCCTCCTTGGCCAGGCCGCGCACGCCGGCGGCCGGCAGGCTGTTCAGCTGAATGGCGGGCAGCCCCAGGAATTCGCCGATGCGATGGCCCAGCAGCTGGATCGACATCACGTCGGGAATCCAGCGGATGTCCACCAGGTCATTGCGCAGGTGATACAGCACTTCGCGCAGTTCCTGGCCCGCCTCCATCGGCAGCACGATCCACACTTCGCGCACGTTGTGTTCGCGCACGAAGCCGTGCAGGGCGTCCAGTTGATGCAGCCGGCGCACTTGCGGCGGCAGGCTTTCGTGCGGTTCGGCGTAGATGCCCGCCACCTCGTAGCCGGCCTCGCGGTAGCGTTCCACCCGGCGCCACAGGTCATGGCCCAGCGCGCCAAAGCCCACCAGCAGCACGCGCTTCTGGTTCAGTCCGCGGTCGCGCGCCGCGCCCAGCACGGCGTAGACCGCCAGGCGTACGCCGGCCAGCGCCAGGGCGGCGGTGCCGAACCAGGTGGCCGCCCACATGCGCGATACCGCCGCGCTCTGATGCATGAGAAAACTGACCAGGATGCCCAGCGCGAACACGGTGGCCCACGCCGCCAGGCTGCGCACCACCAGATCGGTCAGCATCCGTCCGCGCCACGACACATACAGGCGGAAGGCGGGAAAGAGCGCGATGACGCCCAGGCCGCACAGATAGATCAGGAACAGGTGGATCTGCGGCGGGTCCGCCAGGGTCTCGTCGGCGAACTTCAGTTCGGTGACGGCCAGGCCGCAGATGACGACGATCGCGGCGTCCAGCATGCGGTACAGATAGCTGGAACGATTGAATCTTGCCGACGTGTCCGAGTGGGACGAATCCATCGCGAACTCCTGGGTGGGGGGAGTCGCCCTGCGGCCGCGTGGAAAACAACGGTGCACTGCCGCAAAGCATGTGGCTACCGTGGGAATCTTATTGAGTGCAAGAGCCACCCGAAACCTCCAAACGATGTAGGAGAAGGCTTAGGGCATCCGTCGAATGTGCGGGGCCTGGAAAAGAGAGTGGAATGTCGCAACCCGTTACGCATCGGGCTCCTTTCCAAGCAACGAAGTCATTCACTGTGGATTTGCCATGACGACATTTTTCGGAACGTTGAGCCGAGCCATTGCTGCCATCGCGCTCGTGTCCTCGCTAGGCGCTTGCGCCCTTTCCCCCGGCATGACCTTCGACGCCAAGCATCGCGTCGATCCGCTCGATCCGAATTCGGTCGCCGAGATCCGGGAAATCACGCCCAGCCTGGTGCTGGCCGACAACCGCGCCCGTCAGGCGCTGCTGGACAACGACGGCGTGTCCAAGCTGGTCGACAAGACCGAGCCGTACCGCATCGGACCCGGCGACATCCTTTCGATCGTCGTGTGGGATCACCCCGAGCTCGTGCTTCCGACGCAAACCTACGCCATCGGCACTGGGGTGACCGAACTAGCCTTCGGGGATACCGCCTCGGGCATTCCGGGCTATACGGTCTCATCCACTGGATACATCCAATTTCCCTATACAGGACTGCTGAAAGTGGCGGGCTTGACGGAACTTCAGGCGCGCAATCTCATAGTCAACAGTTCGGGTAAATACATCCAGGATCCGCAGATCACGGTGCGGGTGCTGGGCTACCGCAGCAAGCGAGTCTACGTCGAGGGCGAAGTCAAGACGCCGGGCACCGTCGCGATCAACGACATTCCCATGACCCTGTTGGAAGCGATCAATCGCGCAGGCGGCATCCTGCCCACCGGCGATCGCAGCAGCGTCTATGTCATTCGCGAAGGCAAGCCGACCCGCGTCAACCTGCCCGCCCTGATCGACCGCGGGCAGGACCTGAACCAGGTCATGCTCAAGTCCGGCGACATCGTCCGGGTGACGCCGCGAGACGACAGCAAGGTGTTCGTGACGGGCGAAGTGACTACGCCCGCCTCGATTGTGATGAGGGATGGAAGGCTGACGCTGAACGAAGCGCTGGGTGTGGCCGGAGGACCCAACCAGTTGACTGCGGACTCGTCACAGGTGTTTGTGGTGCGCAGTACCGAGCAGGCGACGCCGCTGGTGTTCCATCTGAACGCCGCATCGCCGCAGGCTTACGCGGTGGCGGAGAAGTTCGAGTTGCAACCCAAAGACGTCGTGTTCGTGGATACAGCGGCCCTGGTGCGGTGGAACCGCTTCATCAGCAACCTGTTCCCCAGCGCGCAAACGGTGCAGACCGTGCATTCCATCAAGTAATCGACCCGGGGCCCGCCCGGCGCCGCTGGGCGCGTGCGGGCCCCGACCCACGCCTTTGGGGGCGCCGCGACCGCGGCGGCGCCTATTCTTGGAGAGCTGCATGTCGTTGCCTATCGAATCGTTCGAGCCCTCCGTCCCGGCTCGCCAGCAGGAAACCCCGCTGTCCTCGCACGTGGACGCCATCTTCTCCAACCGATGGCTGATCATCGCCATCACTTTGGTCGCGCTGTTGGGCGCCGCCCTCTACGTGATGGTGACGCCATCGGTCTACCAGGCCGACATCATCGTCCAGGTGGAGGAGGAACTGCCTCAAGGCCAGAGCCGCAGCCTGCTGGGCGACGTCTCGGCCATTTTCGACACCAAGGCCGAGACCTCCGGCGAAATGGAAGTGCTGCGTTCGCGCATGGTGGTGGGGCCGGCCGTCGACAAGTTCATGCTGTACATCCACGCGAAGCCGCGCTATTTCCCGGTGGTGGGCGAATGGCTGGCGCAGCGCCATGAAAGCCTGCCGTACCCCTCCGGCCTGCCGCGCGGCGGCTATGCCTGGGGCGGCGAATCCATTTCGATCTCGCAGCTGGACGTGCCCAACGAATGGCTGGGCAAGCCTTTCCGCGTGACGACCCAGGGCGAGGGCGCCTACACGCTGTTCGACAAGGTCACCGGGTCCACCTTCAAGGGCACGGTGGGCAAGCCGGAACATTTCCTCTTGCCGGGCGGCGGGGCGATGGACGTGCACATCGATGCGCTCAGCGGCCGCCCGGGCACGGAATTCACCGTGTCGCGCAGCTCGCGCCTGGCGGCCATCGAGGACGTGCAGTCGCGCCTGGGCATCTTTGAACGCGGCCGCACGTCGGGCGTCATCGGCGTGACGATGGAAGGCAATGATCCCGTGCTGACCACCGCCGTGCTGAACCAGATCGGCCAGGAATACGTGCAGCAGAACGTCAACCGCAAGTCGGCCCAGGCCGAGAAGTCGCTGGCGTTCCTGGACAAGCAATTGCCGCAGCTCAAGCAGGAACTGGACGCGGCCGAAACCAAGTACAACTCGCTGCGCAACAAGCGCGGCACCATCGACCTGAGCGAAGAAGCCAAGCTTATCCTGGCGCAATCGGTCGACGCCCAGACCAAGGTGATGGAACTGCGCGCCAAGCGCCAGGAACTGATCACCCGTTTCGCGCCGACCCACCCCAGCATCGTGGCCATCGATCGCCAGATCGCCTCGCTGACGGGTGACGTCAACCGCATCGGCAACAACATCAAGCAATTGCCCGACCTGGAACAGGACGTGGTGCGCCTGGTGCGCGACGTGCGCGTGAACACCGAGCTGTACACGGGGCTGCTGAACAATGCGCAGCAGCTGCGCCTGATCCGCGCGGGCAAGGTCGGCAACGTGCGCATCCTGGATGCCGCGGTGCAGCCGGACAAGCCGGTGCGCCCCAAGGCCGCCATCATCATCGGCGTGGCCACGGCCATCGGCCTGATCTTCGGCGTGCTGTGCGCCTTCGTGCGTAATGCGCTGTTCGGCGGCCTGTCCGAGCCGGACGACGTGGAACGCTACACCGGCCTGCCCGTGCTGGCCGCCATTCCCCACAGCGACCTGCAGGACAAGCTGTGGCGCCGCAGCCGGCGCAAGAACGCCATGGTGCCGGCGCTGCTGGCGCAAAGCCAGGGCAATGCGCCGCCCATCGAAAGCCTGCGGTCGTTCCGCAACGTGTTGCAGGCGTCGCTGCGCCAGTCGGCCAACAACATGGTCATGTTCACCGGCCCGGTGGCGGGCGTGGGCAAGTCGTTCCTGTCGGCCAACTTCGCCTTCATCCAGGGCGGCGTGGGCAAGCGCGTGCTGCTGATCGATGCCGACTTCCGCAAGGGCCAGCTGAACCGCTATTTCGGCGTGCCCAAGGAAGACGGCCTGTTCGAAGTGCTGTCGGGCACCATCCCGCTGGAACGCGTGCGCAAGCACAGCGTGTCCGAAGGCGTGGACTTCATTGCCACGGGCGCGGTCACCTTCGATCCGTCGGAACTGCTGGCGTCGCCGATCTTCGGCCAGACGCTGCGTGAGCTGTCCAGCCAGTACGACATGGTGATCCTGGACACCGCGCCGGTGCTGTCCTCGCCGGATGCCGCCGTGGTCGGCACGCATGCGGCGGCGGTCATGGTGGTGGTGCGGTCGGGCATGAATACCGTGGGCGAAATCCGCGAGACGGCCAAGCGGCTGATCCAGGCGGGGGCGCCGGTGGACGGGGTGCTGTTCAACGGCCTGAAGCTGATGCCCGAGCGGTTCGGCTTTCGGTCCAAATACGGCGGCTACCGATATTCGCGGGCGGCGTACTACGGCGATTTCAAGCAGAACGGCCCCAAGTAACCTCCGCGGAGAACTGGCATGCATGGAACTTTTGGCTGGGAATCCCCGCAGATCCTGGATGCGGTCTTCAAGGCTTATGACATACGCGGCACGGTGCCGGACGAGATCGACGCGCGCTTCGCCCATAGCCTGGGCATGGCGGTGGGCGTGCGGGCGCGCGATCTGGGCGCACGCGCCGTGGTGGTGGGGCGCGACGGCCGCCTGAGCAGCGTGGAACTGGCCGCGGCGCTGCAGGCCGGGCTGCGCTCGGCCGGCATGCACGTCATCGACATCGGCATGGCGACCACGCCGATGGTCTATTTCGCTGCGCGGCTGATGGACACCGGCGCCGGCATCGCCATCACCGGCAGCCACAACCCGCCGGCCTACAACGGCTTCAAGATCGTGCTCGATGGCGCGTCGCTGTACGGCGAGGGCATCACGGCGCTGCGCGACGCCATGCGCCTGCCGATCGAATCGGCCAGCGTGGCGGGCGGGCGCACCCAGATGCAGATGCAGCCGTGCTATGCCGCGCGGCTGCTGGGCGACATCCGCATGACGCGGCCGATGAAGATCGCGATCGACTGCGGCAGCGGCGTGGCCGGCGCGGTGGCGCCGGCGCTGTTCCGCGCGCTGGGCTGCGAGGTCACCGAGCTGTTCTGCGAGGTCGACGGCTCGTTTCCCGGCCACCATCCGGACCCGGCCGACCCGCAGAACCTGCAGGACCTGATCTATTGCCTGCGCTATTCCGATTGCGAGGTCGGCCTGGCGTTCGACGGCGACGGCGACCGGCTGGGCGTGGTCAGCAAGTCCGGCCAGATCATCTGGCCCGACCGGCAGCTGATCCTGTTCGCCCGCGACGTGCTGGCGCGCAACCCGGGCGCCGAGATCCTGTACGACGTCAAGTGCAGCCGCCACGTGGCCCGCGCCGTGGTCGAAGCGGGCGGCAAGGCCACCATGTGCCGCACGGGCCATTCGCTGGTCAAGGCGAAGATGCGCGAAACCGGCGCGCTGCTGGCCGGCGAGATGAGCGGCCACATCTTCTTCAAGGAACGCTGGTACGGCTTTGACGACGGCCTGTATGCCGCCGCCCGGCTGCTCGAGATCCTGTCCGCGGCGCCGGACCCCTCGGCCCTGCTCGAAAGCCTGCCGCAGTCCTGCGCTACCCCCGAAATCAAGCTGGAAACCGCCGAAGGCGAACACGTCGAACTGGTGGAGGCACTGCGCGCAAACGGGGAATTCCCGGGCGCGCTCTCCATCAACGACATGGATGGTGTGCGGGTCGACTACGCCGACGGCTTCGGCCTGGCGCGGCCGTCCAACACCACGTCGACGGTGGTGCTGCGTTTTGAAGGAGACACCGTGGCCGCCCTGGCCCGCATCGAGGAGGACTTTCGCAACGCGTTCCGGCGCATTGCACCTCATATCCGTTTACCGTTCTAAGGAGCATCACGCGATGGGAAAGGCGAATTTTGCGATAGAGGCCCCGGCCGACAGCGAGACGGCAGGGCTGGCCGACAGCCCCGAATGGCAGGCGTACGCGCAGGCCGCCAGCGACGCGCCGCTGGATGCGAGCGCGCTCAAGGTGATCGAGGCCGCGGGCCTGTGCGTGGACCTGACCATGCAGCGGCAATCGCCGGCGCTGGACGCGGCCGCGCTGGCGCTGCTGCGCGCCCGCGGGCTGGATGCGGCGCGCCAGGCGCTGTTCGCGGGCGGCCCGGTCAACTGGACCGAAGACAAGCCCGCCTGGCACACGGCGCTGCGGGCCGGCCGCACCCGCGAACAACCGGACGGGCAGGACGAAGATTCGGTCTGCGAATATTCGCGCATGGCCGACTTCGTGCGCCGCACCGACCAGACGGCCGATTTCTCGACCGTGCTGCATATCGGCATCGGCGGCAGCGACTGGGGGCCGCGCCTGGCCATCCAGGCCTTTGGCGGCGCGGGCCAGCGCCGCCAGATCCGCTTCGTGTCCAACATCGACGGCCATGCCTTTCATGATGCGGTGGCGGGGCTGGACCCGCGCCGCTGCCTGGTGGTGGTGTCGTCCAAGTCCTTCACCACCGCCGAGACGCTGCACAACGCCCGCGCCGCCATCGCCTGGCTCAAGCAGGGCGGTGTGGCCGACGTGTCCGCGCACCTGGCGGCCGTGACCGCCAACGTGCCCGCGGCCCGCGCGCTGGGCGTGCCGTCCAGCCAGGTATTCCGCATGTGCGACTGGGTCGGCGGACGCTATTCCGTCTGGTCGGTTGCCGGCCTGTCCATCGCGCTGACCGTCGGCGCCGAGGTGCTGATCGGCATGCGCGCCGGCGCCGAAGCCATGGACCAGCACTTCCAGCAGGCGCCGCTGGCGTCCAACGCGCCGGTGCAGCTTGCCTTGGCCGGGCTGGTCAACTGCAGCGTGCTGGGCCATACCTCGTTGAACATCGCCGCCTACAGCGCCCGGCTGCTGCACCTGGTGACCTACCTGCAGCAGCTGGAAATGGAATCGCTGGGCAAGCGCGTCGCCGGTGACGGCGCCGAGGTTGGCGTGCCCACGGCTCCCATCATCTGGGGCATGCCGGGCACCGACGGCCAGCACACCTTCTTCCAGTGGCTGCACCAGAGCGCCGAGGGCGCGCCGGTGGACTTCATCGCCAGCCTGCAAGGCCATGCCGATAGCCCGGATGCCCATCGCATGCTGCTGGCCAACTGCCTGGCGCAGCGCCAGGCGCTCTTGCGCGGCAAATCGCTGGAACAGGCGCTGCTGGACGTCGCCCACGTCGATGACCCGGACAAGGCGCTGAGCCTGGCCCGCCACCAGGTGCACCCGGGCGGACGGCCGTCCACGCTGATCGTGCTGCGCCAGCTGGACCCGCGCGGCCTGGGCGCGCTGCTGGCGCTGTACGAGCACAAGGTGTTCGTGCAGAGCGTGGTCTGGGGCATCAACCCCTTCGATCAATGGGGCGTGGAACTTGGCAAGCGGCTGGCCACCGGCATCGAGCGCGAGCTGGCGGTGCCCGTGTCGGCCGGCGTGGTCGACTGGGGCCACGATGCCTCGACCTCGTACTGGATCGACCGCTATCGCGGCCATGCGCAGGCGCCGCGTCCGCGCCATGCCTGGGTGCCCGGCGTGGCCGCCCATCTCTGACGGAGCCTGGCGATGGCGGACATGCGGGTATTGGTCACCGGCGGCGCGGGCTACATCGGCGCCCACACGCTGGTGGCGATGCTGGCCGCGGGCCAGCGGCCGCTGGTGCTGGACAACTTCAGCAACGGCAGCCCCGAGGCGGTGCGGCGGGTCGAACGCCTGTGCGGTGCGCGGATTCCCCTGGTCGAAGGGGACATCCGCCAGCCCGGCCAGGTGCAGGGCTTGCTGGCGCAGGCGGCGGCCGACGGCGACCCGGTGCAGGCCGTGCTGCACCTGGCCGGCTGCAAGGCCGTGGGCGAGTCGGTGGCCGACCCGCTCAAGTACTACGACAACAACGTGGCGGGCTCGCTGGCGCTGCTGCGCGCCATGCGCGAAACCGGCGTGGCGCGGCTGGTGTTCAGCTCGTCCGCCACGGTCTACGGCGAGCCCCAGTCGCTGCCGTTCACCGAAGCCCACCCGCTGGCCCCCGCCAACCCCTACGGCCGCACCAAGCTGATGGTCGAGCAGATGCTGCGCGACCTGTGCGCGGCCGAGCCCGATTTCGGCGCGGTGACCTTGCGCTACTTCAATCCGATCGGCGCGCATCCCAGCGGCCAGATCGGCGAAAGCCCGCGCGACGTGCCCAACAATCTGTTCCCCTTCATCACCCAGGTGGCGGTGGGGCGGCGGCCCTTCCTGAACGTGTTCGGTGACGACTACGCCACCGCGGACGGCACCGGCGTGCGCGATTACCTGCACGTCATGGATCTCGCCCAGGGGCATGTGCGGGCCCTGGCCTATGCGGCCGGCCATCCCGGCTTTGTCGCGGTCAACCTGGGCACGGGGCAGGGCACCAGCGTGCTGGAACTGGTGCGCGCGTTCGAACGGGTCAACCAGTGCCGCATTCCGCTGCGCACCGTGGCGCGCCGGCCGGGCGACATCGAGCGCATGTGGGCCGACCCGGCGCTGGCCGCCTCGCTGCTGGGCTGGCGCAGCCGCCACGGCGTGGACGCCATGTGCGCCGACGGCTGGCGCTGGCAGCAGGGCAACCCCGAAGGCTACGACGCCGATCCGCCTGCGGCATAACCCCAACAGCCTGTCGGACGAATTCCGCGAATGCCGCGCAAGCGGTTACAGTTGACGGATATATTGCGAAGCAGCATCGCCGCGCGGCCCGGCCGTCATCCGGCGATGCACCGTCAGCGAGGCACCCTCATGTTCGACTCTCATTCCCAGGCCGGCCTGCGCGCCGGCTTTTCCATCCCGACGGGACGGCCCCAATGAGCGGCCCGTCCTATCTGCCGCCCGCCCACTGGAACCTGGACAGCATCGTGTCCGGCCTGCGCGAGGCCCGCGTCGCCTGGCGCGGCCCGCGCGGCCGCCTGCGCGAAGACGCCGGCCTGCGTGAATTCCCGTCCCAGGAAAGCCTGCGCCAGATCATCAAGGACCTCTGTGGCGCCTTGTTCCCCATGCGCCTGGGGCCCATCGACCTGCGCGAGGAAGTCGAAGACTTCTACGTCGGCCACACCATCGGCGCCGCGCTGGACGCCTTGCTGCACCAGGTTGGCCTGGAACTGCAATACGTCGGGCGCCACGATCCGGCGCAGCAGGCCGACTCGCAGCAGCGCGCCATCGACATCGTGCGCCAGTTCGGTGCCGAGCTGCCGCGCGTGCGCGCCGCGCTCGACCTGGACGTGACCGCCGCCTACCAGGGCGACCCGGCCGCGCACAGCGTCGACGAAGTGCTGCTCTGCTATCCCGGCGTGGCCGCCATGATCCACCACCGCCTGGCCAACGTGCTGTACCGGCTGGGCGTGCCCATGCTGGCGCGCATCGTGGCCGAGATCGCCCATGCCGACACCGGCATCGACATCCATCCCGGCGCCACCATCGGCCGCAGCTTCTTCATCGACCACGGCACCGGTGTCGTGATCGGTGAAACCGCCATCATCGGCGACCGCGTGCGGCTCTACCAGATGGTCACGCTGGGCGCCAAGCGCTTTCCGCCGGGCGAAAACGGCGAGCTCAAGAAAGGCCTGGCGCGCCATCCGCTGATCGAAGATGATGTCGTGATCTACGCGGGCGCCACCATCCTGGGTCGCGTCACCATCGGCAAGGGCTCGACCATCGGCGGCAACGTCTGGCTCACGCGCAGCGTGCCGCCGGGCAGCAACGTCACCCAGGCCAGCCTGGTCAGCGACATGCCGGATTGCGGCCTGGGCGGCTGACGCCCGCGGCCCAAACGCCCTCGGAGCCACGATGGACACACGAGTTTCGGATCTGGCCGCGCTGCGCGGCTTCGTCGACCGCCACCCGCGGCTGTTCGTCCTGACCGGGGCGGGCGTCAGCACCGATTCCGGCATTCCCGACTACCGCGACACCGACGGCGAATGGAAGCGCAAACCGCCCATGACGTTGCAGACGTTCATGGGCGACGACCTGGCCCGGGCCCGTTACTGGGCCCGCAGCATGGTCGGCTGGCGCCGTTTCGGCCAGGTGCAGCCCAATGCCTCGCACCGCGCGCTGGCGCGGCTGCAGCATCGCGGCCTGGTGTCCATTCTGGTGACCCAGAACGTCGACGGCCTGCACGAGGCAGCCGGAAGCCGCGACGTGGTCGACCTGCACGGCCGGCTGGACGAAGTACGCTGCATGAATTGTGATTGGCGCGGCGGCCGCCAGGCCTGGCAGGAAGCCCTGCACGAACGCAATCCCGACTGGATCGCCTTCGAGGCCGACGATGCGCCCGACGGCGACGCCGACCTCGATGGCGTGGATTTCGCGTCGTTCCGCGTGCCGCCCTGTCCGCGTTGCGGCGGCATCGTCAAACCCGACGTCGTGTTTTTCGGCGAAACCGTGCCGCGCGACCGGGTCGACCGGGCCAACGCCGGCCTCATGGCTGCCGACGCGGTGCTGGTGGCTGGTTCGTCGCTGATGGTCTATTCCGGTTACCGGTTTGTGACGGCGGCATCGCGCAACGGCATGCCGATCGCCGCCATCAACCTGGGCCGCACCCGGGCCGACAACCTGCTCACGCTCAAGGTGGAACTGCCCTGCGCCGTGGCGCTGGACGCCCTATAACGGGGACAGAGACCGGCCGGTTTTTGACCGGTTTAACCAAGTCCCTGCCCTGTAAGGGTTTTTTCTCGCGGTTACAGAGCTTTCCATAGGGTTGTCCACAGATACTGTGGATAAATCCTAGGGATAACCCCGATTTTTAGCGACTTTTAAGGCCGTGATCGCCGGGATTCAGCCCTCGGCGTCCTGGATGGCGTCGCCCAGCAGGGCCTTGCGGGCCGCGTGCCAGCTGCCCGCGTCCGGGGCATACAGCAGGCCGCCGCTGCGGTGGGTGGGCTTGTAGGGCGACCCGTCAAAGCGCGCCGCGTAGCCGCCCGCTTCGCGGTGCAGCAGCCAGCCGGCGGCGTGGTCCCACGCGGTCAGCTGGTTGTACAGCGCCACATGGCTGTGGCCGGCGGCCAGCATGCGGTATTCGTGCGCAGCGCAGCGCAGGCTGGCCGTGCTGCCCAGCCGCGACAGGTTGCTGTTGACGGTCGTGCGCAGCGGCTCGGGCAGGGCGCCGGTGGAAATCAGCCCGTCCATGTCCTCGGGCGGCGCCGGGGCAGCCACGGCCAGCGCGGCCTGCTTGCCGTTTTCATATTCCATCCACGCGCCTTCGCCACGCACGGCCAGCGCGCTGTCGCGATTGACGGGGTCGTAGATCACGCCGGCGATCACGTCGCCGCGATGACAGGCGGCGATCATCATGCCGAACAGCGGCAGTCCGGCGACGTAGTTGCGGGTGCCGTCGATGGGGTCGATCAGGAACGCCAGGTCGGCGTCCACCAGCATGTTCAGCAGCGCCGGGTTACGGGTCGAGGCTTCTTCGCCGATCAGCACGGCGCCGGGGTGCAGCTTGGACAGGCGCGCGGCGATCAGGCGTTCGGCGGCCTCGTCGGCGTCGGTGACCAGGTCCCGCGGCGAGGTCTTGTCGCGCACGGACCCCTCGGGCAGGTTGCGAAAGCGCGGCATGACTTCCGCCTGCGCCGCGTCTGCCAGGATGCTCGCCAGCCGGCGGGTGTCCTCGCGGGTAAATGATCTGCTCATAATCGCTCGTCCAGGGAACGCGCAAATCTATCACGCCTGGGCGGCAATTGATCGCGATTTATAACCGTATGAACTTAAAGGGAATTTTGTACCTGTGCAGGAGTTATCTGCCAGGTTGTCCACAATTCCTGGGGATAAACGGGACCCGAGCCCCGTTTATCCGGCCAGGACGGGCGCCGAGCGGCGCTCGTGGGATACCGGGGCTCAGGCGCCCAGGTCGACGCAGAGGTACTTGATCTCCAGGTACTCTTCGATGCCGTACTTCGAGCCTTCGCGGCCGAGGCCCGATTGCTTGACGCCGCCGAACGGGCCGACTTCGTTCGAGATCAGGCCGGTGTTGATGCCGACGATGCCGTATTCCAGCGCTTCGGACACGCGCCAGATGCGGGCATAGTCGCGGGTGAAGAAGTACGCGGCCAGGCCGAAGATGGTGTCGTTGGCCATGCCGATGACTTCGTCTTCGGATTCAAAGCGGAACAGCGGCGCGACCGGGCCGAAGGTTTCTTCGGTGGCAAAGCGCATCGACTGCGTCACGTCGCGTACCACGGTGGGTTCGAAGAACGTGCCGCCCAGCGCATGCGGCTTGCCGCCCGCGATGACCTTGGCGCCGTGCGAGGTGGCGTCGGCGATGTGTTCCTGCACCTTTTCCACGGCGTTGGCATCGATCAGCGGACCCTGCGTCACGCCGTCGGCAAAGCCGTCGCCCACCTTCATGGCGTTGACCTTGGCCACCAGGCGCTTGGCGATTTCCTCGTACACGCCGGCCTGCACGTAGATGCGGTTGGCGCACACGCAGGTCTGGCCGGCGTTGCGGTACTTGGACGCCAGGATGCCGTCCACGGCGCGGTCCAGGTCGGCATCGTCGAACACGATGAACGGCGCGTTGCCGCCCAGTTCCAGCGACAGCTTCTTGATGGTGGGGGCGCATTGCTCCATCAGCGTGCGGCCGACTTCGGTCGAACCGGTGAAGCTCAGCTTGCGCACCACGTCGCTTTCGCACAGCGCGGCGCCGATGTCGCGCGAGCTGCCCGTGATGACGTGGAACACGCCGGCCGGCACGCCGGCTTCTTCGGCCAGCACGGCCAGCGCCAGCGCGGTCAGCGGGGTCTGCTGGGCAGGCTTGACCACCATGGTGCAGCCGGCGGCCAGCGCCGGGCCGACCTTGCGGGTGATCATCGCGGCCGGGAAGTTCCAGGGCGTGATCGCGGCGGTCACGCCGATGGGCTGCTTGAGCGCCAGCAGGCGCTGGCCGGCCTTGGGGCTTTGCAGCACGTCGCCGTCGATGCGCTTGGCTTCTTCGGCGAACCACTCCAGGAACGACGCGGCGTAGGCGATTTCACCGGCGGCCTCGGTCACGGGCTTGCCCTGTTCCGAGGTCATGATGGCGGCCAGGTCCTGCTGGTTCTGCATCATCAGCTGGGACCACTTCAGCAGGATCGCGGCGCGTTCCTTGCCGGTCTTGGCGCTCCAGGCGGGCAGGGCGGCCTCGGCGCTGGCGATGGCCTGTTCGGTTTCCTTGCGGCCCAGCTTGGGCACGGACACGATGGTCTTGCCGGTGGACGGGTTGTCGACGGGGATCGACGGGCCATTGCCCGCGGCAACCCACTTGCCGTCGATGTAGCAGGCGTCACGCAGCAGGTCGGGACGCGAAAGGGGATGGGTCAAAGACGTCATTGCAAAAGTCTCCTAATAGGAACGCGGCCGCCGGGGCGGAATTGACGCGGGCGCAGCGGAAATCCGCTACGCCCGCAATCGCCGTGCCCGGCGGCCGGAAAACCGGATCATCGGGCCGGGACCCGACTTGACCTGGGCCGACTTGGCCTTAAGCGGCCAGCGACTCGGTCAGGATGGCCAGCGCGCGATCGAACTGGGCATCGGGAATGGTCAAGGGGTACAGGAAGCGCAGAACGTTGCCGTATACGCCGCAGCTTAGCAAAATCAGGCCGCGTTCCAGGGCGCGGGCCTGCACGCGCTTGACGGCTTCGGCGTCAGGCTTGCCATTGGCGTCGTTCAGTTCCAGCGCCACCATCGAGCCCAGGCCGCGCACGTCGGCGATGCCGGCCACCTTGCCACGCAGGCCTTCCAGGTGGGCGCGCAGCTTGTCACCCAGGGTGACCGAGCGTTCGCACAGCTTTTCTTCGGCGATCACGTCCAGCACGGCGTGGGCCGCGGCCACTGCCAGCGGGTTGCCGGCGTAGGTGCCGCCCAGGCCGCCCGCGGCCGGGCCGTCCATGACGTCGGCGCGGCCGACCACGCCCGAGATCGGGAAGCCGCCGCCCAGGCTCTTGGCCATGGTGATCAGGTCGGCCTGCACCGAGTGGTGTTCCATGGCGAACAGCTTGCCGGTGCGGCCAAAGCCAGTCTGCACTTCATCGGCGATCAGCAGAATGCCGTGTTCGTCGCAGACCTTGCGCAGCGCGGTCATGAGTTCGGGCGGGGTGATGTTGAAGCCGCCTTCGCCTTGCACCGGTTCGATGATGATGGCTGCCACGCGCTTGGGGTCGATGTCGACCTTGAACAGCAGGTCCAGCGCCTTGAGCGAATCGGCCACCGTGATGGCCTGCGTGGCGTTGGGGAAGGGCACGTGATAGATGTCGCCCGGCATCGGGCCGAACGACAGCTTGTAGGGGGCGACCTTGCCGGTCAGCGCCATGCCCAGCATGGTGCGGCCGTGGAACGAGCCCGAGAAGGCGATGACGCCCGAGCGGCCGGTGGCCGAGCGCGCGATCTTGACGGCGTTCTCGACGGCTTCGACGCCGGTCGTGAAGAAGGCGGACTTCTTCAGGCCGTCGATGGGGGCCAGGCGGTTGATGCGTTCGGCCAGCGAGATGTAGCCCTCGTAGGGCACGATCTGGTAGGCGGTGTGCGTGAAGTTGTCGAGCTGGGCGCTGACAGCAGCCTTGACCTTGGGGTGCAGGTGGCCGGTGTTCAGCACGGCGATGCCGCCCGCGAAATCGATGTATTCCTTGCCGTTGGCGTCCCACAGCGTGGCGTTTTCGGCGCGCACGGCATAGAAATCGCACATGACGCCGACGCCGCGCGGCGTGGCCAGGGAACGGCGGGTATTCAGGTCCTGATTCTTCATCTCAGCCTCGGATGGCAAGTGGGCGGGAAAAAGCTTATTTAATGCTACTATGGCCCCATTGTTGGGAACCACTTTTATAAATCAGGTAGAACCAATTGCGGTCCATCGTTGGGGATTTGCTGCTGCTGCGCCTGGCCGATGCCGCCGGCGGGCCGATGAACAAGCGGCTCTACCAGGGTATTCGAGAAGCCATCCTCGATGGTTCCATCGCCGCGGACTCGCGCCTGCCCGCCTCGCGCGACCTGGCCGCCGAACTCGGCATCGCCCGCAACACCGTGGTGCACGTCTATAGCCAGTTGCTGGCCGAGGGGTACACCCGCAGCCGCCAGGGCAACGGCACCTTCGTCAACGCCTCGCTGCCCGATTCGTACCTGGCCAGCGGCCGCCAGTCGCGCCGCGCGCCCACCCCGCAGCCGCGTCCGGCGCTGTCCGCGCGCGGCGCCGCCATCGTCGACGGCGTGTCGGCCTCGCCCTATCAGTGGGGCGCCTTCATGCCCGGCGTGCCCGACCTGACCGAATTCCCCCACAAGAAATTCGGCCGCATCTTTTCCGCGCTGTGGCGCAACCCCACGCCCGATCTGCTCACCTACGCCTACGGCGGCGGCCTGCCCGCGCTGCGCGAGGCGCTGGCCCAGCACCTGGCGCTGACGCGCTCCATCGACTGCGATCCCGACCAGATCCTGATCACCGAAGGGTCGCACCAGGCCATCGACCTGGCCACCCGCATCCTGGGCGAAGCGGGCGAAACCGCCTGGGTCGAAGACCCGGGCTATTGGGGCGCGCGCACGGTGCTGCAGGCCAACGGCCTGCGCACGGTGCACCTGCCGGTCGACGAAGAAGGCATGCGCCTGCCGGAAGGCGGCGTCTTGCCCGGTGGCGCGCCGCCGCGCTTCATCTTCGTCACCCCGTCGCACCAGTATCCGCTGGGGCCGGTCATGTCGCTGGCGCGCCGCCGCCAACTGCTGGCCGTGGCGCACCAGCACGGCAGCTGGATCATCGAAGACGACTACGACAGCGAATTCCGCTTCTCGGGCCGGCCCATCGCGTCGCTGCTGGGGCTGGAACCCGATGCGCCCGTGATCTACATGGGCACCTTCAGCAAGACGCTGTATCCGGGCCTGCGGGTGGGCTATCTGGTGCTGCCCAAGCCGCTGACCGCCGCGTTCCAGGCGGCCCACGCCGAGCTGTACCGCGAAGGCCACCTGATGACGCACGCGGCGCTGGCCACCTTCATTGCCGAAGGCCACTACGCGGCCCACATCCGCCGCATGCGCATGCTGTACGCCCGCCGCCGCGCCATGCTGGTCAACCTGATCGAACGGCGCCTGGGGCCCGACTGGCTGCATCGCGACGCCAGCCTGGCGGGCCTGCACCTGGTGCTGACCTTGCCGATGCACATGGACGACCTGCGCGTGGTGGACGTGGCCCGCCGCAAGGGGGTGCTGACCCGGGCGCTGTCGCGCTACTACATCAGCGCCGAAGGGCGCCGCCCCGGCTTGCTGCTGGGCTACGCCTGCGTGCCCGAGCACGACATCGCGCGCAAATTCGAAGTGCTGCTGGAAAGCCTGGCGGAAGTGGCGCGCACCACGCCGACGCCGCTGGCCTTGGCCGAGGTGGGCGGCTAGCGCGTGCCGCCGCCACGCCGCGCATCGCGCGGCGCACGCCCGTTCACAGCAAGCCGCCTGGCGCGCCGGGGCCATCCAGCGCGGCCTTGAACGCCGCGGCGTTGCGCATGCCCTGGTCTTCGTAATTGGTGTTGAACACCGCGTGCGCCTGCGCGCTCTGCTGCGCCACCTGCTGGAATCGGCGCACCAGTTCGGCCAGTTCTTCTTCCGAATATTCGTACTGGAAACGGCCTGAAGACGCGCTGCCCGACGCATTCCAGGTGGCCGTGTTGCGTCCGTGCAGGCGCAGCAGCGTCAGGTCGGGATGGGTGCATTCCCATACCGCGGGCACGCTGTTGTCAAAGCCCTGCGGCGCATCGACCACGGTATGCACCACCCCCAATTCGCGTTCCATCGCCAGCGTCGCCGCGGTTGCCGCGGGGGTGGCGAACCAGCTGCGATGGCGAAATTCCACCGACACCAGATGGTCTTCCAGGCGCCGCGCGCAGTCGGCAACCAGCGCCATGCCGCGCGCATCGCGCTGGACCCACGGCGGAAACTGAAAATGCACCGCGCCCAGCTTGTCCGCCATGCGCAGCGGCTCCAGCGCCAGCGTGTAGCGGCGCCACAGTTCGTCGCGCAGGTCGTCGGGCATGCCGCGGTGGTAGATCACCGGTTCGGGCCAGTCGCCCAGTTCCTGGCGGATATCGGCCGGCAATGCTGTCAGCGGCGTCTGGTGGCCGGTGAACAGCCGGTACGCCTTGATGTTGAAGACGAAGTCGTCCGGCGTGCGCTGCGCCCACAGGTAGGCGTTTTCCGCGCTGGGCAGGGCGTAATAGCTGGAATCCACCTCGGCCAGCCCGAAACGCGAGGCGTAGAAGCGCAGGCGCGCTTCGGCGCTGTTGGCGTGGGGCGGATAGAAGCGGCCGCAAGCCAAGAGCGTGGGGTCGGTCCAGGAAGCGGTGCCGGCAAGCAGACGCATGGCGTGGGGCAAGCGCCGCGGGGGCGGCACGACGGATAGGAAGCCTGCGATTTTTTCATTCTCGTGCCGTTTTTTCAATTTTTGTTGCAACTTGAGCGACGTTGGTTGTCATTGACGCCAGATCGTCGTGGTATTTCTTCCTGTCCACCGGGGATGTTGACCCCGGGGCGTATCGACACTCGTTGTCGGCGCGCAGGTGCAATGCGACATGGGAGATCCCTGATGCTGACATTGGTGCTATTGCGTGTCGGGCCGCTTCAATGAGCGGCCTGTTCAATTCCGACGCCCGCCTCTACCGCCTGCAAGGCGAGGGCGCGCTGGCGTCGCTGCATGTCGAAGGCTGGACCGGCCGCGAGGCGCTGTCGGGCGTGGCGCAACTGCGCGTGGTGGCCCTGTCGGATGACGCCGGCCTGCCGCTGCAGGACATGATCTCGCGTCCCGTCACGCTCTGGACGACCCGCGCCGACGGCAGCCGCAGCGGCCGCAGCGGCGTGGTGCGCGAAGCGGAACTGCTGGCTGGCGATGCGGGCCTGGCGCGCTACCGGCTGACGGTGGCGCCCTGGCTGTGGCTGGCCACGCAGCGGCGCGCCAGCCGCCTGTTCGAGAACAAGCCGGTGCTGGACATCGTGCGCCACGTGCTGGACACCTACGAAGGCTACGTCTATCGCATCGCGGCCGACGTCGAAGGCGCGCTGGCCGACCTGGCTCCGCGCCCCTACACCACGCAGTACCGCGAGACCGACTACGCCTTCATCAGCCGCCTGTTGGCCGAGGCCGGCCTGGGCTGGACCGTGCTGGAAGACGCCGAGGTGCCGGCGCGCCACGTGGTGCAGATTTTTGCCGACAGCCGCAGCCTGGCCGAAGACGCGGAATCGGCCAGCGGCGGCGTGCGGTTCCAGCGCGCCAGCGCCACGGAATCGCGCGACACCGTGCAGGCCCTGGTGCGCCAGCGCCGCCGCACGCCCGACAGCATCACGGTGCTGGGTTGGCACGACAGCGGCAAGCGCGCGGTGGCCGCGCAGGCGCTGGTCAACGCGGCCAACGGGCAGGACGATGCGGCGGGGCTGGACTGGTACGACGTTGCCGGCCACGGCGGC
>NZ_CADIJO010000032.1 GCF_902859705.1 Achromobacter deleyi | reverse complement strand
GCCGCCGACCGCCGCGACATCCTGCCCGCGCTGCGCGCGCGCCGACAAGCGGCCGCCACGAAACGCCAGCGCGCGCCAGCCGCCAGCCAGGACCACGTAGGGCTCGCGACGCACATAGGGCAAGGCGCGCTCGCCATCGGGCCCCACGCCGAAAATGGCGGGCAGCGCCTGGCCCGGCGCGAACTGCAGCCAGGTTTCGCGGCCATCGTCGAACACCTGCATGGGTGCGACGGCGGGATCGCCGGACAAGCGCCAGTCAAAGCGAAAGCCTTGCGCGGCCGGCCCGGCAGCCTGCCACGAAGTGCTGGCCGAGCGCGAGGCCAGCGGCAACGCGCAGCCCGACAGACCGGACAGACCCACCGCCAATAGGAGTATTCGAACCATGCTTCACCGCTAGCAAAAGGCGAACCGGAAACGGATCGCGGTGAAGCCATGGTGGAGCAAGGCCAGTCGCCGCAACAGACTGGCATGTACGCAGGGCGAAAAAAAGCCCGGTTCGAAAACCGGGCCTTCTGGCCTTGCTGGCAGCGCGCTGCTTAACGCTGGGTCGCGATGCTGCGGGCCTGGTTGGCAGCGTTGTTCAGGGCCGAGACCGGGGGGGTCTTGCCTTCCAGCGCGTCGTTCAACTGCTGGTTGAACACGGGCTCGATGCGGTCGTAGTTGGCCATGCGGAAACCGCGGCTGTTGGCGACCGGACGCGTGCTCATGGAAGCCACCACGGCTTGGGCGCCGGGAATGCTCTTGTAGAACGACACGTCGGACGCGCGGAACGCGGCTTCGGTCAGCGGCAGGTAGCCGGTGCGCTGGTGCCATTCCGCTGCGATGACGGGCTTGGACAGCCAGGCCAGGAACTGCGCCGTGGCCTTTTCTTCGGCTTGCGGACGGCCTTCAAGCGCCCACAGCGCCGAACCGCTCACGAACGGCTGGCCGCCGGTCTGGGTGGCCTGGTCGTAGTAAGGCAGCGGCGCCACGCCGAACGACAGGCCCTTGGTGTTCAGGAACTGGCCGAACGAGCCCGAATTGCCGGTCAGGACCGCGCATTCACCCTTGGCAAAAAGCTTGTCCGAGGTGTTGTCGGCCGAGTGCGCCATGAACAGCAGCGACCGCTTCCAGCTGACCATCAGCGAGATGTGGCGCATGTAGAGCGTGTCGAACTGCATGGCAGGCGCCGCGCTCTTCTTGGTGACCGCATCCAGGCCGTTGTTGTTGCTGGTGAACTGCTGGTTGTTCACGGGCGCCAGGTTTTCCAGGTGGATCGACACCTGGTCGCTGGAGGCGTAGGGGCAGTCAAGATCGGCCACGTCGCGCAGCTTGAGGAGTTCGCCTTGCAGGGCGGTCCAGGTGCGGGCGGGCTTGTTGGGGTCGAGGCCGGCCTTCTTGTAGGCGGCGGTGTTGTAGAACATCACCGGCACTTCGGCCATCCAGGGGAAGGCCAGCAGGCGGCCCTTGCCGTCGCGGATGAAGCTGCTGGTGGCCGGCACGAACCAGTTCAGGTCCTTGACGGGGTACTTGGCCAGCAATTCGTACATCGGCAGGATGGCCTTGTGCTCGGCCACGACTTCCGGCGAATGGTTGTCGTTCAGTTGCACCAGGTTCGGGGCCTTCTTGGCCTTGACCGCGGCGGTCGCTTCCTGTTGCAGGGCGGCTTGCGAATCGAAGCCGCGCAGGGTCACTTTGACCTGGTCCTGCTCTTTGTTGTACTGCTTGGCCAGCTTTTCGAATTCGGCCTTGTTGGCATCCGGCAGCGTGTGCCAGACCTGGATCTCGACAGGTGCGGCATTGGCCGCGCCTGCTACCGCCATGGCGGCGCCAAACACCCATGCCCGCCGGCTGGCGAACATCGCGCGGGCAACGCCCGCCAATTGCAATTTCTTCATAGGTTCATAGACCAAGAAAAGGGAATTCCGGTTCTGGGCGACGCCCGCTGAGCAGGTCTGCCAGAGCCCGGCCCGAGCCAACGCCCATCGTCCAACCGAGAGTACCGTGTCCGGTATTGATATACAAATTGGGGATACGGCTGCGGCCGACGATAGGCACGTTCGAGGGGGTGGACGGGCGCAAGCCCGACCAATAACTGACGCGCTCGAAATCGAGCGCGTCGGGAAAGAGTTCGCGGGCCAGCCGCGTCATGGCCTCGCAGCGGCCGGTATTCAGGCCGCGGGAATAGCCGGACAGCTCGGCGGTGCCCGCCATGCGCAGGCGGTCGCCCAGGCGCGAGAACACCACTTTGTGGCTGCTGTCGGTCAGGCTGACGGTAGGCGCGCCATCGGGCTTCAAGACCGGGAAGGTCGCCGAATAGCCCTTGGCGGGATACACATTGCACGGAATGCCCAGCGGGCGCAGCAGCGACGGGCTGAAACTGCCCATGGCCACCACATAGGCGTCGGCGGCCAGGGTGCCGTAGCGGCCGTCGGGTTCGATGAGTTCAACGCCCTGCACCGCGCCGCCCTGGGTAATCAGGCGCGTGACGCGGGTGCTGTAGCGAAATTCGACGCCGGCCCGCGCGCAGCGCTCGGCCAGGGCGACGGTGAACAGATGCACGTCACCGCTTTCGTCTTCGGGAGTGAAATCGCCGCCGACGATGGTGTTGCGGTGCGGCGCCAGGGCCGGCTCGATGGCGATGACTTCATCAGTGGACACCACGCGACGCTCGACGCCGAAATCGCGCATCAGGCCGGCGGCCCGTTGCGAGTTTTCGAATTCGTGCGGGTCGCGGTAGAAATTGAGGATGCCGCGTTCGAGGTGGTCGTATTCGATGCCCAACTCGGCGCGCATGCTGCGCAGGGTGGCGCGGCTGTATTCGGCCATGCGGACCATTGCGCGGATGTTCGGCGCCAGGCGGCCCGGCAGGCATTCGCGCAGAAAGGCCAGGCCCCACATCCATTGCCGCCAATCCAGCTGCGGGCGAAACAGCAGCGGGGCGTCGTCCTGGAACATCCATTTGAGCAGTTTCAGGGGCGCTTGCGGGTTGGCCCAGGGTTCCGCGTAGGACACGGATATCTGGGCGCCGTTGGCAAGGCTGGTTTCCTGGGCGGGTCCGGTGCAGCGGTCGATGACCACGACGTCGTGGCCTGCCTGGCTAAGCCACCAGGCGCTGGAGATTCCGATGATGCCGCTACCCAATACCGCTACTTTCATGCCCGCATTGCTCCTTGCGTACCCACTGGGTCCGCGGACACGATGTCCGCGCCCCGCGGCAAGCCGCTGCCAAGGTGACATCGCAGTTTACCCCGACGCCCCGCCCTCGCCTACGGCTGAAAACATCAAAAAAAGGGGCGGAATCGATCAGCCTGGATCAGGCTGCCGGTTCGCCCCTTTTTGCTTGCTCGCCCCCGGGATGGATCAGGGTGCGGCTTTGGCCAGGTCGGCCTCGGACGTGAAGGCGTCCGCGTAGAACTCTTCGGGCGGCAGGCCGCGCTGGGCGCTGAATTCGCGCCGGGCGGCATCGACCATGGGCGGCGCGCCGCAGGCGTAGACCTGGTACCCCGACATGTCGGCGATGTCGTGCAGCACGGCCTCGTGGACGAAGCCGTCGCGGCCGGTCCAGTTGTCTTCCTGCAGCGCGTTGGACACCACGGGCACGTAGCGGAAATCCGGCAGCGCCTCGGTCCACGACTGCGCCAGCGCATCCATGTACAGGTCGCGCGGGCGACGACCGCCCCAGTACAGCGAGACCGGGCGGTGGATGTTCTTGTGGATCATGTGTTCCACGATGGCCTTGACGGGTGCGAAGCCCGTGCCGCTGGCCAGCAGGATGATGGGCTTGTCGCTGTCTTCGCGCAGGAAGAACGAGCCGAACGGGCCCTCGAGGCGCAGGATTTCGCGCTCTTTCATCTGCGTGTCGCCGGCGCCGAACACGTGGTCGGTGAACAAGCCGCCCGGCATGTGGCGGATGTGCAGTTCGAGCGGGCTGCCGGTATGCGGCGCGCCGGCCATCGAATAGCTGCGGCGGCGGCCGTCCTTCAGGATCACTTCGATGTATTGGCCGGCGTAGTAGCGGAACTGCTCGGAAGCCGGCAATTGCAGCTTGAGCACGGTGACGTCGGGCGCGGCGCGCTCCATGGTCTGCACGCGCGAGGGCAGCTTGCGGATCTGGATGTCGCTGGCCAGGCGGACCTCGGTGGATTCGACCACGAGGTCGGAAGCGGGCCGCGCCTGACAGAACAGGGTGTAGCCGTCGGCCAGTTCCTCGGGCGACAGGATCTGCGCGGGGTATTGGCCCGCGTCGAACTCCCCGGACACCACTTTGCCCTTGCAGGTGGAGCAGGCGCCGTTGCGGCAGCTGTAGGGCAGGACGATGCCCGCGGCCAGGGCGCCGTCGAGCACGGTCTGGCCCGGCTCGACCGGGAATTGATGCTTGCTGGGTTGAATGATGACCTGGAAGCTCATGATGAAACGTATCAGGGTTGACGGAGCGCCGCCTGGCGCTCCGCCCGGCCCGGCCTCAGGCCGGGAACTTGCGGATTTCCTTGACGCGGTTGGCGTCGTCCACCAGCACGACCTGCGGCTTGTGGGTGGCGGATTGCTCTTCCGACATCGGCCCGTAGGTGCAGATGATCATCAGATCGCCGACCTGGGCGCGACGCGCGGCGGCGCCGTTCAACGAGATGACGCCGCTGCCGCGGGCCGCCTTGATGATGTAGGTGTCGAAGCGTTCGCCGTTGTTGATGTTGTAGAGCTCGATGCGTTCGAACTCGCGCATGCCGGCAGCGTCCAGCAGGTCTTCGTCGATGCCGCACGAGCCTTCGTAGTGAAGATCGGCTTCGGTGACCGTGACGCGGTGCAGCTTTGCCCGCAGCATGATGCGTTGCATGATAGAAATGTCCTGGTTTCGCGTACCGGCGCGCGAAGTGATGCAATGAATGCGAATACGCCTGCGGGCGGATGATCCCGCGGGCCAAGAACCGCGCGGCACCCGGTTTCTGCCGTCGGAAGCCGGTATTCTATAATTTTTGCCGCGATGGAACGCCCTGCCGCCCGGTCCAAAAGCCACTTGGCGGCATTTGCCATCCAAAATGGCAGCATTGGCCATCGTCATGGCCCGAAAACGTCCATCTCTCGGCGGGCACCCGCCCCGCAAAAACCGGGTTGGACCGGCCGGGCCTGGCCCGGCGCGATGTCAGAAGTCCAGCTCGATCTCGACCCCGTCGCCCACTTTCAGGCGGGCGCCGGCAGGCGCATCGACGATGGCGTTCTGGCCGAACACCACCCCGATATCCAGGTTGCGGTAGCCCGCCAGCGTACGGCCGGGTTCATCGTGCTGCACAGCGGTGTGCTGGTCGATATCGGGAATCGAGCAGCGGGTGCACGGCTTGACAAACGCCATGCTGACCGGCCCGGCGGTGATCATGGCGGTGTGGTCTTCCTCGAAAGCCTCCCATTCCCCCTGCACGACGATATTCGGCCGGAAACGGTCCATCGGCACCGGCGCCACGCCCTTGGCCTGCAGCCGGGCGTTCAGGTCGTCCAGCGATGCCTGGTTGGCCACCAGCAGCGGGAAACCGTCGGCGAAACCGAAGAAATGGTCGCCGCCGAAGGTATCGGCCAGATCCGGGTGGCCGTCGGTCCACTTGTCCACCCATTCGGGCTTGGCAGGCCGGGCCGCGGCCTCGTCCACCTTGTACAGGCGGCACGGCGTCTTGAGGAAAGCGGTGCACCATTCGGCCGCCGCCTCGCTTTCGCGGCGCGCATCGATGAAGTCCTTCCAGACGCCCACCGATTCCACGCCGGCCTGCAGGCCGGAACCATCCAGCGGCACATCCAGGTCCGCCATGCCGGGCGCCGACAGACGCAGCGAATCGGCGGTCAACGCGGTGCGGATCAGCGCCATGGCGGGCCATTGGCGCTGCGTCATGAACTGGCCGTCGGCCCCGATCACCATCCAGCGGCGGTCATACGCCAGGCCGGCGCGATCCACTGGCGACTCGGCCAGATCGATACCGGCACAGGATTTGATCGGATAGATATGCAGGCTGAGGATGCGGGCAGACATGGCAGGGACGCAGGCGTGGAAAAGAGCGGCAAAGCATAGCGGATGGACGAAAAAAAGCCCAGGCGGACCTGGGCGGGAATCTGGTTCAGCCTACCAGTTTCAGGGCATCCAGCGGCGTCACCGCCTTGAACGCCTTGCGCGTGGCGATGTGCTCGGGGCGCGGGGTCAGGCCGTACTTGGGCGGCTCCAGCGTGTTTTCCATGCTGTTGTAGACCATGAACACGTTCGACCGAGGCCACGGCGAGATGTTGCTGTTCGAGCCGTGCATGGTGTTGCAGTCGAAAAACACCACCGAACCGGCCTTGGCGGTCATCGAGCGGATGCCGCCCTGCTCCACCAGCAATTGCAGGCTGACCGGGTCCGGCACGCCGTATTCCTGTTTCTTCAGCGATTGCTTGTAGTGCTCGTTGGGCGTTTCGCCGACGCAGGAAATGAACTGGCGATGCGACCCGGGCACCAGCATCAGCGGCCCGTTGCAGTCGTTGTTCTCGGTCAGCAGCACCGAGCAGCTCAGGGCGCGCATCGACGGCATGCCGTCTTCCACATGCCAGGTCTCGAAATCCGAATGCCAGTAGAACTCCTTGCCCTTGAAGCCAGGCTTCATGTTGGCGCGGGACTGGTGGATATAGACTTCGGACCCCAGAATCTGGCGGGCAACGTTTACCAGCCGCGGGTCACGCACCAGGCGCGCCAGCACAGGGTTCAGCACGTGCACCATGAAGATGGAACGCACCGCGTTGCTGCCGGGCTCGGTGATCGATTCTTCGCGGCGGATGATGGACGGGTCGCGCGTCATGCGCTCGACCTCGGCCGACAGCGCGCGCACTTCGGCTTCCGAGAACAGGTCTTCGAGCAGCAGAAAGCCGTCGCGCTCGTACGAGCCGATCTGTTCGCCGCTCAGGGCGTTGGCGTAGCTGCCTTCGCCGTAGACCACGGGGTCCTGGCGGGAAATGATGGCGGAACTTCGATCCGTACGGGAGGCGTACGGATCCTGTGCAGGTGAGATCATGCGAACCTCCTTGTATCAGGCCGCTTTCGCGTGGGCTTCAGGCAAGGCGTAGACGCCCTCTTTGTCGTGCACTTCCTGGCCGGTCAGCGGCGGGTTGAAGACGCAGATGACCCGCAGCGGCTCCTTGCCGCCGCACAGCCAGTGCTCGTCGTGCTCGTTCAGGGCGTAGACCACGCCGGGCCCCAGGTCGTATTTCTTGCCGTCGGCAATGGTCTCGATCGAACCGTCGCCTTCGATGCACCACACCGCTTCCAGGTGATTCTTGTAGTGGATATGGGTGCGGCCGCCCGGGAAGATGGTGGTCTCGTGGAAGGAAAATCCCATGCCGTCCTTTTTCAGCAGCACACGGCGGCTGACCCAGGTGTCGGTGCGGACTTCATCGGCGGTGCCGATCACATCTTTGACATTGCGTACGATCATTGACGTTTTCCTCCAAATTTGAGAATGCGGGCGGACTGCCCTTCTTCGGCCAGCGCGTCGGCCACGCTGGCCTCGATCACATCCAGACCCTTGCTCAGCAGCTCTTCCTCGATGGTCAGGGCCGGCAGCAGCTTCAGGACCTCGTCGTGGGCGCCCGACGTTTCGATGACGACACCGCGCTTGAATGCATTGGCGGCGATGCGATTGGCCAGCGCGGGCGTGCTGTTGCACACCAGGCCCTGGATCAGGCCGCGGCCGCGCACCGACAGGCCGGCGTTGGGATAGCTGTGAACCAGGTTTTCCAGCCAGTCGCGCACCAGGCGTTCCTTGCGCTGGATGTCCGCGGTGAACGCGGTGTTGGCCCAGTAGGTTTCCAGTGCCTGCGTCGCGGTGACGAAGGCCAGGTTGTTGCCGCGGAACGTGCCACTGTGGGCGCCCGGCTTCCAGATGTCGAGCTCGGGCTTCATCAGCACCAGCGACATCGGCAGGCCAAAGCCCGATAGCGACTTGGACAGCGTGATGATGTCGGGGCGGATGCCGGCGGCCTCGAAGCTGAAGAACGTGCCGGTGCGGCCGCAGCCGACCTGGATGTCATCCACGATCAGCAACATGTCGTGGCGCTTGCACAGCTTGTCCAGTTCCTTCAGCCAGCGCAGCGTGGCCACGTTGACGCCGCCCTCGCCCTGCACCGTTTCCACGATGACGGCGGCAGGCTTGTCCATGCCGCTGCTGGGATCTTCCAGCATGCGCTCCAGGTAGGCCATGGTGTCCACGTCCGGCCCGAAATAGCCGTCATAGGGCATGAAGGTGGTGTTGGCCAGCGGGTAGCCGGATGCATCGCGGAACTTCATGTTGGCCGTCACCGCCAGCGAACCGCCGCTGACGCCGTGAAAGCCGTGCGTGAAGGAAATCACATTGGGCCGCCCTTTGACCTGGCGCGCGATCTTCAGCGCCGCCTCGACCGCATTGGTGCCGGTGGGGCCGGTGAATTGCAGGGTGTATTGCCAGTTGCGCGGCTTGAGCAGCACACGGTCGACGGTCTCGAGGAATTTCTTCTTGGCGCTGGTGGCCATGTCCAGGCCGTGGACCACGCCATCGGACTGCACGTACTCGAGCAGTTTTTCCTTCAGCACCGGATTGTTGTGGCCGTAATTCAAGGTGCCGGCGCCGCTGAAGAAGTCGATGTATTCGCCACCGTCCTCGTCGACCAGCGTCGAGCCCCTGGCCTGGCTGAAGATCACGGGAAACGAACGGATGTAGCCCCGTACTTCCGACTCCATCCGGTCAAAGATTTTCAAGTCCATGTGATTAATCCTCCCTTTCATCTCATAAGTTGACAGACGGCCAGAGCCCCTCCGCATGCGCGCCAGGCGCATCCGGATCAGAACAGCCATCCCGGTTTTCGATAAGGACCCGCAGGGTTCCCGGCCTTACGGCGCGGGCAACGTGAACGGGCCTATCCTCAACAACATCTCGTCGTCGTGGTCCGCGCCGCCGAACAATTGCCGATCGAAGAAGGGCTGCTCGGAGACGTGGGCGCCCAATTCGCCGGCCAGGCCGGAGAAAGTGCGGCGCGATGCCTGGTTGTCAGGCGCCACCGTGGTTTCAAGATGACGAACATGCTCGAGCCCCTTGCGTCGCAAGAGCTCCCGAAGCATGGCGCGGCCTAACCGTTGGCCGCGTGCGCGGGTGTGCACGGCGACCTGCCAGACGAACAACACGTCAGGCTTGTCGACAAGCACGTAAGCGGAGATAAATCCATCGATGCGTCCTCCGGCGCTTTCGGCCAGGACGCAGGTGCCGCGGTTGTGCTCGCACAGGAGCAGGTACGCGTATAGGGAATTCACATCGAGTGGCGGGCACTCGGAGATAAGCTGGTGGATCGCGGCGCCGTCTTTGCGGCGGGGCTCACGCAGGAGATGCGTTTCGCTGCCCGCCGCCGGCGCCACGGCACTTGAGTTGATGGGGTCGATCAGTTCGTTTGTTCTCATACAACCAGTCCCGATTCGGGAGGCGCCCCACCGGTGGGCACCTCGAGGATGGGCGACGTCACGTCACCATGGGTATCCGTTGCGACCCCGCTCTCTTCTTCCATGAGCGCCACGATGCGCTCGAGCGACAGCGTGATGGTGGCCTGCTCCAGCTCGGGCAACGCGTTCAGCGCGTCAGCCAGGTGCTTTTGCAGCGGCGACGGCGCCTGCTGGGCGAGTTCGCGGCCGGCGTCGGTGGCGGTCACGAAGACGATGCGGCGGTCTTCGCGGCCGCGTTCGCGGCGGATCAGGCCCTTGTCTTCCAGGCGGTCAAGAATGCCGACGACCGTGCTGGGGCTGACATGGATTTCGCGGCTGATCGCGGTGGCCGTCAGCGGGCCGTTCGCGATGACCGTACGCAGGCACATGAGCTGCGGCGCCGTGATGTGGCTGACCGCAGACAACTGGCGCGAATGCAACGCGATGGATCGCGTGATTCGGCGCAGTGCCCGCAAGATGCGCAGGTCATATTGCTGCGAGGGGTCGGTTACGGTCTGTTTATTCATGACTGAATTAGTTCAGCTAAATTGATTTCTATACGAATGATATGGGTGACCTATCCCTGTGTCAAACCCGATCACCGGCCATTTTGTAATCATTTCCGCGCTAATTCCCGGCATGTCCCCAAGGGCGTTCCCAGGGGGACAGCCACGTTACGGTTTGTCGGAGTTGTCGTACAGTCCGCAAATAAAACATCTGTTTTTTACTTCAATATAGATATAGCATTTGTTTTATATCGTTCTGGCTCCCGACGTCACCGTGACAACCGTCCTGCAAGACCATCTGCGCGAAATCAGCGCCACCCTGCCCGCCGAGATGCAGCGCGCAGCGCGTTGGGTGCTGGCCAATCCGGCCCAGGTCGGGCTGTGGTCGATGCGTCGGCAAGCGCAGGCCGTCGGGGTGTCGCCGGCCACCATGCTGCGGCTGGCCCGCGCGGCGGGGCACGACAGCTACGAGGCCTTTCGCGCCCCGTTCCAGCGTGCGCTGGCCGGTGCATCGGACGCCAGCCTGCGTGACCGTGCGGCGCGTTTGCAGGCCTCGCACGCGGGCCAGGCCGGCGGCCGCGGCCACGACACCCTGACGCAATTGCAGACCGAGGCCATGGCGTCGATCTGGCAAGCCAATGACGAAGCCGCGTTCGACGCGGCCGTCGCTGCGCTGCTGGCCGCGCGCCAGGTCGGTTTCCTGGGCACGCGATCGGCCTTCGGCATCGCCTTCCAGATGCGCTACGCCTACCATCTGCTGCGCCGCAACGGCATCCTGATCGACGGCCTGGGCGGGGCATCCGCCGAAGACGCCGACAGCCTGCAGGAAGGCGATGCGCTGGTGGTGATTTCGCAAGCGCCCTACCCGGCCGCCACGGTGCGCCTGACGCGCCAGATCGCCGCGCGCGGCGTGACGATATTGGCGCTGACCGACAGCGCGGCCGGCCCGGTGGCCCAGGCTGCCGACCACGTGCTGCGCTTTACCCGGCCCGACGATCCGACCACGGCCGACGCGGGCCCCGATGCATCGGCCCAACGCGGCCCCGGCTCGTTCTTTCACAGCACCGCCGGCCTGCTGGGCCTGGCCGAACACCTGATCGCGCGGCTGGCGGCCCGCGGCGGCGACGCCGTACTGCAACGCCTGGCCGATATCGAAACCCGCCTGCAGGCCGACGGCGCCTATTGGCGCGAACCGACGCGCAGACGCGGCGTCGCCCCCTGACCCTTTTCCCTCGCTTCCCACGCCCCTGGAGACCCCAGCCATGACCCGCTCCCGCGTTCTACACCGTTCCCTGCGCAGCACGCCGCCCGTCGCCGTACGCGGCCAGGGCGTCTGGCTCTATGACCAGGAAGGCCGAGCCTACCTGGATGGCTCGGGCGGCGCGGCGGTTTCCTGCCTGGGGCACAACCATCCCGACGTGCAGGCGGCCATGCATGCGCAGATCGATGCGCTGGCCTATGCCCACACCAGTTTCTTCACGACCGAGGTCGCCGAGGAACTGGCCGGCATGCTGGTCGCCGATGCGCCCGCCGGCACGTCGCACGCGTACTTCGTGTCGGGCGGCTCGGAAGCCATCGAGGCCGCGCTGAAGATGGCGCGACAGTACTTCGTCGAAATCGGCCAGCCGCAGCGCCGCCACATCGTGGCGCGACGCCAGAGCTATCACGGCAACACGCTGGGGGCCTTGGCGGTGGGCGGCAACGCCTGGCGCCGCGCCCAGTTCGCGCCGCTGCTGATCGATGTCGAACACGTGTCGCCCTGCTACGCCTATCGCGACCAGCGCGCCGGTGAAACCGACGACCAGTACGCCGACCGCCTGGCGCAAGAACTGGAACAGGCTTTTGAACGGCTGGGCCCCGACACCGTGATGGCCTTCGTGGCCGAACCCGTCGTGGGCGCCACATCGGGCGCGGTGACGGCCGTGCCCGGTTATTTCCGCCGCATCCGCGACGTCTGCGACCGCCACGGCGTGCTGTTCATCGCCGATGAAGTCATGTGCGGCATGGGCCGCACCGGCACCTTGTACGCCGTCGAACAGGAAGGCGTGACGCCCGACCTGATCACCATCGCCAAGGGCCTGGGCGGCGGCTACCAGCCGATCGGCGCGGTCATGGCACAGGAACGCATCGTGCAGGCCATGCAGCAGGGCAGCGGATTTTTCCAGCACGGCCACACGTACCTGGGCCACGCGACGGCCTGCGCGGCATCGCTGGCGGTGCAGCAAGTGATCCGGCGCGACAACCTGCTGGCGCGCGTGCGCACGCAAGGCGAGGGCCTGCGCCTGCGCCTACAACAAGCGCTGGGCGAACATCCGCACGTGGGCGATATCCGCGGGCGCGGCCTGTTCATGGGCGTGGAGCTGGTGCGCGACCGCGCCAGCAAGGCGACCTTCGACCCGGCCGTGACGCTGCACGCGCGCATCAAGCGCGAAGCCATGGCGCGCGGCCTGATGGTCTACCCCATGGGCGGCACGATCGACGGCCGCCAGGGCGACCACGTGCTGCTGGCCCCGCCCTTCAT
This sequence comes from Achromobacter deleyi, assembly GCF_902859705.1. Taxonomy (GTDB): domain Bacteria; phylum Pseudomonadota; class Gammaproteobacteria; order Burkholderiales; family Burkholderiaceae_B; genus Achromobacter; species Achromobacter deleyi. The sequence goes on along the minus strand of NZ_CADIJO010000032.1, from coordinate 46,900 downwards.
CATCTCGGACGACGAGCTGGACCAGTTGACCGAGCGGCTGGCCGGCGCGATCGACGCGGCCATCGCCGACGCCGGGCGCTGAGACGGCTGCCGGAAGACGCCTGACAGGCGCCGGATCGACCTCACAACCCCTGCCGGTGCGGCGGCGCCGTCCGGCTCAGACCCGGGCCGCGCCCCAGAGGCCGGCCTAGCCGCCCCGCTCCGCGGGCAAGCGGCGCCAGGCCGGCCACGCGCCAATGGTCAGCGCGCGCAAGAACCATTCGACCGGACCGTAGGCGTGGCGGCGCAGCCACCATGCCGACAAGGGCAGTTGCGCCGCGAACAGCATCGTGGCGATCAGCAACGTCATGCCCGGCGACACGCTGCCGGACAGCCGCAGCCCCCAGGCCGTGAACAGCCACGCACACACCACCGATTGCATCAGGTAGTTGGTCAGGGCCATGCGGCCGGCGGGCGCCAGCCAGCGGGCCAGGCAGGCGCCAGGGCGCGTGCGCATGGCCAGCAGCAGGGCCGCGGCGTACGACATGCTCAGCAACGGCGCAGTGAACAGGTCAGCGGCCAGGCCCAGCGTTTCCCACACCCGTGCCGTATCCAGGCTGGTGGTCGCGTAGAACGCGGACCCCGCCAGCCCCGGCAATGCGCCCAGCGCGCAGAGCAGCCACAGCACGCGCGGCTCGCGCCACGGGTCGGCCAACGCCTGCCGGCGTCCCAGGGCGTAACCCACCAGGAACATCGCGAACACAAACGGCCCCTGCACCAGCACGATGGTGGCCCAGGTGACCGAGGTCAGTTCTTGCCAGTGCCGGGCGATGGTGGTCATGACCGTCCCGCGATAGGCCTCGATCGCCGCCAGAGCGTCGGCGGCGGACACCTTGGCCGCGGCGCGGCTGAACGTCGCGGTGCCGACCGGGTCCAGCAGGCTCAAGGCGCCCAGCGCCGCCCAGGCCAGCGATACCAGCCCGATCAGCCACAGCGCCCGTTGCAACGCACGGCCCGGCTCCATGCCGCGGCAGGCCATCAATATCAAGCCCAGCAGCGCATAGGTCAGCAGGATGTCGCCCTGATAGAACAGCACGGCATGCGCCAGGCCCAGCGCCGCCAGCCCCAGCAGCCGCCTGAAAAAACGCGGCGCGAAGGCGGCCCCGCTGCGTTCGGCCGCGGCCATCTGCAACGTGAAGCTGTAGCCGAACAAGAACGAGAACAGCAGGTAGAACTTGGTCTCGAACAACCACGCGACCAGCCAGCCCACCACGTGGTCCTGCGGCCGCGAGAAGTCGGGATGGGGAATCCCGCTGGCGTAGAAGGGCGAGGCGAACACGCCGATATTGACCACCAGGATGCCAAAGAGCGCGAAGCCCCGCAGCGCATCGACGTGCGCCAGGCGTTGGGGTGCGGCTTGCGCGCCGCCCTGCCGCCCCGGCAGTCCCGTGTCGGGCGTTTGTGGCGCCATCTGCGGCGCTTGCACAGGCGTACTCATGCGCCCTCTGCCGTCGTGCCTTTGCCCGTTTTGCCGTGGCCCCCCGGCAACGGCGGCTGGCACCCTTGCAACGCGCCATCGAGCAACCGGCCGCCCGCAGCCACATCGAATCGGGGGTCGACCACCGACCGGCTGTAGACACCATCAAGCAGCAACAACAGCATGTCGGCCATTTCCGCGACGGGCCGCGGCAGCGCGTCGGGCGGCAGCGGGCGCCACACGGCCGTCAGCAACGCCGTCAGCGCCGCTTTGCGTTCGGCTTCGTTGGCCATGACCAGGGCGTGAACCCGCGGATTGCGCACCGCCTCGGCCAGCACCTCCATGCCCAGACGCACGAAGGCAGGGTCCTGGTACTGGGCCAGGTTGTCGCCGACCCAGCGGGTCAGGGCCGCGCGCGCATCGGGCTCGGCGTCTGCACCTTGCTGGCGTTCGCGCAGCGCCTCGGTGTCCGATGCGATCAGGGCTTCGATGATCTCTGCCTTGCTGGCGTAGTAATGGAACAGGTTGCCCGGGCTCATGCCCGCGCGCGCGCAGATCTGCGCGGTGGACGTGGCGTGAAAGCCGTGTTCGGCGAAACACTCGGCCGCGGCGGCCAGTATCTGGCGGCGACGCTCGTGCTGTCTGGCGGGATCTATTTTTCGCATGAGGACTAAGGCGATGTTGTCCGGGTCGTCAGGATTTTATTAATAGACTGATTGATCTATCTATTAAATATCACGCCCCTTCCCGAGGTCAAGCCTGGCATGCCGACGGCGGCCAGGCCTGGGCAAAAAGCCCCACCGCGCCCATAAAAAAAAAAGCGGCGCCCGCAGGCGCCGCCTTCATGGATGCCGTGCATCCCGCCGCGATCAGCCCAGCACGGGCGACAGCAACGGCTGCTTGGGCCGCACGTCCAGCGCCCGGCCCTTGCGCGCACGCTTGCCGACATAGATGGCCAACGCGTCGCCGACCAGGATGTCTTCGGTGTGCTTGTTGCGGTAGATGCCCGCGGCGCGCAGGCCCAGCGCACCAATCGGCACGGTCTGGTCGAGCTTGTCGGCGCCATCCAGGCCCATCAGGATGGTCCCACGGCCGCCGCCGGACAGCGCCTTGACCTCGTCCAGCCCGAACACCAGGAACTTGCCCTTCTGCGACAGCAAGGCCAGTTGCTTGGCGCCATCGAACAACGGCACGGGGTGCAGCAGTTCATCGCCCGCTTCCAGCGTGATGAACTGCTTGCCGGCGCGCTGGCGGCTGATCATGTCCGACAGCTTGGCCGAGAAGCCATAGCCGCCTCGCGTGGCCAGCAGCCAGCGGCTGTCGGGCGCCGCCGCGATGGTGTGCACGATGCGCGAACCGCTTTCCAGGTCGATCATGGTGGTGACCGGCTGGCCGTCGCCGCGCGCCGACGGCAGGCTGGCCACCGGCACCGAATAGACCCGGCCGTTGTCGCCCATGGCGATCAGCGTGTCGGTGGTGCGGCATTCGAAGGCGCCGTACATGTCGTCGCCCTGCTTGAAGGCGAATTGCGACTTGTCGTGGCCGTGGCCTTGGCGGGCGCGCAGCCAGCCCTTTTGCGACACCACCACAGTAACGGGCTCGTCCAGCACCTTGGTTTCGAGCACGGCGCGTTCGGCCGTTTCGATCAGGGTGCGGCGGTCATCGCCATACTGCTTGGCGTCGGCCTCGATTTCCTTGATGAGCAGGCGCTTGAGGGTGTTGGGGTTGTCCAGCAGCTCTTGCAAACCGATCTGGTCCTTGCGCTTTTCTTCGAGTTCTTTCTCGATCTTGAAGCCTTCCAGGCGTGCCAACTGGCGCAAGCGCATTTCCAGGATGTCTTCGGCCTGGCGCTCGGACAGCTTGAAGCGTTCCATCAGGGCCGCGCGCGGCTCGTCGGATTCGCGAATGGTCTGGATGACCTCTTCGACGTTCAGGTAGACCACCATGCGGCCTTCCAGCACATGGATGCGGTCGATGACCTTGTCCAGGCGGAAGCGGGTGCGGCGCACGACGGTATTGGTGCGGAATGCCAGCCATTCGACCAGGACGTCGCGCAGGCCCTTCTGGCGCGGACGGCCGTCGGTGCCGATGCAGACCAGGTTGACCGAGGCGCTGCTTTCCATGCTGGTCTGCGCCAACAGGGTGTTGACGAATTCGTCGCGATCGACGCGCGAAGTCTTGGGTTCGAACACCAGGCGCACCGCGGCATCCTTGCCGGATTCGTCGCGCACGGCGTCCAGCAGGTTCAGCATCACGGCCTTGGCCTGCGTTTGCTCGGGGGTCAGGCTCTTCTTGCCGCTCTTGACCTTGGGGTTGGTGATTTCCTCGATTTCCTCGAGCACCTTCTGGCCCGAGGTGCCCGGGGGCAGCTCGGTGACCACCAACTGCCACTGGCCGCGCGCCATTTCCTCGAACGTCCAGCGGGCCCGCACTTTCAGCGAACCGCGCCCGCCCGCGTAGATCTGCGCAATATCGGCAGCGGGGGTGATGATCTGGCCGCCCCCGGCGAAATCGGGGCCCGGGATCATGCCGTAGAGCTCGGCGTCCGGCAGTTGCGGATGCTTGATCAGCGCCACGCAGGCCTGGGCGACTTCGCGCAGGTTGTGCGGCGGAATTTCTGTGGCCATGCCGACCGCGATGCCCGATGCGCCGTTGAGCAGCATGACGGGCAGGCGCGCCGGCAGCATCTGGGGTTCTTGCTGGCTGCCGTCGTAGTTGGGCACGAAGTCGACCGTGCCTTCGTCCAGCTCGTCGAGCAACAGCTTGGCGATGGGCGTCAGGCGCGCTTCGGTGTAACGCATCGCGGCGGCATTATCGCCATCGCGCGAACCGAAGTTGCCCTGGCCGTCGATCAGCGGATAGCGCAGGGAAAAATCCTGCGCCATGCGCACCATGGCGTCGTAGGCCGCCTGGTCGCCGTGGGGGTGGTACTTGCCCAGCACGTCGCCCACGACGCGCGCGGACTTCACGGGCTTGGCGCCTGCAGCCAGGCCCATGGCCTGCATTGCGTACAGAATGCGGCGCTGCACGGGCTTTTGGCCGTCGCCCACGTCCGGCAGGGCCCGGCCCCGCACCACGGATACTGCGTAGTCCAGATAGGCCTGTTCGGCATAGCGCGCCAGGGTGATGGCGGCATCGCCGCCCTCTTCGGGCGCGGCGTCGAACAAACCGTGTTGATTGCTGTCGGTCATGATGGTTTCAGGTAGACAAATTCATTGAAACGGCGTCATTGGGGACGCGCGGCGTCCAGCAGCTGGATATCGGCCACGTGCGCGCGCAGTTGGGCGCGCACCGCATCCAGCGTCGCGGCGTCTTGTCCGCGCTTGGGGATGATGACGCCCTGCAGGGTGCCCAGGATGACGTAGAGATGCTGCGGCGTTTCCTCGACCCGGCGCACATCGCCCCAGGCGAGCTGCCCCGACGCACCGGCGACGGTGTCGTCGATGCCAGCCGGCCCGAAGACCAGCTGATGGCGGCCCAGGAACAGGCCGTCGGGCCGCTTGGCCAGCATACGCCGCGTGTTCATGCGCACCAGCCCCGGCAGCACGAACTCGTAGGCCAGCGCCAGCAACGCCAGGATGCCCAGGCCCACGGCCAGGCCCTCGAAGTACACGGGCAGCATCAGGCCCCAGTTGGGCCCATTGCCGCCCCAGGTCTGCCAGGCCAGGTACGCGAACAGCACCACGATCATCAGCACGGCAAAGCGCAGGTGCGACCGGTAGCGGCGGCGCCGCAGCTCCGGCCGCTTGTACACGTACGCCGAGAAATCGGCGTAGTCGTCGGCCGTGAGATCGACCGCCATGGACGCGGGCGGCAACGGGGCCTGCGCCATCAGATGTCGAGCTCCGCCAGGTTGCCCTTTTCTTCGATCCAGGCGCGGCGCTGCGACGATTCACCCTTGCCCATCAGCATGTCGAACATGCGGGTGGTGTCTTCGGGGGTCTGGTCGCCATAGCCCACCGGCAGCAGCCGGCGCGTGTCCGGGTTCATGGTGGTTTCCCAGAGCTGCTCGGGGTTCATTTCGCCCAGGCCCTTGAAGCGGCTGACCGCCCAGGCGCCTTCGCGCGAGCCTTCCTTGCGCAGCTTGTCCTGCGCGGCTTCGAGCTCGCCTTCGTCCAGGCAGTAGATCTTGCGCGCCGGGCGCTTGCCCTGCGCCGGCACATCCAGGCGAAAGAGCGGCGGCTTGGCCACGAACACGTTGCCGGCTTCGACCAGCTTGGGAAAGTGCTTGTAGAACAGCGTCAGCAGCAGCACCTGGATGTGCGAACCGTCGACGTCGGCGTCCGACAGGATGCAGATTCGGCCGTAGCGCAGGCCAGACAGGTCCGGCGTATCGTTGGGCCCGTGAGGGTCCACGCCGATGGCGACGGAAATGTCATGGATTTCGTTGTTGGCGAACAGGCGATCGCGGTCGACCTCCCAGGAATTGAGCACCTTGCCGCGCAGCGGCAGGATGGCCTGGAATTCCTTGTCGCGGCCCATCTTGGCGGACCCGCCGGCCGAATCGCCCTCGACCAGGAAGACCTCGGTGCGGGTGGCGTCGCTGGACTCACAGTCGGTCAGCTTGCCCGGCAACACGGCCACGCCGGAGCTCTTGCGCTTTTCGACCTTTTGCGCCGAACGCTGGCGCGCCTGCGCCTGGCGGATGGCCAGTTCGGCCAGCTTCTTGCCGTATTCCACATTGCTGTGCAGCCAGAGGTCGAGCGCGCTCTTGGAAAAGCCGCCCACCAGGCGAACCGCGTCGCGGCTGTTCAGGCGTTCTTTGATCTGGCCCTGGAATTGCGGGTCGAGCACCTTGGCCGACAGCACGAAGCTGGCGCGGGCGAATACGTCTTCGGGCAGCAGCTTGACACCCTTGGGCAGCAGGCTGTGCAGTTCGGCAAAGCCCTTGACCGCGCCGAACAGGCCTTCGCGCAGGCCGGATTCGTGCGTACCGCCGGCCGGCGTGGGGATCAGGTTGACGTACGACTCGCGCACGGCATTGCCGTCTTCGGTCCAGGCCACGACCCACTGGGCGCCCTCGCCTTCGGCGAAGTTCTCGTGGTCGGCGCCGGCATATTGCTCGCCTTCGAAGAACGGCACCATCAGTTCGGCGCCGGACAGCGCTTCGGCCAGGTAGCCGCGCAGGCCGTCCTGGTACTGCCAGGTCTTGGTGTCGCCGGTCTTTTCGTTGACCAGCAGCACCTTCACGCCCGGCAGCAGCACGGCCTTGCTGCGCAGCAGGTGGGTCAATTCGCCCAACGGAATATTGGGGCTGTCGAAATACTTCGCGTCGGGCCAGACCCGCACGCGGGTGCCCGACTTCTTGCGGCCGCCCTGATCGTAGGGGGCCAGGGGTTCGGCGACGTCGCCGCCCTTGAAGACCAGGCGGTTGACCGCCCCGTCGCGCCAGACCACGACTTCCAGGCGGGTCGCCAGGGCGTTGGTGACGGATACGCCGACACCATGCAGGCCGCCGGAAAAGGCGTAGGCGCCGCCGCCGGCCTTGTCGAACTTGCCGCCCGCGTGCAGGCGGGTGAACACCAGTTCCACGACGGGCGCGTGTTCTTCGGGGTGCAGGCCGACGGGAATGCCGCGGCCGTCGTCTTCGACGGAAATGCTGCCATCGATATGCAGCGTGACCTGTATCTGTTTGCCGTAGCCAGCCAGGGCTTCGTCTGCGGCGTTATCAATGACCTCCTGCACGACGTGCAGGGGGTTTTCGGTGCGGGTGTACATGCCCGGGCGCTGGCGCACGGGCTCCAGCCCCTTCAGGACGCGGATGGACGCCTCGTTGTAACGTGGAGTGGCCAAGTTATCCCCAACATCTGTGGAAAAAAACCGACATTTTACGGATAAGCCCAGATTCTGCGCGGCTCCGGGTGGAATGCGCACGACCTGACCAGCTCCGAATTCGGTAGGATGACGATAGACACAGCCAGCGTAGCCGGGTTCAACCACCCCGATCACGACAACTGCGCCGCAACATCCTACACAAAAGCGGCAAACCCTGTTGTTATAAACAGTGGTATGACTGTCGTTATTGACAGTGGTATGCTTTAATCCATTCCACAAACAAGAACAACGGCAAGGCGCGTCCCTTTTTACGCGCCTTTTGCTGCCGAACCGAGAATCACCATCATGAGCGACCAAATCAAGAACGTCAGTGACGCGAGCTTCGATGCCGATGTGTTGAAATCCGGCCAGCCGGTGCTGGTGGACTACTGGGCTGCCTGGTGTGGCCCCTGCAAGATGATTGCCCCGATCCTGGAAGAAGTTGCCACCGAGTACGCTGGTCGCCTGACGATCGCGAAGCTGAACGTGGACGAGAACCAGGGCACCGCCTCGAAGTACGGCATCCGCGGCATTCCCACCCTCATGCTCTTTAAAGACGGCCAGGCTGCCGCCACCAAGGTTGGCGCGCTGTCGAAGTCGCAACTCACCGCATTCCTGGACGGCGCGTTGTAAACTGCGTGCTGTGAACGAAGGCGCCGCCCTGGTGGCGGCGCTCATTCAATACCGCGCGAGCCCGTCCGTGGCGCGCCGCCAGAACCCTCCTTTACTTTTCCCCCACCACTCACCGCGATGCACCTCAACGAACTGAAGGCGCTGCATGTCTCGCAGCTGCTGGAAATGGCCGCTGGCCTGGAAATCGAGAACGCCAACCGCCTGCGCAAGCAGGAGCTGATGTTCGCCATCATGAAACGGCGCGCCAAGCAAGGCGAGCAGATCTTTGGCGACGGCGTGCTTGAAGTCCTGCCCGACGGCTTCGGTTTCCTGCGCTCGCCCGAGACCTCGTATCTGGCCAGCACGGACGACATCTACATCTCGCCGTCCCAGATTCGCCGTTTCAACCTGCACACCGGCGACTCGATCGAAGGTGAAGTGCGCACGCCCAAGGATGGCGAGCGCTATTTCGCCCTGGTCAAGGTGGACAAGGTCAACGGCGTGGCGCCCGAAGCGATCAAGCATCGCATCATGTTCGAGAACCTGACGCCGCTGCACCCGAACCGGACCATGCGTCTGGAACGCGACATCAAGAGCGAAGAAAACCTCACGGGTCGTATCCTCGACGTCTTCGCCCCCATCGGCATGGGCCAGCGCGGCCTGATCGTCGCCAGCCCCAAGTCGGGCAAGACGGTGATGATGCAGCACATTGCGCACGCCATCACCACCAACTACCCCGACGCCGTGATGATCGTCCTGCTGGTGGACGAGCGCCCGGAAGAAGTGACCGAAATGCAGCGCACCGTGCGCGGCGAAGTGGTGGCCTCGACCTTTGACGAACCCGCCACCCGCCACGTGCAGGTTGCGGAAATGGTCATCGAAAAGGCCAAGCGCCTGGTCGAAATGAAGAAAGACGTGGTGATCCTGCTGGACTCGATCACCCGCCTGGCCCGCGCCTACAACACCGTCGTGCCGGCTTCCGGCAAGGTGCTGACCGGCGGTGTGGACGCCAATGCCCTGCAGCGCCCCAAGCGCTTCTTCGGTGCGGCGCGCAACCTCGAGGAAGGCGGTTCGCTGACCATCCTGGGCACCGCGCTGATCGAAACCGGCAGCCGCATGGACGAAGTCATCTACGAAGAATTCAAGGGCACGGGCAACTCCGAAGTCCACCTTGAACGTCGCCTGGCCGAAAAGCGCGTCTACCCGTCGATCAACCTGAACAAGTCGGGCACCCGCCGCGAAGAACTGCTGATCGCCCCGGACCTGCTGCAAAAGGTCTGGGTGCTGCGCAAGTTCATCCACGACATGGACGAAGTCCAGTCCATGGAATTCATCCTGGACAAGATGCGTGCGACCAAGACCAACGCCGAATTCTTCGACATGATGAAGAAGAAGTAAGCCGGCCTTTCGCGACGCTTATCGATTTGGCGAGGACAGCCCCAAGGCGGTCCTCGCCAAATGCTTTATGGGGTGGCGTTTCGGTGAGTCTTTGGGCCAGCGATCACTGCAACTTGGGATCAGGAAATGGCAGCTTGTCCTGGGACGAACTGGGCTGGGCCTTCCACTTCTTGCCCTGCTTGTAGAAGTCCATCTGGTTTTCGTTGACCGCGGCCCCCATCGTCACCGCCACCGTGCACGCCACCTGCCCCGGGTGGGTGGCTTCTTCGGCCGCCACGCAGGTGCCCAGCTTGACCTTGGACGGGCGCGACAGCCCGGTGCCTGTACGGTCTGTATCGCAATGTCAGGCCTCGCGCGGGCCGCCCAATCAATGTTCGATGAACTCTTCCAGGCTGCGCGGCTTGGGCGTCTGCTTGGGCGCCGGCTTGCCCGAGGCATCGATGGGATCGATCTGCGGATCGTCCCAACTGCCGGTGACGGCGTATTCCAGGGTCATGGCCCGCGCCAGCGGCTGCTTGAGCAGCCACTGCGTCACGAATGCCCCCAGGCCGATCAGCGGATTGACGGCCAGCGCCGTCACCATGGCCGCGCCGCTGGCGTCCAGGTTGGGAATGACCACCGCCTTCAGATTCCAGCGCTCTTGCACGATGTTGACGCCGCCGGCCAGCACGATGGCGGCCACCGGGCCGTTCAGCTTGTAACCCTCGGTGGTCAGCGAACCGTCGGCCATTTTGACCTGGCCTCGCACGGTATCGAACGGAAATCCGTCGCGCAGCAGGCTGGTGGGGTTCACGTCCAGCCGGGCCAGGCGCTGCAAGGATTGCAGCGACAGCAATTCGAGCAAGCGGGCCGTGCGCGAGTTCACGTGCATGAAGCGGCCCTTGTCCAGGCTGATCTCTGCGTCGCCGACGATGTCGGCAATGTTGTGGGTCCAGGGCAGATTGCGCCAGGTGGCCTTGCCCTTGACGCTGCCCGTGCCGCCAGACACCACGTGTTCGAAGCCGATGCGGTCCATGAAGCTGCCGACGTTCTCGAACTTGACCGTGGCATCGACCGTCAGCCCGCGATCCGGTCCTTCGAGCCGCCAGGCGCCAGTGGCGTTCAGCGTAGCGGCGTCGTTGGTGATCGACAGTTTGTCCAGGCGCCATTGGCGGCCCCGTTCCAGATTGGTCCCCAGCACCTGCAATTCGCCCAGGTTCTTGCCATACAGCTTGAATTCCTTGGCCTGCAGGTCAATGGCCGGAATGTCGGACAGGTCGCTCCCCGACGACAAGGCCTTGTCGGCCTCATTGGTGTCATCCGCGCCGCCCAGCGCCAGGTGCTTCAGGCGCGCCGTGATCTGGCCGGCGATGGCGCCCGAGGCCTCGCGCCACGACAGCGAACCGGCCGCCTGGCGCGATTCAAGGTCTACGCGCCACTGCGCCGGGGCCGGACGGGTGGCGTACAGGGTCAGGTCGTTCAGGGTGTAGCCGCTGGTGCGCAGCACCCCCGTGGCAAGACTGATTCGCTCGGGCTGCGGCAGCAGCGGACGGGCGGCCGGACGCCCCTTGACGGGCGGCGGGCTGAAACCGTCGGACACGGCCTCCCAGCCGTCCATGTCCAGTTCAGGCAGGCTGGCGCTCAGGCTCAGGCCACGTTCGGGCAGGCTGGCCGGACGACCGATGCCCAGCGTGCCGCGGGCGAAATACGAGGGCGACGAATCCGTTGGGTCCCGTTCGAACAGCGCATTGATGTTCTCGCCCAGGCTGGCCGTGAGCCAGCGGCGGCCCTTGGCGCCGCGATCCTGCGCGGCGCCCCACTGCAGCTTGAGCGTCTGCGCGGTGGCAGCGGGCTTGCCCACCGGCGCCGGCATGTTGATCGCCATGCCGACCAGATCGGTTTCCATCGCCAGTTCGACCGACCCGCCGCGCTGATAGCCCACCGAGCCTTTATAGGCGGCCTTGCCCGAAAACCGCGCCATCGACGGCGTATTGCTGATCTGCGTCAGGCCCGATCCCGCCAGCACGCCATCAAAGCGCAAGACGTCCTTGGGCTGGGACAGGCTGCCGGATATCTTGACCGGACCGCCCAGGAACTGCGCGCGGATTTCCTTGGTATGCACGCCTTTTTCCGAAAATTCCAGGTCGCCATGCATCTGGCTGAGCAAGGGCATTTCGGGCATGAAAGTGAACGTGTTGTCGGCGAACTGGATCTTGCCCTCGACCTGGGTGTCGTCCGTGTTCATCAGCGGCACTTTCAACTTCAGCGGCATGCGCCAGTTGCCGGTGCCCCGGGCTTCGTCCAGCGCCCCATCGAGCAGGCCGCCCAGAGGCGAGTTTTCGGCCAGCGCCAGGTAGGCGGGCACCGTGCCGGTCGTGTCGCCATTGACCGTCAGCTGGGCGTTGTGCTCCATGTCGGGAATGCTGGCGGTCACCGCGCCCAGCGTCACCGTCTGGTCCGGGCCGGTGTGGGCCACCGCACCGCCGGGGCTGTCGAGCACCAGGCCAACCTTGTCGACCCGGAAGCTGCCGGACAGGTTTTCCAGCATCGGCCAGCCCTTGCGGTGGCTGCGCGCCGGCGCGTAGTCGACCTTGGCGCCCGAATAGGCGCCCGCGATGACGAATTCGCCCGTCGAACCCGGCGCGCCAAACGGAAACTCGTCCAGGTCGCCCTTGAGGGTGATGGAGGCCGATTCCATCACGCCTGCGGGCAAGCCGGTGGCCAGCCACTCGCGTGCGTCGGCGTTGACCTCGAGCGGCAGATAGCGGTGGATGGCGTTCATCTTGCCCCGCACCAGCGTGCCGCGCATGTCGACGCTGCCCGCCCCGCTCTTGCCTTCCTTGCGCCATTGGCCTTGCAGGCGGACATCCAGGTCGCTGTTGGCGATACGCAATTGGCCGACGTCCACGAACCAGTTCTTGGCATCGGCGCCTTTGGTCTGGGCGTCCAATGCCAGTTCGTCGGCCACCAGCTCGGGCTGTTCGAAGACGCCGGGCAACGCCACGCGCAATTGTTCGACACGCCCCTTGACCGACAGATTCGCGGCGCCAGGGCTGCGCGCCAGCGGCACGCTGGCGCTTTCAATGAAGTCGCCCGGCGTGCCTTCGATGCGCAGCTGGGCATAGCCGCTGTGGACGGCGGGCCCGTCGGCGGCCGCGGTCCAGCCGAGGCCGCGCCCCGCCACGTCCGCCGTCAGCGTGGTGAACTTGCCATGATCCAGCTGCAGCCAGGCCCGGCCGCTGATGCGTCCCTTGATAGGAGGCGGCGGCGCCCACGGCGCCCAGGCCTGCGGCTCGGCGTCTTCCAGGGCGGCATAGAGTTCACCGCTCCAGTTGGCCGGGTTGGACGCATCGCCCGCGAACAGGCTGCGATTGAATTCGCCGCGCAGGTCCAGCTTGCGGCCCAGCGCCGGATCGGCGTCGGCGCGCAGCACGAAACGATGCGACAGGCTGCCGTTGCGGACCAGGAAATCGACATTGCTCAATACCAGGTCGGGCGCCTGGCGCATTTCGTCCTGCCAGCGGATGGTGGCGCCGCGGATGAGCAATTCGCGCTGCGCGGTCAGCCAGCGCAGCGCGGGATGATCCAGGTCCGAGCGGTGATCGCTGGCATTGAGGTCGATGCTTTGACCCGCCACCCACAGGTGATTGTCGGTATCGCGGCGCAGGGTCAGTTCGGGCTGCTCGACGCGCAGGCGCACCAGCTTGGGCGACAGGGTCAGGATGCTGCGCCAGGCGAGCACGGCGGACACCGACGGCAGCGTCAGCACTGGCGCCGCGACGCCGTCATGTACCGCTACAGAGGTCAGTTCCAGCCGGGGGTTCAGGCCTTGCCAATCCGCCTTGATGGCGCCGATCGAGACGCGTGCGCCCAACGCCTGGCTGGCGTAGGCTTCGATCTGGGGCCGCCACTGGTCCACGCGCGGCAAGACCCAATAGCGCACGCCCAAGAGCCCGACGGCCACGACGCTATAGATAGTCAGCGCCGCCCAGAACAGGCAGCAGAGCACTTTTTTTGAAACAGACACGGATCGGTGGGCAGGAGAATATGTCTTGCGGTATCGTCCCCACTTATACCTGAAACGCGCCCATTCGTCTCTCGCCTGATACCCATGTCCACGCCCTCCCTGCTCGCCCCCGCCCTGGCCTGGTCCGGCCACCTGCGCCGCCGTCTGGATGCCCATCCAGACCTGGCCGCCTGGCTGGAAGACGCCGTGCGCCTGCCGGTCACCCCCGAGCGGCTGGCGCAGTGGCAGGCGGAGCTGGCGGGCCCCGGCGCGCCGGCCGTGCTACCGGTGGACCTGTGCCGCCAAGTGCTGCGCAAACTGCGGGAACGCGTGTTCAGCACGCTGATCGTGCGCGACCTGGCCGGCCAGGCGCCGCTTGAAGAAGTGGTAGGCGCCATGACGACGCTGGCCGACATGGCGGTAGCGGCTGCCTACCGCAGCGTGGCGGCCGACCTGGCTGCCGTGCATGGCGTGCCGCGCGATCCGGCCACCGGACAGCCCCAGGAAATGCTGATCGTGGGCATGGGCAAGTTGGGCGGCTGCGAGCTCAATGTCTCGTCCGACATCGACCTGATCATGCTGTATGGCGAGGAAGGCGACACCGACGGTCCGCGCCGCATCAGCCACCACGAGTTCTACGGCCGCCTGACCCGGCGCATGATGCCCGTGCTGTCCGAGGTGGATGCGAACGGCCAGGTTTTTCGTACCGACCTGCGCCTGCGTCCCGACGGCGATGCCGGCCCGCTGGCCTGGAGCCTGGATGCGCTGGAACACTACCTGATCGGCCAGGGCCGGGAGTGGGAACGCTATGCCTGGCTCAAGGCGCGGCTGATGCCCGCCCAGGCGTTCGAGGGCAGCGACAGCGCGGCCCAGGCGCGCCAGCTGGAAAGCCTGCGCGTGCCCTTCGTGTACCGCAAATATTTCGACTTCGACGCGCTGGCCGCGCTGCGGGCCCTGCGCGAGCGCATTCGCCAGGACTGGCAGCGGCGCGCCATGGCCCGCAACGGCATCGACAGCGCCAACAACATCAAGCTGGGCGATGGCGGCATCCGCGAGATCGAATTCGTGGTGCAACTGGCCCAGCTGATCCGTGGCGGCCGCATGCCGGCCCTGCAAAAGCGGGGCTTGCTGGAAGCGCTGCACGCCGAATGCGTCGCCGGTCTGGTGCCCGAAGACGACGCGCGCCGCCTGGAAGAGGCCTACCGTTTCCTGCGCCGCACCGAACACGCGCTGCAATACCGCGAAGACGAACAGACCCACCTGCTGCCCGGCGACCCCGCACTGCGCGCCGGACTGGCCGCTGCGCTGGGCTTCACCCCGGAAGATTTCGAAAGCACCCTGGCCGCGCACCGCCAATTCGTTTCGCAGACCTTCCGCAACGTGTTCCGGATGGTGGGCATGGACACCGAGGACACGGCCAATGCGCCCGATGCCCAAGGCGACCCGGCGACGGGCGAACCGGACAGCGAGTGCGAACTGGCCGAGCAGATCCGCCAGGCCTTCGGCGACGAAGCCGACGACCTGCTGCGCCGCACCGAAACCCTGCTGGGCAGCCACCGTATCCGCAGCCTGCCGGAAAGCAGCCGCCGCCGCATGGAAGTCCTGTTGCCTGCCGCGCTGCGCGCCGCCCGCCAGACGCCGGCCCCGCTGGCTGCGGCCGTGCGCCTGTTCGACTTGATCGAAAAGATCGCCCAGCGCAGCGCCTATCTGGCCCTGCTGGCGGAATATCCCGACACCCTGGCGCGCGTAGCCCGCATGGTGGCCGCCAGCCCTTGGGCGGCCCAATACCTGACGCAGCATCCGCTGCTGCTGGACAGCCTGATCGACTGGCGCACCCTGTTCGAACCGCTGGACTTCGCCCAGATCGCCCGGCAACTGCGCGCCGACCTGGACGCCTGCCGCCTGCCTGACGGCGATCCGGACATCGAACGCCAGATGAACCTGATGCGCGACGTGCAGCGCCAGGCCAGCTTCCAGCTGCTGGCGCAAGACCTGGAAGGCGAACTGACGGTCGAGAAACTGGCCGACCAGTTGTCGGCGCTGGCTGACCTGCTGCTCACCGAAACCATCCATCGCACCTGGCCGCTGGTCAACAAAGTGGCCGGCGCCAAGCCCCATTTCGCGGTGATCGCCTACGGCAAGCTGGGCGGCAAGGAACTGGGGTATTCGTCGGACCTGGACCTGGTGTTCCTGTACGACGACCCGCGCGAAGACGCATCCGAGGTCTATGCCAAGCTGGGCCGACGCATGACGTCGTGGCTGTCGACGATGACCTCATCGGGCCGTCTGTACGAAATCGACCTGCGCCTGCGCCCGGACGGCGATGCGGGCCTGTTGGCCGTGTCCGTAGAGGCCTTCGAGCAGTATCAGCAGAAGCACGCCTGGGCCTGGGAGCACCAGGCACTCACCCGGGCCCGCTACGCGTCGGGTGACGCAGCCGTCGGCGAGCGTTTCGAGCAGATCCGCGAGGCCATCCTGGTGATGCCGCGCGATGCGGCCGCGCTGCGCGACGAAGTGCTGGCCATGCGCGAGAAAATCAACGCCGGCCACCCGAACAGCAGCGGCAAGTTCGACCTGAAGCACGATAGCGGGGGCATGGTCGACGTGGAATTCGTGACCCAGTACCTGGTGCTGTGCCATGCGGGCACGCACGCCGTGCTGGTGCGCAATCTGGGCAACATCACGCTGCTGCGCCTGGCCGGCGAGGCGGGCCTGATCGACCCCGCCCTGGCGGCGCGCGCGGGCGACGCCTACCGAGTATTGCGGCGCATCCAGCACCAGCTGCGCATGCAAGGCGTGGAAAAGGCCCGGGTCGCCCCCGACCAGTTGCAGGCCGAGCGCGCCGCGGTGCGCGAACTCTGGCAGGCAGTGTTCGGCTGAACAATCAGGGACGCGCCAGGCAGCCCGCTTGGGGCGTCCCGTGCAAAAGCGGCAACTCATCGTAAAATAAGGAGTTTTCCGCCTTATTTGCCTGTCAGATCATGTCCGAACTCGTGCGCCCCAAACTCGACCTGCCCGCCGGCCGCAGCAAAGTGCTGATGCACTCGTGCTGTGCGCCCTGCTCTGGCGAGGTCATGGAAGCCATGACCGCGTCCGGCATCGACTACGCGATCTACTTCTACAACCCGAACATCCATCCGGTCAAAGAGTACGAGATCCGCAAGCAGGAAAACATCCGCTTCGCCGAACAGCACGGTATCGAGTTCATCGACGCCGACTACGACATGGACAACTGGTTCGATCGCGTCAAGGGCATGGAGAACGCCCCCGAACGCGGCGAGCGTTGCACGGCCTGCTTCGACATGCGCTTCGAACGCACCGCGCTGTATGCCCACGAACACGGCTTTGACACCATCACCAGCTCGCTCGGCATTTCGCGCTGGAAAGACATGAACCAGATCAACGGCTGCGGCGAGCGCGCCGCCGCCCGCTACGACGACCTGATCTACTGGACCTACAACTGGCGCAAGGGTGGCGGGTCGTCCCGCATGATCGAAATCAGCAAGCGCGAGAACTTCTACCAGCAGGAATACTGCGGCTGCGTGTATTCGCTGCGCGACACCAACCGCCACCGCCGTGCCCAGGGCCGCGAGCGCATTCACATCGGCGTGAAGTTCTACGGCAAAGAAGACCTCATCAACGAGGAAAACCTTTAAGTCCGCGCCGATACTCCGACGGCGACACCCCATACCGATTGCGAAATGCGTGGCTGAAGCGCGCGGCGTCAGAAAAGCCGTGGCGAAAAGCGATGTCGCCGATCTGCCGCGTCGTTTGCGTGGCGTCACCCAACATATGTCGCGAGCGTTCCAGCCGGGCGCTGAGGATGAAATCTGCCGGCGTGGTGGCGGCCTGGGCGAACAGGTTGTACAGATAGCGGCGTGACACGCGCAGGGCCACGGCGGCGCTGGCCGGCGACAGGTCGGGATCGTGCAGGTTGTCGACCAGGTATTGCTGCACACGGCGCAGTTGCGCCTGGCGCATGTCGGCCTGGTCCTGTTCGGCCAACCCACCGGCACGTTCGCTGATGTCCAGCCCCATCATCTGCATGACCGCATTGGCGGCGTCTCGCGCAGCGCTATCGGACAGGTGCGCATGTTCGCTCAGGGCCACCCGCAGCAGGTCCATGGCCATGCGGCCGCAACCGTGGCGAGCACTGTAACTGCGCGCCACCGCATTCTGGATGAACGGCTGCCAGGCTTCGGATTGCTTGCCCGGCACCTGCATCACCAGGAAATGCGCATCGTCGTCGACGTCGACCTCGTAGGGCCGGGTGGTGTCGTAGATGCCCCAATCGCCCGGCATCAACAAAGCGCTGCGGGCAGCCTGGCGAATTTCGCTGCGCCCGGCCAGCTGCAGCGTCACCTTGTAGCCGGATGCCTCGGCGCGGTCGGCCAGCAGCTTGGTGCGACGCACGCGTTGCGCCCCCGTGTGCATTTCACAGACCTGCATCCAGCCCAGTGAATCGACCGCCACGCTGCTGCGGAAACGCTGCGGATTGGCCGCGGACACTTCCAGCGGCACGAAGGTGTTGCTGATGTTGTCTTTCCAGCTGGCGCAATCCCGGAACTGCTGGGGCGCGCTGCGTACGAGGCGATGGGACATGAAGACTCCGGCGCGCGGCTAGGAACAAATGGCTGGCTTCTTTCTATCACCGAGCGCCGGACGTGGAGTATCCGTGACAACCCCTAAAAACCGCGCAGCTTCAGGGTTTGCGGGCGCTGCCGTAGGAATAATCAGACAAAGTGAACCCCTGCCTGGCCAATTCCTGCGCCAGGCCGTGGCGTACCGGCACCACATCGGGATAGCGGTTTGGGCGTGCGGCGGCCACCTCGGCTTCGGTATAGGGCTGGAAATCGGTAGGAAGCTGAGCGGGGCTGAAGGTCAGCAGCACCCAGTTCAATACCGCCGCCAGGTCCGCGTTGCTCAAGGGCGAATACGCCGCCCCCGGCACACGAATCAGGTATTCGCGTCCCGCTGGCAGATGCACGAACGCCCCGACGGAATTACGAAAATCCGGAATGCCATGCGGCGTGCTCCCCCGGCCATCGACCCGATGACAGCCGGCGCATTTCAGCACGTAGTCGGCACGCGCAGCCTGCCGTAACGCATCAGGGGAGTCGGGGGAATGGGTGGCGACGGGCTCTCCGGCGATGGGCTCTCCGGCGACGGGCTGGCCCGCCACGGAAGTTTTGGCGGAGGAAGGAGCCGCGTAGGGAACGCCAGAGGTCGACGCCTCACCGGCCAGCGCCGCCGCAGCCGCCAGCGCCCCCATGGCTGCCGCGGCGGACAGCGCGGCCCACCCGCCGCGCCGCCGCCTTCTGCCGGAACCCGAGCCTGCCTTGGTCATGGCTGCTTCTTGGCCAACCCGACGATCACGGAGGTGGTGCAGTGGAAGATGGACGACTCGTTGGACATGCACCAGTTGACGTCGTTGTGCAGGAACATCTGGTAGCCCGGCCGCTCGCGCTCGGCGGCCGCGCACATGCACTTGCCGCAGGCGGTCTTGCCGCAGCAATCGTTGTAGCTGATGAGGTAATCCTTGCCGTCCATCGGGTTGTGGCAGGTGCCCACCCACGACACGGCGGATGGCGACGTGCCCGGCGGGCAGGACGTGGTGCTGCCGCCGCAGCAGGAACACAGGAAACCGTCCACCGCGCAGTAGCGCCAGTAGTCGCAGGCGGTTTCGTCCGTTTGCGGCTTTTTGGCGGCTGCGGGCGCCGACCGGGCCACCGGCAGTACGGGCACCAGAAACGCCGTGCCTACCAGCACCTTGCCAATGCGGTTCAGCACGCTGCGCCGCGACGTGGCGTGCGCCATCGAGCGCGTCGCGCGCTCGCCAAGCTTATCCAACCAGAGCATTGCTGTTCTCCTTGCGGGAAATGCGGGTCTCGTCCAGCGAACCGGCGGCCAGGAATTCCTGCACCGACGCCACGCCCAGTTCCTTGGCCGTGAACAGGCTTTCGAGTTGTTCGCGGGAATTGATCAGGCCCTTGGCGCGAATGACGCCGGTCTCGTCGATCAGCACGGCATACGGCAGCTTGCTGATCTGGAACTTCATGCCCAGCTCGGTAGACAGCAGATACGGAAAGCGCTCAAGGCCTGCCTGCCGGTAGAAGGCCAGGTGCTCGGGCATTTCGCCGTCGCTGGCCAGCACGATGCGCAGCCAGGCGCTTTCGGTGCCGGCCACGGACTTCAGGATGGGCAAGAGCTTCTTGCACACCGGGCAGGTGGGCGACAGGAAGAACAGCAACTGGCTGTGCTGGCCGCGTTCGCCGATGGTCAGGCGACGGCCCAGCAGGTCAGGCAGTTCGAAACGCGGCGCGGCGTCGCCGACCGCGGGCCCCTTGTCCATGGTCAGGGCGCCCATCGGGGCCACGCGCTCGTACAGCACGCCGATCTGGCGCGACAGCGCCAGAATGACCAGCAGCAGGCAGAGCACCACGCCCCACAGCAGGAAATTGGAGATGATCAAGGCTTCCATGTGTTGCTCCTTGGTTCTAGTGATGCAGCTGCTGCAGCTTCAGGTGCGAAGCCAGCAAGTGATTGACGGTGAAGTACAGGGCCACGGCGCTCATGGCCAGGCCGAAGACCGAAGCGGCATCGGCCCATTGCAGGCTGCGCGATGCCCCCTGGACAGCAGCAAAGACGGGCAAGGTCCACAGCGCCAGCAGGCCGTTGCGCAGCACCATCCACCAGGACAGGCCCGCGCCACGCGCCGCGGCGCTGCGAAATGCGGGGCCGCCGCAACCGCAGTCGATATCGCGTCGGCCGCGCGCCAGGTTGACCGCCACGCCGGCCGTCGCCACGGCCAGCACTGCCAACGCCAGCGCGGCACCGGTCGACCGGCTCACGGGCGCCAGCAGCAGCGCGCCGGCCAGCGCCTCGGCCAGGACATAGCCCCAGGCAAACGCGGCAGCCAGACCTGCCGGCACGATCTCGTAGGCGGTCACGGCCGCGGCAAACGCGGTCATGTCCTTGAGCTTTTCCAGCGCGCCCAGCAGCAGCACGCAGGCCAGCGCGGCGCTGGCCGCGTAAAGCAGGACGGGATCGGTCATTGGGCGCCCCCGGGTTGCGGTTCGACCTGCAGCGCGGTTTCGCCGGCGCCCTGGATCGTGCCCTTGAACACGGGTGCGGCGGGCGCGGCGTCGTAGATGTTGACGTTGCCGCCATCCAGCGTGAACAGGCGCGGCTTGTCGTCCTGCGACACCGACATCGACAGCGCGTTCTTGCCCGGCACGCGCGCCAGCCGCTTGTGCGTGGCCAGGTCGTACACCCAGATTTCGGCGGCCGGCGTCTTGTGCGAGCCTTCGACGCCGTTCGGGTGCATGCCTACGTACAGGCGCTTGGTATTGCGGTTCACGGCCAGCAGGTTGTAGCCGCCCGGCCGCCAGCCGCGATCCTTGCCGGACTTGTCCAGCAACGACCAGGGCTCTGCGAACTTGGCATCCTGCCCGCTGAAGTCGGCACTGTAGACATTGCCGTTGTACGAGACGAAATAGAAGGTGTCGCCCACGTTGCCGGTGTGCGTGAAGATCGGGTCTTTCTCGACATCGAACATGGGCTTGCTGCGCTGCTGCCCCGACGGCTTGCCGGCGGCGTCCAGATCCACCGTGACGAAGGTGCCGTCGCCGCAGATGCTGGCAAAACTGCGCGGCCGCGACGGCGGCACGATGATGCTCCAGCAACCGGCCGCGGCCGTCACTTCGTCGGCGAACTTGCGGGCCTTGACGTCAACCACGGTCACGGACGACGCGGGCGTGGCGTTCTGCACGAACAGCAGGCCGCCGTCCGAGCTTTGCTGGAAGTAATTACGATAATTCAGCGCCTGGGCGCGCTTTTCAGGAATCGGCACCTCGTACTTGGGCGTCAGCGTTTCGGCGTCCCAGGCTTCGACCACGTCGGTGCGCTTGCCGCGGTTCAGGCGTTCGTAGTAGGTGGTCATGATGTAGATGTCCTTGCCGTCGGCGGACACCGTCATGTGGCCGTTGAACGACGCGGGCACCAGCCCCAGGAACTTCATCGTGTCGCCATCGTAGATGTTGATGCGGCTGTCGACCAGGTGGTTGAACACCGCATCCATCACGTACAGCCGGTGTGGCGTGGCCGGCGGCAGGCGCGTGCCGCCCTTGAGTTCCTCGTTGGGCAGGTCGGCCCGGGCCAGGCCGGCCGCGGCGACCAGGGCCGCGCACAACGCCCATTTGCCCGCCTGCATGCACGCCAGCCGGCCCGCCCGCCGGCCCGCTCGTGCCGCGGCCTGCCGGCCGCGGGTATCCGCACAAAGCGCAGTCATTGGATGTCCCCTGTCATGTCCGTTGCTCCTAAAAGGCATAGACGTAGCGCATCTGCACGCCCCGCATGCGCGGGCCGTTTTCGACCTTGAGGTCGTGGATGTACTGCATCTGGATCTGGTTGGCGTCGTTGATCTGGTGGGTCAATTCCAGCGCCAGCTGGTGGTTGCGCGCGCGGCTGGTGACGGTTTCACCGCTGACACGCTCGCGCCCGCCGGTCTCGAAGCGGTAGCGGATACCCGTGTAGGTATTGGCCGTGAGGTTGGTCGAAGCCAGTGCGAAGAAGCGGAAGGACGGATCCTTTTTCAGGGTCTGGCTCATCCAGTCGGTATTGCGGCCGTAGATCTCGACTTCGCCGATGGCTTCCAGAAAGGTCGATTCCCCCACGCCCTTGACGAAGGAAAAGTCCTGGATGGTGGACCAGCGATTCTTGCCCGGCGAGGTGTCCGGACGCGAACCGTCGTAGCGCCCCAGGGGCACCACGACAAAGGGTTCCCAGGCGAACCAGGTCTTGGTCTGCTCGTTGTTGTAGAGCCAGATGGCGGACCCCAGGGTGACATCGCCGATGCCGGTCTGGCGATCGCGCGAGGCGCCCGGCAGTTCCATCGTGGTGCGGGACATCGGCACGATGAATTCCAGCTGCACGGTCTTGCCGAAGAACTCGCGATAGTGCATCTGGCGGTAGATGACGGCGTCGACGTCCACCGAGGCGCCGTCCACGCGTTGGCCCGCCGAGTACAGGCCCGACGAGCGCAGGCCCGTCAGGTAGCCTGCGATGATGTTGGTGCCGACCGGTGCGGGTATCCAGTCGCGTGCACTGGGGTCTCCTGCCCATGCGCTCTGCGCCGTTGCCGCACACGCCAGCAATAACGCTGCGCTTGCCCGGCCCCGGCCTGTGGTCTTGCCTGCCATGCCCTTCCCCTTGGTGTCGCGGCACGCGCGTGCGCCGGTATGTCCCGGCTTGAAGCGCGCGGCCGTCAGTCTAGTAAGCGATGCAAACGGACTTCTTCTCCAGATACATGTCCAGCACGGCGCGGCCGTGTTCCCGGCCGATGCCCGATTGCTTGAAGCCGCCGAACGGCATGTTGGGATCAAGCATGTTGTGGGTGTTGACCCAGACCGTGCCCGCGTCGATGCGCGGGATCAGCCGCTGCACGCGGGACAGGTCGTTGCTCCAGAGGCTGGCGCCCAGGCCGAATGCGCTGTCGTTGGCCAGCCGCACGGCGTCGTCCAGCGTGTCGAACGCCTGGGCGACCACCACTGGCCCGAAGATTTCCTCACGGGCGATACGGGCATCGGCAGGAACGTCGGCAAACACGGTGGGCCGCACGAAATACCCTGCCCCGTCGCCGGCATTGCCTCCCGCCAGCAGCCGCCCGCCCTGCGCGCGGCCGATACCGATGTAATCCAGGACCCGCTGCTGATGGCGCGCCGACACCAGCGGCCCGACCTGCGTGGCGGGGTCAAAGCCCGACCCCAGCTTCATGCCGGCGGCCAGGTCGGCCAGCCCCTGCACGACCTTGGAATACAGCCCCTTTTGCACGTACAGCCGTGATCCGGCGGTGCACACCTGACCCTGGTTGAAGAAAATGGCCGCGGCCGCGCCCTGCACCGCGACATCCGGGTCGCAATCGTCCAGCACGATTACGGGCGACTTGCCGCCGAGTTCCAGCGAAACGCGCTTCATGTCGTCCATTGCGGCGCGGCCGATGAGCTTGCCGACCTCGGTGGACCCGGTGAAGGCGATCTTGTCGATGCCGGGGTGCGCCACCAGGGCTGCCCCGGCGGTTTCGCCGCGGCCCGTCACGACGTTGACCACGCCGGGCGGAAAGCCGGCCTCGAGCACCAGCTCTGCCAGCCGCAACGCGGTCAGCGGGGTTTCTTCGGCGGGTTTGAGCACCACGGTGCAGCCCGCGGCCAGCGCCGGTGCGATTTTCCAGATGGCCATCAACAGCGGGAAGTTCCACGGAATGATGGCGGCCACCACGCCCACCGGCTGCGGCAAGGTATAGGCGCTGTACTGCACACCCGGTGGAAACGGGATGGACAACGCAAGCGTATCGCCCGTGAGCTTGGTGGCCCAGCCGGCCATGTAGCGCAGCCACTGCGCACCGGCGCCCACTTCCAGCCCCTGGGCCACGCCCAGCAGCTTGCCGTTGTTCAGGGTTTCAAGACGGGCCAGTTCGTTGCCATGCTGCTCGACCAGGTCGGCCAGCTTGAGCAGCAGGCGTTCGCGGCCGGCGGGCAGCATGTCGTGCCAGGGGCCCGCGGCAAATGCCCGGCGCGCGGCCTGCACGGCCAGGTCGATCTGGGCGGGGCCGGCATCCAGCTGATGGGCAATGACCTCGCCCGTGGCGGGATTGAAGACGGCGATGGGCTTGCCCTGCCCTTCGCGCAGCGGCTTGCCATCGACAAGCATGAATTCGCGGATGGCAGCCAATTCCGGGCGGTCGGACACGGATGCGCTGGCGGTGGGGCGGTCGGACGGCATGCGGAAGGCTCCAACGAATGAGGTTGAAGCCAGAATAGCAACGGGCCACCGCGCTGGCTTGTCCGTCCGTGCATGGGGTTTTGTCCCGGTGCGCACGCCCAAGCAAAACGGCGGAACGCACCTTGCGCTCCGCCGTTGCGGGACCTGCGGAACAGGGAGGATCAGTCCAGCATCAGCACCGTGGCGCCGGTGGTCTTGCGGGACGCCAGCGCGGTCTGGGCTTCGCCGGCCTGCTCCAGGCTGTAGCGCTGGTCGATACGGACCTTGATCTTCTTTTTCAGGACCAGGTCGAACAGTTCTTCAGAAGCGGCCTGCAGCTTTTCCAGCGTGTTCACGTGCACGCCCAGCGACGGACGCGTGACGTACAGGCTGCCCTTCTGGTTCAGCACCGCCAGGTTCACGCCCGCCACCGGACCGGAGGCATTGCCGAAGCTGACCATCAGGCCGCGCGGCTCGATGCAGTCCAGCGAGGTTTCCCAGGTGTCCTTGCCCACACCGTCGTACACCACCGGCACTTTCTTGCCGCCGGTCAGTTCGAGCACGCGCTCGGCCACGTTTTCACGCGAGTAGTCGATGGTTTCCCAGGCGCCGTTGGCGCGGGCCAGTTCGGCCTTCTCGGGGCTGGACACGGTGCCGATCAGCTTCACGCCCAGGGCACGCGCCCATTGGCAGGCGATCAGGCCCACGCCGCCTGCGGCCGCGTGGAACAGAATCGTTTCGCCGCCTTGCAGGCGGTAGGTCTGGCGGAACAGGTACTGCACGGTCAGGCCCTTGAGCATCAGCGCGGCGGCCTCATCAAAGCCGATGCCCTTGGGCACCTTGACGACCTGGTTGGCGGGCACGTTGCGGGCCTTGGCGTAGGCGCCGATCGGGCTTTGGCCGTAGGCGACGCGGTCGCCCTTTTTCAGGTGCTTGACGTCAGCGCCCACGGCGGTGACCACGCCCGCGCCCTCGAAGCCCAGGCCATGCGGCAGCGGATGCGGATACAAGCCCGTGCGGAAATAGATATCGATGAAGTTCAGGCCGGCCGCGTGCTGGTCGATGGTGACTTCATTGGCGGCGGGCGGCGGCACTTCGACTTCCACCAGTTTCAGGACTTCGGGACCACCGTGCTGCTCGATACGGATTGCCTTGACGAGATTGCTGGCCATGCTGGCCTCCTTTCATTGAAATGTTGCGAATCAACCGAGAAAACCAGACTTCAGCGCGCGGGGGCCGAACCGCCCGGCGCGGCGGGCGGCGGCTTGGCGGCGCCGCCCCCCATCAATACGAACACGCCGGCCAGGACCAGCGCGGTGCCGGCCAACTGCCAGGCGGTGACGGGCTCATCCAGGAACCACGACGCCAGGAACAGCACCGACACCGGCCCGATCATGCCCAGGAGCGACGCGGTCGGCGCGCCGATCAGCGCCACCGCCCACATCAGCATGAAAACGGGCGCCACCGTATTCAGGGTGGCGTGGATGATCGAATAGCCGTAGACGCCCAGGGGCTGGACCAGCACGGAAGCGGGATGGACCACGAAGAACTGCACGATGCAGGCCACGCACGACACCAGCATGGCATAGGCCACCAGCCGCGTGGGCCCGACGCGCTTGATCAGTTCGCCCGAGCAGATCAGGTACACAGAATAGCTGAGCGCCGAACCGAAAACGAACAAAGACCCTGTCAGCACCTCGGCAGACCCGCCGAAGCTGAGGTCGTGGGCAAACACCAGCACCACGCCTGCATAGGACAGCCCCATGGCCAGCCACTGGCGGCGCTCGACCGGACGCTTGAACCAGAACGCGGACAGCAGCACGACCAGCGACGGCGACAGGAACAGAATCAGCCGTTCGAGGCTGGCAGTGATGTAGCGCAGGCCCAGGAAATCCAGGAAGCTGGACAGGTAATACCCCAGCAGGCCCAGCAGGCAGACCTGCAGGCGTTCCTTCCAGGTCATGACCACGATCTGGCCGCGGGCCGCCAGGCGCGACTGATGCCACGCCACCGCCGCGAAGAACGGCATGGCGAACAGCATGCGGAAAGCGATGAGGGTGACCGCGTCGATACCGTAGCGGTAGGTGAACTTGACGGCGATGGCCTTGCCCGAAAACAGGACGGCGCCCAGGGCGGCCATGAAAAAGCCGGCCGCGCGGCTGGAGGGACGAGTGACCGGCAAAAGCCTGGCAATGCGATTCATGCGATGATTTTAGATTCAGTGCATGCCCAATTGCACGCCCAGCCGCGCTTTTTTAGCCGCTTTCCGCCTTCGCCTCACACCCAGAATGACCCGACACCGCGCCCTGACCTATATCCATATCGCCGCCATCCTGTTCGGACTGACCGGCGTTTTCGGCGAGTTGATCCAGGCCAGCGCCGCGGTCATCACCCTGGGGCGCGCCGTCTTTGCCGTGATCTCGCTGGGCCTGTTCGCCCGCATGCGCCGCCGCCCGCTGCTGGGCGCCCTGACCCCGGCACAGCTGTTCGTGCTGGTGGTGGCTGGCGCCCTGCTGGCGGCGCACTGGGTCACGTTCTTCATCTCGGTCAAAGTCGGCGGCATCGCCATCGCCACCCTGGGCTTTGCCAGCTTTCCCGCCTTCATCACGCTGTTCGAAGGCTTGATCTTCCGCGAACGGGTGCGGCTGGCCGAATGGCTGCTGCTGGGCCTGGTCACCGCCGGGCTGGTGCTGGTCACGCCGTCGTTCGACCTGGCCGACCAGGGCACCATCGGCCTGGCCTGGGGCCTGTTGTCCGGCCTGACCTTCGCCCTGCTCGCCCTGAGCAACCGGCGGTCGGCATCCGGCATGGACCCGATGCAGGTGGCCTGCTGGCAGAACCTGATCGTGGCGCTGGTCATGCTGCCGTTCGCGGCCAGCCAATTGCCCGCCCTGCCCGCCGTGGACTGGTTCTGGCTGGCGTTGCTGGGCGTGTTCTGCACCGGCCTGTCGCATTTTCTGTTCGTCTCCAGCCTGACCCGCCTGAATGCGCGCAGCGCCGGCCTGGTGATCGCGCTTGAACCCGTCTACGCCATCGCGTTTGCCTGGGTGCTGTTCAGCCAGCAGCCCACCGTGCGCATGATGGCCGGCGCCGCCCTGATCGTGGCGGCCATCGTCTGGTCGGGCCTGCGCAAGGCCCCTGCCGCCGCCGAAAACGCCCCGGAGGGCGTCCCCAAATAGCAGCCTTGACAATTACTGACTAGGCAGTAAAATCCGCAGCATGAATGCCTCGTCACGCCCTGATTCTTCCGAAAATCCGATTCATTACCGCGGTGACACCCGCTGCATGACAGAGGATAACGCCGGCTACCTGATCAAGCTGGTCTCGAACTCCCTGAACCGGATGCTGGATCAGGAAATGGCGCCGCTCGACCTGACCGCCATGCAATGGCGGCCCATCGCCATGCTGTACCTGGGCCGCGCCGACACGCCCGCCGAACTGGCCCGCCTGAACGGCATGGACACCGGCGCCATGACCCGCGCACTGGACCGCCTCGAGGCCAAAGGCCTGCTACAGCGGGCCCGCAGCCAGCAGGACCGGCGTGTCGTGAAGATCGAACTGACTGAACTCGGCGAAGAAAAGGCGCGCAACATTCCGCCCAACATCGCCCGCGTCCTGAATCACCACCTGCGGGGTTTTTCCACCGATGAAGTCGCGCAGTTGATGCACTTCATGCGCCGCATGATCGCCAACGGCTCCGCATCCGGCGTCGCGCCCGAGCGCTGACGGCGCTCCAACGAGCGCCTGCCGCCCCTGGAGACAGGGGCTTTATTTGACGTAATATTTGCCTAGGCAAATACAGATTAATCAATTACTTTCAGCAGATTGTCAGGATGAAACGCCTTCTTTCTACCGCATTAGTGCTTGCCCTGAGCGGTTGCGCCCTGATGGAACCCGGGCCCACGCCCGTCGCGGCCCTGGACGAAGCCAAGTTGGGACTGACTGCCCAGGCCACCGCCTGGCCCGAAACACAGTGGTGGCAGCGCTACGGCGACAGCCAGCTCAACACGCTGATGGACGAAGCGCTGGCCAACAGCCCGTCCATGACGGCCGCCCAGGCGCGCCTGGCCAAGGCCAACGCCGCGGTCAGCACCGCCCGCGCGCCCCTCTTGCCGCGGGTCGACGCCGACTACTCGCTGACTCGCGAGCACCTGTCCAGCGACTACATCTACCCGGCGCCGCTGGGCGGGTCCGTCGTCAGCGACAACCGGCTGGCGCTCGATTTCAGCTACGAGCTGGACTTCTGGGGCAAGAACCGCTCGCGTCTGCAGGCCGCCGTGTCGCAACAGTCCGCGGCCCAGGCCGATGCCCAGGCGGCGCGCAACATGCTGGCCAGCGCCACCGTGCGCGCCTACCTGAACCTGCAGAACGCGTTTGCCCAGCGCGACGTCATCAAGCGCGTGCTGACGCAGCGCGAAGACGTGCTGTCGCTGACCCGCGGCCGCTATTCGGCCGGCCTGGATACCCAGGTCGAGGTCAAGCAGGCGGAATCGTCGCTGGCCGCCGGCCGGGTCGAACTGACCCAGAACGAGACCACCCTGGCGCAATTGCGCAACCAGGTGGCGGCGCTGGTCGGCGCGGGTCCGCAGCGCGGCCAATCGCTGGTTGCCGTGTCGCTGACCGCCCCTGGCGGCGGTGTGCCGGACAGCGTGCCGCTGGACCTGCTGGGCCATCGCCCCGACGTCGTGGCCGCCCGCTGGCGCGCCGAAGCTGCGCGCCACCAGATCGACAGCGCCCGCGCCGAGTTCTACCCCAACGTCAACCTGGCCGCTTTCGTCGGCTTCCAGGCGCTGGGCACCGGCAACCTGCTGGGCGCCGCCAGCCGTACCGCCGGCATCGGCCCGGCCATCACGTTGCCGATATTCCACGGCGGCGAGCTGAACGCCAACCTGGCCGGCCGCCGCGCCGACGCCGATCTGGCGGTGTCTGACTACAACCAGACCGTGCTGGACGCCGTGCACCAGGTGGCCGACGCGCTGGACGGCCTGCGCCTGATCGAGCAAGAAAAGGCTCAGCAGCACCAGGCCCGCGAAGCCATCGAAGCCGCCTACGAACTGGCCGTCAACCGCTACAAGGCCGGCATGGGCAACTACCTGACCGTGCTGATCGCGCAGACCGGCGTGCTGACGCAAGCCCGCCTGGATACCGACCTGCGCATCCGCGCCTACCAGCTCGATGCCAACCTGGCCAACGCGCTGGGCGGCGGTTACGCCCCCGCGCCTGCTGCCCAGCCCGCGCCCGCCACGAACTCCACTCATTGAACGCTCCGGATTCAGACGTCATGAACGCAGCCACCACTCCCACGACCAATCCCGCCCGCAAACGCCTGCTGCTGACCGCGACCGGGGTCTTCATCCTCATCGCGATCGCCTACGGCATCTGGTGGGCGCTGTTCGGCGCCCACTTCGAAAGCACCGACGACGCGTACGTGCACGGCAACCTGGTGCAGATCACGCCGCAAGTGCCGGGCACGGTCGTCGCCATCGAAGCCGACGACACCGAAACCGTCGCCGCCGGCCAGCCGCTGGTGCGCCTGGACCCGGCCGACACCGAAGTCGCCCTGCAGCAGGCAGAAGCCAAACTGGCGCAGATGGTGCGCCAGGTCCGTACCTACTATGTGCAGAACGATGCGCTGGCAGCCGATGTCGACCTGCGCAACGCCGACATCCTGCGCGCCCAGGCCGAGCTGACCCGCGCCCAGAGCGACGTCAGCCGCCGCCAGCAACTGGCCAAGTCCGGCGGTGTCAGCGGTGAAGAAATCCTGCACGCCGAAGCCGCCCTGAAGACTGCCCAGTCCGGCCTGGCGCAAGCCCGTGCCGCGCTGGCGGCCTCGCGCGCCAAGCTGGCTACCAACCAGGCCCTGACGCAAGGCACCACCGTGGCAGACCACCCCGACGTGCGCCAGGCCGTCGCCGGCCTGCGCAACGCGTGGCTCGCGCAATCGCGCACCGTGCTGCCCGCCCCGGTCGGCGGCGTCATCGCCCGCCGCAGCGTGCAGGTGGGCCAGCGCGTGGCCCCGGGCGCCGCGCTGATGACCGTCGTGCCGCTGGACCAGGTCTGGGTCGAAGCCAACTTCAAGGAAGGCCAGCTGCGCAAGATGCGCATCGGCCAACCGGTCAAGATGGTGGCCGACCTGTACGGCAGCTCGGTCACGTATCACGGCACCGTCGCCGGCCTGGACGCCGGCACCGGCAGCGCATTCGCCCTGCTGCCCGCCCAGAACGCCACCGGCAACTGGATCAAGGTGGTGCAGCGCGTTCCCGTGCGCATCGCCCTGAACCCCGATGACCTGAAGGCGCATCCGCTGCGCGTGGGCCTGTCGATGGACGTCGAAGTGGACGTGGGCAAGCAGGAAGGCGAAGCCCTGACCGCCGCCGCCCGCAAGGAACCGGCCTGGTCGACCCGCGCCTTTGAACCGGCGCATGACGAAGTGGACGCGATGATCAACAAGATCATCCAGGCCAACCTCGCCTCTGACGAATTCACCCCGCAGGCGGCCCAGTCGCCCGCTGCCAAAGAAGGCTCGGCGCGCGGCGCCAAGTAAGGAAGCGCTCCCATGAGCACCCCCGCACAGCCCGCGGCCGGCGGCGCCCCCGCCGAACCGACCGTACTCCCACCCGGCACCTACCCGCCGCTGGAAGGCGCGACCCGCATCATCGGATCGATCGCGCTGTCCACGGCGGTGTTCATGAACGTGCTGGACACCTCGATCGCCAACGTCTCCATCCCGACGATTTCCGGCGACCTGGGCGTCAGTTCCAGCCAGGGCACCTGGGTCATCACCTCGTTCGCGGTGGCCAACGCCATCACCGTGCCCCTGACCGGCTGGCTGACCCAGCGCTTCGGCCAGGTGCGGCTGTTCCTGATCTCCACGCTGCTGTTCGTGCTGGCCTCGTGGCTGTGCGGCTTTTCGCCGTCGCTCGAAGCCCTGATCGCCTTCCGCGTGCTGCAAGGCGCCGTGGCCGGCCCGATGATCCCGCTGTCGCAGACGCTGATGCTGGCCAGCTTCCCGAAGTCCAAGGCGGGCATGGCACTGGCGGTCTGGTCCATGACGACCCTGGTCGCCCCCGTGGCCGGGCCGCTGCTGGGCGGCTGGATTTCCGACAACTACACCTGGCCCTGGATCTTCTACATCAACGTCCCGGTAGGCCTGTTGGCCGCCTGGATCAGCTGGCGCATCTACGGCAACCGCGAATCGCTCACCCGCAAGCTGCCCATCGACAAGCTCGGGCTGGTGCTGCTGGTGGTCTGGGTGGGTTCGCTGCAGATCATGCTGGACAAGGGCAAGGAACTGGACTGGTTCGCCAGCCCCACCATCATCGCCCTGGCAGCCATCGCCTTCGTCTCGTTCGTCTTCTTCCTGATCTGGGAACTGACCGACGCGCATCCGGTGGTGGACCTGCGCCTGTTCAAGATCCGCAACTTCACCGTCGGCGCCGTGACGCTGGCGGTCGCCTACGGCGTGTTCTTCGGCAACGTGGTGCTGCTGCCGCTCTGGCTGCAAAGCTACATGGGCTACACCGCCACCTACGCCGGCCTGGTGACGGCGCCGGTGGGCCTGCTCGCGATCCTGCTGACGCCCATGGTGGGCAAGATGCTGGCCACGCGCGACCCGCGCCAGATCGTCACGGCCGCGTTCATGATCTTCGCCCTGGTCTGCTTCATGCGGTCGGGTTTCAACACCCAGACCGACGTGCGCACGCTGATGATCCCGACGATCATCCAGGGCGCGGCCATGGCGGCGTTCTTCGTGCCGCTCACTTCGATCACGCTGTCCAGCATCGAGCCCTGGCGCATTCCGGCGGCCTCCGGCCTGTCGAACTTCCTGCGGCTGACCGCAGGTGCGTTCGGCACGTCGATCGCCACCACGCTCTGGGAAAACCGCGCGACCCTGCACCACTCGCAGCTGACCGAGGCCGCCAAGCCCGGCCAGGCGGCGTTCGACCAGACGTTGAACGCGTTGCAGAACGGCGTGGGCATGTCCCACGAGCAGGCGCTGAGCACGGTAGATCGCATGATCAACGCTCAGGCGTTCACCATGTCGGCCGTCGACGTGTTCTACGCCTCGGCGGTGATCTTCCTGATGCTGATTGGCCTGGTCTGGTTCGCCAAACCGCGCTCGACCAAGGCGGGCGGTGGCGGCGGTGCGGCCGAAGCCGCGGCGGGCGCCCACTGAAGCGCACGGCACACCCGGTAAAAGCAAAGGGCCTGGCAAGAAATTGCCAGGCCCTTTGTTTTCAGTTCTTCAGCAAGGCTTGCCACGCTTGCCGCTCGATCACATCCGGCGGTATCGCACTGACGGGCGACAGATTGATCACCGACACGCCCCGACCGCGCCATTGCTGCGCGGCAAAGCGGAACGACGGTTCGATGAGGCGGGCGAAATTGCGCGCCAGGCGGCTGGTCTGCGGCGTGGCGCCTTCGTCGTAAAAGCGCATGCCGTGCTGCAACGTCAGGTCCAGGCCATGCAGGTATACCTTGCGGGCCCCGCCTGAAATCATCACCTGCAGCGCCACATAGGCCACCGTGTCGGCGTCGAACACGCCCAGCGACGCGTTGAAGCTGTAGCCCAGGCCCTGCTTGGCGTCCAGCAGTTGCAGATCAGGCGAAGCCGCCACCATGCGCTTGAGCACGGCCGGGGCCGCGCTACGCTGATAGGCACGCTCGGAGATCAGCTCGATGATGCAGATGCGGCAGCGGATCAACTCTTGCGGAATCCCCTGCATGATGTAGCGCAGCACTTCGGGCAGCACATACAGCGTCAGCTCACAGGCCACGATCTCGCGCACCAGATCAATGCGATCTCGGACGAAGTTCTGGTCGATGATGCAGTAATACTTGAACGGCAGATCGAACTTGCGGGCAAGCGCGATCGAGCCGTTCACGCCCATGGCCGCCCGGATCTTCAGGCGGTCATAGGGAATCTCGGCGATGGAGGGTCCGCTCAGGATCAGGTGCATCTCGTCGTCGGCCGGGTCGTAGCCCTGCTCGAGCGGCGTGATGGGCAACGACCGGCCAAAGGCGCGAAAGCCGCTGATCACCCCGGCCGAATTGCGCCAGATGCGAACGAACGGCCACAGATGCTGGTTATGCCGCTGCGTGCGCGACCGCATCATGCGGAACAGCTTGCGAGCGAAACGGTCGGCACGGCTGCCACCCACCTGAGTGGAGGTAGAAGCAATAGAGTCGACCATGTCCTCGGCCCCCTGAAAACGCACGGCTAGCCCGCCGCGATCAGCGACGCAATGGCATCGCCGACTTCAGCGGTGGAAGCCGTGCCCTTCATGTCGCGCGTACGCGGGCCATCGGCCAGCACGGTTTCAATGGCGCGGACCACGGCCGCCGAGGCGTCGGGGTAACCCAGGAAGTCCAGCATCAGCGCGCCGCTCCAGATCTGGCCGATCGGATTGGCGATGCCTTTGCCATAGATGTCGGGTGCGGAGCCATGCACGGGTTCAAAAAGGGACGGGAACTTGCGTTCCGGGTTCAGGTTGGCCGACGGCGCGATGCCGATCGTGCCCGTGCAGGCCGGGCCCAGATCGGAAAGAATGTCGCCGAAAAGATTCGACGCCACGACCACATCGAACCAGTCGGGGTGCTGCACGAAATGCGCGCACAGGATGTCGATGTGATATTTGTCCCAGCGCACATCCGGATAGTTCCCGGCGATATCGGCCACCCGCTGGTCCCACCAGGGCATCGAAATGGAAATGCCGTTGGACTTGGTGGCCGCCGTCAGGTGCTTGCCACGCTTTTGCGCCAGTTCAAACGCAAATTTCAGCACGCGGTCGGCGCCGACACGGGTAAATACGCTTTCCTGGATGACCACTTCGCGTTCGGTGCCGCCAAACAGGATGCCGCCGCTATTGGAATACTCACCTTCGGTATTTTCACGAACGATGAAAAAATCGATCTCGCCGGGCTTGCGGTCGGCCAGCGGCGACGGCACGCCGGGCATCAGACGTACCGGACGCAGATTGATGTATTGATCGAATTCGCGGCGGAACTTGAACAGCGAGCCCCACAGGGCCTCGTGGTCGGGCACGGTGGCGGGCCAGCCGATGGCGCCGAAGAAAATCGCCTCGTGCTGGCCGATCTGCTGCTGCCAGTCGTCCGGCATCATCTTGCCGTGCTTGGCGTAATAATCGCAGCTCCAGTCGAAATGGTCCCACTGGAAATCGATGCCAAAGCGCGTCGCGACGGCCTCGAGCACCTTCAGGCCTTCCGGCACGACTTCCTTGCCGATACCGTCTCCGGGAAGCACTGCAATCTTGTGTTTCTTCGCCACCGCTCTGTCCTTTCGATTCCTGGGTTACACCGCCCAGAATCATAGGCATAAATGGCGGCAACGCAATACCCCCAGTTACAAAACTTGGGGGTATCCGGGTGTTCCAGAGACGGAATACAGAATTCAGCGCCGGGTTTTGGATCCCAGCAACGAACCGAGTATGCCGCGCGCGAGTTCCCGGGCAATGGAACGCGCCGTGCTTTTGGCCACCGACTGCACCACGCCATCGCGCTTGCCGCCACGCGGGCCCGTCGAGCCGAACAGGACATCATTCAGGCCATCCATGAAGCCGCCCCCCTTGTCTTCCTGCGCGGGCGCGGGGGACGGCGCCCCCGCTGTCGGCACGGGGGCTGCCGGGTCCTGTTTGGCGGGCGCCGACGCGCGCCCGGCCAGCACCTCGTAGGCGGATTCGCGGTCGATGGCCTGGCCGTATTTCGCGGTCATCGGGCTGGCCTGGCGCAACGCCTGGCGTTCCGCGTCGGTCGCGGGGCCGATGCGGCTGGCGGGCGGCACGATCCAGGCGCGTTCGGTCGGCATCGGCCGACCCTTGGCGTCCAGCAGCGACACCAGGGCCTCGCCCACGCCCAACTCGGTAATGGCCGCTTCGATGTCCAGGCCGGGATTGGGCCGCATCGTCTGGGCGGCGGTCTTGACGGCCTTCTGGTCGCGCGGGGTGAACGCGCGCAGCGCATGCTGCACCCGGTTGCCCAGTTGGCCCAGCACGGTATCGGGTATGTCCAGCGGGTTCTGCGTCACGAAATAGACGCCCACCCCCTTGGACCGCACCAGCCGCACCACCTGTTCGATCTTGTTCAGCAGCGCGGGCGGCGCGTCATTGAACAGCAGATGTGCCTCGTCGAAGAAGAACACCAGCTTGGGCTGTTCCATGTCGCCGACTTCGGGCAGCTTTTCATACAGGTCGGCCAGCAGCCACAACAGGAAAATCGCGTACAGCCGCGGCGCCTGCATGAGTTTGTCGGCGGCCAGCACGTTGACGATGCCGCGGCCCTGGGCGTCGGTGCGCATCAGGTCGGCCACGTCCAGCATGGGTTCGCCGAAGAATTTCTCGGCGCCCTGGGATTCCAGCGCCAGCAGGCCGCGCTGGATCGCCCCCACGCTGGCCGAAGACACATTGCCGTAGCGGGTCTTGAGCTCGGCGGCGCGGTCGGCCACGTTCTGCAGCATGGCCCGCAGGTCTTTCAGGTCCAGCAGCAACTGGCCTTCGTCGTCGGCTACCTTGAAAACCAGGGTCAGCACCCCTTCCTGGGTGTCGTTCAGTTCCAGGATGCGCGCCAGCAGCAGCGGGCCCATATCGGTGATGGTGGCCCGCACCGGCACACCCTGCTCGCCGAACACGTCCCATAGCGAGACCGGGCTGGCGCCCCAGGCCGGCTCGGCCAGGCCCAGGCTTTTCAGGCGTTCCTGCAGCTTGGGGCTGGCCGCCCCCGCTTGCGAAATGCCGGTCAGGTCACCCTTGACGTCGGCCATGAAGACCGGGGTGCCGATACGGGAAAAGGATTCGGCCAGCACCTGCAGCGTGACCGTCTTGCCGGTGCCGGTGGCCCCGGTGATGCAGCCGTGCCGGTTGGCCAGGGCGGGCAGCAGCGCCAACTCGGTCTGCGCGTTCTTGGCGATGACGATGGGGTCGGGCATGGGCAACTCTCCGGGCCGGGGGGTATCAGATGCCCAAGTGTAGAGCCTGCCGTGGCGCTTGTGCGTGGCAATATGGACACAGGCGACGGGGTCCCGGGCGCGCAGGCCGCCGGCACGGTAAAATGCCGTTTTTGCAGACAATTTATCTGGGAAGCCATGGCCGGACACAGCAAATGGGCCAATATTCAGCACCGCAAAGGCCGCCAAGACGCCAAACGCGGAAAGCTCTGGACCAAGATCATTCGTGAAATCACCGTGGCGGCGCGCGCCGGCGGCCCCGACCCGGACAGCAATCCGCGCTTGCGCATGGCCTGGGACAAGGCCACCGACGCCAACATGCCCAAGGACAACATCCAGCGCGCCATCCAGCGCGGGGCGGGCGGCGCCGACGGCGACGCCTACGAAGAAGTGCGCTACGAAGGCTACGGCATCGGCGGCGCGGCCGTCATTGTCGACTGCATGACCGACAACCGCACCCGCACCGTCGCCGAAGTGCGCCACGCCTTCGCCAAGAACGGCGGCAACCTGGGCCAGGAAGGCTCGGTGGCCTTCATGTTCAAGCACTGCGGCCAATTCGTATTCGCGCCCGGCACGCCGGAAGACAAGGTCATGGAAGCCGCCCTCGAAGCCGGCGCCGAAGACGTCACGACCGACGAAGAAGGCGTGATCGAAGTCGTCTGCGCCCCGCCCGACTACGCCGCCGTGCGCAGCGCCTTCGACGCCGCCGGCCTGAAAGCCGAAGTCGACGGCATCGTCATGAAGGCCCTGAACGAAACCGAGCTGGCCGGCGAAGACGCCATCAAGATGCAGAAACTGCTCGACGCCCTGGAAGGCCTGGACGACGTGCAGGAAGTCTATACCACCGTCATTTTCGACGAAGCGCAGTAATTCCATGACCCTGGCGCGCTGAAGGCCCCCGCCTTCCAGGCGCCACGCTGTCACCGGACCCGGGCCCGCCCGGGTCCGTGGCCTATTTCTCGGGCAGGTGTCTCGCGACACTCGACTGGCAACCTTAAGACTCACGCAACATGAAACTCCTGGTAATTGGCTCTGGCGGCCGCGAACATGCCCTGGCCTGGCGACTGGCCCGCTCCCCGCGCGTACACAAGGTGTACGTCGCTCCGGGCAACGGCGGCACGCAACGGGCCGAGCAAATGGAGAACATCCCGTTCACCAACGCCGAAGAACTGGCCGATTTCGTCCAGCGCGAAGGCATCGCCCTGACGGTCGTCGGCCCGGAAGCCCCGCTGGCTGCTGGCGTGGTGGACGTCTTCCGCGCCCGTGGCCTGAAGATCTTCGGCCCGACCAAGGCCGCCGCGCAGCTGGAAAGCTCCAAGGACTACGCCAAGGCCTTCATGGTCCGGCACAACATCCCCACCGCGCGCTACGAGACCTTCACCGACCCGGCCCTGGCCCACGCCTATATTGACCAGGAAGGCGCCCCCATCGTCATCAAGGCCGACGGCCTGGCCGCCGGCAAGGGCGTGGTGGTCGCCGCCACCCTCGAAGAAGCGCATGCCGCCGTCGACGCCATGCTGGGCGATGGCTCCATGGGCGCTGCTGGCGCGCGCGTCGTCATCGAAGAATGCCTGGTGGGCGAAGAAGCCAGCTTCATCGTCATGTGCGACGGCCGCAATGTGCTGGCGCTGGCTACCAGCCAGGACCACAAGCGCCTGCAGGATGGCGACCAGGGCCCGAACACCGGCGGCATGGGCGCCTATTCGCCCGCCCCCATCGTGACCCCCGAACTGCACCATCGCATCATGCGTGAAATCATCCTGCCGACCGTGCAGGGCATGACGCGCGACGGCATTCCCTACACGGGCTTCCTGTACGCCGGCCTGATGATCGCCCCGGGCGATGATCCCGACCGCGACATCAAGACGCTGGAATTCAACTGCCGCATGGGCGACCCGGAAACCCAGCCCATCATGATGCGCGTCAAGAGCGACCTGCTCGACGTGCTCGAGCACGCCGTGGACGGCACGCTGGACCGCGCCGACATCACCTGGGACCGCCGCACGGCCCTGGGCGTGGTGCTGGCCTCGCACAACTACCCGAACACCCCGCGCACCGGCGACGTCATCCGCGGCCTGCCGGCCGACGCCGATGACTGCATGGTGTTCCATGCTGCCACCGAGCTGGACGGCGAAGACACCAAGACCACCGGTGGCCGCGTGCTGTGCGTCACGGCACTGGGCGACTCGGTCAAGATGGCGCGCGACCGCGTGTACGAAGCCATCGACGGCATCCACTTCGACGGCCGCCAGTACCGCAGCGACATCGGCTGGCGCGCACTGAAGCCGTCCCAGCAAAAGCCCAAGTCCAACGCGTAACCGGAAAGCGCCGATGAACGCATTGCCCGTCGCCACGGTCCGCGACTACCTCACCGGCCTGCAGTCCCGCATCGTCGCCGCCCTCGAGGCCGCGGAAGGCAGCGCCTTCCGCGCCGACGAATGGACTCGGGCCGAAGGCGGTGGCGGCCTGTCGCGGCTGCTCGAAGGCGGCGCGCTGTTCGAACGCGCGGGCGTGCTGTTCAGCCACGTCAAGGGCACGAAGCTGCCGCCGTCGGCCAGTGCCCATCGCCCCGAGCTGGCCGGACGCGGCTGGGAAGCCATGGGCGTGTCCATGGTGCTGCATCCGCGCAATCCGTACGTGCCCACCACGCACATGAACGTGCGCATGTTCGTGGCCGCGGCCCGCCCCGGCCACGACGAAGCCGACGTGTTCTGGTTTGGCGGCGGCATCGATCTCACGCCCTACTACCCGTTCGAAGAAGACGCGCGCCACTTCCATACGGTCTGCCACGACGCCCTGGCGGCCCACGGCGCCGACTACTACCCGCGCTACAAGCGCTGGTGCGATGAATACTTCTTCCTGAAGCACCGCAACGAAACCCGCGGCATCGGCGGCATCTTCTTCGACGACCTGAACGCCCCGGGATTCGACGCGTCCTTCGCCCTGACCCGCTCGGTGGGCGACGCCTTCCTGGCCAGTTACCTGCCCATCGTCGAACGTCGCCGCGACACGCCCTACGGCGAACGCGAACGCGATTTCCAGGCCTACCGGCGC
Source organism: Achromobacter deleyi (assembly GCF_902859705.1). Classification (GTDB taxonomy): domain Bacteria; phylum Pseudomonadota; class Gammaproteobacteria; order Burkholderiales; family Burkholderiaceae_B; genus Achromobacter; species Achromobacter deleyi. The sequence continues at coordinate 7,864 of NZ_CADIJO010000032.1, read as the reverse complement.
GGCCGCTATGTCGAATTCAACCTGGTCTTCGACCGCGGCACCCTGTTCGGGCTGCAGTCGGGCGGCCGTACCGAATCGATCCTGCTGTCCATGCCGCCCCTGGCGCAATGGCGCTACGACTGGCATCCGGAACCCGGCACCCCGGAATCCGAACTGGCCGCCTACCTGACCCCGCGGGACTGGGTGTGAAGCGCATCGGACTTCTGGGCGGCAGCTTCGACCCCGTCCACGTCGCGCACATCGCATTGGCCGAAAACGCCTTGCGCGCGCTGGGCCTGGCCCAGGTACAGCTCATCCCCGCGGCCAATCCGTGGCAACGGGCTGCCCTGCACGCCACCGAATCGCAACGCCGCGACATGCTCGAATTGGCCATCGCCGGACACGACGGGCTGGTGGTCAACCCCATCGAACTCGAACGCGGCGGCGCCACCTACACCATCGACACCCTGCGGGCGCTGCCGAACGATGCCCGCTATGTCTGGCTGCTGGGCGCCGACCAACTGGCCAACTTCTGCACCTGGCGCGACTGGCAGGAAATCTCCCGCCTGGTGGACCTGGCCGTGGCCACGCGCCCCGGCACGCCGCTGGCGCCGCCCGCCGACCTGGCCGCCTGGCTCGACAGCCTGGGCCACTCGCTCGAAGAACTGCCTTTTGCCCCGATGCCGGTATCGGCCTCGCAGATCCGCCAGCGCCTGGCGCAGGGCGAATCCACCGATGGCCTGCTGGCCGGCCCCGTCGCCGCGTATATTGCGGCGCACCATCTTTACCGATAAACCCACACCCGCCTGGGCGCACAGCGCCACGGAACCGGCACCTGCTGTCCGTGCGCGGGTTATATTTGCAGCTATGGATATACAGAAACTCCAACGCGCCGTCATCGACGCCCTCGAAGACGTCAAGGCGCAAGACATCAAGGTCTTCAACACCACGCATCTGACGAGCCTGTTCGATCGCGTCGTGATTGCAAGCGCTACCTCCAATCGCCAGACCCGTGCGCTGGCCTCCAGCGTAGCGGATCGCGGCCGCGCACTCGACCTGTCCGGCATCACGATCGAAGGCGAGGACACCGGCGAATGGGTCGTCGTCGACCTGGGCGACCTCGTGGTCCACATCATGCAGCCCGTCATCCGCCAGTACTACAACCTGGAAGAAATCTGGGGCGGCAAGCCGGTACGCGTCAAACTGCTGCCCGAATCCACCCGGGCGGCGCCGATCGTCAGCGACGGCGCCTACGACGACGCCGACCAGTAAGGCGCGGCGTGAAACTGATCGTCGCCGCGGTTGGCACACGCATGCCGGACTGGGTGCAGACCGCCTGGGACGACTACGCCAAGCGCCTGCCGCCCGATTGCGCGCTGGAACTGCGCGAAATCAAGCCTGAACCGCGCACCACCGGCAAGACACCCGCCCAGATGATGGCCGCCGAAGCCAAGCGCATCGACGCCGCGCTGCCTGCCGGCGCCCTGCGCCTGGCACTGGACGAACGCGGGCGCGACCTGACCACCATGGCCCTGTCGCAAAAGCTCGAACAATGGCGAGCGGGCGGCCAGGACGTGGCCTTTCTGGTCGGTGGCCCCGATGGCCTGGACGCCGACCTCAAGGCCTCGTGCAGCGGCCAGTTGCGCCTGTCTTCCCTGACCTTGCCGCATCCCATGGTGCGCGTGGTGCTGGCCGAGCAGCTCTACCGCGCCTGGGCCATCATGACCAACCACCCTTATCACCGCGCCTGATCCGCGCCTGGCGCCCCAGCCAGGCGCGTGGCGGGCCTACCCAGCCGCCCCGTATGACTGAATCCGCTCCCGCCCTGCCCGCGCGCCTTTATCTGGCTTCCGCCAGTCCGCGGCGACGCGAACTGCTGACGCAGATCGGCCTGGCCCACGAGGTCTTGCGCGTGCCTGCGCCGCCCGGCGAAGACGAACCCCAGCATGACGGCGAAAGCGCCGCCGACTACGTCCAGCGCACGGCCCGCGACAAGGCCCTGCGCGGCCGCGACTGGCTGGGCGCCCAGGCGCTGCCCGTCCTGCCGCTATTGGCCGCCGATACCACCGTGATCCTCGACGGCCAGGTGCTGGGCAAGCCGGCTGACCGGGGCGATGCCGTCCGCATCCTCGGCGCCTTGTCCGGCAACCCGCACCAGGTACATACCGCCGTCGCGCTCTGGACGGGCGATCGACTGCTGGAGGCCGTGTCCATTACCCACGTCTGGATGCGCGCGCTGACGCCGGACGAAATCGACCGCTATTGCGACAGCGGCGAACCCTTCGGCAAGGCGGGCGCCTACGGCATCCAGGGCCTGGCCGGCACCTTCATCTCGCGTATCGACGGCAGCTACACGGGCGTCATGGGCCTGCCGCTGTTCGAAACCGCCAATCTGCTGCGCAGCGCCGGAATTCAGATTCCCTGACGCGGATCGGCATGAAAAAAGCCCCCGGCCGGTTGGCTCGGGGGCTTTTTCTTTGCTGCCCCGCCGTTCTCATTGAACGCCAGGGGCAACTGGTCGCGGCGTTCAACCTTGCGAGGTCGACACGCGCGCAATCGCTTGCGGGTCCGTCGCGGCGGGGGCCTCGCCTTCCAGCGCGGCATGCAGCTTGTCCTTGTCCAGCTCGCCTTCCCAGCGCGCGACCACAACGGCGGCCGTGGCGTTGCCGACCAGGTTGGTCAGCGCGCGGCATTCGGACATGAAGCGGTCCACGCCCAGGATCAGGGCCATGCCGGCCACCGGCACCGTCGGCACCACAGACAGCGTCGCGGCCAGCGTGATGAAGCCCGCGCCGGTCACGCCCGCCGCGCCCTTCGAGCTCAGCATCGCCACCAGCAGCAGCAGGATCTGGTCACCCAGCGACAGCGGAATGTCGCAAGCCTGGGCAATGAAAAGCGCCGCCATCGTCATGTAGATGTTGGTGCCGTCCAGGTTGAACGAGTAACCGGTGGGCACGACCAGGCCGACCACCGACTTCGAACACCCGGCGCGTTCCATCTTCTGCATCAGGGTCGGCAGGGCCGCTTCCGACGAGCTCGTGCCCAGCACCAGCAGCAGTTCTTCACGGATGTAGCGCACCAGCTTCAGAATGGAAAAGCCGTTGTAGCGAGCCACCATGCCCAGGATGACGACCACGAACAGCACGGCCGTCGCGTAGAACGTGCCCACCAGCATCGCCAGGTTGATGATGGACTTGATGCCGTACTTGCCGATGGTGAACGCCATGGCGCCGAAAGCGCCGATGGGGGCCGCCTTCATCAGGATGGCCACCAGCTTGAAGATCGGCTGCGCCAGCGCCGTCAGGAAATCCAGCACCGGCTTGCCGCGTTCGCCCACCTGCGCCAGCGCGATGCCGAACAGCACGGCCACGAACAGCACCTGCAGGATGTCGCCGCCAACGAAGGGGCTGAAGATCGTGGTGGGAATCACGTTCAGCAGAAAGCCGGTGATCGTCGAATCATGCGCCTTGGCGACATAGCCCGACACCGCCTTCTGGTCCAGTGTGGCCGGATTGATGTGCATGCCGGCGCCCGGCTGCACGATGTGGCTCACCACCATGCCCACGATCAGGGCCAGGGTCGAGAACACCAGGAAGTACAGCATGGCCTTGCCCGCCACGCGGCCGACCTTCTTCAGGTCGCTCATCGCGGCGATGCCGGTGGCGACCGTCAGGAAGATCACCGGCGCGATGATCATCTTGACCAGCTTGATGAACCCGTCGCCCAGCGGCTGCATCGACTCGCCGAGTTCCGGCTTGAAGTAACCCAGCAAGATGCCGATCGCGATCGCAAAGAGCACCTGCACGTACAGGATTTGATAGAACTTGAGCTTGCGCGCAGGCGCGACTTGATCTACTTCGATCATTGGGATTTGTCCCCACCAGGGGCCCCAGGCGCCTTGCGATGCTACGCAACGGCCGCCGGGGCGTTATCTCTTTTAAAGCCTTGCGTATCTCCGCAGGCCATTTCACCCGGGTGCGCAATGCCGCCAGGCTTACCGAGGTATATGCAAATGCCGTGCCAGGTGGCGCCAATCCTGAATCTGTCCCCAAGCCCTTGATTTTGCTTGTTTTCTTTTCCATCTCGGGATCAGTGCACGCTATGGCTGGCGAAATTCCACACAGAAACCAGATAAAATGTGCGGAAAACCACACACCCCCATGCCCTCCGATCCCTCACCGTCCAAGGCGTCCCCTCGCCCATCATCGAGTGGCCCATCCCAGGCCAGCGCGCTTGCCGCCGCCACGCCGCGCGGCATTACCTGGCCATGGGCGCTCCTGATCCTGCTTGCGGTCGGCATCGTCTTCGGCACCCTGCACGCCGCCAGTGAATGGGCGCGTGACGGCGCCCTGAAGGAAGCCGCGCTGCAAGCCCGTGGCGCAGGCCAGATCAACGCCGCCCTCTTGCGCAACAACCTGGACAAATTCCGCGCCCTGCCCTTCGTGCTGACCCGCGATGTCGACCTGCGTGCCACGCTGCAGAACCCCACGCCCGCCCAGATCGAATCGCTGGACGAAAAGCTCGACACGCTGAGCCGCGGCGTGGGCGCATCCGCCATCTACGTCCTGGATCAAAGCGGCTACGCCATCGCCGCCAGCAACTGGCGCGAGCCCGCCACCTTCGTCGGGGTCGATTACCAATTCCGCCCCTATTTCAAGGGCGCCGTGGCGCATGGCTCCGCGGAACATTTCGCGCTGGGCACCATCAGCCACGAAGCCGGCCTGTACTTGTCGCGGCGCGTGGACGACACCAACGGCGCCATGCTGGGCGTAGTGGTGCTGAAGGTCGATTTCCGCGATCTCGAAGCCGACTGGCGGCAATCGAACGCCCCGATCTTCGTCACCGACGAACATGGCGTGGTGTTGCTGGGCAGCCTGTCCGACTGGCGCTTCCGAGTGCTGTCGCCCTTGGCGCCCGAGATGGCGCAGACATTGCGTACCAGCCTGCAATTCGGCGATGCGATGTTCCAGCCGCTGCCGCTGCGTCCGCCACTGAAAACCGTCAATGGCGGCCAATTGGTGCGCGCCGATGAAGCCCTGCCTCAGATTCCCGCAGGCGCGCCCCTGCTGCACACCACCCTGCCTATTGTCGAATCGCCAGGTTGGACCCTGCATCTGCTGTCGCCCGTGCAATCCGCCCTGAACCGCGCCACGGCCAACGCCCAGCTCGGCGCCCTGCTCGCCCAGGCTTTGCTGTCGGCGGTGATCGGCATCTTTCTGTACCGTCGCCACCGCAACCGCGAACGTACCGCGCAGCAGGCGGCGGTGCGAGAGCAACTGGCCGCCCAGGTCGAAGAACGCACCGCCCAACTGCGCGAAGTGAATCAGCAACTGCTGACGCAGATGGACGAACGCCAACGCACCGAAGCACGGCTGCACACCATGCAGGACGAACTCGTGCAGGCCAGCAAGCTGGCCCTGCTGGGCCAGGTCGCTGCCGGCGTCGCGCACGAGGTCAACCAACCCGTCGCCGCCATTCGCGCCTACGCCGACAACGCCGCCGAATTCCTGCGCCGCCAGGATACCGCCTCGGTGCAAGAGAACCTGGGTACCATCGCCTCGCTTACCGAGCGCATTGGCCACATCACTGGCGAGCTGCGCGCGTTTTCACGCAAGGCAGGCGCCTCGGTCGGCCCGACCAGCCTCAAAGAAGCGCTGGACGGCGCGCTGCTGCTGGTCGGCCCCCGCGCCCGGCGCCAGGGCGTCGTGCTGCAACGCCCGCCCGCCGAACCCGATTACCGGGTACAGGCCAACCGTATCCGTCTCGAACAAGTGCTGGTGAACCTGCTGCAGAACGGCATGGACGCGCTGGAAGGCCAGGCCGACGGCCGCATCATCATCGCCATGCAGGACATGGGCGCCTCGGTGCAGTTGTTCGTCAATGACAACGGCCCAGGCCTGTCGCCCGAAGCCAGTGCGCGCCTGTTCACCCCTTTTCATACGACCAAAGCCGAAGGCCTGGGGCTGGGCCTGGTCATTTCGCGGGACATCATCGCCGAATTCGGCGGCGACCTGCGAGCCGCCCACCTCGGAGACGCCATTTTCCCCGCACCCCACGGTCCCGGCCGCGGTGCAATGTTCACGCTCACGCTGCGCAAGTCGCCGCCCACGATCCATGACCCGCGCCCCTGATTCCTCTTCTTCCCAGCCGACGGCCGCCAACGGCGTGTTGCCGACGGACGCTCCCTCTGCGACAACACGTGCCACAAGCATGCCGCCCGGCGGCCCGTCGTTCGGTCCCGCATCCACCGACAACCTGAGCAAGCCGCCGGCGCCCCGCGTCGCGTTCATCGACGACGACGAAGATTTGCGGCGCGCCAATGTCCAGACGCTGAAGCTGCACGGCATTGCAGTCGAGCCCCACGCCAGCGCACGCAGCGCCTTGCCGACGCTGAACCGCGACTTCGACGGCGTGGTCGTTACCGACATCCGCATGCCGGACATCGACGGCCTGCAGTTGTTCCAACGCTTGCGTGCTATCGATCCGGAAATTCCCGTCATCCTCATCACGGGTCACGGCGACATCGCCACCGCCGTGCAATGCATGCGCGACGGCGCCTACGATTTCCTGGCCAAGCCTTACCCGCCCGATCGTCTGGTCACGGCCATCACGCATGCCGCCGAAAAGCGCCACCTGGTGCTGGAAAACCGACGCCTGCGTGAAGCCGCCTTTGCCGTGGAAGCCGACGAAGTGCCGTTCATCGGCACCACCCCCGCCATGCAACGCATCAAACAGACGCTGCGCCACATCGCCGATGCCGACGTGGACGTGCTGGTAGAAGGCGAAACGGGCACCGGCAAGGAAGTCGTTGCCACCGCACTGCACCGCTTGAGCCGCCGGCGCCACCATGCGCTGGTGGCAATCAATTGCGGCGCCTTGCCCGAAAGCGTGATCGAAAGCGAATTGTTCGGCCACGAGGCCGGCGCGTTCACCGGCGCCCAAAAACGACGAATCGGCCGCATCGAGCATGCCAGCGGCGGCACGTTGTTCCTGGACGAAATCGAAAGCATGCCGCTAGCCGTGCAGGTCAAGCTGCTGCGCGTGCTGGAATCTCGCCAGATCACGCCGCTAGGCAGCAACGATGTCCGCAATCTGGATCTGCGCGTCGTTGCCGCCACCAAGGAAGATCTCGGCAGCCCCGCCATCCGCGCCAAATTCCGCGAAGACCTGTTCTACCGCTTGAACGTCGTCACCATCCGCATTCCGCCGCTGCGCGAACGTCGCGAAGACATTCCGCTTCTGTTCGCACACTATCTGGGCCATGCATCACGCCGCTTCCAGCGCGATATCCCCGACATGCCAGCCGACATCAAGCATCATCTGTTGACCCACGACTGGCCTGGCAATGTCCGTGAACTGGCCCACTTTGCCGAACGCTTCGTCCTGGGTGTGCTCAATGCCCCCACCAGCACGGCCCCCGTCCAGGACACGGCGCCTGGCACACTACCCGAAAAGATGGAACGCATCGAAGCCCAACTCATCCGCGAAGCGCTCACGGCCCATCAAGGCGATGTACGCGCCACGCTGGAAACACTGGGCATTCCCCGCAAGACGTTCTACGACAAGCTCCAACGTCACGGCATCGACCGGCAAGACTACACCGGTACGCCGCTGGCCTGAGCGTATTCCATGCTCGATGCCCATGCAAAAGCCCCAGGGCGGCGCAGCCGCCCTGGGGCTTTTTTGTATTGTTGTGTTTGTGGCACCGCGACTCAGAATTTCTCTTGCCAAGTTTTCGTCGCCACAAAGACAAAACCCCACAGGCGAGAGCCTGTGGGGTTTTGCGGAATAAAAGCCTGACGATGACCTACTTTCACAGACGTCCGTCCACTATCATCGGCGCAAAGGCGTTTCACTGTCCTGTTCGGGATGGGAAGGAGTGGTA
>NZ_CADIJO010000031.1 GCF_902859705.1 Achromobacter deleyi | reverse complement strand
CTCGCGCGCGGCCCAGGCCAGCGGCACCGAGCCGTCGGCGGCGCGCGGGCCGTGGCCGATCGCCAGGTCGTCCAGGTCGCTCAGCACCAGGGGTTCGAGCGCGCTGCGCACCGCGGCGCCGAAACGCGCGCGGGCCACGGCGGGCACCTGCACGGTGGCGGCGATGACGTCGCCGGGATGCAGCACGGCTTCGCAAGCGGCTTGCGGATAGGCCTGGCCCAGGGCGGCCAGCGTCAGTTCACCGCGGCGCGCGCAATTGCCGCGGCGGTCGAACCACGCAAAGGGCAGCGGCGAGCCGGGGCCGAATTCGGCCAGGGGGGGCAGCGCGATGCGCAAGGAATTCTTCACGGATTTTCTCTAGTCCAGAGGGTGTCGGGCGCGGCCGGCGGGGCACTGCGTATCAGCGCCTGCATCGAGACCCGGGCCCGTTCGTAGGCAACCACGCCATTGGCGATGAACCAGCCGCTGGCGGTGACGACGGCCGGCGCCGGGGTCTTCACGCCCGTGGCGGCAAGCCGGTTGGCGAAGTCGCCGCTGTTGTTGAACCAGTTGCCGCGGTCGCGTTCGCCGGTGATGGCGCGGGCCTGGCTGAGCGACAGGCCCGGCACCAGCGCGGCGATGACTTCCGGCGGCGCGGTGTTGACGTTGACATTGGTGGCCAGCGGCAGCACGGTCATGGTGCGGCGCAGTTCGTTGCGCACCGCGGGCTCCAGCCCCAGCAGCGCGGCCACGTCGTCGATGCCGCGCGGCTGCGGCGCGCGGGCATCCGGGGTCTGGCCGCCCTGGGCCGGCGTGGGCGCATCGGCCGGCTGTGCGGGCGGCTGGCTGGCCACGATGATGTCCAGCATGCGCGCGGCCAGCGCGTCGGGCAGGCGCAGGCTGGCCAGCAGGCGCCGCAGCACCTGTTCCTGTTCGGGCTGCGGCACGCCATGGTTGGCCAGGTTGTTCAGGTTGTACTTGCCTTGTTCGTCCTGCACGCGGCCGGAGAACACCGCCACGCGGTCATCGCCGGGGCGTTCGATGCGGGTGTCGAGTATCGGCGTGGCCCAGATCTGGTCCCCGCGGGTGGTGGATTCGCGCTTGCCGTGGTCGCGGATCACCAGGCGGGCCCAGTCGATGCCGCCGGCCAGCATCATGCGCGCCTGCACCCGTGCCATTTCGTTTTCGACGCGGCGTGTGCTGGCGGTCTGGCGCTGGAACAGGCTGGTGGTCAGCGCGGCCACGATGGCCACGATGATCAGGGCGCTGATGACGGCAGCGCCGCGTTCGCGCGGGCGGGGCGCGTTCATGGCAGCTCCAGGATGCGGCTGTAGCGCCGGGTGTCGGCGCCCGCACCGCGGTCCAGCGCGATCTCGATGCCGCTGGGCGTGGCCGAAAACGGCGAGCGCGTATCCATCCAGCCGGCGCCGGGCACCCAGCCGCGCAGCACCAGCGCGCGCACGCCGGGCAGGAGCAGCACGCCGTCGCCCGCGGGCGGCAGCGGCGCCTGTTCGGCCGAAACACCGCTGGCACGCCACAGGCCGTCCTTGCGCACGGACCATTGCACGCGCTGCCAGCGGCCGCTGCCGTCCGGATCGGGCCGCAGGATTTCCAGCGTCTGGGCGCCGGCGGTGCCAGGCAAGAGGCGGATGCCGCTGGTGAAGACGCGCGCATCGATGCCGGGCGAAGCGAACGACGGGCCGTTGTAGGCCAGTTCGGCGTCGCGGCCGATCTGGCCCAGCGTGCGCACGATGGCGTCGGTGTCTTCGGCCTGCTGCGAGATCCATTCGCGTGCGCTGGACACGCTTTCCAGGCCGCGCCAGGCCATCAGGCTGACCAGCGCCATCAACGCCAGGGCGACCAGCACTTCGATCAGCGTGAAGCCCGCTTCGGCGCGGCCGCGGGGGCGGCGAGCGTGGCGCAGGGTTGGGGGCGAGGTGTGGAGCAGACTCATCGCAGGCTCGACAACAGGCCGTCCAGTTGCAGCAGGACCCCGCCGTCCGCGTTGTCGCGGACCTTGACCGAGACCTGGCGGAAACTGCGGTTCAGCGAATTGGTGAATTCCAGCTCGCAGCGCAGCGCCAGGCCGCCTTGGGGGCAGGGCACGGTCTGCGTGCCGGCGCGCGGCAGCGTCTGCTCCAGCCGCAACTGCGTCAGCGCGTTCTGCGCGGCCAGCAGCGCCAGCGTCTTGTCCTGCAGCGCGCGGTTGTTGGCGGCCATGACGCCGGTGGCGCGCAGGGCCGCGCCCATCGCGACCGCGATGATGGCCAGCGCCACCAGCACCTCGATCAAGGTGAAGCCGCGCTGGCGCTGGCGTTGCCGCAAAGCGGGAAATTCAGCGGATGTCATAGTGTCCCGACGCATCGCGCGACAGCGTCACGAGCGATTCGCCCGCCCGCAGCTGCAGGCTGAACGGATCGGCCACCCACTCGGTATTGAAGACCAGCGGCCGGTTCGGATTCAGCCGCAGTTGCACGGGGCCGGCCAGCCAGGCGCGCGGGCGCAGCGCGTCGTCGCGTTCCAGCTTGTCCACGGGCAGCGTCACGTCTTCGTCGGCGGTGGGCGAGTCGGCGCGGCCCTGGCGTTCGAACGACCAGCCGCCGGCGGCGGGCAGCCAACGTATCGGCCGGCCGTCGCTGCGGGCTTCGCTTTGGGCCACGGTAAAGGCGTCGGCCAGGCGCTGCGCGTCGTCGCGCAGCGGGTCCGGGCCCTTGCCGATGGACAGGCTGACCATGCTGGCGGCGATGGCGACGATCACCAGCACCACCAGGACTTCGACTAGCGTGAAGCCGCGTTCAGAGTTCCCACGAACCGATGTCGGCATCGCCGCCTTCTCCCCCGGGCTTGTTGTCGGCGCCGAACGAGAACACATCGATATCGCCTTTGACGCCAGGGCTCAGGTATTGATACGGGTGGCCCCAGGGGTCATTGGGCAGCTTGTCCAGGTAGCCGCGCCAGTTGGACGCGCCTTCGGGCTTTTCGACCAGCGCGCGCAGGCCCTGGGCGGTGGTGGGGTAGCGGCCGTTGTCCAGCCGATACAGCTTGAGCGCCTGCATGATGCCGCCGATATCCTGGCGCGCCGCCACCTGGCGGGCCTGGTCGGGACGGTCGAGCACGCGCGGAACGATCAGGGCCGCAAGAATCCCCATGATCACGATGACCACCATGATCTCGATCAGGGTGAAACCTTGCTGGCGGGCAGGCCCACGCGATGTCTGACGCACTTTACAACTCCGGTCTTTCAGTAGAAGCGGAGGATTGTGGACATGAAATATGACAGCAATATGAGCCTGAGCGCGCTCACTTGGCCGCGCTGGCGATGCCGTCCGCGGGGGCCGGGAACACCGGGGCCGCCAGGCGGTTGGCGCGGCCGCCTTGCTCGACCGTGATCGCGTCGGCGCCGATCTCTTTCAAGAGAATGCCCGGCGCGACTTCATCGCCCACGCGCCAGGCCAGCGGCGGGCCGCCGTCGACGCTGAAGACGGCGGCGCCATCCGTGCCGGCGGCAATCACGCCCAGCACGCTGATCTGCGTGCGCATCACTTCATCGCGGCCGAACCAGAGCGCCACCGGCGTGTTGTCGGCGGCGCGCGGTGCGGGCGCCGAGAGCGCGGGGGGCAGGGGGCCAGGGCCGGGTGCGAGCAGCACCGCACCCCAGACGCCCAGGCCGGCGGCCAGCGCCAGCACGGCCAGGACACGAAGCGCGGCAGGCGCCGCGGGTAGGGACAAGCGTAGGGACAAAGGCATGAAGGGCAAGGCGAAAGGCGCGCACCGACAGGCGGGACGCGCAGACAGGAATGCGCCCGACTATAGCGGCCGATCATGACAAGTCCGCGATAGCGCGGCGCAATTGCTTTCAAGATGCAAACGAAGCGCTGTCATCAAGCTTAAATGCCGCCTGTCTAGCATGCGTGCACGCTGCGGCGAAGCCCCGCGGCATTGACCCCTCCCCACAGGAAACAACGATGCAAGACACGACACACGCCAACCGCCGTCGCCTTCTGAAAATGCTCGGCGGTGCGCCGATGCTGCCGCTGGGCGGCGTAAGCATGGCCGCGCTGCTGGCGGGCTGTAATTCCAGCGACGATGACGATGATGAAGTCGTCACGCCGGGCAACCCGCCCGCGCCCAACGTCACGTTCAAGTCCGCTTCGTTCACGTCGATGCCCGCGCCTTCGCTGGCCAACCCCGCCCTGATGGCGCGCACCACGGTGGGCTCGTCGATGGTGCTGACGTTCAGCGACGGCTCGACCCGCAAGGTCGACCTGGGCTACGAACAGTTCTTCATGACCGGCGACGCGGTGCCGGACGGCAAGGGCGGCAGCATCATCGCCGGCGCCTATTTCGACAACACCGGCGCGCCCATCATGGACAACTCGGTGCCTGCCAAGGCGCGCGCGTTCTTCTCGAACTGCCCGGACGGCATGTCGCTGCTGAAGCTGGAAGCGCCCAAGGTGCCGGGCGTCAATGGCAATACCGTGTTCGCCGTGGTGCAGTTCGAATATCAGTCGATGGACCAGGCCGGCAACGACATGTACGGCCGCCTGCCGTCGCCGATCGCCGTGCTGACCCTGGCGCAGGACCCGGCCACCGGCAAGCTCAGCCTGGTCAAGTACAGCAACGTCGACACCTCGTCGGTGAACGGCCTGTGGATCACCTGCGGCGCCAGCCTGTCGCCCTGGAACACCCACCTGTCCAGCGAAGAGTACGAACCCGACGCCACCGTCGCCAAGACCCAGGCGCAGTTCCAGGCCTACAGCCAGAACCTGTTCAACGACCCCAACAAGGCCAACCCGTACCACTACGGCCACATGCCGGAAGTGACGGTGAACCCGGACGGCACCGGCAGCATCAAGAAGCACTACTGCATGGGCCGCATCTCGCACGAGCTGGTCCAGATCATGCCCGACCAGCGCACCGCGCTGATGGGCGATGACGCCACCAACGGCGGCCTGTTCATGTTCGTGGCCGACCGCAAGGCCGACCTGTCGTCGGGCTCGCTGTACGTGGCCAAGTGGACGCAGACCTCGGGCACCGGCCCGGGCGCCGGCACGCTGACCTGGATCAACCTGGGCCACGCTACCAGCGCCGAAGTCAAGGAACTGGCCGACCAGCTGACCGCCGCCGACATCATGGACGTGCGCAAGACGGACCCCGCCGACAACACCTTCACCAAGATCCGCTTCAGCGGCGGCGACAACTGGGTCAAGCTGATGCCGGGCCGCCGCCAGGCCGCCGCCTTCCTGGAGACCCACCGCTACGCCGCGCTGGTCGGCGGCACGCTGGGCTTTACCAAGATGGAAGGCACCACGGTCAACGTCAAGGACAAGATCGCCTACAGCGCCATGTCGCGCATCGAAAGCTCGATGGTCGACGGCACCGTGGCCGGCATGAAGGTCACGGCCAACTCGGCCGGCGCCGTCTACCAGCTGCACATGAAGGCCGGCCAGGTCGACACCAACGGCCAGGCGATCGACAGCGAATGGGTGCCCGTGGACATGGCGGCCGTGGCCGAACTGGTCGGCGCGCCGATCTCGCCGGTCGACGAACTGGGCAACACCCACAATGCCGACAAGATCTCCAACCCCGACAACCTGAAGTTCTCGGAAAAGCTGCGCACGCTGTTCGTGGGCGAGGATAGCGGCGGCCACGTCAACAACTTCCTGTGGGCCTACAACGTCGACACCAAGGCGCTGTCGCGCCTGTTGTCGTGCCCGGTGGCGGCTGAATCCACCGGCCTGCAGGCGGTGGACGAGATCAACGGCTGGACCTACATCACCAGCAACTTCCAGCACGCCGCCGACTGGGGCAGCGTGCACGCCAAGGTGCGGCCCACGCTGGAACCGCTGGTCAAGGCCAACTACAAGGACGGCTTCGGCGCGTCGGTGGGCTACCTGACCGGCGTGAAGATCGGCAACTGATCGGCCTGGCGCCGAACAGGGCGGAGGCAGCGCGCAAAACGCCGCGTCCGCCCGCGTGAGACCTCGAAGGGACCGGCGTGCCGGTCCCTTCGCTTTGTTTCCGTCTGTGTCGCATCAGAAAAAAATCCTGATCCGTCGATCAGCGATTCCTTTCTTTGCTTCATGCGTCGTTCACCTTGCGAAGCCACTATGTGGGCCACCCACAAAGCGGGTTTCGAAAGGGAAAGAACATGCAGGTAATGAAGTGGAAGCGCTGGTGCGCGGCACTGGCCGCCCTGGGCGCGCTGGCCGGATGCGGCGGCAGCGACGACAAGAACGACGACGAGGCGACGCCGCCGGCGACGCAGCCGCCTGCCGCGTCTGCGGCCAACAAGGTGCTTTTCATTGGCGTGGACGGCCTGACGTACGACGCCTATCGCCAGAGCGTGGCGGACAAGTCCCTGCCCAGCCTGGCGCAACTGACCGTGACGCGCAGCTGGACCGGCGGCGTGACGGGCGGCGTGACGCAGCAACCCACGCTGCTGGTGCCGGGCTGGACCACGCTCCTGACCGGCCAGTGGGCCGACCAGCATGGCGTGCGCAGCAACGCACCGGGCCAGGCGCCCAAGACGCCGACGCTGTTCCAGCGCGTCAAGACGGCCAAGCCCGCCGCGCGCACGGCAGCGGCCTTCAATGCGACGTTGCTGGCCAGCCTGGCGGGCAATGACCGCGCCGCCGGCTACCTGCAAAGCCTGACCGACTGTGCGGGCGTGGACACTTGCGTGGCCAGCCAGGCGCGCGATCGCATCACCGAAGGCTACGACGTCGTGGTGGCGCAGTTCGGCGCGCCCGAGACCGCGGCCCTGGCCGCCGGCTTCGGCGCCGGCTACCAGGCCACCCTGCGCCAGACCGACAGCGCCATCGGCGCCTTGCTGGCCCAGGTGGCCGGCCGCCGCGCCGACCATCCGGAAGAGAACTGGCTGGTGGTGGTGGCGTCCAGCCATGGCCTGGACCGCACGGGCGGCAGCGACGGCCTGCAGCTCTCGCTCAACAAGACCACGCTGCTGGCGATGAACCGGCCGCAGTTGCTGGGCGGCAGCGCCGACGACGCGTCGTTCGACGGCGTCTGGAACAGCGCCTGGTACGCCTTGCCCAGCGCCGCCGACGCCGCGCCCACCGTGCTGGCGCACCTGGGCGCCTTGCCGGCGGCCGGCCAGTACGACATGGCGGGCGCTGCCCTGACCGAGTCGGTGGCCCTGCGCCGCGCCGCCAGCCGCACGTCGATGGACAACAAGAGCGTGTCGCTGAACTGGACCCGCGTCGGCATCCCGACCGGCGACATCGTGATTGCGCGTGACGGCGCCGAAATCGCCCGCCTGCCCGGCACGGCGACCGACTATGTCGACACCGCGTTCTCGTTCACGACCGAAGGCATGCACGAGCTGAACTACACCATCTCGGTGGGCAATGCCGTGACGGCAGTGCGCGCCACGGTGGTGTACACGGCGCCGGTGCCGCTGCTGCCGTCGCTGCGGACCGGCCTGACGATGCTGTTCCCGTTCGAAGGCAACCTGACCGACAAGGCCGCCGGCGGCGGGGCGATCACCCCCTACGACGGCACGCAGACGCCGGTGTTCGCCGACAAGGGCGTGTTCGGCAAGATGTTCCAGAACGTGCGTACCGGCGACCCCATCGGCGCCTTCAAGCTGGACTATCCGGCGGGCCTGCTGGACACCGTCAATGCCTTCACCATCGGCTTCTGGTACCAGTCGGACGGCACCGCCAACGACCGCTCCATCCTGGGCAACAAGGACTACAACTCGGGCGGCAACCCCGGCATCACCATCGCCCAGTGGGCCGGCCCCGAGTTGCGCTTCAACCTGGCTGGCGGTACGCGGGTCGACATCAACGGCGTGAAGTTCACGCCCAACAAACCCGTGTACGTGGCCATGTCCGTGGACAAGACCGCCAAGACCATGTCGGCCTACGTCTACGACCCGGAACTGGGCTTCACCAGCCGTTCCACGCCCACCGCCGCGGTCGACCTGACCAAGATCGCCGGCCTGTTCGGCCCGCACCTGGGCCTCAATGAAGACGGCAAGGGCACCTACGGCGTGTGCTGCGCCGGCACCAAGGGCCCCTACACGATGTATTTCGACGACCTGGCCTTCTGGTCGCGCGCGCTGACCGAAGCCGAGGTCAAGTCGCTGGCCCTGTCCGGCAAGTCCGTTTCCGAACTGATCCCCTGATGTCCCAAGGATAGATACAACATGAATACTTCCCCGATCTTGCGCGCGTTCCTGCGCCTGGGCGCGGTGCTGATGATCGCCGCCACCCTGACCGCCTGCGGCGGCGACAAGGACGACGACAGCGACAGCGGCACCCCCGGCGGCGGCAACCCCGAGACGCCGACCCAGCCGACCCAGCCCGTCAAGCCCCAATTGCGTTGCGCGCCCTGACAGCGGCGCCCCAATCAGAATTCAAGGAATAGCACCTGTGACGTCCGAAAAAGACCCGATCCACGCCGGCAAGCGCCGCTTCCTGCGCAACGCCGCCGCCTCGACCGCCGGCCTGACCGCCTTGTCGATGTTCCCGCCGGCCATCCGCCGCGCGCTGGCGATTCCCGCCAACAACCGCACCGGCACCATCAACGACGTCGAGCACGTGGTCATCCTGATGCAGGAAAACCGTTCGTTCGACATGTACTTCGGCACGTTCAAGGGCGTGCGCGGCTTTGGCGACCGCATCACCGTGCCGCTGCCGCAGAACCGCTCGGTCTGGGAACAGACCAACGGCACCCGCGTGGTGCTGCCGTATCACCTGGACAGCACCAAGGGCAACGCCCAGCGCGTGTCCGGCACGCCGCACGATTACCTGGACGCGCAGAACGCCTGGGACGGTGGCCGCCTGTATCAGTGGCCGCGCTACAAGCAGAACCAGTCCATGGGCTACTACACCCGGCAAGAGCTGGGCTTCCAGTTCGCGCTGGCCGAGGCCTTCACGTTGTGCGATGCCTATCACTGCGCCTCGCACGGCGGCACCAACACCAACCGCCTGTTCCACTGGACCGGCACGAACGATCCGCTGGCCCAGGGCAACGGCCCGTCCACCCGCAACCAGTGGGACGGCCTGGGCGCCTCGACCATCGGCTGGACCTGGAAGACCTACCCCGAGCGCCTGCAGGAAAACGGCGTGACCTGGAAGGTCTACCAGAACCTGCCCGACAACTTCACCGACAACCCGCTGGCCGGTTTCCGCCAGTTCCGCAAGGCCTACGAACTGTCGGGCAACGACCCCACCGTCACGCCCAACCCGCCGGCCTGGACGCCCGCGTCGGACGCGACCAACCCGCTGTACAAAGGCACCGCCAACACGATGCCGGACGGCGGCCTGCTGCAAGCCCTGCGCGATGACGTGATGAACGGCAACCTGCCGCAGGTGTCCTGGATCGTCGCGCCCGCGAACTATTCCGAGCACCCCGGCCCGTCGAGCCCGGTGCAGGGCGCCTGGTACATCCAGGAAACGCTGAACGCCCTGACGGCCAACCCGGACGTCTGGAGCAAGACCGTGCTGCTGGTCAACTTCGACGAGAACGACGGCTTCTTCGACCACGTGCCGTCGCCGGCCGCGCCGTCGATCAACCCGGACGGCTCGATGGCGGGCGCATCCACCGTCAACACCGACCTGGAACGCCACACTCGGCCTTCCGCCCAGGATGCGGCCGACAACCGCGTCTATGGCCCCGGTCCGCGCGTGCCGATGTACATCGTGTCGCCCTGGAGCCGCGGCGGCTGGGTCAACTCGCAGGCGTTCGACCACACCTCGGTGCTGCGTTTCCTGGAAGCGCGTTTCGGCGTGGCGGAAAAGAACATCAGCCCGTGGCGCCGCGCCGTGCTGGGCGACCTGACGTCGGCCTTCAATTTCGCCACGCCCAACAACGAAAAGCTGCCCGACCTGAGCTTGCTGACCAAGGCCCAGGCGGACCAGACCCGTGCCGACCAGCAGGCGCTGCCCCAGGTGGCCTTGCCCGACACCACCACGCAGGCCAAGCCCGTGCAGGAAACCGGCGTGCGCTTCTCGCGTCCGCTGCCTTACGAACTGCACACCAGCGGCCGAGCCCAGCCGGGCACCAGCGCCATGTGGCTGGTGTTTGCCAACACCGGCACGGCCACGGGCGTGTTCCACGTCTATGACCGCCTGCACCTGGACCGCCTGCCGCGCCGCTATACGGTCGAGCCGAACAAGCAATTGGAAGGCAGCTGGGACACGGCCGCCGACGGCGGCAAGTACGACCTGTGGGTGATGGGTCCGAACGGCTACCTGCGCCATTTTGCCGGTGACCTGGCCCTGGCCCGCAGCGAGCAGCTCGATGCCGAGATCCGCGTCTGCTACGACGTGGCCAACGGCGACGTCTACGCCAGCTTCATCAACAGCGGCACGAAGCCGGTCACGTTCGTCGTTACGCCCAACGCCTACTACACCAATAACGAGAAGTGGTCGTTCACGGTGCCGGCGGGCAGTCAGGTGGAACAGTCGTGGGCCCTGAAGGCCAGCGGCGCCTGGTACGACTTCTCGGTGCGCCTGAACGAAGACCCCGCCTACCTGCGCCGCTTTGCCGGCCGCGTGGAAACGGGCAAGCCGACGGTGACCGACCCGGCGATGGGTACGTAAGGCACGGCCCCGCGCGCCCCGGAACCTGTCATCTCTGGGCAGGTCCGGGGCCGTTCTGTTTCAGCTGGCCCCCGGGCGCTGCCGCCCCGGCCTGGCGTCGCCGTCAGGCCGGGGCGGCCCCTTGGGGTTCGCGTGCCCGGAATGCCGCGGCGCAGGCCTCGCAGATGGCCGCGGTGATGCCCTGGCGGGCGTGTTCACGCCGTTCCAGCATGCCGATGGCCCGCGACATCGGGCCAAGGTCGGCGGGCAGGGGCAGGATGCGCAGTTCCGGACTGGCGTGCCAGTTCGAGCCGTTGATCAGCGGCAACAGCGTCACGCCGACCTCCTGGCGCACCAGCTCGACCAGGGTCTCGATCGCGTTCAGTTCCAGGAATTCGTTCAGCGGCACCGCCAGGCGCCGCAGCAGCCGGTCGATCTGCAGCCCGGTGCGCTGGGTCCGGTCGAACCGCAAGAAGGGGTTGCCCGCCAGCACCTGGCGGGCATCGCGGCCCGCAGCGGACGGCGAGGCGATCACCACCAGCGGTTCTTCATACAGCGGCACCCAGCGCGTGCTGGCCATCTTGCGGCCGGCTTCCACCAGGAATGCCGCATCCAGCTCGCCGTCTTCGACCTTGCCGGCCAGTTCACTGGCCTTGCCCGACAGAATCCGCACGTCCAGCTTGGGATGGGCCTTTTTCATGCCCGACACGACCTTGGACAGCGTGCCCATGCACGACACGATGCTGCCCACCGACACCGACCCCGCCAGTTCACCCGGCACGGTGCGCGGCAGCCGCATGCGGTCGTATAAATCCAGCAAGTGCTTGATTTCCGGTAGCAATTCTCGGCCGGCTGCGTTAAGAATGGCAAGACGCCCGCTGCGGTCGAACAATTCACGCCCCAGCTCGGCTTCCAGCGAGCGCATCTGGAAGCTGACGGCGGCCTGGGTCAGGGCGACCTGCTCGGCAGCCTCGGAAAACGAACCGTGGTGGGCCACGGCCAGGAACGTGCGCAAGAAGCGGATGGTGCTCATCAGGGTGATTCCGGGGTTGAATCCAGGGGCGATCTGTGCAGGAAAAGCCCCCGTTGACTCACAAAAATTTCTTTTATGAGCGAACAAAAAATCAAATTGATTTAATTAGATCACGGGAGTACCTTCGCGGGCTTACCTATCTGAGACACGCGCCATGAAATCCTTCGACTGGGTCAACCCTTACCCCTCCGTCCGCATCCCGCTGTTCGCCCGCAACGTGGTGTCCACGTCGCACCCGCTGGCGGCCCAGGCAGGCCTGCGCATGCTGCTCAAGGGCGGCAACGCCGTGGACGCCGCCATCGCCGCGGCCGCCACCATCGTGCTGGTCGAACCGGTGTCGTGCGGCCTGGGCGGCGATTGCTTCGCCATCGTCTGGGACGGCAAGGAACTGCATGGCCTGAACTCGTCGGGCGTGGCCCCGGCCGCCTGGAACGTCGAATACTTCAAGCGCAAGTACGGCACGGGCCCCGACGGCCTGGCCATCCAGCCCAAGCGCGGCTGGGACTCGGTGACGGTGCCGGGCGTGGTCGCCGGCTGGTCGGCCCTGCACGAAAAGCTGGGCAAGCTGCCGTTCGAACAACTGTTCGAGCCCGCCATCGAAATCGCCGAGCGCGGCTATGCCGTGCCGCCGGTGGTGGCGCACAAGTGGGCCGCCGCCGCCAAGGAACTGAGCAATCAGCCGGGCTACGCCCAGGCGTTCATGCCGGAAGGCCGCGCGCCCAAGGTCGGCGAACACTTCCGCTTCCCGGACGCCGCCAACACGCTGCGCCGCATCGCCGAATCGCATGGCCGCGACTTCTATGAAGGTGAACTGGCCGAGCGCATCGCCGCTTTCGCCAAGGAAGGCGGCGGCGCGATGACGCTGGAAGACCTGCGCGGCTACCGCCCGGAATGGGTCAAGCCGATCTCCAAGTCGTACCGCGGCTACGAGCTGCATGAAATTCCGCCGAACGGGCAGGGCATCGCCGCGCTGATCGCGCTGGGCATCGTCGAACGCTTCGACATGGCCAGCCTGCCGGTCGATTCGGTGCAGTCGCAGCACGTGCAGATCGAAGCCATGAAGCTGGCCTTCGCCGACCTGTACAAGTACGTGGCCGACCCGCGCTCGATGGAAGTCACGCCCGAGCAGATGCTGTCCGACGACTATCTGGACAGCCGCGCCAAGCTGATCCGCCTGGACGGCGCCACCCACTTCGAAGCCGGCCGTCCGCATGCCGGCGGCACCGTCTACCTGACCGCCGCCGACGAAAACGGCATGATGATCTCGTTCATCCAGTCCAACTACATGGGCTTCGGCTCGGGCGTGGTGGTGCCGGGCACCGGCATCAGCATGCAGAACCGCGGCGTGGGCTTCTCGATGAATCCCAAGTCGGCCAACGTGGTCGAAGGCGGCAAGCGCCCGTTCCACACCATCATCCCGGGCTTCTTGACCCGTGGCGGCAAGCCGGTCATGAGCTTTGGCGTGATGGGCGGCGACATGCAGCCCCAGGGCCACATGCAGACCGTCGTGCGCATGATCGACTATCACCAGAACCCGCAGGCCGCCTGCTGCGCGCCGCGCTGGAAGGTCAACCGCGATTTCACGCTGGATATCGAGACCAATATGAAGGCTTCCACTATTGCGGGCCTGAAAGACCTCGGGCATGCTTTGAAGTCGGTGGACGATCCTTACATGGACTTCGGCGCCGGCCAATTCATCTGGCGCATGTCCGAAAGCGACAACGAGCTGGGCTACGTCGCCGCCAGCGACAGCCGCCGCGATGGCCAGGCCGTCGGCTTCTGATACTCGGCAGTGCAGCCTCAAGGGGAAAAAACACAATGAAACGCTTGACCATGACCTTCGGCGCCAGCGTGCTGGCGCTGGCCGCCGGCGCCGCCTGCGCCCAGAACATCCGGATCGGCCTGCAGGAAGATCCCGACGTCCTGGACCCGCACCGCGCCCGCACCTACGTCGGCCGCATCGTCTTCACCTCGCTGTGCGACAAGCTGGTGGACATCGATCCCAAGCTGCACTTCGTGCCGCAGCTGGCCACCTCGTGGTCGTTCAGCCCCGACAACAAGGTGCTGACCTTCAAGCTGCGCGAAGACGCGCTGTTCCACGACGGCAGCAAGTTCGATGCCGCGGCCGCCAAGGCCAACCTGGACCGCGCCATGACGCTGCCCGACAGCCTGCGCAAGGGCGAACTGGCCTCGGTCGAGAAGGTCGACGCGCCCGACGCCACCACGCTGGTGCTGACGCTCAAGCAGCCCGACGCCACGCTGCTGGCGCAGCTGTCCGACCGCGCCGGCATGATGCTGTCGCCCAAGACCTTCGCCGATCCCGACGTCGCCTCGGTGGGTCGCAAGCCCATCTGCTCGGGCCCGTACAAGTTCGTCGAACGCATCCAGAACGACCGCGTCGTGCTCGAGAAATTCGACCAGTACTACGACGCCAAGGACTACGCCTTCAAGCGCATCACCTTCCTGCCCATCCCGGACACCACCGTGCGCCTGTCGAACCTGCGCGCCGGCGACCTGGACATGCTCGAACGCCTGAACCCGTCCGACGCGCCGCAGGTCAAGACCGACGCCAGCCTGACCTTCGCACCGGTGGCCGGCCTGGGCTTCCAGCAGTTCATGTTCAACGTGGGCAACGGCAAGCGCGCCGAAGACAACCCGTTCAAGAACAAGCTGGTGCGCCAGGCGTTCCAGCTGTCCATCGACCGCAACGCCATCAACGACGTGGCCGGCGGCGGCATCTTCGAACCGGCGCAGCAGCCGTTCCCGCCCGCCAGCCCCTACCACAGCGACAAGTTCCCCGTGACCAAGCGCGACGTCGCCAAGGCGCGCGCGCTGCTCAAGCAGGCCGGTTTTGACCGCGTCAAGGCCGAAGTCATGTTCGGCAACAACACCACCACCTCGTCGGTGGCCGAAATGGTGCAGGCGATGGCCTCCGAAGCCGGCTTCGACCTGTCGCTGCGGCCCACGGAATACGCCGCGCTGCAAAAGGAATCGGCCGGCGGCAACTTCCAGGTCGTGATGCTGGGCTGGTCGGGCCGGGTCGATCCGGACGGCAACATCCACACCTTCGTGACCTGCAAGGGTGCCCTGAACGACGGCCACTATTGCAACCCGGAAGTCGACAAGCTGCTCAACGAGGCCCGCACGGTGCCGGATGAAACCAAGCGCCGCGCCATCTACGACCAGGCCCAGGCGATCATCCAGGACGAACTGCCCGGGGTGTACAACTACTACCAGCCGTGGCCGTTCGCGCTGGGCAAGAAGGTCAAGGGCTTCGTGCCGTACCCGGACGGCATGATCCGCCTGAAGGGCGTGACGTTCGCACAGAAGTAAACGGGATGCGGCGGCTTGCCGCCGCGCCCGCCGGCCGCGCGTTTCGCGCGGCCGCTTGTTTCCCGCGGTGGCCGTGCGCCAAGCCTGACCGGCCCGGCTCCGTCCACCGCTTTTGTTCTACGGTTTTCCCACATGCTTAAACTTATCTTGCGCCGCGTGATCGTCGCGATACCGACACTGATACTGGTGTCGATGATCGTCTTCATGCTGCAGAAAATCCTGCCCGGCGACGCGGTGCTGACCATGGCCGGCGAAGAGCGCGACCCAGCCGTGCTGGATTACCTGCGCGAAAAATACCGCCTGAACGATCCCTTGCCGATGCAGTACGTCGCCTGGGCCACCCAGGTGGTGCAGGGCGATCTGGGCAAGTCGCTGCGCACCGACGTGCCGGTCACCACGCTGATCGCCCAGAAGCTGCCCGTGACCCTGCAACTGGCGGCCATGGCCATGTTCTTCGCGTTGCTGGTGGGCATACCCATGGGCATCCTGGCCGCGGTGCGCAAGGGCAAGCCCATCGAAATGGGCGCCAACATCGCGGCGCTGTCCGGCATGTCCATCCCCAATTTCTGGCTTGGCATCATCCTCATCATGGTGGTGTCCGTGCAATGGAAGCTGTTGCCGGCGTCGGGCTATGTGTCGCCGGCCGAAGACTTCTGGCTGTCGATCAAGACCATGCTGATGCCGGCGCTGGTGCTGTCCACGGCCATCGCCGCCTACCTGATGCGCCACACCCGTTCGGCCATGCTCGAAGCGCTGTCGGCCGACTACGTGCGCACCGCGCGCGCCAAGGGCGTGTCGCCGCGCCGGGTGGTGCTGCGCCACGCGCTGCGCAATGCGTTGATGCCCATCGTCACCCTGGTGACGCTGCTGTTTGGTGAATTGCTGGCGGGCGCCGTGCTGACCGAGCAGGTCTTCACGATCCCGGGGTTCGGCAAGCTGGTGGTCGACGCGGTGTTCACGCGCGACTACGCGGTGGTGCAGGGCGTGGTGCTCTGCGTTGCAGTGGGCTTCATCCTGATGAACCTGCTGGCCGACATCCTGTACATCCTGGTCAATCCCCGCCTGAGGCACTCATGAGCGCACTTCCTGCAACGGCCGCTGCCGTCACGCCG
Source organism: Achromobacter deleyi (assembly GCF_902859705.1). GTDB lineage: Bacteria > Pseudomonadota > Gammaproteobacteria > Burkholderiales > Burkholderiaceae_B > Achromobacter > Achromobacter deleyi. The sequence continues at coordinate 45,935 of NZ_CADIJO010000031.1, read as the reverse complement.
CCCCGCAGCCGCAACCGCGCCTGGGGCAAATTCAAACGCAACCACGTGGCCATGCTGGGCCTGGCCATCGTGCTGTTCTTCGTGCTGCTGGCCCTCCTGGCGCCGCTGATCGCCAACCACGATCCGTTCCAGACCAGCTTCACCACCATCCGCAAGGCGCCGTCGGCCTCGTACTGGCTGGGCACCGATGAACTGGGCCGCGACATCTTCAGCCGCATGGTCTATGGCGCGCGCGCCTCGCTCATGGCCGGCCTGGTGTCGGTGCTGATCGCGCTGGCGGTCGGCGTGCCGTTCGGCCTGGCCGCCGGCTACTTCGGCGGGTGGACCGACAGCGTCATTTCCCGCGCCACCGAAGCCCTGCTGGCGATTCCGTTCCTGATCCTGGCCATTGCGCTGGCGGCCTTCCTGGGGCCCAGCCTGATCAACGCCATGATCGCCATCGGCGTGTCGGCCGCGCCCAAGTTCGTGCGCCTGACGCGCGGCCAGGTGCTGGCCGTGAAGAACGAAGACTACGTCCAGAGCGCCCGCGCGCTGGGCGCGTCCGACCTGCGCATCATCGCCCGGCACGTGTTTCCCAACGTCATGCCGCCGCTGATCGTGCAGGCCACCATCACCATCGCCACGGCCATCATCGCCGAGGCCAGCCTGTCGTTCCTGGGCCTGGGGCTGCAGCCGCCGAACCCGTCGTGGGGCTCGATGCTGAACACCGCCAAGAACTTCATGACCCAGGCGCCCTGGATGTCGATCTTCCCCGGATCGGCCATTTTCCTGGTGGTGCTGGGCTTCAATCTGCTGGGCGACGGGCTGCGCGACGCGCTGGATCCCCGTCAGGAAAAATGATCACCATGGCAACAATGGATCCCAAACGCGTCGTCCAGGTCAACGACCTGACCGTACGCTTCAAGACCCCCGAACGCACGGTCGAGGCCGTGCGCAATGTGTCGTTCCACGTCGATCGCGGCGAAACGCTGGCGATCGTGGGCGAGTCCGGCTCGGGCAAGTCGGTGACGTCGCTGGCGCTGATGCGCCTGGTGGAATATGGCGGCGGCAAGATCGTCAACGGCGGCATGCTGCTGCGCCGTCGCAATGGTGATGTGCTGGACCTGGTCAACGCGCCCGACAGCACGCTGCAACGCGTGCGCGGCGCTGACGTGGCCATGATCTTCCAGGAGCCCATGACCTCGCTCAACCCCAGCTTCACGGCCGGCAACCAGATCGCCGAGGCCTTGCAGCTGCACCAGGGGCTGGACGCCGCGGCCGCGCGCGCCGAAACGCTGCGCATGCTGGAACGCGTGCGCATTCCCGAGGCCCGCGCCATTCTCGACCGCTATCCGCACCAGCTGTCCGGCGGCATGCGCCAGCGCGTCATGATCGCGATGGCGCTGTCGTGCAAGCCGCAGCTGCTGATCGCCGACGAGCCCACCACGGCCCTGGACGTCACCATCCAGGCCCAGATCCTCCAGCTGATCCGCCAGCTGCAGGAAGAAATGGACATGGGCGTCATTTTCATCACGCACGACATGGGCGTGGTGGCGGAAGTGGCCGACCGCGTGCTGGTCATGTACCGCGGCGACAAGGTCGAAGAGGGCGGTTCCGACGAAGTCTTCGCGCGGCCGCAGCATGCCTACACCCGCGCCTTGCTGTCGGCCGTGCCGCGCCTGGGCGCCATGCACGGCACCGACGAGCCCGCGCCGTTCCCCTTGCTGAAGGTCGAGGAAGCGGCCCACAAGCCCCTGCCGGACCAGGCCCCCGTGGCGGCTCCTTCCACCGTGCGCCGCGAAAACGGCCCGGTGCTGAAGGTGCGCGACCTGACCACCAGTTTCGACATCACCGGCGGCATCCTGGGCCGGGTGCAAAAGCGCGTGCACGCCGTGGAAAAGGTCAGCTTCGACCTCTATCCCGGCGAAACCCTGTCGCTGGTGGGCGAGTCGGGTTGCGGCAAGACCACCACCGGCCGGTCGCTGCTGCAGCTGGTCAAGAGCCAGGGCGGCTCGATCGAATTCGACGGCCAGAACATCGGCGCGCTGCGCGGCAGCGCCATGCAGACGCTGCGCCGGCACATCCAGTTCATCTTCCAGGACCCGTTCGCCTCGCTCGATCCGCGCATGACGGTGGGCTATTCCATCATGGAACCGCTGCTGATCCACAACGTGGCGCGTGGCCGCGAGGCCCAGGAACGGGTGCGCTGGCTGATGGACAAATGCGGCCTGGCGCCCGAAATGATCGACCGCTATCCGCACGAATTCTCGGGCGGCCAGCGCCAGCGCATCTGCATTGCGCGCGCCCTGGCGCTGAACCCCAAGGTCGTGATCGCCGATGAATCCGTGTCGGCGCTGGACGTGTCGATCCAGGCGCAGATCGTGAACCTGCTGCTGGACCTGCAACGCGAACTGGGCGTGTCGTTCCTGTTCATCTCGCACGACATGGCGGTGGTCGAACGCGTCAGCCACCGCGTGGCGGTGATGTACCTGGGCCAGATCGTCGAGATCGGCCCGCGCCGCGCCATCTTCGAGAATCCGCAGCATCCCTACACCAGGAAGCTGATGGCGGCGGTACCCATTGCCGATCCGCAGCGGCGCCACCGCGAGCGTTCGCTGCTGGTCGACGAGATCCCCAGCCCGATGCGCAAACTGGGCGACGACCCCCTGGTCGAGCCGCTGGTGCAGGTGGGCGAAGGGCACTACGTCGCGCGGCACGCTATCGGCGTGTATTGATGCGGTAGACGCCTGCCGCCGCGAGGCGGCCTGGACCAAAAGAAGCGCGGCCCGACCTTGTCCGGCCGCGCTTCTTTTGGTCCGATTGTGAAACATTTATATCGGGGTAATCATTAATGGATCAAACGTTTCATAAGCGCCTACGATGACTGCCTGAGCCGGGCCGTCTCCCGGCCAAAGAAGATCCAGGGGAAAACCATGTTGCACCGAGTCTTGAAACGTGGCGCCGCGCTGCTGTCCGCGGGCGCGGCGTGTTTGCTGGCCCAGGCCAGCCACGCGCAGGAATATCCATCGCGGCCGATCCGGCTGGTGGTGCCGTCGGCGGCGGGCGGCTCGCCCGACACGGTGATGCGCCTGGTGGCGCAGGAAGCCGGCAAGCGGCTGGGCCAGACGCTGGTGGTCGAGAACAAGCCGGGTTCGTCCGGCATCGCCGGCATGCTGGACGTGTATCGCGCCGCGCCCGATGGCTACACGCTGGGCTACGCCAACAACGTCACGCTGGCGATCAACCGCAGCACCTTCAGCCAGCTGCCCTACGATCCGCAAAAGCTCACGCCCGTGATCTTCGTGCTCAAGGTCGCCAACGTGCTGGCGGTCAATCCGGACATGCCGGTCAAGACCCTGCCCGAATTCGTCGAATACGTGCGCCAGCATCCCGACAAGGTCACCTTCGCGTCGCCCGGCCAGGGCACGTCCGGCCACCTGACCGGCGAAATGCTGGCGCAGGCGTCGACGTTGCGGATGATCCACGTGCCGTATCGCGGCAGCCCCGCGGCCACCACCGACGTGATCGGAGGGCAAGTGGATGCCATCTTCGACAACACCATCAGCATCACGCCCTACATCCGCTCGGGCAAGCTGCGGGCGCTGGCCTCGACGGGCCTGGCGCGCTCGCCGCAATTTCCCGACCTGCCGACCGTCGCCGAAGGCGTCTTGCCCGGCTTCGAAGGCGTGGCCTGGGGCGGCATCGTGGCGCCGCCGGGCACGCCGGCCGCCATCGTCGACCGCCTGAACCGCTGTTTCAATGAAGTGCTGGCCGATCCGGCCGTGCGCGACCGGCTGGTGGCGCTGGGCAACGATGAAATCGTGGGCGGCGCGCCGCAGGCGTTGGCGGATTACGCCGAAAAGGAAACCGTCAAATGGGCCGCCGTGGTGCGTGCGGCCAAGCTGCCGGTGCAGTGACGGCAGTGTGCCCGGCGCGACGCGCCGGCACACCGACGCCGGCCGGGCGCCGCGCGGGCGTCAGCGCTTTTCCAGCGCCAGCCGGATGCCGAAGGCGATGAACACGGCGCCAGTCATGCGATCCAGCCCGCGCATCACGGCGGGGCGCGACAACCAGCGCGCCAGCGGCCGGGTCGCCGCCACCAGCAGCGCAAACCACAGCACGCCCAGCAGGGCGTGGATGCCGGCCAGCAGCAGGCTGAAGCGCAGCACGTCCGCGCCCGCGGGAATGAACTGCGGCAGGAAGGTGATGTAGAACACGCCCACCTTGGGATTGAGCGCGTTGGTCAGGCAACCGCGTGCGAACCAGCCGGCCGCGCTGGCGCTGGTGGGCGCGACCGCTGCCGGGGCATCGCTGGCGCCCGTTGCCGCGCGGCGGCCGGGCAGGGTGCGCCACAGCAGCTTGGCGCCCAGGTAGAACAGGTACACGGCCGCGCACAGGCGCAGCACATCGTAGGCCAGCGTCGATACCGCCAGCAGCGAACCCAGCCCCAGCGCCGCGATGGCGCCCCATACCAGGCAGCCCGCGCAGATGCCCAGGCCCGCCATGAAGGCGCGGCGTCCGCCTTCGACCGCGGCGGTGCGCAGCACCAGGGCGGTGTCCAGCCCCGGTGTGATGGTCAGGATGGCGGCGGCCAGGGTGAAGGCGAGCAGGGCGGCGGTGGCGGTCATGAGGGTCTGCCTTGAAGGGAAACCGGCTGCAAGCAGACCGGGGGGAAAGCCGGCCAGCGACGGCCTGGCCGAGGGCGTCAGTGTAGCGCCGGGCGTGCAGGCGGTATCATGGCGGCCTTCGACAATTTGCTTTCTGAACGGATTTTTCGCCATGGCCCTGCGCGCCACCATCTACAAGGCCGAGCTCAACGTCGCCGACACCGATCGGCACTACTACGGCAGCCACTCGCTGACCGTCGCCCGCCACCCGTCCGAAACCGATGAGCGCATGATGGTGCGCCTGGTCGCGTACGCGCTGCACGCGCAGGAAGAACTGGCCTTCACCAAGGGCCTGAGCGACACCGACGAGCCGGACCTGTGGGTCAAGGACCTGACCGGCGCAGTCAAGCTGTGGATCGAAGTGGGCCAGCCCGAAGAACGCCGCATCCTGCGCGCCTGTGGCCGCGCCGACGAAGTCATCGTGTATTGCTACGGCGGCTCGGCCAGCAAGATCTGGTGGGACGGCGTGCGCAACAAGCTCGAACGCACGCGCAACCTCAAGGTGGTCAACCTGCCGTCGGACCAGACCCGCGCGCTGGCCAAGCTGGCCGAACGCACCATGCAGCTGAACGCCAATATTTCCGACGGCGTGGTGTATTTCTCGGCCGACAAGGGCGAAGTCAGCGTCGAACCCGAAGCCTGGCGTTAAGGCGCCTCGCAGGCGCTAGCCGCGTGCGGCCAGCGCCTGGATATCCGCCGTTTCCAGCACCGCCGACGGCGCCCCGTGGCGCGCCGCCGCCAGCATGGCCTGGCCCACGCTGCGCGTGGTCAGGATATGGCGCGGCAACAGCCGGCGCAGCGGCGTCAGCAGCGGGCCGATCACCCGGTACATCCAGCGGTAGGCGGGCGTCTTGGACTGAATGCCGTCCAGCGGCTGGATCATGCCCGGCCGCATCAGGTACACCGCCTTGAACGGCAGCCGCAACAGCGCGTTTTCGGTACGGCCCTTCACCCGCGCCCACATCGTGCGCCCCTGCTCGCTGCTGTCAGTGCCGGCGCCCGATACATAAATGAAGGTCATGCCCGGATTGGCGGGCGCCAGCGCGGTGGCGATGGCAAGCGTCAGGTCGTAGGTCAATCGCTGGTAGTCGGCTTCGGCCATGCCGCCTGACGACACGCCCAGGCAGAAAAAGCAGGCGTCGTAGCCCGTGGGCAGCGGCTGGGCGGCGGCAAAGCCGAACAGGTCCGGCAGCACCAGGTCGCGCAGCTTTGCGTGCTGCAGCCCCGACGGCCCCCGGCCCACGGCCAGCACCTCGGTCACGTCGTCGGCCTGCAGGGCCGCGCGCAGCGCGCCTTGCCCCACCATGCCGCTGGCGCCGAACAGCATCACTTTCATGGCGTGCTCCTTACATTTTGGCCGGCAGGCCCATGAAGGCCCGGGTGGACCAGTCACGCAGGCGGTCGCTGCCCAGCAGCTTGCCTACCCACAGCATGACACGCGCGGCGCGCGGCGCGGTATAGGCCGATTTCGGCCGCACCGCCGAAATGGCGCGCTGGGCCACGTCGGCAATCACGGCCGGGTCGCCCGCCATCTTCTGCAGGCGTTCGCTGGTGAACAGGGCATGCAGCGCGCCGACCGCCGCGCCGTAGGGGCCGGCGCCGGACACCTCCTGCATGTGGCCGGCCGCGATGTCGGCCCACTCCGAGCGGATCGCGCCCGGGCGGATCAGCACCACGTCCACGTCGAACGGCGCAAGTTCCTGGCGCAGCGACGACGACAGCCCTTCGACCGCGAATTTGGTGGCGTGGTACCAGCCGCCGTAGGGCGCGGCCTGCACGCCGCCGATGGACGTGATGTTCAGGATCTTGCCCCAGCGCTGCTCGCGCATGTGCGGGATGACGCGGCGGGTGATCGCCGCCAGGCCGAACAGGTTCACTTCGACCTGGCGGCGCGCTTCGTCCATGGGCATTTCCTCGACCGAGCCGTAGGCGCCGTAGCCGGCGTTGTTGACCAGGATGTCCACGCCGCCATGGCGGGCGGTGATCTGCGCCACGCAGTCGTCGATGGACGCGGCGTCGGTCAAGTCCAGCGGCAGCACGTGGATGCCGTGCTGGCGCAGCGCCGCCATGCGGTCGACGCGGCGCGCGGCGGCGTAAGTGGTGATGCCCATCGAGGCGAATCGCAGGGCAATGGCTTCGCCGATGCCGGAAGAGGCGCCCGTCACCAGGGCGACGCGTTGGGTAAGAGGGGTGGTCATGAGGAAGATCCGGTCGGCAAGGCGGGGGTTGCGGGGAACGGCAAAGTTTCCAACCAACTGGTTGGTTTCATCAATGTACGACCCGAGTCGTTCCGTTGTCAACCAACCGGTTGGTTATAATTCGCCATGGCCAGAAATTCAGAAGACACCCGCAAGCGCCTGCTCGAAGCCGCCGCCGCCGAATTCGCCGCCTATGGCATTGCCGGCGCCCGGGTCGACCGCATCGCCGACGCTGCCCGCTGCAACAAGCAGGCGATCTACGCCTATTACGGCAGCAAGGACGGCCTGTGCGACGCCGTGCTGGACGCCATGGTCGAAGACATCCTGGAAAGCGTGCCCATCGATGCCTTTGACCTGCCGGGCTACGCGGTGCGCCTGTTCGACCGCTACCAGGCGCATCCCGAAACCCTGCGGCTGGCCGGCTGGTACCAGCTGGAAGGCAAGCCGCTGCCGCCGGCCGCCATGGCGTCCATGGGGCACAAGATCGACGCCGTGCGCCAGGCGCAAGAGGCCGGCCGTGTCAGCAAGCGCTTCAGCCCCGAGATCCTGCTGCTGCTGGTGCTGACCCTGACCCGGATGGGCGCGCCTGACAGCCCCGAGGCCCACAGCGGCATGGTGCCGCCGGCCGATTCGCGCCAGGCCATCGCCGACGCGGTGGCTCGCCTGATCGAGCCCTGACGCGGGCGAGGGTGGGGCGGCAACCTGCCGTCCCCTGGGCCGACGCCCATTCCAGAATGAATACTGCGCCGCAACAAAAAAGAACGTGCAAAGTTCTTTGGGCGGATTTATATTACGACCATCATATTTGAGGAATCCCGATCATGGCCGGCCCCGTCTCCCGCAAAGAGCTATCCCACGAGCGCATCGTGGAAGCGGCCGCGCGCGCGATCCGGCGTGAAGGGTATGCCGGCGTGGGCGTGGCCGACGTCATGAAGGAAGCCGGTCTGACCCACGGCGGCTTCTATGCCCATTTCCCGTCGCGCGATGCCATGCTGGCCGCCGCGATGGAACGTGCCGGCCGCGACGGCGCCGCCCGCATGGCGCAAGGCATGGCCCGCCGCCAGGCCGAAGGCGCCAGCCCGCTGCGCGCCATGGTCGAGAGCTACCTGTCCGAGAAAATGCTGGTCAGCTGCGAAACGGGTTGCCCGATATCGGCGCTGGCCTCGGAGATGCCGCGCCAATCGGTCGAGGTGCGCGAAGCCTCCGCCGCACGGGTGCAGGGGCTGGTCAGGGCGGTGCAGCAGGCGCTGCCGGCCGATGCGGGCGAGCACGCGGCCATGGCCATCACCGCGAACCTGGTGGGCGCCATGCAACTGGCGCGCGCCTTGGGCGACAACGCCGAGGGCAGGGCCATGCTGGCCGCGGCGCGCCAGTCCATCCTGGATCAATACGACACCGAAGGCGGGCAAGCTTCCCATTGATGCCCGTCATCGCCGGCCGCCGTGCGCGGCTTTTTTTCACCCCCTTAATATGATGATCATCATATTTATATAACCGGCCCCGCCATCAGGGCCACTGCTGCGAACCCGAAGGAACCCATCATGCAACTGAAGAACGCAACCGTACTGATCACCGGCGCCAATCGCGGCATCGGCCTGGCCTTTGCCCGCGAGGCCCTGGCGCGCGGCGCCCGCAAGGTCTACGCCGGGGCCCGCGACCCGGCCAGCGTCACGCTGCCTGGCGTCGTGCCGATCAAGCTGGACGTCACCCGCGACGACGACGTGGCCGCGGCGGCTGCGCAGGCCGGCGACGTGACGCTGGTCATCAACAACGCGGGCATTGCGGCCATCGGCGGTTTCCTGGCCGAAGACGCCATCGAATCGACCCGCCGCCATCTGGAAACCAACCTGATTGGTTCCTTGCGCGTGGCGCAGGCTTTCGCTCCGGGGCTGGCCGCCAACGGCGGCGGCGCGCTGCTCAACGTGCTGTCCATCGCCAGCTGGATCAACCGCCCGCGCCTGGGCGTGTACGGCATGAGCAAGTCGGCCGCCTGGGCGCTGACCAACGGCCTGCGCCACGAACTGCGCGAGCAGGGCACGCAGGTGCTGGGGCTGCACATGGGCTTTGTCGATACCGACCTGACCCGCGACCTGGATGCGCCCAAGCTCAGCCCCGACGCGGTGGTCAAGGCGGCGTTCGATGCGCTGGAAGCCGGCTCCGAAGAAGTGCTGGCCGACGATGCGACCCGCCAGGTCAAGCAAGGCCTGTCCGCCGAACAGGCGTCCTACCTGCAAGCCTGATATCCCCTTTCGAGTCCGACCATCATGTCCTCCCCTGCAACTTCCGCGGCGGCCCAGCCCGCCGCCGTGCCGCACGCGGCCGCGTCGCCCTGGCCCATCTTCTGGATCGCCAGCGTCGCCGTCTTCCTGGTCTCGCTGGACGCGACCATGCTCTACGCCGCGTTCAGCGCCATGCGCGCCGGCTTTCCCGAGGCCTCGGCCGCCGACATGTCGTGGGTGCTCAATGGCTACACCGTGGTCTACGCGGCGATGCTGATCCCGTCGGGCGGCCTGGCCGACACGCATGGCCGCAAGCGCATGTTCATGGTCGGCGTGCTGCTGTTCCTGGCGGCGTCGGCGGCCTGCGGGCTGGCCGGCAATGTGGGCTGGCTGATCGCCGCGCGCGTGGCGCAGGCGGTCGGCGCCGCGCTGCTGACGCCCGCGTCGCTGTCCATCGTGCTGGCCGCCTTTCCGGCATCGCAGCGTTCGGTGGCGGTCAGCCTGTGGGGCGCCGTCGCGGGCTTGGCGGCGGCGGTCGGCCCCAGCCTGGGCGCCTTCGTAGTGGACGCCGCCGGCTGGCCCTGGGCGTTCTACATCAACCTGCCTCTGGGCGCGCTGTCGCTGTGGTTCGGCGCCAGCCGGCTGGTGGAATCGGTGCGGCCCGAAGCGCGCCGCCGCGTCGATGGCGTGGGCATGGCGCTGCTGATGGTGGGCGTGGGCGCGGTGGCGTTGTCCATCGTGCAGTCCGAGTCGCCCACCTGGACGCGCGGCGAGCTGTGGATGGTGGCGGCCGTGGGGCTGGTCTCGCTGGCGGCCTTCGTGGGTTGGGCCCGCACCACGCCGCATCCGCTGGTGGACCTGTCATTGTTCAAGCATCGCACCTACCGCTACGTGAACCTGGCCACGCTCAGCTTCGGCATTGCGTTCGCGATGATGTTCTTCGCCTTCTTCTTCTACATGACGGGGGTCTGGCACTACAGCCTGCCGCGCGCCGGCCTAGCCGTCACACCGGGGCCGCTGCTGGTGATGCCCACGGCCATCATCACGGGCAAGCTGGCCGCGCGCAGGGGCCATCGGCCCTTCCTGGTGGGCGGGGCGCTGGTGTATGCGGCCAGCGGCCTGTGGTTCCTGCTGGTGCCGGGCGCCGAGCCTGCGTATCTGACGCAGTGGCTGCCGGGCCTGATCCTGAGCGGCCTGGGCGTGGGCATGGTGCTGCCGTCACTGGCCGGCGCCGCCGTGAATCGCTTGCCGCCGCAGCACTATGCGGTGGGCAGCGCCGTCAACCAGGCGACGCGGCAGATCGGCGCGGTGCTGGGCGTGGCGCTGACCGTGCTGCTGCTGGGCAAGGGTTCGCTGAGCCATGCGGATTTCGATCCGCTGTACATCGGCCACGTGGGCCTGGCGCTGCTGACGGCGCTGTTGTGCCTGGCGGTGGATACCCGGCCGCGGCCCGCGCATGCCTGAGCGCGCGGGCAGGGCGCGCCGCGCGCAACGATCAGCGCGGGGTGCGCTGGTGCGGCACCAGGGGCGGCGCCTGGCGGCCCGCCACTTGTTCCCAGAAGCCCGGCAGGAAGCATTCGGCCACCAGCAGCGGCTGGCCCTGGCGCCAGAACACCGAGCGGCGCGCCCAGACGCGGTCGGCATCCTGCGGCCGGCCGCCTTGCGCCAGCGCCGTGGTGGCGGTGGCATGGAACGGCACGGGCGAGGCCAGGCGCCGGCACGCGAACGGCGAACGGATGACGGTGCTGTCGTGGTACAGCATGTCGGCCAGCGGCCGCGTCAACAGGCGGCGCATGCCTTGCCAGGCGCCGTGCGAGGCGCGCAGCGGCGTCAGGCTGCGCGCCGGCACGCTGTCCACGCCATTGACCGACATCAGCACTTCGCGCACCCACACTGGCGAACCGGGGGCGATGCGCATGGCGCGCGCCTCGTCGGCGGGGGCGCCGTCGGCGTATTCGGCCAGCACCCGCAGGCGTACCTGGCCGACCTGGCGCAGGCCGGCGGTCAGGGCGCCGGGACGGAACAGCCAATGGCGCTGGGCCAGGGTCAGCACGGGCGGGGCGCTGGCCAGCCAGCCCGTTGCCAGGGGAGGGTGATGTGCTACGGCTAGGTTCATCATGGCTGCGTATTATGCCAAGGGCCGCGGGCGGATTCGCGCCCGCGCCCTGTGTCCGATTGCCGCAGGGGCGCCGGGCAAGGCGCGGCACCGGCCGCGCGCCGGGCTCCGCATACAATACCGCCCATGGAAAAAGTACGAATCTCCAAGCTCATGTCCGAGCGTGGACTCTGTTCGCGCCGCGAGGCCGACAGCTATATCGAACGCGGCTGGGTCCGGGTCGACGGCGAAGTGGTGTCCGAACTGGGCGCCAAGGCCTATCCCGACCAGGTCATCACACTGGAACGCGCGGCGCAGGCGCGCCAGACCTCGCGCGTCACCATCCTCATCAACAAGCCGGTGGGCTACGTGTCAGGCCAGGCCGAGAAAGGCTACACGCCCGCCGTCGCGCTGATCGACGCGCGCTCACGCTTCGAGGGCTGCCGCAGCCCGCAGCGCTTCGAACGCGGCCACCTGGACGGCCTGGCCGTGGCCGGGCGGCTGGACATCGATTCGCAGGGCCTGTTGGTGCTGACGCAAGACGGCCGCATCGCCAAGCACCTGATCGGCGAGGATTCCAGCGTCGACAAGGAATACCTGGTGCGGGTGCAGGGCGACCTGTCCGACCATGGCCTGGCGCTGCTCAACCATGGCCTGTCGCTGGACGGCAAGGCGCTCAAGCCTGCGCAGGTGCGCTGGCAGAACCACGACCAGCTGCGCTTCGTGCTGCGCGAAGGCAAGAAGCGCCAGATTCGCCGCATGTGCGAACTGGTCGGGCTGAAGGTGGTGGGACTCAAGCGCGTGCGCATCGGCCGCGTGTCGCTGGGCGACCTGCCGCTGGGGCAATGGCGCTACCTGCGCGAAGACGAACGCTTCTAGGGGCCGGCGCCCGCGCGCCGCTCAGCGCGGCGCGGGGCCTGGCCGCCGCGCCACAAATTTTTCAGTCTGTTTCCAAACCGCCTTCATTTCATGAAGGGCGCGGTATCCTTCGCCTGCCCGTCGCCGCCCAGGCGTTCCATCAGGAATTCGATGAAAATCCGGGTCTTGGCGGGCAGCAATCGTGTTTCCGTGACGGCATACACCGGAAACGGGCCCAGCTGCCAATCGGGCAGCACACGCCGCAACTGGCCCGATTTCTGTTCGGCGGTCTGGCCGCCGACCAGCACGGTGATTCCCGCGCCCAGCATCGCCAGGCGCCGGGCCATCGCCACGCCATTCACGGAAAACCGGTTGCCCGGCGTGAACTGAATGTGCTGGTCGCCGCTGTTCAGCGGCCAGCGGGTCACCCGGCCGGCGCCTTCGGCGCGGAACTCGATGCACTCGTGGCGGGTCAAGTCGCTGGGGTGCGTGGGTTCGCCATGTTTCTCCAGGTATTCGCGCGAGGCGTACAGATGGGCCGGCAGCATGCCCAGCAGCCTCGCAATCTGCGTCGAATCGGGCAGATCGCCGATTTCGATGGAAATATCGCAGGTCTGGAACACGCGCTGCGCGTGGTCGGGATTGGCAAGGTCCAGGAAAAAGGTGACGTCGGGGTAGCGGCGCGAGAATTCCATGAACGATTCAGCCAGGAAGTCCGTGCCGAAATCCGCCGGCATGTTCACCCGCAGCGGCCCCGACGGCGTGTCGACCAGCTTCTGCAGCTCTTCATGGGCGATCTGGGCCTCGGCCACGATGCGCTGGCAGCGTTCGAAGTACAGCCGGCCGGCGTCCGTCAACTCGACCTTGCGGGTGGTGCGGCTGAGCAGGCGCAGGCCGACCGAACGTTCAAGTTCGGCCACCTGGCGAGACAACGTGGATTTCGGGACACCCAGCGCGGCCGCGGCGCGGCTAAAACTACGCGTCTTGGCGACCTCGACGAAGAGTTCCATGCCTTGTAAGCGTTTCATGAAAGCGATTCTGTCACACGTTGGGACGAAAGATTGTCCCATATCTGGAATGATGTTTTCTCCATATGCCCCTTTGTTTCTGGAGCGGGATAACGCAAAATGCAATTTCTGCAATGCAGCATTGCGTCTAAGCCCCGCCTGATGCCTGAGGCAACACCACCCCAGTCAATCCTCGCGATCCCGACCGCCGCGCGGTCCGGGACGTGCCGCCGATGCCGCCGCGACTCCCGCGGCGACCGGGGCCTTCCAGCGGGCGATCAGCCCCTGATGGGCGGGCGCGAGGGCTACCTTTTTAGTTGGAAATCGGGAATGCAATCTATGAACAAGAAAAGCGCTATGTGGCGCAGCGCGGCGGTGGTCACGCTGACGGCATCGGCTCTGACGTTGGCCGCTTGCGGCAAGAAGCAGGACGCGCCCCAGGCGGGCAAGCCGCAGGTGACGGTGGTGACGCTGACCACCAAGCCGGTTTCCCTGACCACCGAATTGCCTGGCCGCACCTCGCCTTTCCGCGTGGCTGAAGTCCGCCCGCAGGTCAACGGCATCGTGCAAAAGCGCCTGTTCACCGAAGGCGGCGAGGTCAAGGCGAACGAGCAGCTCTACCAGATCGACCCCGCGCTCTACCAGGCCAGCTTCGACAGCCAGAAGGCCGCCCTGGCGCGCGCCCAGGCGCAGCAAAAGACCGCCGCCCTGCTGGCCGAACGCTACAAGCCGCTGGTCGCCACCCGCGCCGTCAGCCAACAGACCTACGACAACGCCGTCGCCTCGCGCGACCAGGCCGTTGCCGACGTGCTGTCGGCCAAGGCCGCGCTGGACACCGCGCGCATCAACCTGGTCTACACCAAGGTGCTGTCGCCCATCGACGGCATCATCGGCCGCTCGGCCGTCACCGAAGGCGCGCTGGTCACGGCCAACCAGGCCACGGCCCTGGCCGCGGTCCAGCAGATCGACCCGATGTACGTCGACCTCACCCAATCCAGCGTCCAGCTGCTGCGCCTGCAGAATGCGCTGGCCAGCGGCCAGCTGAAAAAGGCCGAAGGCGAGCAGGCCGCGCTGGTGACGCTGACGCTGGAAGACGGTTCGCAATACACCCAGCAAGGCAAGCTGCAGTTCTCGGAAGTGACGGTGGACCAGGGCACGGGCTCGGTCACGCTGCGCGCCGTGTTCCCCAACCCCGATCGCCGGCTGCTGCCGGGCATGTTCGTGCGTGCCCGCCTGGTCGATGGCGTGGCGGCCGATGGCCTGCTGGTGCCGCAACGTGGCGTGACGCGCAACCAGCGCGGCCTGCCGACGGCCCTGGTGGTGAACGCCGAGAACAAAGTCGAACTGCGTGAACTCAAGACCGATCGCGCCATCGGCGACCAGTGGCTGGTTACCGACGGCCTGAAGGCCGGCGAAAAGGTCATCGTGGAAGGCGTGCAGATGGTGCGTCCGGGCGTTGAGGTGGTTGCCACCGAAGCCGGCGCCAAGTCGCCGCAGCAGCCGCAAGCGGGCGCCGCGGCCGCCAAGCAGTAGTCAGGGAGCCTTGCATGGCAAAGTTTTTTATCGAAAGACCGGTTTTCGCATGGGTGATCGCGATCGTGCTGATGATGGCCGGCGCGTTGTCCATTCTGAAACTGCCGGTTTCGCAATATCCGAATATCGCGCCGCCGGCCATCGGCATCGCGGTGACCTACCCGGGCGCGTCCGCGCAGACCGTGCAGGACACCGTGGTGCAGGTGATCGAGCAGCAGATGAACGGCCTTGACGGCCTGGAGTACATTTCCTCGGAAAGCAACTCCGACGGCAGCATGTCCATCACGCTGACGTTCCGCCAGGGCACCAACCCCGACACCGCCCAGGTGCAGGTGCAGAACAAGCTGTCGCTGGCGCAACCGCTCTTGCCGCAGGAAGTGCAGCAGCAGGGCATTCGCGTCACCAAGGCCACCAAGAACTTCCTGATCGTGGCGGGCTTCGTGTCCACCGACGGCACGATGACCAAGGACGACCTGGCCGACTACGTCGCCTCGTACGTCCAGGACCCCATCAGCCGTACCGAGGGCGTGGGTGACTTCCAGCTGTTCGGCTCGCAGTACGCCATGCGCATCTGGCTCGATCCGGCCAAGCTGGTGAACTATGGCCTGACCACGGTCGACGTGGTCAACGCCATCAAAGAGCAGAACGTCCAGGTGTCGTCCGGCCAGCTCGGCGGCCTGCCCGCCGTGCGCGGCCAGCAACTGAACGCCACCATCATCGGCCCCTCGCGCCTGGAAAAGCCGGAAGACTTCGGCCGCATCCTGCTCAAGGTCAATCCCGATGGTTCCCAGGTGCGCCTGGCCAACGTCGCCCGCATCGAACTGGGCGGCCAGACCTACGCCATCGACAGCTACTTCAACGGCAAGCCCGCTTCGGGCCTGGCGATCAAGCTGGCCCCGGGCGCCAACGCGCTGGATACGGCCCAGGCGGTGCGCGACACCATCAACAACCTGAAGCCGTACTTCCCGCCGGGCATGGACGTCGTCTATCCGTACGACACGACGCCGTTCGTCAGCCTGTCCATCGAGGAAGTGTTCAAGACGCTGATCGAAGCCATCATCCTGGTCTTCCTGGTGATGTACCTGTTCCTGCAGAACTTCCGCGCCACGTTGATTCCGACGCTGGCGGTGCCGGTGGTGCTGCTGGGTACGTTCGGCGTGTTGGCCGCGTTCGGCTATTCCATCAATACCTTGACAATGTTCGGCATGGTGCTGGCCATCGGCCTGTTGGTGGACGATGCCATCGTGGTGGTGGAAAACGTGGAACGGGTGATGGCCGAAGAGGGCCTGACGCCCAAGCAGGCCACGCGTAAATCCATGGGCCAGATCACCGGCGCGCTGATCGGCATCGCCATGGTGCTGGCCGCCGTGTTCATCCCGATGGCGTTCTTTGGCGGCTCCACGGGCGTGATCTACCGCCAGTTCTCCATCACCATCGTGTCCTCGATGGTGCTGTCGGTGATCGTGGCCATCGTCTTCACGCCGGCCTTGTGCGCCACGCTGCTCAAGCCCATTCCCAAGGGCCACCACGGCACCAAGCGCGGCTTCTTCGGCTGGTTCAACCGCACGTTCGAGCGCAGCAGCAACGGCTACGCCAACACCGTGGCGCGCGGCCTGGGCCGCACCAAGCGCCTGATGGTGGTGTACCTGGCCATCGTCATCGCGATGGGCTGGATGTTCACCCGCATCCCGACCGCGTTCCTGCCGGGCGAAGACCAGGGCATTCTGTTCGCCCAGATCCAGACCCCGGCCGGCGCCACCGCCGAACGCACCAAGGCCGTCATCGACGAAGCCACCAACTACCTCCTGACCGAGGAAAAAGACGCCGTCACCTCCGTGTTCGCCGTCAACGGCTTCAATTTCGGCGGCCGGGGCCAGAACGCCTCGATCCTGTTCATCAAGCTGCGTGACTGGGAAGAGCGCGGCGACGCCAAGTTGAAGGCGGCCGCCGTGGCGGCGCGCGCCAACGCCCACTTCAGGAAGACCCAGCGCGACGCCCAGCTGTTCGTGGTGCCGCCGCCCTCGGTGATGGAACTGGGCAACGTCGACGGTTTCGACTTCCAGCTGATGGACCGCGCCGGCGTGGGCCATGACAAGCTGCTGGCCGCGCGCAACCAGTTGCTGGGCGAAGCCGCGCAAAGCAAGATCCTGCAGGGCGTGCGCCCCAACGGCATCGAAGACGCGCCGCAGTACCAGCTGGATATCGACCGTGAAAAGGCGCGTGCGCTGGGCGTGTCCGTGTCGGACATCAACAGCACGCTGTCGACCGCGTGGGGCTCGTCGTACGTCAACGACTTCATCGATCGCGGCCGGGTCAAGAAGGTGTTCGCACAGGGCGAAGCGTCCTCGCGCATGCTGCCCGACGACCTGGACAAATGGTACGTGCGCAACAACAACGGCGACATGGTGCCTTTCTCGGCGTTCGCCAAGGCCACCTGGAGCTTCGGCCCGCAAAAGCTGAACCGCTACAACGGCGTGCCGTCCTTCAACATCCAGGGCCAGGCGGCGCCGGGCTACAGCTCGGGCGCGGCCATGAACGAAATGGAACGCATCGCCAGCAAGCTGCCGGTGGGCGTCGGTTTCGAATGGACCGGCATGTCGTACGAAGAACGGCTGTCGGGCGCCCAGGCTCCCGCGCTGTACGCGATTTCGCTGATCGTGGTGTTCCTGTGCCTGGCGGCACTGTATGAAAGCTGGAGCATCCCGACGGCGGTCATGCTGGTGGTGCCGCTGGGGATCATCGGCGCGCTGGCGGCCACGCTGCTGCGCGGCCTGTCCAACGACGTGTACTTCCAGGTGGGCTTGTTGACGACAATCGGGCTGGCGGCCAAAAACGCCATCCTGATCGTGGAGTTCGCCAAAGAGCACTACGAGGCCGGCGCCAGCCTGACCGAATCGGCCATCCACGCGGCTCGCCAGCGTCTGCGCCCCATCCTGATGACGTCGCTGGCGTTCATCCTGGGCGTGGTGCCGCTCGCGATCTCGTCGGGCGCCGGTTCGGGCAGCCAGAACGCCATCGGTACCGGCGTGATCGGCGGCATGCTGACCGCGACCTTCCTGGCCATCTTCTTCGTCCCCGCGTTCTTCGTGATCATGCTGCGCCTGTTCAAGGTGGAACGCATGAGCGCGCGGCGCGACAAGCACGACCCCAGCGCCAACGATGCGCAGGACGTGTCCGTCGAAGGAAAACCGCAATGAAGCTTCAGATGAGAACCTTGCTGTCTGTTTCCCTGGCGGCGGCCCTGGCGGGCTGCTCGCTGGCCCCGACCTACGAACGGCCCGATGCGCCGGTGTCCTCGTCGTACCCGACCGGTCCGTCCTACAAGGCGGACGCGGCCGGCACCGGCGTGGCAACTGCCGACATCGGGTGGCGCGACTTCTTCACCGATCCGCTGCTGCAGCAACTGATCGAGCAGTCGCTGGCCAACAACCGCGACCTGCGCGTGGCGGCCCTGAACGTCGAGGCCGCCCGGGCGCAATACCGCATCCAGCGCGCCGACCTGCTGCCCAGCGTGGGCATCGCCGGCAAGGAAACCGCGCAGCGCACGCCGGCCGACCTGTCGGCCAGCGGCCAGGCCACCACCAGCCATAGCTACCAGGTGGGCGCCGCGCTGTCGTCGTGGGAACTGGACCTGTTCGGCCGCATCCGCAGCCTGAGCGACAAGGCGCTGGAATCCTACCTGGCGCTGGACGAAACCCGCACGGCGACCCAGTTGACGCTGATCGCCGAAGTGGCCAACGCCTACTTGACGCTGCGCGCCGACCAGGAACTGCTGAACCTGACCCGCGACACCTTCAAGAGCCAGGACGATTCGTACAAGCTCACCAAGCAAAGCTTCGACCAGGGCCTGTCCACGGCGCTGGACCTGAGCCAGGCCGAAGTGTCGCTGCGCACCGCGCAGAGCAACCTGTCGCAATACACACGCCAGGCCGCGCAGGACCGCAACGCGCTGGTACTGCTGGTGGGCCAGCCGCTGTCGCCGGACATGACGGCGGCGCTGGACAACGCCGTCAAGCTGGACGACGGCATGCTGCCCACCGCCTTGCCGGCCGGGCTGCCGTCCGAACTGCTGGCGCGCCGCCCGGACATCCGCGCGGCCGAGCACCAGTTGAAGGGCGCCAACGCCAACATCGGCGCGGCGCGCGCCGCGTTCTTCCCGACCATCAGCCTGACCGGCAACGCCGGCACGGCCAGCGCCAGCCTGGGCGGCCTGTTCGACGGCGGTTCCGGCGCCTGGAGCTTCGTGCCCCAGATCACCGTGCCGATCTTCGCGGGCGGCTCGCTGCTGGCGAATCTGGACCTGGCCAAGGTGCAGAAGAACATCCAGGTCGCGCAGTACGAAAAGTCCATCCAGACGGGCTTTCGCGAGGTCGCCGACGCCCTGGCCGGGCGCGGCACGCTGGACGAGCAGATCCAGGCGCAACAGTTGCTGGTGTCCGCCAACCAGCGCGCCTACGACCTGTCCGACCAGCGTTTTCGCCAGGGTATCGACGACTACCTGACGGTGCTGGACTCGCAGCGTTCGCTGTACAACGCCCAGCAGACGCTGGTGAACACGCGCCTGACGCGCCTGTCGAACCTGGTGACCTTGTACAAGGTGCTGGGCGGCGGCTGGACCGAGCGCACCGTCACCGCGGCGCAGCCGGCCGATGGCGCGGCCGCGCCGGCGGCGGGCCAGGCGCAGCCCGGCTGACGCTGCATCCGGCATGGTGCACCGCCTCGCAGCACGGGGCGGCGCAAAAAAAAGCGGGCCGATCGAAAGATCGGCCCGCTTTGTTTCTGGCGTGCGCGACGGAGCGTCAGCCGCGTTTCTTGGTGACCAGGCCCACCACGAACAGGACGATGATGGCGCCGACGATCGAACCGATCCAGCCTGCCGGTTCGCCCGGGGCGTACCAGCCCAGGTTCTGGCCCAGGAAACCGGCCACGACGGCGCCGATGATGCCCAGGATGGTGGTCATGATGATCCCCATGTTCTGGTCTCCGGGCATGATCGCGCGGGCGATCAGGCCCACGATGAACCCGACGATGATCATGATGATGATGCTCATGCGCGTACTCCTTGCGAGGGTAAAGGGGCGATGCGTCCTGATATTACTCACGCGCGCCGCGCAGGGGCTGTAACAACTGGTATGTGGGGCGAGGGCGCAACATGCTGCGCCGCATCGCGCCGGTGTCGTGCGGGTGAAGCAATCGTCAGGACGTCAGATCGATCAGCTGGCGCAGGTCGTGGGTCAGCGTCTCGATGCTGTCGGTGTCCGAGGCCAGCAGCCGCGCGCGGCCTTCCTTGTCGAATATATACACGCCGCGGCTGTGCGTGACTTCGTACTGGTCGGCATCGTCGCCCGGCCTGGGCTTTTCGATCTGGTAGGCCACGCGGTAGCGCCGCGCCAGGTCGGCCACCTGCTTTTCGTTGCCGGTCACGCCGATGGCGTTGTTGTTGAAGGCGTTGACGTAGGCCTGCAGGATGTCGGGCGTGTCCCGGTGCGGATCGACGCTGACGAACAGGATGCGTACATCGCGGGCCTTGTCGCCCAGGTTCTGCAACACGGCCGACAGCTGCGCCATGGTGGTGGGGCAGATGTCGGGGCAGCTGGCATAGCCGAAGAACAGCAGCACCGTCTTGCCCTTCAGGTCGTCGCTGCTGACGGTCTTGCCGCCGGCGCCCGGCAACGAGAACTTCAGGTCGGGCAGGTGGCCGCGGACGTTGTACAGCTTCCAGTCGACGTTGCGGTCGCCGCACGCGGCGAGCAGTACGCACAGGGCCAGCAGCAGGCCGCGCCAGGCGCGGCCGGTGTTCAGGTGTCGCATGAGTTCCATCGCCGGTTGGGGGATAAACCCGTCGATTCTACCTGCTTGGGTGGGGGCGGCCGGCGGGCCGGCAGACGCGGACTTGTCCTGGCGCAAAGGGCACTTGTGAAGCTTTGTCTGAATATTGTTGGCCTTCTGCCAAAACGGCCCCCGCGGCGCGCGGCAGCGCATACATTCAGGGCCGTGTCAGTAACCGAACCGGCGAGGCGTCATCCATGAATACTGCGGCCACCCATGCGCTGGGCTATCCCTATTTTCCGTATTACCCGGTAGTGCTGGACATCCTGCGCAGCCGGCGGGCGGACAGCGTGCTGGATGCCCCGTGCAACCGCGGTTGGCTGGGCGACATGGCGCGCCCGGCCACGGGGCGCGACGTCGAGGTGGACGGCATCGGCCCGGCCGGCTTGCCCGAATCGGCCAATGGCTATCGCCGGCTGACGGTGCACGACCTGGAATCGCCGCTGCCCGTGCAGGCACCGTACGACGCGGTCGTCTGCAGCGAAGCCATCCATCAGGCGGCCGATCCCGGCCTGCTGGTCCAGGCGTTGCGCCAAGCGTTGCGCCCCGGCGGCACGCTGGTGCTGACCGCGCCGAATGCGGCCGATGTGCGTGCCCGGCTTCAGGCGCTCAAGCGTGGGTTCCAGGCCGGTTCCTCGGCGCAATCGAGCCCGCCCGGCGGCACCGCGAGTGCGATGCCGTTGCCCTGGGGCTTCGTGCAATTGCATCGGCTGCTGGCGGACCAGGGCTTTGCCGACATCACCCTGCACAATGTGGTCGAAGCCGGCCAGGGCCCCTGGCTTGACCGGCTGCTGGCGTGGCCGGCGCGGCGCGATTGCCAAGCCCGCCTCAAACGCGCCCAGGACGAACCCAGCCGCCACTTCTGGCGGCAGGCTGGGTCGGATTCATCGCTGCACGGGCGCTGGCTGGTGGTGTCAGCGCGCCGGCCCGGCGGGCAGTAACGCTGTGCGCAGGCCTCAGGCCGGCTGCATGCCGCTGTGACGCAGCAAGGCGTCGATGCGCGGCGCACGGCCACGGAACGCGGCGAACGATTCGGCGGCCGGACGCGATCCGCCCACGGCCAGCACTTCGCGGCGGAAACGCGCGCCGGTGGCCGGGTCCAGCGTGCCCAGGGCGTTGCCTGCCTGGCCAGCGGCCGCTTCTTCAAAGGCCTCGTAAGCGTCGGCGGACAGCACCTCGGCCCACTTGTAGCTGTAGTAGCCCGCGCCGTAGCCGCCTGCGAACAGGTGCGAGAACGCGTGCGGCAGGCGGTGCCAGGCCGGCGGGAACAGCACCGCGACCTCGCTGCGCACCTGCTGCAGCAGGGCCAGCACTTCGTCGATGGACGCGCCCTTGGCGCGGTCGTGCATCAGCATGTCGAACAGCGCGAATTCGATCTGGCGCACGGTCTGCATGCCGCTCTGGTAGTTGCGGGCGGCGACCAGACGGTCGTAGAGCGCGCGCGGCAGCGGTTCGCCGGTATCGACGTGGGCCGACAGCTTTTGCACCACGGCCCATTCCCAGCAGAAGTTTTCCATGAACTGCGAGGGCAGCTCGATGGCGTCCCATTCGACGCTGGCGAAGGCGGCGGCGCCGGGCTCGTCCACTTCGGACAAGAGCGCGTGCAGGGCGTGGCCGGTTTCGTGGAACAGGGTGATGACGTCATCGTGCGTCAGCACGGCGGCGCGGTCGCCGTTGGGGCGCGAGAAATTGCAGGTCAGGTAGGCGATGGGCGTCTGCACGCGGCCGGCCACGACGCGGCGGGTGCGCTCGCTGTCGACCCAGGCGCCGCTTTGCTTGCCCGAGCGGGCGTACAGGTCCAGGTACAGATAGCCGATCAGGTCGCCCTTGGGGCTTTCGACGCGCACGCCGCGCACGTCTGCATGCCAGGACGACACCGGGGTTTCGGCCAGGCGCACGTCGAACAGCGTTTCGATGACCTCGAACAGGCCGGCCAGCACGCGCGGCTCGGTGAAGTACTGCTTGACCTCGTCTTCCGAGTACGCGTAGCGCGATTCGCGCAGGCGTTCGGACGCATAGCCCACGTCCCAAGGTTGCAGGTCGGCCAGGCCGAGTTCGGCGGCGGCGTAGGCCTTCAGTTCGGCCAGGTCGCGTTCGGCGTAGGGCTTGGCGCGCGCGGCCAGGTCGCGCAGGAAACCGGTGACTTCGGCGGCGTCGCGCGCCATGCGGGTCTGCAGGCGCAGCGCGGCGAACGTGCCCAACCCCAGCAGGTTGGATTCTTCGGCGCGCAGCGACAGCAGTTCTTCGATCAGCGGGGAATTGTCGAACTGGGCATCGCCCTGTTCAGAGGCCACCGTGCCGTAGCCGCGGTACAGCGCTTCGCGCAGCGTGCGGTCCTGCGCGTATTGCATCACCGGCAGGTAGCAGGGCATCTTCAGCGTCAGCTTCCAGCCGGTCTTGCCGTCTTCGTCGGCGGCGGCGCGGGCGGCGGCCAGCACGTCGGCCGGGATGCCCTTCAGGCGGGATTCGTCCTCGACCACCAGCGACCACGCGTCGATGGCATCCAGCACGTTTTCAGAGAATTTCTGCGAGGCCTGGGCTTCGCGGTCGGAAATCGCGGCATAGCGCTCGCGGTCGGCGCCGCGCAGCTCGACGCCGCTCAGGCGGAAGTCGCGCAGGGCCATTTCCACGATGCGGCGGCGCACCGGCGTCCACGATGCGAAATCGGGCGCGGCGGCCAGGCGCTGGTACTGCTGGTACAAGCCTTCGTGCAGGCCGACCCAGGTGGAAAATTCCGTCACCAGCGGCAGGGCGGCGTTGTAGGCCTCGCGCAGTTCGGGCGTGTTGACCACGGCGTTCAGGTGGCCGGCCACCGACCAGGCGCGCCACAAGCGTTCGGACGCCGTATCCAGCGGCTCGACCACGGCTTCCCAGGTGGGCGCCAGCGCCGGGTCGGCGGCGCGGTCCACGGCCTGGCGGGCGATGCCCAGCAGTTCTTCGATGGCCGGCACCACGTGGGCGGGCTTGACCGCCTGGTAATCGACCAGTTCGGAGACGGGGGCGAGCAGGGGATTCTGGGTCATGGCGTTACCAATTGCGTAAGAGGGGGGCGGGCAGCACGCGAGCGCACCGGCAAACATAAGGATCAGGTTGGGGCGGCGCGCCGAAAAGCAAGGGCGTCGCTTGCGGCAGGCGCGCGGGCCGCGGCGGGTGACGCTGGCCGCGCCCAGAAACGATTATGGGTTTGCCCCCCGTCCCTCGAAAGGGCGCGGGGCAAACCCACAGGGGCGCCGCAGTGGGGCGGACGGCCGGTTTCAGGCGGCGGCCCGTTCCGCCGCTTCGACGGTGTTGACCAGCAGCATGGCGATGGTCATGGGGCCTACGCCGCCCGGCACGGGCGTGATGGCGCCGGCCACCTGGCTGGCGGATGCGAAGTCCACGTCGCCGCACAGCTTGCCGTCGGCGCCGCGGTTGATGCCGACGTCGATGACGACGGCGCCGGGCTTGACCATCGAGCCGTCGATCATGCCGGGCTTGCCGGTGGCGACCACCAGGACGTCGGCGCGGCGGGTCTGGGCCGCCAGGTCGCGCGTCTTGGAATTGCAGATCGTGATGGTGGCGCCGGCGGCCAGCAGCAGCATGGCCATGGGCTTGCCCACGATGTTGCTGGCGCCCACGATGACGGCTTCGGCGCCGCGCAGGGCCACGCCTTCGGATTCCAGCATCTTCATCACGCCGTAGGGCGTGCAGGGACGGAACAGCGGCTGGCCCGTCATGAGCAGGCCGGCGTTGCTGATGTGAAAGCCGTCCACGTCCTTTTCGGCCGCGATGGCTTCGATGACCTTGTGGGAGTCCATGTGCTTGGGCAGCGGCAGCTGCACCAGGATGCCGTGGATGGACGGATCGCGGTTCAGCTTGTCGATGCGGGCCAGCAGGTCGGCCTCGGTCATGTCGGCGGGGTACTGCTCTTTCACGGAGTGCAGTCCGGCCTTTTCGCAGGCCGCGACCTTGTTGCGGACATACACTTGCGACGCCGGGTCTTCGCCGACCAGCACCACGGCCAGCCCGGGGCGCGTGCCCTTGGCGGCCAGGGCGGCGACGCGTTGGGCGACTTCTTCGCGAATGCGCTGCGACAGGGCAGCGCCGTCGATAATCCTAGCGGTCATGCGTGTGCCTCGGGTTTGGCCAAAGCCACTTTCATCAAATCAGCAACGGTGGTCACTTCAAGTTTTTCCATGATGTTGGCGCGGTGCGCCTCGACGGTCTTGATGCTGATGCCCAGGTCGTCGGCGATCTGCTTGTTCAAGCGGCCGGCGACGATGCGCTCCAGCACCTGCTGCTCGCGCGCGGTCAGGCGCGCCAGCATGGCTTCGTGGTCCTTCTGGGCCTGGTGCTTGCTCACGCGTTGCGTGGCCTGCTCAAGCATGCGCGCCACGATTTCGCGCAGGTCGGATTCGTTGAACGGCTTTTCGAGGAAGTCGACGGCGCCTTTCTTCATGGTCGACACGGCCATGGGCACGTCGCCGTGGCCGGTGATGAAGACGATGGGCAGCGGGGCGTTGCGGGCGATGAGCTGCTCTTGCAGTTCCAGGCCGCTCATGCCGGGCATGCGCACGTCGGCGATCAGCACCCCGATCTGGCTGGCGTCGTAGTCTTCCAGGAAGGATTCGCCGCTGGCGTAGGCGCGGACGCGATAGCCGTTGGCTTCCAGCAGCCAGCGCAGCGAATCGCGGACCGCTTCGTCGTCATCAACAATGAATACCGTGCTCGACAGGTGGGGCGTGTTCATGCGTGCAACTCCTCGGACTGATCATTCTGAGCCTGCGTCTGAGACGCAGCGCAGGGCAGGGTAAAGCGGAAAATAGTACCGCCGGCGGGATTGGGGTCCGCCCAAAGGCGGCCGTGGTGCGATTCGATAATGGTACGGCAGATATTCAGTCCCATGCCCAGGCCCTGGGTCTTGGTGCTGAAGAAGGGTTCGAACAGGCGTTCCGGCTCGGCCAGGCCGTGGCCGCGGTCGACCACCGCCACTTCGATGTGCTGTTCGTGCAGGATGACCGCCACCTTGAGCTCGTCGGACTCGCTCTTTTCCATGGCTTCCAGGCCATTCTTGAGCAAATTGAGCAGCACCTGTTCGATCAGGATGGGGTCAGCCAGCACGTCGGGGGCGTTGGACGGCACGAAACTGTCGATGCGGATGCGGCGCTTGCGGGCGTCGATTTCGGCAAAGCCGATGGCATTGTCGACAATGCGGCCGATGGCCACGCGCTGGCGGCGCGGCTCGCTGCGCTTCACGAATTCGCGGATGCGGCTGATGATCTTGCCGGCGCGCTCGGCCTGCGAGGCGGCCTTTTCCAGGGCGGGCAACAGCATGTTGGGGCTGGTGTGGCCGGCCTTGACCAGGGCCACGGCGCCCATGCTGTAGTTGGCGATGGCGGTCAGGGGCTGGTTCAGCTCGTGCGCCAGCGACGAGGCCATTTCGCCCATGGTGGTCAGGCGGCTGGTCAGCTGGATCTTTTCCTGCTGCACGCGCGAGGCTTCTTCGTGGGTGCGGCGCTCGGTGATGTCGCGCGCCACCTGCATGCGCACGCGGCGCCCGTCGGTCCAGGCCAGCATGCGGTGGTGCACTTCGAACCAGCGCTGCACCGACGGCGCGAACACTTCGACGGACTCATCGGTGAAGCGGCCGCGGCGGCCGGCCAGCAGTTCGTCGTGGCCGCCCGTCTGGGCGCCGAACACGCGGCGGTAAGTGCGGTTGGCGAACAGCAGCTCAAGCCCGTCGTGGGTATCGGCCGTGACCGAGATGGCGTCATCCAGGCCTTCCAGCACCGTCATGAAGCGTTCGTGCGCGGCCGTCAGGGCCTCGCGGATGCGCTTGGGCTCGGTGATGTCGGTCATGGACGTCATCCAGCCGATCTGGTTGCCGTTGGGGTCCAGCAGGGGCGACACGTACATGCGCGCCGTGAAGCGCGAGCCGTCGCGCCGCTGGGCCTCGACTTCCAGGCCGCTGCTGGGCGTCTTGCCGGACATCAGCACGTCCAGCGTGTGCTGGTGCTGCTCGTGGCGGCCGGGCACCCAATATGGGAAGGGCGGGCTGCGGCCGATCAGGTCGGCTTCGTTCCAGCCGATCATGCGGCAGAACGCCGGGTTGACGTAGGCGATGCGGCCTTCCATGTCGAGCACCCGCATGCCGGTGGACATGGAGTTTTCCATGGCGCGGCGAAAACCCGTTTCGGCGATGAGCGCGGCCTCGGCCGCCGAGCGAAAACGGGTATAGCGCCACAGCATCAGGAGGCTGATGACGATCACGCAGGACAGCGCCAGCACCACCCAGATCAGGCGCTGCTGCCGCATTTCCTGGTCGATGGTCACGAACATGACGCTGTCGTCATGGATGCGCTGCAACCAGAAGAACACCCCCATCACACAGATATAGAGGATCAGCACCATCGCGGGCGTGACCCAGTACACCCCGCGGCGGCGCGTGCGGGCGTGGTCGTGGAACGGCGTGGGTATATTGGACTTGGGCGCGCTGGACATGGAATTCGGGCCGGATAGACCCGGCATTTTAGTGCGTGTCGGAACGGAATTGCCGGGAATCAAGCCCGCGAACAAGGAGATCGGCTAAAAAAGTGGCTCTCATCCTTTTCAGCTTGCATTCATATTTTCGCATTATGAAATGCCGTACCGCAACATGAAATTTTCCTTGCGACCGGTTAATCTTCTTTCTTAGAATGCCGGCTGATAGAGAGATACCGCTCATCCAGTAGCCGGTCTCTAGCACAACACCCCGACCCATGCATGGCAGGGTAGCCCGGTTGATCCCAGCTACCATGGCGTGTCCGCGAGTAGATCAAATAAGCGGGTGTGGTCACGAACGAACCCCAACAGGAGACACACGATGTCCTCTTTCGCCCAGGCTGGCGCCGTGCAGGCTGCCAACGACGAAGACACCCTTGAAACCCAGGAGTGGCTCGAAGCCCTGGCGGCAGTCCTTGATCGCGAAGGACCGCAGCGCGCACATTACCTGCTGGAACGCCTGATCGACGAAGCCCGTCGTTCCGGCGCCCACATCCCGTTCTCGCCGAATACCGCTTACGTCAACACGATTCCCCCGGGCCTGGAGCCCGCGCATCCGGGCAACCTGGAACTGGAATCGCGCATCCGCTCGTACGTGCGCTGGAACGCCATGGCCATGGTGGTCAAGGCCAACAAGCACAACCCGCCGGACGGCGGCGACCTGGGCGGCCACATCGCGTCGTTCGCCTCGCTGGCCACCATGATCGGCTGCGGCCAGAATCACTTCTGGCACGCCGAAGACGAAGGCCACGGCGGCGACCTGGTCTACTTCCAGGGCCACACCTCGCCCGGCATGTACGGCCGCGCCTACCTCGAAGGCCGCCTGACCGAAGAACAGCTGAACCACTTCCGCCAGGAAGTGGACGGCAAGGGCCTGTCGTCGTACCCGCATCCGAAGCTGATGCCCGACTTCTGGCAGTTCCCCACGGTGTCGATGGGCCTGGGCCCGCTGATGGCCATCTACCAGGCCCGTTTCCTGAAGTACCTGCACGCCCGCGGGATCGCCGACACCAGCAACCGCAAGGTCTGGGTGTTCTGCGGCGACGGCGAAATGGACGAACCCGAGTCGCTGGGCGCCATCGCCCTGGCGGCCCGCGAAAAGCTCGACAACCTGATCTTCGTCGTCAACTGCAACCTGCAGCGCCTGGACGGCCCGGTGCGCGGCAACGGCAAGATCATCCAGGAACTCGAAGGCGACTTCCGCGGTTCGGGCTGGAACGTCATCAAGCTGATCTGGGGCGGCTACTGGGACCCGCTGCTGGCGCACGACAAGGAAGGCATCCTGCGCAAGATCATGGAAGAAACCGTCGACGGCGAGTACCAGGCGTACAAGGCCAACGACGGCAAGTTCGTGCGCGAGCACTTCTTCGGCAAGCACCCCAAGCTGCTTGAAGCCGTGTCGCGCATGAGCGACGAAGACATCTGGCGCCTGAACCGCGGCGGCCACGATCCCCACAAGGTCTACGCCGCGTTCGACGCCGCGACCAGCCACACCGGCCAGCCGACCGTCATCCTGGCCAAGACCATCAAGGGCTACGGCATGGGCCACGTGGGCCAGGCCAAGAACCCGACCCACCAGCAAAAGAAGCTGGAACTGGACTCGATCCGCGAATTCCGCGACCGCTTCGGCATCCCCATCCCGGACGACCAGCTGGCCGACCTGCCGTACTTCAAGCCGGCCGAAGATTCGCCCGAAATGAAGTACCTGCACGAGCGCCGCGCCGCGCTGGGCGGCTACCTGCCGCGCCGCCGCGCCAAGGCCGACGAGCAACTGAAGGCGCCTGCCCTGGAAGCCTTCAAGGCCGTGCTGGAACCCACCGCCGAAGGCCGTGAGATCTCCACCACCCAGGCTTTCGTGCGCATCCTGAACCAGGTGCTGCGCGACAAGGAACTGGGTCCGCGCGTCGTGCCGATCCTGGCCGACGAATCGCGTACCTTCGGCATGGAAGGCCTGTTCCGCCAGATCGGCATCTACGCGCCGGAAGGCCAGAAGTACACCCCGGTCGACAAGGACCAGGTCATGTACTACAAGGAAGCGGCCGACGGCCAGCTCCTGCAGGAAGGCATCAACGAAGCGGGCGCGATGAGCTCGTGGATTGCGGCGGCCACGTCGTACTCCTCGAACAACCGCATCATGATCCCGTTCTTCATCTACTACTCGATGTTCGGGTTCCAGCGCATCGGCGACCTGGCCTGGGCTGCCGGCGACATGCAGGCGCGCGGCTTCCTCCTGGGCGGCACCGCGGGCCGCACCACGCTGAACGGCGAAGGCTTGCAGCACGAAGACGGCCACAGCCATATCCTGGCCTCGACCATCCCCAACTGCGTCTCGTACGACCCGACGTTCGGCCATGAACTGGCCGTCATCATCCAGCATGGCCTGAAGCGCATGGTGGAAGACCAGGAAAACGTCTACTACTACCTGACGGTGATGAACGAAAACTACCCGCAGCCCGGTCTGACCCAGGGCGACGAGGAAGGCATCATCAAGGGCATGTACAAGCTCAAGTCGCACGGCAAGGGCAAGAACCGCGTGCAACTGATGGGTTCGGGCACGATCCTGCGCGAAGTCATGGCCGCGCAAGAGCTGCTGGAAGCCGATTGGGGCGTGGCATCCGACCTCTGGAGCGTCACCAGCTTCACCGAGCTGCGCCGCAACGGCCTGGACGCCGAGCGCCACAACATGCTGCACCCCGACGAGAAGAAGCCCCAGGTGGCCTACGTCACCGAGCAGCTGGCCAAGACGGAAGGCCCGATCATCGCGTCGACCGACTACATGAAGCTGTTCGCCGACCAGATCCGCCCGTTCGTGCCCAAGGGCCGCGAATACAAGGTGCTGGGCACCGACGGTTTCGGCCGCTCGGATTTCCGTGCCAAGCTGCGTGAGCACTTCGAAGTGGATCGCCACTTCGTCGTGGTCGCCGCGCTGCGCGCGCTGGCCGACGAAGGCAAGGTG
The DNA here is from genome assembly GCF_902859705.1 of Achromobacter deleyi. Classification (GTDB taxonomy): domain Bacteria; phylum Pseudomonadota; class Gammaproteobacteria; order Burkholderiales; family Burkholderiaceae_B; genus Achromobacter; species Achromobacter deleyi. Next base: position 16,075 of record NZ_CADIJO010000031.1, on the reverse strand, counting down.
CCGGTTGCCAAGGTGGCCGAAGCCATCAAGAAGTACGGCATCAATCCGAACAAAGCCAACCCGCAATACGCCTGAGGGTAAAGAGACATGAGCAACGTCGTGCAAATCAAGGTTCCCGACATCGGCGACTTCAAGGAAGTGGAAGTCATTGAAGTGCTGGTGGCGGTGGGCGACACGATCAAGGCCGAGCAGAGCCTGATTACCGTCGAATCCGACAAGGCTTCGATGGAAATCCCCGCCTCGCAGGGCGGGGTGGTGAAGTCGATCACTGTCAAGGTCGGCGACAAGGTCGCCGAAGGCGCCGTAGTGCTCGAAGTGGAAGCGGCAGACGCCGCCGCACCGGCCGCCAAGGAAGAAGCCCCCAAGGCCGAAGCCAAGGAAGCGCCCAAGCAGGCTGCCGCCGCCGCGCCCGTCGCCAAGGCGGAAGCGGCTGCGCCGGCCGCCGCCAGCGGCCCGATCGAGATCGAAGTGCCGGACATCGGCGACTTCAAGGAAGTGGAAGTCATCGAAGTCATGGTCGCCGTCGGCGACACCATCAAGGCCGAGCAAAGCCTCATCACCGTCGAGTCCGACAAAGCCTCGATGGAAATCCCCGCCTCGCAAGGCGGCGTGGTCAAGGAAGTGAAGGTCAAGGTCGGCGACAAGGTCGCCAAGGGCTCGATCGTGGTCGTGGTGGAAGGCAGCGCGCCTGCCGCCGCGCCGGCCGCTGCCGCTGCCACCGCTTCTGCTACCAAGACCGAAGCCGCCGCCGCGCCGAAGGCCGAAGCCAAGTCGGAAGCCGCCCCGGCCGCGCCCGCCTCGCGCCCGGCCCCGGCCGCCGCGCTGGAAGACGCCAACCTCAAGCCCGGCCAACTGCCGCACGCATCGCCGTCGGTGCGCAAGTTCGCCCGTGAACTGGGGGTGAACCTCAGCAAGGTCAAGGGTTCCGGTCCCAAAGACCGCATCACCGCCGAGGACGTGCGCGCCTTCGTCAAGCAGGCCCTGTCGTCTTCGGCCGCGCCTGCTGCCGCCGGCGGTTCGGCCGACGGCGCCGCGCTGGGTCTGTTGCCGTGGCCCAAGGTCGACTTCACCAAGTTCGGTCCGGTCGAAGCCAAGCCCTTGTCGCGCATCAAGAAGATTTCCGGTGCGAACCTGCACCGCAACTGGGTCATGATCCCGCACGTCACCAACAACGACGAAGCGGACATCACCGACCTGGAAGCGCTGCGCGTCACGCTGAACAAGGAAAACGAGAAGTCGGGCATCAAGGTCACGATGCTGGCTTTCCTGATCAAGGCCGTGGTTGCGGCCCTGAAGAAGTTCCCCGAGTTCAACGCCTCGCTGGATGGCGACAATCTGGTGCTCAAGCAGTACTACCACATCGGTTTCGCCGCCGATACGCCCAACGGGCTGGTGGTGCCGGTGATCCGCGATGCCGACAAGAAGGGCATTTTGCAGATCGCCCAGGAAATGACCGACCTGTCCAAGAAGGCGCGCGACGGCAAGATCTCGCCCGCCGACATGCAGGGCGGCTGCTTCTCGATCTCGTCGCTGGGCGGCATCGGCGGCACCTCGTTCACGCCGATCATCAACGCGCCCGAAGTGGCCATCCTGGGCGTGTCGCGTTCGTCGCACAAGCCCGTCTGGGACGGCAAGCAGTTCGTGCCGCGCCTGATCGTGCCGCTGTCGCTGTCCTATGACCACCGCGTCATCGACGGCGCCGCCGCTGCCCGCTTCAACGCCTATCTGGGCGCCTTGCTGGCCGACTTCCGCCGCATCGCGCTGTAAACGGGGAGCCCTATGAGCAATACCGTTCAAATCAAAGTGCCGGACATCGGTGACTTCAAGGAAGTCGAAGTCATCGAAGTGCTGGTCGCCGTGGGCGATACGATCAAGGCCGAGCAAAGCCTGATCACCGTCGAATCCGACAAGGCCTCGATGGAAATCCCGGCCTCGCAGGGTGGCGTGGTCAAGTCGATCGCCGTGAAGGTGGGCGACAAGGTCGCCGAGGGCGCCGTGGTGCTCGAGGTCGAAGCCTCGGACGCCGCCGCCGCGCCGGCTGCCAAGGCCGACGCGCCCAAGGCAGAAGCCCCGAAGGCCGACGCGAAAGCCGAGGCCCCCAAGGCTGCCGCAGCGGCTCCCGCTGCCGCCAGCTTCAAGGGTTCGGCCGATTCCGAATGCGACGTGCTGGTGCTGGGCGCCGGCCCCGGCGGCTATTCGGCCGCCTTCCGCGCCGCCGACCTGGGCCTGTCCGTGGTGCTGGTCGAGCGCTATTCGACGCTGGGCGGCGTGTGCCTGAACGTGGGCTGCATTCCGTCCAAGGCACTGCTGCATAACGCCGCCATCATCGACGAAGCGCGCGAGCTGGCGGCCCACGGCATCAGCTTCGGCGAGCCCAAGATCGACCTGGACAAGCTGCGCGGCTACAAGGACAGCGTGGTCGCCAAGCTGACCGGCGGCCTGGCCGGCATGGCCAAGGCCCGCAAGGTCACCGTGGTGACGGGCGTGGGCGAGTTCGCCGACGCCAACCACCTGGCGGTCAAGGGCGCCGACGGCAAGTCGCAGACCATCCGCTTCAAGCAGGCCATCATCGCCGCCGGCAGCCAGTCGGTGAAGCTGCCGTTCCTGCCCGCCGACGAGCGCATCGTCGATTCCACCGGCGCCTTGCTGCTGCGTGAAATCCCCAAGAAGATGCTGATCATCGGCGGCGGCATCATCGGTCTGGAAATGGGCACGGTGTATTCCACGCTGGGCGCGCGCCTGGACGTCGTGGAAATGCTGGACGGCCTGATGCAGGGCGCCGACCGCGACCTGGTCAAGGTCTGGCAGAAAAAGAACGTCGGCCGTTTCGACAACATCATGCTCAAGACCAAGACGGTCGGCGCAGAGGCCAAGAAAGACGGCATCTACGTCACCTTCGAAGGCGAGGGCGCGCCGAAAGAGCCGCAGCGCTACGACCTGGTGCTGCAGGCCGTGGGCCGCAGCCCCAACGGCAAGAAGATCGGCGCCGACAAGGCAGGCATCGTGGTGACCGACCGCGGCTTCATCGAAGTCGATCGCCAGATGCGCACCAACGTGCCGCACATCTTCGCCATCGGCGACATCGTCGGCCAGCCCATGCTGGCGCACAAGGCCGTGCATGAAGGCCACGTGGCGGCCGAAGCCGCCGCCGGCCAGAAGTCGTTCTTCGACGCCCGCGTGATTCCGTCGGTGGCCTACACCGATCCGGAAGTGGCGTGGGTCGGCCTGACCGAAGACGAAGCCAAGAAGCAGGGCATCAAGGTCGAGAAGGGCGTGTTCCCGTGGGCCGCCTCGGGCCGCGCCATCGCCAACGGCCGCGACGAAGGCTTCACCAAGCTGCTGTTCGACGCCGAGTCGCATCGCATCCTGGGCGGCGGCATCGTGGGTACCCACGCCGGCGACCTGATCAGCGAAGTGGCGCTGGCCGTGGAAATGGGCGCCGACGTCATCGACATCGCCAAGACCATCCACCCGCATCCGACGCTGGGTGAATCGGTGGGCATGGCGGCCGAAGTGGCCGAAGGCGTCTGCACCGACCTGCCACCCATGAAAAAGAAGTAAGCCGCGGCGTGTGCCGGACGTCGGTCCGGCCTGGCCAAGGCCGCGCAGCCCGATGGGGGTCTTCCCCCGTCGGGCTGTTTTCATTGGGACGTTTTTCTGGATAATCCATCCCGCTCCAGCGGGCTGATTCTGACGTAGCGGCTGCCTAGAATCGAATCTCCCCTTACCGATGCAGGAGAGTTTCCATGGCAGACCATTCCATCAAAGGCAAAGTCGCGCTGATCGCCGGCGGCGCCAAGAACCTGGGCGGTCTGATCGCCCGCGACCTGGCTACGCAAGGCGCCCGCGCCGTCGTCATCCACTACAACAGCGCCGCATCCAAGCCGGACGCCGACGCCACGGTGGCCGCCATCGAGGCCGCCGGGGCCAAGGCGGTGGCGTTGCAGGCCGACCTGAGCACGGCGGGCGCCGTCGAAAAGCTGTTTGCCGATGCCGTGGCCGTGGTGGGCCGCCCCGACATCGCCATCAACACGGTCGGCAAGGTGCTCAAGAAGCCGCTGGCCGAGATCAGCGAGGCCGAGTACGACGAGATGGCCGCCGTCAACGCCAAGTCGGCGTTCTTCTTCCTGAAAGAGGCGGGCCGGCATGTGAATGACAACGGCAAGGTCTGCACCCTGGTGACATCCCTGCTGGGCGCCTTCACGCCGTTCTACGCGGCCTATGCCGGCAGCAAGGCGCCGGTCGAGCACTACACCCGCGCCGCGGCCAAGGAGTTCGGCGCCCGCGGCATCTCGGTGACGGCGGTGGGCCCGGGCCCGATGGACACGCCGTTCTTCTATCCGGCAGAAGGCGCCGATGCGGTCGCGTATCACAAGACCGCGGCCGCGCTGTCGCCATTTTCCAAGACCGGTCTGACCGACATCGAAGACGTGGTGCCGTTCATCCGCCACCTGGTCAGCGACGGCTGGTGGATCACGGGGCAGACCATCCTGATCAACGGCGGCTACACCACCAAGTAAGCGGCGGGGGCAGCGGGCCGGCAGACGGACCGGCTATGCTGGGCCCGGCGGCGCCGTGCCGCCGGAACACGCCGGAACGGGTATGGACAGATTCGAACAGTACCGCGTCTTCGCGCAGGTGGCGGAGATGGGCAGTTTCATCAAGGCCGCCAATGCGCTGGAACTGGCGCGCGCCTCCGTATCGGCGGCCATCCAGCAATTGGAAACCCAGGTGGGCGTGCGGCTGCTGCACCGGACCACGCGCCAGGTGCGCCTGACCGCCGACGGCGCCCAGTTGCTGGAACGCCTGCGACCGCTGCTGGCCGAGGTGGAAGAGATCGACCACCTGTTCCAGCAGAGCGCGCGCCAGGTGGCCGGACGCCTGAATGTGGACGTGCCCAGCCGCATCGCCCGGCGACTGGTGGCCCCGGCGCTGCCGGGGCTGCTGCGCCGCCATCCCCGCTTGCAGTTGGCGCTGGGGTCCAGTGACCGCGCCATCGACCTGATCCAGGAAGGCGTCGACTGCGCGGTGCGCATCGGCGCGCTGCACGACAGCAGCCTGGTGTCGCGGCCGCTGGGCCGCATTGCCCTGGTCAATTGCGCCAGCCCGGCTTACTTGCGCGAACAGGGCGTGCCGCTCACGCCCGAGGACCTGGCGCAGGGACACTGGATGGTGGGCTATGCGTCGCCCACGACGGGCCGCGAACTGCCTTGGGAAATCGCGGCCGGGCAGGCCGTCGCACTGCCCAGCCGGGTGGTGGTGAACAACGCCGAAAGCTATATCGCCTGCTGCCTGGCGGGCCTGGGGCTGATCCAGATCCCGCGCTTCGACGTGCAGCACCTGCTGGACGCGGGGGAATTGGTCGACGTCATGCCGGCCCACCGCGCCGCGGCCATGCCGGTGACGCTGCTGTATCCGCACCGGCGGCAGCGCTCACGCCGCTTGGCGGTATTTCTGGAATGGTTCGAGGAACTGATGCGCAAGCACCTGGACGCCTGAGGGCGGACGGAATGCAGGGCAGAAAAGCCTGCGAGGCAGGCTGTAGGAAGGCGAGCTGCGCCTGTCGAGCGCGTGGGCGTCGCCGCGTGGCGGCGAGCGCGGCGGGTATTACGCCTGGGTGTTGATGCGCGTGCCCAGCGTGCCGTCGATGGCGACCACCGGCAGCGATTGCATCAGCGTGGCGACGGTGTCGGCCTGCGCGTTGATGGCTTTCTTGGTGACGCGCGCCTGGATTTCCGCCATCAGTTGCGCGTCGCGCATGGCCAGGCCGGTGTTGACGGTGTTGTTGACGGAAAGATCCATGGCGGGGTGTCCTGGTGGCAAGCATGCCGGGCGGGGGCCGGCAAGGGTGAGTCGATTATCGCCTGCTTCGTGCGGGCGGGGCAACGTTTTACCGCACGCCGTCAGGCGGTTTCATTGCTGGATCGGGCATTCCTTGATCGCGCCCCAGCCCTGGTTCGCGCCGCAGAACTGCTTGCGTGCGGCCCAGGCGCAATCCGGCCGCTCGAAAAAGCCCAGCGTGGCGCAGCGCGCCAGTTCCGCCTTCAGGTTGTCGACCCAGGCGTGGGGGTTCTCGGCGGGAATCTCGGTGATGCGCAGTGTCGATTTCGGGGCCGTGGCGGCGGCGGGCGCCGCAGCCGGTTCGCGTGGGGTGGCGGCGGGGGCGTCCGCCGCGGGCGTGTCCGTCGTCGCCGGGGCTTCGGTATCTCTCGTATCGGTGGGGGCCGAGGTGGGCGGGGCGGCGGCGGGCTCGGTCGGGGTTTCCGTTGGGGTTTCCGTCTTTAAGCGATCATCCACGGCACCGGCCACCGGCGCCGGTTCGCGGGTCTCTGCCGGATCGGACGGTTTGGGCGCAGCGTCCGCGCCGGGCGCAGGGGGCGATTGCAGCGGCACCCGCACGGGGCCGGCCGCGTTCACGCCGGAGCGCGCGGCGTTGGGCGTGCTCCAGGACACCACCAGCAGCACCAGGGCGCCGTAGATCGCCAGCGTGTACAGAACCGTCAATGTGGCGTAACCCACCCGTTTGCCCGTCATGGGCTCGGCATCTTCCCGGCCCAGCAGGCTGCGCCAGCCGACCAGGGCGGCGCCCGGGGCGCTGATCAGCCACCAGGCCAGGCGCTTGGCCAGGCTGGGGCGTGGCAGTGAGGCCTGCACTTGCGCCGCCAGCAGCTCGCGCAGCGCGCGGTTTTCTTCGCGCAACTGCTGAGTCTGCGCATCCTCCGGCTCCGCGTCGCGGGGATCCGTCGTGTCGTGCTGCGTAGCGAGTGGATCGGGAGGCGTGGCGGTCATGTTGCGAAAGATATGGATACAAAAGGCGTGCGACGGCAATTATGCGGGAAGTGCCAAGGCAGGCAAATCACGAATAGCTGGGAAAAAGGGGGGCTTGGCGTTGATTCGCCGGGAGGAGGCGGGCGCGCTGGCGAAACGCCGCGACGGTCTCGCGCAAAAAAACAAGCCGGCTTGCGCCGGCTTGGGTTGCGACCAGGTGCGAAGGACCTGGTGCGAAGGTGGGTGGAGCAGGCCTTGCGGCCTGTCCGACCCGACCGTCGGACGTTGCGGCGTGATTAACGCAGCAGCGACAGAACGGTTTGCGGCACTTGGTTGGCTTGCGCCAGAACCGAGGTACCAGCCTGTTGCAGGATCTGAGCCTTCGACATGTTCGACACTTCCGTGGCGTAGTCCGCGTCTTGAATGCGCGAGCGGGCCGACGACAGGTTGTTCACGATGTTGTTCAGGTTGGCAACGGTCGATTCCAGGCGGTTTTGCACGGCGCCCAGTTCGCCGGTCAGCTTGTCCAGCTTCGTGAAGGCAGCGTCCAGCGTCTTCAGCGGATCGACAGTCTTGTCGCCCTTGCTGGTCGTTTCGGTCGTCAGCTTGCCACCGCTGCTCACGTAGGCGGTCGAACCGACCTTCGCAGCGTAGTCGCCCGTGCCCGTGCCGCTCTTGACCGTAGCCTTGCCCGTGTTGGGGTCAACGGTGTAGGTCGTGGTGAACGTGCCGCCAGCGATCTTGGTGAACTTGCCAGCGTCGTCAACGTACGTGTCGGTCGAAGCGCCGGTGGTGAACGCCAGCGTGGCGCTGGTGATGCCTTGGCCCAGGACCACGGTGCTGCCAGCAGCGCCGGCCTTGAACTCGGCCAGGACAGCGTCCTTGCTCTTGGTGTCGGTGAACGTCAGGGTACCGGCGGTGCCGCTGCTGTTGTAGGTCTTGCCACCGATCGACACGGAAGCATCGCCTGCGGCAGCGGCCTTGGCGGCTTGAGCCAGCACGCCCTTCAGGTCGGCGGCGGTAGCGGCGCCAGCGTTGTTGGTGGTCAGTTCGCCAGCGGCGGTCAGGAAGGCGTCCTTGCCGCCGATCGTGACCTTGCCCGTCGCGTCCACTTCAAACGTGGTCGAGGCGGCGCCCTTGTTGGCGTAGGTACCGGTGACGGTGCCCGAAGCCGGGGTCAGGCTGGTGGCCAGCGCGTCGGTGCCGGCGGTGCCGACAGCCTTGTTGGTGAACGTGAAGTTGCCGTTGGTGGCGTCGTACGTGTAGCTGTTGCCGGCTTGGACGTTGACTTGGTTGCCGGTTTCCAGCTTGGCGAAGGCTTGCTCAGCGGTCGCGGCGCCGAACTTCGTCGTCACGGTCCAGTCGTTGCCAGCAGCGGTGCCGCCAGCAGCTTGCAGGTCGGACACGGTGGCGGTGCGGTTGTTGGTCACGCCGGTGCCGTTCACGTTGAAGCCGTCCAGACCCAGCGTCTTGACGCTGATTTCCGACAGGTTCAGGGTGATCGTTTCGCCGTCGTTGGCGCCGACTTGCAGCGTCAGCGGCTTGGCGTTGCCCGACAGAACCTTCACGCCGTTGAAGTCGGTTTGTTCGGAGATGCGGTTGATGTCGTCCAAGCGTTGCTTGATTTCATCTTGCATCGAGTTCAACTGCTCTTGCGAGTAGTTGCCGTTACCGGCTTGCACCGACAGTTCGCGAACGCGCTGCAGGTGGGTGTTGATTTCGGAGGCGGCGCCTTCCGTCGTCTGGGCCAGCGAGATGCCGTCGTTGGCGTTGCGGGCGGCTTGGGTCAGACCCTTCACGTTGGCGGTGAAGCGGTTGGCAATGGCCATACCGGCGGCGTCATCCTTGGCGCTGTTGATGCGCAGGCCGGACGACAGACGCTCGATGGCGGTACCCAGGGCGGATTGGGACTTGTTCAGGTTGTTCTGAGCAACGAGCGACAAGTAGTTGGTATTGATAACTGCAGCCATGTTTAAGCTCCCAAGGAGAGAAAGGCTTCTTCAAACCGGGCAGCTGAGCCGCCCAACTGTAACGTGAAGAACTGACTTTGTTGCTTTCAAGTTCGTCCGTTGCCAGGATTACGGCATTGCCAAATCAATCTTTAGGGCTAATTCGCGAAAGTCGTACTTTTTTCCGTTTCCGCCGCCTTGTATATACAGATGCACTGGATATAAGGGGCGGAAACGGGAGCAAGGGGTTACATCAGAAGGCCGCCGACGCGCAGGGCGGCCAGGATGCGGACCAGCAAGGCTTGCGCCACCGGGTCGGCGTTGCGGGCTCCTTTGAGCGCCAGGCCGTCCGGATGGGGGAGATGACCAGACGTCAGGGCGTCGCGCAATCTGGTGCGTAGTTCCGCTTGGGTCAGGGAGCCGTCCAGCAGCACGGCGACATAGCGGGCGGCCGGATCTGCGCTGACGTTCACCATCTGGTGCCAGAGGTTGGAGTGCCCGACTTGCAAGGATTGCTGGCCGGCAGCCTCGATCAGTTCCCGGGCTGCGGGAATCAGCTTGGGTTTGGCGGGGCTGTCGGTGTAGCCGACGGATTCGCGGCGGTAACGTAGTGCGCCGCAGTTCAGCAGCGTGACCAGATGCAGAAGGGTAGTGTGTTCCAGCTCGTCGCCAGTGTGCGGCGATTTGGTGCCGGTGATCGTGCGGGCCTCGTCGAATGTGACGGGTGCCGGCCAGGCGTGCTGCAGCGCTTCGATCAGGGCGACCATGGAGGCGTCATGGGTGGCCAGGCCCACTCCGGACGGCGCGCGGAAGTGGCGGTGCCCGGGGTTGGCCTGGTCGCGCTCCGGCTCCGTGACCAGTTGCGCGGCAAAATGCATTGCGCCGAAATGATTGGCTTCCGGACGGTCCAGGATTTGCGGCGCGCGCTCGGCATGCACCAGCAAACTCTGGCGAAATTGCCGGCCAACCGCAAAATCCAGATATTGCTCGCGCATCGTCCGGTCGGCATCGGCGGACATGGACGAAAGCATCGCCGCAGTGGCTGTGCCGTAGTTGGAGGCGAAAGAGCCCTCTGGTTGGGCGTCGCTGACGTAAGCCAGACCGGCCTGCTGAATATTGGCGATGAATTCCAGGAAATAGCAGGGCGAGTTGATCGTTTCCAGGTATTCGTGAAACAGGTAGTGGTCCGGGTGCGGGCTGAGTTTGTTTGCCGCTTGCCGCAGGGCTTCACGCATGGGATTGCTCGGCGCAAGGCCGAATTCCATCAACTGCAGCATTTCCCTGGCTTTTTTCAGCTTTTCGGCGGGAGTGGTGGCCGCGAAGCTGTTCAACTGCATTGCATCGCGCAGCACGTCCGACGCCTTCCAGCCGGGGTAGGTGTTGTAACTGATGTAGGCAATGCCGTTCGGGGCGAGATTGTCGCGGCATACGCGCAGGATGGCGTCGCGCACGACAGGCGGGACCCAACTGAAGACGCCGTGGCAGATGATGTAGTCGAACTTGCCCAGGCTGTCGTCAATGTCCGTGATGCTCAGCGCGCGCAGGTCCAGGTTGCGCAGGCCCAGTTGTTGCACGATTTTCTGTCCCGCAGCAATCTGTTCCGGCGACAAGTCGATACCGACCACATCCGCGTCAGGATAGGCGGCGGCAAAGGGAATCAGGTTGCCCCCTGCCGCGCTGCCCAACTCCAGGACGCGCGCTTGCTCCAGCGGCGCGGAGTCCAGGCCGTACAGGTGAGCCACGGCTCGCAGGTGGCCCGGGGCGGTTTGTGCGAAAGCGTTGGACGTGTAGGGGGTTTCGTCGTAGGTATCGGAAATCGCCTGATTCAGCAGATCGGGTTCAGTCATCTCGTGGTCCATGTCTAGGCAATCGCATGCCTGGCTTCTTTTGCCGTGCGAAAGGGGTCAAGTGTAGGCAAACAGCCTACCAGCGGGCCCAGGGCCCGGAAGGCTTGAAAAGGGGCGGAAAGTGCCGGGGTTTTGGTGGGTTGCCGCGACGGCGCCAGCCAGGCCGCGCGCTAGATGATCTGCGCGATCTGCCCTTCCTGGGGCAAATCCTGCCAGGCCTGCTCGCGCAGCTTGGCGCGGATGCGGGCGGTGGCCTGCGAGCGCAGCTGGCAGACGCGGGCCTCGGTCACGTTCATGATCGCGCCGATTTCCTTCAGGTTCAGGCCCTGCTCGTAGCAGAGCGACAAGAGCAGCTTTTCGCGGTCGGGCAGGGTGTCGATGGCGTGGATGAGCGCCTGGCGGAAATCGCCCGCCAGGAGCGAATCCAGCGGATTGCCGCCGGCCGAGCCGTGGTTCAGCGTGGCGGTCCAGTCGGTCTGGCCCGAGGCGGCGTCGGGCTCGGTGGCGAAATCTTCGTAATGCACGATCTGCACGCCCTGGGCGTCGTGCAGCAGCGTCTGGTATTCGTTCAACGGCATATCCAGCTGCTGCGCGATCTCGGCCTCGGTGGGCGCACGCATCAGGCGCTGTTCCAGTTGCTGGATGGCCTGTTCGATCTTGCGGGCCTTGGCGCGCACGCTGCGCGGCAGCCAGTCCTGGCCGCGCAGCTCGTCGAGCATGGCGCCGCGGATGCGGGTGGTGGCGTAGGTTTCGAACTGCGCGTCGGCGGTTTCCTGGTAACGCCGCACGGCGTCCAGAAGGCCGATCATGCCGGCTTGGATCAGGTCGTCCAGTTCGACGCTGGCCGGCAGCCGGGCGAGCAATTGCAGGGCCAGCTTCCGCACTAGCGGGGCATATTCGACCAAGCTGTCATCTGCGTGGGGCATTGCGGGAATGTCAGGCGGTGTCCATCGTGACGCATCGTCGGTTGTTGTCAATTTGCGACATTGTCGACAAACGCGCGGCTACGCTAAAGCTAGCAAGATTCTGTGATCGGCAAGGTGTCATTGTCGGCAAAAGCCGTTATTTCATTCCTTAAAGTACGCAACGTTTTGAATGCTTATTTGGCAAATTGACGTAGATTTGTCAGGGATTTCTATGTCAAGGTGTATCGAAAGTCACGAGTTGCGCAATATCAACAAAGATTTGTCATATAAGTCATAGAAAATGACATGACCTGTGGTAAATTTTACTTAAATTGCGAACAAATGATACATTTCGCATTAAAACAGGATGCAGCGGGCAGGGCGCAACAATGTTGCGAATTGTCCTTGGTTATCAAGCCCCTTCGGTGGGATAGGGAATAGGGAGTCGGGCGTGCAACAAGTCGAAAATTCTTTGCTGGCAGATATTCGCGAAGTGAATCTGTCTTATCTATTGCTCGCACAGCGCATGCTGCGCGATGACTATGCTGCATCGATGTTCCGCTTGGGTTTCAGCAACGAAGTTGCCGATATCCTGATGCGTCTTTCTCCGGCTCAGCTGGTGAAGCTGGCCAGCTCCAGTTCGCTCCTGTGCCGTTTCCGTTTCGACGACTACAGCCTGCTGTCCGCACTGACGCACGATGTGCTGGGCGGCGCGCTGCAGCAAGCGCACGCGACGATCCTGCTGGCCAAGCAACCTGTTGAAGAACTGGCCTGACGGCCTGTCGACCCCACTGGGACACGTGTAATGGCCACCAAGAGCGTTTCGCAGGAAGCGGATGACATCCTGCTTGCCAGCTCCATGATCACTCTGGGGGCGCGGCTGCAGGTGCTCGAGGCTGAAACCAGCCTGAGCCACGACCGCCTGGCACGCCTGTACCGCGAAATACGCGGCTGCTCGCCACCGAAGGGCATGCTGCCGTTTTCGGTCGACTGGTTCATGACCTGGCTGCCGAACATCCATTCCTCGCTCTTCTATAACGTGTATTCGTTCCTGAATGCACGCACCAGCAGCAAAGGCATCCGCGCCATCATCGACGCGTATCGCCTGTACCTCGAAAACGCCGGCGTGGACAACGCCGAATCCGCCGAACCCGTGCTGAGCTTCACGCGTGCATGGATGCTGGTGCGCTTTTTCGACAGCGGCATGCTGCAGCTGTCCGCCTGCCGCCAGTGCGGCGGCCATTTCATTGCGCACGCCCATGATCCGCAGTCGGATTTCGTGTGCGCGATCTGCCGCCCGCCACCCCGGGCGGGCAAGACCCGCGCCGCGGCCAAAGCCCGCGCCGGCAGCCGTCCCGCACCCGCCGTGGACGCCGCCCGCTCCTGAGCGGCGTGTCCAAATACATCAAAAGCCCTGGAAAACTCCCCGTAACCCGCCTTTTTGGGTCGGGGGGAACAGGGGATCATTGACGCCGGTTTTAGACTTCGTTGGCAGGGGCCTGATGTGTTGATTGTTATCGGTTTTCTCGTGGTGATCGTGTCGGTCGTCGGCAGCTTCATAGCGCTGGGCGGCCACTTGGGCGCGCTTTACCAGCCGTTCGAACTCACGCTGATCTTTGGCGCCGCCTTCGGCGCCTTCCTGGCCAGCAACAGCAAGAAGTCCTTGATGCTGGTCAAGAGCGCGCTGCCCGACATGCTGAAAAGCTCGCGCTACGGCAAGGACGTCTACATGGAGCTGATGGCGCTCCTGTACGTGCTGCTGAACAAGGCGCGGCGCGAAGGCCTGATGGCCATCGAATCGCATATCGAGGATCCGGCGTCCAGCCCGATCTTCAGTGAATACCCTCGTATCGCCAAAGACGCCAAGCTCATGGAGTTCATCACGGACTACCTGCGCATCATGATCAGCGGCAACATGAGCTCGTTCGAAATCGAAACGCTCATGGACGAGGAAATCGAGACCTACCGCCACGAGCGCGAAGTGCCTGCCAATGCGCTCAAGCAGATGGCCGACGGCCTGCCGGCCTTCGGCATCGTGGCCGCGGTGCTGGGCGTGATCAAGGCGCTGGCCGCCGTGGACCAGCCGCCCGCCATCCTGGGCGACCTGATCTCCAAGGCCATGGTCGGCACCTTCCTGGGCATTTTGCTGGCGTACGGCTTTGTCGGCCCGATGGCCTCGCGCGTCGAACGCCGTTCGGACGAAGCCATGAAAGTGCTGGAATGCATCAAGACCACGCTGCTGGCCAGCATGAACGGCTACCCGCCGCAACTGGCGGTGGAATTCGGCCGCAAGGTGCTGTTCTCGTCCGTGCGTCCGACCTTCGGTGAGCTGGAAGAGCACGTCCGGCAGACCAAGTCGACCGCCAAGGCCTGACGGAGCGGGCCATGAGCACGGTAAACAACCACCGTGTGGTGATCCGCCGCAAGAAGGTCCACGGCGGCGGACACCACGGCGGCAGCTGGAAGATTGCCTACGCCGACTTCATCACCGCGATGATGGCGTTTTTCCTGGTGATGTGGCTGATCAGCATCGTGCCGCGCGAAGAACTGAAGGGCATCGCGGAATACTTCCGCATGCCGCTGCGCGTGGCGTTGACCGGCGGCCCCAGCAGTTCGGCCGAGACCAGCGCGGTGCCCGGCGGCGGGCGCGACCCTTTGCGCAACGACGGCGACGTGCGCCGTGCCCAGGGCAACCGGGTCGAGGCCCAGCCCATGGGCGACGCCGAGCGGCGCGACCAGCACCGCCTGGAAAACCTCAAGAAGCGCCTGGAAAACGTCATCGAGAACAGCCCGGTCCTGAAGAGTTTCCGGCCGCAGCTGCTGATCGACCTGACCACCGAAGGCCTGCGCATCCAGATCATCGACAACCAGAATCGCCCGATGTTCGCCACCGGCCGCGCCGAGGTGCAGCCCTATATGCGCGACATCCTGCGCGAATTGGGGCCGGTTCTGAACGAGCTGCCCAACAAGGTCAGCATCTCCGGTCACACGGACGCGTCACAGTACGCCCGGGGTGAGCGCGCCTACAGCAACTGGGAGCTCTCGGCCGACCGCGCCAACGCGTCGCGCCAGGAATTGGTGGCCGGCGGCATGAACGAAAGCAAGGTCATGCGCATCCAGGGTCTGTCTTCCAGCATGAGTCTGGTTAAAGATGATCCGTATGCGGCCGTTAATAGACGTATCAGCCTAGTGGTGCTCAACCAGAGCACCCAGCGGCGCATCGAAAACGAGAACGCCGCCGCAGCGGACGTGAGCGCCAAGGATGCCCGCGAGGTTGGAACGGCCGTGGAGGCGGCGCAAGCCGCCGCCCAGGCCACGACGGCAACCAAGCAGGGCGAAACGGCGGCAACGCCGCAAGCCGAAGGGGCTCGATAGCAATGGCGGCAACGATTCTGGTGGCGGACGACTCGGCGACGATGAGAATGATCGTGCAGGCGACGCTGACGGGCGCGGGGTGGAAAGTGCTGACGGCCGGCAACGGCCAGGAAGCGCTGGAGATGGCCAAGAGCCATCCGGTGGACCTGGTGGTCAGCGACTGGAACATGCCTGTGATGGGCGGCCTGGAGCTGATCCAGGGTTTGCGTGAGCAGGACCAGTACCTGGATGTGCCGGTGCTGGTGCTGACCACCGAAGACGATGTGGATAGCAAGATGGCCGCTCGGGATCTGGGCGTTTGTGGCTGGCTTTCCAAGCCGGTCGACCCCGATGTGCTGGTGGAATTGGCGTCCGAATTGCTCGACGAGCAGTCCGGCGCGTAAGCAAGTTCATTTATGAAGGCGTACGGGTCATGAGTTCTGGTTTGGACCTCAGTCAGTTTTACGAGACCTTTTTCGACGAGGCAGATGAGCTGCTCGCGCAAATGGAGCAGCTTCTGCTCGAGCTCGACGTGGGCGCGCCCGACATCGAGCAGCTCAATGCCATTTTCCGCGCGGCCCACTCGATCAAGGGCGGCGCGGCCACGTTCGGCTGCTTCACGCAGCTGGCGGGCACGACCCATCTGCTGGAAAACCTTCTGGACGCGATCCGTCGCGGCGAAATGGCGCTGCGCACGGACATGATTGATATTTTCTTGGAAACGAAAGACGTGCTCAAAAGCCAACTGGATGCCTACCGGGCCTCCGAAGAGCCCGATGAAGCCGTGTTTGAACGCATCTGCGCGGTCTTGAGGCAGCTCGCCCTGGAGCAAAAGGACCCCGCCGCCGCGGCGCCCGCTCCGGCCCCCGTTGCCGCGCCGGTTGCGGCCCCCGTTGTGGCGCCCGCACCCGCGCCGGTGCAGGCTGCGCCCGAACCGGTGGCTGAAGCCGCCCCGGCTGCGCCGGCCGCCGACAGCGCCGGCCTGCCGCTGCGCGTGCGCATCACCAAGGTGTCCGACAAGGACGCCGCGTCGTTGCTGGAAGAAATGGGCAACCTGGGCCAGGTCAAGGCCAGTGAGCGCGCCAACGGCGTGCTGACCGTGTGGGTGGACAGCACCTGCACGCCGGACGATATCGAAGCGGTGTGCTGCTTCATCGTCGACGCCGACCAGCTGAACATCGCCCGTGAAGCCGCGCCTGCTGCAGCGGCGCCGGCAGCGGCCGAGCCGGCCGCGGCCGCCCCGGTGGCGGCG
>NZ_CADIJO010000030.1 GCF_902859705.1 Achromobacter deleyi | reverse complement strand
ACGCCTTGATCGCGCCGCAGACGCTGGCGCCCGACGACGCCACGCCGCTGCGCGACCCCGCGGACCCGCGCTGGCGGGCCCCATCGCCGTCCTGGTCGCTCGCCATGCCGCAATTGGCGCCCGCGCGCGTGTCGCGTTGGCGCCCCGTCTGGCGCTGGGGCGCGGCGGCCGCCGTGGTCTGGATCGGCGGATTGAATCTGCATGCCGCGCAACTGCGCGGCGAGGCCCAGTCCCTGCGCGACGGCATGCGCCGCCAGGTGCTGGCCGCGTTCCCGGACATTCCCGTCGTGCTGGACCCGGCCCGCCAGGCCCAGCAAGGCCTGGACGCGCTGCGCAACCATCGCGGCGCCGCGAGCGCGGGCGACTTCCTGCCGCTGGCCCGTGCCGCGGCGCAAACCCTGCCGTTCGCCGCCGACAAAGTGGCGCGGCTGACCTACGCCGACCAGGCCCTGACCCTGCAACTGGCCGACGCCGGCCCTGCCGCCCAACGCGTGGCCGAAACCCCCGCGCTGATCCAGCAAGCGGCCGCGCAAGGCCTGAAGCTGGAACGCGGCGATACCGACAACACCTGGCGCATCACGCGCAGCCAACCATGAAGCCCCTCGAACGCCTTGACGCCGCCTGGCGCGCCGTCCGCAAACCCCTGGCGCCCGCCGCCGAACGCGCCCGTCAGCGCTACCTGGCCCTGGCCCCGCGCGAACGCCGCCTGGTCAACACGGCCGGCGCGCTGCTGGGCGCCGTCGTGGTCTTTACCGTGCTGATCGAACCGGCCCTGACCACCACCCGCAAGCTGCGCGATGAACTGCCCCTGCTGCGCACGCAGGCGGCATCCGTGGCCGACCTGGGCGCGCAGGCCATGGCCTTGCGCGGCAAGGCCGCCGCGCCCGCCGCCACCCTGCCTGCTGCGGCCGACATCGGCGCCAGCCTGGAACGCGCGGGCCTGCCGGCCGACCACTGGAAGCTGGACCACCCGGGCCAGGGCGACAGCGTCAAGCTGTCATTGTCCGAAATCCCCTCGTCCGCCCTGCTGCGCTGGCTGGAAAACGCCGCGGGCGATTGGGGCCTGGCCGTGAAAGATGTGGACCTGACCCGCGCCGCCAACGCCAACGGCCGCCCGTTGCCGGGCCTGGTCAATGGCAGCGTCACGCTGGCGCTGCCGGCACGCAAGGCCCGTTCCTGATGCGCCTGCCCCGTTTGCCCAAGCGCACCGGCCTGGCGCTGGCCTGCGGCGCCTGTGCGCTGGCGGCCGCCGCCACGGTGTTGCCGGCCCGCTGGCTGCTGGCGTTGCTACCCGCCGACGCCCCGGTCACGCTGGCCGACGCCGCCGGCACGATCTGGAACGGCAATGCCTGGATCGCGCTGGGTCCGCCCGGCGCACGCCGCCTGCTGCCGCAGGCGCTGCATTGGCAATGGCGCTGGCCGTCGATGACACTGGAACTGTCGCACCCCTGGCTGCAAGGGCCGGTGCGCGCTGGCATGGGCTGGAGCGGCGTCACGCTGTCGGCCCAATCGCTGCGCCTGCCGGCCACCGCCCTGCCCGCGCTGGGCGCGCCCTGGAATACGCTGGCGCCCGAAGGCACGATCGAGGTCAGCTGGCAGGCCCTGCGCCTGGGCGGCGACCTGCCCGACGCGCCACTGGCCGACCTGCGCTGGCGCGATGCCGGCACGGCGCTCACGCGCGTCTCGCCGGTGGGCACCTACCTGCTCAGGATTCGCGGCAATGGCAAGTCCGGCGCCACGCTGGCGCTCACCACCGAAAGCGGTCCGCTGGCCGTCACCGGCCAGGGCAGCGCCAACGCGCGCGGCGTGCGCTTCACGGGCCAGGCCACGTTCGCCCCGTCGGCCAGCGAGGCCGACCGCGCCGCGCTGGACGGCCTGATGTCCACGTTGGGGCGGCGCAGCGGCGATACGGTGGAGTTCGGCACCGGCAAGTAAGGGGGCAAGTAAGGGCGCGAACGCGCGCGGTGTGCCACGCGGGCTCGCGCCCTCTGGCGCTGCAGGGCGTGCGCACTGCCGCCCCGCGTCCTTCAGGCGTCCCGCGTCACCCGCAGGATTTCTTCCGGCGACGTATCGCCGCTTGCCACCCAGCGTGCGCCGTCTTCGCGCATGCTGAACATGCCCGCAGCGCTGGCCGCGCGGCGCAGTTCGCGCTCGTCGCTGCCTTCGTGAATCAGCCTGCGCGCCTCGTCGTCCACCGTGAACAGCTCGTGGATGCCCGAGCGGCCGCTGTAGCCCGTGTGGTTGCAGGCCTCGCAGCCCACCGGCTGGAACACCTGCACGCCATCCTGCATCGACGGCTTCTTGCACGCCGGACACAGCTTGCGCACCAGCCGCTGAGCCAGCACGCCCAGCAGCGACGACGACAACAGAAAGGGTTCCACGCCCATGTCCGTCAGCCGGGTCACGGCCGACACCGCGTCGTTGGTGTGCAGCGTGGCCAGCACCAGGTGGCCGGTCAACGAGGCCTGCACGGCGATCTGCGCCGTCTCCAGGTCGCGGATTTCGCCGATCATGATCACGTCCGGGTCCTGCCGCAGAATCGCCCGCAGCGCCAGCGCGAAACTCATGTCGATCTTGGCGTTGACCTGCGTCTGGCTGATGCCCGGCAGGTCGTATTCGATCGGGTCTTCCACCGTCAGGATGTTGCTGGTGGAGGCATCCAGGCGGCTCAGCGCGGCGTACAGCGTGGTGGTCTTGCCGCTGCCGGTCGGCCCGGTGACCAGCACGATGCCGTGCGGCTGGCGGATCAGCCGGTCCAGCTGGCCCAGCACGCCGGGCGCCATGCCCAGCTTTTCCAGCCGCAGCCGGCCGGCTTCCTTGTCCAGCAAGCGCAGCACCGCGCGTTCGCCGTGCCCGGTGGGCAACGTGGACACGCGGATGTCGATCGGCCGGCCGCCCACCCGCAGCGCAATGCGGCCGTCCTGCGGCAAACGCTTTTCGGCGATGTCCAGGTGCGCCATGATCTTGATGCGCGAGATCAGCGCCGCGTGCAGCGCCTTGCGCGGCGACACCACGTCGCGCAGCGTGCCGTCCACCCGGTAGCGCACCACCGAATGCGTCTCGAACGGTTCGATGTGAATATCGCTGGCGCCGTCGCGCGCGGCCTGCGCGAACAGCGCGTTGATCATCCGGATCACCGGCGCGTCGTCCTGTGCGTCCAGCAGGTCCGCCACTTCGGGCATGTCCTGCAGCAGGCGGTCCAGGTCGATCTCGTTTTCGGCCACGCCCATCACCGATGCCGCATCCTCGGCATGGCTGTAGGCAGCCGCCAGCAGCGTTTCCAGCGCCTCGTCGTCCACCTGCGTGACCGCGATGTCGCCATGGCAGCGCCGGATCTCGCGCACCGCCCATTCCGGCGTGCGCGGGCTGACCGTCAGCTGCGCATGGCCTGCGCGCAACGACAGCACCGCCCGCTGGGCGCGGGCCCAGGCATAGGGCAAGGGATGCGCGCTCATTGCAGCGACGACAGGTCACGCGCCGCGCCCGCGGCCAGCGGCCGGGTCGCACGGATCGGCACCGACGGATCGCCGGTCTGCGCCAGTTCCGGATACTGCCGTACCGCGAACGACTGCACGGTGGCCGCGGCCGGACGCGCCGGCTGGGCCGGCTGGCCGCCACGGAAGTCGTAGACATTGTTGGACACCGAGCCCGCACCCGCGCCGGCCGGCGGCAGCATCGGCGCCTGCGCGTCCGGCAGCAGCCAGTGGTTGCTCGGCTGCGTGGCCGCCTGGGCGCGGCGCATGTAGTCGTAGCGGTCCAGCGTGACCGATGCGCTGCGGTTGGCGTCACGCACCACGTAGGGACGCAGGAACACCATCAGGTTGGTCTTGGTGCGCTTGCGGCTTTCGTACTTGAACAGCTCGCCCAGCACGGGAATCGAGCTCAGGCCCGGCACGTTGTTCGACGTGACCGTCACGTTCTCTTCCAGCAGGCCGCCCAGCACGATGATTTCGCCGTCGTCCACCAGCACGCTGGTATCGATGGCGCGCTTGTTGGTCACGATGCCCGTGGTGGGCGTCGAACGGCTTTCGTCGATGCTGCTGACTTCCTGGTAGATGTCCAGCTTGACCGAGCCGCCTTCCGACACCTGCGGCCGGATGTTCAGCTTAAGACCCACGTCTTCGCGTTCGATGGTCTGGAACGGATTGTTGTTGTTGCCGCCGCTGGTCACGTACTGCCCCGTCACGAACGGCACCGTCTTGCCCACCAGGATGCTGGCCGACTGGTTGTCCAGCGTCAGCAGGTTCGGCGTGGACAGGATGTTGGCCTGCCCCGTGTTCTGCATGGCCCGCGCCAGCACGCCCAGGTTGATCACCTTGTTGCCCAGCACGTCCACCGTGCCCTTGACCACGCCCAGGCTCAGGCCGCCGCCCAGCGCGTCGATCGACGTCGGGCCCTTGCCCGACAGGCCGCTGCCGCCCAGGTTGGTGCCGCCGATGAAGCTGGTGCCGCCGCTGTTGATGTTGCCCGCGCCCGTCATCCATTGAATGCCGAATTCGGCCGCCGCGTCTTCGCTCACTTCGACGATCAGGCTTTCCACCAGCACCTGCGCACGGCGCTGGTCCAGTTGGTCGATCACTTCACGCAGGCTGCGGTACAGCGGCTCCGGCGCCGAGATGATCAGCGAGTTGGTGGCCGGGTCCGCCTGGATGGTGGCGCCGCCCGCCGAATACGACACGGCCTGGTTGCCGGTCTCGTCGCGGGCGATGCGTTCCTGGTCGCCCGACATGCCGCCCTTGGACGAACTGGACGAGCCCGTCGAGCCCGACAGCCCCAGGCCGTTGTTGCCCGTGCTGCTGCCCGTGGGCTGCTGCGTGCGGTTGTTGCCCGTCTGTGCGCCGCCCGCATTGCCGCCCGTCGGGTTCGCGCCGGGCGCGGCATTGGCCTGGCCCGCCAGCAAGCCGCCCAGCACTTCCGCGATGCGCGTGGCCTGCGCATTGCGCATGTACACCACGTGCAGATTGCCCGCGCGGTTCTGCTGCGCGTCCAGCTTCAGGATCAGGTCGCGCGCCAGCCGCGTGCGCGCCGGGCTGCCCGCGCGCACCAGCACGCTGTTGCTGCGCGGGTCCGCCACCACCGCGATGCGCTGCGTGGGGTCGTTGCTCTGCGTGTCCAGCAACTGCGATGCCAGCACCGCGATGTCGGACGCGATGCCCGACCGTACCGGCACCACGTCCGTATCGATCGAACTGGGCACGTCGATCCGCGCGATCACCGCCGCGATGCGGTCCAGGTTGTCCGCGTAGTCCGTCACCACCAGCGTGTTGTTGCCCGGATACGCGTTGATCGGGTTGTTCGGCGGCACCATCGGGCGCAGCACCGGCACCAGGTTCGCCGCGTTCTCGTACTTCAGCGGAAACACCCGCGTCAGCATCTCGCCGCTGTTGCCCGAGCCGTTGCGCGCAAACGTCGATACCGGCACCGAGCCCTTGCCCGATCCGCCTGCGGGCGTCGCCGGCCGCGGATCGCCCACCACCGCGCTGCCCTGCAGCTTGGCGTCGGCTTCCGGCACCACGCGCGTCACGCCGTCCACCTCGACGATCGCAAAGCCCTGCAAGCGCAGCGCCCCCGTCAGCATCGACAAAGCCTGGCCGCTATCGACAGGCCGGTCCGACACCAGCGTGAGCTTGCCCTTGACCCGAGGGTCCACCAGGAAATTGCGCTTGGTGAACAGCGACAGCGCACGCAGCACGGCCGGGATGTCCGTGTCCACGAAGTTCAGGCTGACGCGATTGTCTGCCTGTTGAGCGTAGGCCGTGCTGGCCACAGGTCCGAGTTGGCTTGCCGCGAGCAAGACCGCAAGGCTGAATTGCGCGATATGACGCATGACGGGATGTGCCTGAGACGTGAAGTCGTGTAAAAAAAGGTGAAAGCGCGTCGGAGTATACGGGGTGACACTGCAACACTACGGTCATAATCCAAAGGCAAGGTGACGGCCTGGAAAGCCTTTATTCACGGGCCTCTCGCGCCTGCGGGCAGGCACCCGGATCACCCTCCCACCATGCCATCCTTTCGTTACGAAGCGACTGACGCGCTCGGAAAAATCGTGCACGGCACGATCGATGCCGACAGTGAACGCGGCGCCCGCAATCAACTGCGCGGCCGCGGCCTCTTGCCCCTGTCCACGTCCCCCGCCGCGCGCGCCGAAGGGCTGGGCGCGGCCTTGCGCACGCGCCTGTCCGATGCCGACCTGGCCTGGCTCACCCGCCAGCTCGCCAGCCTGCTCGCCGCCCGCCTGCCGCTGGACGCCGCGCTGTCCGCCACCCTGGAACAAGCCGAAAAGAAACACATCGCCGCCACGCTCGAAGGCGTGCGCGACGACGTGCGCGCCGGCCACCGCCTGTCCACCGCGCTCGCCTCGCGCCCCCGCGACTTCCCCGAGATCTACCGCGCCCTCATCGGCGCTGGCGAAGAATCCGGCGATCTCGCCCAGGTCATGGAAAAACTTGCCGACTACATCGAAGAACGCAACACCCTGCGCAGCAAGGTCATGACCGCGTTCATCTACCCCGCCGTCGTCGGCTGCGTCTCGGTCATCATCGTCATCTTCCTGCTCGGCTACGTCGTGCCCCAGGTCGTCTCCGCCTTCAGCCACGCCAAACAGCAGCTGCCGCTGCTCACCCGCATCATGCTGTCGCTGTCCGACTACGTGCGCGACTGGGGCCTGGCCACCGGCGCCGCCATCGCCCTGGCCATCATCCTGTGGCGCTACTCCCTGCGCGTGCCCGCCGCCCGCCACGCCTGGCACGCCCGCGTCCTGCGCCTGCCCCTGGCCGGCCGCTTCGTCCTGGGCGTCAACGCCGCCCGCTTCGCCTCGACCCTCGCCATCCTGTGCGGCAGCGGCGTCGCCCTGCTCACCGCCCTCGAAGCCGCCCGCCGCACCCTCGGCAATGACGTGCTGCGCACCGCGGTAGACGAAGCCTCCGCCCGCGTCCGCGAAGGCGCCGCCCTGTCCAGCTCGCTAGCCGCCCAAAAAGTCTTCCCCTCCCTGCTCGTACACCTGATCGCCAGCGGCGAAAAGACCGGCCAGCTCCCCGAACTGCTGGACCGAGGCGCCCAAAACCTCTCCCGCGACCTGGAACGCCGAGCCATGGCCATGACGGCGCTGCTGGAGCCCGCGCTGATCCTGCTGATGGGGGGATTCGTACTGTTGATCGTGCTGGCGGTGATGATGCCGATTCTGGAAATGAATCAGCTGATCCGCTGAATGCAAAAACCAAAACCCGCTCAACGCCAGCGCGCAGCGACCACCGCCACGACGCCCCACAACGCGTAAGCCGGGGACGGCCGCCCGCGCGGCCGTTTTCGGCGGGCGACGCAAACCTCGCCCCCCTCACAGGTCTAGCGGCGAACCATTTCTGGCAACCCGTAGCCCGGCGCGGGCCGCGCATCGCGTGTGCGCGCCGTCGATGCGCCCGAGGGAATCTGAAGGGAGGGCCGAAGGCCCGTACGAAGATGACGAGGGGGAAGTCCGGAGCGAAGGCTCCGGACCGCAATCGTTGGCGCGCACACGCGATGCGCGGCCCGTGCCGGGCGACCTACGAAGACAACAACCTACAAAAAAGCCCTATCCAACAACCATCACAAAGCTTCTTCGTCGCTCTCACCCGTCCGAATCCGGATGGCTTGCTCAACCGGGGTGACGAAAATCTTGCCGTCCCCGATCTTGCCCGTACGCGCCGCCTTCACCACCGCTTCGATCGCGGCTTCGACCTGATCATCCGGCAGCACCACTTCCACCCGGATCTTCGGCAGGAAATCCACCACGTATTCCGCCCCCCGATAAAGCTCGGTATGCCCCTTCTGGCGCCCGAACCCCTTCACTTCCGTCACGGTCAGCCCGCTGACGCCCACCTCGGCCAGCGCCTCGCGGACTTCGTCGAGCTTGAAGGGTTTGATAATGGCGGTGACTTGTTTCACGTTCGTCGTCCTGGTTTTTGATCTGTTGCAACGCCCCGCCCCGGCCACATGCCGGCAAGGCGCAATGATTAAGAGAATACCACCGGGCATAGCGGCCGCCACCCTGGCGCCGCCCCCCGTGCCGCCGGGAAAACCCGCAGGCGCCTAGCTGCCCGGCGCCTCGTCCGGAATCCGGTCCGCGTCCCGCATCCACACCACCGATTCCGAATCGCTCGGCGCCCGCCAATCGCCACGCGGCGACAGCGACCCGCCCGAACCCACCTTCGGCGCATTCGGCACGCACGTCCGCTTGAACTGGCTCAGCCGGAAGAACCGATCCAGGAAAATCTTCAGGTTGCGCTTGATCGCCGCCAGGTCGTACTGGTTGCGCGCCACATGGCCGCCGTCCGGCCAGGCCCCCGCATCCCGGTCGCGCCAGGCCGCCAGGGCCAGGAAAGCCACCTTCGTCGGCGAGAAACCGTAGCGCAGCGTGTAGTACAGATTGAAATCCTGCAGCTCGTACGGCCCGATCGTGTCCTCGCTCTTTTGCCCCGGCTTGCCGTCGGACCCGCCCGGCACCAGCTCGGGGCTCACATCCGTGCCCAGCACGTCCAGCAGCACCGCCGCGCCTTCCGGCCCCAGGCGGCCCGACTCGGCCACCCAGCGCACCAGGTGCGTGATCAGCGTCTTGGGCACGCTGGCGTTCACGCTGTAGTGCGACATATGGTCACCCACCCCATACGTGCACCAGCCCAGCGCCAGTTCGCTCAGGTCGCCCGTGCCGATCACGATCGCGTTCTTGAAATTGGCGATACGGAACAAGTGGTTGGTGCGCTCGCCCGCCTGCACATTCTCAAACGTGATGTCGTACACCGGCTGGCCGTCGGCATAAGGATGCCCCAGGTCTTTCAGCATTTGCAGGCAACTGGGGCGGATATCGATCTCGGACGCCGTGCAACCCACCACCGCCATCAGCTGGCGCGCCTGCTGCAGCGTGCGCGTGCTGGTCGCGAAACCCGGCATCGTGATCGCCAGGATATTCGAGCGCGGCAGCCCCAGCGTATCCATCGCCTGCGCGCACACCAGCAGCGCGTGGGTCGAATCCAGTCCGCCCGAAATGCCGATCACCACCTTGGACATGCCGCTGGCCGACAGACGCTGCGCCAGCGCCTGCACCTGGATGCTGTAGACCTCTTTGCAGCGCGCGTCGCGGCGCTGCGCATCGGCCGGCACATAGGGAAAGCGCGCCACGCGGCGCTCGAGCGGCAGCTCGGCATCTTCGAGCGGCGGATTCACCGGCACGAGCACGCTGCGGAACTTGCGCACTTCGTCCTGGTGGCGCCGCACCGACTGGCCGAACGTCGTCTGGCGCATGCGCTCGCGCGACAGGCGTTCCAGGTCGACGTCCGAGAACAGCAGATGCGATTCGGCCAGGAAACGGTCGGACTCGCCCAGCAGTTCGCCGTTTTCGTAGATCAACGCCTGGCCGTCCCAGGCCAGGTCGGTCGACGATTCGCCGCGCCCGGCCGACGTGTACATATAGGCCGACAGGCAACGCGCCGACTGCTGCGCCACCAGTTGGTGGCGATATTCGGACTTGCCCACCACGATGTTCGAGGCCGACAGGTTCACCAGCACCGTCGCACCCGCCAGCGCCGCGAACGACGACGGCGGGATCGGCACCCACACGTCTTCGCAGATCTCGACGTGGAACTGGAACAGCGGCAGCTTTTCCATCTGGAACAGCAGTTCGGCGCCGAACGGCACCGTCTGGCCCAGCAGGGAGATTTCAGCCTGCGCGGCGCAATCGGCCGCGCTGAACTGGCGCGCTTCGTAGAATTCGCCGTAGTTCGGCAGATAGGTCTTGGGCACCACGCCCAGGATGCGGCCGCCGGCCACCACCACGGCGCAATTGAACAGCTGGTGTGCCACCCGCAGCGGCGCCCCGACGATCAGGGCGATATCCAGTTCGGCCGTGGCCTGCACCACCTGGTCCAGCGCCGCCTCGCAGGCGTCTAGCAGGGCCTTCTGGTGGAACAGGTCGTCGCAGGTGTAGGCCGACAGGCCCAGCTCGGGGAACGCGGCCAGCACGGCGCCGCCCTGGGCGGCCTGCTGCGCCAGCGCAATGGTCTGCGCGGCATTGAAGGCCGGGTCTGCGACCCGGCACTCGGGCACGCCCACCGCCACGCGGGCGAAACCGTGGGAATACAGGTTGAAGAACGGGTTCGACATCGGGTTTCTATCGCCTAGGAATCCAAGCGCCGATTATCTCACGGCGTCATCCGGCGAACCGGGGCATTCCCCTATGAGCGGCAGGGTGCGGCAAGCGCGTGCCGGCGGGTCGCCCCCCACGCGCCAGCCACCCGCAGGCCGCCTAGGCGGCCGGTGGCGCCAGACGGTCGGGCCCCTGGCGCCCCCCTTCCGCCGCCAGCGCGGCCTGGATGGCGCCGTCGCGCAGGTAGCTGCCCATGGCGCCGATGTCGGCCCCGGACGGCTGCTGGTACAGGCGCAGGCCCAGCTCCGGCAGGATCGCCAGGAGGTGGTCGAAAATGTCGCCCTGGATGCGCTCGTACTCGACCCAGGCCGTGACCGCCGTGAAGCAATAGACCTCGACCGGGATGCCGTCGGCGGTGGGTTCCATCATGCGCACCATCATGGCCATGTCCTGGCGCACTTCGGTGTTCTGCTTCAGGAACGCCAGGCCATAAGCGCGAAACGTGCCGATATTGGTCAGGCGGCGGCGGTTGGCCGGCACGCTGGCCAGTTCGCCCATGGTCTGGTTGGCCTGGGCGATGTCGTGCGTCTTGACCCGCAGGTAGTCGTGCAGCAGGCGAAAGCGCATCAGCCGCTGGGCTTCTTCGTCGGTCAGAAAGCGCACGCTGCTGGCGTCGATGCGCAGCGTGCGCTTGATGCGCCGGCCGCCCGACTCGAACATGTGGCGGTAATTTCGATAGCTTTCGGAAAACAGCTTGTAGGTCGGCACCGTGGTGACGGTGTTGTCCCAGTTCTGCACCTTGACCGTGTGCAGGGCGATATCCTTGACGAAGCCGTCGGCGTTGGACTGCGGCATCTCGATCCAGTCGCCGATGCGCAGCATGTCGTTGCTGGTCAACTGGGTGCTGGCCACCAGCGACAGCAGCGTGTCCTTGAACACCAGCAGCAGCACCGCCGACAACGCGCCCAGGCCCGAAATCATCCACAGCGGCGACCGGTCGATCAAGATCGAAAGCACCAAAACGGTGCATACGGCCATCAGGATCAGCTTGCTGATCTGGATGTAGCCCTTGATGGAGCGGGTCTGCGCGCGCGTGGTGGCTGAATAGGTGTCCTGCCAGGCGCTCAGCACCCCTGAAAACGCCACGAACACGCAGATCCAGGCCCCGGCATGCGCCAGCCGGCCCACCAGCGCGGCCGCCTTTTCCACGTGCGGCACCAGCTCGATGCCGATCGACACCACCGCGAAGGGCACGGCGTACCACAGGTTCTGGTAGGCGCGGCGGCGCTGCAGCGCCTTGTCCCAGTCTTCGTGGCCGCTCACCACCAGCAGCCGGTGGGCCAGCAACAGCACCACCCGCGCGACCACCCACTGGACGAACAACGCCGTCAGGATCAGCACGCCGATGCCGACCAGCGTCTGGGCCCAGGGCTGGTGCGGCATGTAGGTATCAAGTTCGGTGGCCAGTTCTTCCCATTCCATGGGCATAGCTCGAGTGCTCTCTAATGATTCGGACAAGGGATTCGGACAAGGCGGCGCGGTGCGAACCGGCCAAATCGCTGCCGCCAGGATACGCCCCGGCGGCCCGCGGATGCGACCCTGAATTATCCGACAAGTCACGGCGGGGCAAAGTTTCCAGGCGCTACCAGGACGCCGGGCTGCGGCGCCCCCGTGCCCTACGGTCACTACGGACCCGGTAAGTCCGGATTCGTCAGCCCCCCATGGCAGGCCCTATAATTCGGGCCATCATGGCAAACACTCCCTCCCCCGATCAAAACCAGTTCGCCAACAAGGCGCAGGCCTGGTCCGCCCGGTTCTCGGAACCGGTTTCCGAACTCGTCAAACGCTATACGGCGTCCGTGGATTTCGACAAGCGCCTGGCGCGCGTCGACATTCAAGGTTCGCTCGCGCACGCAGACATGCTGGCCGCCCAGGGCATCATCGGCGCCCAGGATCTGGCTGACATCCAGCGCGGCATGACCCAGATCCTGTCCGAAATCGACGCCGGCAGCTTCCAGTGGCTGCTCGACCTGGAAGACGTCCACCTCAACATCGAAAAGCGTCTGGTCGAGCTGGTCGGCGACGCGGGCAAGCGCCTGCACACCGGCCGTTCGCGCAACGACCAGGTCGCCACCGACATCCGCCTGTGGCTGCGCGGCGAAATCGACACCCTGATCGACCTGCTGCGCCAGTTGCGCCACGCGCTGGCCTCGGTCGCGCTGGACAACGCCAGCACCATCATGCCCGGCTTCACCCACCTGCAAGTGGCCCAGCCCGTCACGTTCGGCCACCACCTGCTGGCCTACGCCGAAATGTTCGGCCGCGACGCCGAACGCCTGGCCGACTGCCGCCGCCGCGTCAACCGCCTGCCGCTGGGCGCCGCCGCCCTGGCCGGCACGTCGTTCCCGATCGACCGCGAACGCGTCGCAAAGACCCTGGGCTTTGACGGCGTCTGCCGCAACTCGCTCGACGCCGTCTCCGACCGCGACTTCGCCATCGAATTCTGCGCCGCTGGCGCACTGATCATGACGCACGTCTCGCGCCTGTCCGAAGAGCTGGTGCTCTGGATGAGCCCGCGCGTGGGCTTCATCGATCTGGCCGACCGCTTCTGCACCGGCAGCTCGATCATGCCGCAAAAGAAAAACCCCGACGTGCCCGAACTGGCCCGCGGCAAGACCGGCCGCGTCAACGGCAATCTGGTCGCCCTCTTGACCCTGATGAAAGGCCAGCCGCTGGCCTACAACAAGGACAACCAGGAAGACAAGGAAGGCCTGTTCGACACGGTCGACACCGTGCGCGACACGCTGACCATCTTCGCGGACATGGCCGCCGGCATCAAGGTCAAGGCCGACAACATGCGCGCCGCTGCCCTGCAAGGCTTCGCCACTGCCACCGACCTGGCCGACTACCTGGTCAAGCGCGGCGTGCCCTTCCGCGACGCCCACGAAGTCGTGGCCCACGCCGTGCGCGACTGCGAACAACGCGGCTGCGACCTGGCCGACCTGTCGCTGGCCGAACTCAAGGCCTACCACGCCCAGATCGGCGACGACGTCCACCAGGTCCTGACCCTGGAAGGCTCCGTCGCGGCCCGCAAGCACGTCGGCGGCACCGCCCCCGACCGCGTCGCCGAAGAAGCCCGCCGCGTGTTGCAAGAAACGGCAGCCTGACACGCCAATCGGCTCTGCACGCAAAAACGGCTCCGGATTCTTTCCGGAGCCGTTTTTCTTTGGTCAATGAATGCCTAAGCCGGGTTAACAAATGACCGAGATGACCGAGGAAAAGCACGCCTGCCCGACGCTCGCCGCAAGCCCCGCCAGGTTCGCTATCATGTTCGCTTTCCGGCTCCACTCCCGCCTTATGCCCTCCTTGCGCGCGCCTGCCGTCACGCCGTTCGCCCTGCCCCGTTTTCGTCTGGCCCTGCTGGCCAGTGCCTGCCTGATGGCGCTGGCCGCCGGCCCGCTGGCCCAGGCGCAGACGGCCCGCAAGCCGTCGCCGTATGAGAATTCCCGGCCCTTGCGGCCCGATGAGATCGAGGCGCGCAAGGCCGAGGATGCTCGCCGCGGCGGGCCGGCGTTTCTGGCCAAGGTGCAAAGCCAGGCGGAATTCCAGCAACTGGCCCGCGTGTACAACGCCGGCACGCCGCTGGAGATTCCCCACCTGCTGTTCGTGATCGACCGCCAGCGCGGCAACCGCATCTATTACCTGGACACGCCGCGCTACGGCCTGCATGAGACCTTTGCGCGCGAACGCAGCCTCTTGCCCGGCAAGGACAAGGCCGCGCTGACCGCGCAATACAAAGACCCGAACCGGCGCCTGCTGTTCGGCACCCTCAGCTGGCAGCGCGACCTGCCGGGCTACACCTATGAATTCTGGGAAGGCGACCGCCTGACGCCCGATCTGCTGAAAGTGGCGGACGAGGCGGTCAGCAAAAGCTTCTATGCCCCGGTGAAGTTCAAAAGCAATTCCACCTTGCAGGAACAGGCCGCCAAGACCACGGGGCTGGCGTTCGTGACGCAGGAAGCCCTGCTGCGCGAACAGCCCTTCCTGCCGCTGAACCCGGGCCGCGCCCAGGGCCGGTTGCGCATCGTCGCGTCGGTGGACAACACCCCCGACCTGGCGCGCGACGACATCGTGGTGCTGGACGAGGTGCCGATCTGGTTGCCACCCGTGGCCGGGCTGATCACGCAGCGGCCGTCCACGCTGCTGTCGCACGTCAACCTGCTGGCCAAGGGTTGGGGCGTGCCCAACGCCTATGTGCGCGATGCGGCCACGGCCTTGCGCCAGTACGACGGGCAATGGGTGACGCTGACCGTCACCGGCAACGACTACCAGGTGCAGCCCGCCGAACGCCCCGCCACGGCCGGCCCCGGCAGCCAGCCGCGCAAGCCGCAGGCCGTGCTGCCCAAGCCCGACCTGACGGTGCAGGCCGAAAAGCCGCTGGACGCCCTGGCGGTGCGCGACAGCCGCCACTGCGGCGTCAAGGCCGCGAACCTGGGTGCGCTGAAATCCGCCCTGCCCCCGGCCGCCAGCGTGCCGGACGGCTTCTGCATTCCGTTCTCGCAGTACGCGGCATTCATGAAGCAGCTGGGCATCGCCCAGCGGGTGGCGGCGCTGGAACAGCGCGACGATTTCAAGGCCGACGCCACGGTGCGCCGGCAGGAACTGGCCAAGCTGCGCCAGGACATTCAGGCCGCCCGCCCCGACCCGGCGCTGGCCGCCGCCTGGCAGGCGCGCTGGCAACAGCAATTGAAAGGCCGCGGCGTGTTCGTGCGCAGCTCGTCCAATTCCGAAGACCTGCCGGGCTTCAGCGGCGCCGGGCTGTACACCACCGTGCCCAACGTGGTGCAGGCCGATGCATTCGTGCAGGCCGTGCTGACGGTGTGGGCCTCGGTCTACAACTTCGAGGCCTACGAGGCGCGCCGCGCCGCGGGCATCGGCCAGGACGCGGTGGTGATGGCCGTGCTGGTGCAGTTGGCCGCGCCGTCCGACAGCTCCGGCGTGATGATCACGCGCGACCCGTTCGACGCCAGCCGGCGCTACGTGACCTACATCTCGGCCAAGCGCGGCCTGGGCATCAAGGTGGTCGAAGGCAAGCGCCAGGCCGAACAGGTGATGTATTCCAGCTGGTCCAAGGCGGTGCAGGTGCTGACCCGCTCGGCCGAAGACACGCAACTGGTGGCGGACGCCGCCGGCGGCGTGCGCGAAGTGGCGCTGACGGACAACCGCCAGGTGCTGAACGACGCGCTGGTGGCGCGGCTGGCCGCCGTAGGCAGGCAGATCAAGCAGCGGCTGGGCGGCGTGGACCAGGACATCGAATGGGCCGTGGTGGGCGACAAGATCGTGATCCTGCAGTCGCGACCCTACATCGACGGCCGCCGTTGAGCAGCGCCGACGCGCCGCCCAAGACGTGACGCCTGCAGCATCGTCATTGCCCATGAAAAAGCCGCGGCGCGATGTTCTCACGCCGCGGCCGGTCACGCCGAGCCAGTCCGTTCAGGCCAGGCCCGCTAGATGTGCAACGCGTGCCCCAGCGCCTTGAGCGCCGCTTCCTGCACCGCTTCGCCCAGCGTCGGATGCGCATGGATGGTGCCCGCCACATCTTCCAGCGTGGCGCCCATTTCCAGCGACTGGCCAAAGGCCGTGGACAGCTCGGACACGCCACGCCCCACCGCCTGCCAGCCCACGATCAGGTGGTTGTCGCGACGCGCCACCACCCGCACGAAGCCGTCGGTGGATTCCAGCGTCATGGCGCGGCCATTGGCGGCGAACGGGAACGAGGCCGCCAGGCAGTCCAGCCCCGCGGCTTCGGCGTCGGCGGGCGACAGGCCCGCCACCACCACCTCGGGGTCGGTGAAGCACACGGCCGGGATGGCGGCCGGCTGGAAGTGGCGGCGCTTGCCGGACACCAATTCCGCCACCATCTCGCCCTGGGCCATGGCCCGGTGCGCCAGCATGGGTTCACCGGCAATGTCGCCGATGGCCCAGACGTCGCGCATGGACGTGCGGCATTGATCGTCGATGCGCAGCGCGTTGCCCTTGCGGTCCAGTTGCAGGTTTTCCAGGCCCCAGCCCTGCGTGCGCGGGCGTCGGCCGACGGCGATCAGCACACGATCGGCCGGCAGCTGGGCCTCGGTGCCGCTGGCGTCCTGCACCCGCACCGCGTTGCCGGCGCCGTTCAGCCCCAGCACCTTGCGGCCCAGGTGCAGTTCGACGCCCAGCTTGGCCAGCGCGGCCGCCACGGGCTTGGTCAGTTCGGCGTCGTAGGTCGGCAGGATGCGGTCCTGCGCCTCGACCACGGCCACCTCGGCTCCCAGCTTGCGGTACACCGTGCCCAGTTCCAGGCCGATGTAGCCGCCGCCCACCACCACCAGTTTCTTGGGGATGTCGGCCGGCGACAGCGCTTCGGTGGACGACACCACGATGCCGCCGAACGGCACCGACGGCAGCGGCGTCGGCTCGGACCCGGCCGCCAGCAGCAGGTGTTCGCACTGGATGCGCACGCGCCCCTGGTCGGCGGTATCGACCTCGACCGTCTTGCCGTCCAGGAGGCTGGCCCAGCCGTGCACCACCTGCACGCCGTTCTTCTTGAGCAGCGCGCCCACGCCGCCGGTCAGCTTGCCGACGATGCCGTCTTTCCAGGCCACGGTGCGGCCGATGTCGATGGCCGGCTCCGACACCGAAATGCCCAGCGCCGACTGGCCGGCGTAGTGCCGCGCCTTGTCGAATTCCTCGGCCGCGTGGATCAGCGCCTTGGACGGAATGCAGCCGATGTTCAGGCAGGTACCGCCCAGGCGGTCGCCTTCGACCAGGATGGTGGGCACGCCCAACTGGCCGGCCCGGATCGCGGCCACATAGCCGCCGGGCCCGCCGCCGATCACCAGCAAGGTTGTCGTCTTGGTAGTCTGGCTCATGCTTACTCCACGAAAAGCAGCGCGGGTTGTTCCAGCAGCGCGCGCACGGCCTGGATGAACCGCGCGGCGTCCATGCCGTCGACCACGCGGTGGTCGAACGAGGACGACAGGTTCATCAGCTTGCGCGCCACCACGGCGCCTTGGCGGAAGGCGGGCCGCTCGACGATGCGGTTCACGCCCACGATGCCAACCTCGGGATGGTTGATGACCGGCGTGGTGACGATGCCGCCCAGCGGCCCCAGGCTGGTGATGGTGATGGTGGACCCGGACAGCTCGTCGCGGCCGGCGCTGCCGGACCGCACCGCCTGCGCCAGGCGCGTGATCTCGGCCGCCATGGCCCAGACGTCGCGCGCTTCGGCGTGGCGCATCACCGGCACCATCAGGCCGCCGTCGCTTTGCGTGGCGATGCCGATGTGCACGGCGCCGTAGCGCGTCACCTGGCCCGCTTCGTCGTCATAGCGCGCGTTGATCTGCGGAAAATCGCGCAGCGCGATCACCATGGCGCGCGCCAGCAGCGGCAGCAGCGTCAGCTTGCCGCGCGCCTCGCCGAACTTCTGGTTCAACTGCGCGCGCAGGTCTTCCAGCTCGGTGACGTCGATCTCTTCCACATAGCTGAAGTGCGGAATGCGGCGCTTGGATTCGGCCATCTTCTGCGCGATCTTCCTGCGCAGGCCGATGACCGGCACGAGTTCCTCGTCGTTGCGTTCCGCGTAGGCCGGACCGCTGCGCGCGCTGGCGGCGCCCTGCCCTTGCAGGTAGGCGTCCAGGTCTTCGTGCATGACGCGCCCGGCCGGGCCGCTGCCCGGCACGAAGCGCAGTTCGATGCCCAGGTCCCAGGCGCGCTTGCGCACGGCGGGCGAGGCCAGCGGCTTTTCACCGGGCTGGCGCACCGCGGCGGGCGCCTGGCGCGCGGCGCCCGAACGGCCCTGGCCTTGCGGCGCGGACGCTTGCGACGGGGTTGCTGCGGTGGATGCCGCCGGCACCGCCGATTGCAGCGACGCGGCGATCTGCCCCGCCACGCCGCCCGCGGGCGCCTTGTCCGCCTTGGCGGGCGCCGCCGCGGAAGCCGCAGCCGGCGCCACCGTGGACACGGCTGCCGCCTGGGGCTTTTGCGCCGCGTCGGCCTTGAGGTTGCCCTCGCCTTCGACTTCCAGGCGGATCAGTTCGCCGCCCACGGCCATCACCTGGCCCACGTCGCCGCCCAAGGCGACCACGCGGCCCACCACGGGCGACGGAATCTCGACCGTGGCCTTGTCGGTCATGACGTCGGCCAACGGCTGGTCTTCGGCGACCGTGTCGCCGACCTTGACGTGCCAACCGACCAGTTCGACCTCGGCAATGCCTTCGCCGATGTCAGGCATCTTGATGACATGAATCCCCATCTCACACCTCCATCGCGCGTTTGAACGCTTCGCCGACCCGGCGCGGGCCGGGGAAGTACGCCCATTCCTGCGCATGCGGGTAGGGAGTATCCCAACCGGTCACGCGCTCGACGGGCGCCTCCAGGTGATGGAAGCAGTGCTCTTGCACCAGCGAAATCAGTTCGGCGCCATAGCCGCAGGTGCGCGTGGCTTCGTGCACCACCACGCAGCGGCCGGTCTTCTTGACCGAATTGACGATGGTTTCCAGGTCCAGCGGCCACAGGCTGCGCAGGTCGATGACCTCGGCGTCGATGCCGGTTTCCTCGGCCGCGGTCAGCGACACGTGCACGGTGGTGCCGTAGGTCAGCACCGTCAGCGCGTTGCCGGGCCGCACGATGGCGGCCGTGTCCAGCGGCACCGTGTAGTAGCCGGTGGGCACCACGCTGCCGGGGCGCCCGGTCCAGGGCGTGACGGGGCGGTCATGGTGGCCGTCGAACGGGCCGTTGTACAGGCGCTTGGGTTCCAGGAAGATGACCGGATCGTCGTTTTCGATGGACGCGATGAGCAGGCCCTTGGCGTCGTACGGGTTGGACGGCATCACCGTGCGCAGGCCGCACACCTGGGTGAACATCGCCTCGGGACTCTGGCTATGCGTCTGGCCGCCGTAGATGCCGCCGCCGCAAGGCATGCGGATGGTCATGGGGGCAATGAATTCGCCCACCGAGCGGTAGCGCAGCCGCGCGGCCTCGGACACGATCTGGTCGGAAGCCGGGTAGAAATAGTCGGCGAACTGGATTTCGCAGACGGGCCGCAGGCCATAGGCGCCCATGCCCACCGCCACGCCGACGATGCCGCCTTCGGAAATGGGAGTGTCGAACACGCGCGAACTGCCGAACTTGGCCTGCAGGCCTTCGGTGCAGCGGAACACGCCGCCGAAATAGCCCACGTCCTGGCCGAACACCACCACGTTGTTGTCGCGCTCCAGCATGACATCCATGGCCGAGCGCAAAGCCTGGATCATGGTCATCGGCGCAGAGGCCGGACCCACGTTGTTATCGATAGCCATCACTCACACTCCGAGCTGCTGACGTTGCCGGCGCAGATGCTCCGGCATGTCCTTGTAGACGTCTTCAAAGATGCTGGCGGCGCTGGGGACGTGGCCGTCCACCAGGGTGCCGTAGCTTTCCGCTTCTTTCTGGGCCGCCTGGATCTCGGCATCGAGCTCGGCGCGCACGGCGTCGTGTTCGGCGTCGGACCAGATGCCCAGCAGGATCAGGTGCTTCTTGAAGCGCTCGATCGGGTCGCCCAGCGGGAAGTGGCTCCAGTCGTCGCCCGGACGGTACTTGGAGGGGTCATCGGAGGTAGAGTGCGGGCCCGCGCGGTAAGTCACCCATTCGATCAGGGTCGGGCCCAGGTTGCGGCGGGCGCGTTCGGCGGCCCAGCGCGAGGCGGCGTACACCGCCAGGAAATCGTTGCCATCCACCCGCAGCGAGGCAATGCCGCAGCCCACGCCGCGGCCGGCGAAGGTGGCGCCTTCGCCCCCGGCGATGGCCTGGAAGGTCGAGATGGCCCACTGGTTGTTGACCACGTTCAGGATCACCGGCGCGCGGTACACGTGCGCAAAGGTCAGCGCGGTGTGGAAGTCGGCTTCGGCGGTGGCGCCGTCGCCGATCCAGCCCGACGCGATGCGCGTGTCGCCCTTGATGGCCGAGGCCATGGCCCAGCCCACCGCCTGGATGAACTGCGTGGCCAGGTTGCCCGAAATCGTGAAAAAGCCGTTGGGCTTGTCGGAATACATCACCGGCAGCTGGCGGCCCTTGAGCGGGTCGCGCTCGTTGGACATCAGCTGGCACATCATGGTCACCAGCGACACGTCGCGCGACAGCAGGATGCTCTGCTGGCGGTAGGTCGGGAAACACATGTCGCCCTGCTCCAGCGCCAGCGCATGGGCCGAGCCGATGGCTTCCTCGCCCAGGCTCTGCATGTAGAAGGAGATCTTCTTCTTGCGCTGCGCGGTCAGCATGCGGCCGTCGAAGATGCGCGTCTTGAGCATGGCGCGCATGCCTGCGCGCAGCAGCTCGTTGCTGATCTCCGGGGCCCAGGGCCCGACGGCGCGGCCATCGTCGTCGATCACCCGCACCAGGCTGTACGCCAGGGGGCCGGTATCGATCGCGGCAACATCAATGGGGGGTTTGGGCACCTCGCCTGGCGGCGACAGGCGCAGGTAGGAAAAGTCTGTCTTGCAACCCGGACGCCCGGTAGGCTCGGGGACGTGCAACTTCAGCGGCCCATATTGGCTCATGTATTGTCTCCACGCTTGATCGTGTCATGCGTCTTCTTCTTGCCAAAGACACTGTTCAAGGGGGTGACCTCGAACATTGCCATCGTCGGCGCATGCAAAGGGATGATCATGCATGGCCGGGGGCCAGATTAGCACAGGGCACGAGGGCTTGCGATGGCCCGGCGGGAGAATGAAAAACCCGGCTCGTGGCCGGGTTTTTCACTTGATGGCGGACATGCGTCCCGCGTCAGACCGGACCGGTCCAGGTGGTGACGAATTCGCTGTACGCCGGGCGGTTGGCCGGCGGCACCGCGCACGCGGGCGTGCCGATGGCCAGGAAACCCAGGAAGCGGTAGTCCAGGGAATCCAGGCCCAGCGCATGCTGCACGTCTTCGACGTAGGTGCCGATACCGGTGCTCCAGAATGCGCCGTAGCCCAGCATGTGGGCGGCGTTCAGGATGTTCATGGTGGCGCAGCCGGTGGCCAGCAGTTGCTCGGCTTCGGGGATCTTGGTGTTGTCGTGCGCGATCTTCTGCGCCACGGCGATGAACAGCGGCACGCCCGCCATCCATTCGCGCACCGACTTTTCCTTTTCGGGCGTCATGCGCGGGTCGCCGCTGCGCTTGACCGCGTCCAGCGCCACGTCGGCCAGCTTGCCGATGGCCTCGCCCTGGATCACCACGAAACGCCACGGACGCAGCGCACCGTGGTCGGGGGCCGACATGGCGGCCTGCAGGATCTGTTCAAGTTCGTCGGGCTTGGGCGCCGGGGCGCGCAGGAATTTGACGGAACGGCGCGAGGTGATGGCGTGCAGCGGAGTGGCAGTGGTGGTCTGGGTCATGGATCTGGCGCAATGGGGCTGGAGCGGCAAGAACCGCAACAGCGTAAATAGGAAAGGTTCTCATATTACGCCACGACCGCGGCCGGGTGGGCTATCCCCCTGCCCCGGGCATGGCGACTCGGGCAGCCGGCGCGGCAAACGCCCGGCGGCCCGGCAGGATCATCCCAGGTGGGTATGACGTTCCTGGCGTTCTTCGACCTGCATTTCCGACAGGCCGTGCAGGATGCCGCAGTCGTCCGTATCCGGCCGCGCCGACAGGCAGCGCTGGCGCAGGTCGGTCAGCTGCGACTTCAGCTGGGTCAGTTCGGCGATGCGTTCATCCACATGGGAGATATGCTCGTCGAACAGCTCGTTAATGGGGCCGCACCCCGTCTGATGATTGTCGGCCAGCGACAGGATGGCGCGGATTTCGTCCTGCGTCATGTCCAGCGCGCGGCAGTTGCGGATCAGCCGCAGCCGCTCAAGGTGGGTCTGGCCGTAGCTGCGGTAGTTGTTCAGCCCCCGTTCCGGGGCGGGCAGCAGCCCTTCTTTCTCGTAATACCTGACGGTTTCGACCGTGGTGCCGGCCGCCGTGGCCAATTCGCCGATACGCATGACGCCTCCCGGAATGCATCCGATGGGTCGGGGCCGATTCACACGAAAAAGCCCCAGGGGGTTGACCCTATAGTAACTCCAAGGTGTGAAATGCGGCCAATCGCTTACGAAAAGGCAACGAGCATGTCCCTGGCACCCATCAAAATCTCTCGCGGCACCCCTCCTGCGCAGGCCGATGCCTGCTGCGGCGGCCACGGCGATACCCCGGCCCGGGCGCAGGATCATGACCCCAAGCATGACCACGGGCACGATCACGGCCATGACCATGGGCACGACCATGACCACGGGCACGACCACGGCCACAAGCACGACCACGCTGACGGCCACGCCCACGCCCACGATCACGCCCCCGCCGCCGCGGCCTGCTGCGGCCACGACCATGGCGCGGCCGACGTGCGCCTGTCCGCGGGCGGCGCAGCCGTGCTGCAAGCCGGCCCGGGCCAGGTGCTGGCGCGCCTGCGCATCGGCCAGATGGACTGCCCGACCGAGGAAACGCTGATCCGCAAGAAGCTGGACGGCATGAATGAAGTGCACGCGCTGGACTTCAACCTGATGCAGCGCATCCTGACCGTGGTGCACGCCGAAGGCGCGCTGGACCGCGTCGTGGCCGCCATCCACTCGCTGGGCATGACGCCCGAACCCCTGGCCGACGACGCCCCGCGCGCGCCGGCCCCCGCCGCCGCCCCGGTGAACTGGTGGGCCATCGGCGGCGCTGGCGTGCTGGCCGCCCTGTCCGAAGCCTCGCACTTTGCCGGCATGCATTGGGGCGCCACGGCGGCGCTGGCCCTGGCCGCCATCCTGGCCTGCGGCATCAGCACCTACCGCAAGGGCTGGATCGCCGTGCGCAACGGCAACCTGAACATCAACGCCCTGATGAGCATCGCCGTCACCGGCGCCGTGCTGATCGGCCAATGGCCCGAAGCCGCCATGGTGATGTTCCTGTTCAACGTGGCCGAACTGATCGAAGCGCGCTCGCTGGACCGGGCCCGCAACGCCATCCGCGGCCTGCTCGACCTGGCGCCCGAAACCGCCACCGTGCGCCAGGCCGACGGCAACTGGCGCGAGGTGCCGGCGGCGCAATTGCAGGTGGACGACGTGGTGCGGGTGCGCCCGGGCGAACGCATCGCCGCGGACGGCATCATCGTCAGCGGCCGCTCGGCGGTCGACCAATCGCCCATCACCGGTGAAAGCCTGCCGGTGGAAAAGGCCGAGAACGATCCCGTCTATGCCGCCACCGTCAACGCGGCCGGCTCGTTCGACTACCGCGTCACCGCGGCGGCGGGCAATACCACGCTGGCCCGCATCATCCACGCCGTCGAGCAGGCCCAGGGCGCCCGCGCCCCGACCCAGCGTTTCATCGACCGCTTCTCGCGCATCTACACCCCGGCCGTGGTCGGCGTGGCGCTGCTGGTGGCGGTGCTGCCGCCGCTGTTCTGGGGCCAGCCCTGGTTCGATGCGATCTACCGCGCGCTGGCGCTCTTGATCATCGCCTGCCCCTGCGCGCTGGTGATTTCCACGCCGGTCAGCATCGTCAGTGGCCTGACGGCGGCCTCGCGCCGCGGCATCCTCGTCAAGGGCGGCGTCTATCTGGAAGAAGGCCGCAACCTGAAGTGGCTGGCGCTGGACAAGACCGGCACGCTGACCCACGGCAAGCCCGTGCAGACCGACCTGCTGGATTGGGACGTGTCCGACCAGACCCGCCAGCCCGCCGCGCTGATCGCGGCCAGCCTGGCCGCCCGGTCGGACCACCCGGTGTCGCTGGCCGTGGCCAACGCCGCGCGCGAAGCCGGCAAGCCCCTGCTGGAAGTCGCCGACTTCACCGCCCTGCCCGGGCGCGGCGTCAGCGGCCGGGTGGACGGCGTGCCGTTCCAACTGGGCAACCGCCGCCTGATGCGCGAACTGGGCGTGGCCAGCCCGCAGCTGGAAACCCGGCTGGACGAACTGGAACGCCAGGGCAAGAGCGCCATCGCCCTGACCGACGGCGCCCGCGTGCTGGCGGTAGCGGCCGTGGCCGACACGGTCAAGCCCACCAGCGCCGCCGCCATTGCCGACCTGCATGCCCTGGGCGTGCGCACGCTGATGCTGACGGGCGACAACACGCCGACCGCGCAGGCGATTGCCCGCCAGGTGGGCATCGACGAAGCCCGCGGCGACCAACTGCCTGAAGACAAGCTGGCCGCCATCGAAAGCAAGCTGGCGCCTGCAGGCAAGGTCGGCATGGTGGGCGACGGCATCAACGACGCCCCCGCCCTCGCTCGCGCCGACATCGGCTTTGCCATGGGCGCGGCCGGCACCGGCACCGCCATCGAAACGGCCGACGTGGCCCTGATGGACGACGACCTGCGCAAGATCGGCACCTTCCTGCGGCTGTCGCGCGCCACCCACCGCGTGCTGATCCAGAACATCGTGCTGGCGCTGGGCATCAAGGTGGTGTTCCTGGCGTTGGCCATGACCGGCAACGCGACCCTGTGGATGGCGGTGTTCGCCGACGTGGGCGCCAGCCTGCTGGTGGTGGCCAACGGCCTGCGCCTGCTGCGCGCGGCACCGCAGGCGGCCTGATCCCGCGCAGCAAGGCCAGTGCAAAGCAAAACGCCCTGGAGGGAAACCTCCAGGGCGTTTTGCTTTGGGGCCGGCGGATTGGTCGATGCCTTGATCGACGAACAGGCGGGCGGCCTGGCAAACCCGTCAGCCCGTCTGCTCTTCCTGCGGCCAGTCGCGCAGCACCGGCGCATCGGGCGCGCCCGGCCCCACGTCGCGCAGGTGGTCGTGCTGCAACAGCGCCATGCGGTAGGCGTCGCGATACATGCCGTTGGAGAAGAACTCTTCCTTCAGCAGCCCTTCGATCTGGAAGCCGCAGCGCTCGTACACGTGCACGGCGGCGGTGTTGTCCTTGTCGACGACCAGGTAGACCTTGTGCAGGTTCAGCACGCGGAACGCGTAGCCCACCGCGATGCGGGTCGCCGCCTTGGCGTAGCCCCGGCCCTGGTAGCTGGGCGCGATGATGATCTGGAATTCGGCGCGGCGGTGGATGTAGTCGATTTCCACCAGCTCGACCAGGCCCGCGGGCTGGCCGGTATCGTGCTCGATGATGAAGCGCCGCTCGTTCTGGTCGTGCAAGTGGCGGTCATAAAGGGCGACCAGTTCGTCGTAGGCCTCGTAAGGCTCTTCGAACCAATAACGCATGATGACGTCGTTGTTGTTGATCTTGTGCACGAAGTGCAGGTCGCCGCGCTCCAGGGGGCGTATTTTGATATCGGATATGACCGACATAGAAACCTCCGAAAGTGGCTCCATTGTAGCTGACACTGCCCTGAAATGCCCGTCACACGGTTTTCTTGCAACAGAAGTGGCGTATTCATTGACCTACAGCAACAAAATGCCCGAAAAAGCGCGTGGATGCTGGTTTTGCTATTTTTCATACCCCGCCAACAGTAACGGAATGCACGCTACCTCGGACCGGCGGGTTGCGGATGCCCGCCGGCCCGCTGGCCGACGACATCCGCACTTGCCGCGCTACGGCGCCGCAAACGCGGGCAGGCGCTGCTCGATGCGCCTGACCACGTCATGGGCGGCCGACGACAACGGCCGCCCCAGCCGCAACAGCACCTGGCATTCCGGCGCGCTCAGGATCGGATGCGCAATCGGCAGCGCCACCAACTCGCCGCTGGCCAGCTCGTGGTGCACGCCCAGGTTGGGCATCAGCGTCACGCCGGCGCCACTGATGGCGTACTGCTTGAGCACACGCAGCGAATTGGTGGTCAGGCTGGGCGTCAGGTGGATGCGCTCGGTGAATTCCAGCAGGTCCACCGCCTGGCGCAGGCCATAGGGCGCCGACATCAGCGCGAACGGATACGGCAGGATGTCCGCGATGGTCAGCGGCGCGCGGCGCCGCGCCAGCGCATGCCCCCGCGCCGCCAACAGGCACACCGGGTGCTTGCGGCTGACCCGGCAGCGCAGCCGCGGGTCCACCGGCGGGTTGTAGGCCAGGCCGATATGCGCGGCATCGGTCGCCACCGCTTCAACCACCTCGTTCACCGACCCGACATTGACGCTGATGTTGATCTGCGGGTGCTCGATGCAGAACGGCCCCACCACGTGCTCCATCAGGCTGTCGATGAAGCCTTCGCTGATCATCAGGTGGACATTGCCGCGCCGCATGCCGCGCAGTTCCTGCAGCCGGGTGTTCAGGTGTTCCTGCTGGGCGCGGCAGCCGCGGTGGTATTCCAGCAGCATGTCGGCGGCTTCGGTAGGCGTCAGGCCACGCGAACGGCGCTCGAACAACGCCACGCCCAGCTCTTTTTCCAGCAGCTGGATCTGGCGGCTGATGACCGACGGCGCGGTGCCCAGCTTGTCGGCCGCCCCGCGGATCGACCCGCAGGCCACGACCTCGTTGAAGTACTTCAACCGCAGCTGGCTGATTTCCTGCATGGCGCTTCCCTGTCTGACGCGGCGTGACCGGCGCGGCGCGCGACCTCACGCGTGCCATCCCTGCCGCGCAACCGTCCCGTGCTGCGTCTTGTTTTAAGTGTTGCCTTGAAGGCAACGATAATTTATCACCCTGGTCATTGTTTCGAACACCCGGCTCTCGCAATATGGACGCCGCGCGGACCCGCCCCGGGACCGCCACCCCTATTTCAGCCGCCGCGGGCGCAGACCCGCGCGAGGAGACCCGACAATGCCCCATCAGGCCACGCCAGGCGCCGATCCGCGCCTGGCTCCCCTTTACCGCAAGATCACCTGGCGCCTGCTGCCGTTCCTGCTGCTCTGTTATGTGTTCGCCTACCTGGACCGCATCAACATCGGCTTTGCCAAGCTGCAGATGCAGCAGGACATCGGCATCTCGGATGCCGTCTACGGCCTGGGCGCCGGCATCTTCTTCCTGGGCTACGTCATGTTCGAGGTGCCCAGCAACCTGCTGCTGACGCGCATCGGCGCGCGCCGCACCATCAGCCGCATCATGGTGCTGTGGGGCCTGACGTCGGCCTCGATGCTGTTCGTGCAGGGCGAATGGAGCTTCTACGTCCTGCGCTTCATGCTGGGCGTGTTCGAAGCCGGCTTCGCGCCCGGCATGATCTTCTACCTGACCTACTGGTATTCGCAGTCGCGCATGGCCGGCGTGATGGCCGTGGTGATGCTGGCCGGCCCCATCGGCGGCATCGTCGGCGGCCCGGTGTCGGCCTGGATCATGACGGCGTTCTCCGGCGCGCACGGGCTGGACGGCTGGCAATGGATGTTCCTGCTCGAAGGCCTGCCCTGCGTGCTGCTGGGCGTCATCGCCTTTCGCTTCCTGGACGACAAGCCGGCCGATGCCCGCTGGCTCAGCGCCGACGAAAAGGCCCTCTTGGCCGCCGACCTGGAAAGCCGCGGCGCGCACAAGAAGCACGCCTTTGCCCAGGTGCTGCGCGACCCGGCCATCTACGGCATGGCGCTGACGTATTTCTGCCTAATCTGCGGCATCTACGCCGTGAGCTTCTGGCTGCCCACCCTGCTCAAGCTGGCGGGCGTGCAGGACACGATGGAGATCGGCCTGTATTCGGCGATTCCGTACATCGCCGCGGCCATCTTCATGCTGGCGTTCGCGCGCAGTTCGGACCGCCGCCGCGAGCGCCGCTGGCACACGCTGGTGCCCGCGCTGCTGGCCGGCATCGCCCTGTGCGTGGCCACCGCCGCGCCGACGCAATTCGCGCTATCCCTGACGGCCATCACGCTGGCCACGGGGTTCATGTGGGCGGCATACACGGTATTCTGGGCGATCCCGTCGCAGTACCTGCAAGGCGAGGCCGCGGCCGGCGGCATCGCGCTGATCAACAGCATCGGCCTGTTGGGCGGCTTTCTCAGCCCTTCCATCATCGGCTGGTCCAAAGCGGCCACCGGCACGCTGGCCGGCGGCCTGTATGTGATCTCGGCGTTGCTGGTGGCCGGGGCCTTGCTGCTGCTGGTGAACCGTCCTCCGAAATCCGCGCCCGCGCGCGCCTGACGAACCAAGGAATCGATCATGCATATCCTGGTGGCTGGCTTCCAGCACGAAACCAATACCTTTGCGCCGTCCAAGGCCGCCTACGAAAACTTCGTGCGTGGCGAGGGCTTTCCCGCCATGGTGCGCGGCCAAGACATGCTGGCCCTGCGCGAGGTCAACATCCCCGCGGGCGGCTTCATCAACGCCGTGCTGGCCGATGGCCATACGGTCAGCACCGTGATCTGGGCGGGCGCCAGCCCGTCGGCGCACGTCACCCGCGACGCCTATGAGCGCATTGCCGGCGAGATCGTCGACGCGGCCCGGGCCGGCGGCTACGACGCCATCTACCTGGACCTGCACGGCGCCATGGTGGCCGAGCACCTGGACGATGGCGAAGGCGAGCTGCTGGCGCGCGTGCGCGCCGTGGCCGGCCCCGATCTGCCGGTCG
This sequence comes from Achromobacter deleyi, assembly GCF_902859705.1. Taxonomy (GTDB): domain Bacteria; phylum Pseudomonadota; class Gammaproteobacteria; order Burkholderiales; family Burkholderiaceae_B; genus Achromobacter; species Achromobacter deleyi. The sequence goes on along the minus strand of NZ_CADIJO010000030.1, from coordinate 33,887 downwards.
TGGCCAGCCTGGACCTGCATGCCAACGTCACCGCGCAGATGCTGCAAGAGGCCGATGGCCTGGCGGCGTTTCGCACCTACCCGCACGTGGACATGGCCGATACCGGCGAGCACACCGCGCGCCTGTTGGCCGCGCGCCTCGCGGCGGGCAACGCCTGGGTGCGGGCCGAGCGCCGCCTGCCCTTCCTGATTCCCATCAACGGCATGTGCACGCTGCTGCAGCCGTCGCAGGGCGTGTACGAAGAACTGGAACGCCTGGAAAAGACGCCGGGCGTCGCGTCCATCTCGTTCGCGCCGGGCTTTCCGGCAGCGGACTTTCCCGAATGCGGGCCGGTGGTCTGGGCCTATGGCACCGACGCCGCCGCGGTCGAACGCGTGACCGAAGCGCTGTACCAACGCGTGCTGGCACTGGAGCCGCAATGGTCGCCCGACTTCCTGGCGCCGGCCGACGCCGTCAAGCGCGCGCAGGCCCTGGCGGCCGGCGCCTCGCGGCCCGTGGTCATCGCCGACACGCAGGACAACCCCGGCGCGGGCGGCGACGCCAACACCACCGGCATGCTGCGCGCGCTGGTCGAGGCCGACGCGCAGAACGCGGCGCTGGGCCTGCTCTGTGATCCCGAGGCCGTGCGCCAGGCCACGGCCGCGGGCGTGGGCAACACGGTGCGGCTGCGGCTGGGCGGGCAGTCCGGCGTGGCCGGCGATACGCCCTTCGAAGGGGAATTCGTGGTGGAAACGCTGTCGCCCGGCAAGCTGCGCTATGACGGCCCGATGATGCACGGCATGGACGTAGACCTGGAAGCCGTGGCCGGCCTGCGGCTGGGCGGCGTGCGCGTGGTGGTCAGCGCCACCAAGACGCAGATGCTGGACCGCAACCTGTTCCGCGTGGGCGGCGTGCAGCCCGAGGAAATGGCCATCCTGGTGGTCAAGAGCTCGGTACACTTTCGCGCCGACTTCCAGCCGATCGCGCACGAGGTGCTGGTGGCCAAGGCCCCCGGCCCGATGCAGGCCGACCCCGCCGACCTGCCCTGGACCCGGCTGCAGCCGGGCATCCGCGTCAAGCCGCTGGGGCGCGCGTTTACCGAGTGAACGAATGGGCGCGAACAGGCCCGAATGACGCGGCAAGCGGCACGACGGCCGCCGCGTCGCGCAGGGCCAGCGTTACTTGAGCTTGCCCTGGGGGCTGACGAAATCTTCGAGCGTCAGCCCTTTTTCCTTCAGGATGGCTTCCAGCAGGGGCTGCAGGCGGCCCAGGCTTTCCTGGACGGTTTCGCGCACCGTGTCCACCACGACCTGGGTGCTGCGTTCGATTTCGATATTGACCGAATCGCCCACCTGCTTGTCTTCGAACACCGTCATGCGGCGGGTTTCGGGGATCAGCCAGACTTCGAACCAGCCTTCGGCGCGGTTCACTTCCGATACGGTCAGGCTGGCGCCGTTGATGGCGATGTAGCCCTTGGCGAAGACGTATTTACGGAATGCCTCGGGGATGGAAAAACGCATCAGCCGGTTGGTGTCCGACGATTTCACCATCACGACTTCCGAGGTGAAATCGACGTGGCCGGACAGCGGGTGGCCGCCGATCTCGGCGCCATCCTTGGCGGCGCGCTCGACGTTGGCGCGGTCGCCTTCCTGGTAGCTGCCCAGGGTGGTGATGGCCAGGCTTTGCAGCATGACATCGAAGGTGGCCTGGTTGGCGTCGAGGATTTCGGTGACGGTCAGGCAGACGCCGTCGGTCGAGACGCTGGCGCCAATGGCCAGGTCCTGGCAGAAGCCTTCGGGAAATTGCAGCGTAAACGTGCGCAGGCCTTCGCGGTCCGCGATGTTCGCGATCTTCGCGGTGCCTTGGACAATACCGGTGAACATGCTGATCCTGGATACGGGGCGTGGCGCCCCTGGCAAAACATCAAAGTTAACCGATATTTTGCCACCGGACGCCCGCCCCGGGCGAGGCGCGGCGCCCGATTGCCGCCGGATCAGTGGCGGATGGCGATGGTCTTCAGGGTGGTGAAGCCGTAGAGTGCCTCGAAGCCCTTTTCGCGGCCGTAGCCCGATTGGCGCGACCCGCCGAAGGGCAGCTCCACGCCGCCGCCGGCGCCGTAGTTATTGACGAACACCTGGCCGGCGCGCAGCTTGCGCGCCAGGCGCAGTTGGCGGCCGCCGTCGCGCGTCCACACGCCGGCCACCAGGCCGTACAGCGTGCCGTTGGCGATTTCCAGGGCCTCTTCCTCGGTGTCGAACACCATGGCAGCCAGCACCGGGCCGAACACTTCTTCCTGCGCCAGGCGGCTATTGGGCGGCACGTCGCGGAACAGTACAGGCGGCTGGTAGAAGCCGGATTCGGGCGTACCGTCCTTGAGCTTGCCGCGCGCGGCGACCTTCAGGCCTTCGGCTTCGGCCTCGGCCAGGAAGCCGCGCACGCGGTCATGCTGGCGAGCGCTGATCAGCGGGCCCACGTCCAGGTCCTGGGCGGCCGGGCCGGTGACGGTGGCCGAGAACGCCTCGCCCAGGCGCGTCAACACCTTTTCGTACACGCCGCGCTGGATCAGCACGCGGCTGCCGGCCGAGCAGGTCTGGCCGGCGTTCTGGATGATGGCGGCCAGCAGCACCGGCATCGCGGCGTCCAGGTCGGCATCGTCGAACACGATCTGCGGCGACTTGCCGCCCAGTTCCAGCGTGACCGGCACGTGGTTGTCGGCGGCGGCGTGCGCCACCATCTTGCCCGTCTGCGGCGAACCGGTGAACGAAATGTGGTCGATGCCCGGATGCGCCGACAGCGCCGCGCCGGCTTCGTGGCCGTAGCCCGTGCAGATGTTCAGCGCGCCGGCCGGCAGGCCGGCTTCGGCCGCGATCTCGGCCACCTTGAGCAGCGACAGGCAGGCGTCTTCGGCCGGCTTGACGACGCAGGCATTGCCCGCCGCCAGGGCCGCGCCCACGCTGCGCCCGAAGATCTGCAGCGGATAGTTCCACGGCACGATGTGGCCGGTCACGCCATGCGCCTCGCGCACGGTCAGCACCGTGAAGCCGGGGGTGTAGGGAATGGTCTCGCCATGCAGCTTGTCCACCGCGCCGGCATAGAACTCGAAATAGCGGGCCACGGCGGCCGCGTCGGCGCGGGCCTGCTTGATCGGCTTGCCGGTGTCGGCGGATTCCAGCTGCGCCAGTTCTTCCTGGCGGTCCAGCAACGCGAAAGCGATGCGCATCAAGAGGCGGCTGCGGACGGCTGGCGCCATCTGGCCCCACTCGCCCTCGAAGGCCTCGCGCGCGGCCACGACTGCGCGGTCCACGTCCGCCTCGCCGGAACGCGCGATGGCCTCGAACAGCTTGCCATCGGACGGGTTCAGCACGGGAATGGTTTCACCGGTGGCGGCGGCCACCCATTGATTGGCGATAAAGTTCTTCTGAGTCACGGTGTGCGGAGTAAAGTGTGGGCCGTATGGCGGGGGTGTCGGTATCGGAACAAGGTACGAGAGCCCTCCTCGATTTGTCAATTCAATTGACACCTTTCGTCCCAAGCTTCAGGATAATTTGGGCCGACCTGGGGAAATCCCTAGTTGGATGGCGACCTTGCAAAGCCCCTGCCACCGACCCGATTTGTCAGGATAGATAACAAAACCGACCGGCCCGACCGGAGGAACCTAGCAATGAGCAATGTGCGCGACCCGCAGCTGGACAAGCTGCTGATCGCGGCCAGCCGGCCGCGGCCCGAACTGGATGTGCTGGCGGAAGTCGCTTCCGGGTTGGGCTATGTGCGCGCCGAACGGTTCGCCGAGCGCGTCTACGAAAGCCTGTTCTATGCCATCGCCACCGGCAAGATCGGCCCGGGCGCCAAGCTACCCACCGAACTGGAACTGGCCGCGCTGTTCGAAGTGTCGCGCCCCGTCGTGCGCCAGGCGCTGGACCGGCTGCGCGAAGACCAATTGGTCGAGTCGATACGCGGGTCCGGCAGCTACGTGCGCGCCAAACCCGACCTGATGGGCGGCATGCCCGCGGTGGACCCGGCCCGGCGCGTGGGCCACATCCTGGAAGGGCTGGAACTGCGCCGCGTGATCGAACCCGAATGCGCCTATCTGGCCGCACTGCGCCGCACCGACGACGATCTGCACGAAATGGACCGCATGCTGACCGGCTACGAAGCGGCCGACGCAGCGGGCGCCATCGCCCATCACCACGATTACGGTTTTCATCGCGCCATCGCCGCGGCCACCGGCAACCAGCGCTTCGTGCAAGTGCTCAAGTCCCTGGAATACGACGTCAGCCATGCCGTCAACATGATGCGCCACCTGGTTCACAGCGAACCCTGGAAGCGCACCCGCGCCGCCATCGACGAGCACCGCCAGATCTACCGCCTGATCCAGCAGCAGGACGCCGACGGCGCCCGCAACATCATGCTGGCCCATATCGAGAAAGCCCGCAGCCGCATGCTCAACAGCGGCTCGGAACACTGAACCGGCGCCACTGCGCCTTCGGTGCTTGTCCGGCCATGCCGCCGGCCAGCGACCGTTTTCCTGAATCCGAACCGCGGCGCTGCACGCGCCATGAATCTCCCATGCAACGTCCCGTCTTGAACCTGAACCAGCAACTCGTCATCGTCACCGGCGCCAGCCGCGGCCTGGGCGCGGCCATCGCGCGCGCCTTCCTGCGCGAAGGCGCGCAGGTGGTCATCAACTATCTGAACAGCGAGGCCCAGGCCCGCGCGCTGGCCGCCACCGCGCCCGACCGCGCCCTGGCGCTGCAGGCCGATGTGCGCGATGCCGAGGCCGTGGCCGCGATGGTCGCCCGCGCCAGCCAGCATTTCGGCCGGCCCGTCAGCACCGTGGTCAACAACGCCCTGCCCGCCTTCCAGTTCAACGGCGATGCGCGTCCGCACGCCGACACGCTGAACTGGGCGCAGATGCAGGCGCAACTGGAAGGCAGCGTGCGCGCGGCCCTGAACACCACCCAGGCCGTGCTGCCGCTGATGCGCGCAGCCGGCGGCGGCCGCATCATCAACGTGGGCACCAATCTGGTCCAGAACCCGGTGGTGCCCTACCATGACTACACGGCCGCCAAGGCCGCGCTGCTGGCCTTCACCCGCACCCTGTCGCAGGAACTGGGCGCCGATGGCATCACCGTCAACATGGTGTCCGGCGGTTTGCTGCGCACCACCGACGCGTCGGCCGCCACTCCCGAAGCCGTATTCGACCTGATTGCCGAAGGCACGCCGCTGCGCGAAGTGACCACGCCAGAACAGTTCGCGGACGCGGTACTGTTCTTTGCCAGCCCGTGGTCGCGCGCGGTGACGGGACAGAACCTGATCGTGGATGGGGGCTTGGTGAAGGGATAGTCTTACCGCCGGCAGACCCACCACGCCACGCCCAGCATGCCGATGAACGTGCCGCCGATGGCCAGCGCGGCGCGTTCAGCGCGTTCAGAACCGTGCAGATACAGATAACAGGTCAACGCAACCAGAAAGACCATCAGCACCCCCAGTAGAAAGGGGCGCCATTGCGAGCGTGCGGCGCGGCATGCGCCTCGAAAATCAACACGACCAGGACTCATGGGATTCATCGGAAAAAAATTGGGGCCGGCCCCCATATTCTGCCAAAGTTCCATTTATCCGAACACACTTTTCCATTTTTCGCTCTAGTCGCCTGGGTCAGCGATGCGCAGGCGGTGCGTCATTGCCACCCGCCCACGTCTGAAGACCGCCTGTCGGCAACGGCGTAAGCGCAAGCCGCGCATGGCAGCCCTGTCGCCCACGCGCGGTATCATCTGGCCTGTCCCGGCGCATCGCCTGGCGCGCAGCGCGCACGCGGCCAGGCTTTCCTGACGCGGCCCCCGCTGCCCGCCCTCCCGCAACACCGAAGCGATCCACAAGAAACATGAAACTCGCCACCTGGAACGTCAACTCCCTCAACGTACGCCTGCCGCAGGTGCTGGACTGGCTGGCCGCCAACCCGGTCGACGTGCTGTGCATCCAGGAGTTGAAGCTCACCGACGACAAGTTCCCCGAAGCCGCTTTCAAAGAGGCGGGCTACCACGCCGTCTGGGCCGGCCAGAAGACGTACAACGGCGTGGCCATCGTGTCGCGCATGCCGGGCACGTCGATGGTGCGCAACATTCCCGGCTACGAAGACCCGCAGCAGCGCGTGCTGGCGTTGACCTTCCCCAGCGCGGATGGCGATGTGCGCGTAGTCTGCGCGTACTGCCCCAACGGCCAGGCCGTCGGCTCGGACAAGTACGCCTACAAGCTGGAATGGTTCGAGGCCATGCGCGCCTGGCTGGCCGACGAGATCAAGCAATACCCGCGCCTGGCGGTGCTGGGCGACTACAACGTCGCCCCGGCCGACGAAGACGTGCACAACCCCGAGAAATGGGAAGGCCAGGTGCTGGTGTCCGTGCCGGAACGCCAGGCGCTGAATCACCTGATCGACCTGGGCCTGACCGATTCCTTCCGCCTGTTCGAGCAGCCTGAAAAGTCGTTTTCGTGGTGGGATTACCGCCAGTTCGCCTTTCGCCGCAATGCCGGCCTGCGCATCGACCACATCCTGCTGTCGGCCCCGCTGGTCAAGCGCTGCACCGCCTGCGTGATCGACAAGGAACCGCGCCGCAACGAGCAGCCGTCCGACCACGCGCCGGTGGTGGCCACGCTCACGTTTGACTAAGGCCTGTTTCACGGGCCGCCTGCTTGCGCGGCCTGTAAATGTTCCTGTATAGTTTTGGTCTTGCTTGATTGGGGCGGTAGCTCAGCTGGGAGAGCGTCGCGTTCGCAATGCGAAGGTCGGGAGTTCGATCCTCCTCCGCTCCACCAAATTCCAGACAAAAAAGCCTTGGACTCGCGTCCAAGGCTTTTTTGTTTTCGGAAATCCAGATTGCCAGGGCTGCAACACGCGGCCCGTCATGGCCGCAAGGGCACCGCAGTGGCTTATTGCGCCAGATTATGCAGCCTGGCCGCCGGCACCGGCTGGGCCATGCCTGCCCGAGCGGCCGGCTTGGGTTGCGCCGCGCCAGGCCGTGCGGACGGCTGGCGCCGCAGGCGCGTGGCCACCACGTCGTACAGAACCGCGCCGGGATAATGCATCAGCACGCCGCCTGCGACCGCGGCCAAGGCGGCGACGGTACTGGCCAATTCCCAAGTGCTCATGATCGTTCTCCGTGCAAGGGGGTGGACGTGCAGCTTCGACGCCACACCCATGGACGAAGTCTACCAACGGCCATGCAATTATGGTAGCGGCTGGTGGTGCTTGGAAACACGACGAAACAGGAAATGGGACGAAAAGCGGGAAGAGAAGCGGGAAGGCGCACGGAAAAAAGCGGGATGGGGAAAGCGCGACGGGATAGGCCGCCCCAAAAAAACGTTGCCCTGCAATCCTCGCCAGGCCGGCCATCGCTAGAGGCTAGGTCAGGTCTTTCGCCACGCCCCATTCCAGCCGCAAGGCCTTGATTTCCCAGACGCGCTGCGCACTGCGTTCGGCGATGCACTTGGCGCGGGTTTCGGGTTCGGCCATTTCCGGGGCATCGCAGATGGCTTGCGTCTTGTTCAGCCATTCGCGTTGCGCCTGGCGCAGCGTTTCGGCGTGTTCGGGGCGCAACGCCGGCGCGGCCAGGGTGTGGCGGTAGATCTGGTTCAGGCGGTCGTCGTAATACTGCTGCAGGAAGGCGTAGGGACGGTTCGGGTTCAGCTCGCCGGGCAAGCGGCTGAGGTCGAAAAATTCGCCCTGGTTACCGTTGTAGAAGCCGTTGTAGCCGACCTGGGCCTGAAAGAAGCGGCCACCGGCGTCGGCGGCGGAAGCGTTGCCCACCGGCGACGTGCGCCAGCGCAGCAGGAGGTAGTCGGTGTTGCCCAATTGCGCCACCACGTCTGAACGCAGGTTGGAAATCTGCAGGTGGCTGTCGCGCAACAGCACCGCGTAGCAGGCGCCGTCGGCGTTGATGTCCTCGGGCACGGGGCCGCTGCACGCGCCGGACTGGACGGGGCTTTCAGCGAACTGTTCTTCGTTGCGGTCGATGGCGATCACGCCCAGCAGGGCCGCCGCCTGGTCGCCGTCGCGCGCCATGTCGAGCAGGTCGACCACCAGGGTGGCTTCGGCATGGGCCGGGGTGGCGACGGCGGATAGCGACAGCGCCGCGCCGATCACCCAGGCGCGCCACGTGGGGCGCGGGTGCGCACGTGCAGCGGATACGTTCAGGCAAAGGTCGGCGGTGACCGGGAAAATGGGCATGATGGATAGCGTGCTTTGCGTCCGGGCGCTTATCTTATCCCAGCTGCCGCACCGCCTGGGCGGCCCGGCTGAACTGCGCTACAACCCCATCAGCGATGCGTTATTTCGCCCTTTGCCACCGGAGCCACAAGCCCATGCCCTCCCCCGCCGCGCCTGCCGATGAACGCCTGCCGTTACTGCTGAGCCTGAACGGCGGCTATGTCGATACCCTGGGGTTCATTGCCTTGCACGGCCTGTTCTCGGCACACGTGACGGGCAACTTCGTGACGATCGGCTATGCGCTGGGCAACGGCGCATCCGGCGCCTGGACCAAGCTGGCAGCGTTGCCGGTGTTCTGCCTGGGCGTGTTCCTCGCGCGGCTGTATGGCCAGTCGCGGCGCGATGCGGGGCGGCCGGCGTTCATGTGGCTGCTGTCGATGAAGACGCTGCTGTTGTGCGTGGCGGCAGCGGTGGCGTTGGCGCTGGGGCCGTTTCCGGTGGGCGACAGCTGGGGGCTGTTCGCCACCGGCATGACGATGGTGCTGGCGATGTCGATCCAGAACGCGGTGCACCGGGTGCATTTGAGCGCGGCGCCGCCGTCGACGCTGATGACGGGCACCACCACGCAGATCATGCTGGACCTGGCCGATGCCGCGCGCGGCGAATGCGACGAAGCCGGCAAGCGCCGCATGGCGCGGATGAGCCGGGCGGTGCTGGCGTTTGCGGTGGGCTGCGGCGCGGCCGCGCTGCTGCACGCGGGCATCGGCCTGTGGGCCTTCGTGGCGCCGCCCGTGATTTCGTTGGCGGGCCAGGGCCTGGCGCGGCGCTATCCCGGCTGATGAGGCAGCACCCGCGCGGCCGCCCTGTGCAAGCGGCCTACCCCGGCTGACGCACCTGGCGCCCGGGCGCCGGATTGGCGGATGCCGTCGACGCCTCGGCGGCATGGGCCTCGACGGCAGGCTCGTCGGTCTGCCCGCCCCGCCAACGCGTGGCAAGGTAGTCATAAAGCCGCACGCCCGGCATGCGCACCAGCAGCATCACCAGCACCCCCAACAGCAGGCACCACAGCACGGCGCGACCCGAGATCATGGCGCCCCCTCGGCCTGGCCGGCGCGCAGGTGGCGGCGGATGGACTTCGAGAAGCCCATCGAGTCTTCGCCCAGAATGGGCGGAATGCCGACGAAGCCGCGTTCGCGCAGCGTCTGCAGCGGCAGGCTGGTGTCCAGCCCGCCCTGGTCGTACAGGTATTCGGGCAGATAGCCCGACAGCAGGATGCGGTAGTCCAGCGGCAACCCCGGCACGATGGCGCGCACCATGCGATAGACCAGCGTGGTGCAGTTGGCGGTGACGGTGTGATAGAAGCGCGGCGTGTCGGCCAGGTCGTTGGCGGTGCGAATGTACGACAGGAACAGTTCGCGCATGTCCGCGACCGGCATCTTGACGGGGTAGATATAGACGTTCTCGGCGCGCGGGCCGGCGCGCACGTACAGCACGTCGCGTTCGTCAGCCGCCACCACGCTCAATTCGAACTTCTTGAAAAAGCCGCCCAGTTCCGAGAACTGTTCGCCGCGTTCTTTGCGGATCTCGACCGAGAACACGATGTGGCGGCCGTCGGCAAAGCCGAACGACACCAGCGTGTGCGCAATGGCCGGGCCGTCCCAGTACGACAGCACCATGTCCACCGATTGCAGGTCGTTCAGGTCGTAGACGCGGGTTTCCCAGCGCGGCGTGTAGTCGGTGTCCGAGCGCCACTTGAAGTCGCGCACGTTGTCCAGCGTGACGAGGTTGCCGGCGACCGTGCCGCGCAGCGTCTTGGCAACATCGTCGGCCCAGACGCGGTCATTGGACGGGGCGATGGCCTGCCACCACAGCGCCAGGACGACCAGCGCGACGACGTAGGCCCACAGCGCGGGCCGGCGCCGCAGCCGACCGACGCCGTGCCACAGGCGCAAGAGCGCATACAGGCCAAGTGCCGTCCAGGCCAGCATCAGCAGCCCCTTGGCCCAGGCCGCGGACGGCCCCTGGTACCACAGGGCCAGGCAGGCCCACACCATGGAACACAGGATCACGAGGCTCAGCGCGGCCAGGCCCAGCACACGCAGGCAGCGCCGGGCGAGGCTGGAAGCGTCAGGCGCCGGCGGCATGTTGGGCCACGATTTCAAGAACGCCGTTGATGACGAACTGCACCGCCATGCAGACGAGCAGGAAGCCCATGATGCGCGAGATGGCTTCGACGCCGCTGTTGCCGATCAGGGCGACGATGCGGCCGGCCGAGCGCAGGCAGATCCAGAACAGAAAGCCCAGCAGCACGAATACGATGATCGGCGTGACGGCGATGGTCCAGGCGGGGTAGTGCCCGGCGGTTTCGCCGCCCACGGTCGAGGCGGCGCTGATGATCATGGCGATGGTGCCCGGGCCGGCGGTGCCGGGCATGGCCAGCGGCACGAAGGCGATGTTGGGCACCTGCCGGTGCACCGCGACGTCGGCGGCCACGTCGGCCTCGCGCTCGTCGGTGGCCGTGCTGGACGGAAACAGCATGGAAAAGCCGATGCTGGCCACGATCAGGCCGCCCGCGATGCGCAGGCCGGGAATAGAAATGCCGAAGGTGGCCATGATCCAGGCGCCCGCGTAGTAGGTCACCAGCATGATGCCCACCACATAACAGGCGGCCTGCCGGATCTGGCGTTCGCGCTCTTTGTAGGGAATGTGCTGTCCCAGGGACAGCAGCAGGGTCATCGAGGTCAGCGGGTTGGCCAGCGGCAGCATCAGCGCCAGGCCCAGGCTGACCAGCTTGCCCAGTTGAACCAGATCATCAATCATCGCGGCGGGGGAAAGAGCGGCGGATCGAGGCAGGCGCGCAATGATTCGCCCGCACCGATTTGCACCAGGCCCTCTAGTGTAATGTAAGCAAAGGCAAGTTCTAGTATTTACCCTAGTCCCGGTTCCTATACGATGCCGCCTGCTTGCGCGGATGGCATCGGGTTGATCGATGCGGCCGCCGCGCCCCCTTTCGCCCTTCAGGAGTTTGCCCCTTGATGCGCCGTTTCTCGCCTTGCCTGTTCGCCGCCCTGCCCCTGGCGCTTGCCGCACTTGCCGCATTTGCCGCGCCCGCGGCAGCAGCCGGCATGGACTGTGGCCGCGCCCGCACGCCTGCCGAAATCGCCATTTGCGCCGACCCGGGCCTGTATGCGCTGGACGCCGAGCTGGGCACCACCTACGGCAAGCTGCGCGCGGCCCAGCCGCAACAGGCCGATGCGTTGCGGCAGACGCAGCGCGGCTGGCTGAAGCAGCGCGACCTGTGCCGCGCCGATGCCGCCTGCCTGCGCACGCGCTATGAGGCGCGCGTGGCCGACCTGCAAGCGCAACTGGCCCGCGTGCAGGCGTATCAGCCCGATGACATCGACCGCCTGGCGCTGGCCGACCTGCGCCAGGCCGTGGACGCGGCGCGGGCGAACGATCCGGAATTCCCGCTGGAGAAAACACTGGAGACCCTGTCGGTCAAGGCCGGCACGACGACCTTTGCCAACGTGCGCGACAAAGACAGCGATGACGCGGCGCACTTTCCCACGGCGCGGCCGGACGGCGTGACGGACGACGAATGGCGCGCCTTGCAGGCGTCCGGCCTGGAGGTCGAGGCCGAAGGCGGCAACGTCGGCTACACGCTGATGGACCTGGACGGCGACGGCCGGCGCGACCTGGTCATCGATGCCTATGTGGGCGGCACGGGCCTGTTTTCGGATGTCAGCGCCTGGCGCCGCGACGGCGCGCGCTTCGTGCCGGCCGACGTCGGCAATGCCGACGGCGATGCCGGTTCGTCGCTGTACACCATCAATGGCCGCGGCGCCAACCAGGAAGGCACCTGGATCCGCCTGCGCGATCGGGTCTACGTGGCCTACCGCGTGGGCGCCTACGGACAAGACCGCGTGTACCTGATGCGGCCGCTGCACCGCATCGGCGATGTGCCGACGCTGACGGTGCGCTACCGCTACGGGATGTCGGTGCCCAAGCAGCAGAAGCTTGACAACGGCGCGACCCGGACGCTGGACGACACCCTGCACGCAGAGTTGACCCGCTCATTGAAGGGCATCGACACCAGCCAGGTGCGCGAGGCCTACAGCGGCGAAGAGCCGCTGTGCCCGATGCCGCCCGGCGTGTCCCAGGACGACCGCGACAGCTACTACAGTTTCGGCGCCGGGCACTACAGCTACGAAATCGTGGGCGACATGGCCGTGTACGTCGGCCAACGCTGCCATATCGGCCGGGTGGTGGACTGGTTCGGCAGCTACAACAAGGACGGCCTGGCCGCGCAGCTCTGGATCCGCGACCCAGGTCCGGACGGCAAGGAACAGACGTTCGACCTGACCGGCAAGCGCAACGTGATCAAGACCGACACGTCGATCGGCCCGGTGGTGGGCGACAACGGCTAAGGCCGGTCGCCCCCCGCGGGTCAGGCCGGCGGTTGCCAGCGCTGCGCCGCCAAGGCCAGCAGGCGCGCGTCAGAGCCTTCGGCCGCCACCAGCTGCAGGCTCACCGGCATGCCGTCGACGAAACCCGCCGGCAAGGCGATGGCCGGCAAACCCAGCAGGTTCCACGGATTGGTCAGGCCCAGCAGGGTTTCGCGCACGCCCGCGCTGCCCGGGCCAGCCACGCTGCGCTGCTGCAAGGCCGGCGCGGTGATGGCCACCGTCGGCAGCGCCAGTACGTCGACCCGCTCGAAGATTTCCGCGAACACGGCGCGCAGCCGGGTCCGGGTGTTGATGGCGCGCACGTATTCCCAGCCTTGCACCGGGCGCGAGGCCCGCAGGCGTTCCAGGACTTCGGGGTCGAACTTTTCGGGTTCGTCCTCGACCCGTTCGGCATGCACGGCGTAGGCTTCCGAACGCTGGATGGCCCCCAGCGCGCCTTGCAGCGCACGGGCATGGCGGGTGACCTCGGCGCCGTCCTGCAGGCCGGCGTCGTCCGATGCCCCCAGAAAACGCAGCGCCGCAGCGCGCACGCAGGCGGTGACCGCTGCCTCGTCGATGGCGAATGGCGCGTTGGGCACCCACATCATGCGCGGCGCGGCCAGGCCCGGATTGGCGGCGTCGGCAAAGGCGCCGATGGCGCCGCCGGACAAGGCCTGCATGAAGGCCTGGGCATCCTGCACGGTATTGGCCAGCACGCCGGCATCTTCGATGCTGGGCGACAGCGGGAACAGGCCTTGCGCCGACACGCGGCCGTGCGTGGGCTTGAAGCCCACCAGGCCGCACAGCGCCGACGGCACGCGCACCGAGCCGCCGGTATCGGTGCCCAGCGCCACCGGCACCATGCCGGACGCGACCGCCGCCGCGCTGCCGGCGCTGGAACCGCCGGTGATCTGGGTGGTGCGCCACGGGTTGCGCGAGGCGCCCTGCACGCTGCGGTCGCCGGTGGGACCGTAGGCGAATTCGTGGGTCAAGGTCTTGCCGATGACGATGGCGCCGGCCGCGCGCAGCAACGCCACGCAGTCGGCGTCGGCCGCGGGGCGGTGGCCCAGGAAGTGCGCGGCGCCCATGGTGGTGGGCATGTCGGCGGTGTCGACGTTGTCTTTGATGGCGACGGGAATGCCATGCAGCGGTCCGCGCACCCGGCCCTGCGCGCGCTCGTCGTCCAGGGCCCGCGCCGTGGCCAGGGCGGCGTCGATATCGACGTGCACGAAGGCGTTGAGCTGGGGGTTCAGGCGCTCGATCGCAGCGCCGGCATGGCGCACCAGGGCTTCGGCGCTGAGCGCGCCCTGGCGCATGGCGTCCTGCAGGTCGGCCAGCGTGCGGCCGGCGAAAAAGCCGGGCTCGACGGCCAGGGTCGGGCGTGGGGGGTGTTGCGGGTTCATCGTGCGGCTCCTTGGCGCGGGGCGGACGGCAGGCGCGGGCCGACCCCGGGGCGAACCTGCAGCATCGCACACATGCCGACCGCGGTGGCGACCGAAGCGGCCACGAACATGACCGAATAGCCGTGGCGCGCGGCCAGGTAGCCGGTCAGCGTAGGCGCCAGAATGGACGCGATGTTGGCGAAAAAGTGCATCAGGCCGCTGAAGGTGCCGACGCGGTTGGCCGGCGCGGTGTCGATGACGACGGCCCAGTAGACCGAGTTGGGCAGCGCGTTCAGGGCGTTGGCCAGCGTCATCAGGGCGATCACGGCGAACACCGATTGCGCCTGCGATACGAGCAGGAAGCACAGCGTGGTGGCCAAGAGGCAACCGGCGGCGAACCAGCTGCGGGCGATCTTCAGGCTGCCGGTGCGCTTGAACAGCAGGTCGGAAATACGGCCGCCCAGCAGCACGGTGACGCAGGCGCCGGTCCAGGGAATCATGCCCATGTACCAGAGCGACGACAGGCTGTAGCCGAAGTTGTCCTGCAGGTACTTCGGGGTCCAGGTCAGCAGCAGGAAGTTCACGTACATGAACGAGAAGTAGCCCAGGGTGTTCAGCACCAGGGTCTTGCTGCGAAAGAAGCTCCACCACGGCAGCGGCGGGGCATCGTCGCCCTGCCCGGCCGCGGCCTGGGCGCGGGACGCCTGGATTTCCTGCAGCTCGGCCGGGGACACGCGCGGATTGGTTTCCGGGCGGTCGGTGAAGATGCGCATGAAGAACACCAGCACGATCAGGCCGGCCGCGCCCAGGATGTAGAACATGGCGCGCCAGCTGCCGGTCAGGCTGAGCAGGCCCACGGCCACCGGGGCGGTCAGCAAGGCGCCCAGCGGCGTGCTGAGCAGGCCGAAGCCGACCACGAAGCCGCGTTCGCGGGTGGTGGCCCAGTTGGCGATGGTCTTGTTGATGATGGAGTACGCCGGGCCTTCGGCCGCGCCGAACAGGATGCGGATGGTGGCAAAGCCGGCCAGCGCCGAGCCGCCCAGGAAGGCCAGGCCGAAATCCCCCGCCCAGGCGGTGGCGATCTCGAAGATGGACCAGGTGACGCCGGCCACGATCCAGACCTTGCGCGGGCCGAAGTGGTCGGCCAGCATGCCGCCGAACAGCGCGCCGACCATGTAGCCGTAGCCGAAGTAGCCCAGGACCGAGCCCCAGTCGCCGCGGTCCAGGCCGTATTCGCCGGTGATGTGGGCGGCGGCGTAGGACATGGCGCCGCGGTCGATGTAATTGATCAGTGCCAGCAGCACGACCATGGTGAAGATCCGGTAGCGGAACCGGGAATTCTGGGTGTCAGGTGTCATTGCGAATCGATCCAGTCGTTTTACCCAAACGTTTGGGTTGCGGAATACTAAGGGGTCGAACGCGAAAAATCGACACCGTGTAAACCCTAGGTTGCCGGGGAATACCCAACAGCGGTATTCGAGCGTGTATCCTCCAGCCCCATGAATAAATCGCGCCCTGTCACGCTGCAAAGCCTGGCGCGGCAGCTCGGTTTGAACGTTTCGACCGTGTCCCGCGTCCTCAACGGTTCCGAGGACGACGCACGCGCCGCCGCCGCGCCCGACACCGTCAAACGCATCCGTACGCTGGCCGCCGAACTGCAATATCAGACCAACCCTCATGCGGCCAGCCTGAAGACGCGCCGCAGCCGCACCATTGGCGTGCTGGTGCCGCGGCTGTCGGACATGGTGCTGGCCACCATCTACGAAGGCGTGGACGAGGCCGCAGCCGAACACGGCTACCTGACCTTCGTATCGAACACCCAGGACGTGCCGGACAAGCAGCGCAAGCTGATCGAGATGGCCTTGGCGCGCCGCGTGGACGGCCTGATCCTGGGCGATGCGCACAGCCACGATGGCGCCGAGGTCAATCCCCTGCTGGCCGAGCTGGCGCAGCGCGAGGTGCCGTTCGTGCTGGTCAGCCGCCATGCCGACGACCATTGCGCCGTCACCTGCGACGATATCGAAGGCGGCCGCCTGGCCGCCGAACACCTGCTGGCCATGGGCCACCGCCGCATCGCGGTGATGGTGGGCGAGCCGTTCGCCAGCACCGGGCGCGACCGCTCGGCGGGATTCTTCGCGGCCTGTGCGCGGCAAGGGGTGGAAGTGCCCGGCCACTGGCGCATCGAAAGCCCGTTCGATACCGACGCGGGCCGTCACGTCGGTGCGCGCCTGTTGGCCGGCCCCGACCGCCCGACCGCGATCTTCGCGGTCAACGACTTCCTGGCGGTGGGCGTGATGGGCGCGGCTCGCGAACAGGGCCTGGAAGCCGGCCGCGACGTGGCCATCGTGGGCTACAACGACACGCCGTTGGCGGGCGCCCTGCCCATCGGCCTGACCACCATTCATTCGCCCATGCACCAGATGGGCCGTCTGGGCCTGGAACTGCTGTTGCAGAAGATCGCGGGCGGCAAGCCGGACAGCGTGCGGCTGGCACCCGCGCTGGTGGTGCGCGGCAGCAGCGACCGGCCGATCCCGGGCTGACGCTGCCGCCCCGGCTGACGGAACCATCCGCGACGGGGCGTTACTCACTTTCCTGGCATCCCGGCCGTGGCGGCCGACGCATCGCACCAGGAGAGGCGCATGAACCCCCAAGTACGTTTCGAGGAACTGCTGGCGGCGCTGGCCCAGGCTTTGGGCCAGCCCTCCCTGCCCGTGGGGCAGGACGGCACCTGCACGCTGATCATCGACGGCCGGATGGCGGTGAACCTGGCGGTGGATCCGCAGGGCCGCGACGTGCAGATCTTCGCCTCGCTGGGCCACGTGCCCGCCGAGCATCGTGCCGCCGTCCATGTCCGCATGCTGCAAGCCAATGGCGCGGGCGCCTCGCCCTACACGCTGGGACTGACCCGCCAGGGCGACACCGCCATCCTCAGCGCGCGCCGGCCGCTGGCCGAGCCCGCCGTGCCGGACCTGGCGGACGGCATTGCGGCATTCGCCCAGAACGCCCTGCGCTGGCAGGCGTCGCTGCAGGCGCCGGCCGACGATACCGCCGGCGCCGCGCCTGCCCCCGGCACCTGGATGCCAGCCTGAGGAGCACGCCATGGGCTTTGACATCAGCCAATTCAGGAACATCGCCGCCAACCGCGCGGCGAGCGACCAGATCGACATCGACAGGCAGAATCCGCAGGCGCCGACATTGACCGCGCGGCCCGAAAGCACCGGGCTGGCCTGGTTGCTCGACCAGGTCATCGAGTTTGGCGACAACCTGCTCGAAGGCCCGTTGTTCGCGCAGCAGCAGGCAGTGCTGCAGGCCTTCCACGATGCCTTGAGCCAGGGCCTGAGCCCACAAGCCGCCGCTGCCGTGCTGGCCCGCGAACCGATACAGCCCCTGACCGCCGGCCGCGTTGCCACGCTGATCCAGCAGGCCGAAGGCTGGGAACCCACGCGCATGGCCGCCTTGCAGCTGGCGTCGCAGCCCGGCGCCTCGACCTCGGACATGGATACCGCGCTGGACTATGTCCTGGGCGAATGCGAGCTGCCGGAAGGCGCCCACAACGCGCTCATCGTGCCGACATTGCGTGATGCCCTGCGGCAGGTGCTGCCTGCCCTGGTGCAGGCCGACGGCACGGCCCGGCTGGAACTGGCCGGCCGCCTGGCCTCGCAATTGGCGCCGCGGATCGAGGAATACATCGTGCGTGCGCTGTTTGCGCAATCGATGCAGCCCGCCAGCACGGTCAAGGGGCTGAACGGCAAATCCGCAGGTGAGGTGATCGCCACCCTGGACAGCCTGGGCGGCCTGGCCCGCCTGCATCAGGACGTACCGGCCCTGAACGTGCATCTGCAACGCGAAGTCGCGGGCTTCGTGACCTGCCTGAACACGCTGTTGAACCGGGTCGACCAGGACAAGGCCGACATCGGCACGCGCTTCTTCGGCGACAACGCGCCGGGCAAGCTGCAAGGCATCAGGCTGACCGACAGCGACCCCCACAAGCAGGGCAACCGCGTCGCCATCCTGAGCTTCGGCGCAGACCGGCAGGTCGTGTACAAGCCGCGCGACGTGCGCATCGACGAGGCGCTTTCCGGCGCACACCTGGCGCCCGACGCCCAAGGCCCCCGCCAGAGCCTGCTGGAAATGGCCGGCGCGGACGCCATGACCTACCGCTTTCTGCCGCGGCAGCAAGCGAACGTGGATTATGGCTACGTGCAGTTCCTGCCCCACGGCGATGCGCAAGACCATGTGATCGACGCGACCGACGCGCCGCGGGTGTTCGGCGACCTGGGCCGGGCCATCGGCGCGCTGATGCTGGCCGGCGCCAGCGACCTGCACCACGAGAACATCATGGTCAGCGGCGGCCGCTTCTATTTCACGGACCTGGAATTCGCGCTGTCGCCGCAAGCCATCGGCTATGCGACGCAACTACTGTCGCGCCAGCCCGGCCCGCTCGATGCGGATGGCGTGCCTTCCGACCAGGTGGCCGCGCGGGCCGAGTACGACGACCTCATGCGCAGCATGATATTGAACGATACGTTCCAGCGAGCGACCGACAACAATCCGCTATGCAGCCCGTGCACGGTGGCCCAGGGCCGGTTCCATCCGGCCGACACCAGCAGTGAAGTCATCGAAAGCCTGGTCATCCTGCGCACGGTGGGTCCGGACGGTACGCAATACCTTGACAACCGGCGCGCCCCCGACGGGGAAGACGACAACCTCTACGCGCGCTACCACCAGCCTTTCGGCCAAGGCGTGACGGCGGGCCTGAAGGCCGTACGCGATGCCTCCGGCCAGGGGTTGCCTCAGTTTCATGCGTCGATCCCGGATTTCCACCTGCGCTATCACCCCATCAGCACGGGGGACCAGCGCACCGTGCTGAGCGATCTGCGCTTTGAATCATTCAACGCCAGCGCCCTGCAGGCGGTGAACGACCTGTACGACGGGACCACCCCTACCCAATCGCTGGACGACAAACTCGCCGACATCACCCTGTGCAGCCAGGATGCCGCCAAGCTGAACGCGCTTCGGCAAGCCATGTACGGCGCCTACCAGCAGCACGACATCCCCTACTTCAGCCGGCAGGTTTCGGGCCAGGCGTTGTTCCCGGACGGCATGACCAACCAGCCTTTTCAATGGGGCCCCGGTCCGCACGACTATTTCCCCACGCGCGCCGACACGCACGCCCAAGGGCTGGAAGCGCTGCTGGCAGGCGTGTCCGATGCCGTGCTGGATCGCCTGGGCACCCTGGCAGGCAGCTGGATGAACGAGCAGTCCCCGCGCGAGGCCTATGTGCTGCAATTTCCGAACGGCAAGACGCAACGGATGATCGACGACATCACGCGCCAGTGAGTTTCACCGCGCGCGTCGCCAGGAACGTCGGCAGGTAGCGGTCGATCAAAAAGCGCGGACGCGGCTGGCGGTCTTCGTGAAAGCCGGCCAGGACGAAGCCGGCATCGAGCTGGCCGCCGATCTGGTCCTGCAGCGTATGGCCGAACACCAGCGCTTCGCCGCGGGCGCGCTTGGCGGTGAGCGCGGCCGGGTCCAGGGCGTCGACATCGGCGTACGGCAGCGCGTGCAACGGCCGGATCAGGCCCTGCCCGGCCAGCGCCGGATCGCGGTCGCCAACGAAAACCACCGGGTTGTAGAAGCTGGACAAGAGGCTGCCGCCCGGCCGCAAGACGCGGAAGCACTCGCGCCACACGGGCCGCACGTCGGGCACGTACAGGTTGGAAATCGGGTGGAACACCACATCGAAGGACTGGTCGGCAAAGGCCGACAGGTCGCGCATGTCGCCTTGCACGGCGGTCAGCGAGAGGCCGTCGCGCCGGGCCACGGCACGATCCTGTTCCAGCTGGCGTTCGGACAGGTCGAACACCGTGACCTGGGCCCCGGCCGCGGCCAGCACCGGCGCCTGCTGGCCGCCGGCAGACGCCAGGCACAGGATGGACAGGCCGGCGACGTGGTCCAGCCAGCCGGCCGGCAAGGGGCCGGGCGTGAGATGCACGGACCAGTCACCTTGGCGGGCGGCGGCAATGAGGTCGGCGGTGACCGGCCGCGACCATTCGCAGTCTTGCGCGGCGAGCTGGTCCCAGGCGGCCTGGTTGTGGGCGATGAGGTCGAACGAAGTGTGAGCAGGCATGAGGCCTCCATGAACGTGATGCGGGCAGCGGCCGGCAGTCAGGCGCGGCAGCGGGCGATGTGTTCAGGCGGCGAGGATCATGTTGGCAGACTCCGGTGGACGGGCGTTATTCTAGCGGACATGAACGCCCCTACGTCATCCCCCACCGTGCGCCACATCGGCGGCCTGCGCACCCTGGTCTTCAGCGACACCGGCCCCATCCTGGCCACGGGCCAGGACACCAACGACCTGATCAGCGCCGCGTGGGAACACGAGGCCGAGTGGCTGGAGCTGCCGGCCGCCCGCGTGCATCCCGATTTCTTCCGCCTCGAAACCCGCATCGCGGGCGAACTGATCCAGAAGTTCGTCAACTACCGCCTGCATTGCGCGGTGGTGGGCGATATCTCGGCGCACCTGGCCGCCAGCAAGTCGCTGCGCGATTTTGCCTACGAGACCAACCGGGGCCGCGTGTTCTGGTTGCTGGACGACGCAGCGGCGTTTGAAGCGCGGCTGGCGCCGGCCGCGGCCTGATTGCCCTTGCATTGGCCGGCCGCCCGTGACGCGGGGCTGCGCCACGCGGGGGCCGGCACGCGCCCTGCCCTACACCACCGTATCTCCCGGCGCCAAGGGATGGAAACAGGCGGCGGCGCGATCGCCGTCCTGCGCCAGCGCCGGCACCCGCTGCTTGCAGTCCGCCTGGGCCCGCGCGCAGCGCGGATGAAAGGTGCAGCCCGGCGGCAGATGGGTGGGCGCGGGAATCTCGCCTTCGATCTTGGCCAGCCGGATGCGCGCCTGCGGATCGGGCACGGGCGACGAATCGCGCAACACCCGGCTGTACGGATGCCGCGGCTGGTCCAGCACCTGCGCGGTGGGACCGCGTTCGATGATGCGGCCCAGGTACATGACGCAGACCGTATCGCAGAAATGCCGCACCACGCCCAGGTCGTGCGAGACGAACACGAACGACAGGCCGCGGTCGCGCTTCAGGCGCTCGAGCAATTGCAATATCTGCGCCTGCACCGACACGTCCAGCGCCGACACGGGTTCATCGGCCACGATCAGTTCCGGGTCCAGCACCAGCGCGCGGGCGATGCCGATGCGCTGGCGCTGGCCGCCGGAAAATTCGTGCGGATAGCGGTCCAGCGCGGACAGCGGCAGCCCCACTTCCTGGATCGTCTGTTCGACCTTGGCGTCGATCTGCGCGGCCGTGCCGCGGCGATGCACGCGCAGGGGTTCGGACAGCGCCTGGCGCACCGTGCGGCGCGGGTTGAGCGACGCATAGGGGTCCTGGAACACGATCTGGATGCGCTGGCGCAGCGCCCGCAGCGCCGATGCGCTGGCCTGGCGGATGTCGTGGCCGTCGAACACGATGCTGCCTTCGTCGGGTTCGATCAGGCGCAAGAGCGTGCGCGCCACGGTGGACTTGCCGCAGCCCGATTCGCCCACCAGCCCCAGCGACTGGCCGCGCGCGACGCTGAACGACACGTCGTTGACGGCCCGGACGGTCTGGCGCGGCCCGCCCAGCCAGCCGCCGCCGCTTTCGAAACGCTTGACCAGATTGCGCACCTGCAACAGCTCGCTCATGCCTTGTCCTTGTACGGTTCGGCGCGCACCACGCAGCGCACCTGGTGGCCCGGGCCGATGCCGGTCAGATCCGGCCTTCGAGCCTCGCAGCGCGCCTCTTTGAGGCGGCAGCGCGGCGCGAAGGCGCAGCCGGCCGGCATCGCCGTGATGGCCGGCACGCCGCCCGGAATCGATTCCAGCACCTGGCTGTCGGCATCCACGCGCGGCATGGCGCGCAACAGCGCTTCGGTGTAGGGATGGGTGGGCCGCGCAAACAGCGTCTGCACGTCGGCCGTCTCGACCACTTCGCCCGCGTACATGACCGCAACGCGATCGGCGATCTGCGCCACTACGCCCAGGTTGTGGGTGATGAACAGCACGGCCATGCCGTGCGCCGCCTTCAGTTCCGACAGCAGGTTCAGGATCTGTGCCTGGATGGTGACGTCCAGCGCCGTAGTGGGTTCGTCGGCCAGCAGCACCCGCGGCTTGCAGGCCAGCGCCATCGCGATCATGACGCGCTGGCGCATGCCGCCCGAGAACTGGTGCGGATAGTCGTCAAAGCGCCGCGCGGCGGCGGGAATCTTGACCTCTTCCAGCACCTCCAGCGCCAGCCGCCGCGCCTCTTTCCACGACAGTTTGCGGTGCAGCCGGATGGCCTCGGCGATCTGGTCGCCCACCGTCATGGTGGGGTTCAGGGACGTCATCGGTTCCTGGAAGATCATGGCGATGGCCTCGCCGCGCAGCCGGCTCATCTGCTTTTCGGACAGGGCGGTCAGGTCCTGGCCGTCCAGCAGCACCTGGCCGCCGCCATGGCGGGCGCCGGCCCCGGGCAAGAGGCGCAGCACCGACAGCGCGGTCACGCTCTTGCCGCTGCCGGATTCGCCCACCACGGCCAGCGTTTCGTTGCGGCCCACTTGCAGCGACACGTCGCGCACCGCCGCGTGCCAGGCGCCGCCGGCACGGAATTCCGTGCGCAGCGCGCGCAGTTCCAAAACGGGGGCTTCTGCAGTCATGAGCGCTCCGAACGCAGCTTGGGGTCAATGGCGTCGCGCAGGGCGTCGCCCAGCAGATTGAGCGCCAGCACGGTCAAGAGAATGGCGACGCTGGGAAACACGGTCAGCCACCAGGCGTCCAGGATGTTCTCGAAGCCTTCGCGGATCATGCTGCCCCAGGTGGCCGCCGGTGGCGGCACGCCCAGGCCGATGAAGCTGAGCGAGGCTTCGGTACGGATGGCCGATGCCATCCACAGCGAGCCCAGCACCACCACGTCGGACACCATGTTGGGCAGGATGTGCACGCCCATCAGGCGCAGCGGGCCGTAGCCCAGCGCCCTGCCCGCCTCGACGAAGTCGCGCTGCTTGAGCGCGATGGTGGGCGCCCGCGCCACCCGCACGAAGGGCGCGATCTCGGTAATGGCGATGGCGATGATCAGGTTTTCCAGGCTGGCGCCCAGCATCGCGGCCACCATCAGGCCCAGCAGCAGCGTGGGAAAAGACAGCAGCACGTCGACCAGACCCATGATGAGCTGGTCCACCAGCCCGCCGACGTAGCCGGCCAGGATGCCCAGCGCCGAGCCGATGCACATGGCGATCAGGATGGCCACGAAGCCCACCAGCAGCGACACGCGAGCACCGTAGATCAGGCGCGACAGCACGTCGCGGCCATAGCTGTCGGTGCCCAGCCAGAATTCGGCCGACGGCGGTTCAAGGCGGTAGGCGATGTTCTGCTGCAACGGGTCGTGCGGCGCCAGCCAGGGCGCCAGCACGGCGGCCAGCACGATGATCAGCAACAGGCCGATGCCCACCCAGGACAGGCGGTTGCGGGACAGAGCCTGCCACAAGGCGTTGGGGCGGGCGGGGGATGCGGCGGCGACGGCGCTCATTGGTATTTCACCCGGGGATCGACCAGCCCGTACACCAGGTCGGTCAAGAGGTTGACGACAATCACGCAGGACGCGAACACCACCATCAGCCCTTGCAGCAGCGTGTAGTCGCGGCTGTTCAGGGCGCCCAGGATCAGCTTGCCCAGGCCGGGGCGGTTGAACACGATCTCGGTCAGCACCGAGTTGCCGATCAGCGTGCCGAAGTACAGGCCCACCACGGTGACGATGGGAATCAGCGCGTTGCGCAGGCCGTGGCGCACGATCAGGCGCGCCGGCCGCACGCCCTTGGCGCGAGCGGTGCGGACGTAGTCTTCGCCCATCACGCCCAGCATCGACGAGCGCGTCACGCGCATGACGTACGCCATCATGATCAGCCCCAGGTTGAAGGCCGGCAGCACCAGGTTGCGCAATTGCGAAACCCAGTCGCCCGAGCCGCCGCTGCCGATCACCGGAAACCAGCGCAGCTGGATGGCGAACACCAGCAGCATCAGGATGGCCGAGACGAAAGCGGGAAACGACAGGCCCGTCAGGGACAGCAGGCGGCCCAGGTAGTCGGGCCAGGCGTTGCGGCGCAGCGCGGCCCAGATGCCCAGCGGCAGGCCGAAGACCACGCCGATCAGGATGGCGGCGGCGGTCAGCTGCAAAGTCCAGGGCAGCACCAGCGCCACCTCTTGCAGCACGGTGCGGCCGCTGGCCATGGACACGCCGAAGTTGCCCGTCAGCATGTCGCCCAGAAAGCGGCCGTATTGCACATAGGTGGGCAGGTCCAGGCCCAGCCGCAGGCGCAGCGCGGCCAGGGCCTCGGCGCTGGCCTGGTCGCCCAGCATGACGGCGGCCGGGTCGCCCGGCACCAGCCGCACCAGGATGAAGACCGCGGTCAGCATCGCCAGCAGCGTGGGGATGGCCAGCAGCAGCCGCTTGATGGCGTAACGCATCATGATGCTTGCTCCTTCGCGGGCGGCTGCATCAAGCGCGCCGCCTGCAGGTTGCCGATGGCGCGGGCGGTCTGCCCGCGCAGCGCCAGGTCGGCCAGCGCGGCGCCCACCACCGGCACCAGTTCGAAACCGTGGCCCGAAAAGCCGAAGGCGTGCAGCACGCCGGGCGCGTTGGGCGACGCACCCACCACGGGCAGCATGTCTTCCGTCTTGGCTTCCAGGCCCGCCCAGACCCGCACGATGCGGATGTCGCGCACCGCCGGGAACAGGTCGGTGGCGGCGTGCGCGCCCTTGGCCAGCACGCGCATGCGCGCGGTGGACGTCTCACGGTCCAGGTCGGGAATGCCTTGCAGGCCGCCGCCGATGACCAGGGTGCCCTGGTCGGACTGCTTGAACGACAGCGAGCGGCCCATGATGGCCACCACCGGCTTGATGAAGGGCCGCAACCGCTCGCTGACCATCATCATCGACGACTTGGCTGACAGCGGGATCTGGTCGCCGGCCATTGCGGCGACGCGCGCCGACCAGGCGCCTGCGGCGTTGATGACGCAGGGCGCGGTGTAGACGCCGGCCTCGGTCTGCACCTGCCAATCCTGGCCCTTCTGCTCCAGGCCGGTCACGCCGCAATGTTCGATGATGGTCACCCCGGCCGCCTCGGCGCTGCGCCTGAACGCCCGCAGCGCCCGGTGCGGGTCCGCCGCGCCGTCGCGCCGCGCGATCGACGCGCCCAGGCAGTGCGGGCTCAGCTCGGGCAACAGGCGCCGCAGCTCGTCGGGGCCGATGATTTCTTCGTGGGTATAGCCGGCAGCGCGCAGGCCGGCCACGCGCGCCTCCAGCTTGGCCAGCGCCGCGGGCGTTTCGGCCACGCAGATCTGGCCGTTGGCGTGAAAGCCGCAGTCATCGCCCACCAGCGACGCCATGGCGTGCCACATGTCCATAGCTTCCAGCGACAGGTCCAGTTCGCCCAGGTCGCGGTTCAGCGTGCGCACCCCGGCGGCCGTGGCGCCGGACGCATGGCGGCCGACCCAGTGTTTTTCGATGACGATGACGCGTTTGCCTTCGCGCGCCACGTGCAGCGCCGCCGACAGGCCATGCAGGCCGCCGCCGATCACGATCAGATCGCAATGCCGTGCGCTCATGCCTGTTCTTCCTCGATGTCCAGCGACGCCAATTCGCCCAGCGTCAGGGGCTTGAGCGGCGGGCGTATGCGGTAAAAGCCCACCTCGGCCACCGGCCGCTTCTGCTCGGCCGCCACGATATGGGCGATGGTGTAGCCGCACTGGCGGCCCTGGCACGGGCCCATGCCGGCGCGGGTGTAGGACTTGATCTGGTTGGGACCGGGCTGGCCGATGGCGGCGGCGCGGCGGATGTCGCCCGCCGTCAGTTCCTCGCAGCGGCAGACGATGGTGTCGTCGGGCGGCGCGAAGATGCCGGCGCGGGGCGGATACAGCGCGTCCAGCATGGGACGCAGCCGCAGCAGCCCGGCCAACTTGCTGCGCAGGGGCGCCGCCGCAGCGGCCGCGGCCTGCGGCGTCAGCTTGCCGGCGAGCAACGCGATGCCCAGCGCCGCCAATTCGCCCCGCACGCAGGCGGCCTGCGCGCCGCCGATGCCCGCGCCGTCGCCCGCGACAAAGATGCCGGGCCGGCTGGCCTGGCCCCATTCGTCCAGGTCCGGTGCCAGGCAGGCCTGCTGAGAGTTCCAGCTGTGCGTGCATTCGAGCGCGCGGGTCATGTGGATGGACGGCACCACGCCTTCATGGGACAGCAGCACGCTGGCCGGCGCCCGCACCGTGCAGCCGTCGGCCGTGGCGTATTCGATTTCGCGCAGTTGCCTCTCGCCCAGCGCGCGCAGCGTGGTCACCCCGCGCACGCGCTTGACGCCGGCCGCGCGGATCTCGCGCAGCCAGGCCAGGCCCTTGCGCACGTCGCCCCACGCCGCCAGCGCGTCGCCCGCCCACGGCAGCGCGCGGCGCCAGCCGCCGGGCGGCGAGGTGTCCAGCCAGCCGGCGATCTGGCCGCCGGCACGCAGCAGCTGCGCCATGTACAAGAGCGGCAAGGGGCCGCTGCCCGCCACCCAGACGGGGCCGGCCGGCACCTGGCGCGAGGTCTTGAGCAAGATCTGCGCGGCGCCCACGGTCAGCACGCCGGGCAGGGTCCAGCCGGGGAACGGCGCAGGCCGTTCCTGGGCGCCCAGCGCCAGCACCACGCGCGTCGCCCGCACCACTTCGGCGCGGCCCTTGCAGGTCATGTAGACGTGCCAGTCGGGCTCGATCTGCCAGACCTGGGTATCGGGTTCGTAGAACGCGCCGCAGCGGCGAAAGCGCTCGGCCAGGCTTGCGCCGGCCCGGTATTCATCGCCCAGCAGCCGGCCGGTAGGCGTGGCCGCCACGGCTTCCACGGCGCGCCAGATCTGGCCGCCCGGCGCGGGCTGTTCGTCCACCACCAGCACCGACAGGCCCTGGCCGCGCAGGCCGATGGCCGCGCTCATGCCCGCGGGGCCGGCGCCGATCACCACCACATCGAATTCGCGTTTCATGGCAGCACGCTCCGCTTGCCGAACTGGCGCTGCACCTGCATGCCTTCACGCACGGTGACCAGGCAGGTCTGGGTGGACGCCACGCCGTCGACGACGGCCAGGCAGTCAAAGCACACGCCCATCATGCAGAACGGGGCGCGCGGGCTTTCGTGCACGGGGGTGGTGCGGCTGGCGGGAGATTCCTGGCGCAGCAGCACCGCGGCCACGGTCTCGCCAGGGGAAGCGGCGACCGGTTCGCCGTCGATGGTGAGCGTCAGCGCGGGCGCGCCGGACTCAGGCAACTTTCTGAACATTGAAGCGCTCATGGTGAAAGGCATCCAGGGTTTCAAGGGGCGCGCCGCCGGCCAGCGCACGGGCGTACGGCCCGGCGTGGAACGAGGCCAGCGTCACGCCGGAATGGCAAAGCGCGATGGACACGCCATCGTGGGTGGGAGATTGCGCGTAGACCGGGCCGCCGTCGGGCGTCATGATCCGCAGGCACGACCAGTGCCGCACCAGCCGCGCGGCGGCCAGGCCCGGCAGGATGCGCAGGGCGTTGCGGCTCATGCGCGCGGCGGCCGCCGACGTCGTGCCCAGGTCGTAGCCGACTTCTTCCTGCGTCAGGCCCACCATGACAGTGCCCTCGCCGGTCTGGCGCATGCCGCTGGCGGGCACCGGCAGCAAGGGCGCCAGGCGTTCGGTGACCAGGATCTGGCCGCGTTGCGGCCGCAGCGGCACGTCCAGCCCGACCATCGCGCCCAGCGCGGCGGAACCGAGGCCGGCAGCAATGACCAGGCGCGGCGCGCGGGCCTGCAAGGCGGCGGCGCTGACCTGCACGCCGCCGCCGGCAGCATGGGTGATGGCGGTGACCGCGTGGCGGTTGCGCAATTGGCCGCCGCGCCGCAGGAACGCGGCTTGCAGCGCGGCCAGCAGGCGCAGCGGATTGACGTGGCCGTCCTGCTCGCCCAGGCTGGCGCCGGCCACCGCGTCGCCCAGTTGCAGCGTGGGAAAGCGGCGCCGCAACTCGGCGCGGTCCAGTATGCGGGTACAGGGCGGCAGTTCCGGCGCCTGCCCGCGCCAGGCGTCCAGGCGGGCGGCGCGATGGGCCAGGTCATCGTCGCTCATGCAGAAATGCAGGCCGCCGCGCTGCTCGTAGTCCAGCGCGATGCCGCTGTCGTCTTGCAGCTGGCGGGCGAATTCCGGCCAGGCGTGTACGGCCTGGCGCGACAGCCGCTGGTAGGCGGGATAGCCGTGGCCCTTGCCTTGCAGCCAGACCAGGCCGAAGTTGGCCTTGGCGGCGCGGTAGTCGGTATCGGCGCCGTCCAGCAGCAGCACGCGCTGCCCCTCGCAGGCCAGGCCGTAGGCCACCGCCGCGCCGACCATGCCGGCGCCAGCCACGATCACGTCGTAGTCATGCGCCATGGTGCGGGTTCCTTGTGAAGGGCGTGGCGTCTGCTCGGGCCATCCTTGCGCGGCCGCCAGCCACGCTATAACCTTCGCGGCTGGAAACCGGGCGATAGCCCTGCAAGGTTATGGCATGAAAGAGACCCTGAACCTGCGGCAGATCGAAGCCTTCAAGGCGGTGGTGGAACACGGCACCGTCAGCCAGGCCGCCGTCGTGCTGGGCGTGTCGCAGCCCGCGGTGAGCAAGCTGCTGTCGCACCTGGAAGCCGACACCGGGCTGGCGCTGTTCGATCGCGTGCGCGGCAAGCTGGCGCTGACCGCCCAAGGCATGCGCCTGTACCAGGAGATCGACCGCGTCTTCAGCGGCCTGCGGCAGGTGGAGCAAGCGGTGGATTCGATCCGCCGCGACGAGCAGCGCACGTTGACCGTGGGCGTGCTGCCGGCCCTGGCGGGCTCGTTCATCCGCCGCGCCACCATGCGGTTCCTGGAAAGCCATCCCGACGTGCGGGTGTCGATCCAGATCCGCGGGTCGCTGTTCCTGGCCGACTGGCTGGCGACTCGCCACATCGACGTGGCGCTGGTGGGCAGCCGGGTCGACAACCCGTATATCGAACGCGAGGCGCTGTTCCGCTTTCCGCTGGTGTGCGCCCTGCCCGTCAACCACGAGCTGACGCGCAAGCGCGTGATCCGGCCGCGCGACCTGGACGGCCTGCCGTTCGTCTCGTTCGGCGCCGACAGCCAGACGCAGGCGCTGGTCCTGCAGGCCTTTTCCGCGTCGGACGCCCGACTGAACGTGGTGCTCGATACCAGCACGGCGCCGACGGTGTGCGAGTTCGTCGCCGCGGGCCTGGGAGTGTCGTTGATTCATCCGCTGTTCGCCGAAGGGTTCCAAAGCCGCCTGGTGCTGCGGCGGTTCGATCCGGAATTGAATTTCCATTTCCAGCTGTGCCGCGCGCAGGCATCGCGCAACGCGGCGTTGGTCGAGACCTTTGTCCAGGCGGCCCGCGACGTGGCCGCGCAGGTTTCCCGGGAAGTGTTGAAGGGCCAGTGATCGGGGCCGTGATTGCGCCCGGTGGCGCGGCCGGGCCGCATCACCGGGCGCCGTCAATCAGGGCGCCTTCACCGTGGTCAGCTCGGTGATGGGTGGCTGCAGGTTCAGCGCGCCCTTCAGCGCATAGCCGTAGTTCACCCGGTCGCTGTGCACCCAGACCTGCTTGAGCCCGAACAGCGGCACCGCACAAACGTCGTCGTGAATCTTGGCCTGGGCCTCTTTCCACAGCGCCAGCTGGCGCGCGGCGTCGGGTTCGACACGGGCCTGGCGGATGGCGTCATCGGCCACCGAGCAGTGCGAGAAATTCGACATCGCGGCCGGCGCGCCGATGGCGGCGGCCGAGTCGTAGAACTCGGTCAGGTAGGTGTCGGCGTTGGGAAAGCGCGCCGCGCCGTAGAACACCAGGCCGCTCAGGTCCTGGCGGCTCTTGGCCTGGTAGGTGGCGTGATCCACCACTTCCATGTTGAGCTTGATGCCGGCCTTGGCCAGCTGCGCCTGCACGATTTCCATGATGGGCTGCTGCGCCGAGATGTTCGACACGATCGACTTGATCTCGATGCCGTTCGGAAAGCCCGCCTCGGCCAGCAGCTTGCGGGCGCGGTCCGGGTCGTAGGCATAGCCGCCCGCGCCGCAGTCCTGGCCCAGGTAGCCGTTGGGCACCACCGAGCAGCCCTTCTCGGCCACGTCCTTGCCGGCGTAGCGCACGATCTCGTCGACGTTGATGGCGGCGGCAATGGCCTGGCGCACCTTCAGGTTGTCCAGCGGCTTGATGTTGCGGTTGATGTGCAGCGTGCGAAATTCCGCGGGTTCGAAGATGTCGACCTGCATGCCGCGCTTGGCCGAGCGTTCGACCCAGCGCTGTTCGCGCTTGCCCTGCATGATGTCGATCTCGTTGGACGTGAAGGCCAGTTCGCGCGCGCTGTCCGACGGGATC
Source organism: Achromobacter deleyi (assembly GCF_902859705.1). Taxonomy (GTDB): domain Bacteria; phylum Pseudomonadota; class Gammaproteobacteria; order Burkholderiales; family Burkholderiaceae_B; genus Achromobacter; species Achromobacter deleyi. The sequence continues at coordinate 3,488 of NZ_CADIJO010000030.1, read as the reverse complement.
ATGCGGTACATGATGCCGCCCAGTTTGGGCTTGCCGCGAAAGTACGCATCATTGGCGACCAGCTTCACGTATTGCTGCGTGACGTGTTCGCCAAAGGCGAACGGCCCGGTGCCCACGGGCGAGGCGCCGAACTTGTCGCCCAGCTTTTCGGCGGCTTTCTTGCTGACGATATTGCCGCCGTGATAGTTCGACACGCGGCCCAGGAACGCGGCGTCCGGATACTTCAACGTGAAGCGCACGGTGTAGTCGTCCAGCGCCTCGACTTTGTCGATCAGCGCGAACGTGGCGGCGAAGCTGGAGCGGTTGGGGTCGGCGGCGCGCTGGATCGAATACACCACGTCGTCGGCCTTCAGTTCGCCATAGCCGGCGTGAAACTGCACGCCGTGGCGCAGGTGGAACGTCCAGGTCTTGCTGTCCGGCGAGGCTTCCCAGCGTTCGGCCAGGTCAGGTTCCAGCGCCTTGGGGTCGGCGCTGCCGGCCGGAAAGCGCACCAGCGCGTCGAACATCTGCGCGGCCACGCCCTTGTCGGCCGTGGACGTGGCGCGGTGCGGGTCCAGCGAGGCGTTGTCGGCGGCGCCCGAACTGATGCGCAGCAGCGGGCGATCCTGGGCATGGGCGGGCGCGGTCAGGCCGGCGCTACAGGCCGCGAACATCGCGGCGGCGAAGACGAAAGAGGCAGGACGTTTCATGACTTCCCTTGTGCGCCGCACGGTGGCGGCTTGTCGTGGTCTGCAGTCAGAGGTACAGCGTGCTGGCAGACTAGAAGCGGCAAGCCCATGGCGTCAAAGTCCTATATCTACATATCCTATTCCCCAGGGTTATACGATGGCGCTTGCCTGCGGGGCCTCCCCACGGGCGGCGGGCGCACCTAGTGGTTAGTACTGATACGCAGAAAAGCGGCAAATTCAGGGAAAACACCGAGGCCATGGCCGCACCGGCAAGCCCCTGCCCGGCACAGGGTCTCGCTTGACCCGGCGTCTTGCTGCCCGTATTCTTATTTGAACGAACATTCCACAAAGGCCGCCATGCGCACCAAGGATTTCGAACCCGACGACGTCGCCGACGCCGCCATGCAGGTGTTCTGGCAACGCGGCTACGCCGCCACGTCGGTGCAGGATCTGGTCGACGGCACCGGTCTGGGCCGCGGCAGCCTGTACAACGCTTTCGGCAGCAAGCAAGGCCTGTACGAGGCCGCCCTGCGCCGCTATCACGACCTGACGATCGCCAACCTCGAACTGCTGGCCCGGCCCGGCACGGCGCGCGAACGCATCGGCCGCCTGCTCGATTTCATTGCCGACGACGAACTGCGCGAAGCCACCCGGCGCGGCTGCCTGGTAGCCAACGCCTCGCTGGAAATGGCCGGCCAGGACGAAGCCGTGGCCGAACTGGTGCGGCGCAATTTCCAGCGCCTGGAAAAAGCGCTGGAGAAAATCCTGGCCGACGCGCAAGCCACCGGCGAGATCGATGCCGGCAAGTCGCCGCGCGCGCTGGCCCGCTTCATCGTCACCACCATCCAGGGCCTGCGCGTGGTCAGCAAGGGCAACAACGCCCGCGAACGCCGCCAGTGGCTGGCGGACGTCGTGGCGGTGGCGCTGGGCGCGCTGTAGGGCCCGTTCTCAACCCCCGCGGTCGCCCTGTGGCGCCCGCATTTTTTTACCCCATATTGGAATGATCGTTCCAATTTAACCCTGTGTTTCAATCCCCGCGAACCATGACACCCCCCTCTTCCTCCTCCGCGCTGCCCGCCGGCGCCAGCCTGCCCGACACCCCTGAAAGCCTGCCGCTGGGCAAACTGCTGGCCATGGCGCTGGCCGGCTTCATCACCATCATGACCGAGACCGTGCCCGCCGGCCTGCTGCCGCAGATCGGCCAGGGCCTGGGTGTCTCGGAATCCCTTGCCGGGCAACTGGTCACCCTGTTTGCCGCCGGCTCGGTGCTGACGGCCATTCCCATCATTGCCGCCACCCGCAGCTGGAACCGCCGGCCCTTGCTGCTGCTGGCGCTGGCCTGCCTGTGCCTCTTCAACGTCGTCACTGCGCTGTCCAGCCACTACGTGTTGACGCTGGCCGCCCGCTTCATCGGCGGCATGGCCGCGGGCCTCCTGTGGGGCCTGTTGGCCGGCTATGCCCGCCGCCTGGTGCCGCCCCGCCAACAGGGCCGGGCGCTTGCCGTGGTGGGCGCCGGTCAGCCCCTGGCGCTTTGCCTGGGCGTGCCCGCGGGCGCCTGGCTGGGCAGCCTGATGGACTGGCGCGGCGTGTTCTGGATCATGGCCGGCGTGTCGCTGGCGCTGGTGGTGTGGGTACGCGCGGCCGTGCCTGATTTCGCCGGCCAGGCCGCGCGCCGGCGCCAGTCCATCGCGCGCACCTTTCTCATGCCCGGCATTCGCCCCATTCTGTTCGTGCTGTTCACCTGGATCCTGGCACACAACGTGCTCTATACGTATATCGCGCCCTACCTGGCCCACCACGGCCAGCCAGTGCAGGTGGATGCGGTGCTGCTGGTGTTCGGCGCCAGCGCCGTCGCGGGGCTGTGGCTGATCGGCCTGCAGGTGGATCGCCGGCTGCGCGCCATGACGCTGGCGTCCCTGGCGCTGTTCGCCCTGACCGCGTGCCTGCTGGGATTGGCCGGCGACCAGCCCGTGGCGGTGCTGATCGGCGTGGCGTTGTGGGGCCTGAGCTTCGGCGGCGCGCCCACCCTGCTGCAGACCGCCATCGCCGATACCGCTGGCGAGCACTCGGATGTGGCCCAGTCGATGCTGGTCACCATCTTCAACCTGGCGATTGCCTGCGGCGGCGTGCTGGGCGGGATATTGCTGGATACGGCGGGTGCGGGGTCGTTCGCCTGGACAGTCGCCGCGGTGGCCGCCCTGGCGCTGCTGGCCGCGTGGCAGGCGCGCACGCACGGCTTTCGGGCGGGCCATCGGGCTTGATGTTGGGGGCTCGCGCGAATAAGTAACCACAACCGCGCCTTTGCTGACATCCAGCTGTTGGACAGACACGCTACCTGCGGGTAGGATTTTTCCCGCAAGCGAAAGATAGCGATCAAGTCCATCCTGGAGAAGTAGCAGAATGAATAGAAACCGCAGCGCGCACGCCCCCTTTTCTTCTTTGTCGGCCCCGGCCCGGCAACCGGCAGACGCCCCTGACCGAGGCAGCGCCGCGATCATTTCCCCTCCCCCCTTCTTGCACACCGCCCTGGCCATGGCCATTGGCGCGTCGGTGCTGTTTGCGTGGCCCGCAGGCCCCGCGCGCGCCGCAGGCGGCAATGGCGCCTGCTCGGTGGCGACCGGCACCTGCGTCGGCGGCACAGGCGGCACCGCCACCAACCCCAATGGCTCGGACGGCACCCTTGCCGATGAAGCCAACAGCATCGGCGGCACGGGTGGCGGCGGCGGCGACGTCAGCCTGACCACGGGAGTGGGTGGCAGCGGCGGCGCGGGCGGAGCCGGCGGCACCGGCGGCGGTGGCGCCCCCGGCGGCACGGGCCAG
>NZ_CADIJO010000029.1 GCF_902859705.1 Achromobacter deleyi | reverse complement strand
GGGGCGTCCGCCGCGCCGGCCAGCCCGGCGGTGAAGGGGGATGCGGCGGTTCCGGCTGCGGCGGCCTCCAGCCCCACCACGCCTGCCACTCCGACCACGCCTGCCGCGGCCACGCCGGCAGCGACGCCCGCCACGCCTGCCACGCAGCCGGCCGCCGACGCCGCCAAGTAACTGCCCCGACTGGCGCGGCGCAGGCCGTCTCCTCCAACAGGCGGCGCAGGCCGTCTCCTCTAGCAGGCGGCGCAGGCCGCCGCCACGGCGGGATTCACACGCGGCCTTGGTGCCCGGCGTCATCGCGTTTGCCCCAGCGCAAACCCGGGCCGCAATACCACCCCGCATCCGCCCGCCGTCCGGCGATAATGCCGCGCATGACCTACCAACTCCTGAAAATGCTGCATGTCGCCGCCGTGGTCGCATGGCTGTGCGGCTCGTTGTTCGTGTCCCTGTTCCTGTTGTCGTCGCAGCCGCCCGACAGCGACGAGGCGCCCAAGGAACGCAAGATGCTGGGCGCGCTGCGCCGCTGGACGCTGTTCGTGACCACGCCGGCCATGGTGCTGACCTGGCTGGTCGGCCTGCACCTGGCCATGACCTTCGGCTGGTTCGCCATGAACTGGCTGTGGATCAAGGTGGCGCTGGCGCTGGCACTGTCGGCGCTGCTGGGCATCCAGAGCGCGGCGCTGCGCCGCCTGGCCCAGGGCAGCGCCAAGCGACCGCCCTTGGTCGATCTGTATGCGCCGTTCACGGTCATTGCGGCCGCGGTGATCGTGACGCTGGTGGTCGTCAAGCCGTTCTGAATGCCAGGCTGGCGGACCGGGACTTTGCGCCCGTCCGCCCCAAGCGGTTCAGGCTTTTCACGCCGCCGCCATATGCGCCCGCCACATAACCAAACACCCCTGTAATAAGGACTCAACCAACTATTCGTTCGTGCGCGCAGGAGCCATCCCTAGAATCGTCTCTCTCATAACCGGTTTGACTTAGAGGCGATTTCCATATGACTCCCCGTACTTTCTCCGCCCGCACGGGCACGCTCATCAAGGGTCTGCTGGGCGCCGTGCTGGCCGCTGCGGCGATGTTCCACGGACCGGCATTCTCGGCTGATCCCAGGCCCCTGAAGGTGGGCGTGCGCGGCGGCGTGGACGAGCAGATCTGGGAAGTCGTGGCGCAGGTCGCCAAGAAGAATGGCCTGGCCGTCGAACCGATCGTCATCACCGGCACCGCCAGCCCCAACGAGGCGCTGAACAACGGTGACCTGGACGCCAACGCCTTCCAGCACATTCCCTTCCTGAACGACCAGATCAAGCAGCGCGGCTACAAGCTGGTGTCGGTGGCCAACACGCTGATCTCGCCCATCGCGTTCTATTCCAGGAAGTACAAGTCGCTGAAAGACCTGCCCAACGGCGCCAAGGTCGGCATTCCCAACGACCCCAGCAACCAGACCCGCGCGCTGGTGATCCTGCGCGACAACGGCCTGATCACGCTGCGCGACGGCTTTGATCCGGCCACGGGCACCGCCACGCTGGCGGACGTGACGTCCAACCCCAAGAAGCTGGACTTCGTGGAAAGCGCCTCGGTGGTGCTGGCCCGCTCGCTGCCTGATGTGGACACCGCGGCCATCGTCAACAGCTTTGCCTACCAGGCCGGGCTGATCGCCACGCGCGACGGCATCGCGGTCGAGAAGAAAGAAAACAACCCGTACGTGAACATCATTGCCGTGCGCGAAAAGGACAAGAACGCGCCGTGGGTGCCGGAATTGGTCAAGGCCTACCACTCCGAGGAAGTGCGCCAGTTCATTTTGAGCAAGTACGAAGGCTCGGTGATTCCGGTCTTCTAAGCGCGTCATGATCCAACACGAGTTTTCCCTGCCGCACGAAGCCGCGCAGGCCGAAGCCGGCGCGGCGCCGGATGCGCACATCGTCTTCGAAGGCCTGCAGAAGCACTATCCCGGCCCGCAGGGCCCGGTTGCGGCGCTGTCGGACATTTCGTTTTCGATCTCGCGCGGCGAGGTGTTCGGCATCATCGGGCGCAGCGGCGCCGGCAAGTCGACCCTGCTGCGTTCCATCAACATGCTTGAGCGGCCCAGCGCCGGCCGGGTGCGGGTGGACGGCGTGGACGTCGGCAGCCTGGACGAGGACGCGCTGGTGGGCCTGCGCCGCCGCATCGGCATGATCTTCCAGCACTTCAACCTGCTGTCGGCCAAGACGGTGGCGGAAAACGTGGCCCTGCCGCTGCGCGTGGCGGGCGTGAAGCCGGCCGCGGCGCGGGCCCGGGTCGATGCGCTACTGGACCTGGTGGGGCTGCGCGACAAGGCGGATACCTATCCGGCCAAGCTGTCGGGCGGCCAGAAGCAGCGCGTGGGCATCGCCCGGGCGCTGGTGCACAACCCCGAAATCCTGCTGTGCGACGAAGCCACGTCCGCGCTGGACCCGGAAACCACGCAGTCCATCCTGGCGCTGCTGCAGGACATCAATCGCAAGCTGGGCCTGACAGTCGTGCTGATCACTCACGACATGGCGGTGATTCGCGAGGTCTGCCACAAGGTGCTGGTGCTGGACGGCGGCCGCAAGGTGGAACACGGCGACGTCTGGCGCGTGTTCGGCGATCCGCAGGCCGATGCCACGCGCGCCTTGCTGCGCCCCTTGCAGCACGACCTGCCGGCGGACCTGGCGGCGCGGCTGGTGCCCGATCTGCAAGGCCTGGACGGCCGGCCGGGCGTGGCCGTATTGCGCTTGCGCTTTACCGGCCAGGGTCGCCCCGAAGGCGTGTCGCTGCAAGCGCTGGCGGCGCTGGGGCCGGGCGCGACGCTGCTGCACGGCGGGCTGGACCGCCTGCGCGGCCATGCGCAGGGCAGCCTGCTGGTATCGGTGCCCGCTGCGGTGCTACAGGAAGAGGCCGCGCGCGCCGCGCTGGTGGCCGATCAGATCAAGGTGCTGGGATATGTCGCTGTCGATGCTTGATAAATACGCGCAGGCCTTCCTGCAGACGCTGACGATGGTGGGCATTTCCGCTGCCATCGCCATCATCGCCGGCCTGACGCTGGCCGTGGTGCTGACGGTGACCGCGCCCGGCAACCTGTACCCCAAGCCGCGCCTGAACAAGGCGCTGTCGGTCACCGTGAATACCTTTCGTGCCATTCCCTTCATCATCCTGCTGGTGGCGATGCTGCCGTTCACGCGGATGCTGGTGGGCACCACGCTGGGCACCTGGGCGGCGATCGTGCCGCTGTCGGCCAACCTGGTGCCGTTCTTTGCGCGCATCGCCCAGGTCAGCCTGAACGACGTCGACCATGGGCTGGTGGAAGCGGCCCGCGCCATGGGGTGCCGCCGCTGGCACATCGTGCGCCACGTGCTGCTGCCCGAGGCGCTGCCCGGCATCATCGGCGGCATGACCGTCAGCGTCATCGCCATGATCAACGCCTCGGCCATGGCCGGCGCGGTGGGCGCGGGCGGCCTGGGCGACCTGGCTATCCGCTACGGCTACGAACGTTATGAAACCCGCGTGATGTTCGAAGTGATCGTCATCCTGATCGCGCTGGTGTCGATCGTGCAATTCACCGGCGAATGGCTGTCGCGCCGCGCCGACCACAAGCGTTGAGGGCGCGCCGCGCCGTCCGCATCCTGACTTTTCCTGGAGCCTTCTCATGTCCGATTCGCCCCAACACGGTTTTGCCACCCGCGCCATCCACCTGGGCTACGAGCCGCTGGACGAGCAAGGCGCGCTGTCGCCGCCGCTGTACCTGACGTCCACCTACACGCAGGACAGCCTCGAGGCCTTCGACCAGATCCGCCTGGGCGAGAAGGCCGGCTACGTCTATGGCCGCACCCGCAACCCCACGCAGGCGCTGCTGGAAGAGCGGCTGGCGTCGCTGGAAGGCGCCGAGGCCGGCGTGGTGACGGCATCCGGCATGGCTGCCATTTCGGCCACGCTGCTGTCGCTGCTGCAAAGCGGCGACGAGATCGTGGTGGATCAGATTGTTTACGGCACTGCCTTCACGCTGTTCGCGCAGGGCCTGCCGCGCCTGGGCATCCGCGCCGTGTTCGCGGACTTCACCCGTCCGGAAACGGTCGCCGCGGCCATCGGCCCCAAGACCCGCGCGGTCTACTTTGAAACGCCGGCCAACCCCAACCTGCGGCTGGTGGACATTGCCGCGGTGTCGGCGATTGCGCGCGGCAAGGGTCTGTTGACCATCGTCGACAACACCTTTGCCACGCCGGTGCTGCAGCGCCCGCTGGAACACGGCGCCGACATCGTGCTGCATTCGGCCACCAAGTACCTGGGCGGCCACGGCGACCTGCTGGCCGGCGCGGTGGTGGGGCGCAAAGAGCATATCGATGCGATCCGGCTGCAAGGCCTGCGCTATTTCACCGGCGCGACGCTGTCGCCGTTCACCGCGTTCCTGGTGCTGCGCGGCATCAAGACGCTGGAACTGCGGGTGGAACGCCACAGCGAATCGGCGCTGAAGGTGGCAAAGTTCCTGCGTGAACATACGGCCGTGGCCGACGTGTTCTATCCCGGCCTGGCGGGCACTGCGGGGGCCGAGATCGCCCAGCGCCAGCAGGCGGCGGGCGGCGGCCTGGTGGCGTTCGAACTGAAAGGCGGGCTGGACGCCGGCCGGCGTCTGCTCAACAGCCTGAAACTGGCGCGCATCGCCGTCAGCCTGGGCGATCCGGAAACGCTGATCCAGCACCCGGCATCGATGACGCACGCCAGCTACACGGCCGAAGACCGCGAGAAATACGGCTTGTCGGAAGGGTTGTTGCGTCTGTCGGTGGGATTGGAAACTGCCGCGGATATCCTGGCCGACCTCAAGCAGGGGCTGGATCGGGTGTAGGCGCGGCGAGGGGGCGGTGTGGCGCAGGATACGCAGTGATGCCGATCCTGCGACTTCGCCGGTTCTGCGTCAGCGCAGAGATGACCTCAGCGCAGGTCCGACGTCAGGTTGTCGAACTGCTGCAGTTCCAGCCGGGTGCGTTCGTCGGTCAGGCGCCGCACCGTCAACTGATGCGCCTGGAAGCGCGTCAAGAGCGCGTCCTGGTCGAACACGATCTCGTCATGCTCGGCGCGCCACGACCGGCGGTTGTCGTCGAGCAGGTTGATCATCTTTTCGAACTCGGCCAGCGTCTGGCGTTCGATGTCCCAGTTGCGCGTCAGGGTTGCCCGCTGGGTTGCGCGCGACTTCAGGGCGCCTTCGATCATCTGGTTCTTCTGCTGTTCCGTCAGGTCCAGGCTGCGGATGATGACGGGCACGTCGGCCAGCAGCTTCTGGTTCTGCTGGCTGTATTTCTGCACGATGCGCTGCGATTGTTCAAGGATCAGCCGGCTTTCAACCAGCCCGCGGTCGCGCGCCAGCCGGTTGGCGATGAACAGTTCCGACAGCCGTACCTCGTCCAGTTCCTTCATGTAGGCGCGGTATTGCGCCAGGCGCTGGCCCAGCATCAGCTTCACGCCGCGCTCGATCTGGCCGTAGGCGCCGCGCGCCTTGGGGGTGGGGTCGATATCGGGCACGTCGCCGGTCGGATGGTCGACGGCGTACATGGCCGTGCGCATCAGCTCGCCGGCATGGCGGATCTCGGCGTAGGCGGTGTCTTTCTGCACCCGCTGGTAGGCGCCCATCGCGCTCACCGTGACGAACGTGGCCACGAGCGCCAGGCCCACGCCGAACGCGATGCGCGTGCGGCTGCGAGGGGTGCGCAGGCGCTTGAACAGTGACAGCACCCCGATCACGACCGCAGGCGGAATCGCCAGCGCGATGGCCGCGCCGAGGCCGTAGCCAACGGTCGCTGCCGGGCTGGCATCCATCGACGGTGAGTAACGTCGCACGCTGATTGCCATCAACCAGAGGCCGATATAGATCGCCCAGGTGCAGAACTTGAGCGCGCGGCCGGCGGTGGGCGAGGTCCGCAGGGCGGCGGCCAGCGGGTCGGCCGCCGTGGGAGCCACCGCTGAACCGACCGTGGCTGGCGAGGCGGCCAGCGCCGGGTCTGCCGCCGTTTCCGAGGGCACGCTTTCAAGGCTCAGGATGGGGTCTTTGCGCGTGTCCACGGCGGGCGGAAGGGGCGAGAAATAATTGGCGGTAAATGTTACTGTGCGGCCTTTTCCGGCGCAATCGAATCTCGCTGCCAGGCCACCCATTCGCCCGCGCCGTCGAAGTGGCGCGGCCCGCGTTTCGCGGCGGCCAGGCCGGCGCGCAGCACCTCGTGGTTCAGGCCCGGCATGTGCCGCAGCAGGGCCGGCGGCAAAGCCTGCGCGTCCAGCACGTCCTCGTCGAATTCCACCGCCATCAACGCGCCGTCGTCCTGCACCCGCACGTACCACAGGCCTTCCATGTAGTCGCCGTGCCAGGGGTCCGGAAACACCGCCTGCCGAAAGCGGAAGCCGAATTCATGCACGTCTTCCCAGGGCCACGATTGGCGCAGGCCCATGCGCGCGGCCAGCTCGCTGGCGCGTGTGAAGCCGGCGTCGTCGAAGCGGATGGTTTCGGCGAACGGGTCGGGTGGGGCAGGCGGGCCGGCAAGCAGCCTTTTCAGCAATGACCACATGGTGGCGTAGTGGAAGCGGATTCGATGCGGCAGTGTACCGGCGGGTGGCGCCGGCCGTATGACGGGCGCGCAAATCCCTGCAAGGCGATCCCGGCAAAAGCGGGCATCCTGGCCGCAGGCTGCAAAGATGTTACAAGTCTTGATTCATATCAACGTCCCGCGCCATGGCGCGGGTTAGGGTTGCGCTTTTTCCTGACGGGTCGCCGGCGACTGGCCGGGCCCCACGCGCAGCAAGGACAGGGATCCATGACAGACAAGACCTCGCAAGCCTCCGAATCGACCCAGGCCGACATCGCCGCCAAGCCGGCTACCAAGTCCGCCGCCAAGCGCACCGCCGGGGTACGTACATCGGCCGCCAAGCGCCCGCAAGCCGCGCGCCGCACGCCGGGCACCGCATCGTCCGCCTCGCGCAGCAAGCAAGCAGATGCCGCCGCCACCCAACTGCCGTCCATCGAGCCCGCCGTCACGGCCCGCAAGCGCGTCAACGCGCGTGAGGTCGCCGCGCGCCAGGAAACCACGGCCGTGCTGGCCGACATTGCCCGCCGCTACACCGTGGGCGAATCCGGCGAGGCCCACGAGGCACTGCGCTCGGTCATCGAAGAACTGTCGCCCGACGACGCGATGGCCGTGCACCGCGCGCTGCTGCAAGCCAATGCGCAGGCGCCCGCCGCCCGCCGCAATCCCGACGAGGAACTGGCCACCGATTGGCGCGAAGGCATCTACCCCTACAAGCACCGCATGCTGCGGCGCAATTACGAAAAGCAGAAGTACGCCTTGCAGGTGGAACTGCTGAAATTGCAGGCCTGGGTCAAGGCGACCGGCCAGCGCGTGGTGATTCTCTTCGAAGGGCGCGATGCGGCCGGCAAGGGCGGCACCATCAAGCGCATGATGGAACACCTGAATCCGCGCGGCGCGCGCGTGGTGGCGCTGGAAAAACCGTCCGACACCGAGCGCGGCCAATGGTATTTCCAGCGCTATGTGCAGCACCTGCCCACGGCGGGCGAGATCGTGATGTTCGACCGCTCCTGGTACAACCGCGCCGGCGTCGAACGCGTGATGGGCTTTTGCACGCAGGCGGAATATCTTGAATTCCTGCGCCAGGTGCCCGATTTCGAACGCAACCTGGTCGCCAGCGGCATCCACCTGGTGAAGTTCTGGTTTTCGGTCAGCCAGGAAGAACAGCGCCGCCGCTTCCTGCAACGCAAGGTGCATCCGCTCAAGCAGTGGAAGCTCAGCCCGGTCGACCTGGCCTCGCTGGACAAGTGGGACGACTACACCCGCGCCAAGGAAGCGATGTTCGCGCACACCGACACCGCCGATGCGCCGTGGATCGTCGTCAAGTCCGACTGCAAGAAGCGCGCGCGCCTGAACGCCATGCGCTACCTGATCGGCCGCCTGCCGTACGAAGGCAAGAGCGCCGAGCCTGAGATGGCGCTGGATTCGCTGATCGTGGGGCGGGCGCTGTAAAGCCGGGTTTGTTTGGCCTGGCCTGCGCGTTGGCCGGGCCGGCGCGGCGTCGTCGTTGAGTGTGAGGCGCGCCGCTTACTTGCCGCGCATCTGATCGATCAGCCGCCGATCGCGCTTGGTCGGGCGGCCGGCGGCGATGTCCAGCGCGGGTTCCGGCGCCAGGCGCCGCATTTCCGCCGCGCGGGCGCGGGCGGCGGCGCTTTCGGGGGTTTCCTCGTACAACAGCCGGGCCACCGGCGCCGGGCCGCGCACGCCGCTGACCGCCACCACGCGCACGTGCAGCGCAGGGTCTTCCTTGCGGATGCTGACCAGGTCGCCTGCGCCGACTTCGCGCGCCGGCTTGGCGGGCTGGCCGTTGACCTGCACCCGGCCCTTGCCGATTTCGTCCACCGCCAGGCTGCGCGTCTTGTAGAAGCGCGCCGCCCAGAGCCATTTATCCAGCCGTATCTTTTCCATCGTGGTTCATCCAGACATCAGCCGGACATGATAGCGGTTGGCGCCGCGCCTGCGTGACAGCGTCACGACTGCGAGTCGCGTAGCAGCGCGGCAAACGCGCTGGCGGGCAGGGCGCGGCTGAAGAGGAACCCCTGCATGGCATCGCAGCCTTCTTCGATCAGCATCTGCCGCTGCGCCTCGGTTTCGACGCCTTCGGCCAGCGTGCGCATGCCCAGCGAATGCGCCAGGCGTACCACGCCGCGGATCACGGCGGTGGCCGTCGGCATCTTGCCCAGCGCCCAGACGAAGGACTGGTCGATCTTGAGCGTGTCGATCGGCAGCCGCACCAGGTAGGCCAGGCTGGAATAGCCGGACCCGAAGTCATCCAGCGACGCCGAGATACCCGCCTGGCGCAGTTCCATCAGAATGGTCGAGGCCTTTTCGACATCGCTCATCAGCGAGTTTTCAGTCACCTCGACGTCCAGCAGCGTCGGCGGCACGCCATGCACCTGCGCCAGCCGCACGATGGTGCCGGCCAGGTCGGGCGCGACCAATTGGCGGGCCGACAGGTTGAACGAGATGCGCGGCACCGGCAGGGCATCGGCCAGCCATTCGCTGATGTGCTGGCAGGTGGCGTTGGCCACCCACTCGGTCAGCGCCGATTCCAGCGGCGAATCCAGGATCACGTCCAGGAACGCGGCCGGGCCCAGCAGGCCGCGGGTGGGATGGCGCCAGCGCAGCAGCGCTTCGGCGCCGCACAGCGACCCGTCGTGCATGCTGATCTGCGGCTGGAAGTGCAGTTCGAACTGGTTGTTGGTCAGCGCGCCCTGAATATCGCCGCGCAGAGACAGGCGCGCGCCCAGGCCCTGCATCAGTTCGCGGTGGTACAGGCGCACCTGGAAGCGGCCGGCCGACTTGGCGGCGTACATCGCGGCATCGGCGTAGTTCAGCAGCATCTCGGCGGACTCGCCGGGCGTGTTCAGCATCGCGATGCCGATGCACGCGCCCAGCGACACCGAACGGCCATGGATGTCGCTGGGCCGCGACAGCGCATTCAGGATCGAATTGGCCAGCGCTTCGGCCGCGCGCTCGTTGGTGTCGCGCAGCACCAGCAGGAATTCGTCGCCGCCGACGCGGGCGCAGAAGATCGACGGCGTCAGGAACTTGCGCAGCCGCTCGGCAACGTCGCACAGCAGCAGGTCGCCCTCGGCATGGCCAAAGGCGTCGTTGACCTCCTTGAACCGATCCAGGTCCAGGAACAGCACGGCCAGCGACGGGTTCTGCGCGGTCAGCCCCGGCGTCGCGTCGGCGATGGCGCCGGACAGCGTTTCCATGCACTGGCGCCGGTTGGGCAGGCCGGTCAGGTAGTCATGCGTGGCCTGGTATCTGAGCTGGGCCGTTTCTTCGCGTTCGCGCGAGACATCGCGCAGCAGCACGGCCAAGCCCTTGTCGTGGGGAAAGGCGCGGGCCTCGTACCACGTGGCCAGCGGCGCGTAATAGCCGGTATGGTTGGCCGGGCGGCCCGTTTGCAGCGCGGCGCGACAGGCCTCGTAGTAGCCGGTGCCGACCAGGTCGGGACAGGCATCCCACAGGGCCTGTCCCACCAGGTCTTGGCTGCTGCGGCGCAGCAGCCGTTCGGCGGCGGGGTTCACGTAGCGCACGTGCCATGTGCGATCCAGCGAGATGAAGCCGTCGGCCAGGCCGTCGAGCGCGGCGCCGTCCAGGTTGGCCGTGGCGGGGGTGGCCGCGCCGGCGGGCGGGGGCGGTGATGGCTCGTTGCTTTCTTGGTTCATCTCGTTCCGGACTTCCCTGGGCGCATTCGATCCGCTCTTTGTATCGCATCGGGGGGGCCGCGTAAAACCAAAAAAACAACCAAAAAACCGTCCAAAAAAAAACGGGCGCCCCAAAGGGCGCCCCAAGACCGGCATTCCGGTAGCGGACCATCGGGCCGTGCCTGGCATCCCGGGGGATGCGCGACGCGGCCAGGTCCGGGCAGTACTCAATCCAATTTCAGACCGGCTTCCTTGACCACGCGTTGCCATTTTTCGATTTCGGCGCGGCGGAAGGTATCCAGTTCGGCGGGCGTCGAGCCGATGGGCTCGGCGCCGATGCCTTCGAGCTGTTCGGCGATCTGCGGGTCTTTCAGCACCTTGGCCAGGGCTTGCGAGACCTGATTGACGATCTCGGGCGGCGTGCCGGCGGGCGCGAACACGGCATTCCATTCATAGGTCTCGTAGCCCGGCACGCCGGATTCGGCGATGGTGGGCAGGTCGGGCGCCGCCTTCGAGCGTTGCGATCCGCCCACGGCCACGGCGCGCAGCTTGCCGTTCTTCACGTGCTGCCAGGCCGAGCCCATGCTGGCGAACATCACCGGCACCTGGCCGGACATGACGTCGATCATGGCCGGGCCGCCGCCCTTGTAGGCCACGTGCTGCAGCTGGGTCTTGGCCAGCAGGTTGAACAGCTCGCCGGCCAGGTGCTGCGCCGAGCCGGGGCCGGCCGAGGCGAAATAGACATGGTCCTTGGCGCCGGGCTGGCCCAGCTTGATCAGGTCGGCCACGGTCTTGACTTCGTACGACGGCGTCACCACCAGTACGTTGGGCACGCGCAGCAGCAGCGATACCGGGGCAAAGGCGGTCAGCGTGTCGAACTGCATCTTGGGGTGCAGGGCGGGGTTCTGCGCGTGGTTGGACGCGTCCAGCATCAGCGTGTAGCCGTCGGGCTGGGCCTTGGCCACCACCGCGCCGCCGATCATGCCGCCGGCGCCGCCGCGGTTTTCGATCACCACCGGCTGGCCCAGTTCGGCCGCCAGCTTGGGGCCGATCAGGCGGGCCACCACGTCGACCGTGCCGCCGGGCGGGTAGGTCACGACCAGCGTGACGGCGCGCTCGGGATAGGCGGCCTGTGCCGCGCCGGCAGCGCCGGCCAGCACTCCGGCGGCGGCCAGCAGGCTGCTGCGTCGCGCGAGGCGTTTGAACAGAGGGGTCATCGTGGGTCTCCTTGGAATTGGAACAGCTGCAACGGCGTGTCGGCGAGAACGGCGCGCCGTTGCGCGGGGTCGTCGATCCAGGCGTCCAGCCACTGCGTCGCCGCAGGGTAGGACGCCAGGTGGCGATGCTCGGTGTGGGGCCAGTCGCTGCCCCACATGAGTCGGGCGGGCGTGTAGGCGCGCAGCAATTGCTGCGTGGCCTCGCGCCCGGATGCGGCACAGGCGGGCGCGGGCCAATTGCGGTACGCGGCCGCCAGCTTGACCCAGACGCGGGCGCTGTCGGCCTGGCGCAGCAGGTAGGCAAAGCCCGGGTCGGCCACGCCCAGCGCAGGGTCGGGCCGGCCGAAATGGTCCACCACCAGGCGGCAGCCGGCTTGCAGCAGCGCCGGCATGATATCGGCCAGGCGCGCGGCCTGCACGTGGATTTCGACATGCCAGCCCAGCGCATTGACGCGGTCCAGCAGATGGCGCCAGGCCGGCGCCGCGACGTCGGGCAAGGGCAGGCCGATCAGGTTCAGGCGGATGCCGACCACGCCGGCCGCAGCCAGGGCCTGCAACGCCTCGTCCGCAATGGTGGGGTCCACCACTGCCACGCCGCGCAGCCGATCGGGTTGCGCACGCAGCGCCTGAACCAGGTGGCTGTTGTCGGTGCCCAGGAAACTGGGCTGCACCAGCACGCCGTGGGTCAGGCCGTGCGTATCCAGCAGGGCCAGGTATTGGTCCAGCGTGGCGTCGTAGTCGGGGGTGTGGCGGCGCGTGTCCGCCAGCGCCAGGCCTTGCCGGAATACGTGGGCGTGGGTGTCGACGGCGGGGCCGGTCGCGGACGGGGGCAAGGCGGGTCTCCTGGGGCGGGTGCGGAGCCGGTGGCCCGCACGCTTCTGTAAGGTTTTGTAAGGCGGGATTGTAGGGAGACCAGGTATAGTTTTCTATTGTGTAAAAGCGCTTTATTTATATTGGATTGATATGGAAACCCGGCATCTGCGCTATTTTCTGGCCGTCGTCGACCACGGCAGCGTCAGCCGCGCCTCGGAATGGCTGGGCATTGCCCAGCCGGCGCTCAGCCAGGCGCTGGGCCGCATGGAAAAAGACCTGGGCGTGCGCCTGTTCGAACGCTCGCGCCAGGGCAGCACCCCCACGCCGGCCGCCATCGCCATCCTGGAAGACGTGCGCGCCAGCGTCACGCGCATCGATGCCGCCGCCCGCCGCGCCCAGGAAATCGGCCGTGGCAGCGCCGGGCAACTGACGGTGGGGCTGGTGTCGTCGGCGCTGTTCAACACGCTGCCCCGCGCGCTGCGCGAAATGCGGCGGCAGGCGCCCGGCGTGCGCATCATCCTGCGCGAGATGAGCAACGCCGAGCAGGCCGAAGCCTTGCAGACCGGCGAGATCGATATCGGACTGATGCACACCCCGGTGGCGGTGGGCGGCCGCATGCGCGAACGCCAGCTGCTGCGCGACCGCCTGGTGGCGGCCGTGCCGGATGAGTTCGAGGTTGCGCCCGACGGCCAGGTGTCGATGGCGCAGATCGCCCAGGCCGGCCTGGTGATGTATCCGCAATCGCAATTGCCGGCGTTCTATGCCGACATCCTGGACGCCATGCGCAAAGGCGGCCACGACGCCCACGTGGCGCAGGAAGCCAACCGCACCCTGACCGTGCTGGCCTGCGTGGCCGGCGGTTGCGGCGTGGCGCTGCTGCCCAGCTGGATCCGATCGCTGGATTTCAGCGGCGTGCGCTTCTGCGAGGTGCGCGACGGCGAACGCCTGCCCAGCTTCGACCTAAGCGCCATCTGGCCGGCGCGGTCGGTGCCGACGCTGGCGGACACGTTCGCCAATCTGGATCTGGGAGGGCGGTAAGGCCAGGGCAGCCTTGCACGGCATGGTGCCGTTGCTGCGCAGCTGGCTGCGGCCTTTGCTGGTTCAGTCTTTCAGTCCGCCTTCAGTTGCGCCGCCGAACGCTTAAGCCACGCTTAAGACGGCGGTTTCGCCGGAACTACCCCCCCTTCGCCGTTCTAACCAGAAACGACGCTAGAGGGGCATGTCATGGATCTGAACTGGCAGCAGCAGTTATGGGAAAGCGCGCTTTGGCTGGCGCGCGCCTGTGGCATCACCGCCATCGCGCTGGTGGCGGTGTCCCTGGCGTTGTCGCGCTGGACCGACTGGGGCCGCAAGTTCTGGCGCCTGGCCTGGCCCTACCTGACGCCGCGCCGCAGCTGGCGGCCGCTGTTGACGCTGGCCGCACTGCTGTTCCTGGCGATGTTCTCGGTCCGCATGACCGTGCTGTTTTCCTATTGGTACAACGGCTTCTACAGCGCCTTGCAGGCGCTGGACCCGACCGCGTTCTGGCGCTTTCTGGGCATCTTTTCGGTGCTGGCCAGCGTGCACGTGGTGCGCACCCTGATCGACAGCTACGCCGGCCAGGCCTTCGACATCCACTGGCGGGTGTGGCTCAACGACCGCCTGACCGGCGATTGGCTGGGCGCGCGCGCCTACTACCGCAGCCACTTCGTCGGCGAGCCGGTGGACAACCCCGACCAGCGCATCGAGCAGGACATCTCGATGTTCGTCACCGGTTCGCGCAGCCTCGCCATCGGTGCGCTCAGCGCCATGGTGTCGCTGGTGGCGTTCACGGGCATCCTGTGGAACCTGTCCGGGCCGCTGGGCGTGGCCGGCGTCGAGATCCCGCGCGCCATGGTCTTCATGGTGTACCTGTACGTCATCGTCGCCACGCTGTTCGCCTTCAAGATCGGACGGCCGTTGATCCTGTTGAACTTCCTGTCCGAACGCCTGACCGCCAACTTCCGCTACGCCTTGCTGCGGCTGCGCGAAAACGCCGAGAACGTGGCCTTCTATCAGGGCGAAGCCGTCGAGCGCGCCACGCTCTGGACGCGGTTTTCGGCCTACATCGCCAACCTGTGGGCGCGGGTGTACCGGGGCCTGAAGTTCGACGGCTTCAACCTGGCGGTCAGCCAGGTGGCGGTGGTGTTTCCCTTTCTGTTGCAGGCGCAGCGTTTCTTCAGCGGCGCCATCAAGCTGGGCGACGTCATGCAGACCGCGCAGGCCTTCGGCCAGGTGCAGGATTCGCTGTCGTTCTTTCGTACCTCGTACGATTCGTTCGCCCAGTACCGCGCCACGTTGAACCGCCTGGCGGGCTTTCTGGATGCGAACGCCGCGGCGCGTGAACTGCCGGCCATCGAGCCGCAACCCTTGCCCGACGGTTTGCAGATCACTGGCCTGGATGTGTCGCGGCCCGACGGGCAGGCCTTGTTGCGCCAGTTGAATCTGTCGCTGCATCCGGGCCAGTCCCTGCTCATCAAGGGGCCATCGGGCAGCGGCAAGACGACCCTGCTGCGCGCCCTGGCGGGTCTGTGGCCGTATGCGCAGGGCAGCGTGAAGCGGCCGCTGGGCGCGGCGGCGCTGTTCCTGTCGCAACGACCCTATCTGCCGCTGGGTGCGCTGCGTGATGCGGTGGCGTATCCGGGCCACGCCCAGCCTGGGGACGACACCCGCCTGGCGGCTGCGCTGCGGCAAGTGAACCTGGGCCACCTGGCCGGGCGTCTGGACGAGGCGGCCGACTGGTCGCGCATCCTGTCCATCGGCGAGCAGCAACGCGTGGCATTCGCTCGCGTGCTGTTCAACCGGCCCGCCATCGTGTTCCTGGACGAAGCCACGTCGGCCACCGACGAAGGCCTGGAACACATGCTGTACAGCCTGCTGCGCCAGGAACTGCCCGATTGCATGCTGGTCAGCGTGGGCCATCGCAGCACGCTGGACCCGTTCCATACGCACCGGCTGGCGCTGGATGGCGAGGGCGGGTGGACGATGGGGGCGATGGGCGATGTGATGCCGGCACCGCAACGCGCGGCCGCCTAGCGCTTGTCCAGCTTGTAATCGAACATCAACAACACCTGGCTGGGCACGGGTTTGCCGTCGCGGGTAGCAGGCATCAGGCGCACCGCCCGGGCGGCGTTCACCGCCGCCACATCCAGGTCGGCGTGGTTCGATGAAAACAGCAGGGCGGTCCGCTGGACCTGGCCCTGTTCGTCGAGCAGCACGCGCACCCAGACCGGACCGGTGAAACCGTTGATCTGGGCCTCGTAGGGATAGCGCAGGTCCGGTTTTTCCGTAATGACCAGCACCTTCGGCGTGTCCAGGGGCCAGGGTTCGGATTGCCCGTTGATCAGCGCCGGGCATCCCAGCGGTGGACTTTGCACCTGCTTGTCGCAGGGGCGGACTGCGGCCGCGGCGCGCTGGGCCTGCAAGGTGATGCGGGTGTCGGCCAGGGCCATCTTGGCCGGGTCCGGCCGGTAGGTGGTGCCGTCGCGCGCGTCCCGGTACATCGCAGCCAGGCCCAGGATGACGACGATGCCAAGGACGATCAGCAGCTTGTTCTTGGCAGGCCAGTCTGCCAGCCGCCGGATGCGCTCGGCGCGGGCGATGGCGCTGCGCCACGCCGTGATGCGGGCTTCGCCCAGGTCCAGCATCGCCAGTTCCGGCGCCACCAGGTAGAGCCGCTCGAACTGTTCGCCGTGCAACACCGCGTCGACGCGGCTGGGCTTGGCCCGCTTGCGCGCCAGCGCCAGTACGGCGTCCAGGGGCACGCGCTGCTCTGGCGGAAGATGGACGTAGAGTTCCATCTGGTCGTGCAGGTGGCCGAGCCAGCGTGAGAGTTCGGGGTCGGAGGGAAAGGGGGCATTCAAGCCGTTCCAATCGAACGCGCGGCGGGCCGTGTTGAACAGGGCCAACCGTCCGCTGGGCCGGGCGCGGATGGCATGCGCCAGGCTGGCGGCCAGGTCTTGCCGGGCATCCAGGTGGGTCAGGCGTTCGTCCAGCAGCGCGCGGTCAAGCAGCGGCTGCACCTGATCGTCCGCCGCAGCCATCAGTTCGCGGGTCCAGTGCGCCACCGCTTCGGCCCGTTCGGCGGCGCTGGGCAGCGTGTGATCGGAAGCGGGCGTCGGGTCGGGCCGCGAGTGTGCGTCGTGGGTTTGTCTTGCCGACCGGCGTGGTGCGCGGCGGCGGTCGGGGGACGAAGTTTCAGGGCCCTGGTCCGACGCTGGCGTGGATTCCGAAGGCGGTTCGGGGGCGGGTTCGTCAGGCCACGAGCGCCGCAAGGGCGCCGGCGGCACGTCTGGCTCGGGGCGCTCCGCGGGATGGGGGGTGGGTGCAGAGAAGGGCGCTGCCGTCGAACTTTGTCCATCCGCCCAGGCGCGGGCACGCTCATAGGCTTCGCGCAGCGCGGCAAAACCTTCCGGGTTCGCGGCCTGGTCGATCTTTTTCAATGCGACGGCGTAGGCGCGCCGGATGGATTTCTGGTCGGGCGTGGGCGTGATGCCCAGCACCGAAAAAAAGGCGGCGGGCATGGGCTAGTCGCGTTGGGCTGGGTCGAACGCCTGGTCGAAAACGCTGGCGCGTTCCAGGTGGTCAACCACCTGGCGCAGGCGGTCGCGCGCATCCGGTACCAAGCGTTCGTCCTGTTGTTCAAGCACTTGTTCGAACAGCAGGATTTCGTCGGCCAGGCCCTGGCGCTGTTCACCGCGCAACAGTTGATAGACCCGCTCGGCCCTGGCCAGCAAGGCGCGGTTGGCGGCATGCTCGCGGGGATGGATCTTCAATTCGGCCAGTTCCGCGAGGCGCTTGCGCACCTGGGCCTCGGACATCTGCGTACCACCGCCCTGGATGACGACGCTTTGCACCGGACCGCCGCGCTGCAGCGACGCCTGGACTTCAAGCAGCCCGTTGACGTCATAGGTGAAGCGTACATCGATCGCGCATTCCTGGCGCGACAACCGCGGCAGCGGCAGGTTCAGCGCGCCCAGGCGGATGTTGTCCCGCACCAGCCGCGATTCGCCTTGGTAGATTTCCAGTTCGACGTAGGCCTGGTTGTCCTGCAGCGGATAGTAGGTTTCCTGGCGGCTGACCGGCACGATCGTATTGCGCTCGATGATCGGCGAGAAATGGCCTGGCAGATGCTGGCCGGTGGCCGTCGTACGCGAGGTATTCACCCCCAGCGTATACGGGCAGACGTCGGTCATGACCACTTCGTCCAGCGTCTGGTCCTTCATCTTCAGGCCCGCCATGACCGCCGCACCCGCGGCCACCACTTCATCGGGATTCATGTCGATGCAGGGAAAGCGGCCGAACATGCGGGTGACCAGGTGGCGCACGAGCGGCATGCGGGTGGCGCCGCCGGCCAGCACTACGGTGGCGATGTCGGAGGTGCGGATATCGGCGTCGCGCAACGACCGCTCCACCGGCCCGCGCAGCCGCGCCAGCAGCGGCTCGCTCAATTCTGCGAACAGGTTCTGGGTCAGGTCCAGGACGTATTCGGAATCCCGCCACGATACGGCGATGCGGGCGTCGGTCTCTTGCGACAACTGCCGCTTGGCGGTCTCGGCCTGCGCCAGCAATTGCTGCATGAAGCGCCGGTCATCGCGTGCGGCATTCGACAAGCCGTGGGTCAGGAAGAATTTCTGGACGATCTCGTTGACGAAGTCTTCGCCGCCCAGGAAGTTGTCGCCTGCGGTGGCGCGCACTTCCATCACGCCTTCGAACAATTCCAGCACCGACACGTCGAACGTGCCGCCGCCCAGGTCAAAGACCAGGAACTGCGTTTCGACCTCGCTCTGGTGCAGCCCGTAGGCCAGCGCCGCGGCCGTGGGCTCGTTGATGAGCCGTTCCACCTTCAAGCCGGCCAGTTCGCCCGC
This sequence comes from Achromobacter deleyi, assembly GCF_902859705.1. Classification (GTDB taxonomy): domain Bacteria; phylum Pseudomonadota; class Gammaproteobacteria; order Burkholderiales; family Burkholderiaceae_B; genus Achromobacter; species Achromobacter deleyi. The sequence continues at coordinate 44,594 of NZ_CADIJO010000029.1, read as the reverse complement.
GATGCGCGTGGCCTTGCGCTGGCCATCGGAAAAATACGCCGGCACGCTGATGATGGCTTCGGTCACCGCGTGGCCAAGCGCGGCCTCGGCGTCTTCCTTGAGGGCGCGCAGCACCAGCGAAGAGAGGTCTTCCGCGCGGAATTCCTGAGTTCCCAGGCGGAACCGCTTATCGCTGCCCATATGCCGCTTGAACAGCGACGCCGTGCGTTCCGGATGCGTCTGCAGGCGGTCGCGTGCGGCGGCGCCGATCAGAATCGTGCCGTCTTCGTCCAGGCTGACGCAGGAAGGGGTGAGCAGGCTGCCCAGGGCGTTGGGCACCAGCCTGGGCTTGCCGTCTTGCCACAATGCCACCAGGCTGTTGGTCGTGCCCAGGTCGATACCGATGATCATGAAACCGTGTTTCCGTTCGAGTTGCGCCAAGGCGGGTGCGCCAGACCCGGCGCGGGCCTGGACGGTTCAGCAGGAACGCTCAAGTCCCGACGCGCAGCGGCCCGGTCAGCTTGCGCAGCGCGGCGATGACGCTTTGCGCGGTGATGCGGCCGGTCTTGGGGTTGGCCGACGGGATGTTCTGGATTTCCATCGAGAACGAGGCCGAATCGGACACGACTTCGACGCGGTGGATATTGCGTTCCAGGGACGGGTCGGCCCAGATTTCGAGCGTGGTGCGATCCGGGCCGATGCCGGCCAGCGACACGCTGACCGCGACGTTCAGGTTGGCCGGGAAACCTACGGCCGCTTCGCGCGGCGAGCCGCGGAAGATCAGGCGCGGTTCGGTGATGTCGGCGATGTCGATGTTGTTGTCCACCAGGTACGGCGCGCCGAGCAGGCCGCGCACCGGCTTGCGGGTGATCATGGTGACCGAGTGAATGACGCCTTCGGCGGCGGCGGTGATGGCGTCCAGGCCCAGGATGGCGCCGGACGGCACCAGGATCTGGCCCTGGTGGGCGCGCGCCAGTTCGATCAGGTCGTCGTGGCGCAGCAGCGCGCCCGAGCTCAGCACCACCAGTTTCTTGCCGGCCTTGAGCACCGGTTCGGCCAGTTCGCGGAACACGGCTGCGGGGGCGCATTCGACGACCACGTCGCAGTGTTCGGCCAGCTCGCCGATGGTGGTGAAGGTGGGCTTGGCGTTTTTCCAGGCGAAGGCGGGCGGGGCCTTGGGGTCGCGCACGGCCACGGCGGCCAGCGTCAGGCCGGGCAGGCCGGCATCCAGGGATTGCGCCACGGCCTGGCCGATGGCGCCGAAGCCGGCGATGCCGACGCGGTAGCTGTTCATGGAAGATTCCGGATGAAGGTCGCGGCGAGCCGCGGGGTCGAAGGCTGGGCCAGCGGGCGGTGGGTCTGCCCGGCCAGGGTCGGCGGTCACTGTAGCGAGGGGGCGGGCAGGCGTCAATGATGGGTGGGAATTGTCGGACGCCTGAACGGGCCATGGGCGCCTGGGTATCAACCTGGCACACCAAAGCGCGACAGCCGCGCCGCGACAACGATCCGGGCTGATGTCGCCGCCGCGTACACTCGCGCTTTCGCACCACGCTTCACCTTGCCAGGAGACAGGCCATGCAGATTTCCGCCGAAACCCCCGCCGACATCGACGCCATTTTCGCGTTGACGCAGCTCGCGTTCCGCGACCATCCGCATAGCCAGCAGACCGAGGGCTACATCATCAACGCGCTGCGTGCGGCCGGGGCGCTGACGCTGTCTCTGGTGGCCCGCGACGCGGGCCGCCCGGTGGGCCACATCGCCTTTTCGCCGGTCACGATCAGCGACGGCGCGTCCGATTGGTACGGGTTGGGCCCGGTGGCGGTGTTGCCCGAAATGCAGGGCCGCGGCATCGGCGCGGCGTTGATCCAGGCCGGCCTGGCCGAACTGAAGGCGCGCGGCGCGGCCGGCTGCGTGGTGATGGGCGATCCGGCCTATTACGGCCGCTTTGGCTTTGCGGCCACTGCGGCGCTGACGTACCCCGGCGTGCCGCCGGAATACTTCATGGCGCAGGCGTTCACGCGGTCAGCCAAGGGGCAGGTGGCGTATCACGAAGGGTTCGCTGCAACGGGGCCGACCGCCGCTTGAGGCGCTTGCTCCAGCGCAAATTCCTGCCCGGTGTAGTCACCCGCCACCTGCACGTCGCCGCGTGCCAGCCGGGCCGACCAGTCATCCAGAATGCGGCGTTCCTCGGCGCTGACGTCCGCGCCCAGCACCAGGCGCAGCGAGGCCTCGGCTTGCAGGCCGAAATGCGTGATCTCACCCACCCGCAACGCCCCGGCCGCATGGTCGGCCGCGGCGCGTTCCACGCACAGGCCGGAATCGGCCAGCGCCGATGCCAGGAATACGGCCGGATCGCGCGCCACCCAATCGAGCACGTTGCCGATCTGGCGTAGCCCGTGGCGGCGGCACGACTCGGTGATGCCGCCACGGCCGCCGTCCATCATCGCGAACACGACCCGGGCGCCGCGCGCGGCCAGGCCATCGGTCCAGGCGCCGGCCAGCGCGGGGTCGTGCTGGTTGCCGCAAAAGCCCGTCAGCGGGTCCTGGCCCCGCACCCGGCGCACGCCGTCGGCATAGGCCGCGCGGCCCTTCAGGCCGGGCCGCACGCGTTCGCCCGACAAGTGCGCCGCGCCGCCGCGCAGCCCCGCCAGCACGCCAGCCAGGAAGGCGGTGTGTTCCTGCAGGATGTCGTACGAAGCCACGTTGGCGGCGTGATGGCTGCCCTGGGTGATGGCGAACTGGGTGCGCGCAAAGCGCGGCGCGATGCGCGCGACCGGAACGTCGCCCTGGCCGCCGTGCACGATGACCAGGTCGGGCCCGGCTGCGCACAGGTCCGCCAGGCGCTCGGTGCGCCGGTCCGGGTCGTTGTCGGCGATCCATTCGATCTGTAGCGCATGGCCCGCCCGGGCGGCGCGCGCGGCCCCTTCGACGGCGGCTTCGTTGAAGCCGCCACGGCCCGGGTGGCCGAACAGCACCAGCACGCGGCGGGCGCTCACAGGCTGGCTCCGGTGGCACGCACCACCGGCCCCCAGGCGTCGGCCTGGCGGCGCACGAAGTCGGTGAATTCGCTGGGCGATTTCTCGGCCAGCACGAAACCCTGGCTTTCCAGTTTGGCGCGCAGGTCGGGCGTTTGCAGCACCTGCGTCAACGCGGCATGCAGGCGCTGGCTGATGGCATCCGGCAAGCCGGCCGGCCCCGACAGGCCGATGAAATTCTCGGCCACCAGGCCGGGGTAGCCCAGTTCTCCCACCGCCGGAATCGCCGGCGCCTGCGGCACGCGCTGCTGCGTCGTGACGGCCAAGAGGCGCAACTGTCCGGTACGCAGGAACGGCAGGTTCTGCGGCAGCGCATCCACCGCGAAGCGGATCTGGCCGCCCAGCAGGTCATTGCGCATCGCGCCCGATCCCTTGTACGGAATGTGCTGCAGCGGCGCGCCGGTCTGGCGCGCATACAGTTCGCCCACGATCTGGCCGACCGAGGCCAGGCCGCCGCTGCCGTATTGCACGGGTTCGGGCTGCGCCTTGATCCAGTCGGTCAGCTGCGCGAAGGTCTCGACGGGCACCGATGGATGCACGACAAAGGCGGTCGGCACGGCGCCGATGTAGGCAACATGGCGAAAGCTGGTCAGCGGGTCGTAGCTGTGCTGCGGCATCAACGCGGGCGAGATCGACAGCGGCGCCGAGTTCGACATCAGCAGCGTGTAGCCGTCGGCCGGGGCCTGCGCCACTTGCGCCGCGCCCAGGGTGGAACCGGCGCCGGGACGGTTCTCGATCACGATGGCCTGGCCCAGCCGGTCCGCCAGGCTCGGCGCGATGAGGCGCGCGGCGATGTCGCTGGCGCCGCCCGGCGGAAAGGTCACCACCAGCCGGATGGGGCGTTCGGGCCACGCGGCGGCGCGCGCCGGACGGGGCCGCGCAAGCGGCAGCGCCAGTGCACTGGCAAGCAGAAGTCGGCGTCGGGAAATCGGCATGGGGGTACGGCTCTTAGGCGGCAAAGGGCCGTACTGTAGGAAACCGCGCGGGGTCCCACAAAGACTTTATGGCGGTTTGCTTATGCCCGCCGCGCAAGGCGGCGGGTGCGTCGGCAACGCACGCCTTGCACGTGCGTCTTGTGGGCCTGCCGCGCCGGGCAGGCCCTGGCCGCCAGCCAGGCTAGCTGCCCTTTTTGGCGCGGGCCATGTAGTCCACGGTCAGGTTCGACAAGGCGCGCACGCCGTTGATCAAGCCCGATTCATCCACGTAGAAACGTGGCGAGTGGTTGGGCGCGGCGGTTTCCGGATCGGTGCCCTTGGGCGTCACGCCCAGGTAGAAGAACATGCCCGGCACCTTCTCCTGGTAGAAGGAAAAGTCTTCCGATGCCGTCGACTTGGGCTGCAGGCCGTAGTTGCCTTCGCCGGCCACGCGGCGCAGGGTGGGGCCCATTTCCTCGGTCAGGCCGGGGTTGTTGACGGTGGCGTTGTACAGCTCGACCACACGCACATCGGCCTTGGCCCCCGCGCTCTGCGCGATCATCGTGGCCGTGCGTTCGATGCGCTGGTGGATGTCTTTCTTCATGCCCTCGTCGTACGTACGGATGGTGCCCGTCATGGCAACGCTGTCCGGCACGATGTTCATGCGGTTGCCGCCATGGATGGCGCCCACGGTGATGACGGCCGGTTCCAGCATGCTGTTGATCTGGCGGCTGGGAATGGTCTGCAGGCCCAGGATGATCTGCGAGCTGACCACGATGGGGTCGATGCCCGACCAGGGGCGTGCGCCATGGGTCTGCTTGCCGGTGACGTCGATCCAGAACTGGTCGGCCGCCGCCATCGCCGGGCCGCTGCGCCACGACAGCTTGCCCACCGGATAGCTGCTGGACACGTGCAGGCCGAAGATCGCGTCGACCTTGGGATTTTCCAGCACGCCTTCCTGCACCATCATCTTGGCGCCCCAGATCTTCTTGCCGTCCGGCTCGAAATCGGCCGGGCTTTCCTCGGCGGGCTGGAAGATGAATTTGACGCTGCCGGGCAGCTGGTCCTTCATGCCAGCCAGCACTTCGGCCGTGGCCATCAGGATGGCGGTGTGGGCATCGTGGCCGCAGGCGTGCATCACGTCCACTTCCTTGCCCAGGTAGGTGCCCTTGGCCTTCGAGGCAAACGGCACGTCGACCTGTTCCTTCACCGGCAGCGCGTCCATGTCGGCGCGCAGCGCCACCACCGGGCCGGGCTTGCCGCCCTTCAGTACCGCGACCACGCCGGTGCCGGCCACGCCCGTCTTGACGTCCATGCCCAGCGCGCGCAGGTGGTCGGCCACCAGCTTGGACGTGCGGTTTTCCTGGTTGCCCAGTTCGGGATGCTGGTGGATGTCGCGGCGCCAGGCGATGAGCTTGTCTTCGATGGCCTTGGCGCGCTGGTCGATCTGCGCGGCCAGCGCCGCGTCGGGCGCGGGCTGCAGCGGGCCTTGCGTGCCGGGCGCGCTTTGCGCGGCGGCCAGTCCGCTCATGGCCAGGTGCGCGGCCAGCGCCAACGGCGCCAGGCGCCACGCGAGAGTGCGTTGCTTCATGGTTGTCTCCTCTTGGTTGTTAACCTGTTATTGGGCGGAAATCTTACCCGAGCGACAACCCCTTGATGCGATTTTTACCGATGCTTAAAAATGGCGCGGTTTGATTCCGGGCGCTGGAATTCCGAGGGCTGGAATGCCGCGCCGATGTGCCAGAAAATCGCGATGCGTCGCGCGCATTTACGCCGCGTGCAGCACCGGCCGCGCGCCACGCGTGACGATCAGCAGCAGCAATGCCGCCAGCACCGACATCGCGCCGGCGCCCGCCATCGCGGCGTGAAAGCCGCCAGCCAGGGCATCGGCAAACAATGCCGCCACGCCGTCCGGCTGCGCGGGCAGCACATGCTGCGTGACGGCGGCGCGCGCCACGGCCTGCGCGTCCGGCTGGCCCAGGCGCGCCAGCGCCGTGGCCAGGCTGTCGACCGCGCGTCCGCTCATCAGCGCGCCCAGCAGCGCGATGCCGATGGTCATGCCGGTCTGGCGCAATGCGTTCATGGTGGCCGACGCCATGCCCGAGCGTTCGCGCGGCACCGTCGCCATGACGGCCATGCTGGTCGAGGGCACCGTCAGGCCCATGCCCAACCCCAGCACCACCATCAGCGTGCCGGTCAGCGCATAGGGCGTGTGCGCGTCCAGGCTCATCATGCCCAGCATGGCCGCGCCGATCAGGCCGTAGCCGGCGATCATCAGGCGCGGCAGGCCGAAGCGCGCATTCAGGCGGCCGAACACGGTCGACACCAGGCCCGACGCCACGAACTGCGGCGCCAGTTGCCAGCCGCTGGCCAGCGGTGACAGCCCTTGCACGTGCTGCAGGTACAGCGAGAAAAAGAACAGGCTGCTGTAGCCGCCGAAGCCCAGCACGAAAGACGCGAAGTTGGTGACTGCGAACCCCGCGTCGCGAAACAGGCCCAGCGGCAGCAGCGGCCGCGCAACTTTCTGCTCGACCCACAGGAAGGCGACCAGGCTGACGCCGGCAATGGCCAGCGCCGTGACGGCGGCGGGCGCTTGCCAGCCATGCTCGCCCGCGGCGATCAGGCCGTAGGTCAGGGCGCCCAGCCAGATCACGCTCAGCGCCTGGCCGGCGGGGTCGAACGCGGCGTGTTCGGGGTGCGCGCTTTCCTGGATGCCCCACAGGCCCAGCCCGATGGCCAGTGCGCCCACGGGCAGGTTGATGAGAAAGATGCTTTGCCAGCTGAAGTGCGCCACCAGCACGCCGCCCAGCATCGGCCCCACGATCAGCGAGATGGCATTGCACGAGGCCCAGAGACCGATGGCCTGCGCCCGTTCGCGAGGCTCGGGAAAGGCCTGCGTCAACAGCGACAGCGCGCCGGGAATCAGCAAGGCGCCAGCGACCCCCTGCACGGCGCGGCCGATCAGCAGCATCGGCAGGCTCTCGGCCACGCCGCACAGCGCCGAGCCCACGGTGAACAGCAGCACGCCAGCCAGCCACGAACGCTTGCGGCCATAGCGGTCGCCCAGCGGCCCCGCCGACAGCATGAAGGCGGACAGGAACAGTGCGTACGCATCCACCACCCACTGCAAGCCGGCCATGTCGATACGCAAGGCGGCTTGCATAGTGGGCAGGGCCACGTTGACGATGCTGATGTCCAGGATGGTGATGAAGCTGCCCAGGTTGACGGCAAGCACCAGGGCGCGGCGGCGGCTGAGGGTCATACGGATCGACCAGGAAAGGGGGAAGACCGTATTCTATTTAGTGACTGACCGTCGGTCAATGAAAGAAAACAGGGCCCCAGAAGAACAACCTGCCCACCCGTGCATGCGTGGGCAGGCGGGCGTCATCAATTCAGCTTGATCCCCAGTTCCTTGATCAGCGGCCCCATCTCGGCCCGGTCGGCGGCGATGGTGTCCGCCAGTTCCTGCGCGGTGCCGCCGATGGGAATCATGCCCAGCGTCTGCATCTGCGCCTTCATCGCGGGTTCCTTCAGGATGTCCGACACCGTCTTCTGAATCAGCGCCACCCGGTCAGCCGGCACGCCGGCCGGCGCCATCAGGCCGATCCACGGTTGCGGCGCGTAGTCCGTCATGCCGGACTCGCGCAGCGTCGGCGTGTCGGGCAGGCCGGCAAAGCGCTCGGGGCTGGTGATGGCCAGCGCGCGCAGGCGGCCGCTGTCGATCAGCCCCTTGGAACTGGACGGCGCATCCAGCCCCACGTCGAGCTGGCCGCCGATCAGGTCGTTCTGCGTCTTGCCGGAGGACGACGACGGGATATACAGCGCCTTGATGCCGGCACGCCGCGCGGTCTGCTCCCACACCAGGTGAAACGCGGTGCCGATCGAGAACGAACCCACCGACAGGCTGCGCGCGCGGCTTTCGCGCACGAAGTCCTGCCAGGTCTTGATCGGGCTGTCGGCAGGCACGATGAACAGGAACGGCGTGCGCGCCACCAGCGCCACCGGTTGCAGATCCTTTTGCGGATCGAAGGGCAGGCTGTCCACCGCGAACGGCACGATGGTCACGGACGAGGCCACCACCATACCCAGCGTGTAGCCGTCCGGGGCGGACTTGACCAGCGCGCCGGTGCTGATGATGCCGGACGCGCCGGGTTTGTTTTCCACCACGACCGCCTGGCCCCAGGCCTGCGACAGCTTGCTGGCCAGCACGCGCAGCATGACGTCCACCGGACCGCCAGGCGGGTTGGACACGATGATCTTGACCGGCTTGTCGGGATAGGCCGCGCTGGCGGCGGCGGGCAGCAGCAGGGCAAGCGAGATCGCGAGAGACTTGAACATGGATATTCCCCTTGTGTGTGTGTTGTCGGCAGAGCAGTGGCTACGCGTGGCGGGCCGGCGTTCGACTCAGTCCAACGCGTGCAGGTGCGGCGCGGGCGGCCAGTCGGGCGTCTCGCCGCGGATGAAGGCGAGCCAGGCGCGTTGCGTCGTTTCGGTCAGCCGGGCCGCCTGTGCAGATGGCAGGCCGCGCAGCATGGGCGCGCTGTCGAAGGCGTCCAGGGTGCCGAACACGAACGGCAGTTCGATGCAGTGGCAGGCGAGAAAGACCTCGGTCGGCGCCACGTCAACGCGCGCCAGCCAAGCCTGGCGGCCCTGCGCGACGGCATCCGTGGCCCACTGCCGCGATGGCGCGCCGAACACGGCTTCACTGGCGGCCTGGCTGTCCGGGCCGGTGCCGTAGCCGGGAAACGCGGCCATCTCATTGCGGGTATAGGCCACCAGCACGTCGGCGCGGCCGGCGGCTCGTTGCAAGGCCGGGGCGATGTCGGCGGGCAGCACCTGGCCGTCCAGCACCGGGCCGAACAGGCTGCGGCGGCCGCCCTCGGCCTGTAGCGCCGCGACGACTTGCGGCGCCTGCTGCGCGGCGAGCAGGTGTTCGACGGGCAGGGCGCGGGCCGCTTGCAGTGTGGCGGCGCCAGCCGCTTCCAGGAAGACCTTGCCCAATGCGGCGGCCTGCACCGAACTGCGAAAGCCGCGCCCCAGCGCAGCGCTCTGCAGGATCGCCCGGGCAAAGCGCGGCCGGCGCGTCAGCATGGCGCAGATCGACGAGGCGCCGGCCGACTGGCCCATCAGCGTGACGCGTTCGGGGTCACCGCCCATGGCGTCGATGTTGTCCATTACCCAGTCGATGGCGGCTTCCTGGTCCAGCAGCCCCACGTTGGCGGTCTGCCCCGGCACATGCAGCCAGCCCAGCGCGGCCAGCCGGTAGTTCACCGCCACGACCACCACGTCGCCCCGCCCAGCCAGGCGCGCGCCGTCGTACCAGTCCAGCGCGCCCGCGCCGCTTTGCCAGGCGCCGCCATGCAGCCACACCACCACGGGCCGGCGTCGCGCATCGGCGGCCGGGGTCCAGACGGTCAGGTGCAGGCAGTCTTCGGACTGCGGCGCGTCAAAGTCGCCCATGGCGCCGCGCAGGCGCGAGGGCAACTGCGGCGGTACGGGGCCGGGGCGGGTGGCATCCCGCGGGCCTTCCCAGCGGGCGGGCTCGGGCGGTGCGAAGCGCAGCGCGCCCAAGGGCGGTGCGGCATACGGAATGGCGCTGAAACGGCAGATGCCGTTCTCGTCGCGCAGGCCGGTCAGCAGGCCGGCGCGCAGCCTGGCCTGGACGGATTCGGTCATGGTGTTGCCCCTTGTCGTTGTCATCGTGGCGGCAACGCCTGAAGGCATTGCCGTCTTCGGACTATGGTAGGGACGAACGGGGCGGCCAGGACATGCCGGTTTCGATCCGGGCCATGCGGGTTGCGCATGGCCCGGCGACGGCTTGGGCCGAAGCCGCTTATGCCGAAGCCGCTTACTTCAGGATGCGCGCATCCATGCTGTTGTCGGCCAGGGCCTGCGCCTGAGCCTGGCTCATGCCCAGGTGCTCGTACAGCGCGTAGAAGTTCTCGGTGACGTAGCCGCCGAAATAGGCCGGGTCGTCGGAATTGACGGTGACCTTCACCCCCGCGTCCAGCAGCGACAGGATGTTGTGCTGCGACATGTGTTCGAACACGCGCAGGCGGGTGTTGGACAGCGGGCACACGGTCAGCGGAATCTGCTCGTCGATCAATCGGGCCATCAGGCGCGGGTCTTCCGCGGCGCGCACGCCGTGGTCGATGCGCAGCACCTTCAGCAGGTCCAGCGCTTCCCAGATGTATTCCGGCGGGCCTTCTTCGCCCGCGTGCGCCACGGCCGGCAGCCCTTCGGCGCGGGCGCGGTCGAACACACGCTGGAACAGCCGCGGCGGAAAGCCTTTTTCGCTGCTGTCCAGGCCCACGGCGATGAAAGCGTCGCGGTAGGGCAGCGCTTGTTCCAGCGTGCGCATGGCCTGCTCTTCGGGCAGGTGGCGCAAAAAGCTGAGGATCAGGCCGCTGCTGATGCCCAGCTTCTTGCGGCCGTCTTCCAGCGCCTGGCTGATGCCGCCCAGCACGGCGGCGAACGGCACGCCGCGGTCGGTGTGGGTCTGCGGATCGAAGAAGGGTTCGGTGTGCACCACGTTCTGCTCGTGGCACTTGACCAGGTAGTCCCAGGTCAGGTCGTAGAAGTCCTGCTCGGTGCGTAGCACGTCGGCGCCCAGGTAGTACAGGTCCAGGAATTCCTGCAGGTTGCCGTAGTTGTAGGCGCCGCGCAGCGCATCGATGTCGGGCCACGGCAGCGCCACGCCGTTGCGGCGGGCCAGGCGGAAGAGCAGCTCGGGTTCCAGCGAGCCTTCCAGGTGCAGGTGCAGTTCCGCCTTGGGCAGGGCATTGAGCCAGTCGTACATGGATGGGTGCTCCTAATCAGTGTTAACAGGCGCTGGATGGGGGGCTTGAGCCATAACGGCCTGGGCCAGCGTGGTCTGGGCCGTCGTGGCCTGAGCCGCAATGGCCTGGGCCAGCGTGTCCGCGAACGCGCGGGCCTGGCGGGTGCTGGGCCGGTCGCGGCGCCAGATCGCCGCCAGCGGCGATTTGCGCAGGGCGGGGCGGGCCGCCAGCACGACGACTTCGCCGCGCGCCTCGCGCACCGCCGCAACGCTGCCCGGCAGCATCCACAGATAATGGCCTTCCAGCAGCATTTCGCGGCCGAATTCCAGCGACAGGGCGCCGATCATATCCGGAATCGGCAGGCCCGCCTGGTGCAGCAGCATTTCCAGCTCGCCGCGGATGCGGCTGCCGGGCAGGGCGGTGATCCACGGATAGGCCACGCATTCGGCCAGGCCGGCGTCCGGCCGGCCCGCCAGCGGATGGTTCGGTCCGCAGACCAGCACCACGGCGTCTTCCAGCAAGGTGGCCGACCGATAGACCTGCGGATTGACCGTGGACGAAAAACGGCTGATCAACACGTCCAGCGCGCCCGCGTCCAGGTCTTCGATCAGGCGTTCGTGCGTGCCGATCTCAAGCGTGAGCGTGATGCGCGGATAGGCCTGGCGAAAGCGCGTCGCCGCCTGGGCCACCGGCCAGCCGGCAAACATGGAAAAACAGCCCACCGTCAGGCTGCCTTCGTCGCCGCGCGACAGCGCGGCCAGGTCGATCTCGGCCTTGCGAAAGCCCGTCAGCAATTGGCGCGCATGGCGGCACATGGCTTCGCCCAGCGGCGTGCAACTGGTGCCGCGGGCCGTGCGTTCGAACAGCCGCGCACCCACCAGTTCCTCGATTTCGGCGATGGCCCGCGACAGGCCCGACTGCGTGCTGTGCAGTTGCGTGGCCGCCTTGGACAGGTTGCCCAGCTCGGCCACCGTCAGCACGATTTCCAGATGCCGGGTGCGGAGTTTTCCTTTGAAGGGCGTCATGGGGGCGGCAGTGGGCGGGCGGTGAAGGGCAATCCGCCGATTATTCCCCCCCGCCGCGGCCTTGGCAACGCGGTGTTTCGGTATAGTGCGTGGCCATGGGACACGACACGATGACAATAAAGATGGCGCTGGCCGCCGCGGCGCTGGCCAGCCTGTCGGCCTGCGGGGTCTCCACGGTGGACGACGTACGCGTCACCTGGCCGGATTTCAAGCAAGGCGCGCCGCTGGTGCTGCCGTCGGACCCGGCCCAGTGCCCGGACTTGGCCGGCACGTATCGCGCGGCCGGCGAACTGCGCGGCGGTAAGGCCTCGGCGGCCGGTCTGTCCGACCTGCAGCGCTTTCTGGCGAACGCGCTGGCGTTGCCGGGTCTGCAAGACACTGCCGAACGCCAATGGCAGCCCACGGCCGCGGCCCGCGTGACGTTCAATCGCGTGCCCGAGGGCTGGCGCATCCAGGCAGACGACGGTCGGGGCGGGGGCAATGAAACGCTGCTGCGCCAACGCGACGGGGCCGCCGACCCGGACCCCGTCAATCCCGCCGACTCGCCCCTGTTCGGCGCCAGCCGCTATACCGGCTGCACCCAGGGCCGCTTCTGGGTGACGGCGCGGCGCGACTGGCATCAATACGAATCCATGGGCGTGTACCGCTACGTCGCGCTGCTGCGGCCGCAACAGGGCGGGCTGCTGGTCAGCGTGCAGCGCGAATCCCACAGCATCGGCCTGTTGCCGTGGTATTCGTCCGACAGCGACCAGGCGCAATACTGGTTCGCGCCGACGGCTGCGCGTCCATGAGGCGCATGAGCGCCCGACGGCGAGTGGATCGAATATCAAGGGACGCGGCTTGACGAGCGCGGCGGCCTCTTGCGCCGGGGCGGTGCCCGCGCGTTTCGTGTCCGGACCGCTGCGTGGCCACGTGCTTGAAATGGTGCTCACCGGCTGGACCAGCATGCTGGCCGTCTTCGGCGTGGAATTCCTGACCCTGCTCTATCTGGGCACGCTGCGCGACGAAACGGTGCTGGCGGCGGTGGGCTTCGGGTCGATGACGCTGTTCACCGTCATCTCGGTCGCCATGGGCGTGACGGTGGGCGGCGTGGCGCGGGTGTCGCGCGCGCTGGGGGCGGGCGATCCGCGGCAAGCGCGCCGCATGGCGGCGGCCTCGCTGGTGCTGATGGCATTGGCCATGGCCGTGTCCGCGGCGCTGTACCTGGCGGCCATCGGCCCGTTCACGCAGGCGATTGGACTGGCCCCTGACGTGCGGGCGCGGCTGCTGTCCTACGTGGCCATCACCGCGCCGTTCGCCACCGTGATGGGTCTGGGCATGATGCTGTCCAACCTGCTGCGCGCCGCCGGCTATGGCCGGCAGTCCATGTGGGTGCTGCTGGCCGGCACGGCCACCGTGGCGGTGCTGGATCCACTGGTGATCTTCGTGCTGGACGGCGGCATGGTCGGGGTGGCCTGGGCCGGCGGCATCGGCCGCGTGGCGACGCTGGTGCTGGGCGGCTGGCTGGTCTTCGGCAAGCACCGGCTGGTGGCGCGCCCCGAGCGGGCACGCCTGGGCGCCGACCTGGCCGCCGTAGGCCGCATTGCCTTGCCCGCCGGCCTGAGCGCGCTGGCCACGCCCGCTGCCGTCATCTTCACCGCGTCCACTTACGCCGGCTTCGGCCCCAGCGTCATGGCCGGCGCCACCGTGGTGGACCGGGTGCTGCAACTGTCATATTCGATGTTCTTCGTGCTGCCCGGCGCCATCGGGCCGATCCTGGGGCAGAACCTGGGGGCAGGGCAGTGGGAGCGGGTGCGCCGCACCGTGCGCCTGACCGCCGCCATGGCGCTGATGTACGGGTTTGGCGCTGCGGTGCTGCTGGCCCTCCTGGGGCCGTGGATCGCCGACCTGTTCCAGGTGTCCGGCCAAGGCCGCGAGCTGGTGCTGTTCTTCTGCCGCTACGGCAGCTTCGCCTGGGCGGTCAATAGTCTCTTTTTCGTGTCCATCGCCGTCTTCAACAATCTTGGCCACGCCACCTATGCCACTGCCATCGGCTGGCTGCGCGCCACCGTGGGCACGTTGCCGTTCGTCTGGCTGGGGGCGCACTACGGCGGACCCGAAGGCGTGCTGCTGGGTCAGACCCTGGGCTTTGCGCTGTTCTCGCTGCTGGCGATGGCGCTGTGCGTGCGCGTGCTGCGCCGCCCGCCCGCGGGCCTGCGGTAACGATCTCTTTCGGGCCAGCGGGGCGGTCGTTACCGATGGATAAATCGGTGCCATTGGGTTCGATTTCGGCGGCCGGTCGGGGTACGATCCGGGCTGACTCCGATTTTTCAGGATTGCCATGCGTCAGCATTCCCTTCGCGCCCGAATTGATCCCTTTGCCCGTGTGGTCCTGGCCGCCGCATTCTGCGCCGCCGCCACGGGCATCGCCCAGGCCGAAGGGCCGTCGTCGGCTACGGGCTCGCGCAGTTCCGCCAGCCAGCCGGCGCCCGCGCCGGTGCTCACGCCCAAGCGCAGCTTCGACGACGCCTCGACGCCGGCCGCGACCGCCGCTCCCGCAGCCGATCCCGATTCGTCGCTTGCCGCGCCGCCGACGAATGTCCATGCGCCTGCCCCGGCCCCCGTCGCGGCCCCGGCTGCACCTGCACCTGCACCTGCACCTGCGCCTGCGCCTGCACCCACGCCTGCCGCATCCGCCACGTCGCCCAAGGTCATCATCCCGACCGAGCTCGACAACAAGGCCTGCATCGCCAAGCTGCGCAAGGGCGCCACGGCCAACGGGCTGACGGTGGCCGACTGGGACAAGTACACGGCCAACGCCAAGCTGCTGCCCACCACCGTCGCGTCCGCCCAGGGCCAGCCCGAAGGCCGCGAGTCCTGGTGGGACTACATCGCCAAGACCGTCGACGACGAACGCGTCAACGACGGCCGCGGCGTGCTGGCCAAGTATGGCAAGCAGCTGGACGCCATCAGCCAGCAATACCAGGTAGACCCGGCCACGCTGGTCGCCATCTTCGGCATCGAGACCAACTACGGCCGCCAGGTCGGCAAGACCGACGTGCTCAACGCCTGGCTCACCCGCGCCTGCACCGAAAACAAGACCCTGTGGGAAAAGAACGCCTACGCCTCGGTGCGCCTGCTGCGCGACGGCGTGGTGCAGCCCGACAGCTTCGTGGGTTCCTGGAGCGGCGCCTTCGGCATGACCCAGTTCATCCCGACCTCGTTCTACGAACTGGCCGCCGATGGCGACGGCGACGGCAAGATCGATCTCTACAATTCGCTGCCCGATGCCCTGGCGTCCACCGCCAACCACCTGCGCAAGCGCCGCGCCAAATGGACCCACGGCCTGCCCGCCGTGGTCGAAGTGCGCGTGCCGGCCGACGTGGCCGCCGCCATCCCGCCCGCGCCGGACGCCGAATACGTCGGCTCGCAAGACCGCCGCAGCATCGCGCAGTGGGCCCAGGCGGGCCTCAAGCAGGGCAATGGCTCGGCACTGAAGCTGGCCTCGGGCAACGACGAACAGGCCTATCTGTTCGCACCCACCGGCGCCACCGGCCCGATCTTCCTGGCCACCGTCAATTTCGACGCGATCCTGCACTACAACCAGTCGCGCCGTTACGGGCTGGCGGTGTCGCTGCTGCTGAACCGCCTGCAAGGCGGCCCGGCGCTGGCTACCGCCTGGCCCACCGATGATCCTGGCCTGTCGCGCGCCCAGATCAAGTCGGTGCAGGAAATGCTCATCAGCCTGGGCTACGACATCGGCATCGCCGATGGCATCCCCGGCGCCAAGACCCGCGATGCGGTCCGCGCCGAACAGGAAAAGCGCAACCTGCCGCAGGACGGCCGGGTCGGCAAGCGCATCTACGACGCGCTCAAGACATCGGGCGACGTCAAGGCCAAGCCGGGCGCCTGAAGGATGGGGCTTACGCCGTGACACTGCTGCCCGACTCGTTCGTCACCGCCCGCTTGCGCGCCGAGCGCATGTCGCAGACGCACCTGTCGTTCATCACCGCCATGCACGCCGACGCCGCCCTGATGGCCTCCATGGGCGGCACCCGCGATGCCGCGTCCAGCCGGCGCTATGTGCAACACAACCTGCTGCATTGGGCCGAGCAGGGCTATGGCATGTACGTGCTGACGGAACGCGAATCCGGCGCGCTGGCGGGCCGCGCCGGGCTCAAGCTGGCGGTGTCGGGCAAAGTGGAACGGGTCGAAATCGCCTACGCCTTCCAGGCGGCCTGTTGGGGCCGCGGCTATGCGTCGGAAATCACGCGGGCGCTGCTGGCGTTGGGCTTCGAGCGCCTGCCCGTGCAGGTCCTGAGCGCCGTGGCGGTCGTGACCAACCCGGCCTCGCTGCGCGTCATGGAAAAGTGCGGGCTGCGCTGGATCGAAACCACCGGCGAAGGCGACGCCCGCAAGCTGCGCTATGAAATCCGGCGCGAGCAATGGCGGGCGTTGGCGTCCTGTGACGGGGCGACGCCCCGGGCGGGATCTTTGCCGGAACCCGCGGAAAAGTCCGCGACGGGCGAGGCGTCCGCGCATCGGGCCGGCGGCGCTAACATGGCGTCATGAATGCCGTTTTGAAACCCGCCATGACTACCCGCGATATCCCGCCTGCAATCGACGACGATCCCCCGCCCGTTCCCCCCGAAGCGCCCGCACCCGAAGAATGCTGCAACAGCGGCTGCATTCCCTGTGTGTACGACACCTATAACGAAGCGATGGACGCGTACCGCGACGCGCTCAAGGCCTGGCGCGCGCGCCACGGCCAAGCCTAGCAAGGTAAAGCGGGGCAAAGCCGGGCAGAAGGGAAGAGGGGACTACCACGCTGGAGTGGCTACGCAAGCGTAGCCACTGGGCCGTTCAGCCCGCCAGCTTCATGTGGATGATCGGCCGCGGCCGGCCGGCCGCGTCGGTTTCCGATCGGCCCACGTCCTGAAAGCCATAGTGCTTGTAGAAGCCGTGGGCCTGGGGGTTCTGTTCATTGACGTCCACCTGCAGGCTGCCGTGCAGCGACAGCGCAAAGTTCAGCAGGCGGCGGCCCGCCCCTTTGCCGCGCTTGTTGGCGTCGACGAACAGCATTTCGACTTTGTTGCCGTTCAGGCCCATGAAGCCGGCGACTTCGCCGGTATCGTCTTCACAGACCCAGACGCGTACCGACGGCAGGTAGGTGTTGAGCACCTGCGGGTACATGGCCTGGATTTCCTTTTCGGTCAGGAACGTATGGGTGGCCCGCACCGAACGAAGCCAGATGTCCACCAGGGCGAGATCGTCGCCGTGGTTGCGTTCTCGGATGTTCATGTCAAGCGCTACAAGCCCGATCGGTAGATGTCAGTGGCCGCCAAGACGGTTTCCATTTGCACAGTATGCGCGAAAACGAAACGGTCCCCGTACACGGTTTCATCCGGAAACTCGGAAATCAACGCCATCGGCAGCTCTTCCCGGTCGGTCTCCGTGACCTGTACGGGGATGCCGTTCAGCACATCGAATCCGGTTTCGAGTGCGTGGGCGTGGAATAGTTCAAGTTGGCGGGCGTTGAATTCCACCAGGCCCGGCACGTTGCGGGCCAGGCGCGCCGTCACGCCTTCGATCAGGCGGCGGGCGCGTTCGCTCCAGCCCGGGTGGTGGCGCAGCACCAGGAAAAAGCCCTTGGGCACCGTCCACAGCTCGAAATGCCGCGGCAGGTAGCCCGACAGGGGGCGGGTCCACTCGTGCGCTGGGTAGCCGTGCAGGTTGATGTGCAGTTGCGCGCCGCTGATGGCGTGCGCCTGGTGGCGGCCGTCGCGCTCGAAGAACGGCGCGTGTTCGCGGTAGGCGATGTCATCGCCCAGCGCGCTGTAGCGCGAGGCATGCAGCATGTGGCGCGGATGCTGTTCGCGCAGGCGGTTGAACAGCGCATAGCCATCGGGATTTTCCGAGGCGATCAGCGCGAAGTGTGCATCGCCGCGCGCCTTGAGCGCTTCGGCCGCACGCAGCGCGCCGACTACGCCGGACGTTTCGTTGGCATGCTGCGCACCCGAAATGAACACCGCAGGCCCCGGGCCACGCAGGTAGGTGCCCAGCACCGGACGGCCCTGGCGCGACACGGCCTGGAATTCGTCGCCGGCCAGCGCGGCCACACAGCCGGCAATCTGCGCGGCGGGCAGCGGTTCGCGTTGCTGGGCCAGTGGCGTGGCGAGTGGTGCGGGGGTCACCGGCGCGGGCGGCGCAAAGGGCTCCAGCGTCATCATCACGCGCGCCGCGCCATCGTGGCGGCGGACATCGGGAATGATCTGGCCGGGCTGCAGGCCGCGGTCGCCGGACGGGCGGCCGGAATGTTGCTGGAAGTGTTCCAGCAACGAGAAATACAGGTCTTCGTGCAGCGCCTCGAAGGTGCTGACGATTTCTTCGTCCACCGGCAGGGCGAAGTCCATGCCCGGCAGGTCGACGCGGATTTCCAGGCGGTCGAAGTACGGTTCGTGCGCGCCCCAGGCATGCTGGCGCACGGTATCGACGATGCTGCGGAAGGCTTGCTGGTATTCGGTGGCCTGCGGGCCGTCGGTCTGCACGGCGCCGTCGGCGTCGCACACGCGCAGCCAGCCGGTGGGCGACAGTTCGGGCGTGCCGTCCTGGGCCTGGCCAAGCTGGTTGGGGGCGAATACGCGCGTCTCTACGCGGCGGCCGTCGGCATAGGCCAGGGTGACGTCGTAATGCAGGTCGGCTGCGCCCGCGCGCATCGCGACGCGCACGCCGGGCAGCAGGGCGACCAGCGGATACGCTTCCAGTGTGAAGCGCTTGGCCTGGGCGTGTTCGTGCAACGGGTAGCGCAGGTCGACGGACACCAGCCCGTCGCGCTCGACTTCTTCCAGGAAGTAATGCACCAGCGGCTTGTAGGCGCTGCGAAAACGCGCCGTGACGCCCGCCTGCGCCAGCCGGGCCTCGGCCTCGCGACGCGCGTCGACGCCCTCGAACAACCACCCCTCGACCGCCGCCCCACGCCAGGCCGGCGCCTTGTAGGCGTGGATCCACGCGTCAAGCGTGCGGTCGAATGTCTTTTCCAGCAAAACCATTGTCACAAGTCCTCAAGTGCTCTCATTGGCGCCTCGCCCCGCCGCCGGGCCGCCCCAAGGCGGGGCCGCCCCCTCGGGGGGCAGCAAGCCCGCGCAGCGGGTGCGGCGT
The DNA here is from genome assembly GCF_902859705.1 of Achromobacter deleyi. Lineage (GTDB taxonomy): Bacteria > Pseudomonadota > Gammaproteobacteria > Burkholderiales > Burkholderiaceae_B > Achromobacter > Achromobacter deleyi. The sequence continues at coordinate 25,725 of NZ_CADIJO010000029.1, read as the reverse complement.
GGGGGCTCACACTTTTCCAGTGGGGTCGAGGCGGTCGCGCAGCCAGTCGCCGAGCAAATTCAGGCCCAGCACCGTCAGCATGATCGCCAGCCCCGGAAACACGCTGACCCACCAGGCCGTCTGCATGTAGGTGCGGCCATCGGCCAGCATACCGCCCCAGCTCGGAATCATCGGGTCCACGCCCAGCCCCAGGAAGGTCAGGCTGCTTTCCAGCAGGATGTTGTTGGCGACGTTCAGCGTCATCAGGATCACCAGCGGGCCCAGCAGGTTGGGCACGATGTGATGGCGGATCATGGCCAGGTCGCGCACCCCGAAGGCGCGCGCGGCCAGCACGAACTCGCGTTCACGCAGCGCCAGCACCTGTGCCCGCACCAGGCGCGCATACTGCACCCACTGCGAAATGATCATGAAGAAAATGACGTTGAACAGCCCGCCGCCCAGGATGGCGATGAAGGTGATCGCCACCAGGATGAACGGCAGCGCCAACTGCACGTCGGCAAAGCGCATCACGATCATGTCCCAGAAGCCGCGGTAGTAGCCGGCGATCAGGCCCATGACGATGCCCAGCAGCGCGCCGCCCAGCACCGAAATGAAGCCGACCATCAGCGAGATCTTGCCGCCCACGATCACGCGGGCCAGCACGTCGCGGCCCAGCGGGTCGGTGCCGAAGGGGTGGGCCGCGGTCGTGAACGGCGCGGTCAGGCGGGCGGCCAGGTCCATGGCTTCGCCGCCATCGGGAAACAGCCAGCCCGAGGTCAGCACCAGAAGGACCATGAGGCCGGTGAGCACGGCGCCCAGCACGAATTCCAGCGAACGGTAGCGGCTGCGCGGCTTGGGGGCCGCGGGCGCGGCGGTGGGAGTGGTGGTCTGCATAAGGCTCAGCGCGTGCGGATTCGGGGATCGACGATGCCATAGGCGATGTCGACGATCAGGTTGACCAGGACGATGACGGCGGCCAGCACGGTGACCGTGCCTTGCAGCACCGGGTAGTCACGGCCGGAAATGGCGTCGAACGCCAGCGTGCCCAGGCCGGGCCAGTTGAACACCATCTCGATGACGACGATGCCGCCGATCAGGCCGCCGAACTGCAGGCCCAGGTAGGTGATGAGCGGAATCGCGCAGTTGCGCAGCGCGTGCTTGTACAGCACCACGCGTTCTTTCAGGCCCTTGCTGCGCGCCACCATGATGTACTGCGCGGACAGCGTTTCCAGCATGGTGGTGCGCACCAGCCGGATATTGGTGGCCGACAGGATGATGGCCATCGTCAGCGACGGCAGCACCAGGCTGGCCGGACCGCTCCAGCCGGACGGCGGCAGCAGCGGGAAGGTGATGGACAGCAGCAGCACCAGCATCAGCGCCAGCCAGAAATTGGGAAACGACAGGCCCACCAGCGACAGGATGCGGATGGTCTGGTCGGTGGCCTTGCCGCGCTTGATGGCGGCCTGGATGCCCAGCGGCAACGAAATCAGGATCGACGCGATCAGCGACGTGAAGGCCAGCATCAGCGTGGCGGGCAGGGCGTCGCCGATCAGCTTGGCGACCGGTGTGCCGCCCATGAAGCTGCGGCCGAAGTCGCCGTGGAGCAGGCCTTGCATGTAGCTCAGGTATTGCACGTGGAACGGCCGGTTCAGGCCCAGCGCCTGGCGGATGTTGGCCAGGTCCTGCTCGGTCACGCTGCCCGAGCCCTGGCTGAGCATCAGCGCGGGGTCACCGGTCAGGCGTACGGCGTAGGAAACAAGCAGCGTCACGGCCACGATCACGAAGACCGCCTGCAACACGCGTTTAATCAGAAATCCGGTCATGAGGCGCCGCCCCGGTTTTCACCGGGACGGGTCAGTAGGGTTAATGCAGAAGCGCGCAGCGCTTCGGGGGGGCCTTACTCAACAGTGGTATCGACGAAGCGGAAGCGGATGTCGCCCGGGACTTCCAGGTTCTTCACGCGCTTGTTCACGCCCACGATCGTGTTCAGGCTGTACAGCGGCAGTTCCAGCGCCTGGTCGGCCACGTAGCCGGCGATTTCCTGCAGCATGGCTTCGCGCTTCTTCACGTCATAGACGGTGCGCTGGGCTTCCAGCATGGCGTTCAGCTTGGCGTCGTTGTCGTACGGGTTCCACTTCTGGCCCGAGTGATACATCAGGTAGGCCGTGTTGTCGTAGTCGTACGTCCAGCCGCCCCATTGGTTCTGCCACATCTCGCCGGTCTTGCCGCCGGGGATGATGTCGTTGAGCAGCACGCCGGTTTCGTACGGCTTGATGGTGGCGCGCACGCCCACCGCCTGCAGGTAGCCCGACACCGCCTGGGCCACTTCGCGGAAGTTCGAATCGCTGCCGCGCACGTCGATCTGCACGGTGGCGCCCGCCTTGATGCCGGCGCCGGCCAGCAGCTTCTTGGCTTCGGCGGGGTTGAACGGCAGGGGCTTCTGGTCGGGGTTGTAGCCGAACGACTGCGGGCCCTGGAAGCTGGCGATGGTCTTGGCCTGGCCCAGCAGCAGCTGCTTGACGATGGCGTCGCGGTCCACGGCCATGATCAGCGCGCGGCGCACGTCGCGGTTCTGCGTGATGCCGGTCTTGGTGTTGTAGCGCAGCGCGAAGGCCACGGGGCCGCCGGTGGAAATGACGTCGGCGTTGCCCGACTTCTTCACGGTCTCGATCAGGCCCAGCGGGATCAGCGTGGCGACGTCGATGCGGCCGGCTTGCAGCTCGGCCACCTGGGTGCCCGGTTCGCCGATGAAGCGGTACACCACCTTGTCCAGCTTGGGCTTGCCGCCCCAGTAGTCGTCGTTGCGCGCCAGGGTCACGTTGACCTTGGGCTGGTAGCTTTCGAACTTGAACGGGCCCGTGCCGACCGGGTGGGTGTTGAAGTTGTCTTCGCCCTTTTCCTGGATGTACTTGGGCGGCACGATCATGGCGCCGTAGCCGGCCAGCTTGGTCAGCAGTACCGGGTCCGGCTGCTTCAGGATGAAGTCGACGGTGTATTCGTCCACCACCTTGACCTCGCCGATCGAGTCGTAGTTGGACTTTTGCGGGCCCTTGGCGCCTTCGGCGCCCAGCAGGCGTTCAAAGGTGAACTTCACGGCTTCGGCGTTGAAGGGTTCGCCGTTGTGGAACTTCACGCCCTGGCGCAGCGTAAAGCGCAGGCGCTTGTTGTCGTCCAGGTATTCCCACTTGGTGGCCAGGCCCGGTTGCAGCTTCAGGTCGGCGCCGCGCATCGTCAGGCCGTCGTACAGGTTGCTGCCGACCGAACCCCAGAACGTCACGAAGGTGTCGATCGGGTCCCAGCTGCCCGGGTCCTGGTTGATGGCCACGTTGAGCGTGCCGGCGGCTTCGGCGGTCGACAGGACCGCGGGCAGCGCGCCGCCCAGCGCCAGGGCCAGGGCGGTGGCGGTGAAGGTTTTGCGTAGGGAGAGCATGTTCAACTCCAGGGACGGGAAATCGGGCGGGCCGACGTGAAAAAGGGGAAGGTCAAGCGGCGCGGGCCACACGGTGGCCGGGCGCGAATTCAACCAGGGGAATGATCGCGGGCTCGTCGCCCACGCGCCGCACCGGGCTGGGGATCTCGCCCTCGATCAACGAGGTATCGATGTGGCGGCCCGGTTCGGCGACCGGCACGGCGGCCAGCAGCTTGCGGGTGTAGGCATGCTGCGGCGATTCGAAGATCTGGCGGCGCGTGCCCAGCTCGACGATCTGGCCCAGGTACAGCACCGCCACGCGGTGGCTGACCTTTTCCACCACCGCCATGTCGTGGGTGATGAACAGGTACGACAGGCCGCGGTCTTTCTGCAGGTCCATCAGCAGGTTCAGGATCTGCGCCTGGATTGACACGTCCAGCGCCGACACCGATTCGTCGGCGATGATCAGCTTGGGGTTGCTGGCCAGGGCGCGCGCGATGCACACGCGCTGGCGCTGGCCGCCCGAGAATTCATGCGGATAGCGGCGAGCGTGTTCGGGCTTCAGGCCCACTTGTTCGAGCAGTTCGCCCACGCGGCGGGCGATGGCGTCGTCGCCCGTCAGCAGGCCGTGGGTGCGGATCGGTTCGGCGATGCTGAACGCCACCGTCTTGCGCGGGTCCAGCGAGGCGTACGGATCCTGGAAGATGTACTGGATTTCCTGGCGCAGGCGCTGGCGGCCGGCGCTGTCCATCGAAAAGATGTCCTGGCCGTTGTAGCGCACCGCGCCGGAAGTCGGCGCCACCAGTTGCTGCAGTGTCTTGCCGATGGTGGACTTGCCGCTGCCCGATTCGCCCACCAGCGCCAGCGTCTCGCCGGGGTAGACGTCAAAGCTCACTTCTTCCACCGCGTGCACGCGGTGCGTGACGCGGCCGAACAGGTTGTGGCCGACATCGAAGCGGGTGGTCAGCTTTTCCACGCGCAGCACCGGCTCGTCGTAGCGGGCGGTGTCCTGCTCGCGGGTCTCGCCCACTTCACGCAGCGTGTCGCCTTCGAGCACCGTCTGCGGCGTGCGCAGCGGCAGGTCGCGGCCGGTCAGGCTGCCCAGGCGCGGCACCGCGGCCAGCAGGGCGCGGGTGTAGGGGTGCTTGGGCGCGCGGAAGATCTCTTCCACGGTGCCTTGTTCGACCTTCTTGCCGCGCAGCATCACCACCACGTCGTCAGCCATCTCGGCCACCACGCCCATGTCGTGCGTGATGAAGATGACGGCCGTGCCCAGATCGCGTTGCAGTTCGCGCACGGTGTTCAGGATCTGCGCCTGGATGGTGACATCCAGCGCGGTGGTCGGTTCGTCGGCGATCAGCAGCCGCGGCTGGCACGACAGCGCCATGGCGATCATCACACGCTGGCGCATGCCGCCCGACAACTGGTGCGGGTAGCGGTCCAGCAGCTGCTCGGCATCGGGCAGGCGCACTTTTTCCAGCAGGGCGCGCGCCGATTTGCGCGCGGCCGAACGCGACAGCTGCTGGTGCAGCATGATCGCTTCGATGATCTGGTCGCCGATCGTGAACACCGGGTTCAGCGAGGTCATCGGTTCCTGGAAGATCATCGCGATGTCGTTGCCGCGGATCGCGCGCATCTGCTCGTCCGACGCGGCGGTCAGGTCGACTTCCTGGCCGGCGCTGTTCTGGAACAGGATCTTGCCGGTGGTGATGCGGCCGTTGTTGTAGTCCGTCAGCCGCATGATGGCCATGGACGTGACCGACTTGCCCGAGCCGGACTCGCCGACGATGGCCAGCGTCTTGCCCGGCCGCACGTCGAAGTCCAGGTCCTCGACGGCGCGGAACACGCCGTTCGCGGTGTTGAAATCGACCGACACGCCGCGCACGGACAGAAGCGGCTGGCTTGAAGAGGCAAGAGTGCTAGACAACGTAAATTCTCACAGCGAGGTGGCGGCGCGGGCAGCCTGGTCGTACAGGCCCGACAGGGCGCGCAGGGTATTGGCCAGCTGGCGGCTGGCGTCGTCCGCGGCGGGCGAATCGATGAACGGCTTGACCAGGCATTGCTCACGCACTTCGGCGTAGCGCTGGATCGCGGCGGCACCGGCATCGGTGGTGGTGTAGATCACTTCCTTGCCGGTCTTGGCGCTTTGCACCACGCCCAGGCGCTCGAGCTTCTTGAGCGAATAGTTCACCAGGTGGGTGTCTTCGACATTGAGCGTGAAGCAGATGTCGGCCAGCTTCTTGCCGCGGCCACGGTGGAACACGTGGTTCAGCACCAGGATGTCCAGCGAGGTCAGTTCCGGCAGCCCGGCACAGGCCATGCAGCGGACCATCCAGCGGTTGAAGGCGTGCGACGCGATGATCAGGCCGAACTCCACCTCGGACAGCTCCGGGGCGGACGAGGCGAGATGGGAGGAGGAAACAATGGCGTCCCGGACGGAAACAGACATGGGCGGCTAGTTGGGGACGGATCGACAACAAAACGTTGGCGAATTATTGACGATTTGTCGATATGCGGGCATCGGGGATAACCCGTGGATATATGCCGCCCCGGGGCTTCATGACCGGTAGTTATCGTGGCCGCTAGCCGGGCGTGCCGTCTTCGACCGTGCCCGCCAGTTGCGTCAGGTCGGGCGGGCGGTTCTCGATGATGGCTTCCATGCTGAAGAAACCCGTCACCGTCGACAGCTCGAAGTCGGTGATCAGCTTCTGGTAGAAGCGGTCGTAGCCCGCGATGCCGCGGCAGGTGACCTTGATCAGGTAATCCCAGTCGCCGCCGATGCGGTAGAACTCGGTCACCTCGGGCAGGCGTTCGACGTGGCGCCGAAAGCCGTCGGCCCAGTCCTTGGCGTGGTGGCTGGTGCGGATCATCACGAACACGGTCAGGTCCAGCCCCAGCGCGACCAGGTTGACCTGGGCGCGGGTGCCGCGAATGATGCCGCTGGCGTTCAGGCGCTGCAGCCGGCGCCAGCAGGCGTTCTGCGACAAACCGACCCGATCGGCAAGCTCGCGCTGCGACAGCGAACCCTCGCGTTGCAGGCAGGCGATGATACTTAGATCAAATTTGTCTATTTTTTCCATGGATTCGATCAAATGAACGGTTTTTGGTGATTTTCGCCAAAATTTAGGTGAGGTTTCAAATTTATTTCCACCGTATGATATTCCGAGATAAATCCCTGTCCTCGTCTCATCATCATGTCTACCCAAGCGACCCCGGCCACCACAGGGCCGTTGCGCCAGTTTCAAGAATCCCTTGCCTGCCCCGACATCGCCGCCGCCCTCGCTGACGGGCTGATCGGCAAGGACGCCGTCATCGACGGCCCCTACGGCGCCAAGCCGCTGGTGTATGCCGACTACGTCGCGTCGGGCCGCGCGCTCATGCAGGTCGAACGCTTCGTGCTCGAGCACGTGCTGCCTTACTACGCCAACTCGCACACCGAGGCCTCGTACTGCGGCGGTTTCATCACGCGCCTGCGCCGCGAAGCCCGCGCCGTGGTCGGGCGCTGTTGCGGCGCCGGTGACGAGCACGCCGTGATCTTCTCGGGCTCGGGCGCCACCCTGGGCATCAACCGCCTGGTGCATCTGCTGGGCGTGTCCGCCGCGGTGGCGGCCGGCCGCAAGGTCCGCGTCGTCATCGGCCCCTACGAGCACCACTCCAATATCCTGCCGTGGCGCGAATCCGGCGCCGAGCTGGTCTCGGTCGCTGAAAGCCCGCTGGGCGGCCCCGACCTGGCCGAGCTGGACGCTGCCCTGCAAGCCCCGGCCGGCACGCTGGTCGTCTGCGCGCTGTCCGCCGCGTCCAACGTGACCGGCATCGTGGCCGACGTCGCCGCGGTCACCCGCCGCGTCAAGCAGACGGGCGCGAAAATGGTCTGGGACTATGCCGGCGGCGCCCCTTACCTGGACATCCGCATGTCGCCCGCGGCCGATGCCATGATCGACGCCATCGTGTTCTCGCCGCACAAATTCATCGGCGGTCCGGGCGCGTCCGGCATCCTGATCGTGCGCCGCGACGCCGTGGTGCCGGATACGCCCACGTTCCCGGGCGGCGGCACCGTCAAGTTCGTCTCGCCCGCCGGCCACGACTACAGCGCCAGCCTCGAAGCCCGCGAAGAAGCCGGCACGCCCAATGTGGTGGGCGACATCCGCGCCGCGCTGGTGCTGCTGGTGAAAGACGCGCTGGGCGCCGACTTCATGCAGCGCCGCAACGCCGACCTGGTGCAGCGCGCGCTGGCCCGCTGGCAGGGCGCGCCCCTGCTGGAATTGCTGGGGTCGCTGACCGCGCCGCGCCTGCCGATCTTTTCCTTTCGCGTACGCAACGGCCGCGGCGGCTTCGTGCACCAGCAACTGGTGACCCGCATGCTGAGCGACCGTTTCGGCATCCAGGCCCGCGGCGGCTGCGCCTGCGCCGGGCCGTACGTGCATCAGCTGCTGGACATTGATGCAGCCGAATCCGCGCAGATGCGCCAGGCCATTCTGGCGGGGCGTGAAATCGAAAAACCCGGCTTCATCCGCCTGAATTTCAGTGTGCTGCTGGCCGACGCCAAGGCCGATTTCATCCTGGATTCGGTGCTGGCGCTGGCGGGCGACGCCACCGACTTCGAAGCCGACTATGACTTCGATCCCAGCCGGGCGATCTTCTTTCCGCGGGTGGCCGAGGCAGAAGCCGTCGGCTGAGCGGCGCGCTTGCCGTCAGGGCTGCTTCATGTAGGGACCGCAGGTGTCGATCCATGCGGTCTTCTTCGCGGCCAGGTTGTCGGGCAGCGTCGTCATGCGCTGCACCGTCTTGTCCGGAAACGCGCCGCCGTTGCGCGCGCATTGCTCGTAGTCGTCCACCAGCGCGAATTCCATGTCCAGCAGGTCCAGGCGGCCCTGGCACAGCAGCGAGTTCAACTGGTGCAGGTTGGTCACTTCGCGCTTGGTCTGCACCGTGACCGCCTCGTTGTAGCGGGTGACGCTGGCGTCGAATTGCGCCACGCATTGCGCGTCGGTCTGCGCCGACGCGGGCAGTGCCACGGTGAACAGCAACGCGGCCAGGGATGAGACCAGGAAAGAGGCCAGCGAAGAGGCGGCGTGGGACGGGCGGGGCAGGGGGCGCAAGGGGCTGGGCAAGGGCATGAACGTGGGCTTGTGTGGCGGCCGGGCCGCGAATGCGATGGCGGCATCATAACTGCCGGCTCGGATACGTCCGATAAGCAATGCCTGCTGGCGGCCCATTCTGCAATGCCCGGATGCAGATTTTTCAAATCTTCCCGCAAATCAATGGCTTGAGAAAAAAACTGCGGTTGACCCTGACGTAGAACCCCGTATATCGGCGTGCGCCCGCCTTGGACAGAATCGGCTGATCCGTTTCCCCGAGGCCCTTGCCATGACCTTCCGCGCTGCCATCGTCCAGGCCGGCTCCGTGCCGTTCGACACCCCCGCCACGCTCGCCAAAGTGGCCCGCCTGACCGCCGACGCCGCCGCCACCGGCGCCCGTCTGGTCGTGTTTCCCGAAGCCTTCGTCGGCGGCTACCCCAAGGGCGCCACGTTCGGCGCCTCGGTCGGCGGCCGTAGCGCCCAGGGCTATCGCGACTTCCAGCGCTACCTTGATGGCGCCATCGCCGTTCCCGGCCCGCACACCGCCACCCTGGCTGACGTAGCCGCCCGGCACCAGGTGCACCTGGTCATCGGCGTCATCGAACGCGACGGCGGCACGCTGTACTGCACGGTCCTGTTCTTCTCGCCGCAAGGCGAACTGCTCGGCAAGCATCGCAAGGTCATGCCGACCTTCATGGAACGTCTGGTGTGGGGCTTTGGCGACGGCGCGACCTTGCCCGTCTTCGACACGCCTCTGGGCAAGCTGGGGGCGGTGATCTGCTGGGAAAACTACATGCCCCTGATGCGCATGGCCATGTACGCCAAAGGCGTGCAGATCTACTGCATGCCCACCGCCGACGACCGCGAATACTGGACGTCCACCGCGCGTCATGTCGCGCTGGAAGGCCGCTGCTTCGTCCTGTCCGCCTGCCAATACCTCACCCGCGACGCCTTCCCCGACGACTACGACGCCGTGCAGGGCAACGCGCCAGACACGGTCCTGATGCGGGGCGGCAGCGTCATCGTCAGCCCCAGCGGCGATGTGCTGGCCGGCCCGGTCTACGACCAGGAATGCATTCTGTCGGCCGACCTCGACCCCGATGAAATCGTGCGTGGCAAGTTCGTGTTCGACGTGGCCGGCCACTACAGCCGGCCCGATATCTTCAGCCTGCAGGTCGACGAACGCGCCAAGCCGCCTGTCAAGACCACGCGCGACGCGCCCGGGGAATCGCCCGCCGATTCGGTGTTGCCCTAGTGGTGCTGTCCCAGCGGTGCTGCCTTGGTGGTGCTGCCCTAGCGGTGATGTCCTGGTAGTGCTGCCCTAGTGGTGTAGCCCCAATGGTGCTGCACCTGATGGTGTCGCCCAGCTTGATGCTGCCCTGGCCCAGCCTGCACGCCCCACGTGGCGCCCGCACGGTATGGCCGCTGCGTCAGGGCTTGCCGCACCCGTGTGCCGCACCTGTCTGCCGCACCCATCTGCCGCGCCTATCTGCCGTACTCCACCTTCGCCTTTTCCTGGAACAACATGCCTGAACGCCAGCCACAAGCGGCCGCTCCCCTTAACGCTTCCGACCTGCGGCGGCGCGCCATCGCCGTCGGCATCGGCAACTTCATGGAATGGTTCGACTTTGCCATCTATGGCTATTTCGTCGTGCTGATCGGACGCACCTTCTTTCCATCGTCGGCGCCCGGCATTTCCCTGCTGTCTTCGCTGGCTGTGTTCGCCGTGGGCTTTCTGTCGCGGCCGCTGGGGGCGGTGGTGCTGGGCCCCTTGGGCGACCGCCTCGGCCGGCGCGCAGTGCTGATGATCACCGTATTCGGCATGGGGGTGGCCACCACGCTGATCGGCCTGTTGCCCGGTTACGACACCCTGGGCATGGCGGCGCCCGTGCTGCTGATCCTGCTGCGTTTCGTGCAGGGCATGATGGTGGGCGGCGAATGGTCGGCTGCCTGCATCTACATCGTGGAAAGCGCGCCGCATGGCGGCCGTGGCAAGGCGGCCGCATTGCTCACCAAGACGGCCGCCGCCGCCTTTATGGGGGGCACCTTCGTGGCGGCGGTCATTTCGTCGGTGCTGTCCGAGCAGGACGCCGCTAGCTGGGGCTGGCGCGTGCCGTTCGTGGCGTCCATCCTCATGACCGTCGTGGCGCTTTACATCCGCCGCCGGCTGGGCGATACGCCGGTCTACGAGGCCGTGCAGAAGCGCCGTGAAAACAATGAAATCCAGGCCGTTCCCGCCGCAGAGAAATGGCGCGCTTTCGTCGTCACGTTCGCCTATGCGGCGTTGTTCGGGGTGTCGTTGTACTACTTCATCACCTACGCCAATACGCATCTGACGCAGACCGTGGGCCTGTCCAAATCCACCGCGCTATGGCTGTGCAGTGCGGCATTGGTGTTCTACACGTTGCTGCACACGGCCATCGGCCGGTTCAGCGACCGCTTCGGCCGGCGTCCCGTCGTGTTGGCCTCGGCAGTCAGCCTGACGGTGCTGGGGTATCCGATCTTCCTGCTCATGAATACCGGCCATCCCGCGGCGGTACTGGCGGCGCTGTGCCTCTTGGCGGTGCCGGTCGCCATGGCTGGCGTGATGGACGTCGTGTTGCTGGTCGAGATGTACCCGGCCTCGATCCGGTCCACCGGGGCTGCCATCGGGCAGAACGTCGCCGTGGCGGTGCTGGCCGGCCCGGCGCCGTTCATCGCTGCCGCACTGATCCAGTACTCGGGCAACCCGACCTTGCCTGCCGCCTATCTGTGCGGCGTGGCGGCGCTTTCCGGCGTGGTGTTGTGGGCACTGCTGCCGGAAACCCGCGACAAGGATATCTCGCAGGGTTAAAGGCAGGGGCGATGGGGAGGGACGGGGCACTGCGTATAAACCCAGTTTACGGACGCCCGAAACTGGCCTACCGTGCAAGACGAATCGCGGGCTTGCACAAACGGGTCCAAGTGGCCAATTCAAACGGCCAGTTCGACCGGCTCATTCAAGCGGCAAGTTCAAGCCGCGCCGGCCGCCCTTCCGCGATTGAAGTTCTGTTTTATCAACACTTTTGTTTTGCCAAAACACTACGTTGGAGATGAAAGAGAATGACCGATACGCTCATCCGGGTCGACCTGGCCCAATCCCCCTACGAAAACAAGCAGATCCACAATCGCTGGCATCCGGACATTCCGATGGCGGTGTGGGTCAAGCCCGGTGATGATTTCATCCTGGAAACCTACGACTGGACCGGCGGCGCGATCAAGAACGACGACAGCGCCGACGACGTGCGCGACGTGGACCTGTCCACCGTGCACTTCCTGTCGGGCCCGGTGGGTGTAGAGGGCGCCGAACCCGGCGACCTGCTGGTGGTGGACTTGCTGGACATCGGCGCCAAGCCCGACAGCCTGTGGGGCTTCAATGGGTTTTTCAGCCGCACCAACGGCGGCGGTTTCCTGACCGATCATTTTCCGCATGCGCAGAAATCCATCTGGGACTTTCACGGCATGTTCACGTCGTCGCGGCACATCCCGGGCGTGAATTTCGCCGGGCTGATCCACCCCGGCCTGATCGGCTGCCTGCCTGACCAGAAGCTGCTGGACACCTGGAACCAGCGCGAACAGGCACTGATCGACACCAACCCCAACCGCGTGCCGCCGCTGGCCAACCCGCCCGCGCCCAAGACGGCGCACATGGGCGCCCTGCAAGGGGCCGACCGCGACCGGGCGGCGGGCGAAGGCGCGCGCACCGTGCCGCCGCGCGAACACGGCGGCAACTGCGACATCAAGGACCTGTCACGCGGCGCGCGGGTGTTCTTCCCGGTATACGTCAAGGGCGGCGGCCTGTCGGTGGGCGACCTGCACTTTTCGCAGGGCGACGGCGAAATCACCTTTTGCGGCGCCATTGAAATGGCGGGCTGGGTGCACATGCGCGTCACGCTCATCAAGGGCGGCATGGAAAAGTACGCCATCAAGAATCCCATCTTCAAGCCCAGCCCGATCACGCCGGCCTACAAGGACTACCTGATCTTCGAAGGCATCTCGGTGGACGAAGGCGGCAAGCAGCACTACCTGGACGTCAACGTGGCGTACCGGCAGGCCTGCCTGAACGCCATCGAATACCTGAAGAAGTTCGGCTATTCGGGGGCGCAGGCCTATTCGCTTCTGGGTTGCGCGCCGGTGCAGGGGCATATCAGCGGGGTGGTGGATATTCCCAATTCGTGCGCCACGCTGTGGCTGCCTACCGAAATCTTCGATTTCGACATCCAACCGTCGGCATCCGGGCCGGTCAAGCACATCAAGGGCGGCATCGACATGCCCTTGTCGCGCGATCGTTGACCCTGGCGCACAAGGAGCCTGCCATGCCCATGTATGACTATTCCTGCGCGGATTGCGGCGACTTCGCGGCGCTGCGGCCCTTGGCGCAGTGGCGCGATCCCGCCGCCTGCCCCGATTGCGGTGCACTGTCTGGCCGCATCGTCGGCGGGGCGCCGGCGATCTCGGCGTTGTCGTCCGCGGTGAACCGCGCCCATGCCGCCAACGAGCGCAGCGCCAACGAGCCGCGCAGCACGCGTTCCGGCCACGGCATGAACTGCGGTTGCTGCTCGGGTGGGCGCAAAAGCGGCAAGACGCGCACCACGGCCGACGGGGCGAAATCCTTTGCCGGCTCTCGGCCCTGGATGATCAGCCACTGACCCCCAGGAAGGCCGCGCCTGCCGGAACTACCCCTGGTTTTCCAGCGGTGCCACCGCCGCGCCCTGGATGTTGTGACGCGCCAGGGCGTCTGCGACGAAGCCCGTTTTCTTCATGGCTTCGACAAACGCCGACAGGTAGGCGCTGGCCTTCGCGCCACGGCTCTTGGGCACGCCCATGGCCTGGCGGATCAGCATGAAATGGCCGTCCAGCAGGCGCAGGCCGCCCAGGCGTTTGGCGTCGGCTTCCAGCTGCTGCTTCACGCCCGCCGCGACTTCCAGGTTTTCCTGGATGAAGGTGTCGACTACGGCAGGCGAGGTGGGCGCGCGGAAGATCTCGGCGTGCTTGAGTTCGCGGGTCAGGTACAGGTCGTAGGCGCTGCCTTTGCCGACCACGACGCGCTGGCCGGTGCAGTCCACTTCTTCCTGGCGGGTGATGGAGGAATCCTGGCGCACCAGGTAGGCGCCTTCGATGACCACGTAGGGGGCGGTGAAGGCGATCTGTTCGCCGCGCAGCGGGTCGATCGCGAAAAAGCCCACGTCGGCTTGTTCGGCGGCCACCGCGTTGACCGATTCGCCGGCCGACTTGAACACCACCAGCTCAAGTTTCACGTCCAGCCGGCGCGCCAGTTCCGTGGCCAGGTCCACCGACACGCCGCCGGGGGCGCCGGTGCCCGGATGCGTGTTGGCCAGGATGGGGTTGCCCAGGTTGATGGAGGCGCGCAGCGTCCCCGTCGGGGCGAAGGCGTCGAGCAATTCGTGATCGGTTTTCATGGCGTTCCTTCCTTGGGTGCGCACCGTTCTGTGCGCGCCGCCCGGCACGGGCCGGGCGGCGGGGCATGTTCAGCCTGGAAGAATAGCCGGAAGACGGCGGCTTGCGCGACGCCGTCGGCGGTGCCGTGGACTACTGGGCGCGCCGCAGCACGTAGTGCGGCGCCAGCGGACCGGTGGGGCGGGTGCCGTCGCGATACAGCAGGGTCACCTGGTTTTCGGCGACGAAATAGCGTTGGCTGTCGCCGGAGGCGTCCAGCCGGATGGTGCTGCCGTCGGACTCCCAACTGAAGGTGCCGGCGACCGCTTCGGGCTGCGGCTGGCGGTCCAGGTACTGGGTGGTGCGCTCGTAGCGGCCGTCTTTCATGAGCGTCAGGCGGGTCTGGATGCCGGGGCAATCGGCGCAGGGCAGGGTGCCTTCGTAGCTGCCGGGCCAGTCCAGCGCATTGCGGGCCGTATGGTTGTCCACGGGCACGGACCGGGCGGTGATGGGTTTTGAAGGGGCGCAGCCGGCAAGCAGGGCGACTGTCAGGGTGCAGGTCAGGGTGGTTTTCATCATGGCGAGCTCCTGTGTAGCAGAGCGTCCACGATACGGACGCAAGCTTGTCCTTGCTGAAACGGGTTGTAAAGGTCATGCGGATGCTGTCCCGCTATGCGGGAAGGTGTTGCGGTCTGTGGAATCAACGACTGCCCGGCTGCGCGCCAAACGGGACGATGGCGGCAAGCGAGCCGCCGGATCTTGGCCGTGGTTGCCCCCCAGCAGGGCCGTATCGGCGCGCTGCACGCGGTTCGCCTACGCTACGCTTATATCTTGAGCCGGCCGCCTGCCGCGGCCACCAAGGAGACTCGCCATGAAGGGAAGCTGCCTGTGCGGCGCCGTGGCCTACGAAGCAGATCGCCTGTCGGGGCCGATCTTCCATTGCCACTGCGCCACGTGCCGCAAGTCGCACGGGGCCGCCTTCGCGTCGACCGCGCGCGTGGCGCGCGAAGACTTTCGCTGGACGCGGGGGCAGGCCACGCTGGGGGCGTATGAGTCCTCGCCCGGCAAGATCCGCCACTTCTGCACGGCTTGCGGCGCGCACCTGATGGCGCACTGGGTCGACCGGCCGCAGGTCATCTTGCGGGTGGCCACGCTGGACGACGATCCGGGTGCGCGGCCGGCCGCGCATATCCATGTGTCGCACGATGTGCCGTGGCTGGCCGATGGCCCCGACGTGGCGACGTACCCGGATGCGCCGCCTGCGTGAGGCAAGCCGGTCCGAAACGTGCGTCCCAAATGTGCGCTCCATTTGTCCCGCAGTGACCTTCACTGGCATCGTGCGCTTGCGCTACGCTATCGATCTTCGTACCAGGGCTGCACCCTCAGGAATTCCTGCCATGAAAGGCGAACACCATTACGACGTCAACGTGACCTGGACCGGCAACACCGGCAAGGGCACCGCCAGTTATACGGCCTATTCCCGCGACCATGTCATCCAGGTGCCCGGCAAGGCCGACATCGCCGGCTCGGCCGATCCCGCCTTTCGCGGCGACGCGGCGCGCTGGAATCCCGAAGACCTGCTGGTGGCGTCGCTGTCGGCCTGCCACAAGCTCTGGTATCTGCATCTGTGCGCGGTCGAGGGCATCGTGGTCACCGCCTATCGCGACGATGCGCAAGGCGTCATGCGTGAAGACCCGGACCACGGCGGCGCGTTCGCATCGGTGACGCTGCGGCCCGAGGTCACCATCCAGGCGGGCGGCGACGCCGGCCTGGCCGAAGCCCTGCACGCCCGCGCGCACCACTTCTGCTACATCGCGAATTCCGTGAAATTCCCGGTGCACTGCGAGCCGCGCATCGTCGTGGCCTGAAGCCGACCCGCGTGTCGTGGCTTGAGCCCGGTCCTTGCATGGCGACCCGAACCTGACTCGCATTGTTCATCCGCATTTCCGACCCGAATTTCCCATTCATTTCAAGGACGCCAACATGCTGACCATCTGGGGCCGGCGCAGTTCATTCAATGTGCAGAAAGTATTGTGGCTGGCGGGCGAATTGGGCCTGTCCTACGAACACGTGCCGGCCGGCGGGCAATTCGGCCTGCTGGATACGCCGCAGTTCCGCAGCCTGAACCCGCACGGCAAGGTGCCGCTGCTGCGCGACGGCGATACGGTGGTGTGGGAATCCCATGCCA
The DNA here is from genome assembly GCF_902859705.1 of Achromobacter deleyi. GTDB lineage: Bacteria > Pseudomonadota > Gammaproteobacteria > Burkholderiales > Burkholderiaceae_B > Achromobacter > Achromobacter deleyi. The sequence goes on along the minus strand of NZ_CADIJO010000029.1, from coordinate 9,656 downwards.
TCCTGCGCTATCTGGCCGCGCGCCATGGCGCCGCCGCGTTCTGGCCGGCGGACCCGGCGCGGCGCGTCCGGGCCGACGGCTGGATGGATTGGGCGCAGACGGCGTTGCAGCCGGCGTTCCTGTCGGGTGTGTTCTGGGGCTATTACCGTACCCCCGAAGCCGCGCGCGACACGGCGGCCATTGCGCGCAGCGTGGCGGCCACCCATGCCTGCCTGCGGCAACTGGACGCCGTGCTGGCCACGCAGCCCTATCTGGATGGCGACGCGCTGACGTTGGCCGACATACCGGCAGCCACCTCCCTGTACCGCTACTACGAACTGGATATCGACCATGCGCCGCTTCCCAATGTGCGCGCCTGGTACGAACGCCTGCAGGCGCGCCCGGCCTACCGCGAACACGTCATGGTGCCGTTTGGCGAATTGAAGGGACGGCTGGATTTTTGATTTAAGCTGCCTGCATGTCTTTGCCCATCACCGACTGGCCGCAGCATGCCCCCGACCTGGGCATCGCCGGCTTGCGCCTGCGTCCGCTGCATGACGCGGACGCCGCCGATTGGTACGCCTACCTGAATGACGACGCGGTCACCCGCCACACCAGCTGGCAGCTCGACGGCCCGGAAACATTGGTTCGCCTGATCCGCGGCTATGCCGACCCGGCCGCCACGCACAGCGTGCGCCTGGCCATTGCCGGGCCCGACGACCGGCTGATCGGCACCATCGGCTTGAACGAGATCGCGTTATCGGCCCGCCGCGCCGAAATCGCCTACGATCTGGCGCCGACGCACTGGCGGCAGGGCATTGCCACGCAGGCCTGCACGGTCGTCACTGACTGGGCCTTGCAGACGCTGGGCCTGGCCCGCGTGCAGGCCACGGTGCTGGATACCAACACGGCCTCGGCCGGCGTGCTGGAACGCTGCCGCTTTCATCGCGAAGGGCTGTTGCACCACTATCGCGTAGTGCGCGGCGAATCGCGCCATTTCTGGATCTACGCCCGCATCTGGCCGCCCCCCATCGTGGGCGCGGAATGCGGCTAGGAAATTTCAATACGGACCCTACGAGGAAAGCATGACGTCCGCCCTGATCGTGATCGATGTGCAACGCGCCCTGTTCGAGACCACGCCCGCCCCCGCGGACGCCGACGCCGTCCTGGCGCGCATCAATACGCTGACCGATCGTGCCCGCGCCTGCGGCGCGCCGGTCATCTACGTGCAGCATGAGGCCCCCGGCAGCCCGATGGATTACGGCCTGCCGGCCTGGCAGCTGGATACGCGGCTGCAACCGGCCGATGGCGACATCCGGGTGCGCAAGACCACGCCCGATTCCTTCCTGCGCACCGATCTGGCGGACGTGCTGGCAGAAGCTGGCGTTACGCGGTTGGTCGTGTGCGGCTATGCCAGCGAATTCTGCGTCGATACCACCGTGCGCCGAGCCGCGGCGCTGGGCTTTCCGGTGACGCTGGCGGCCGATGCCCACACCACGCAAGACAAGCCGCATGCGCCCGGCGCCCAGATCCGGGCGCACCACAACGCCACGCTGTCGTCCATTGCCAGTTTTGGTGTCAAGATCGCGGCCATCCCTGCCGCCGACATCGTCTTTGGCGGCCCGGCCGCCGCCTGATACGCCATGGATCCCCAACTGTTGTCGTTGCTGGTGACGCGCACCATGCCGTTTGGCAAATACCAGGGGCACCTGATCGCCGACCTGCCGGGGCCCTACCTGGCGTGGTTTGCGCGCAAAGGCTTTCCGAAAGGCGAGCTTGGCCGCTTGCTGGCGCTGATGCTTGAGCTGGACCATAACGGCCTGTCTTCCTTACTGGATCCTTTACGGACCGCGCCGCGCGCCTGGCCGGGCCAGCCGCCCGGGGACCAGCCGGCCAAGCCCTCCGCCGCCAACGTGTCGGGTGCGGCGGCGGCCCCCAAGCGGGCGGCCAAGCCCTGATCCGGGCGTAGCGACCGCCGCGGGGAAACCGCAAGAAACAAATCCCGCGTCGGGCGTAGCGTCTTGGCACGCTCACGTGGCGCGCCCGGGGCTACCATAGACCGGCGCGTCACCGGACGGGGCAGTTGATCCTGGCCGGCTGGCGCGCATTCATTGATGAGAGGTCGCCATGAAAAAACTTCCGCTGTCCGCCGTCTTGCTGGCTCTGGCCTGCGTGGCCGGCGCGGCCCACGCGCAGAGCGCGGCGCCGGTCACCCAGGAATACCAGTATCCCAGCCAGCGCTCCAAGGACGGCAGCCTGTCGCCGCCTTCCACCTTGCGCATGACCGTCACGCCCGACCCGAATTCGGCTCCTGTCGTGATCCGCGATTCGCCCGAAAGCCAGGCGGAGTACGTGCGCTGCCGCGAGGTTTCGGACCGCGCCGCCGTGTCCAATGCGCAGATGCAGGCCGGCGTGGCGCAATGCCTGCAACAGCTGGAACAGCGGCGTCAGCCGCAGTAGCGGCAATCGCGGCAGTAGCCGCAATAGCAGCAATAGCCGCAATAGCCGCAATAGCGGCAACGGCAGCAATCGCGGCAATTACGGCAATCTCGGCTATTGCGGCAATCTCGGCTATTGCGGTAACGGCGGAAAGTCTCAGCCCCAAGCCTGAAGCAAAGCGCAGGCGGCCACCCTGATTAGGCTGCCTGCGCTTGACCGACGAGCGCCGCCTACGCCTGGCCGGCCATCGCGGCCTGGCGCGCTGCGCCGCGCGCCCAGTACCAGGTCATCAGGCCCGCGGCCAGCACCACCGGCAGCATGGCCGCATTCAGCGCCTCCCACCCGAAGGTGTCCAGCGCCGGCCCGGCGGCCAGGGTTGCCAGGGCGGTGGCTGCATAACGCAGCATCTCGGCCGCGCCTTGGGCGCGGGCGCGTTCGGCCGGCCGGTACGACTGCGCGAGCAGCGTGGTGCCGCCCACGAACATGAAATTCCAACCCACGCCCAGGCAGAACAAGGCCGCGTAGAACGCCGGCAACGACGGCGACCCCATCGCAATCAACGCGCTGGCCACATTGAGCAGCATGCCCGCCCACAGGATGCGGGCCAGGCCGAAGCGCTGGATCAGCGCACCGGCGAACAAGGCGGGCGCGTACATGCCCACCAGGTGCCATTGCATGATGCCCGCGCCATCGCTGATGGTGTGGCTGCAGGCTACGGCGGCCAGGGGCGCGGCCGTCATGATGAACATCATCGACACGGACCCCACCACATTGTTCGCCAGCGCCGCCACGAATATCGGCTGGCGTGCGACCTCGCGCAGCGGCCGCGCCGGCAGGCCGGCCTGGGTGTCGCCCGCGTGGACCGGCGCGTCGATGTCGCGGTAGAACGCCCACAGCAGCGCGGCGGACAACAGCGCCAGCAGCGCCACCATCAGGTAGGCCCCGGCAAAGGTGACCGGGGCGAACAGGTCGCGGCTTGCATTGGCCAGCGCGGGGCCGGCAATGGCGGCGATGACGCCGCCGGCCATCACCACCGAGATCGCGCGGGTCTTGGCGGCCGGTTCGACCGCGTCGGCGGCGGCCAGCCGGTAGTACTGGGCAAACGCCTGGAATACCCCGACCAGCGCGGTGCCGGCGCAGAAGGCCCAGAAGTCCGAATGAAACACCGCCCAGACCGAAATGCCGCCGCCCGCCGCCCCGGCCAGGGCGCCCAGCGTGAAGCCGTTGCGGCGGCCGATGCGCTGCATCAGCAGCGAGGCAAACCAGGTAACGACGGCGCCCGCCACGGTGATCAACGCGAAGGGCAGGGTGGACAGCGCCTTGTTGGGCGCCAGCATGTGGCCGGTCAGGGCCGTCAGGGTCAGGTCGATGGAAATGGCGGCAATGAACAGGCCCTGGCAGACGGCCAGCAAGCGGGCGTTGCGTTGGCCGGGGGTAGAGCGGGATGACGGGCGCATAGGGGAGGCGGGCAGGAAAGAGGCGGACCCCGGCCAGGGGCGGCGCGGGGGATCGGGGCACGAAGTCCGGGGCACGAGGCTCGGGTTTGACAGCGTTTACTGTAGTGAGGCAGACTTTGGCGTAAATGACATAATTCCCTCAAAAACCGCCATCGTGTTCCTCTGGTCTGAATGACACGCCCTGCAGACCGATGCGGGCCGAAATCCATGCCAGGCCTTTTCAATCGCTACAGGCGCTTGCCATGCCCCATGTCGTCGCTTTCCTGCTCGTGCCCGACTTCCAGCTGTTGGACATGTCCGGCCCTGCCACCGTGTTCCAGACCGCGGGTGCCTTGGCACGCACGGCGGGCGGTCCGGCCTACACGGTGCTGACGGTATCGGAACAAGGCGGCCTGGTGCGCAGCACCAGCGGCATCGAGATCCAGACCCGCCCCTGGCGCGGCGTGCGGGCCGATACGCTGATCGTGGCGGGCGGCGAGGGCGCGCGCGAATTCGCGGTCACGCCGGGCATGCGGCGCACGTTGCACGCCCAGCGGCAGGCGGGCCGGCGCCTGGCCAGCGTGTGCACCGGCGCCTTCGTGCTGGCAGGCGCCGGCTTGCTGGATGGCCTGCGCGCCACCACCCATTGGCGCCGCGCGGCCACGCTGGCGCGCAACCATCCGGGCATCCGGGTCGACGCCGACAAGATCCACGTGCGCGATGGCGATACCTGGACGTCGGCCGGCATCACCGCCGGCATCGACCTGGCGCTGGCGATGGTCGAGGCCGATCTGGGGGCCGACGTGGCCGCGGCCACGGCGCGCGAGATGGTGGTGTACCACCGGCGTTCGGGCGGCCAGTCGCAGTTCTCGGCGTTGCAGGACCTGGCGCCCGAAAGCGATCGCATGCGGGCGGTGCTGGAACATATCCGCGGCCATCTGGGCACGGCGCTGTCGGTGGATCAACTGGCCGAAGTGGCCTGCGTCAGCCCACGCCAGTTCCTGCGCAGCTTCAAGGCCGAAACCGGCGAAACGCCGGCCAAGGCGGTCGAGCGCATTCGGGCCGAAGCTGCGCGCGGCCTGATCGCGGCGGGTGACAGCAGCATCGAGAGCATCGCGCGGCGGGTTGGCTTCACCGACACCGAACGTATGCGGCGGGCGTTCCTGCGGGTCTACGGCCAGCCGCCGCAGGCGCTGCGGCGGGCGGCCAGAAGCCAGGCGGTTGCCGCCTGAGCGCCGTCCTGGAAGGCAAGCAGTCACGGCCTGAAAACCGTGCGCCAAGCCAGGCGGCCAACACCTGGGTACCGCCGGTTGCTGGCTGCTTCCCCGATGTTGGCTTGGTCGCGGCAAAAGGGTAATAATATTCAATCTCAATAAAGATCCTGCGCCCCCGGGCCGCCGCCGTGACCGCTATCACCCCTGAACTCGATTGGACCCTGCCGGCCGCCACGCCCGCCATGTCGCTGGCCGGCGGCACGTTGCAGTTCGACCGCAGGGAATGCGTGCAGGAAGACCTGGCGCCGGGCCTGAAATTGGTGCTGGTGCTGGAAGGCGAGCTGCGCTACCGGGTGCCCGGGGCCGCCGCCGCACAGGTCAGCGGGCCGCTGCTGCACCTGAGCCTGTGCCGCGATCCGCTGCGCATGGAGCACGATTTCGCGGCCCGCCGCGCGCTGCGCTTCGTGTCGTTGCGGACGTCGCTTGCGCATCTGCAGGACGCCCTGGCAATGGAACCCGCGCAGGTCGCCCGCCTGCTGCGCGCCTCACACGACGACGGCCCCTACGCCGATGCCAACCTGCGCGTTGGCGCGCCGTTGCTGGCGCTGGGTCGGCAGATGCTGGCTTGCCCGGTGCAGGGGCCGCTCAAGCGCCTGTACCTGTCGGCCAAGGCGCTGGAACTGACCGCGCTGGCGCTGGCGGCGTTGCAGCCGGACAAGGCGGCGGCCGCGGGTGTGTCGCGCGCGGATGCCGAGCGCCTGCATCATGCGCGCGACCTCGTGCTGGCGAATCTGCAAGATCCGCCGGCCTTGCCCGAGCTGGCGCGCCGGGCCGGGATCAACGTCAACAAGCTCACCACGGGCTTTCGCCAGCTGTTCGGCTGCAGCGTCTACGCTTTCGTGCGCGAACAGCGCATGGCGCAGGCTCATGCGCTGCTGGCGGCCGGCGAGATGAGCGTGTCCGAAGCCGCGTACGCGTGTGGCTACACGGATTCGCACTTCACCAAGGCGTTCCAGCGGCGCTACGGCGTGCTGCCCAGCGCGCTGGCCGCGGGGCGCGGCTGAAACGGTAGCCGCTGCGCAGTCGGTATCGACTTCCCTCCCGCGTCAACGCGGCCGCCATCGGCAAGGGCGGCCATATCCCTGCGATCCTTCTGAGCCCCGTCTTCAAAGACTGCCGCAATCGCCAGCAATACTTCCGCAATCGCCAGCGACGGGGGCGGCCTCTCTCTAGAATTACTTGAGAATAATTCTCAGTAATAAAGAAAGAGGAACGGCGGTGCACAGATTCAGGAATGGGGCGGGAACGCCGCGCGGGCAGGCGGACGCAAACAAGATCAAGATCGGCGCAATCTGGCTGCTGATGCTGGCCGCGGGCCCCGCGCTGGCGGATGACACGGCCACGCTGCCGGCCGTCACCGTGAGCGGCGAGGGCGCGGCCACGGCGACGAACACGCCGTCGCTGGGCAAGCTGCCGCTGACCCTGCGCGAAACACCGCAGTCGGTCACCATCATCGGGCAAGAGCAGATGAAGCAGCAGAACCTGCAAAGCCTGGACGAGGTGATGCAGCACGCCACCGGCATCACGGTGCAGCCGTACCAGTTGCTGACCACGGCCTATTACGCCCGCGGCTTCAAGGTCGATTCCTACGAGCAGGACGGCGTGCCGGTGCTGATGGGCAACATGGCCGCGTCGCCGCAGGACATGGCGGTGTACGAACGCGTCGAGATCCTGCGCGGGGCCAACGGCCTGTTGCATGGCGCGGGCAATCCGGCCGCCACCGTCAACCTGGTGCGCAAGCGGCCGCAGCGCGAATTCGCGTTCAGCGGCGCGCTCAGCGCCGGCAGCTGGGACCGCTACCGCGCCGAGGCTGACCTGGGCGGCCCGCTCAACGACGGCGGCAGCGTGCGCGGGCGCATCGTCAGCGCCGTGGAAAGCCGCGGCTACTTCTATGACGTGGGCGACCAGAAGTCGGCGCTGTTCTATGGCATTGGCGAAGTGGACCTGGGTCCCGCCACGGTGCTGTCGGCTGGCCTGCAGTACCAGCAGATCCGGTCCACCACCAACATGGCGGGCGTGCCGCGCTACCAGGACGGCGGCGACATCGGCCTGAAGCGCTCGACCTACCTGGACGCCGCGTGGGACCGCTTCAACTGGGACACGACGCGCGTGTTCGCCGACCTGGAACACCGCTTCGGGCAAGGCTGGAGCGCCAAGGTCAGCGCCAACTACCTGACCGCCGACAGCAACCTGAAGTATGCCGGCGCCTACGGCGCGATCGACCGGCAGACGGGCCTGGGTTCGGCGCTGATGGGCGGGGCCTACAAGTTCGAGAACACCCAGGCCAGCGTGGACGCCTACGTCAGCGGGCCGGTGACGCTGTTCGGCCGCCGCCACGAACTGCTGCTGGGCGGCAACGCGCAGCGCACCACGACCGAGCAGTACACCGGCATGCTGACGCCCGCGCTGCGGGTGCCGGTGAACGTGTTCGACTGGGACCCGCACAGCGTGCCCGAGCCGGGCGTCGGGCCGTATTCGTCACCGGGAGAAACGCGGTTGCGCCAGCAAGGCGTGTACGGCATGGGCCGCTTTTCGCTGGCCGATCCGGTGACGCTGGTGCTGGGCGGCCGCATGAGCTGGTGGAACCAGGACGCGCCGGCCTCGCGCCAGCGCATCGATCCGGAATTCACGCCCTATGGCGGGCTGATCGTCGACCTGGATCGCCAGTGGTCGCTGTACGGCAGCTACGCGCAGGTGTTCCAGCCGCAAAGCCAGCTGACGCGCGAAGGCCAGGCGCTGGACCCGGTGACGGGCACCAACTACGAGGCCGGCATCAAGGGCGAACTGGCCGACGGCGCCCTGAACGTGTCGCTGGCCGCGTTCCAGATCACGCAGAAGAACCGCGCCCAGGAAGACCCGGCGTGGCCCTGCGTGGGCAACAACTGCTACTACGTGGCCGGCGGCAAGGTCCGCAGCCGCGGCATCGAGGCCGAGGCGTCCGGCAGCATCACGCCGTACTGGACGGTGGCGGCCGGCTACACCTTCAACACCAGCAAGTACCTGACCGACACGCAAGCGGGCGGCCAGCCGTTCGCCAGCTTCACACCCAAGCACATCTTCCGGCTGTGGACGAACTATGCGCTGCCCGGCATGCAGCGGCGCCTGTCCGTGGGCGGCGGCCTGCAGGTGCAGTCGGGCTATTCGACGGTATCCGGCCCCGTCACGCTGCGCCAGGGCGGTTATGCGCTGGTGGACCTGCGCATGGCCTACCGCTTGGACAAGCACCTGACCGCGGCGCTGAACGTCAACAACGTGTTCGACCGCGGCTACTACCAAAGCCTGTCGGGCACGGCGTGGAACAACCGCTACGGCGAACCGCGCAACGTGATGCTGACCCTGCGCGCCGAATATTGACCGGGCCAGGCCATTGCGGGGCGACCTGACGGGGTCGCCCCACGACACCGGGACGGTGCGCAAGTGCCGTTCCGCCGCATTGCTGAAGGAGCACACCGTGGCAGTAACTCCCCTCCCGCCGGTCTTTGACTGGCTCGATCACTTCGTGGCGCTGGGCGCCGGCGGCAGCGTGCGCGAGATCGGCACGCTGCGCCGCCTGGCGCCCGAGGAAGGCTGGCTGGTCGGCATCAAGGCCGCGGCGTCGGATGCCGACGTGCATGGCGATGTCTGGGAACGGCATCCGGCCGGCGACGAAATGCTGTGCGTGCTGGAAGGCCGCGTGGTGCTGATGCTGATGGACGAGGCGGGCGTCGAAAGCGACCTGCTGCTGGACGCGCGCCGCAGCACGATCGTGCCGCGCGGCGTCTGGCACCGCCTGCATGTGGCCTGTCCGGCCCGCATCCTGTTCGTGACGCCAGGGCAGGGCAGCGAACACCGCCGCGCGGATGCGCCGCGGCAATTTTCAAGGAAATCGACGTGAACCGCATTGCAAACGGGCGCCTGTTCATCATGATCGGCGCACTGTATTTTTCCCAGGGCATTCCGCTGGGCGTGGCCATGGAGGCGCTGCCCACGCTGCTGCGCCGCGATGGCGCGCCGCTGCATGCGCTGGCCTGGCTGCCGCTGGTGGGGCTGCCGTGGGTGCTGAAATTCCTGTGGGCGCCGGTGGTCGACAACCGCTGGCGTCCGGCCGCGGGCCGGCGTCGCAGCTGGATCTTGCCGATGCAGTGCGTGGTGCTGGCCTGCCTGGCGGCGGTGGCGGTCTCCGGCATTTCGTCTGCCAGCGCGGCCTGGGTGGTGGGGTTGATGGCGCTGGCCTCGCTGGCCAGCGCCACGCAGGACATCGCCACCGATGGCCTTACCGCCGAACGCTTCGAAGGCCAGGCATTGGCGCGGGCCAACGCCGTGCAGGTGGGCGGCACCATGGTCGGCTTCTTCGCGGGCGGGCCGGGCTGCCTGATGCTGGCGGGCCACGTCGGGCAGGCCGGTGCCCTGGCGCTGTTGGCCGCCGTGGTGGCGTTCAGCCTGCTGATGGCGCTGGGCTGGCGCGAAACGGCGCTGCCGGTCGTCGCCCAGGGCGCCGCGGTCGGCCCGCCGGGCGCTCCAGCCGGCCCGGCCGGATCGCGCAGCGCCC
>NZ_CADIJO010000028.1 GCF_902859705.1 Achromobacter deleyi | reverse complement strand
AGTTACGCCTGACGACCATAGCAAGGTGGTACCACTCCTTCCCATCCCGAACAGGACAGTGAAACGCCTTTGCGCCGATGATAGTGGACGGACGTCTGTGAAAGTAGGTCAGCGTCAGGCAGTTATTCAAGAGAAAACCCCACAGGCTTGCGCCTGTGGGGTTTTTGTTTTGGGCGGTAGTGGACGCGTCAATGCGATCCCGCCTCTATTGGATTTTGTTGGATCGATTTGATGCGATTTCGCACCTGGTGACGTCAACGCGATCCCGGAAGTCGAATCAACGCGAGCCCGTATCCGGAAGTTGGCGTCGCAGGGCGATGAAGAACAGTTCGGATTGCAGGCGTTCGCTTTGGATCTGTGCGGCGACCTTGGCGGCGATGGCGGGATCTGCGGGCGCCAAGGGGCGGCCGGTGGACTGGGCCAGGACCTGGGCGTTGCAGGCGCGCTCGAGGAAGAAAAGATCGTCGTAGGCGTAGTCCAGCCGTTCGCCGCAGACGACGACGCCGTGATTGCCCAGGAAGGCGATGTCGGCGCCCTGCATGGCGTGGGCGATGCGTTCGCCCTCGCTGGCGTCCAGGGCCAGGCCGTTGTAGTCGGCATCGACGGCGATGCGGCCATGAAAGCGCATAGCGTTCTGGGATAGCGTGGTGTCGAGCGTGCGATCGGCCGTGAGCGTCAGGGCCGTGGCGTAGGGCATATGCGTGTGCAGCACACAGGCCTTGCCGGCAATCCGGTGAATGGCGGCGTGGATGAACATGGCCGTCGGTTCGACCTCGTGGCGTCCCGCCAGCTTCTGGCCATGCGCGTCGACCAGCACGATGTCGTCGGCCTGGACTTCGTTCCACATCAGGCCACGGGGATTCAAGAGGAAATGGTCGGGATCACCGGGCAGCGCGACGCTGAAATGGTTGCACACGCCTTCGCCGAGCCCATGGGAGGCGGCGGCACGCAGCGCCAGGGCCAGGTCGGCGCGCAAGGCGGCGACATGTTCGGCATGAAAGAGCGCGTCGGGGAAGTGAGGATCTTTGTTCATAGGGCTACCCAGCGTGGATGTCCAGGTTGACGGTTGGAATAGGGCGAATGGATCGATGACCGTAACGGATTGGCATTGCCCTGCCAAGAGGAGCGACGGCCGACCGAAAGGCAGTGCAGGCTTTAGGATTTGCAAACCTGGCAGAAAATATATCTGCCGTATCTCTGATTGCTCAGCCTATATGCTGCCTGGAATGCTGCGTGACAGCCAGTCTCAAAGCTGAACTCAACGCAGAGCTCAAAGCCGAGCTCAAAGCCAAGCTCAAAGCCAAGCTCAAAGCCAAGCTCAGCGCCAGGCTTGAAGCCAAGCTCAAAGCCAAGCTCAAAGCCAAGCTCAGCGCCAGGCTTGAAGCCAAGCTCGAAGCCAGGATTGAAGCCAAGCTCGAGGCCAGGTTCAGCGCCAAGCTTAAATGCAGCCTCAAGTCCTGGTTCAAGTGCAGCCTCAAAGGCTGCCCTGCCGTCACCCGCTTTATAGCCAGCCTGCCTGTCGGAACAGATCGGGAACCTTGTCCAAGGTAGAGACGGTGGCGTCGGGACGGTAGTCCGGCAAGGGTTGGCGGCCGGTGCCGCGGTCGATCCAGACACAGCGAAAGCCGATGTCGCGGGCCGCCGCGTGATCCAGGTGCGGGCTGGCGCAGATGTGCACGACCTCGTCGGGGGTGACGCCCAGGCTGTCGTGGGCGTGGGCGAAGATCTTGCGTGATGGCTTGTAGGCGCCGGCTTGTTCGGCGGTGATGACGCGGTCGATGTGGCCGCCCAGCTGTGCGACGTTGCCGGCGATGATGGCGTCGTCGGTGTTGGAAATGATGCAGAGCTTGAAACCGGCTTGTTTCAGGACCGCCAGCGTGTCGACGACCTCGGGAAACGGGGGCATCGCGGAGATGCTGCCGGTGAGCAGGCTGGCGTCTTCGGGGCGGTAGGACAGTTGCAGGTCATGCATGGTCAGCCGCAGGGATTCCCGGGTGACGTCGGCGAAGCTCATGTGGGGCGGCGTGCGTTCGAGCCGGTGCTCATGTTCGTCGTAGACGCTGAGGAATTGGGCTGGTGTGGGCGTGTGTGCTTGTTGGCCGCCGGCCAGGATGCGGGCTACCGCAGCCTGCAGGCCTTCGTCCCATTGGATCAGGGTGCCATAGCAGTCGAAGGTAAGCCATTGCGGGCGGGGGAGGTGGTCCAGAGGCATGAGAAGTCCTTCTGCTAAAAGCGGTTGGAGAATTCGTACCAGCTTAGAGTGGCTCGCCGTGAGATGTAAAATTAATAATAAAACTCTTGTTAGTGGTTAAATAGATATCGGAGGGCAGCGTCCAACGGTTTCGATCCCGACACCGAACGTGCTTCTGGATTCTGAAGTGGGCGGACACGTGAGACGCGCGGGCGCAGGCTGAGGCCGGCAGCGCCGAGCCTGGCCGAACCGAGTCTGGCCCTAGACCGAGTCCGAACAGCTCCTGGCGCTCAGACTTTCCGCACTTCAACCCCATAGACGGATTACGGATCCCCTCATGCTCGATTTCGAACTTCTCAGGACACTCGTCTGCGTAGTGGATGAGGGCAGCTTTACGCGGGCGGCCGGCAGGGTGCATCGTACGCAATCGACCGTCAGCCAGCAGGTGCGCAAGCTGGAGCAGACGGTGGGCAAGACTCTGCTGCTGCGCGATCGTACCGGCAACCAGGTGGCGGCGACCGAGGATGGCGAGCTGATGCTGGCCTATGCGCGCAAGCTGCTGGCGATGGCGGATGAGGCCGAACTGGTGTTGTCGGCGCCTCGACGGGCGCAGGTCATCCGGTTGGGCGTACCGGAAGATTTTGATGTGTCGCGGCTGACGACGTTGCTGGCGGGATTTGCCGCCAGCCATCCGGATATACGCCTGGAGACGGGTAGCGGCATGAGCACCGACCTGAAGGCCAGGCTGGCCGCGGGCGAGCTGGACTTGGCGTTGATCAAACGCGAACCGGGCGACGGCGCGAGCCTGGCAGCCTGGCCGGAACGGTTGGTGTGGGTGGGCGACAAGCGCTTGTTGCAGGGGCAGGATGCCGTGCCGCTGGTGTTGTTTCCGCAGGGCTGCATCTATCGCAAGCGCATGGTCTACGCACTGGAAAGTGCGGGGCGGCCATGGCGCGCGGCCTATCACAGCCAAAGCCTGGCGGGCGTGCAGGCGGCGGTGGCGGCGGGGTTGGGCGTGTCGTTGTTGCCCGCCTTTGCCTGTTTGCCCGAACACGGGGTGCTGGGCGTGGAGCAGGGCTTGGCCGAGGCGCCACCGACGGAATTGGCGATCGTGGGCGATCTGCGGGCCGCGTCGGAGGCGCAGGCCAGCTTGGTGGCGGTATTGAAGGAGGCGGTGGGCGCGGATGTGGCGCCGCCGCCGCGGCGACTGGTGTCCGCTTAGGCGTTGTCGGCGTCGGGTCAACGCCCGGCGTCAGCTCGGGGCGTGATCGACGTGGAACCCGCGCTCGGTATCCGTTTGGGGCGTGATCGACGTGCAACCCGTGCGCGGTATCAGCTTGGATCTTGGTTGACCTGGAATCCGCGCCAGGTATCTGCCTGGATCACTGTCGACGCCGTACTCGCGACCGGCGTCAACTCAGGTCGCCATCGACGTAATACCAGCGTCCGGACTCGCGTACGAAACGGCTGACCTCATGCAGGCGGCTGGCGCGTCCGGCCAGGCGGCTGCGGGCGACGAATTCGACGGTGGCGTGGTCGGTGTCCTGATCGCGGGCTTGCTTGACCGTCAGTCCCAGCCATTTCAAACCAGGCGGGTTCGGTTCGAGGGAGGCCGGACGGGTGCTGGGATGCCAGGTCTCCAGTAGATAGGGCAGCTTGTCCAGGACGAAGGCGCTATAGCGCGAACGCATCAGGTCTTGCGCGGTCGGGGCCTGCAAGGCTTGCGGGCCTTCGTGCCAGCGGCCGCAGCAAGCGGCATAGGATTTCGCGGAGCCACAGGGGCAGGCGGCGGGATGGAGCATCGGTTGCTAGGCCAGCAGGTCGTTGTATTCAGGATGGCGGCGCATGTAGACGGCGGCGTAGGAGCAGCTGGGGCGCACTTTCAAGCCCTGGGCGCGGGCGCTGTCGAGCGCGACGCGGGTGAGTTCGGCGGCGATGCCGCGGCCGCCGACTTCGCTGGGAACGCCCGTGTGGGTGATGGTCATCACGCCGTCTTGCAGATGGTAATCCAGCACGCACAGCACACCGTCGACGGTGGCCGTGTAGCGGGAATGCGCGGTGTCGTGGGTCACGGAAATCATGGGGAAGAATCCTGTGCTTGAGGGGCCAGCGTGGCCGGATGATTCATAGAATACCAGCGGCGCGCTGCGCTTCCGTTCGCGTGCCGGCACGCGAACGGAAGCGCAAACTGAAGCACATCGGTGATGCGAGGGCTTGCTGCATGACCGCTCAGCGCTGCAGGACCTTGAGCAGCGCAGTCAGTTGCGCGTCACGGGTCTGAACCAGGTCGGCGATGCTGTTTGAGCCGGCTTCGGCGTTGACGCCTTCGATCAGGCGGCGTTGCAGTTCGGGGGTGACGTCCGGGCTACCCAGGTCGTCCCACCAGGTCTGCACGGGGCCGAGCAGGTGGTCCATGAAGTGCGCCAGGCCGCCGGCACCGCCGCCCAGGTTGAAGGTCATGTGCGGGCCGAACAGGGCCCAGCGCAATCCCGGGCCTTGCGAGACGGCGGCATCGATGTCGGCGACGCTGGCGACGTTGTCGGCGGCCAGGTGGATGGCCTCGCGCCACAGGGCGGCTTGCAGGCGGTTGGCGATGTGGCCGGGCACTTCCTTGTTCAGGCGGATGGGGTGCTTGCCCAGTTGGCGGTAGAAGGCGATGCAGCGGTCGATGGTGTCGGCCGAGGTCTGTTCGCCGCCCACGACTTCGACGAGCGGGATGAGATGGGGCGGATTGAAGGGGTGGCCGATGACGAAGCGCCCGGCGTGGCGGCAACGCGCTTGCAGGCGGGTCATGATGAGGCCCGATGAGCTGGATGCGACGATGACGTGAGGCGGCAGGATGGCGTCGATGCGGGCGAACAGGTCGGTCTTGAAGTCTTCGCGTTCGGGCGCGTTTTCCTGGACGAAGTCGACGCCTTGCAGGGCGGTGGCCAGATCGGGTTCGAAGCGCAACGCGTCGGGATTGGCACCGGGGGAAACGCGGCCGAGTTCGCTCAGCACGGGCCAGGCGGCGGCGACGCGGGCGCGTGTCTGGGATTCGGCGTCGGCGGCGGGGTCGCTGACCACGACGTCCAGGCCGTGCGCAAGGAACAGCGCGGCCCAGCTGGCGCCGATGGTGCCCGCGCCGACGATGGCGACGCGGCGGATGGCGGGATGAGAGGACGAGTCGGTCATGCGGCGCTCCGGAAGCAGGTCGGGGAAGGGCCATTGTGAAGCAAACGCGGCGGTGTTGCCACGCGGCGCGGCGGGCGGCAAGATGGGGCTCCTGACATGGACTGGAGCGGGGGATGGACGATTCTCGATCGGGCGGGCAGCCTGCGGTGCCTTACTTTTGCCAGTGGGAATCCGCGCATCTGGCGGGCGAGATCATCCGCAAGACGATGCGCCTGGAGGAAGACCCCGCGTGGCGCGGCTCAGGGGCGAACAGTGTGGAGGAATATGCGCGCTGGGCCAGCCACGTCTGCGGCATGGCCTGCCTGAAGATGGTGCTGGCCGCGCGTACCGGCAAGGTTCATCCGACGCTGGAACTGGCGCGCCGCAGCCTGCCTTATGGCGCGTATACGGATGTGGATGGCCATATCAAGGGGCTGATCTACGCGCCGTTCGTGCGTTTCGTGGCGCAAGACTTCGGCCTGGAGGCCGACGTGCGGGTGGGCGTGCGCGCCGCGGAACTGCCGGCGCTGATGGCGGGGGCCGAGTACTTCATGGCCTCGGTGCATCCGTGGATACGCTGGCCTGAGCGCGAACCGCCGGCCAAGGGCGGGCACCTGGTGCTGGTGACGCGCGCCACGGCGGATGGCGTGACCTTTCACAATCCGTCCGGCGAACCCGGTGTGCAGGCGGATGCCACGGTGCCGCTGCACGTGTTCGATACGTTTTTCGCGGGCCGGGGCGTGGCGATCCTGCCGCAAGGCGGTCGACCGGGGCAGGACGCCTGACGCGCGGCCGCGCACGGAGAACCGATCCGAGCCGCAACGCAATCAGGCGCAACGCGTGGCTGCCGCCAATCAGGCGTTGCGGGCGCGGCGCAGATGCGTCCAGACCAGCATCGCGGCTACCAGATAGGCGACGGCGATGATGCTGTAGGCGGCGGGCAGGCTGGCGTGCCAGTCGGGCAAGAGATGCAGCACGGTGCCCATGAGCGCCACGCCGACCAGGGCGCCTGATTGGCGGTTGGCGTTCAAGGCGGCCGCGGCGCTGTTGGCATGGTGCTTGCCGGACACCTGCATGACGACGCTGGTCATCGCCGGGACGGCGATGCCCACGCCCAGGTTGGCCAGGGCGACCACGATGGCAAAGGGCCAGTAGGCAATGTCCGGCGAAAACGCGGCCAGGCCGACTGCGCTCATGAGGGTGGCCAGCGAGATACCGCCCAGCAGCGAGGCCGACACGTTCCAGCGCGCGGACACGCGGCCCGAGATCAGGTTGCCGATCGAGAACACGGCCAGCATGGGCACGAGCTGGATGCCGGTCTGCAAGGCGTCGGCGCCGCGGGCGTGTTGCAGGAACAGGCTCAGCAGGAACAACTGGCCGTACGACGCAAGGTTGATCAGGAAGCCGACGCCGTTGGCCGCGGCGAATTGCGAGGTCTGGAACAGGGCGCGCGGGATGATCGGTTCGGCGTGGCGCCGTTCGCGGCGCACCAGCAGGGCGGTGGCCGCGGCGCACAGGGCAACGGCGGCCAGGATGGGCGTCGACGACCAGCCGTAGGCGTTGCCCTGGATCAGCACGAAGCACAGCGAGGACAAGGCGATGACGCCCAGCAGATGGCTGAGCGGATTGAGCGCGCGCGGCCGGCGCGGGGCGGCCTGGATGCGGCGCCGGGCCAGCCACAGGCCGGCGAGGCCCAGCGGCAGGTTGATGAGGAAGATGCCGCGCCAGCCGAACTGGTGGATCAGCACGCCGCCGAGCAGAGGGCCGGCCGCGCCCGCGACGGCCACGATGGCCGACCAGGCGGCCAGCATGCGGTTGCGCACGTGTTCGTCTTCGTAGGCATGGGTCAGCAGGCTGAGCGAGCTGGGCATGAACAGCGCCGCGCCCAGGCCTTGCAACATGCGGGCGGCGATGAGCAGGTCGCCGTTGGGGGCGATGCCACAGAGCAGCGAGGCCAGCGTGAAGACGCCCAGGCCGGCCAGGTAGATGGTCTTGGCGCCGTAGCGGTCGGCCAGCGCGCCGGCCACGAGCAAGAGGGCGGCGAAGGTCAGGGTGTAGCCGTCGACGATCCAGACCAGGTCGGTAAGCGGCACGGTGAATTGCAGCGCGATGCTGGGCAGGGCGACGTTGACGACGGTGACGTCCAGCATGGCCATGACGAAGCCGATGGCCAGGGTGACCAGGGGCAACAGGCCCGTGGTGGTGGGCCGCAGAGCGGGCTCCGCGACGGCGGGAGTGACAGGGGCGGTGGGGCAGGCGGTGCGCATTGCAGACATTCCGGGGGGACTTTCCGAGGTGCACAGCTTAGGGGGTTTCGCTGATGCAAAAAAGAGGAATAATTGCTTTATAGTGATGCAAAAATGCATCGATTGATGATCCGGGCGCTGTCATGATTTCGTCGTTCAGCGCCCTGCCTGGCAGGCCTGCGCAGGCATCCCGTCCCTGAAACACGCCGCGACGGCGGCCCAAGGAGCTGACCCATGGATTGGGACAATGCGCGGATTTTCCTGGCCATCTATCGCAACGGCACGCTGCGCGGCGCGGCGGCGTTGCTGCAGATCGACCAGGCCACCGCCGGCCGACGGCTGGCGGCGCTGGAAACCTCGCTGGACGCCCGCTTGTTCCTGCGCACGCCCAGCGGCTACGTGCCGACGGCGGCTGGCGAGCAGGCTTTTGCGGCGGCCGAGCGCATGGAGCAGGCCGCCGACCAGTTGCAGCGGCAGATGCAGGGGCTGGACCATCGGCTGTCGGGCGTGGTGCGGGTGGCGACGTCGGAGACGGTTGCCAGCTACTTCATCATGGAGGCCATTCGCCGGCTGCACACGCAGCACCCGGACATCCGCATCGCGCTGTCGACGTCGATCCAGTTGAGCAACCTGACGCGGCGCGAGGCAGACCTGGCGATCCGCAATATCAAGCCGGACAACCCGGACTTGATCCAGCGCCACCTGGCGCGCAAGGAAGTCGGGCTGTACGCATCCAAGTCGTATCTCAAGACGCATGGCGTGCCCAAGCCCGGCACGGCGTTCGCGGGCCATACGTTGGTGACCTACCAGCAGTCGGTGCTGCCGGGCTGGTCCGATACGTTCTGCGGCGAGCCGACCGGCAACGGCCATATCGCCATGGAGCTCAATTCCGGCCTGATGATCATCGAGGCGGTGGCGGCAGGGCTGGGCATTGGCGAGCTGCCGGTGCATATGGCGCCGCAGTATCCGAACCTAGTTCGCCTCTGGCCGAACCGCAGCGAACCCTATGACCTGTGGCTGGTGATGCATGGCGACCTGAACCGCACGGCGCGAGTGCGTGCGGTGGCGGACGCGATCATCGAGGTTTTCGAAGACGAATGAGCCACACCGGCAGGGCCCGCGGCGGATTGGCGGCACCGGGCCGGCCCGGGTTGTGGCGGCGCGCGGCAGGCGCTAAGGTTGACCGTCCGGCGGCCGCGTGCCGCCGCAACGTCTTCCCTGACCTGGAACAAGGAGTTGCGTGTGTCCGAGCTTTGGCGTTTGTCCGCAGTTGAACTGGCCGCGCGTATCCGCCGGCGCGAGGTGTCCGCGGTTCAAGCCGCGCAAAGCGCGCTGGAGCGGTTGCAAGCGGTGAATCCGGCCATCAACGCGGTGGTCGACTATCGCCCCGAAGACACACTGGCTCAAGCCGCCCAGGTGGACGAAGCCCTGGCGCGCGGCGAGGCGCCCGGCCTGTTGGCGGGCGTGCCGGTGACGGTGAAGGTCAATGTGGACCAGGCAGGCTTTGCCACCACCAATGGCGTGACGCTGCAGAAGGATCTGATCGCTGCCGTCAACAACCCGGTGGTGGACAATCTGCGCCGCGCCGGCGCGGTGATCGTGGGCCGCACCAACACCCCGGCCTTTTCGTTGCGCTGGTTCACCAGCAATCAACTGCACGGCCACACCCTGAACCCGCGCAACCCGGTGTTGACCCCTGGCGGATCTTCCGGCGGCGCGGCGTCGGCGGTGGCCGCGGGCATCGGCCACCTGGCGCATGGCACGGATATCGCGGGGTCGATCCGTTACCCGGCCTATGCCTGCGGCGTGCATGGCCTGCGGCCTTCGCTGGGGCGAGTGCCGGCCTACAACGCGGCCTTGCCCGAACGCACCATTGGTGGACAGATCACCGCGGTGTCGGGGCCTTTGGGGCGCACGATTGCCGATGTGCGCTTGGGCCTGGCCGCGATGGCGGCGCCCGATCCGCGCGATCCCTGGTGGGTGCCGGCGCCGCTGACGGGGCCGGACGTGCCGCGCCGCGCGGCGTTGTGCCTGAACCCGGACGGCATGCAGACCGAACCCGCCGTGGTCAAGGCCTTGCAGGAGGCCGCCCGGCGCCTGAGCGAGGCGGGCTGGTCGGTGGACACGCTGGATGCCGTGCCACCCTTGCAGGAAGCGGCGGACCTGCAGATTCGCATGTGGATGGCCGACGGCTACGCGGGCATGGTCGAGGCCGCCCGCAAGGAAGGCGATGCCGGGGCGATTGCGGCGTTGGCGGGCCAGCGCGAGCGTGCCGCCGGCATGGACCTGGCGCAGTTTTCGGCCATCCTGACGCGCCGCGCGACGTTGACGCGTCTTTGGGAACTGTTCCTGGCGGACTATCCGGTGCTGTTGTTGCCGGTGTCCGCGGAATTGCCGTTTGCCGACAACCTGGATCTGCAAGGCGACGCGGCCTACGACCGCGTTTGGCGCGCGCAGATGACGCAGATCGGCCTGCCGTTCATGGGCTTGCCCGGCCTGACCGTGGCCATGGGCAGCGCGGGCGACAGCCCGGTGGGCGTGCAGGTGGTGGCGGGGCGCTACCGCGAGGACTTGTGCCTGGCGGCGGGCGAAGCGATTGAAGCGGCCGGACCGCCGGTCGACATCGCGCAGCCGCGGCCGCGCTGAACGTGTGATGGGTCGCGGGCACGACGCCCGCGGCGCTGTCTGGCAGGCCCCGGCATCCGGGGCCTTGCCGTTTCTGGCGTTGTCAGGCGGCCGCCGCCTGCTGCCATTCCGTGCGCAGCAGGCCCATCATGCCCGTATCCCAGCGCACGTCGCCTGCCTGCGTGGACGAACGCCGCACTCCTTCGAACGTGAAACCCAGGGCCTGGTACAGGTGGATGGCGCGTTCGTTGAAGGTGTAGACGTTGAGTTCCAGGCGCTCGATGCCCGGAGTGCGGAAGGCTTCGTCGATCAGCAGCGTCACCATGGGGCGGCCCAGCCCCTGGCCACGTTGGTTGGGGGCGATGACGACGCGGCCCAGGCGGGCGTTGCCGTCGCGCCAATCGTAGGCCAGCTGCGCATGGCCCACGGGGGCACCGTCGCGGCAGACCATCCAGCAGCGCCGCGAGGGCGGCTGCGTTTCACCTTCCCGCAGCATGATGTCCAGGTCGGCCGGCGTGATCGGGTACGAGACGTGTGATCCGCCCCATTGCACTACGTCGGGCAGGCTCGTGAACCAGCTGGCCAGGAGGGCGTAGTCGGACGGGGTGAACGGGCGCAGGGTCAGCATGGAAGTCCTGAAGTCGGGATGCGAGTGAAACGCCGAGGAAAATCAGGGCGCCGTGAAGCGCAGGCTCAAGACGCCAAGATCGCCATAGGCGATGTCGATGTCGCGGTTGGCGGGCACGTCCAGGAACCCCGCATACGAGCCCGTGATGACATGCTGGCCCGCTTGCAGGCCCAGCCCTTGCTCGCGCAGGAAGTTCGCCAGCCAGTACAGCCCGGCCTTGGGATGGTCGTTGGGGTGGATGCCGGCGTGCTGTTCGACTTCGGCGCCGTCCACCGACAGGGTGAGCGTCATGGTGGCGGGGGCGTCATCGGGCGATGCCAGGCGCGGGCCCAGCACCAGGCCGCCATTGAACATGTGGTCGGCCAGCAGTTCGGGCAGGCTGGCGTGTTCGGGCGCGGCATAGCGGCAGCCCAGCACTTCCAGCGCCAGCCGCGCACCGCCGATGGCGGCATCGATCTCGGCGTGGCTGTAGGGCTCGCTGCGGGCAGGCAGGTCGCGTGCGAGTTCGAACGCGATTTCGGGTTCGATGCGCACGACCGGCGTGCGGCTGGCGATGGCGCCGGCCTGCGCCACCGTCGAGGCGTAGATGGGGGCGACGACGGTTTTTTCGGGCGAGGGCAGCGCGCTTTTCCAGGCGGCGATGGCGTCCTGTCGGGTTTGCAGCAGCAATTGGGCCGTGCATTGCTGCACGGCTAGGGCCTGGCCCACCGTTTGCGGCCGGCAGGCCACGGGCAGGCGCGGACCAGCCACGCCGGATTCGCGCGCGGCAATCAGGGCGCGCGCGGCGTCGGCGCAGCCGGGATAGTCTTCGATCTGGAGATGCATGCGGGTCAGGCTCCCAGGTAGAGCAGGGTCCACAGCACGATCATGGCGATCAGGCCCAGCCAGCACGAACCCCAGAAGCCGACGATGGGCCATTTCAGGGCCAGCGGCGTCTTCTTGGGATCCACGTGCGGCAGCAGGTCGTTGGCGTTGCCGATGAGCCAGAAGCGGGTGCCCGGAAACATCAGGCGGAAAAAATAGTCCAGCATGATCGCGGCCTGGATGGCCAGCGGATAGGCCTTGAACGGGCGATGCTGCAGGTAGGGATGCTTGAGCGCGGCGTTGATTTCTTTGCTTTTGACGAAGAACAACCAGATGCCGCAGAGCGAGCAGGTGATGAAGCACAGCACGAAAAGGCTGAAGGCCATGGCCATGGCGGGTGAATGCATGGAAATTCCGACAAGTGCGCGGCGCCGCCGCAAGGTCAAAGAGAAGGGTTAGCCGCGGGTCTGGCCTTCGCCGGTCAGTACCCACTTGAGAGTGGTCAGGCCTTCCAGGCCGACTGGGCCGCGGGCATGCAGGCGGTTGGTCGAGATGCCGATTTCAGCGCCCAGGCCATATTCGAAGCCGTCCGCAAAGCAGGTCGGCAGGTTGACGTAGACCGAGCTGGAATCGACTTCGCGCTGGAACCGCTGGGCCGAGGACAGGTCTTCGGTGACGATCGCGTCGGTGTGGCCGGAGCCCCAGCGTGCGATGTGCTCGATGGCGTCGTCGAGCGAATCGACGATGCGGATTGCCAGGATCGGGCCCAGGTATTCGGTGCCCCAGTCTTCGTCGGTGGCCGGCGTGGCGTGGGGCAGCAGCGCCAGCGTGCGCGGGCAGCCGCGCAGTTCGACGCCGTGTTCGGTCAGGGCCGCCGCCAGGCGCGGCAGGATCGACACCGCGGCGACCGCGTCGACCAGCAGCGTTTCCATCGCGCCGCAGATGCCGTAGCGATAGGTCTTGGCATTGAAGGCGATGGCGTGGGCCTTGTCGGGGTCGGCGGCCGCATCGATGTAGATGTGGCAGTTGCCGTCCAGATGCTTGATGAGCGGCACGCGGGCTTCCTGCGCCAGCCGGGCGATCAGGCCCTTGCCGCCGCGCGGCACGATGACGTCGATGTGTTCGGTCATGGTGATGAGCTTGCCCACCGCGGCGCGGTCGGCCGTGGCGACGACCTGCACGGCATCTTGCGGCAGGCCGGCGGCGGCCAGGCCCAGCTGCACGATGCGGCCCAGGGCCACGTTGGAATGCAGGGCTTCGCTGCCGCCGCGCAGGATGGCGGCGTTGCCCGATTTCAGGCACAGCGCCGCGGCGTCGATGGTGACGTTGGGGCGGGACTCGTAGATGATGCCGATCACGCCCAGCGGCACGCGCATCTGGGCCACGCGCATGCCGTTCGGGCGGACGGTCGTGGCAGTGACGCTGCCGATGGGGTCGGGCAGGGCGGCGATCTGGCGCAGGCCCTCGGCCATGTGCGCCAAGGTCTTTTCCGACAGGGTCAGGCGGTCGAGCAGGGCGGCTTCCAGGCCGTTGGCGCGCGCGGCGGCGACGTCCTTGGCGTTGGCAGCCAGCAGCTCGTCCTGGTTGGCGGCCAGCGCGTCGGCCATGGCCAGCAAGGCCTGGTTCTTGGCGGCGCTGTTGGCGCGCATCATGGCGCGCGAGGCCCGGCGTGCGTTCTCGCCCAGGGTCAGCATGGCTTGTTCGATGGAAGACGAGGACATGACGGCGTCGTTCATAGTGTTGGGGCGGTATGGGGGCCGCCGGCGGAATAGGGATAGTTTATCCGGCCGGACGGCCGGAGGGGACGAGTGGGGCGGCTAGGCCGCCTTCACGGTCGGCCGCCGGCAGCGGCCACGCGCAGGGCCAGGCGGGTCATTTCTTCCCAGGGGTCAGATAGCCGCCCGGGGACGGACAGCCCCTTGATGAGGCGGTCGACTTCATGGGCATGTTGCACCGCGGCAGGCCAGACGGCGGGATGCACCCGCCCCAGCGCTTGCAGCGCCAGCCGTTCATGGGCGCCGAAGATACGCAGGCGGCGCATCAGGCCATTGGCATCCTGGCCCAGGCTGCGGGCTTCGGCGACGCGCGCCAAGAGGCGGATTTCTTCGCCCACCGCCCACAGGACCAGCGGCAGGGCTTCGCCTTCGGCGCGCAGGCCGTCGATCATGCGGATGGTGCGGGCGACGTCGCCCGCGAGCATGGCGTCGCGCAGGCCGAATACGTCATAGCGTGCGACGTTGAGCACGGCGCGTTCGACGTCTTCGGCGGCCAGTTGGCCTTCCGGGTAGAGCAGGCCGAGCTTCTGGATTTCCTGGTGGGCGGCCAGCAGGTTGCCTTCGACCTTGTCGGCCATCCATTGCAGGGTGGCGTTGTCGGCCCGCTGGTTCTGGCGGGCCAGGCGCATGCCGACCCAGGCGGGCAGGCGGGTGCGTTCGATGTTCGCGATGTCGACCATCATGCCGCCGCGGCCCAGGGCCTGGACCCAGCGGCTTTCGCGGGTGGCCTTGTCCAGGCGCGGCAGGGCGATGAGGACGAGCGTATCGGGGTTGTCCGCCTGTTTCTCGGCCTGTTCGGCCAGGCGGGCCAGCGTGTCGGCGCCCGTCTTGCCGGGCTTGCCGGTGGGGATCTTGATTTCCAGGATGCGGCGGTCGCCGAACAGGGACACGCTTTGGGTGGCGGCAGTGACCGAGCTCCAGTCGCTGCGCGCGTCCATCACCATCGACAAGCGGTCGGTGTAGCCGGCGTTGCGGCCGGCGGCGCGCAGGGCGTCGACGGTTTCGGTGACCAGGAGCGGCTCGTCGCCGGATACCGTGTACAGCGGGGCCAGGCGGTTGCCCGCCCGCTGCAGGTGATCAGCCAGCCGATCCGCGTCCAGGGGTTGTGCCATCGGTCAGCGCAGGTTGGCCGGATCGGTGGTGGACGGCGTCTGCCACGGGGCCGGCGTGGCGCGTTGTGCCGGGGCGGTCGGGTCGTACAGCGGAATTTCGCCGTCTTCGCCGCGCTGTTCGCGGGTTTCGAACGCCTTGCGCACTTCGGGAGCGGTCATGCGGCGCAGCAGGCGCGCCACGAGATCGCGTTGCATGGAGTTGTACAGGGTTTCGATCTGGCCCTGCTTGGCCTGGACGATCTGGTCGTCGTAGGGCATTTCGCGGAAGATCGACAGCGTGGTGTCCGGGATCAGGGCGCGGCCCTTGTCGTCGATCAGGCGGAAGGTGTAGTTGATGCCGAGTTCGTATTCCTCGACGCGGCCCTGGGCATTGAGCGATACCTCGCGCAGCGTGCGGTCATTGGCGACCTGCTGCAGGATGGCCTGCGCTTCCTTGGGCGTGGCGACCAGCTTGGTGTTGGGTGAGGCCGCGCGCAGCGCGCGGCGCACGTCGGCGCCAAACAGGGTGTTGTCGGGAATGCCGATGTACAGCGTATCGAACGGCAGAGGCGTGACGCCCCGCAGCGTGAAGCCGCAGGCCGTCAGCAGCATGAACAGCGCCAGGCAGGCGCCGCGCAGCAGCCATGATTGGCGGGGGGAGTGCGTTTGTTGCCCGGCGAAGTACATGCTTGACCTCATCAGCCTACGACGTTGACCAGTTTGCCCGGGACCACGATAACCCGCTTGGGCGGGCGGCCTTCCAGGTAGCGGGCGACTTCTTCCTGGGCGGCGGCGAGCTGTTCGATCTCTTCCTTGGCGGCCTTGGCGGCCACGCGGATCGAGCCGCGCAGCTTGCCGTTGACCTGCAGCATCAGTTCGATTTCGTCCGCCACCAGGGCGGCTTCGTCGACGTGCGGCCACGGCGCGTCGAGCAGGTCGCCCAGCTCTTTGGCGTAGCCCAGGTCTTGCCACAGGTGCCAGGTGATGTGCGGCACCACCGGGTACAGCACGCGCAGCAGCACGCCCAGCGTTTCCGTGTAGGCGGCGTCGGCATGGGCGCCTTCGGGCAACTTGGCATCGTCGATGGCGTTCAGCATCTTCATGCACGCCGACACGACGGTGTTGTACTGGATGCGCTGGTAGTCGTAGTCGGCCTGCTTGAGCAGGTTGTAGACCTCGCGGCGCAGATCCTTCACGGGGGCGGGCGCGTCGGCCCAGTTGGCGCCGGCCGCCAGGCCGCGGGCGACCGTGTCGCGCTGCGCGTAGCTGATGGACCACAGGCGGCGCAGGAAGCGGTTCGAGCCTTCGACGCCGGAATCGGACCACTCGAGCGTCTGCTCGGGCGGGCTGGCGAACATGACGAACAGGCGTGCGGTGTCCGCGCCCAGCGTGTCGATCAGCGATTGCGGATCGACGCCGTTGTTCTTGGACTTGGACATGGTGCCCACGCCGCCATAGGTGATGTCGGAACCGTCGGACTTGAGCTTGGCGCCAGTGATGGCGCCGCGGGCGTCATAGACGTTTTCGACTTCCTCGGGCCAGAAGTATTCGATGCCGCCCTGGGCGTTCTTGCGCGAGTAGATGTGGTTCAGCACCATGCCCTGGCACAGCAGCTTGGTGAAGGGCTCGTCGAAATTGAGCAGGCCCATGTCGCGCATGACCTTGGTCCAGAAGCGGGCGTACAGCAGGTGCAGGACCGCGTGCTCGATGCCGCCGATGTATTGATCCATCGGCATCCAGTAGTCGTTGCGCGCATCGACCATGGCGGTGTTGTTGCCCGGCGACGTGTAGCGCATGAAGTACCAGGACGAATCCACGAAGGTGTCCATCGTGTCCGTTTCGCGGCGCGCGGGCTTGCCGCAGCTGGGGCAGGCGCAGGACAGGAAGGCTTCGTTCTTGGTCAGCGGGTTGCCGCTGCCATCGGGGATCAGGTCGTCGGGCAGCACGACCGGCAGGTCTTTTTCAGGGACCGGCACGGGGCCGCAATCGGCGCAGTGGATGATGGGGATCGGGGTGCCCCAGTAGCGCTGGCGCGAGATGCCCCAGTCGCGCAGGCGCCAGGTGGTCTGCTTTTCGCCCAGGCCTTGCGCGCCCAGGTCGACGGCGATGGCGTCCACGGCTTCTTTGTGCGACAGGCCGTCGTACTTGCCGGAATTTATCGTGCGGCCGGCTTGCTTGTCGCCGTACCATTCCTGCCAGCCATCGGTGGAATAGGCCTTGCCGGCCACGTCCACGACCTGGCGGATCGGCAGGTTGTATTTCTTGGCGAAGGCGAAGTCGCGTTCGTCGTGGGCGGGCACGCCCATGACGGCGCCGTCGCCGTAGGTGATCAGCACGTAGTTGCCGACCCAGACTTCGATCGCGTCGCCGGTGACCGGGTGGGTCACGGTCAGGCCGGTAGGCATGCCTTCTTTTTCGCGCGTGGCCAGCTCGGCTTCGGTGGTGCCGCCCAGCTTGCATTGCTCGATGAAGGCGGCCAGGGCCGGGTTGGACTGCGCGGCGTGCGTGGCCAGGGGGTGTTCGGGCGCCACGGCGCAGAAGGTCACGCCCATGATGGTGTCGGCGCGCGTGGTGAAGACGTACAGCTTGCCGTCCTGGATCAGCTGGCCGTCCTGGCCGGCGATCTGGTGCGGGAAGGCGAAGCGCAGGCCTTCGGACTTGCCGATCCAGTTTTCCTGCATCAGGCGCACGCGCTCGGGCCAGCCGGGCAGGTCGTTCTGGACGGCGCCGAGCAATTCGTCGGCGTAGTCGGTGATGCGCAGGTAGTAACCGGGGATCTCGCGCTTTTCAACCGGCGCGCCCGAGCGCCAGCCGCGGCCGTCGATGACCTGTTCGTTGGCCAGCACGGTCTGGTCGACCGGGTCCCAGTTGACGACCTGGGTCTTGCGGTAGGCCACGCCCTTTTCGAGCATCTTCAGGAACAGCCACTGGTTCCATTTGTAGTATTCGGGGTCGCAGGCGCACATTTCGCGCGACCAGTCGATCGCCAGGCCCATCGACTTCATCTGCTTCTTCATATAAGCGATGTTGTCGTAAGTCCACTTGGCGGGCGGCACCTTGGACTTGATGGCGGCGTTCTCGGCCGGCATGCCGAAGGCGTCCCAGCCCATCGGCATCAGGACGTTGTAGCCCCGCATGCGCAACTGGCGGGCCATCATGTCGTTGATGGTGTAGTTGCGCACGTGGCCCATATGCAGCTTGCCGCTGGGGTAGGGCAGCATCGAGCAGGCGTAGAACTTCGGCTTCTCGGAGCCGTCCGGGTTCTTCGCGTGTTCTTGGACCAGATAGGCGTCGCGGGCCTGCCAGTCTTGGTGGGCGGCCGCTTCGACGGTAGTGGGGAGGTAACGTTCCTGCATGGGCTCGTGCGCGATGGCGAAAAAAGGGTGAGCCGCCCTCGCGCACGGGGCGCGGGGGCGGTCAAAACCCCTGATTATAGGAGGTGCTAGGCGCGGATAGGGGACGGGGCCGTTTCCGGGATGCGGGCACTGGCCGCCAGCATGCCATACGCCAGGGTTATGGCCCCGAGAACGGCGCCCGCGGTGACCACGCCGGGCCAGCCAAAATGGGAGTACAGCCAGGACGATACCAGCGATCCGGTGGCCCCGCCGATGAAATAGCTGGTCATGTAGCCGGCCGTCAGGCGGCTGCGGGCTTCGGGGCGCAGGCGGTACAGCGAACTGGTGTTGGTGACGTGAACGCCCTGGATCGCCAGGTCCTGGATCAGGATGCCGGCCAGCAGGGCGATCACCGAGGCCTGGCCGAAGGCCATCAGGCCCCAGGAGGCCAACAGGAGCAGCAGGCCGACCCGCGTGGCCTGGTTGCCCAGGCCACGGTCGGCCAGCCGGCCGAAGCGGTTGGCGGCATAGGCGCCGGCTGCGCCGGCCAGGCCGAACAGCCCGATCGTGGTGTTGTTGAACTGGTAGGGCGGGCTGGACAGCAGGAAGGTCAGGGGCGTCCAGAGCATGCTGAAGGCGGCAAACAGCAGAAAGCCCAGCAGCGAACGGCCGCGGAACAGGGGTTCTTCGGCGTACATGCGAAAGATCGAGCCCAGCAGTTGCGGATAGCTCATGCCGGCCTGGGCCTGGTGGCGCGGCAGCACCTTCCAGAGCGCGCAGGACATGCCCAGCATCAGGATGGCGGCTACCCAGTAGACGGTGCGCCAGCTGCCCAGGTCGGCCAGCGCGCCGGCCACCGTGCGGGCCAGCAGGATGCCCAGCAGCAGCCCGCTCATGACGGTGCCCACGGCCTTGCCCCGCTCGTGCGGTGCGGCCAGCGTGGCCGCGAACGGCACCAGGATCTGCGCCACCACCGACAGCATGCCGGTGATGGCGGTGCCCAGCATCAGCGTCAGGATGTCCGGGGCGAAGGCGGACACCAGCAGCCCGCCGGCCGACAGGAAGCTCATCAGCACGATCAGGCCGCGCCGCTCGAACATGTCGCCCAGGGGCACCAGCAAGAGCAGGCCGACCGCGTAGCTGAGCTGCGCGGTCATGACGATGCTGCCGGCGGCGGCGGTGGACAGCGAGAACTGCTGGCTGATGGTGTGCAGCAGCGGCTGCGCGTAATAGTTGCTGGCGACGGCCAGGCCGGTGGCGACCGACATCAGCAGGATGACGGGCGCGGTGAGTGTGGCGGGCTGGGCGGTGCGGGAGGCGGAGTTCATGCGGAGCAATGCGTGGATGAAGATCCGGGCAAGCGGGGCCCGGTGGAAAAGCGCCGGGTCAGGCGCCGACGCCGCCAGGGGTTTCCTGGTCGTGCGGGATCAGCAGTTTTTTCAGCAGGCCGGCCATCTGGCGGCGTTCGGCGGCGGTCAGCGGCGCGAGCAGGGCGTCGAGTTCGCGCAGGTAGTCCTTGAGCACCAGCTTGATGACCCGCAGGCCTTCGGCGGTGAGCGCCACGATGACGCCGCGGCGGTCTTCGGGGTTGGGCGTGCGCGCCAGCAGGCCGGCCTGTTCCAGGCGGTCCAGGCGGTTGGTCATGGCGCCGGAGGTCAGGAGCAGCGCGTCCACCAGCTTTTGCGGATTCATCGCGTGGGGCGCGCCGGTGCGGTACAGCGTGGCCAGCACGTCGAATTCGCCCTGGTGCAGGTTGTAGCGCTTGAAGGCGCGGTTCACGTCGCGCACCGCGAAAGCGTTGAAACGGAACACGCGGCTGACGACGCTCATGGGGGCGGTGTCCAGATTGGGGCATTCCTGGCCCCATTGCGACAGCACCAGATCGACCAGATCGTTCATGATGGCTTGATGTGAAGTTTCTTAACGTAAAGATAAATTCTAGCAGCTTGGCGCCGGGTCATGCAAAGCGTGGGGGGCGGCGGCGACAGCGCCCGGACGGCGCGCGGCGTCAGGGGCAGCGATCTGGCCGTGCAAAAAAAGAAAGGGCCCGCCCCTTGCGGAGCAGGCCCTTTCCGGCTTGACCGGATACTCGCGCGAGAATTACTGCGCGGCGTCCTTCAGCTTCTTGAGCGGGCGAACCTTCACCTTGACCGAAGCCGGCTTGGCGGGGAACCAGCGCTCTTCACCGGTGAACGGATCCTTGCCGAAGCGCTTGGCCTTGGCGGGAACCTTCTGCACGGCAACCTTGAACAGGCCGGGCAGCGTGAATTCGCCAGCGCCCTTCTTGTCCACGGAGCTCAGCACCGAGGTTTCCAGGCTGGCCAGGACGGCCTTGACCGACTTGGCTTCAACGCCGGACTGCTCGACGATGTAGGCGATCAGCTGGGTCTTGTTCAGAGCAGCCTTGATAGCCTTGGGGGCGGCAGCGACCTTCTTGGCGGCAACGACCTTCTTGGCTGCCGGCTTCACTGCGGGTTTGGCGGCGGTAGCCTTCTTTGCGGGCGCCTTGACGGCGGGCTTGGTGACTTTCTTGGCAGGAGCTTTTGCTTTCGTGGCCATGGTCAAAATCCGTATGTTGAGGACATTGGGGCAGCGCGCGCCGAATATCGGCGTTTGACGCTACGCGCCCGATGATAGCGGAACCTCGGCGGTTTTTGCGCCTTTCTACGGGCCTTTCGATCAATGTTTGTTGTTTTCCACGCAGAAAAACCCTTTCTGCAAGGGCTCGCGCAAAATGTCGTGACAATCACAGCGATTTTTTCAATGCCGCGCGCGGCGCGAAAAGTGCTTGATTGAAGGGGTTTTGAACCATCCGGGCGCAACGTGTTCCAATGCATCGCGGCGCGCATCGGCCGGGTTGGGCGGCGGCCTCGCGGCCGCTTGCCTGTCGGCTGCCGGCGCGCCATTCCCACCCCGCATGGAAGTGAAGCAGCTATATGTTGATGAAGAAGTTGGCGGCGAGCCTGCTCGTTGCGACCGCGTGTATGTCCGGCGCCCTGGCGCAATCGATGCCGCAACCGGCGCTGTCGGCCAAGGCCTGGCTGTTGCTGGATGAGACGAGCGGGCAGGTGATCGCCTCGCAAGGCGCCAATAGCCGGATCGAGCCGGCGTCGCTGACCAAGATCATGACGGCGTACGTGGTGTTCGGCGCGCTGCACGACAAGGAAATCTCGCCCGACCAGAAGGTGACCATCTCGACGCGGGCCTGGAAGGTGCCGGCGGGCAGTTCGAAGATGTTCCTGGAACCTGGGTCGAAGGTGTCGGTGGACCTGCTGCTGCGCGGCCTGATGATCCAGTCGGGCAACGACGCGGCCATTGCGCTGGCCGAGGCGGTGTCGGGCAGCGTCGAGGCCTTCGTGGCCCGCATGAACGACACGGCCGTGAAACTGGGCCTGCGCAACACGCATTTCGCCAGCCCGCACGGCCTGCCGGACCCGGGCACGTATTCCACGGTCAGCGACCTGTCGATCCTGGCCACGCGGTTCATCCGCGACTATCCCGAGCTGTACAAGTCCTACGATTCGGCCAAGACGTTTACGTATAACAATATTACCCAGCCCAACCGCAATCGCCTGTTGTGGCTGGACCCCAGCGTCGACGGCCTGAAGACCGGCCATACCGAGGCGGCGGGCTATTGCATCGTGGCCACCGCGCGGCGCCCGAATGGCACGGACCAGCGGCGCCTGGTGACGGTGGTGGTGGGCACGGCCTCGGACAAGCTGCGTACACAGGAAAGCCGCGAGCTGCTGGAATGGGGTTTCCAGGGCTTCAAGACCGTCAAGCTGTACGCCAAGGGCCACCCGGTGGCCACGCCCGAGGTCTGGAAGGGCCAGGCCGACACGCTGAAAGCGGGCTTTGCGCGCGATGCCTATGTGACGGTGCCGGCGGGCGCCAAGGTCGAGTCGGTCTGGACGCCGCAGGATCCGCTGGTGGCGCCCATCGCGGCGCAGGCCACGGTGGGCTCGCTGCGCGTGATGGTCGACGGCAAGCCGGCCATGCAGTTCCCGGTGGTGGCGCTGGAGCCCGTGGCCGAAGCGGGATTCGTCGGCCGCACGTGGGATTCCATTCGCCTGTGGTGGCGCGGCTAGCGGCAATATCGAAGAGCGGGCGAGGCATTTAGTGTAAAAAATGCCTTGGCCGGGGCACTGTGCGCCGGATCTTCAGGTTGCTCCTCCATGTCCCGCAACGCCCGTTTTCGCCAGCAACTGCAGCATGCCACCCTGATGCACGCCATGTCGGCGCACAATCCCTTGTCGGCCAGGCTGGCGGCCGACGCGGGATTCGACGCGATCTGGGGCAGCGGATTCGAACTGTCGGCCAGCTATGCGGTGCCGGACGCCAACATCCTGTCGGCCGGCCTGCATCTGGACATGATGCGGGCCATCGCCGCCGTCGTCGATATCCCGGTCATTGCGGACATCGACACGGGTTTCGGCAATGCCATCAACGTGGCCTACGCCGTGCCGCAATACGAAGCGGCGGGCGTATCGGCCGTGGTGATGGAAGACAAGACCTTTCCCAAGGACACCAGCCTGCGCGCCGACGGCCGCCAGGAACTGGTGCGCACGGAAGAATTCCAGGGCAAGATCGAAGCGGCCTGCGCCGCGCGCCGCGACCCGGATTTCTGCGTCATTGCGCGCACCGAGGCACTGATCGCCGGCCTGGGCCAGGCCGAGGCGCTGGCGCGCGCCACGGCTTATGAAGCCGCCGGCGCCGACGCCATCCTGATCCATTCCAAGCAGACCACGCCCGACGAAGTGCTGGCCTTCATCGCGGCCTGGCAGGGCCGGGTGCCGCTGGTGCTGGTGCCCACGGCCTACCCGCAACTGCGCGAGGCCGACATTCAGGCGCTGGGCAAAGTCGGCCTGGTGATCTACGGCAACCATGCGATCCGCGCGGCCGTGGGGGCCATGCGCGACGTGTTTGCCCGCATCCGGCAGGATGGCGGCATCCATGCCGTGGACGCGGCTTTGCCGACGGTGCGCGATATCATCGCCCTTCAAGGCGATGCGGGCATGCGCGAGCTGGAACGCAAGTTCCTGCGATGAACGCGCCGCCATTCGAAGAAAAAACAGGGGTGGGGCAATGGGGGCGGTAGGACGCAGGGCGTGGCTGACGCGCATGTTTGGCGATTGGGTGCCGGAAGTGGGCGCCGTGACGCTGCGCGCGGACCTGGCCGCCGGCCTGCTGGGCGCCTTGCTGGTGCTGCCGCAGGGCGTCGCGTTCGCCACGCTGGCGGGATTGCCGCCGCAATACGGCCTGTATTCGGCCATCGTGCCCTCTATTGTCGCGGCGCTGTTCGGCTCGAGCCGCCACGTCATGTCCGGTCCCACGAATGCGAATTCGCTGGCGCTGTTCGCGGTGCTGACGCCGCTGGCGGTGGCGGGCAGCCCCGGCTATATCGAGCTAGCGCTGGCCGTGACGGTGCTGGTCGGGCTGATGCAGTGGCTGGTGGGCGCCCTGCGCCTGGGCTCGCTGGCGCATTTCATTTCGCCGTCGGCGCTGTTCGGTTTCACCAGCGGTGCGGCCCTGCTGATTGCGGTGCATGCGCTGAAAGATGCGCTCGGTTTGCCGGCGCCCGCTTCGCACGGGGCCGGCACGCTGCTGGCCAGCGTGGCGGCCAACGCCGATCAGATCCAGGTGGGTGCGGTGCTGGTGACGGCCGTGACGCTGGTGTGCGCGTTGCTGGTCAAGCGCTGGGACAAGCGCAAGCCCTACATGCTGGCGGGCCTGGCAGCGGGGGCGCTGGCCGCGGTCGCGTTCAATGCCCTGACGGCGCAGCACGGCGCGGCGCCGGTGCCGGTGCTGGGCGACCTGGCGCAACCCTGGCCGCCATTCCATGTGCCCAGCGTCGATTGGCGTGCGTTGCCCGACCTGCTCAGCCTGGCGTTTGCGTTGACCATCGTGGCCCTGGCGCAGTCGATTTCCATCGCCAAGGCGGTGGCTGCGCGTTCGGGCCAGCGCATCGACGCCAACCGTGAATTCGTCGGGCAGGGGCTGTCGAACGTGGTGGGGGGATTCTTTTCCTGCTATCTGTCCTGCGGCTCGTTGAACCGCTCGATTCCCAATTTCGAGGCGGGCGCCCGCACACCGCTGGCCTCGGTGTTTTCGGCCTTGCTGTTGATGGCGCTGGTGGCGCTGACCGGACCCCTGCTGGCGCAGATTCCCCATGCGGCCATTGCCGGCCTGCTGTTGCTGGTGGCCTGGACCTTGCTGGACGTGCCGCGCTGGCGGCAGTTGATCCGCACGCAGCCGGGTGAAAGCGCGATCGCCGCGGCCACATTGGCCGCCACCGTCACCATTCGCATGGAAGTGGCCATCTTGCTGGGCACCGTGCTGTCGCTGATGGTGTATCTGCACCGCACCTCGCGGCCAGCGATGCGCACGATGGGCTTCGATTCGCGCGGGCTGGACCGCCGCTTCGTGGTGCTGGAGGCGCCGCGCAATGGCGCAGGGGATGCATCGCCCGATACGCTGCCGGAATGCCCGCAGCTCAAGCTGCTGCGCATGGAAGGATCGGTCTATTTCGGCGCCGCCGCGCATGTGGCGCAGCGCTTGCAGGAATTGCGCACGGGGCCGGATGCGCCACGGCATCTGCT
Organism: Achromobacter deleyi; assembly: GCF_902859705.1. GTDB lineage: Bacteria > Pseudomonadota > Gammaproteobacteria > Burkholderiales > Burkholderiaceae_B > Achromobacter > Achromobacter deleyi. The sequence continues at coordinate 41,481 of NZ_CADIJO010000028.1, read as the reverse complement.
GGTCATGGCCAAGAGCATGAACTTCATCGACCTGGCCGGCGCCCAGGTCTGGGAAGACGAACTGGCGGCGCGCCGCGCCATGGGCGGCGACCTGTATTTCCATCGGCCGCGGCCCGAAGTGCTGGCCATGTGGCGCCGCACGGGCTTTCTGGGCAGGCTGGGCGCGGACCACGTGTTTCCCGACAAGGCCACGGCGCTGCACGCCATCTACGCCAAACTGGACCGCGGTATCTGCGCAGGCTGCCAGGCCAAGGTGTTCTGGGAATGCCAGCCGGACAGCCCGCAGTCTGGCGGTTGAGCGCAGGCGCGCCTCAAGGGTGCGGCGATTCGGTACCCAGGTAGGCGGCCTTGACTCGTTCGTCGGCCGCGATGGCGGCGGGCGGGCCTTCGGCCAGCAGGCTGCCGCGCACCAGCACCGCGATGCGATCGGCATGCTTGAAGACGACATCCAGGCTGTGTTCGGTGAACAGAACCGCCATGCGTTGGGTATCGGCCAATTCGCGTGTCAGGCGCATCAGCGCATGGCGTTCGTTGGTGGCCATGCCGGCGGTGGGTTCGTCCATCAGCAGCAGGCGTGGCCGGTGGGCCAGCGCCATGGCCAGTTCCACCCGCTTGACCTCGCCGTAGGCCAGCACGCCGCAGGGTGTGGCGGCCTGACTGGCCATCTGCACCTGCGCCAGCAGGGCGTGGGCTTCGTCGACCGCATGCGCGGCGGCGCGGCGCCAGGGGCGAAACAGCAGGCGGTCGCGCGACAGCAGCGCGGTCTGCACGTTTTCCAGCACGGTCATCGAACGGAAGGTGGCGGCGGTTTGAAACGTGCGGCCCACGCCCAGCCGGCAGATCCGGCCGGCCGCCAGGCCCACCAGTTCCTGGCCGTCCAGGCGCACGGATCCGGCATCGGGGCGCAATTGGCCGCCCAGCGCATTGAAGCAGGTGGATTTGCCGGCGCCGTTCGGGCCGATCAGCGCCAGCATCTGGCCGGCGTCCAGGTCGAACGAGACGTCGGCTAGCGCATCGATGCCACCGAACGACTTGCGCAGGTGGCGCACCTGGAGCAGGGGGGCGCTCATGCGGACCTCCGGCGCAGGCGCCGGGCCGCGCCGGCCAGGCCTTCGGGAAAGAGCATGACCAGCGCCAGGATGGCCAGGCCCAATACCGCGTGCCAGTATTCGGTGCTGCGGGCCGCCACGTCCTGCAGCCAGGTGTAGGCCGCGGCGCCGACCAACGGGCCGGCCAGCGTCTGCAGACCGCCCAGCAGTACCATCACCAGCCCATCGACCGAGCGGCTGACGCTGAGCGCATCGGGGGCGATGCTGCCCTTCGAGAACGCATACAGCGAGCCCGCCAGCCCCGCCGCCAGCGAGGCCGCGACAAAGCCCGCCCATTGGATGCGGCGCGTATCCATGCCCAGCGCCTCGGCCCGCAAGGCGGAATCGCGCACGCCGCGCAGGGCGTAGCCCAACGGCGCAAACGCCAGCCGCCGCAGCCACCAGACGCCCAGCACGCACAGCGCCAGCGTCACGTAATAGAAGCCCGGCCCTTGGGTCAGCCAGCGCGAAGGCCACAGGCCGATCAGGCCGTTGCTGCCGCCGGTCACGTCGTCCCACTGATAGGCCGTTGCCCACAGGATCTGCGCCACCGCCAGGGTCAGCATGGCCAGGTACACGCCCGACAGGCGCACGCAGAACCAGCCGAACAGCAGCGCGCCCAGCGCGGCCGCGAAGGGGCCCAGCAACAGCGCGGCTTCCATCGGCAGCGCCGCCATTTTCAGGAGCAGCGCCGCGCCGTAGGCGCCCAGGCCGAACCAGGCGGCGTGGCCGAAGGTGGTCATGCCGGCCAGCCCGGTCAGGAAATGCAGGCTGGCCGCGAACAGGGCGGCGATCAGCACTTCGGTCAAGAGAATGCCCAGGTAGGGCCATTGCGCGGCCGCCAGCGGCGCCAGCACCAACAACGCCAGCAGCACGCCATAGGCCAGCCGCACGCGGCGGCCGGCGGGGGCGATGGGCGGCTCGGCGGCCGGGGCCTGCGACGACGGCGCGGGCGGCTTGCCGAGCAGGCCCCAGGGGCGCGCCACCAGCACCACCGCCATGACGGCGAACTCGGCCAGCAAGGTCAGCTTGGACAGGTTGAAGGCCCACGGCCCGATCTGCACCTGGCCGATGAAGACGAACACGGCCTTGACGCAGCAGATCAGCAGCGCTGCCAGGAAGGCGCCGGGAATCGAGCCCAGCCCGCCCACCACCACGACCACGAAGGCGCTGGCGATGATTTCCAGGTCCAGCCCCAGCGTGGCGGGCACGCGCGGCGCGGCCAGCGCGCCGCCCAGCCCGGCCAGGAAGGCGCCCAGGGTGAAGGCGGACGTGAACAGCCAAGCCTGGTTGACGCCCAGCGCGGCCAGCATGTCGCGGTTTTCGGCCGCGGCGCGCAGCAGGCGGCCCCAGCGGGTGCGCAGCAGCAGCAGCCACAGCAGGCCCAGCACCACGGGGCCGGCGGCGATCAGCAGCAGGTCGTATTGGGGAAAGCGGCGGCCCAGGATGTCGACGGCGCCGGACAGGCCCGGCGCGCGTGCCGAGAACAGGTCTTCAGGCCCCCACAGCGCCAGCGCGGCATCGCCGATGACCAGCACCAGGGCAAAAGTGGCCAGCAGCTGGAACAGTTCGGGGGCGCGGTACAGGCGCTTGAGCACCAGCAGTTCGGCGGCCGCGCCGACCAGGCCGGTGGCCAGCGCCGCCAGCAGCAGGCCGGCCCAGTAGCCCGGGCCGTCGCCGAAATAGCGGGTGAAGGTCCACGCCAGGTACACGCCCAGCATGTAGAACGAGCCGTGCGCGAAATTCACCACCCGTGTGACGCCGAAGATCAGCGACAGGCCGGCGGCCACCAGGAACAGCGCGCTGGCGTCGGCCAGGCCGTTGAGCAGCTGCGAGAGCAGCCCGGACAGGCTCATCGGGGCCGGCGCGTCAGTGGGCCGGGCGCATCTTGCGCACTTGTTCGTCCTGCGGCTGCAGGCGGGCGCCGTCGATATAGGCGAAGTCCTTCATGATGCCCTTGCCGTCTTCCACGGCCGTGACGCCGACGTACACGCCCATGGTCGACTGGTGGTCGATCTTGCGGTACTGGATGGGGCCGTAGGGGGTATCCACCTTCAGGCCGGCGAAGGCGTCGACGAGTTTTTCGGTGTCGACCTGGCCCGCGGCCTTCAGGCCCTGGGCGATCGACATGAGTGAGGCGTAGCCGACCACCGAGCCGACCTTGGGCGTTTCGTTGTAGCGCTTGCGGTAGGCCTCGACGAAGGTCTTGTTGGCCGGGGTGTCGATGGCGTACCAGGGGTAGCCGGTGACGATCCAGCCGGTGGGCGTGTCGGCGCCCAGGGGTTCCAGGTATTCGGGTTCGCCGGACAGCACCGAGACCACGGCGCGGTTTTCGAACAGGCCGCGGGTGTTGCCTTCGCGCACGAAGCGCGTCAGGTCGGCGGCGAACAGCACGTTGAAGATCGCGTCCGGCTTGGCGTCCGCCAGCGCCTGCACCACGGCACCCGCGTCCACCTTGCCCAGCGGCACGGCCTGCTCGGCGACGAATTCGACGTCGGACTGGAACGACTTCATCATGGCCTTGAAGGTGGCCACGGCGGATTGTCCGTACTCGTAGTTGGGGTAGACGATGGCCCAGCGCTTCTTGCGCAGCGCCAGCGCCTTGGGCGCCAGGGCGGCCACGTGCATCCAGGTGGATGGCCGCAGGCGATACGTATAGCGGTTGCCTTCCTGCCAGGTGATCTTGTCCGTCAGCGGCTCGGCGGCCAGGAAGAACACCTGCTGCTGCTTGGCAAAGTCGGTCAGGGCCAGTCCGGTGTTGGACAAAAAGCCTCCGAACAGCAGGTCCACTTTCTCGCGCGCCAGCAGTTCTTGCGCCGCGCGTACCGAGTCGCCCGGATTGCCGTTGTCGTCGCGCGAGATCACTTCCAGTTTGCGGCCCAGCACGCCGCCTGCCGCGTTGACCTCTTCCACGGCCAGTTGCCAGCCTTTTTTGTACGGGCCCAGGAAGGCGGGGATGGCTTTGTAGCTGTTGATCTCGCCGATGCGGATCGGCGGTTCCGTGTCTTTGGCGGACGCGACCGGAGTCAGCGCCAGGGCCAGGAGCGCGGGGGCAAGCGCGCGGCGCAGCAGGGTCAGGCAGGGACGGAGCATGGCGGGTATCGCAGGCTGGAGGGCTTGAATGAAGCCGCGCTGGGCAGGGTGACGATGGCCAGCGCGGGGTCGGTTTCGGCCCAATTGAAGCATGGGCGACGCCGCTCGCCAAGGAAAACGGGCCATCCTGGGAAAAACGCCAAGGGGGCGCCGCGCCAGGCGCCAATGAAAAAGGCCCTGCGATGCAGGGCCTTTTCGACTTACGGAATACCGGCTGAATTACTTCAGCTTGGTTTCCTTGTAGTCCACGTGCTTGCGAGCGACCGGATCAAATTTCTTGATCAGCATCTTCTCGGGCATGTTGCGCTTGTTCTTGGTGGTCGTGTAGAAATGACCCGTGCCGGCAGTCGACTCGAGCTTGATCTTTTCGCGGATACCTTTGGCCATGTCGTGCTCCTAGTATGTCAGATTGGCGGGGGGCCGATTAGGCCAGTTCGCCGCGGGCACGCATGTCGGCCAGCACGGCGTCGATGCCGTTCTTGTCGATCGTGCGAATGGCCTTGGCCGAGACGCGCAGGCGCACCCAGCGGTTTTCGCTTTCAACCCAGAACCGGCGCGATTGCAGGTTGGGCAGGAAGCGACGCTTGGTCTTGTTGTTCGCGTGCGAAACATTGTTGCCCACCATCGGGCCTTTGCCGGTCACTTGGCATACGCGTGCCATGGATGCACCTCTTTATGTCGTTCTTGCGCGCATCGCCGGGGGGGTAGACAGGGTTTCAGCCGCCGGGCTGTGGACGCTGCATGCTGCAGCATTCTGCCGGCCACCCAGTCTTAGTGGATGAGGGGGAATCTGGAAAACCGGGATTTCGCCCGGTGCCTGGGATTCCGCCCAGTGCTTATACCCGCTGCCTGCCATCCGCCTGCACAAAACGCGGTTTGGGGGTCAGAGTGTTGAACTACAAAGCATAGTAGTCCAGCACGGGAAACTTCATGTGAAGACGTAGATTCTAATACGAAAAAGCCAAACAAATCAAGCGGTAGGGCTAGGCGGTGTGCGATTGCGCCACGCGGCCGGAAATCCAGGACAGGCAGGCGCAGGTCGCCAGCGTGGTCGTCAGGGGCAGCGCGCTGTCGGTCTGCCAGGCGCTGACGGCAAAACCCGCCAGGGCGCCGCAGGACAATTGAAGCGTCCCCAAAAGCGCCGATGCGGCGCCCAGGCGCTTGCCCTGGTCCGACAGCGCCAGCGCTGCCGAATTGGGATTGACGAAGCCCTGGCTGCCCATATAGCAGATCAGGCAGGCCATCAGCAGCGGCAGCGTCATCCAGCCGACCAGGGTCAGGCCGACCGCGGCCAGGCTGGCCGCGGCCAGCGTGGTCAGGGCGCGGCGCTGCAATTGGCGCGGGGTGTGGGTGCGCAGCAAGCGCGCGCTGATCTGCGAGCAGATGATGAGCGACAGGGCGTTGGTGCCGAACAGCAGGCCGTAGTACTTGGGATCGACACCGTAGAGTTCGATGAAGACGCGCGGCGAGCCGATGATGTAGGCGAACATGCCGGCCTGGCCAAAGCCGCCGGCCAGGCTGTGCGACATGAAGCCGCGGTGGGCGAACAGCGCCCGGTAGTTATGCAGGATGGTCTGCCAGCGCAGCGGCACCACGCGTTCGGGCGCCAGTGATTCCTTCATGATGAGGGTCACGGCGGTCATCAGCATGGCGCCGCCGGCCAGCATGACCCAGAACAGGCTGCGCCAGCTGGTGATGGCGAGCAGTTGGCCGCCGGCCAGCGGGGCCAGGATGGGGGCCAGACCCATGATCAGCATCAGCAGCGACATCGCGCGCGCGGCTTCGTGGGTTTCGTAGTGGTCGCGAATGACCGCGCGCGGGATGACGATGCCGGCCGCGCCGCCCATCGCCTGCACCACGCGCCAGCCGGTCAGCGCTTCGACCGAGCCGGCCAGGGCGCAGCCCAACGACGCAATCATGAAGAGCGCGAGGCCCACCATCAGCGGCGGCTTGCGGCCAAAGCGGTCGGCCATGGGGCCGTAGAACACCTGCGCCAGCGCCAGGCCGATCAGGTAGGCGGCCAGCGTGCGTTCGACATCGCCGCGCGGCACCCCCAGGTTCGCCGCGATCGTGGGGAACGCCGGCAGGTACATGTCGATGGCGAAGGGACCGATTGCCGTCAGGGCGCCCATGAGAATGAGCCAGCCCGGCAGGGAGCCGCGGGATGAGAGTGTTGGGGGCATGTGGATCGCGAAGGGTCGCGCGGGGAACACGGCGCGAGGGACAGGGCGCGTCGCGCTTTATTGCACGATTTGCACCAAGCCGATGACTGTATCACGGGGCACCTTACACGCAAATTGCAATAGATTTCCGATACAGTTAGACGTGTCCGTACGTATTTCAGAGGAGATGCTGTGAGTCCTTTGTTGTCTGTTGTGGAACGCAAGCTCCAGGCCTTGCCCGTGACCGTTCAGCTCGTGCTGCCCGACGGCACCGTGGTGGGGCCGCCGGACCCGCAGGTCCGGTTCGTCACGCATGACAAGACGGCGCTGGCCCATCTGGCCGAAGGCGCGGTGGGCGTGCTGGGGCAGGATTACGTCGAAGGCCGCATCGATATCGAAGGTTCGATGCGCGACGTGATGGCGGCGGCATCGGCGATGCTGCCGGGGTCGCCGGTGGATGCGGCGCGCGGCGGCTGGCTGACGGAACTGGTGCGCAAAGTGATGTCGGTGTGGCGCCATTCGGTCGAACGCGATGCGCGCCAGATCGAGTTTCACTACGATCTTTCCGACGATTTCTACGCTTTGTGGCTGGACCCGCGCCGGGTCTATTCCTGCGCCTACTACCGCACGGCGGACATGAACCTGGCCCAGGCGCAAGAGGCCAAGCTCGACCACATCTGCCGCAAGCTGCGCCTGCAGCCGGGCGAGCGCTTCCTGGATGTGGGCGCCGGCTGGGGCGGGCTGCTGCTGTGGGCCGCTGAACATTACGGCGTGGATGCCACGGGCATCACGCTGTCGCGCAACCAGCACGCCCACGTGACCAAGCTGATCCAGGACAAGGGCCTGACGGGCCGGGTGCGGATGGAACTGCTGGACTACCGCAAGCTGGACGAGGCGGTGCCGTTCGACAAGATTGCGTCGGTGGGCATGTTCGAGCACGTCGGCCGGGCCCAGCTGGAAAGCTATTTCGCCAAGCTGCGCCGCCTGCTCAAGCCGGGCGGGCTGATCATGAACCATGGCATCACCGCGGCCGGCGTCTACAACGCCGAGCTGGGCAACGGCATGGGCGAGTTCATCGAAAAGTACATTTTCCCGGGTGGCGAGCTGACGCACATCAGCGTGGTCATGGAAGCCATGACCAACGGCGGCCTGGAAGAGGTGGACGTGGAAAACCTGCGGCCGCACTACGCCCGCACGCTGTGGGCCTGGAGCGATGCGCTGGAAGCGCGCCTGCCCGAGGCCGCGCAGATCCTGAGCGGCGAGCAGGGCGCGCGTTCGCTGCGCGCCTACCGGCTGTACCTGGCCGGCTGCGCCATGGCGTTCGAGCATGGGTGGATCGCGCTGCACCAGATATTGGGCCAGCCGCCAGCGGGCGGACGGTCTGACGAACTGGACAACCCTGCCGACCTGGCCTACCCGTGGCGGCGCGACTATATGTACCGCAGCGAGGGCGGACAAAAGGCCTGAACCGCCGGTGTCGGGGCGGCGTCCGCGCCGCGATCCGTCGGCTTTCGCGGCCGGATTCGATGCTGTTCTTGAGCGAATCCGGCCCGATTTGAAGGCTGATTTGTTGCTGAATATGAGCTGAATCGGGCGCGTTTTGGGGCCGATCCGAGCGCGATTCAGGCGCAATTTCAGCCCGGATTTGCCCCTTAAATGTATTTATACGAACAAAATATTAACTAAATGTATCGGAATTTTCGGCAGGCGATTCCCCAGGGAAAAACGAGGAATCGCCTCTTGGGAATCCGGGTTGTTCCGCACGTTTTTTGCCCGGAATGTATCCGTTTCATTCAGGCTTGGGGTTGGGTCATGCATCAATTTCGTTTAAGATGCTGCCTTCTTCTTTCAGTTTGTTCACTTTCTGTGGGTTCTCGAAAACTTAGTTTTTGAGACTCCTGTCTTGCAAGACCCCGCACCCTGCGGATCCTCTTGTTGCTAGTGTCGGTTTGTATTGGCGGTTCTGCCCGTCTTCCGCACAACCCCCTTAGCTCCATGGCACGGCTGGTTTTCGCGCCGTCGTGTCCCTGAACCTATGGAGGCAAAAGCCAATGCGTTTCACCCCCGTCAAGACCCTGGCCGCCGCGGCCGTCTTGCTCGCCTTTGCTGGTACGGCCCAAGCCGCCGATGCCCCGCAATGCGAACTCAAGCGTCCGATCAACTTCGGCGCCATGAATTGGGAATCCAACCTGATTCTGGTCGATGTTGAACGATTCATCATGGAAAAGGGCTACGGCTGCAAAACCGAAACCCTGCCCACCGAGACCTTGCCCGCCCTGGCCGCGCTCGAGCGCGGCGACCTGGATATCAATACCGAGATCTGGCTGAACAGCGTTGCCGAACCCTGGGAGCGCGCTGAAAAGACCGGCCGCGTCAAGCGGATCGGCGATCTCTACATGGGCGGCGAGGGCTGGTACATCCCCCGCTACACGGCCGAGCGCCTGCCCGAACTGAAGTCCGCGGCCGACCTGCCGAAGTTCAAGGACAAGTTCAAGGACCCCGAGGAACCCGGCAAGGGCCGTTTCTACGGCTGCCCGGCGGGCTGGGGCTGCGAAGTCGCCAGCACCAACCTGTTCCATGCCTTGAAGCTGGATGATACGTTCACGCTGTACTCGCCCGGCACGGGCGCGGCGCAGAAGGCGGCCCTGATGTCAGCCTACAAGCGCAAGCAGAACGTGGTGTTCTATTACTGGTCGCCCACGCCGCTGGTGGGCGCGATGGACTTGGTCAAGCTGGACCTGCCGCCCTTCGACGCCGAAAAGCACAAGTGCCTGACGTCGCCCAAGTGCGCCAAGCCCGAGCCCAGCGCCTATCCCGACAACCCCGTCTTCACGGCCGTGAACACCAAGTTCTCGCAGGAAGCGCCGGTGCTGACCGAATTCCTGTCCAAGGTCTCGGTGCCGCTGCCCGTGATGACCGAAACCCTGGCCCACATGGAAGAGTCGGGCGACGACGCTGCCGCCGTGGCCAAGTGGTTCCTGAAGACCAAGCCCGACGTCTGGAACAAGTGGGTTCCCGCTGACGTCGCCGGGCGCGTGCAAAGCGCGCTGTAACCGCCCGCCGCCATCCTCGGCGGCGCAGCCGCCCGGGCATCCTCCGCCCGGGCGCGCCGCCAGTTGGACTTTTTCCCCTTGGGATGCCCCCAAGGGGAAAAAGCCCTTCGGCCGGCACAGGGCCCGCATGCGCGGGCAATGCGCAGGAGCATTTTCTCCTGCGCCAGCGGCGCGCCCTTGCGGCGTACGCGCTGAAATGGAGTCGAAAGCATGTTTCCTGAAATTATTCCTGCCCGCCAAGTGCGGGGAGCCATCGACGGTTTCGTCGATCATCTCGTCACCAACTACGCCGACACGCTGGAAACGCTGTCGCAGCCCGTGCTGCACGCGCTGGTCTGGCTGGAGCAGCTGCTGCGCAGCTCGCCCTGGTGGGCCGTCGTGGCCGTCACCGTCGTCATCGCCTGGCTGGTCAGCCGCCGTATCGTGCTGAGCCTGGCCATGGGCGCGCTGCTGTGCGTCATCGGCGTGCTGGGCCTGTGGGACGCCGGCATGCAGACGCTGGCGCTGATGATCATGGCGGCCGGCCTGTCGGTCGTGATCGGCATTCCGCTGGGGGTGCTGATGGCGCGCGTGAACTGGCTGCGTTCGATCATGCTGCCGGTGCTGGACGTGATGCAGACCATGCCCAGTTTCGTGTACCTGATCCCCGTGGTGATGCTGTTCGGCCTGGGCAAGATTCCCGCCATTATCGCCACCGTGATCTACGCCGTGCCGCCGCTGATCCGCCTGACCGACCTGGGCATCCGCCTGGTCGACCGCGAAGTGCTGGAAGCCTCGCGCGCCTTCGGCGCCAATCCGCGCCAGCAGCTGTTCGGCGTGCAGCTGCCGCTGGCCCTGCCCAACATCATGGCTGGCATCAACCAGACCACGATGATGGCGCTGTCCATGGTGGTGATCGCCTCGATGATCGGCGCGCGCGGCCTGGGCTATGAAGTCTTGCTGGGTATCAACCGTCTGGAGGTGGGCCGCGGCCTGCTGGCCGGACTGGGCATCGTGGTGCTGGCCGTGCTGTTCGACCGGATCACGCAATCGTATGGACAGCGCATGCGCATGGGAGGCCAGCGATGAGCAAGATCGAAGTCAAGAACATCTACAAGATTTTTGGACCGCATCCGAAGAAGTGGCTGAAGGCCGCCCAGGACGGCATGACCAAGGAAGCGCTGCTGGCCGAAAGCGGCCATACGCTGGGCCTGCGCGACATCAGCCTGTCGATCGACGAAGGCAGCATCTACGTCATCATGGGCCTGTCGGGCTCGGGCAAGTCGACGCTGATCCGCCATTTCAATCGCCTGATCGAGCCCAGCGCGGGCCACATCCTGGTTGATGGCGTGGATGTGGTGAGCCTGAACAAGCGTGACCTGGAAACCTTCCGCCAGAAGAAGATGAGCATGGTGTTCCAGCGCTTCGGCCTGTTCCCGCACCGCACCGTGCTGGACAACGCCGCGTACGGCCTGACCGTGCAGGGCGTGGGCCGCGCCGAACGTGAAAAGCGCGCTCGCGAATGGCTGGACCAGGTGGGCCTGTCGGGCTTCGAGCAGCAGTATCCGCACCAGCTGTCGGGCGGCATGCAGCAACGCGTGGGCCTGGCGCGCGCGCTGGCCACCGATGCCGAAATCCTGCTGATGGACGAAGCCTTCTCGGCGCTGGACCCGCTGATCCGCCGCGAGATGCAGGACCAGCTGCTGCAGCTGCAATCCAAGCTGAACAAGACCATCGTCTTCATCACGCATGACCTGGACGAGGCCCTGCGCCTGGGCAACCGCATCGCCATCCTGAAAGACGGCGAACTGGTGCAGGAAGGCACGCCGGAAGACATTCTGCTGAACCCGGCCAACGATTACGTGCAGTCGTTCCTGCAGGACGTGAACCGCACCAAGGTGCTGAACGCGACCCACGCGGTGAACCCGGCGCGCCTGACGCTGACCATGCGTTCGCGTCCCGCGCATGCCGTGGATCGCATGCGCGCCTTGAACTATGAATACGCGCCGGTGCTGGACGGCAAGCGCCTGGCCGGCGTGCTGACGCTGGTGGCGGCCGAACAGGCCGTGCGCGAAGGCGGACGCGACGTGTCGCGCTTTGTCGAGGACCTGGCGTCGGTGCCAGCCACGGCCGGGCTGGGCGAGGTGCTGGCGCAATTGGTGCACAGCGACCAGCCGGTGGCGGTGACGGGCGAGAACGACGAGTTCCTGGGCATGCTGTCGCGCAAGAAGGTGGTGGAGCTGGTGACGCCGGTGCTGGCGGAATCGTCCACCGAGGCGGCAGGCGACGCGGCGCAAGACAGTGGCACGGGTCAACCCGGGTCGGGCGAACCGGCCTCGGGCCAGCCCGTGGCAGGCGAGGGCGCGGCCAACGCTGCGCCGGCTGCCGACGGCACGCCCGCCAAGGCTGAGCTGGAAGGCCAGCCCCAGCCGGCCAAGCGGGGCGAAGCCGCCTGAGGGCGTGGCGGCCGGCGATCCGGCGGCCGGCGGTCCGGCGGCCGTCGACCAGGCGGCCGCTTGCCGCGCGCCGGGGCTTGCCCTGGCGCCGGCTCCGGATATGATGGCTGGCCGGCACGGATCGCCGGTTCGTCCCTATTCGGAATATCGGAACCCGTCATGCCTATTTTGAATGTCCAGATCATGCAGGGCCACTCGGCCGCCCAGAAGACCGCCTTGCTGAAGGCGGCCTCGCAGGCGGTGGTGGAAAGCATTGCCGCGCCGCTGGCCAGCGTGCGCATCGTCTTGCAGGAAGTGCCGGCCGAACACGTGATCGTGGCCGGCGAGATCGGCAAGGCCATGGCCCGCGTGGACGCGGCGCTCATCGAAGGGCGCGATGAGGCCAAGAAATCCGCCCTGATCGCGGCGCTGAACCAGGCCGTGTGCGACAGCATCGGCATTTCGGGCGAAGACGTGCGCGTGCTGATCCGCGACGTGCCCAAGACCGACATGGGCGTGGCCAACGGCCTGAGCGCCAAGGCCGCCGGCCGTTAAGGCCCATGGCGCCGGTCCGGGCAGGCCCCGGCGCCGGCGCGGCGGTATCTTGCCGGGCGTCTGCGCCCGACCCGATCGCCCGCCATTGCCCAGCGCTTCAATCCAGCTTGACGCCGGCCTCCTTGATGACCGCGCCCCAGCGCTGGATTTCGCTCTTGATATAGGCGCCGTATTCCCCGGGCGTCGACCCCAGGGCCTGCGCGCCCTGTACCTTCAATTGCTTCTGCATCTGGTCCGACTGCAAGGCGCGGCGGATTTCGGCGTTCAGTTTCTGCACGACCGCATCCGGGGTGCCGGCCGGCACCACCACGCCTTGCCAGGCCCCCATCTCGAACCCGGGCGCCACCGTTTCCGCCACCGTGGGCACATCGGGCAGTTGCTCGCTGCGCGCACGGCTGGTGACGGCCAGCGCCCGCAGCTTGCCTTCGCGGATGAAGCCCAGTGAATCATTCAACGTATTGGTCATCAGCTGCACCTGGCCGCCGACCAGATCGGTCATGGCCGGCGCGCTGCCGCGGTACGGCACGTGCACCGCGTCGATCTGCAGCGAACGCAAGAGCAGCAGGGCGCCCAGGTGCGTGACGTTGCCCGCGCCCGCGGAGCCATAGGACAGCTTGCCCGGATGCTGGCGCGCGTAGTCCACGAAGCCTTGCGCATCCTTGGCGGGCACCGACGGGTGCACCAGCAACACCAGCGGAATCACGGCGGTGGACGAGACCGGCGTGAAGTCCTTGACCGGATCGAATGCCAGCGAGCGGTACAGGTTGGGGCTGAGTGCGATCGACGAGGTGTTGTACAGCACGGTATAGCCGTCGGGCTTGGCGGCGGCCGCGTACTGCATGCCGATGTTGCCGTTGGCGCCGCCCTTGTTTTCCACCACCACGGTCTGGCCCAGTTGGTCGGTCAACTGCTTGGCCAGCACCCGCGCGACCAGGTCGGTGGGGCCGCCGGGCGGGAAGGGCACCACCATCGTGATGGGGCGTTCGGGCCAGGCGGCCTGGGCGGCGGGGGCGCCGGCCAGCGCCAGGGCGGCCAGCAGGGCCGCGCGCAATGCGTGCTTCATGGTTGTCTCCTTGTGCTTTTCTTGGAATGAGGCCGCAGCCCGCGGCATGCCGCGTGGCGGGGCCTCAGCGCGGCAGCGTCCTCTGCGTGGGGCGCTTGTCCGCTGGGTGCCGGGAAAAGGGGCGCTTCAGTCCGGCTTCCGATCCGGCCGGCCCGCCAGCATGCGCGTGGCGGTGTAGGTCATGACGGCCTTGCCGTGCTGGTTATAGACATCGATGGTGGACGACACGACCGCGCGGTTGTGCTGCGAGGTCGGGCGCACGCCGGTCACTTCGATCTCGGCCCAGACGGTGTCGCCGGCCACGACCGGCGCCAGCATCTTCTTGTGCACTTCCAGCAGCGCCAGCCCGGTGCCTTGCACCATGCCCTGCATGATCAGGCCTTCGATCAGGCCGTAGGTCAGCGCGCCGGGGGCGGGGCGGCCCTGGATGGCGCCGTGCGCATAGGTGGCGTCGATGAAGATCGTTTCCAGCATGCCGGTGACGCTGATGAAGTTGACGATGTCGGTTTCGGTGACGGTGCGGCGGAAAGTGCGAAAGCGCTGGCCGACGGTCAGGTCCTGCCAGTAGAAGCCCTGGCCGAGCTGGGCGGGGGCGTTGCGGTCTGCGGTCATGCGGGATCCTTGATGGAAGCGGAATCGGAAGACGTGTCGGCCTGCTGCGCGGCGCCGCTGTGCAGCAGGGCGTCGATGCCGGCGTCGTCCAGGCCGGCCTGGCGCAGCACGTCGCGGGTGTGTTCGCCCAGCCGCGGCGGCATGGCGGGCGGCACCTCTGAACGTTGCAGCCGCACGGGGTTGCGGGTGAAGCGATAGCCGCTGCCGGATGTGCTTTGCAGCGGCTGGAAGAAGTCCACGCTGCGCAGGTGCGGATCGTTTTCCAGGTCTTCCAGGCGGTTGACGGGGGCGGCGGGAATTTCCAGTTGTTCGCACAGCGCCAGCCAATGGGCCGTGGGGTGTGCGGCCACGATGCCGGCCAGCAATTCGTACAGCGTTTCGATGTGGCGGGTGCGCGAGGTGATGTCGGCAAAGCGCGGGTCGTCGGCGAGATCTGGGTGGCCGGTGGCGACAAACAGGTTGCGCCAATGGGCGTCGGTGTAGGGCATCAGGCAGACGTCGCCGTCGGCCGTGCGGCAGGGCTTGCGCCAGGGCGTCAGCACGCGTGGATAGCCGGGGTGGCCGTCGGGCGTATCGGCCAGGTGGCGGCCGTAATAATGCTCGACCAGCACGTAGGACGCCATGGTCTCGAACATGGGCACTTCCAGCTGCTGGCCCAGGCCGGTGCGTTCGCGCTGGAACAGCGCGGCCAGGATGGCGTGCGCGGCGACCAGGCCGCAGGTCTTGTCGGCGGCCACCGTGGGCAGGTAGCGCGGTGTGCCGGTCTGGCGGTCGGCCAGGTCGGCAAAGCCCGCCAGGCCCTGGATGATGTCGTCGTAGGCGGGCCGGCCGTCGTAGGCGCCGCCCGCGCCAAAGCCGTACAGGCCCGCATACACCAGCCGCGGATTGCGGGCGCACAGCGTGGCCGGGTCCAGGCCCAGCGCGGCCATCTTGGCCGGCCGCATGCTGTGCATCAGCACGTCGGCCTGGTCCACCAGCGTCAGCAGGGCCTGGCGCGCGGCGTCCTGCTTCAGGTCCAGCACCACGCTGCGCTTGTTGCGGTTCAGGCCCAGGAAGATGGCGGCCAGCCCGGGTTCCTGCGCGGGGCCGGTGCGGCGGGTGGAATCGCCGCCGGGCGCCTCCACCTTGATGACGTCGGCGCCGTAGTCGGCCAGGATCTGCGAGGCATAGGGGCCGAACACGACCGACGTCAGGTCCAGCACACGCACGCCGCCCAGCGCGGCGGCGTGGGCTAGGGAGGGGGAAGGGGAGGTCATGGCGGGAATCCTATCGGCGCGGCGTATACGCGTCTAATATGGCTTCGGTATTGCTTGATATGGAATCCGTTATGGCTATCGATCTACGGCAGTTGCGCCAGTTCGTCACCATTGCCGAACTGGGCAGCTACCGCCGCGCCGCCGACGCGCTGCACATCGCGCAGCCCGCGCTGTCGGTGTCGATCCAGAAACTCGAACACGCGGTGGGCGTGCCGCTGCTGGTGCGCGGCGCCAAGGGCGTGACGCTGACGCCCGCGGGCGACGCGCTGATGGCCGATGCCCGCCGCGCGCTGTTCCACACCGACCAGGCGCGCCAGGCGGCGCGCCGCGTGGCGCTGGGCGAGTGGGGCACGTTGCGCCTGGGCTTTGTCGGGTCGGCCACCTACATGCTGCTGCCGCGCTGCCTGCCGGCGTTTCGCGCGCAGTATCCCGACGTGCAGCTGGAGCTGCGCGAAGACAGCACGGTGGGGCTGGCGGCAATGCTGCGCGCCAATGAGATCGACGCCGGCCTGGTGCGCGGCCCGCTGGCCGAGGGCACGGCGCTGGAATCCTGGGTGGTCGAGCGCGACGACCTGATCCTGGCGGTGCCGGCAGGGCATCCGCTGGCGGGCGGCGGGCCGGTCGACCTGGCTCGCGCGCGCGGTGAAAGCTTCGTGACGTATGCGCCGGCCAAGGTGCCGGGGCTGCACGGCGTGACGCAGGCGCTGTGCCGCAAGGCCGGCTTTTCACCGCATATCAGCCAGGAGGCGATCCAGGTGCAGACGCTGGTCAGCCTGGTGGCCAGCGGCATGGGCCTGGCGCTGGTGCCGGGCGTGACGCGGGCCTATTCCACGCCGCACGTGGCGTTCGTCGCGCTGACGGATACGGAGGCGCGCAACGCGTTGTCGCTGTCGCTGGTGACGCACCGGGGGACGTCGTGCGCGTCGGTGCTGCGATTGCGCGACAGCATGCTGGCGCAGGAGGCGTAGGGCGTCAGGCCGCTTCCTTGTCGAACAGCGCTTCACGCAGGAATGGCAGCGCATCCAGGCCGCTGGCCAGGGCCTGCGTGCCGATACGCTCGTGCCAGTACGACTCGGTGCCTGCCGCGAGGCGCCATTCGCGCAATCGCCGCGTATACAGCTGCAGGTCGCATTCGTCGGTGATGCCGATGGCGCCGTGCACCGCATGCGCGATGTCGGCCACCCGCGCGACCGCCTGGCTGGCGCGGGCCTTGCCCAGCGCGGCCAGCAGCGGCTGCGGCAGGCCGCAGCGGGCAAGGCCCTGGAAGGCCAGTTGCGCCGCCATGCGCGCCGCCCAGACCTGCTCGGCCATGACACTGATCTGCTGCTGCACGGCCTGGAAGCGGCCGATGGGCTTGCCGAACTGGCTGCGCGTATTGGCGTAGTCCAGCGTCATCGCCAACACCCGGTCCATGGCGCCGGCGATCAAGCCGGCACAGGCCGTGGCCGCCAGGGTTTCCAATGCGGGCAGGCCGGCGGGCGCGTCGATGCGTTCGCCATCGTCCAGCGACCAGCGCGCGGGGGCGGCCAGGCTGCCGTGCACGCCGTCGGCAGCGATTGCGGCCCGGGCCACCGGCAAGAGCCAGGCCTGGCCGTCGATAACCGCCAGCACGGCATCGGCGCTGCGCACCCAGGGCACCTGGATGCCGGCGACCTCGCGGCCTTGCAAGGTCCAGCCATGCGGCGCCAGCGCGATCGATCCGCGCGATTGCGCGGCGCCCGCCTGCGCCAGCCAGGCGCGCGCCAGCATCGTGTCGACGATGGGGTAGGGGCACAGGTGACGGCCGGCGGCAGCGGCCAGCGGCAGTGCGTCGGCCAGCATCAGCCCTGCGCCGCCCTGGGCCTCGGGCACCAGCGCATCGGCAAAGCCGGCGGCCTCGCAGGCCTGCCAGGCGTCGGCGGGCGCCTGGCCCTGTTCGGCGCGGCGGATCTGGTCGGGGGGGCAGGTCTGGGCGAACAGGCGTTCGGCGGCGTCGCCAAAAAGGGAATCCATGGGGTGTCCTTATCGAAGGCCAAGGCCGCGCGCGATGATGCCGCGCAGGATTTCGCGGGTGCCGCCGCGCAGCGAAAACGTGGGGGCGGCCTGCTCCAGGTAGGCCAGCGTGCGCACGAGCGGCGCGGGCGGCGGGCGGTCGGGGCGCCGGCCCAGCGCGTCGGCGATGAGGCGCGGAATGTCCTGTTCCAGCTCGGTGCCCAGGTCCTTCACCAGCGCCGCTTCGATGGCGGGGCTTTGGCCCGCGGCCAGCTTGCCCGCCACGGCCAGCGACATCGCGCGCAGCACCGCCATCTGCGACAGCACGGACCCCAGCAGCGCGGCGTCGGGGCCGTCCGTGCGGTCCTCGCCGCGGCAGTGCGCCAGCCAGCATTGCAGCAGCGCGATGCTGGAGTACAGGCGTTCGGGTCCGCTGCGTTCGAACGCCAGTTCGGCGTTGACCTGGGCCCAGCCCGCGCCTTCCTCGCCGATCAGCGCGTCGGGCGCCAGTTCGACGTTGTCGAAGAACACCTCCGAGAAATGCGCGTCGCCGGCCAGGTCGCGGATGGGGCGGATGGTGATGCCGGGCAATGACAGGTCGATGATGACCTGCGACAGGCCCTGGTGCCGGTCTTCGGCGGTGCCGGACGTGCGCACCAGCGCGATCATGTAGTGCGAGCGGTGCGCGTTGGTGGTCCAGACCTTGCTGCCGGTCAGGCGCCAGCCGCCGGGCACCGGCTCGGCCCGGGAGCGGATGCTGGCCAGGTCCGAACCCGAGCCGGGCTCGCTCATGCCGATGCAGAAAAAGGCCTCGGCGCGGCAGATGCGCGGCAGGTAGAAGGCTTTCTGCGCCGCCGTGCCCAGCTTGAGAATCAGCGGCGCGCTCTGGCGGTCCGCGATCCAGTGCGCCGATACCGGTGCGCCCGCACCCAGCAGTTCTTCAGACAGCACGAAGCGTGCGAAATGGCCGCGCGCCGCGCCGCCGTATTCGCGCGGCAGGGTCAGGCCCAGCCAGCCGCGTTCGGCCAGTTGGCGGCTGAAGCTGGCGTCATACCCCATCCAGGAGCGGGCGCGCTGGTCCGGCGCCAGGCCGTCCAGGGCCGCGGCCAGGAAGGCGCGCACCTCGGCGCGCAGCGCTTCGTCTTGCGGGGGAATGGCGGTCAGGTCCAGCGTATCGATCATGGGGCGGGGTCCGGGTCGAGCAGGCGCCGGGCAGGCGCGGCGAGAGGCCACTATCCGTGAGCGGCGCGAGGCGTGTCCAATATTTTTTTTCGGGCAGGCGATATGAATCAGCGATCACTGGATGTCTGTCCGATAACCGATCGGGGGGCCGGCAGTGCCCGGTAAGGCCCCCGGCCCCGCGGGTATGATGGAACGCATTACAAGGAGGAAACACCATGAATGAAGTCATCGTCGCGTCTGCCGTCCGTACCGCCATCGGCGATTTCGGCGGGGCGCTCAAAGACGTGCCGCCCTGCGACCTGGGCGCTACCGTCATCCGCGCGGCGCTCGAGCGCGCCGGCGTTTCGGGCGACGAAATCGGCCACGTTGCCGTGGGCCACGTCATCAATACCGAACCGCGCGACATGTACCTGTCGCGCGTGGCCGCCATGAACGCCGGCATCGCCAAGGAAACGCCGGCCTTCAACGTCAACCGCCTGTGCGGCTCGGGCCTGCAGGCCATCGTGTCGGCAGCGCAGACCATCCTGCTGGGCGACGCCGAGATCGCCATCGGCGCGGGCGCCGAAAGCATGAGCCGCGCGCCGTACATCGCGCCGGCCCAGCGCTGGGGCGCGCGCATGGGCGACAGCGTCATGCTGGACATGATGACCGGCGCGCTGTCGGACCCCTTCGGCCGCATGCACATGGGCGTCACCGCCGAGAACGTGGCCGCCAAGTTCGGCATCAGCCGCCAGGACCAGGACGCGCTGGCCGCCGAATCGCACTGCCGCGCCGCCGCCGCCATCGAGGCCGGCTATTTCCGCGACCAGATCGTGCCGGTGGTGCAAAAGACGCGCAAGGGCGAAGTCGTGTTCGACACCGATGAACACGTGCGCCGCGACGTCACCGCCGACAGCCTGGCGGGCCTGAAGCCGGTGTTCCAGAAAGAAAACGGCACGGTCACGGCCGGCAATGCGTCGGGCCTGAACGACGGCGCCGGCGCCCTGGTGCTCATGAATGCATCGGTCGCGGCCAAGCGCGGCATCAAGCCGCTGGCGCGCCTGGTGGCCTACGCCCATGCCGGCGTGGACCCCAACATCATGGGCATCGGTCCGGTGCCGGCCACGCAGGCCGCGCTCAAGCGCGCCGGCCTGACGGTCGACCAACTGGACGTCATCGAAGCCAACGAGGCCTTCGCCGCGCAAGCCTGCGCCGTGAGCCGCGAGCTGAAGCTGGACCCGGCCAAGGTCAACCCCAACGGCAGCGGCATTGGCCTGGGCCACCCCATCGGCGCCACCGGTGCGATCATCACCGTCAAGGCGCTGCACGAGCTGCAACGGGTGCAGGGCCGCTACGCGCTGGTCACCATGTGCATCGGCGGCGGCCAGGGCATCGCCGCGATCTTCGAGCGCATCTGATCGCGCGGCGGGCGGGGCTGGCCCCGCCCGCCGGCCCTACAATCGCGCCATGTATAAATCCAAATTCCCCTCTGAACTGGACCAGCCGACCCTGTCCGAAGTGGACGGCGTGCGCTATCTGCACTTCAACACCGAATGGGTCCAGGGCGCCATGCGCATCAAGAACCCGTCGGAACTGGTGCTGGAATACACCAGCCAGATGCTGGCCTGGCTGCTGTTCCTGGAACCGCCCAAGGAAGAGGCCATCGGCATGTTCGGCCTGGGCGCGGGGTCGCTGGCGCGCTTCTGCGTCAAGCACACGCGCAGCCCCTTGCTGGCGGTGGAATGGAACCCGCGCGTGACCGCCGCCTGCCATATGTTCTTCCGCCTGCCCGGCGAAAACCGGCTCACGGTCGAACACGACGACGCGGCAGTCTGGGCGGCTGACCCCGCCAATGCCGGCCGCTGCCCGGTGCTGATGGTGGACCTGTACGACGCGTCCGCCGCCGGTCCGGTGCGCGACAGCGTCAAGTTCTATCGCGACTGCCGCCGGGTGCTGGGCGAAGTCGGCGTGGTGGCAGTGAACCTGTTCGGCCGCCACGAAAGCTTCGGCAAGAACATCGACAACCTGTCCAAGGCCTTTGACGACCGCATCGTGCTGCTGCCTGAAATCGACGCCGGCAACCAGATCGTGCTGGCGTTTTCCGGCCCGCGCCTGGCGATCACGCCGGCCGAGCTGCTGGCGCGCGCCGAGGTGGTCGAGTCCAAGTACGGCCTGCCGGCCCGCCGCTGGGCGCGTTCGTTGACCCGCCACGCGGTCGACGGGATTCTGCACTTCTGATTCCCCGAAAGTCCCGGCCCGCCCGCGCGTTCTGTCGCGGCGGGTTAGGGCAAATCCTTAGCGGTCCGGCTAGCCGGAATCCGACCGCCAGGGATATGATGGGCTTATTCATAATTATGAATTACGGCGTGTTCCAGCCGTCAGCCCATGACCCAACCCATCGTCCGGCAAGCCCTGTACCTGGAAGTCGCGGATCGCCTGCGGGGCATGATCCATGCCCGCGCGCTGCGCAATGGCGAATGGATCGACGAGTTGCGGCTGGCCGGCGAGCTCGGCATTTCCCGCACGCCGCTGCGCGAGGCGCTGAAGGTGCTGGCCACTGAAGGCCTGGTGCGGCTGGAGCCGCGCCGCGGCTGCTTCGTCAATGAACTGTCCCCGCAAGACCTCGAAGACATCTTTCCGCTGATGGCCATGCTGGAAGGCCGCTGCGCCTTCGAAGCCGCGCGCAAGGCCACCGATGCGCAACTGGCGGCGCTGGCGCCGCTGCACGAGGCGCTGGCCGGCCATGCCGCCGCCGGCCGCATCGACGCCTATTACCAGACCAACTACCTGATCCACGAGGCCGTGCAGGCGCTGGCCGGCAATCAATGGCTGGTGGACATGGTGGGCAACCTGCGCAAGGTGCTGAGCCTGTCGCGCCACCGCAGCCTGGCCTGGCCTGGCCGCATCCAGGAATCCTGCGGCGAGCACCTGGCCATCTTCGAGGCCCTGCGCGCCCGCGATGGCGAACGCGCGGAAGCGCTGGCCCGCCACCACCTGATGCGCCAACTTGAAGTGCTGCGCGCCCTGGCCGCCGACGATCCGCAGGACACGCCGTTTTCCGACCTTCCCGTTGCTGAGGAACCCGCCCATGAACGCACCCGCCAATCTCGCGCCCGCGCGCGGCGCACGCACGCCTGAGCCCGAACCCGACACCGTGGAGTCGGCCGCCAACGAGGCCGGCAGCCTGATCACGCGCCTGGGACGCCTGTGGGAACGCGGCCGCCTGCCCAGCGAATCCGAAGTGCGGCGCCTGTTCGAGGCGCGCCTGACCGACGTGGCCGCCAACAAGCTGGCGCGGCGCTGGTGCGAGCAATACGGCGCGGCCGACGGCAAGGACCGCCGCCTGATGCTGGCCGCGCTGGCGCAGGTGCGCGGCAGTTTCGCGGGCGAGGCCGGCGAAGGCGTGCGCCTGTTCAAGCGTTTCAATGCGCAGCCGCTGGGCCTGCGTTTCCTGGTGGAACTGCGCGCCGACATGCTGCGCTGGCGCAAGCAGGTGGCGGGCATCCAGGCGCTGGACAAAGACCTGGAAGGCCTGCTGTCGGCCTGGTTCGACGTGGGCCTGCTCGAACTGCGCCCGCTGACCTGGGATTCGCCCGCGTCGCTGCTGGAAAAACTGATCATCTACGAGGCCGTACACGAGATCAAATCGTGGGACGACCTGCGCCACCGGGTTGCGCCCGACCGCCGCTGCTACGCCTATTTCCATCCGCAGATGCCGGGCGTGCCGCTGATCTTCGTCGAAGTCGCCTTTGCCGGCCAGATGGCCGACAACGTGCAGGTGCTGTTGGACAGCGATGCGCCCAGCCAGGACCTGGACAAGGCGCGCTGGGCGATCTTCTATTCCATCTCGAACACGCAGCCGGGCCTGAAGGGCATCAGCTTCGGCAACTTCCTGCTCAAGCGCGTGGTCGAGCAATTGCTGGAAGAACTGCCCAAGCTCAAGTCGTTCGCGACCTTGTCGCCGATTCCCGGCTTTGCCGACTGGCTGGGCAAGCTGGACGCCGACGCGGTCGAAGCCATCGTGCGCGAAGACAAGGCGCGGGCCAAGGCGCGCAAGCGTGCCGGTGTGCCCGATGGCCAGCGCTGGGTGGCCCGGTTGGCGCGAGCCGCGCAGGCCAAGAAGACGCCCGACGTGGTCAAGCGTGCCGCCTTCCGGCTGGCCGCGCACTACCTGCAATCCATGAAGAACGGCCTGCCGGTGGACGCGGTGGCGCGCTTTCACCTGGGCAACGGCGCGCGCATCG
The DNA here is from genome assembly GCF_902859705.1 of Achromobacter deleyi. Classification (GTDB taxonomy): domain Bacteria; phylum Pseudomonadota; class Gammaproteobacteria; order Burkholderiales; family Burkholderiaceae_B; genus Achromobacter; species Achromobacter deleyi. The sequence goes on along the minus strand of NZ_CADIJO010000028.1, from coordinate 18,809 downwards.
AACGCCTGAACTGGGCGGCCGATACCTCGGCCAAGGGACTCAAGCAGTCGTGCGCGCTGATGGTCAACTACCTGTACGACCTGGATGAACTCGACGACAACCTGGCGCGGCTGCACGATGGCAAGCCCCAGGTCAGCCGCAGCGTGGGGCGCGTGGCCTGACGGCCGCGCCGCCCGGCAATAAATACAGAAGAGCGCGGGCCTGTGCCATGCCGGCAGGCCCGCAGACAAACTCGGGAGGGGACATGACAGACGACGTGGCCGGCCGCGTGCTGCTGCAGCGCGAAGGCCATCTGGCCTGGGTGACGTTATCGCACCCGGGCCGCCTGAACGCCATCACCGTGGCCATGTGGCACGAGCTGCGCGATGTGTTCACACGCATCGCGCAGGACGACGCGCTGCGCTGCGTGGTGGTCCGCGGCGAGGGCGGCAATTTCGCCGCGGGCGCCGACATCCGCGAATTTCCGGTCGAACGCGCCGACGCCGCGGGTGTGCAGCGTTACCACCGCGAGGTGCTGGCGCCCGCGCTGCGGGCGGTGGCCGAATGTCCGCAGCCGGTGGTGGCCCAGATCGAAGGTGTGTGCGTGGGCGGCGGGCTGGAAATCGCCAGCCAGTGCGACCTGCGCATCGCGGGGGAATCCGCCCGCTTCGGCGTGCCGATCAACCGGCTGGGCTTTCCCATGGCGCCCGATGAAATGCGCGGCCTGCTGGCGCTGGCGGGACGCGCAGCCACGCTTGCCATCCTGCTGGAAGGCCGCGTGTTCGGCGCCGCCGAGGCCCGCGACCTGGGCCTTTTGACCCGCATCGTGGCCGATGCCGATGTGGCCGCCCAGGCGCGCCGCAGCGCCGAACGCATCGCCCAGGGCGCGCCGCTGGCCGCCCGTATCAACAAGCGCCTGTCCGCCCGGCTGGCCCGTGGCGGCGCCTTGACCGAAGACGAATACCAGGATTATTTCTCCTACGCCGACAGCCGCGACCACAAGGAAGGCGTGCGTGCCTTCCTGGCCGGCGTAGACCCTCTTTTTTCCGGAGATTGAATACGGTGAGCAACGCCAACCTATACGCTGTGCTGCAAGGCGGATTTCCCGCCAACCGCAAGCAGGTCGCGCTGGAGACGCCCGACCTTGCCTACACCTGGGACGACATCGACCGGGCCACCGCCTGCCTGGCCAATCTGCTCAGTTCGCTCAAGCTGCCCGAGGGCGCGCGGGTGGCGGTGCAGGTCGAGAAATCGCCCGAGGCCCTGCTGCTGTACCTGGCCACGCTGCGCGCGGGGCTGGTGTACCTGCCGCTGAACACGGCCTATCGCGAAGCCGAGATCGAGTACTTCCTGGGCAACGCGGAACCCGCCGTGGTGGTGTGCGCCAGCAAGAACCGCGACTGGGTGCAACGCGCTGCCGACAAGGCCGGCTGCGCCCATGTCTATACGCTGGACGAAGACCGCAGCGGCACGCTGCTGGATGCCGCGGGCGGCCTGCCCCAGACGTTCAAGACCGTGGTGCGCAAGCCGGATGACCTGGCTGCAATCCTGTACACGTCGGGCACCACCGGCCGCAGCAAGGGCGCAATGCTGTCGCATGGCAACCTGGCGTCCAACGCTCAGGTGCTGCACAAATACTGGGGCTGGCGTTCGGACGACGTGCTGCTGCACATGCTGCCGATCTTCCACGTGCATGGCCTGTTCGTGGCGTCGCACGGCGCCTTGCTGGCCGGCGCCAAGATGATCTGGCTGCCCAAGCTGGATGCCGACCTGGCGCTGCGCTATCTGCCGCAAAGCACGGTGATGATGGGCGTGCCCACGTATTACGTGCGGTTGTTGGCCGACAAGCGTTTCAACCGTGAACTGTGCGCCAACATGCGCCTGTTCATCTCGGGGTCGGCGCCGCTGCTGGCCGAGACCTTTTCCGATTTCGCCCAGCGCAGCGGCCATGCCATTCTCGAACGCTACGGCATGAGCGAAACCGTGATGCTGACCTCCAACCCCTACGATCCGGCCGATGGCGAACGCCTGGCGGGTACCGTGGGCCGGGCTTTGCCGGGCGTGCAGGTGCGGGTGGTGGACGATGCCGGCATTGCGTTGGCGCCGGGCGAGATCGGCAACGTGCAGGTGCGCGGGCCCAATGTGTTCTCGGGCTACTGGCGCATGCCGGAAAAGACGCGCGAGGAATTCACCGCCGACGGCTGGTTCAAGACGGGCGACGTCGGCCGCTGGGGCGGCGAATCCGCGGGCCGCGACGTGCCGGCCGACTACCTGTCGATCGTGGGCCGCAGCAAGGACCTGATCATTTCCGGCGGCTTCAACGTCTACCCCAAAGAAATCGAAACCCTGATCGATGACATGCCGGGCGTGGCCGAATCGGCCGTGATCGGCGTGCCGCACGCGGACTTCGGCGAAGCGGTGGTGGCGGTGGTGGTGCCCAAGGAAGGCGTGTCGCTGGACGCGGCCGCGATGCAGGCCGAACTGAAGGCGCGCATCGCCAACTTCAAGGTGCCCAAGCGGTTGCACATCGTGGACCAATTGCCTCGCAACACGATGGGCAAGGTGCAAAAGAACGTGCTGCGCGAAACCTATCAGACGCTGTAGCGCTGCGAAGCCGTGCCGGTCCCCATGGACCGGCATTTTTTTCAAGGAGCCCGATCCCCACGCCAGTCCATAACCCCCCGCAATACCCTGGCAGCACCCGATCCAGAAAACACAAGAGACGAGACGCGGGAAACGCGCCGTCCCCACGCTGCAGCAAGAGGAGACAATATGAAATACCGCATACTCGCCACGGCCCTGCTGGCCACGGCGGCCGCAGGGTTTGGCGGCGCCGCCGGCGCCGCATCCTGGCCGGAACGGCCCATCACGCTCATCGTGCCGTTCCCCGCAGGCGGCGGCACGGATACCTTTGCCCGCCCGCTGGCCCAGCAGCTCACCCTGCAGATGGGGCAGTCTGTCGTGATCGACAACAAGGGCGGGGCGGGCGGCACCGTTGGCGCGGGCGTGGCGGCCAAGGCCCGGCCCGATGGCTACACCTTCTTCATGGGCGGGGCGCACCACGCGTTGGCGCCGTCGCTGTACAAGAGCCTGAACTACAACATCCAGAAAGACTTCGTGCCGGTCGCGCTGGTGGCGCAGCCGCCGCAGGTGGTCGTCATCAACGCCACCAAGCTGCCGGTCAAGACGGTGCAGGAATTCGTCGACTATGCCAAGAAGCACCCGGGCGAGATCAACTTCGGCACGGCCGGCAAGGGCAGCACGCACCATCTGGCCGGTGAATTGTTCGCCATGCAGACCGGCATCAAGCTGGTGGACGTGCCCTACCAGGGCGCCGGCCCCATGCTGACCGCGCTGATCGGCGGCCAGGTGGACCTGGCTTTCGACGGGCTGGGGTCTTCGTCGGGCCACATCCGTTCGGGCACCATCAAGCCGCTGGCGGTGGCCGCCGACAAGCGTTCGCCGTCGCTGCCGGACGTGCCCACCGCGGCCGAAGCCGGCGTGCCGAACTACGTGGTGTCGACCTGGTATGCGATCTGGGCGCCGGCCGGCACGCCGCCCGAGGCCGTGGACCGCATGACGGCCGAAATCACCAAGGCCCTGAACGCGCCCAAGATCAAGGAAACCTGGGAAAGCAATGGCTCGGCCGTGCCGACGCTGACGGGCGCCGAGTTCGGCAAGTTCGTCGACAGCGAAGTCTCGCGCTGGGCCAAGGTGGTCAGCGATTCGGGGGTTAAGCTGGATTGATGGCCGGGCGGGCCGGATTGGATTACAATTGATAACTATTATCATTAATGAATCCACCCGGTCCGTCGCATGGCCATGAATCACAGCGGTTCTCAAGCGCCTGTCGAAGGGCTTTACCAGCAGCATCAGTCCTGGCTGTGCGATTGGCTGCGGCGCAAGACGGGCTGCCCGTTCGATGCCGCCGACCTGACGCAGGACACCTTCCTGAAAGTGCTGCTGCGCGCGGGCGAGGCGCGCTCGTATCGCGAGCCGCGCGCTTACCTCGTGACCATCGCCCATGGCCTGATGGTCAATCTGTTCCGCCGCCGGGATATCGAACGTGCCTACCTGGACACGCTGGCCGCGCAGGAAGACGGGCTGGCGCCTTCGCCTGAACGCCGCGCGCTGGCGCTGGAAGCGCTGATCGAAATCGACCGCCTGCTTGACGGCCTGCCGCCCAAGGTGCGCCGCGCCTTCCTGTTGTCGCAACTGGAAGGGCTGCGCCACGCCGAGATCGCCGAATGCCTGCAGGTGTCGGTCAGCTCGGTGCGCCAATACCTGGCGCGTGCCATGCAGCATTGCCTGACGGCGTGGTGAGCGGCCAGGTGGGCAGGCTTTCCGACGATGTGATCCGCGAGGCCAGCCTCTGGTTCGTGCGGCTGGGCGCGGATGATGCCGGCGCGGCCGACACGGCGGCCTGGCGCCGCTGGGTGGACGCCAGCCCGCAGCACCGCGCGGCGTGGGATCGGGTCGAGCAACTGGGGCGCCAGTTCGGCCAGGTGGATCGCCAGGCCGGCATCGCCGCGCTGGATCGGCCGCGTGCGCGCGGCCGTCGCCAGGCGCTCAAGGTCCTGTCGTTGGCGCTGGGCGCGGGCGGCCTGGCCGCCGCCGGTCTGCAATGGCAGAGCTGGACGGCGGCGCTCTCCACCCGCGTGGGCGAACGCCGCAGCGTGGCGCTGGACGACGGCAGCGTGCTGACCCTGAACACCGACAGCGCGGCCGACGTGCGCTTTACCGCCACCGAACGGCTGGTCATCCTGCGCCGTGGCGAATTGCACCTGGCGTCGCGCCCGGACGCACGCCAGCCGCCGCGGCCCTTGCGGGTGGTGACGCCGCAGGGGCAGGTGACTGCGCTGGGCACGCGCTACACCGTGCGGCTGCTGGACGGCCAGGCCTGGACGGCCGTGACCGAAGGCGCCGTGCGCATCCAGCCCATCCATGCCAACGCCGAAGGGGCAGAAACGGTGCCGGCCGGCTTTTCCGCCTATTTCGATGGCGGCGCGGTGCAGCCGGCGCGCCCGGCGCCGCACGCCGCCGCCTGGGTGCAGGGCGCGCTGTATGCCGACAACATGCGGCTGGACGATTTCATCGACGAACTCGGCCGCCACCGGCCTGGCCGGCTGGCCTGCGATCCGGCGGTGGCCGGGTTGCGGATTTCCGGCTCGTTCCCCTTGGGCGACACCGACCGCATCCTGGCGGCGGTGGAACGCGCGCTGCCGGTGCAGGCGCAGCGCTATACGCGCTATTGGGTGACGCTGCGCGCCAGGCCGTAGGGCCGTTAGAAAAAAACTCAGGCGGGACTGTCACTTTCGCGGTTTCGATTGGCATACGGGTGTAGCCCCGACTTTCTTTGCCTGGAACCCTGACCATGTCTTTGCCGTTTGCCCCTTCCCATCCCGCCGCGCGGGCCAGCCTGCGCATGAAGGCGTTTGCCGCGCTGGTGCTGGCCGCCCTGGCCGGCGGCGCCCTGGCCCCGCAAGCCGTGCAGGCGCAGGCCGCACCGCCCGCCGCAGCCGGCCGCGTGGTCGATATTCCCGCCGGGCCGCTGGGCGCGGCGCTGGCCGGTTACGCGCAGCAGGCGCGGGTGCTGCTGTCGTTCGACCCCGCCCTGACCGAAGGCCTGCAAAGCGCCGGCCTGCAAGGCGCCTACGGCATCGATCAGGGTTTCGCCGCGCTGCTGGCCGGTACCCAGCTGGAAGCGTTGCGCCGGGGCGATGGCGACTATCTGCTGCAACGCACGGGCCAGCAGGCCACGCAACTGGCGCCGGTGCTGGTGCTGGGCGCGGGCGCCACCACGGAAGGCTCGGGCCTGTACACCGCCGACTGGATGCGCTCGGCCAATGGCCTGGTGCTGTCGCAGCGCGAAACGCCGCAATCCACCAGCGTGCTGACGCGCCAGCAACTGGACGACCGCTCGATCACGACCGTGCGCGACGTGATGGAGAACGCCACTGGTATGAACGTGCAGCAGGCCGAATCCGAACGCCTGACCTACTATTCACGCGGCTTTTCGTTGGATACCTTCCAGTTCGACGGTGTGGTCAAGCCGCTGAACGGGCTGTACCAGTTCGGCGATGGCAATCTGGACCCGGTGATCTACGACCACGTGGAAATCATCCGCGGGGCGACCGGCCTGATGAGCGGCACCGGCAATCCGGGGGGCTCGGTCAACTTCATCCGCAAGCGGCCCACGCGTGAATTCCAGGGCATCGCCAAGATCGCGGCCGGCACCGAAGACACCTATCGCGGCGAGATCGACCTGTCCACGCCGTTCAACGAATCCGGCTCGGTGCGCGGCCGCCTGGTGGGGGCCAAGGAGCGCCGCGGCGACACCATGGACCTGTACAAGAAAAAGCGCGACGTGCTGTACGGCATCATCGAGGCGGACGTGGCCGAGGCCACCACGGTCAGCGTGGGCGGCTCGGTGCAGCGCACCCGCCCCAGCGGCATCAGCTGGGGCGGCCTGCCCGCGCTGGACGCCAACGGCAAGCCCATCGATTGGCCCAAGGGCCAGGCCATGGGCGCCAAGTGGTCGCGCTGGGACACCGATTCGCACGAGTATTTTGCCCAGGTCGAGCACGGCTTTGCCAACGGCTGGAATGCCCGCCTGTCGTACACGCGGCTGGAAAACACGTTCAACGCGCCGCTGCTGTTCACGTCCGACGTGCCGATGACGATCGACGGCTTTTCCACGCCGCCGCTGCTTCGCAAGTTCAAGGGCGGCAGCGACCAGGACGTGTACGGCGGCTCCATGGACGGCGGCTTTGACGCCTTTGGCCGGCGCCATCAGTTCAACCTGGGTTTTTCGCATTCGGTCATCAATGCCTGGAACCAGAGCTGGGACACCAGCGACCAGGCCAACTATCCGATCCCCGACGTGAAGCATTGGACGGGTGACTGGCCCACCCCCAACTGGGACATCCTGGCACTGTCGCAGACCCACCGCGACAAGCAGACGGGCGTGTACGGCACGCTGCGCCTGGGGCTGACCGACAGCCTGCACCTGTTGACCGGCGCGCGCTGGACCCGCTGGGAATCCACCGAGACCAGCGGCGGCGTGACCGGCTATTCGCATACGTATTCCGAGGTCACGCCCTATGTCGGCCTGACCTACGATCTGAACGACACCTACACCGCCTACGTCAGCTACACCAACATCTTCCAGCCGCAGATGGTCAAGACGCGGGACTGGAGCATGGCGGGCCCGGCCTATGGCCACAACTATGAAGCGGGCGTGAAGGCCTCGTACCTGGACGGGCGCCTGAACGCGTCGGTGGCGGTGTTCCAGACCGACCAGAAGGACGTGGCCGAGTACGGCGGCTATGACTATGCGCACGACGACGGCTGGTACTACATCCTGGACGGAACCCGCACGCGCGGCTTCGAAACCGAGCTGGCGGGCGAGGTCGTGCCGGGCTGGAACGTGTTCCTGGGCTATACCTACCGCCAGTCCAAGGACAACGCCGGCAAGAAGGTGCAGACCACCCAGCCTGAACAGTTGCTCAAGCTGAGCACGGCCTACCGCCTGCCGGGCGCATGGAACAAGCTGACGGTGGGCGGCGGCGTGCGCTGGCAAAGCCAGACCAGCGCGCAGACCTATTACGGCCTGCAGTCGGGGTCGATCGTGCAGAAGCCCTATGCCTTGTTCGACCTGATGGCGCAGTACAACTTCAGCGACAAGACGCAGGTGCAGTTGAACGTGCGCAACCTGGCCGACAAGAAGTACTACCGCTCGATGGGCTTTTACAACTCGGTGTTCTACGGCGAAGGCCGCAGCGCGCTGGTGACCTTGACGCAGCGCTTCTGATGCACCCGGCGCGGGCCGTGGCCCGCACCGGTTTCATCGCCTTCAGCGCCAGTCGCTGGCCAGGCTGAGCTTGGCCAACTGGTCACGCGTGAGCGTCAGGCTGGCCGCCTTCACCAATTCATCCAGTTGCGCCAGCGACGTGGCGCTGACGATCGGCGAGGTGATGCCCGGCTGCGCGATCTGCCAGGCCAGCGCGGCCTGCGCGGGCGTGCAGCCGGCGTCTTCGGCGACTTCGTCCAGCGCCTTCAGGATGCGGTAGCCGCGGTCGTTCAGGTAGGTGTCGACGATCTTCTTGCCGCGCGCGCTCTTGCCGACGTCGGCCGGGCTGCGGTATTTGCCGCTGAGAAAGCCGCTGGCCAGCGCGTAGTAGTTGATGGTGCCCATGTCCTGCGCTTTCACCAGGGCCTGCAAGCCGGCCTCGAAGGGCTCGCGGCTGTACAGGTTGTATTCGGGCTGGATGCTTTCGTAGCGCGGCAGGTTGTGCCGTTCGGCCGCGATCAGCGCTTCGGACAGGCGCACCGGCGTGTAGTTGGACGCGCCGATGGCGCGCACCTTGCCGGCCGCGATCAGCTTGGCGTATTCGCCCAGCGTATCGGTCAGCGGGGTGTCCGGGTCGTCCTTGTGCGACTGGTACAGGTCGACGTGGTCGGTCTGCAAGCGCGCCAGCGAGGCGTCGATCGATCGCCGGATGTAGGCCGGCGCCAGGCCCTTGGCGTCCGGGCCCATTTCCATGCCGACCTTGGTGGCGATCAGGACCTGGTCGCGCTTGCCCGAGCGCTTGAGCCATTTGCCGATCAGGGCTTCGGATTCGCCGCCCTGGTTGCCGGGGACCCAGCGCGAATACACGTCGGCCGTGTCGATGAAGTTCAGGCCCGCGTCAACCAGGGCGTCCAGCAGCGAGAACGTGCCGGCCTCGTCGACGGTCCAGCCGAAGACGTTGCCGCCGAAAGTCAGGGGAGGGATCTGCAGGCCGGAACGGCCCAATGCGCGTTTGATCATGGTAAGGCCTTTGGGTGGCGCCAATCAGGTGCCGCGACGGCGATGTCGCGGATGTCGTGTCGCGCGGGGGCGGCGCTTTTAGTATATTGGCGCCGCTCGCCCCGACATGGGGCAGGCGTGCTGCGCATGCACCATTTCAGGGATTCCCCCCAAGTTAATTTGTGTTGCGACACGTTAGACTATACGGCTTTACGGCTGGACCGGAACCGCAGGGAAGCCTGCGGAACAGCCGTAACAATGAACAAATACCAAGGGTTCAAGGAGCTTATCTATGCTGATCGGGAAAAAACATTTTCTGACGGTGGGCGCCATGGCGCTGGCGATGGCGATCGCCGCGCCGGTGTCGGCGCAGCAGAAGTCGGTGGCGGTCACCGCCATCGTCGAGCATCCGGCGCTGGATGCCGTGCGTGACGGGGTGCAGGACGCCCTGAAGGCCGCCGGCTACGAGCCGGGCAAGAACCTGAAGTGGCAGTACCAGAGCGCGCAGGGCAACAACGGCACCGCTGCCCAGATCGCCCGCAAGTTCGTCGGCGACAAGCCCGACGCCATCGTGGCCATCGCCACCCCGTCGGCCCAGGCCGTAGTGGCCGCCACCAAGGACGTGCCGGTGGTGTATTCCGCCGTGACCGATCCGGTTGCCGCCCAGCTCGTGTCCAGCATGGACGCCTCGGGCACCAACGTGACGGGCGTGTCGGATCTGCTGGCGCTGGACAAGCAGGTCGACCTGATCAAGAAGATCGTTCCCAACGCCAAGCGCGTCGGCATCGTCTACAACCCGGGCGAAGCCAACTCGGTCGTGGTGGTCAAGAAGCTGCAGGAAATCCTGCCCAAGTCGGGCATGAGCCTGGTCGAAGCCGCCGCCCCGCGTTCGGTCGACGTGGCGTCCGCCGCGCGCAGCCTGATCGGCAAGGTCGACGTCATCTACACCAACACCGACAACAACGTGGTCTCGGCCTACGAGTCGCTGGTGAAGGTCGGCAACGACGCCAAGATCCCCCTGATCGCCTCGGATACCGACAGCGTCAAGCGCGGCGGCATCGCCGCCCTGGGCATCAACTACCGCGACCTGGGCGTGCAGACGGGCAAGGTGGTGGTGCGCATCCTGAAGGGCGAGAAGCCCGGCGCCATCCCGTCCGAAACCATCAACAAGCTCGAGCTCTACGTGAACCCGGGCGCGGCCGCCAAGCAAGGCGTGACGCTGTCCGACGCGGTCATCAAGTCGGCCGCGGTGGTCGTGAAGTAAAGTATCGGCTGGTTCGCCCCGCTCGTGCCTACCCGGCGCGAGCGGGGTTTGTTTTATCTTGTTTTCTTGTTTGCCCGGCCGACAGGCGGGGTCCACAGGGCGGCAGCATCCACAAGGTGCGCGCGGCCCGGCGCGATGGCGTTGGTCTTGAACGGCATGTCGGCTTCTGGCCGCCACGCTGCGTTTTGCTCCCCCGGAGCGTCCATCAAGCAGCCCGCTTGCGGCCCTGGCCGCCAAGCCTGGCGACGCCTTGGCAGGAATCGAGAGAAAATCACGCGGCAAGAAACGTTTATTGCAAAAGCTCGGGTAAAACTGATGCCGAAACGCAAGAAGTTGGACGTTTCAAATCTCTAATATGCTCGTTCCTTACCTGATTGGATTTGACCCATGTCATTGTTCTCGTTGTTAGGCGCACTGGAGATCGGCCTGATCTTCAGCCTGGTGGCCTTGGGCGTGTTTATCTCCTTTCGCCTGCTGCGCTTCCCGGACCTGACCGTTGACGGCAGCTTTCCGCTGGGCGGCGCCGTCTGTGCCACGCTGATCGCCGCGGGCACCGACCCGTTCATCGCCACCATCGCGGCCACCTTTGCCGGCGCGGCCGCCGGCCTGGTCACGGGCTGGCTCAACGTCAAGCTCAAGATCATGGATCTGCTCGCCAGTATCCTGATGATGATCGCGCTGTACTCCGTGAACCTGCGCATCATGGGCAAGCCCAACGTGCCGCTGATCACCGAACCCACCGTCTTCACCATCCTGCAGCCGGGCTGGCTGTCGGACTACGTGGCGCGGCCCCTGATCCTGGTGGTCATCGTGGTGCTGGCCAAGCTGGCGCTGGACTGGTTCTTCGCCACCCAGACGGGTCTGGCGGTGCGCGCCACCGGCTCGAACGGCCGCATGGCCCGCGCCCAGGGCGTGAATACCGGCCGCATGATCCTGTTCGGCATGGCGCTGTCCAACGCGCTGGTCGCCATGGCCGGCGCGCTGTTCGCGCAGACCCAGGGCGGTTCCGACATTTCCATGGGCATCGGCACCATCGTCATCGGCCTGGCCGCCGTGATCGTGGGCGAAAGCATCCTGCCGTCGCGCAAGCTGGTGCTGGCCACGCTGGCCGTCATCATCGGCGCCATCGTCTACCGCTTCTTCATCGCATTGGCCCTCAATAGCGATTTCATCGGCCTGAAGGCGCAAGACCTGAACCTCGTCACCGCGGTCCTGGTCACCATCGCCCTGGTCATCCCCATGCTCAAGCGCCGGCTCCTCGGCAAGAAGGGGCGCTGATATGCTGTCCGCAAAAGACCTCAAGATCACTTTCAACGCGGGCACGCCGATCGAAACGCGCGCGCTGCGCGGCCTGTCTCTGGACATTCCCGAAGGCCAGTTCGTCACCGTCATCGGTTCGAACGGCGCGGGCAAGTCGACCTTCCTGAACGCCGTGTCGGGCGACCTGCCGATCGATTCCGGCAAGATCGAAATCAATGGCGTGGACGTGACGCGCCAGCCCGTCTGGGCCCGCGCCGGCCGCGTGGCCCGCGTGTTCCAGGACCCCATGGCGGGCACCTGCGAAGACCTGACCATCGAAGAGAACATGGCGCTGGCGCAGCTGCGCGGCGCGCGGCGCGGCTACAGCCGCGCCGTCAAGGCGTCGATGAAAGACGGTTTCCGTGAACGCCTGGCCACGCTGGGCCTGGGCCTGGAAAGCCGCCTGGCCGACCGCATCGGCCTGCTGTCGGGCGGCCAGCGCCAGGCCGTGAGCCTGCTGATGGCCGCGCTGCAACCGTCGCGCATCCTGCTGCTGGACGAGCACACCGCCGCGCTCGACCCGCGCACCGCCGATTTCGTGCTGCAACTGACGGCCCGCATCGTGGCCGAAAACAAGCTGACCACCATGATGGTCACGCACAGCATGCGCCAGGCATTGGACGTGGGCGACCGCACGGTGATGCTGCACCAGGGCCAGGTGGTGCTGGACGTGTCCGGCGACGAACGCCGCGGCATGGACGTGCCCGACCTGCTGGCCATGTTCGAGCGCGTGCGCGGCGAAAAGCTGTCTGACGACGCCTTGCTGCTCGGCTGACCGGCGCGCCGACCCGGTCGGCAACACGCCCGCTGCAAGCCTCGACCCGAGGCCCGCAGCGGGCGTTTTTCATGGCGGGCCGGTCAGGCCGCCAGGCCCCGCCAGGTCTTGATCAGCAGCGTTTCGATGTCGTGCACCGGCAGGCCGGTGGCGCGTGCGACGGCGTCGCGGTAGGGCGGCATGTTGGTGCATTCCAGCACGATGTCGGTCAGGCCGGGCGCCCGCGCCGCCAGGCGGGTGGCGGCATCCACGACGTTGCGCTCGACCTCGGCCAGGTCCATCACGGGGCTGTTTTCCAGGATGCGTGCATGCATCTCGCAGCCGGGCGCCAGCCCTTCGACGATGGCGTTGGCCGGCACGTCGACCGCGTCCAGGATGCCGCGCGACAGCGACTGCGCATCGAAGGTGACGATGCCCACGCGCGTAAGGCCGCGGCACTGCAAGAGGCTGGACGTCACCACCGGCACGGGCACGGCGGCCTGTAGCGCCGACTGATACCTGGCCAGGAAGCCGCAGCTGGTGGAGATCAACGCGGCACCGTCGCGCGCCAGACCCACGGCGGCGTCGATGAAGGGCTGCAGGAAGGCGGGATCGGCCTCTTGCACGATCTTGCGCGGCGAGGCCCCCTGCACCGTGACAAAGCGCACCGGGATGCCGGCGCGTTCGTAGGTCTGGGCGTTGCCGACGTCGCCGGGCGGCCGCGGAAAGCGGGTGTCCAGCATCAGCACGCCTAGAAAGCCGGGGGTGTGCACGTGAGTGTCCTTGTCCTGTGAGGCCTCAGAGAAACCGGTCGGGGCGGAAGGCGGAATGACGCTCACCGCCTTCGCCGGCCATCAGCTCGCCTAGTATCTTCGCCGTTCCTGGCGCGGTGCTGAAACCGATGTGCTGGTGCCCCAGCGCCAGCCACAGGCCGGGGTGGCGCGGCGCCTGGCCGATCATCGGGCGGCTGTCCGGCAGGGTGGGGCGGCGGCCCAGCCAGGCTTGCGGATCAAGCCTGGCGCCCAGGGCCAGCGCTTCGCGGGCGCGGGTTTCCGCCAGGTCCAGCTGGTCGGGCCGGGCGGGGGCGTCGCAGTCGTCCAGTTCCACGCCAGTGGTCAGCCGCAGGCCGCGAGCCATGGGCGAGAGCACGTAGCCGCCGCCCGTGTCATAGACGGGCCGGCCCAGCGCCGGGCCGCTGCCGGGCGCGTAATGCATGTGATAGCCGCGTTCGAACGCCATCGGCAGGTCGATGCCGGTGGTCTTGAGCAAAGCCTTGGACCACGGGCCCAGCGCCAGCACCAGGGCCGGCGCCGTCAGCGTCTCGGACGCCTGGTCGCCCTGCACGGTCCAGTTTTGCCCGTTGCGACGGATGGCGGTGGCCCGCAGTGGCTTGAACGTGCCGCCCGACCGGCGGAACAGGTCGGCATAGGCCTGCACCACCGCCCGCGGATCGTCCACGGAATACGAGCCCTGTATCCACAGGGCGCGGGCGAATATCGGGGCCAGGGCGGGTTCCAGCCGGGCCAGTTCGGCCGGGTCCAGCGCCTGCGTCGGCACCTGGTGGCGGGCATAGGCGGCGCGCGCCAGGGCGCTGCCTTGCCAGGCCGCTTCGCTGCGGAACAGGAAGATCCAGCCGGTATCGCGCAGGCGATGGCTGATGCCCGCTTCGGCCAGCAGGCGCTGGTGTTCGGGGGCGGACAGCCGGATCAGGCCGTCCAGGGCCGTGGCCGTTTCCTCGAACACGGAAGACCGGGCGCGCCACAGGAAGCCGGCGGCCCAGCCCAGGTTGCGGGCCAGGTAGCCGGGGCGGTAGCGGAATTGAACCGTGTCGTTACGCAGCAGCCGGGGCAGTTGGCGCCACAGGCCGGGATGGTTGAACGGCATGAGGGAACTGCGGGCCAGCACGCCGGCATTGCCGTGCGAGGTTTCCAGCCCGGGGGCCTGGCGGTCGACCAGGGTGACATCCATGCCGCGGCGCTGCAGTTCCAGCGCACAGCAAACGCCGACCATGCCGGCGCCAAGCACAATGACTGGCTTTCCCATCGTTTTTTTAGGTCTCAGGCTAGGGTCAAGGGGACCCGCTGGCGATTGTAGGGCAGCCGGGGCGGCCTGCAAGCAGATCAGGTCGAGGCGTGGACGCTGGCGGCCCGAGCGGGGCGCACGACGATCAGGCCGCCGGCCGTTGCCCCAGAATCCGTCCGGCCGCCGTCACGCCCCACCACGCCGCTTCCTCGAAGACCGAATAGCCGGACAGGTCGGCGTGCGCGAACAGCACCGGGCCGTCCACGTCGCGCAGCGCCGCCAGGCCGGGGTTGGACAGGTAGCCGCAATAGGGCGAAGCCATGGCATGGCCGCGCACCGTGATCTCGAGCTGGCGCGCATGGCGCCAGAACTCGTCGCCGTAGGCGGCCACCAGGTCGGCCGCCACCTCGTCGCGCAGGGCCTCGGGGCGGGCGCTGGCCAGCCATTGGCGCGTGGCCTGCGGCGTCTTGCCGCTGAGCGCGTCGTAGGCGGTGAAGACCGTGCGCGGCGACCGCGCCACCCGCAGCAACTGGTGCGTCGACACCACGTAACCCAGCGCCTGGCCCTGGTAGACCACGTTGTCCCACGACAGCGGTTCGCCGGGCGCTTCGCGCGGATAGCCATCCATGACGAAGTTGGACACCAGCCAGGGCGCGTGCGGCGAGGCATGCACCGCCGGATCGTAGCCATAGGCGCGGATGTCCGGCAGGATGTGCTGGGTCACGAACAGCGGCATGGCGCAGACGGCGCGTCGCGCTTGCAGTGTGTAGACGGCCGAGGCGGGGCCGGGCGCCAGGCAGTCGATCTGCGGGCCGGCGGGCGTTTCGCGCAGCCGCATGGCGGTGCCGGGCAGCAGCCAGTTGCTGTGGCCCAGGCGGGCGCTGATGGCGTCGTGCAGGCGCTGCACCAGCGGTGCCAGGCCGCCGGGCCAGGTCAGCACCGCGCCTTCTGCGGCATTGGCGGCATGGCCGTCGCGGCTGGCAAAGTAGTGCAGGCCGGCCCAGGCCGAGACCACGTCGTACTGGGCGCCGTAGTCGTCGCGGCAGCAGTAGTTCAGGTACCAGTGCAGGGCGGGCGAGGTATAGCCTTCGCGTTCCAGCCAGGCCTTGAAGGTCAGCGTGTCCAGCGCCCGCCAGGCCGGGTCGCGCGACGACAGGGAGATGGGAATGCAGAAGACCTTGCGGCCATCGTTGCCGACCTGCCCGTGCAGCACATCCACCAGCGCTAAGAACTTGCGGTGCTGTTCGGCGTGGCCGTCGGGCAGGCCGGTCATGGGCAGCAGGCCGTCTTCCCAGTGGCCGCCGCGCAGCAGGCGCTCTTGCGGCGAATGCGCCAGGATGGCTTCGTCGTAATAGGGCCGCGCGGCGTAGGCATCGCGCTCGGCGATGCCGAAGTCGGCCAGCATCTCGCGCACGTGGGTGGATTGCATCGAGGGCAGCGGCAGGTAGTGCGCGCCCAGCGGATAGTCCAGCCCGTCGCGCACGCCGGCCGCAGCGTTGCCGCCGTATTCCGGGCCTTGCACGACCACGAAATCGGTGTAGCCCTCGCGCGCCAGTTTCCAGGCGCAGGACAGGCCGGCCACGCCGGACCCCAGGATCGCCACCTGGCTTTGGCGGGTGCTTGATGACGCCGGCAGTGCGGCGCCGTCGCGCAGTGCGTGGCCCGCCTGCATGCCGGGGTAGCGCACCTCGGGCGTGGTCTCGACGATGCGTGACCGGTAATAGCCCGCCGTGCCCGCCGCCGCGGCGGTGGCCGCGCCCAACAGGAAAGTGCGGCGGCGCATCAGCGGATGACCTTGCGCCAGTCCTCGTCGAAGTAGCGCACGAGCGATTGCTCGTTCAGGCGGTTCGGCGGCATGGCCAGCGCCGGCATGTCGGCGGGAAAGTGGAACAGCTCGCGCATCGTCGCCGGATCCAGGTAGCGGGTGGGCACCGAAATCGTCGTGGGCGGCGTGTAGTCGCGCCGCTTGCCGGCCAGGATGAATCCCCAGTCGCCGAACGACGGCACGTACGCATGGTACGGCCAGGTGTTCAGGCCGGCTTCCTTCAGCGTGGCGTCCACGCTCCAGAACGAGCGCGGCGCGAAGTAGGGCGAGGTGGACTGGATGACCATGTAGCCGTTCTCGGCCAGGTGGCGCGCCATCAGGTGGTAGACGGGCACCGAATACAGCCGGCCCAGCCCGAAGTTGGACGGGTCGGGAAAGTCGACCACGATGTAGTCATAGACCTCGGCGTGG
The DNA here is from genome assembly GCF_902859705.1 of Achromobacter deleyi. Taxonomy (GTDB): domain Bacteria; phylum Pseudomonadota; class Gammaproteobacteria; order Burkholderiales; family Burkholderiaceae_B; genus Achromobacter; species Achromobacter deleyi. The sequence goes on along the minus strand of NZ_CADIJO010000028.1, from coordinate 2,464 downwards.
CTTTCCAGCCAGCGGCCCGCGTCGTCGTTGATGACGGTGACGCGCGGATCCGTCAACGAATTCTGGTTCAGCCGCGTCAGCGGTTCGGACCGCGAAAACAGGCCCGTCATGGCCGGGTCCAGGTCCACCAGCGTCACATGCTCGACGTGCTTGAATTTCAGGATCTCGCGCACCGCCAGGCCGTCGCCGCCGCCCAGCACCAGCACGTTGCGGGCCCACGGCAGCGCCTGCAGCCCCGGGATCACCAGCGACTCGTGATAGCGATGTTCGTCGCGCGACGAGAACTGCAGGTTGCCGTTGATGTACAGGCGCAGGTCGTCGTGCCAGCGGGTCACGATCAGGCGCTGGTAGGGCGTGGTTTCGGCATGCACCACGTCGTCGCCGTACAGGCCTTTCTCGGCCCAGCCGGTCATCTGGCCCGAGAACGCGAAACCCAGCGCCAACAGGCCCAGCACCACGCTGCCGCGGATGGCTTTCTCGGCCGGGCGCCGCACTTCGGCGCGAAACAGCCAGGTGGTCCAGAGCGCCACGCTGGCGTTCAGGATGCCGAACAGGAACCCGGTGCGCAGCAGGCCCAGCTTGGGCGCCAGCAGCAGCGGAAAGACCAGCGACACGGCCAGCGCGCCCAGGTAGTCGAAGGTCAGCACGCGGCTGACGATTTCGCGGAATTCCGTCTTGCGCTGGTTGAAGACCCGCATCACCAGCGGGATTTCCATGCCCACCATCAAGCCGATGATGAAGACGCCGACGTACAGCGCGGCGCGAAAGGGCGCCGACAGCCAGGCGAACACCAGGAACAGGACGGCGGCGGAAACGCCGCCCAACAAGGCGACGGCCAGCTCGACGTCGATGAATCGATTCAAAACGTCGTCGTCTTTTACATATTTTGACAACCACGATCCGATGCCCATCGCGAACAGATAGCAGCCGATGACGGACGAGAATTGCAGGATGGAATCGCCCAGCAGATAGCTGGCCAGCGCGCTGCTGATGAGCTCGTAGCCCAAGCCGCACGAAGCGACGATCAATACCGACAGGATGAGAACGCGGTCGCGCATGGGGGTTCCGACTCAGAAAATGCGTTCGCAGTATATCGAAGCCGCCGTATATACTGCGCGCAATTAGGGCCTGAAGGGGGCGAATATGGGAGAAGCGATGCATCCGGCCGTGACCTATCTGATCTATATCGTCTCGGCACTGGTCATGCTTGGCGTTTTCACCGCGGTCTACACCACCGTGACGCGCTACAAGGAATTCGAACTGATCCGCGAAGGCAATATCGCCGCGGTGCTGTCCTACAGCGGCGCGCTGGTGGGCTTTTCCTTCACGCTGTGCTCCAGCATCGCCATTCACGCCAGCTTCATCATGTTCGTGGTCTGGGGCGTGGCCGCCATGGTGGTGCAGCTGATCGTCTATGCGGTCATGGCGCAGGCCATCCGCGGCCTGAACGAGGCCATTGAAGAAAACAACATCGCCATGGGCGGCCTGATCGGATCGATCTCGCTGGCCGCCGGCGTGGTCAACGCCGCCTGCCTGACCTGATCCGGCCGGGCGCGCTGATTCCGATCTGACACAGGAGAACTTGCCATGAGTCTCGGTTCATTTATCCGCAAGCAGTTTATCGACATCCTGCAATGGAACGAGGACGGCGACGGCGTGCTGGCCTGGCGTCATCCGATGCAGGATTTCGAAATCCAGTACGGCGCCAGCCTGACCGTGCGCGAGTCGCAGATGGCGGTATTCGTCAACGAAGGCAAGGTGGCCGACGTGTTCGGCCCCGGCATGTACAAGCTGACGACGCAGACGCTGCCGGTCCTGACGTACCTGAAGAACTGGGACAAGCTGTTCGAGTCGCCCTTCAAGTCGGACGTCATCTTCTTCAGCACCCGCCTGCAACTGGGCCGGCGCTGGGGCACGGCGCAGCCGGTGACGCTGCGCGACAGCGAATTCGGCATGGTGCGCCTGCGCGCCTTCGGCGTGTATTCGTACCAGATCACCGACCCGGCCAAGTTCTACCGCGAAATCAGCGGTACGCGCGACGTCTATACCGTCGACGACCTGGAACTGCAGCTGCGCAACATGGTGGTTGCCGCCATGACGACGGCGCTGGGCGGCTCGAAAGTGCCGTTCCTGGATATCGCCGGCAACCAGGGCCTGATGTCGCAAAGCATCAGCGAGCAGTTGGCCCCGGTGTTCGACCGCTATGGCGTCAAGCTGGACAACTTCACCGTTGAAAACGTGTCGTTGCCCGAAGAATTGCAAAAGGCGCTGGATACCCGGATCTCGATGGGCATGGCCGGCGACCTGGGCAAGTTCACCCAGTACCAGACGGCCACGTCCATTCCGCTGGCGGCGCAGAACGAAGGCGGCATCGCCGGCATCGGCGCGGGCCTGGCGGCCGGCGCGGCGCTGGGCCAGACCATGGCGGCCGGGCTGGGCGTCGGGCAGGCGGCGGGCCAGGGCC
>NZ_CADIJO010000027.1 GCF_902859705.1 Achromobacter deleyi | reverse complement strand
CAGCAGCCAGGCGCCGGCCGCCGTGGGCGCCATGCCCAGCGATACGCGCAGGTCCAGCGCGGCCAGCGTGGCGGCCACGCGCCGGTGCAAGGCCCGCGGCCCGCGAAAGAATTGCAGGCTGGCGCCTACGTTGAGCAGGATGGTGTCGTCGCCGGCCAGGGCGACTTCGGGGGTGTATTGCAGCAGCGCCAGCGCCGCGCCTTGCAGGGTGTCGGCTTCGGCCAGGGGCTCGCGCGTCAGCAGTTCGACGCCGGGGGCGATGGCCGCCGCGCCGCCGCGGCGCATGCCGGGGCGCACCCCGGCCCGATGGGCGGCGGGGGTGAGGGCGGCCACGCGTTCCTGGTCGAGGACCGCGTAGGCCTGGTCTTCATGCGGCCAGTGCGGGCGCAGGGCGTCCAGCGGCAGGCAGCGCAGGTAGGCGGCGATCCAGAGGCGCATGGCGGGAAGGCGTAAGGGCGCCGGGCTCGAGGCCTACGTACAGCGGGGTGTCGCAGACCGGCCCCCGGCGCTTGAGAATATGGACGGACAACCCGCCCGCGGCGGGCGCAAGCGCCAGGCGCAAAGGGGCGGGGGTGGCGTTTTGCGCCGCGCTGGCCGGGCGCAGGGCGACAAAGAGCAGGTCGCTGGCCTGGGCGGCCAGGTGCAGGCGGCGCAGGGATTCGGGGCGCACGTGGGGCAGCCAGCACAGCAGCGCGCCGCAACTGCCGTTTTTAAGGATCTGTTCGGCGGCCCAGAGGGCATCCAGGGGTTTTTCGGGGGCCACCCACAGCAGTTGCCGGGGATCGAGCCGCCAGCTCATCCAGCTGGCGATATGCGGGGCGTGCGGCGGCTGCACCAGCGCAATGGCGCGGCGGGTTTCCAGTTGCGCCAGGGCGGGCCGCAGCAGGCGGATTTCGCCGATGCCGGGTTGCGGGGTAAGCAGTTCGATCAGCGAACCCAGCGGCCAGCCGCCATCGGGCAGCTCGGCCGACAGGGCGGCATGGCCGGTGGGTAGGCTGCGGGCGGCGCCCCGGGCAAGCTGGGTAGCGCGCCACACGGCGGGGTGGATGTGTTCTGGGGACTGCATGGCGGGCGGACGACCCGGTTTTCCTGGGGTTTGGGGTAGGTATTGCTGTATGAATATACAGTATTTTACCCTAGCGGCAAGTAGCGGAAAGTGTCCGAAAAATGCACCGATGTGGTGCATTTGAGATGAGTCCAGGGGTATCGTGACTGGCCCTGATAACCCCAGTCAGGGGCAGGCCGTGCGATTTGGCACAGGCAACTTTTTCGGGGCAGGGCGTGCTGGCTGCGCGCCCGTTGGCTAACCAGGTAGATCAGATGGCATCACAACTTCAATGCGTGCACGGCGACATCATGACGCAAGCACTTTCGGTCCGGCCCGCCCAGGACGAAAAGCTTGACCGGCAGACCCAGGAAGCGTTAACCGACGTTGAGGGTGGCCGCGTTGTCGATCACCAGGCCGTGCAAGCCTGGGCGGATAATCTCGGCACGGGTCAGCCCCGCGAGAACCGCTGATCTCAGGAACGCACCGCCACCGCCGGCTCATCCTGCCCAATCCCCGCCGCGCGATCGGCTTCCAGGCCGTAGAACTGCATGTCCTCGTAACGAATCCAGTGCGACTTGCGTATCAGCCGGTGGCCGATCCAGAACGCCAGGAACAACGGAATCGCCAGGTAGGTCGAGGCCACGCCGATCCAGTCGATGCGCTCGTCCAGAAAGGCCTGGTAGTTCTGGCCCAGCGTGACCAGCAGGCACAGCACGAAGGCCAACAGCGGGCCGAACGGGAACAGGCCGGCCTTGTAGGGCAGGTTGGCCGTGTCGTAGCCGTGCTTGATGTAGCCCTGGCGGAAGCGGTAATGGCTGACCGCGATGCTCAGCCAGACGATGAATTCGGTCATGCCCGCGAAATTGAGCAGCCAGATGTAGACCGCCTTGGGGCTGTAGACCACGCTGAACATGCACAGGCAGGCAAGCGCGGTGGTGGCCAGCAGCGCGTACAGCGGCACGCCGCTGCGCGTCAGGCGCTTGAAGATCGCCGGGGCCTGGCCTTCGACGGCCATGTTGAACAGCATGCGCGTGGCGGCGTACATGCCGGAATTGCCTGCCGACAGCACCGACGTCAGGATCACCGCGTTCATCACGGTGGCCGCCGACAGCAGCCCGGCGTGCTGGAACACCAGCGTGAACGGGCTGACGGCCACGTCCTCGACCTCGTTGCGCAGCAGTTGCGGGTCGGTATAGGGAATGAGCAGGCCGATGATCAGGATGGCCAGCACGTAGAACAGCAGGATGCGCCAGAACACGTGGTTGATGGCGCGCGGCACGTTGCGGCGCGGGTTTTCGGATTCGCCGGCCGCCACCGCCACCAGTTCGGTGCCCTGGAACGAATAGGCCACCACCATGGCCACGCCCACCCAGGTGGCGGCGTTGCCCACGAAGGGCGCGTCGCCCACCGCCCAGTTGCGCATGCCCACCGGCGCGTCGCTGTGGATGATGCCGGCCAGCATGGCCACGCCCAGCACGATGAAGCACAGCACGGCCACCACCTTGATGATGGCGAACCAGTATTCGGCCTCGCCGAAGCTGCGCGCCGAAAAGGCGTTCAGCCCGAAGGTCAGGGACAGGAACAGGATGCTCCAGATCCATCCTGGCGTGTCGGGAAACCAGTACGCCATGACCAGTTGGGCGGCCACCACGTCCACCGCCACCACCGTGGCCCAACTCAGCCAGAAGTTCCAGCCCAGCGCGAAGCCGAAGCCGCCGTCCACATAGCGGGACGCATAGGTGCAGAACGAGCCCGATACGGGCATGAAGGTGGCCAGCTCGCCCAGGCTGGTCATGATGAAATAGACCATCACCCCGATCAGCAGGTAGACCATCAGCGCGCCGCCGGGGCCCGCCTGCGCGATGGCTGCGCCGGAAGCAATGAACAGGCCGGTGCCGATGGCGCCGCCCAGGGCTATCATGGTCAGGTGGCGTGCCTTGAGCACGCGGTGCAACTGGTTTTGGCCGGCCGGAGGATTTCCCGAGTCTGTCGTCGGTGTTTTCATGGAATGCGTCGAAATGCGTGTGGCGCGCATTTTACAATGGGCCTATCCAGTGCCTTTGCGGAGCCGTTACATGGCTGCTTCTTCCCCGATTTCCCGCTCGCTTGAATTCCTGCCCGAGTCCGGCACCGACGTGCGCCAGCTGTTCATCCTGCTGCACGGCGTGGGCGGTTCGCCCGACAACCTGTTGCCGCTGGCCGAGGCCGTGCGCGCCGCGTTTCCCGCGGCGGCGGTGCTGATTCCCGAAGGCTTCGAGCCCTTTGATGGCGGCGGCACGGGCCGCCAGTGGTTCTCGGTGCGCGGCGTATCCGAAGAAAACCGCCCCGAACGCGTGGCCCAGGCCATGCCGCCGCTGGAAGCCTATGTGCGCCAGGCCCAGGCCCGCTTTGGCCTGCTGCAGTCCGACACCGCGCTGGCCGGCTTTTCGCAGGGCGCCATCATGGCGCTTGAACTGGTGCAGGCGCACGACGGCATGGCCGGGCGCGTGATCGCCTTTTCGGGCCGCTATGCGCAGCTGCCCAAGGCCGCGCCGCAATACACCACCTTGCATCTGCTGCATGGCGCCGACGACCCCGTGATGCACGTGTCGCACATCCAGGCCGCGCAGGCGCGGCTGGACGAACTGCACGGCGACGCCACCATCGACATCGCCACGCACGTGGGCCACGAGCTGCACCCGGCCCTGATCCAGCGCGCCATCGTGCGCTTGCAAACTTGCGTGCCGCTGCGCAGTTGGGAAGCGGCGCTGGGCCTGAACCAGACGCCGCCCGACGGCGCCACGCTGCATTGAACCCGCGCGCCCGAGTGTCTTGCCGGACGAGGGCTGTCCGATGAGCCCCGCGAAATCTGCCGCTGCGCGCGATGCGGACCCCGTCGGCGGCGCGCAAAGCATCTTCCGGGTGCTGCGCATCCTGAAATACGTGGGCGCGGCGCCCGCGCGCGGCGTGGGCCTGACCGATGTGGTGCGCGAACTGGGCCTGACCCCGCCCACCGCGCACCGCATGCTGGCGGCGCTGCTGCAGGAAGGCTTCCTCTCGCTGAACCCCAAGCTCAAGACCTACAGCCTGGGGCGCGAGTCTTACATTCTGGGGCTGGCGGCCGAAAGCCGCCATGGCATCAAGGCCATCGCCGAATCGGCGGTGCTGCGCCTGGCCCAGTCCACCGGCGACACCAGTTTCCTGTCGGTGCGCTCGGGCCACGAGGCCGTGTGCGTCGACCGCAAGACGGGCGATTTCCCCATCAAGATCCTGACGCTGGAAGTGGGCCACCGCCGCCCGCTGGGCGTGGGGGCGGGCAGCCTGGCGCTGCTGGCGTTCCTGCCCAATGACGACATCGAACGCGTGCTGGCGCGCTATGACGCGTCGGCCGCGCCCGACCTGCCGTCCACCGCCATGCTGCGCGAGGACATCGCCGCGGCGCGCAAGCACGGTTATGCGCTGAACCCGGGCCGCATCATTCCGGACATGCTGGGAGTGGGCGTGCCGGTGTTCGACCGCGCGCAGCACGTGGTGGCCGCATTGAGCGTGGCGGCGATCCGCTCGCGCCTGTCGGGCGCGCGCTTGCAGGAAGTGGTGGCATCGCTGCAGCGCGCCGCCACGGAACTGGCGGCGGAACTGGCGCCGCGGGCCTGACAGGCCCGGCAAGCGCCTGACCGGCATCGCTGATCAGGTCTGGCCGGCCTCGCCGCGTAATGCGGCAAGCCGGCCCCGTCGCGCAATGCGGCAAACCGGCCGTTACCGCCCCGCGCAGGACTTGCCGCCGTCCACCGGCAGGCACACCCCGGTGATGTAGCGGGCTTCGTCGCTGGCCAGGAACAGCGCGGCATGGGCCACGTCCCAGGCGTCGCCCATGCGGCCCATCGGGCTGGCCGCGTTGCGTCGGCGGCGCATTTCCTCGATGTCTTCGAACTGGCCCGCGATCTGCGCGTAGATCAGCGGCGTGTCCATCACGCCCGGCAGCACCGCGTTGACGCGGATGTTGTCGGGCGCATAGCGCACCGCCAGCGCCCGGGTCAGGTGGTTCAGGCCGGCCTTGGCGGCGTAGTACGAGGTGTAGGGATAGGTGTTGACCTGGATCGACGCCAGCGACGAGATGTTGACGATGCTGCCGCCGCCCTGGGCCAGCATGACCGGCAGCACGTGCTTGCAGGTCAGGAACACGCCGGTCAGGTTGGTGTCGATGACCCGGTGCCAGCTTGCTTCGCTGGCCTCGATAGGGTCGCCCATTTCGGTGATGCCGACGTTGTTGTGCAGCACGTCGATGCGGCCGGCCTGCTCGCGCATGGCCTGCACCACCGCCAGGATCTGGCCGCCGTCGGTAACGTCGGCCGCCAGCGCGGTGCAGCGTCCGCCTTCGTCCAGGATGATCTGGCGGGTTTCCTCGGCCGATTCGGGCCGCAGGTCCACCGCGAACACGTGCGCGCCTTCGCGGGCATATAGCGCCGCGGCGGCTCGGCCGTTGCTCCAGCCCGGCCCGGACGAGCCGGCGCCGAACACCAGGGCCGTCTTGCCCTGCATGCGCCGGCCCGCGCCGGGCCGGACCGAGTCCGATTGACCCGAGCCTGGTTGTCCCGGGTTCGACCGGCCCTCATGGGATTGCCCCCTCTCTGCCTGGCCCATGTCAGTCCGCCGAGATATGGGCGAAGTCGGCCACCTTCTTCCACTTGGCCACGTCTTCCTTGATCATCGCGGCGAAGGCCTGGGGCTGGTCGGCCACCACGTAGGCGCCCACGCCGGCATACTTGGCCTGCACGTCCGGGTCGGCCAGGGCGCGGCGCGAGGCCTCGCTCAGCTTGGCCAGGATGGGGGCGGGCAGGCCGGCGGGGGCCAATAGGCCGTTCCACATTTCGGCGTCGTAGTCGGGCAGGCCGACCTCGGCAAACGTGGGCACGTCGGGCAGTTGCGGCAGCCGCTTCTTGGCGGCCACCACGATGGCGCGCAGGCTGCCGGACTGGATGTGCGCCATGGACGAGGCCGCCGTGTCCCACAGGATGGGCACCTGGCCGGCGATGACGTCGTTCAGCGCCGGACCGGTGCCGCGATATGGCACGTGCATCATGTCCAGCCCCGACAGCGATTTGTAGTATTCCATCGCCATGTGGGTGGCGCCGCCGTTGCCCGACGAGGCGTAGGAATACTTGCCCGGCGCGCCCTTGATCAGCGCGAAGAACGCGGCGTAGTCCTTGGCCGGGAAGTTCTTGTTGACCACGATCACGCCCGGCACGCGGATGATCTGCGTGACCGGGGTGAAGTCCTTGACGGCGTCGTAGGGCAGGTTCTTGTACACCGCCGAATTGGTGCCGTTGGTGCTGGACGTGCCCAGCAGCAGGGTGTAGCCGTCCGGCGTGGCGCTGGCCACGGCGCGCGAGCCCACCGTGCCGCCCGCGCCGCCGCGGTTTTCCACCACCACGGGCTGGCCGATCTGCTTGCCCAGCGCTTCGGCAAAGATGCGGCCCACCACGTCCGACGTGCCGCCGGGCGGAAAGGGCACGATCAGGCGGATCGGGCGGTCGGGGTAGTTGCCGGCGTTGCTTGCCGCATTGCCTTGGGCAGCAGCAGGGCCCGCCAGGGCAGCGGCCAGGGCGGTGGCGCCCAGGGTCAGCCAGTTGCGGATTTTCATGGTTTGTCTCCTCGCTTGGGATTATGTTTTTTTAATGGCTCAGGCGATGCGGTCGCCCGGCTTGATCTTGGCCGCGCGGCTGTCCACGCCCGGCAGCATGTGCGCGGGGTCGCGCGTGACCACTACGTCCAGCACCGTCGGCCGATCGCGGCAGGCGTAGGCGGCGGCCAGCGCGGCGGGTATCTCGGCCGGGTCCTCCACCCGGATGCCGTTGCAGCCCAGCGCGCGCGCCACGTTGGCGTAGTTGGTTTCCGCCAGGTCCGACGACTGGTAGCTGCCGCTGCCGTACATCAGGTGTTGCAGCGCCTTGATATAGCCCGACGCGGCGTTGTTGACCACTACCAGCGTGAACGCCAGGCCCATGCGCACGGCCGTTTCCAGTTCGCCCAGCGACATGTTGCAGCCGCCGTCGCCCGTCAGGCTGACCACCTGCCGGCCCGGGGCCGCGGCCGCCGCGCCGATGGCGCCGGGAATGCCATAGCCGATGGACGCAAAGCCGCGGTCGGGTACGAAGCCGCGGCCCGCGCGCTTGGTATCGAACAGCAGGCCGCCCCAGTGCGCGGCAAAGCCGCCGTCGGCCACCAGCACGCCGTCTTCGGGCAGGCTGGCGTTGATTTCATGCATCAGCCGGGCCATGCCGATGGGCCGGTCGGCGGATGTCAGCTTGCCCTGCACGGATTCGCGCCAGGTGTGCATGGCCTGGCCCACTTCGTCGGCGTAGCCCTGGCGGCGCGCGGCGCCGGCATCGGGCTGCGCGGCCAGGTGCTGGTCCAGGTCCGCCAGCGTGGCGCGCACGTCACCCCACAGCCGCAGCGCGGGCGTCGTGGTGCGGTCGAATTCCTCGGCCACGATGTCCAGGTGGATGATGGGGGCGCCCGTGGACAGCAGGTCGTAGCGGCGCGTGGCCACTTCGCCCAGCTTGCAGCCCACCACGAACAGGCAGTCGGACTTGGATATCAGTTCGTTGGCGATGCGGCTGTAGCGGCCGAACAGGCCAGCGTTCAACGGGTCGCTGCAGGCGATCGCGCCCTTGCCGCTCATGGTGTGGGCCACGGGAATGTTGTAGCGCCGGGCAAAGTCCTGCACGGCCTGCGCGGCATCGCTGATGTGCACGCCGCCGCCGCACAGCATCAGGGGGCGGGCGGCGCCGGCCAGCATCGCGGCGGCCTGCGCCAGACCGTCGGCATCGGGCCGGCAGCGCAGCGCGGGCGCGCGGCGGTAGGTATCCACGGCATGGAAGGCGGCGGCGTCGAAGGCGTGGACTTCATGGGCGATGTCTTCGGGCACGTCCAGCACCACCGGGCCGGGGCGGCCGCTGGTGGCCACGGCGAAGGCGCGCCGCACCAGCTCGGGGATGCGTTCGATCTTCTCGACCCGCAGCACGTCTTTGACCACCGGCCGCAGCACTTCCAGCTGGCGCGCTTCCTGGGTCATGTTCTTCCAGGAATGCATGCGGTGCGAGTCGCCCACCAGCGCCACCATGGCGGTGCCGGCGTTGTAGGCCTCGGCCAGCCCGGTGACCAGGTTGGTCGCGCCCGGCCCCAGCGTGGCGTCGCACACGGCGGGCCGGCCGCTGACCTTGGTGTAGGCGTCGGCCGCGAACACCGCGCAGCGTTCGTCGTTGATCAGGTTGTGGTTCAGCTTCAGGCGCCGCACCGCGTCGTAGAACGGCAGCAGCTGAAAGCCGCCCATGCCGAACATCAGGCCGACGTCATGCGCCGCGAACATGCGGGCGATGGCTTCGCCGCCCGTGATTTCCAGTTTTTCCGACATGCGGAGGTTGCTCCCTAGTGGATTGCGCGCCCTGTCAGCAGGGCGTCGATAAAGGTTTTCAGGGCCATGCCGGGGCGGCAGCCCAGGTCGCGGGCGCGGGCGTTGGCCGACGACACCACGCCGTCTTCGAAGCACGATCGGGCATCGCCGATGCGGGCGCTGTGGGCCGATACCGTCAGTGCCGCAATGCCGCGCTGCTGCAGCAAGGGCAGGCGGCCGATGCCGGCGCTGTCCTTGCCGATGCCGGCATCGTTGAAAGTCACCAGCCGCGGTTCGGCGCGCACGCCGTCGGTGGCCAGGCCCGCCAGCCGTTCGCCATGCGAGGCAGTGACGGCGATCAGGCCGTCGTCCGCGGGGCTCAGCAGCGAGACCGAATCGGCGCCGATGACGCGCGCTGCGCCATCGGCGCCGGTGGCCAGGATGCGGCGCGCTTCTTTTTGCGGCGCGGGGTGGGTGGGGGCCAGGTCGGCGTGGGCCAGCCGGGCAGCCGCCTGTGCGGCCGCCATGCCGGGCCGGCAGCCCAGCGCATAGGCCAGGTCGTTGACGTGGCTGATGATGCCGTGGCGCGCCATGTCGGCGCCGTCGCCGATGCGGCAGCTGCGGTAGTCGGCCGTGGCGGCGGCCACGCCCCATTGCTGCAGGTCGTGCAGGCCGGCAATGCCGGCTTGTTCGCAGCCCACGCCCGCATCGTTCAGCACCACCGCGCGGACCCGGCCGCGGGCCGCGCAATACGCGGCGTAGCGGCCGCCGTGCGAACCGGCGATCACCACGCGGCCGGCGTCCTCGGGCGCCAGCTTGGTGATGCTGTCCAGGACGCGGGCTTCCCGGGCTTCAGTCTCGTATTCCATATTATGGATTTTTATCCCGGCGCCCTGAGCGGCGCAGGCGCGGCGCTCAAGGGCTGGGTTGTCTCCGTGCAGATATCAATGATGTTCTGCAGGCGATTCTACGAGCGTGCGTTTCCCTGGAGCAATGATGTCTCCATATTATGGAAATCAATTTCTGGGAGGCGCCCGAACGGGCAAGGAACAGGCGGGCCGAGCGGCCCGCCCGCAGCGACGCTTACTTCTCCCAGCCGCCGCCCAGCGCCAGGAACACGGCGATCTGGTCGTTGCTGAGTTCGGCCTGGCTGGCGGCCAGCGCGCTTTCGTTGGTGGCCAGCGTGCGTTCGGCATCCAGCACGGTCAGGTAGTCGGTCTTGCCGTACTGGAACAGCTGGCGCGCCTGCGAGGCGGCCACGGCGGCCTGATCGCGCGCGGCCTGCAGCGAGGCATCGCGGTCCAGCTGGCGCGCATAGACCACCAGCGCGCTTTCGGTTTCGCGCAGGGCGTTGAGCACCGACGCGTCAAAGCGCGCGACGGCGGCGCGGGTGTTGGCTTCGGCTTCGGCAATGCGGGCCTGTACCGCGCCGGTGTTGGGCAACGTCCAGGAAATCAGCGGACCGACGCTCCAGCTGAAGGTGCCGCGGTCGCCGAACATGGCGGCGGGGCCGCCCGACGCGCCGGACAAGCCCAGCGTGATCTTGGGGTACAGGTCGGCCGTGGCCACGCCGATGCGCGCGGTGGCGGCGGCCAGGCTGCGTTCGGCCTGGCGAATATCGGGGCGGCGGCGCAGCAATTGCGCGCCATCGCCCACGGGAATGGTCTGCGCCAGTTTGGGCGCGGCGGCGCATTGCAGCAGCGACGCGGGAATCTCGGCCGGCGTCTTGCCGGTCAGGGCTGCCAGCCGGTACAGCGCGGTGCGCTGCTGGGCCTGGAAGGGCGGCAGGTTGGCTTGCAGCTGTTCGAGCTGGCTGCGCGCGCGGGTGACGTCCAGCGCGGTGCCGCGGCCGGCGCGTTGCAGGCGCGACACGGCGTCCAGCGATTCCTGCTGCACCTTCACGGAATGCTGCGCCGAAGCCAGCTGCATGCCGGCCGCGCACAGGTTGGCGTAGGCCCGCGCGGTTTCGGCGGCAACGGTGACGCGGGTGGCGTCGTAGGCGGCCTGGGCCGATTCGGCGTCGGCGCTGGACGCTTCGACGGCGCGGCGGATCTGGCCAAACAGGTCCAGCTGGTACGACATGCTGGCGCCGGCCGAATACGACCAGCGGTTGGGCGGATCGATGCCGGGCGCCAGTTCCTGGATGCCGGACACGTGGCCGAAGGTGGGCGAGGCATTCACGCCCAGGCTGGGCTGCTGCTGCGCCTGGGTTTCGCGCAGGGCGGCCTGGGCGCGTTCGAGGTTGGCGCTGGCCACGCGCAGATCGGTGTTGGCCGCCAACGCCTGTTCGACCAGTCCGTCCAGCGTCGGGTCGTTGTACAGGCGCCACCAGTGGCCGGGCACCTCGTTCTGCTGGAACACGCCTTCCTGCGCTTCGGCGAACGGCACCTGGGCGCTTTGCCGCGTGGCGACCGACCCGGCGGGCACCTGGTAATCAGGGCCCACGGTGGTGCACCCGGCCAGCGCGGCGGCCAGCATCAGCGGCAGGAAGAATTTGGTGTTCATGGCAGTTACGGCTTGGCGTTGTCGACAGGTTGAAAGGGTTGAAGAAAGTGGCGCGGGGATCAGGACGGCTGCTTGGCCGCGGGCTCGGCCTGGCGCGGCGCGGCGGCGTCGCCCACAGCCACGGTGGCGGTCTGGCCGGCGACCAGGCGCACGCCTTCGGGCACGTCGTCGATCTTCACGCGTACCGGAATGCGCTGCGCCAGCCGCACCCAGTTGAAGGTCGGGTTGACGTTGGGCAGCAGGTTGGCGCTGGTGCTGCGGTCGCGGTCGGCGATGCCCAGGGCAATGCTTTCGACGTGGCCGCGGATCTGGCGGCTGTCGCCCATCAGCGTGACGGTCACGGGGTCGCCTTGGTGGATGCCGGGCAGCTTGGTTTCCTCGAAGTAGCCTTCGACGTAGAACGAGCTGGAATCGACCAGCGCCATCACGCCGCGGCCGGCGGTGGCGTACGACCCTGCGCGCAGGTCCAGGTTGGTGATGCGTCCGTCGGTCACGGCCAGCACGCGGCTGCGTTCGAGGTTCAGGCGCGCGGTGTTCAGCTGCACTTCGGCCTGGGCCAGCGCGGCCTCGGTCTGCTGCAGCTTGGTCTGGCTTTGTTCCAGCGCTTCGGCGGCCACCAGTTGGCCCAGCGAGCGATTGCGCTTGGCGTCGCGCATGGCTTGTTCGCGCGCCACCTGTTGCGAGTGCACGGACGCCTGCGCCTGGTCGAAGGCCAGCTGGAAGCGGGCGCGGTCGATCTCGAACAGCAGGTCGCCGGCCTTGACGTCCTGGTTGTCGTGCACGGGCACGGCGGTGACCAGGCCGGACACGTCCGGCGCTACCTGCACCACGTAGGCCTTGACGCGGCCGTCGCGGGTCCAGGGTTCGACTTCATAGTGCACCCAGAGCTGCCATCCGGCGGCCACGGCGGCCACCACGACGGCGGCGGTCAGCGCGAATTTGCCGATGGCGGCGGGGCGCAGGGCATTGGGGAGTTTCATACCTATCTCTGCAGAAAATAAGGGGAAATGAGGGATACGCCGTACAGCAGCACCACGAACAGCGCCAGGTCGAACAGCGCGGGGTGCCACACCAGGCGGTACAGCCCGGCGCGCGCCAGCACGCGGCGCACGGCCCAGGCCACGCCCAGAGTGACCACGCCCAGCACCAGCAGCCAGGGGAAGTAAATGCCGTAGAGGTTGAATTCGCCGATCATGGGGTTTCCAGCGTGGGATGGGCGGGTTGATAGTCGGCCGCGTCCGGGAAGAACGCGCGGCGCAGGCCCACCAGGGCCACCACGGCGCGGTCGCGGGCGGCGGTGCCGGCCGGCGTGGCCGAGACGCTGGCCAGCGCGCGGTCGATCTGCGCCAGCATGTCCGGCGTCTTTTCACCGGCGCGCCACGACGAGCGGGCGCGGAAGAACTGCGCCAGGCTGGCCAGCACCGGGGCGATGGTGGCGTCGGCCATGGGCAGGTGACGGCGGGCGTGCTGCAATTCGGTGATGTCGCGGCCCACGCGCAGGTCTTTCAGCGCGTCGGCGGCGACCAGGTCGTCGGGGCGCTTGGCCATGGCCAGGCGCGGCTGCAGCAGGCCGATGCGGTCCAGCATGCGGGCGGCGTAGGTGTGGCGCGCGGGGGCGCGCGGCGAACCTGCCAGCAGGGCCAGTTCTTTCCAGTTGGCGGCCTGGATGCGGCGGGCGCTCCAGTCGGCGCTGACGGTGCGGAAGATGGCGGCGATGATGGCGGCCGCGCCCACGCCCATGCACTGCGCCACCTGGGTGTCGATGAACGACACCAGGTCGGCGGTGTGGGTGTCTTGCAGCGCCATGGTGCCCAGAAACCCGAACAGCACGGCCATGGCCTTGCCGGTGGACGCGGGCCGCGCGATGAAGACGCCCAGCACGAAAGCGGTGGGCAGCATCGCCAGCGCGAGCATCTCGAACGAATGGATGGCGGGCATGATGCCCAGCAGGTACAGCGCCGACAGCGGAATCGAATACACCGTGTAGACCAGGAACTGCATGATGCCGGGCACGGGGTTGTCCTGCGAGGCGAAAAAGCAGCTGAAGATGGCGGCCATCATGGCGGCGGTGGCGCCGTTGCTCCAGGCCGTGCCGATCCAGAAGGCGCAGACGACCGAAATGGCTACGCCCGCCGCCAGGGCCGACAGCAGCGCCATGCCGTGGTCGCGGTGCAGCGTGCTGTTGTTGTTGGCGGCGCGTTCGGCGCGCGGCGCGCGCAGCGGGGCGCCGGCCAGTCCGGCGCGGATTTCCCGGCGCAGCGCCAGGCAGGCGTCGTAGGTGTCGATCAGTTCGCGCAGCCGCGCCATCAGGCTGGCCAGCAGCGCATCGCGCCAGCTTGAACGGCTGTCGATGTCGGGCGTCAGCTGGGTGACCGCGGCGCGCAGTTGCACGGCGGTTTCGTGGGTGGCCTTGGCGCCCGCATTGATCCATTCCGAGATATCGGCCAGCACTTGCGAGACCGGTTCGGGCAGCGGCTGGTCGTTGGCCTGCAAGGCCCGCATGCGGTCTTCGACGGCGGATACGGCGGGCGTCAGCGCGGAAATCTGGTCCTGCATGGCGCGCACCGCGCCGGCCGTCCAGCGCAGGTTGCTGGTGTCGAACGGCACGTGGGTGGACAACAGGCGCAGCTGGGTGATGTCGTTGGCCAGCACGCGGCGGTCGCGGTCTTTCTGTTCGGCATTCTGGCCGCTCAGGGTGTCGTGGATCCAGAGCTTGGCGTCGCGCACGGCCTTGTCCAGCTGCAGCGTCAGGGCGGGCGCCAGGCCGCGCGGCAGCACGATGCTGTGGATCAGCGTGGCGCAGACGATGCCCAGGCTGATTTCCTCGACCCGCGCCAGGGCGGTGTCGAACACCAGCGAGGGGTCGGACACGCTGGGAAAGCCGATCATGGCGGCGGTGTAGCCGGCCAGCATGAACAGGTATGAACGCGGCGTGCGGTCCAGCACCGACAGGTACAGGCAGGCGCCGACCCAGGCCACCATGGCGGCGGTCATGACGACGGGCGAATTCGACAGACGCGGCACCATGTAGACGGTCATGGCCGAGCCGCAGAAAGTGCCGACGAGGCGGTACAGGGCCTTGGAGCGCACGGCGCCGGACCAGGGCTGGGCCACGATGTAGGCGGTGGTCATGGCCCAGAACGGGCGGGGCAGACCGATGCTGTACGAGAGATACAGCGCCATGATGGCGCTGATGTAGCTCTTGAGCGAAAAGATGGTCTCGCGGACGTTCGGCAATTTCATGGACGCCGGTCCTCTTGCGCACCGGCCGTGCCGCGCCCCAGCGCATTCTTCAATGTGTCGAACACGCGCAGGCAGGCTTGCAGGTCGGCTTCGCTGACGCCGTCGAACAGGCGGCGGCGCAATTCCACCAGCACGTCTTCGACCTGTTTGCGCAGGGCGTTGCCGGCTTCGGTCAGGTGCAGGGTCTTGGCGCGGCGGTCGTGGGTGTCTTCGCGGCGTTCCATCAGGCCAGCGGCCACCAGTTGATCCAGCACGCGCACCAGCGACGGGCCTTCGACGCCCAGGGCTTCGGCCAGCGCGCCCTGGCGCACGCCGTCGCCCAGGCGGCCGGTCAGGATGACGGGCCAGGCCGTGGCTTGCGACAGGCCGTAGTCGGCCAGCGCCTTGTCTGCCGCGCCGCGATAAGCGCGCGACAGCACGATCAGGTTTGCGGTGGTAGCCATGAGTTGGGAGTCGGTGGGCGGGTTCATGAATTCGATTGTATCCTATCTATTAGCTTACTATTAATTGAAAATGGCGAATATCTCCATAGATTTTTCCAATCGGAAGAATAGGGGGCGGGCTTTCCGTGTATGGAAAGCCCGGGCGGTCTGGAAATGGAAAGGGCGGCCATATAGGCCGCCCGGGGATCAGGCCCGCTGCGCTACGCGGGCATCAGCCGTTGCAGTCGGCCCAGCAGTTGGGCGTTTCGTACAGGCGCACGCGGGTCAGGCGCAGGTCGGCGCCGTAGTGGCCGTGATAGTGCGGCGCGAGGGTGTCGAAGACGATGGCGGCCAGGTTCTCGGCGGTGGGAATGCGGTCCAGCACGACGGTCTTGTGGCCGGGCAGGGTATCGAGAAAGCTGCGCACGGCGGTGTCGCCTTCGTAGACGAGGAAGGCGTGGTCCCAGACGTCGACGATGTGGGTCTTGGCGATGTGCTTGATTTCGGAGAAGTCCATCAACATGCCGTTGTCGGATTCGCCGGGGGCCTGGACGATGTCGCCGGTCAGGGTGATTTCAAGCACGTAGCGATGGCCGTGCAGGTTGCGGCACTGGCTGCGGTGGTCGGGAATGCGGTGGCCGGCGTCGAATTCAAGCCTGCGGGTCACGGAAATCATGGAATGCCTATGTATTTATGGGTCTGCAGGCTGAGTCGCCATTGCGGGTGCTGCATGCAGTACTGAACGGCCTGTTCGGTGTTGGCCACGCGGGCGGGGCCGTCCATGGGCTGCAGGAAGAAGTGCTGGAAGTCGAGGTGTTCGAAGTTGGGCGGCAGGGCGTTGGGCTGGGGGTAGACCAGCTTGAGCTCGTTGCCGCGTTCGATGACGACGGGGGCGGTGCCTTTGGGGCTGACGCAGATCCAGTCGATGCCGGGGGGCGGCTTGACGGTGCCGTTGGTTTCGATGGCGACGGTGAAGCCTCGGGCATGGATGGCGTCGAGCAGGGGCGCATCCAATTGCAGCAGGGGTTCGCCGCCGGTGAAGACGACGTAGCGGTTGGCGGTTTCCGGGCCCCAGGCGTTGGCGATGGCGTCGGCGAGCAGGTCGGGGGTGGCGAATTTGCCGCCGCCGTGGCCGTCGGTGCCGATGAAGTCGGTGTCGCAGAAGTTGCAGGCGGCGCTGGCCCGGTCGCTTTCGCGGCCGGTCCAGAGGTTACAGCCCGCGAACCGGCAGAAGACCGCCGCACGGCCTGCGTGGGCGCCTTCGCCTTGCAGGGTTTTGAAGATTTCTTTGGCGGTGTAGGTCATGGACTTGCGGGGGGCTGGAATGGGGCAAAAGCGGGGTATTTTAGTCTTTCTGGGGGATGGGGGATTCTTGGCGGGGTTTGTTGTTCGGTTGGGGCGGTTTTGTTGCTTGCCGCTGATGTTGCTTCGTAGGTCGCCCGCGGGGCTGGGCCTTGTTGTGGCGAGCGCCCACGATTGCGGTCCGGAGCCTTCGCTCCGGACTGCCCCTTCGTCATCTTCGTCCGAGCCTTCGGCTCCTCCTTCAGATTCCCTCGGGCGCATCGAGGTTGCTCGCCACAACAAGGCCCAGCCCCGCGGGCTACGGGGTTCGAGAATTGGGGCGTTGCTAGGTCGGGGCTTGCCTAGAGGTTTGCGGGGCCCGCCGCTTTCGGCCGCGCGGGCGGCCTCATCGGCTTACGTGGTGTCTGACGTCGGCGGGGGTGCGCTGCGCGCTGGTGTAGGGCGTGCTGTCGTTGGGGGCGGTGACCATTCCGGCGTGGGGTGGGGCGGTGGCGGGCTTGCGCCCGCCCTTGAGGGCGAGTTGTGGCTTGCGGGATGGTGGAGGGCTTGGCTGGGGCTGGATTGTGTTGTGCCCTTGTGTTCCAGCGGGCTTGGTGGGGAAGGCTTATATACTCTCGCGCTATGTTTCATGTTCAAGATTCTCTCTATATTGACGAGCGCGAGCTCGAGTTCTCGATGATCCGGGCGCAGGGCGCGGGGGGGCAGAACGTCAATAAGGTTTCCAGTGCCGTGCATCTGCGGTTTGATGTGCGGGCGTCGTCGTTGCCGGACGAGATCAAGGATGCCTTGTGTGGGCTGAGTGATCATCGGATTTCGAAGGATGGCGTGATCGTCATCAAGTCGCAGTCGTTTCGCAGCCAGGAAAAGAACCGGGCCGAGGCGATCGAGCGGCTGGTGAATCTGGTGCGGGCGGCGGCTAAGGTCGAGAAGCCGCGGCGGGCGACGAAGCCGACGCGGGCTTCGCAACGGCGGCGGGTGCAGCGCAAGGTGCTGCATGGCGAGGTGAAGCGGTTGCGGGGGCGGGTGCAGGGCGAGTAGGCGGTTTTGGGGGTGGATAGCCCCTTGGCCTGTAGGGGCATGACTATATATCGAGATGTCTCGATATAAGATTCGATAAATTGCGATATTTGAATATGACGACCCTTCCTTCCACCGCTACGGCGGCCGCTCCGGTGATTGATGCCGACGCCATTCTCAAGGCGTTGGCCAATCCGGTGCGCCGCGAGATTCTGGCGTGGTTGAAGACGCCGGAAGCGCACTTCGAGGAACGGCCGGGGCATACCTTTGAAAACGGGGTGTGCGCGGGCCATATCGATGGGCGCTGCGGGCTGTCGCAGTCCACGGTGTCTTCACACCTGGCGGTGCTGCAGCGCGCGGGGCTGATTACGCCCACGAAGGTGGGGCAGTGGGTGTTCTTTCGTCGCAATGAAGCCGTGATTGCCGCGTTTTTGCAGCAATTGAACCAAGATATGTAGCCTGCCGCCGCTACCCAGCGCCCGAGCCCCGGGCAAGGATTGTTTGTATGAGCCAGTTGTTTGAACCCCTGCGCGTGGGCGATCTGACCCTGCCGAACCGCATCATCATGGCCCCGTTGACCCGCCAGCGGGCCAGCGAAGGCCGGGTGCCCAATGAACTGATGGCCGAGTATTACGTCCAGCGCGCCGGCGCCGGGCTGATCCTGACCGAGGCGACCTCGGTGACGCCGCAGGGCGTGGGCTATGCCGATACGCCGGGGCTGTGGTCGCAAGACCAGGTCAAGGGCTGGCGCAAGGTGACGGACGCGGTGCATGCCGCCGGCGGCCGTATTTTTGCGCAGCTGTGGCACGTGGGCCGGATTTCCGATCCGGTGTTCCTGAACGGTGAACTGCCGGTGGCGCCCAGCGCGATTGCGGCGGACGGGCACGTGAGCCTGGTGCGACCGAAGCGCGGCTATGTGGTGCCGCGCGCGCTGGAAACGGATGAAATGCCGGGCGTGGTCGAGGCCTACCGCCGTGGCGCGCTGCTGGCCAAGGAAGCGGGTTTCGATGGCGTGGAAGTGCACGGCGCCAATGGCTATCTGCTGGACCAGTTCCTGCAGGACAGCACCAATCACCGCACGGATGGCTACGGCGGTTCGCTGGAAGGCCGCGCCCGCCTGATGCTGGAAGTGATCGACGCGTGCGTGAGCGTGTGGGGCGCGGGCCGGGTTGGCCTGCACCTGTCGCCGCGCGGCGATTCGCACACGATGGGCGATTCGGATCCGCTGACGACGTTCAGCTATGTGGCGCGTGCGGCGCGCCGCCGTAGCCTGGCGTTCCTGTGCGTGCGCGAGCACGAGGGCGCGGACAGCATCGGCCCGCAACTGCGCGAAGCGTTCGGCGGCGTGTACATCGGCAACGAAGGCTACACGCGTGAATCGGCCGAAGCCGCCATCGAAGCAGGCCGCGTGGATGCGGTGGCGTTTGGCGTGCAGTACATCGCCAACCCGGATCTGGCGCAGCGTTTCGCCAAGAACGCGCCGTTGAACGCGCCGGACTCGTCGACGTTCTATTCGGCGGGCGCCGCCGGCTATACCGACTATCCGGCCCTGGCGGCCTGAATCTCAATGCAGGGCCGCGCGCATCGGGTAGGTGAACAGCCCGTAGTGCGCGGCGTTCAGGCCCAGGTGGGCCAGCACGGCGGCGGCCAGGCCGCCATAGCGATAGGCCACGCCGTAGCCGACGCCGGCAATGCCTGCCAGCAGCATCCACTGCCAGCCGCCGGCGTAGTGCGCCAGGCCGAAGAGCAGCGCGGCGACCGCTAGCGCGGCCGTCGCGCCCCAGCGCTGGCCGCGCCAGCAGTGCGCCAGGCGCTGCTGCACGTAGCCGCGAAACAGCGCTTCTTCAGCCAGGGTCACCAGCAAGGCGTTGTTGACCAGCCAAAGCCAGCCGGACGCCGGCCATTTCGGCGCCCATCCCACCACACCCAGCAACAAGGCCAGCCCCAGGCAGGCTGCGATGGCGGCGGCGCAGGCGGCCAGCGCAGCGCCGACCGTGGCGCGCGCGTTGGCGCCGGCCATGACGGGTGCGGCGGCCAGGATGACCCAGAATGCGACCAGCGGCTTGTCCAGGTTCAGGTACATGCCGAAGGGCACGGCGTCGGGCGTCAGCGCGGTGCGCGGGATGACCAGCGGGTTGTGAAAGCCCGGCAACCAATGCAGGAACAGCAGCACGGCCAGCGCCAGGAACAGGGTGTGGCCGGCAGCGCGCAGGGCGGGCGGCGAGGCAGGGCGGACCAGCATGGCGGCCATGAACAGCAGCGCGGGCCAGGCCAGGGCCAGCGGCTCGATGCCGCCTTCGGTCCAGGCCCAGGCGTAGGCCGCGGTCAGCGGCAGCAGCGACCAACGGCGGGTGGCCGGCAGCCACAACAGGGCGGCGGCCAGGAACAAGAGCGAACCGGGAGAGGCGAGCGGCATGAATCTTCCTGCGATGAAACGGCAGCCAGTGTAAGCGCCTCGGGCTTTTCATTTCCGCGCTTTCAGGCGACCATGCCGCAGCGGCGGCAAGGGCCGGCCGCGAATCGGCGGGCCTGCCCGCACAAGGAGCAACAATGAAAATGATCGCCTGGTTGATGTTGGCGGCAGCAATCCTGCCGTTCGTGTCGACGATCGTGGCCAAGGCCGGCGGCAAGAAGTTCGACAACAACGATCCGCGCGCCTGGCTGGCCCGCCAGGAAGGCTGGCGCGCCCGCGCCAATGCGGCGCAGATCAACACCTTCGAAGCGCTGCCGTTCTTTTTCGGCGCGGTGCTGTTCGCGCTGTACACCCAGGCGCCGCCCGCGCACGTGGCCACGCTGATGGCGTGCTGGCTGGGCGTGCGGTTGGGCTATCTGGCGATGTACCTGGCCGGCTGGGGCGCGCTGCGTTCGCTGGTGTGGGCGATCAGCATGGGCTTTACGATCGCCATTCTGTTCTCGGGCGTGTAGCCGCGTGCGCAAACGGCGTATCGCGGCGGGCGTGGCCGTCGTGGCGGTGGCGCTGCTGTATGTGGGCAATGCCGACTGGACGACGTCCGAGCCGGGCGCGCTGCCGACGCTGCTGGCGCACCGCGGCATCGCGCAGCGCTACGATACCGCCGGCATGCAGCCCGATACCTGCACGGCCACGCGGATCGTGCCGCCCGTCCACGGCTACCTGGAAAACACGATCGCGTCGATGCGCGCCAGTATCCAGGCCGGCGCCGACATCGTCGAAATCGACGTGCATCCGACCACCGATGGCCAGTTCGCCGTGTTCCATGACTGGACGCTGGACTGCCGCACCGACGGCCAGGGCGTGACGCGTGACCATTCCATGGCCCAGCTCAAGGCGCTGGATATCGGCTATGGCTATACGGCGGACGGCGGCAAGACGTTTCCGTTCCGCGGCCTTGGGGTGGGGCTGATGCCGACGCTGGACGAGGTGCTGGCTGCTTTTCCGCGCCAGCGTTTCCTGGTCAACATCAAGAGCCGTGATCCGGCCGAGGGCGAGGCCCTGGCCCGCGTGTTCAATGCCATGACGCCCGAGCGGCGGCGCGACTTCATGGCCTATGGCGGCGACGAGCCGATGGCGCGCCTGCGCCAGTTGGCGCCGGAGGTGCCGACCTTGACCCGGTCCGGCCTGAAATCCTGCCTGCTGCGCTACGTGGCGCTGGGCTGGTCGGGGCATGCGCCGCAGGCCTGCCGCGGCATGCTGGTGATGGTGCCGATCAATGTCGCGCCGTGGCTGTGGGGCTGGCCGGGGCGATTCCAGGCGCGCCTGCGCGATGTGGGCAGCGTCCCGTTCCTGATCGGACCCTATCACGGCGAAGGCTTTTCAACCGGCATCGATACGCCGGACGACATGCGCCGCGTGCCCGCCGGCTATACCGGCGGGATCTGGACCAACGAAATCGAAGCGGCGGCGCATGCCTTCAAGGGCCGCAGCCCCTCGGCGTCGTTTCCCTGAAGGCCACGAGGCGCTGCGTCACTTCCATTCGAACACGGCGCGCGCCGTGCCGCTGTTCTGCACGGTCACTTCGCGATCTTGCGCCTTGCCGTTGAAGGTGGCGGACACCTTGTAGCTGCCGGCCGGCAGTTTCACCAGCATGTACGGGCCTTCGGATTCGGCTTTCAGCACCTGCTTGCCATGGGCGTCCTGGATGCTGACGGCGACGTTGGCCACGTAGTCGGCCTTGCCGTCGCGCTGGGCGGCGAAGGTCAGGGCCAGCGGGTAGTCCTTGGCGGCGGCCTTGAGGGCTTCGGATTCGTCCAGGCCGATGCCGCCGCTGACGTACTGCACGCTGCCCTGGTGCTTGACGGCGGGCAGGGCCGCCTGGGCGGTAGTCAGGATGCCGGCGACGGCCAGGCTGCCCAGGGCCATCACGGCGGCCACGGTGCAGCGTTCGATGCGCTTGTTCATAAGGGTCTCCTTACGGATTGATCACGCGGATTGATCACGCGACAGAAATTCGACCGTCTTGCGCGCCGCGAGTTCGCCGCGGATGCAAACGGATGCCCGTGGATGGTTTCCGAGGCTCATTTCAGGATATCGCTTGCCGCGCCGTCGCGCCAGGCAAAGGCCAGGGCGCTTTCGCCGTTGGCCGAGCCGTCGGGGGCGAAGCGCCTTTCGGTCAGCTCGGCCGCGCCGCCGTCGTGCAGCGCCAGCACGGTGGAACTGCGGGTGCCATAGTTTGGGCTGATGATGAACGGGCTGCTCAATAGTCTTTCACGATCCAGCGGCAGGCCGGTGGCGGGCAGGTCGGCATCGTCGGCGGGCTGGCGGTCGGCCAGGGCGGCGAACAGCGCCGGCAGGTCGGGCTGGGGATCGTGCTGCAGCACCCGTTCAAAGGCCGCCCGGGTGCGCGCCAGCTTGGGCCAGGGCGTGTCCAGCAGGTGGTTGGACAGCGCGTAGACGCCGGGCGCCAATGCGCGCGGCGCGCCGTCGCGGTTGCTGGCGTACCAGGCGCCGCGGGCGTCGCCCACGATCAGGTTGAAGCCGTTGTAGGCCTGGCCGGCGGCGTGGACCGCGGCAAGGTACCCGGCGGGCGTGGCCGTGCCGCGCAGGAAGTCTTCGACCAGCGCGCCGCGCGAGGGCGCGTCGGCGATCTGCCGGCCGGGCTCGCGAAAGTTGGTGACCAGGGCATAGCGGCCGCCCGTGGTCGCGCCCATCCAGGTGCCGCCGGCCAGGCCGTCGCGGCCGCCATAGACGTTGGGCGCGTCCGGCCATTGCGCCGCGGGCAGCGTGGGCCGGGCGTGGAATTCGTCGCGGTTGGCGGCGATCAGGACGGGGATGCCCGGCACGGCGTGCAGGGCCAGGACGGCGAGACACATGGTTCAGACCTGGTGGACGTTCGATGAGGAAGGGGCGGGCTTGCCTGGCGTGGCCGCGAATTCCGGGCCGGCCAGCGTGGCGCGCAAGGACTCGATGGCGGCGGCCGCTTCGTGCAGCGCAGGCACGGGCGCGTCGATGACGTCAGCGGCCACGGGGCCGCCCTGCGCCACGGCCTCGGCCATGGCATGCAAGGCGCCGGCCAGTTGCGCCAGTTCGGCGGGCGTGGGCGGCGTCTGGTCGGCGGGCAGCGACCAGGCGGTGTCCGATATGGCGTTGGCCACGCGTTCCAGCGCCACTTCCACCGGCCACCACGCCAATGCCCGGCGGCTGACCAGGCGAGGTTCGGACAGGCCGCGTTGCAGCGCGATGCGCAGGTCCGACAGCCGAGCGTAGGCTTGTGCGCGCAGGTCGTGGCGGGTGGCGCCATCGGCCTGGAATACGGTGTTGAGATAGGCGGCCAGCGTATCGATGGCGGTGGCCACGGCCTGGTCCAGGTTGTGGCGTTCAAGGCGCATCCAGGGCAGGTAGCCCACCGCCAGCACGATGCCGGCGGCCACGGCCACATCCACTAGCCGCGCCAGCGCGATGGGCCAGCTGCCCGGCTGCAGGGCGCCGATCAGCAGCATCAGGATGGGCAGCAGGATGGCCGAGAACAGGCCGTAGTTGCGGCGGATCGACCAGGGCAAAAGCGCCGCCAGCGCCACCACGGTGACCAGGCTGGCGATGCCGCTGCGGTCCAGCGCCAGCACGGTGGCGCTGATGGCCACGCCCACCACGCTGCCGGCGCAGCTTTGCAGCGCGCGGGCAAAGACTGAACCGAAGTTGGGCTTGAACACCACCACGACGATCAGCGGCACCCAGTAGGAACGCGGCAGCGCGAAGGCGTGGGCGACGACTTCGGCGGCGATCAGGCATAGCCCCAATCGCACCAGGTAGCGCACCGTGGTCGGACCGGGCCGGTAGGTGCGCGCCAGCACGCGCCACGGGGTGCGCGGCCGCGCGGGCGGCAGGGCGGGAAAGGCGTCGGGCTGGGCGGGGCCGCTGCCGTCCAGCAGCGGCTGCACGCGCGCCAGCGCATCGGCCAGGGCATCCAGCCCCGCGCTGCGCAAGGTGGCGATGTCGTCGGCGGGCGCGGGCGGGGCGTCGTTTTCGACGCGGTCGGCCAGGTGGTTCATGACGCGGGCGCCTTCGTGCGGCAGCACCCGTCCGGCGCGGGCCAGCGCCAACGCGGCGTCGGACAGCGGCGTACAGGCTTGCAGTTGCGCGGCCAGCCGGGCCAGCCGGGGCGACGGGCCGGCGGCGCGGCGGCGGGCGGCCAGCACGGTGTCGTAGGCGGTGGTCAGCGCGGCTTCCATGTCGCGCCGCGCCGCCATGATGCGCGAGGTGCCGATGGCCGCGAACATGGCCGCCAGCTTGCGATAGGCGGTGGCGACGGCGGCGCGTTCCGGCGCGATGGGGTTGACGACCCAGCCCAGCAGCGTGAGTGCCAGGCCGAACAGGCCGCCGGCCCCCACCAGCACCGACGGCAGCCAGGGCGGCAAGGTCGAGGTGAGGCTGGTGCCGACGATGACGTAGGTGGCGAATTGCAGCGTGGCGACGGCGGCGATGTTGTTGAAGGTGCCGACGAGGCTGGCAATGAGCACCAGCACGGTCATGCCGGCGGCGCTCCAGAGGCCGTGGCCGGACAGGAGGTTGCCCAGGAAGTAGCCCAGCGCGCCGCCGAAGACGGTGGACCCGATGGACAGGGCGCGGTTGCGGTAGGGGCCGCCGTTGTCGCCGGTGATGGCGGGCAAGGCGCCCAGCGCGACCAGGGCGGCGGCCGCGCTTTGGTCCAGGACCAGGCCGACGGCGGTGGGCAGGCCGATGGCCAGGGCGGCGCGCAGGGCGACCCAGCGGCTGACGGGCGACGGCTCCATGTGCGCCAGGCTCATGAGCCAGCGCATGTTGGAAGCGCGTGCGCGCGGTGGGTGGGTCGGGCGGGACAAGGCGGCCTCGGGGCGCGGGTTCGTGGGGGGTCTAGCCTTTGATGAGCGGGGCTTCTTGCGGCGAGGCGAGCCGGAAGTAGTCTTCGGTGCGCATCAGGATCGACGCATCTAGCCGCCCGGCGTTGAAGACGATTTCATCGTGGCGTTGGCGCAGGGTGGGGTCGACCATGAGGTGCAGGTCGGGGTTGAAGCTGAAGGGCGGGATGGCGCCGATTTCGCAGCCGGTGAGTTCGCGGGCAAGGTCCTGGGAGGCCAGCGAGGCTTTCTTGCCGCCGGCGGCGCGGGCGATGGCTTCCAGGTCGGCCTGCTGGTCGGCGGGGAAGACGGCGAGGACGTTCTTGCGTTGGTTGGACGAGATCTTGACACGGCAGACCAGTGCCTTGGCGCCTTGGCTGACGGCAGTGCCGCGGACGGCGGCGACTTCTACCGAGCGGCCGGCAGCGGGGTGGGAGATCAGGCGGAAGGTAGCTTGGTGTTGGGTCAGCAGTGCTTGTAGGCGGGTGTAGACGTCCATGGTTGATGTCTGTTTGGGGGTGTTTGGGGAGCTATGGGGATGATACGCCGGGTGGGGGCTTGGGCGGTTGGGGTGGGCTTCGTAGGTCGCCCTGGGGGCTGGGCCTTGTTGTGGCGAGCGCCCACGATTGCGGTCCGGAGCCTTCGCTCCGGACTTCCCCCTCGTCATCTTCGTCCGCCTTCGGCTCCCTTCAGATTCCCTCGGGCGCATCGAGGTTGCTCGCCACAACAAGGCCCAGCCCCCAGGGCTGCGGGTGGCGAGGGTTGGGGCGTTGTTGCGCTTGGAGGGGGGGTGGGTTAGATGTCGCCTGTGAAGGCGTAGCCCCAGCCCCAGACGGTTCTTATCGGGAGTTCCATGTTGGTTTCCTGGGCTTTTCTTCTCAGGCGGCTTACGACGACGTCGGTGCGGCGTACGGATTCGCGGCCGGCTTGGGGGTCGCCGGGGGGGAGGTCGCCGCGGGGCAGGCGTTTGTCGGGGCTGGTGGTGAGTTTGAGGAGGAAGTCACGTTCGGCTTGGGTCAGGGCCAGGCGGGCGCCGCGGGGGCTGACCAGGGTCCAGGCGGCGTCCTGGAATTGCCATTTGCCGTTGCCGTCGGCGGGGGCAGAGTGGGTGGGGCGGGGGTCGGAGTCGTGGGGGCGGCGGCCGGTGATGGGGACGCGGCGGACCAGGGCTTGCAGGGCGGCGGCGATTTCGGCGGTGGCGACGTCGGGTTGGAAGCAGGCGTCGGCGCCGCAGTGCAGGCCCAGGATGCGGTTTTCGGGGGAATCGAAGGTGGAGACGGCGACGATGCCGGCGGTGGTATCCATGGCGCGCAGACCTGCGACGGCCATGCAAAGGTCGGTGAGTTCGGCTTCCATGACCAGCAGCGGGGTGCGGCGGGCCTGGAACAGGCGGAACAGGCCGTTGGAATCTTCGCAGCAGCGGGGCGAGAAGCCCATGCCGGCCAGGGCGTCGCTACGGCGGGTACGTTGGCGGGAATCAGGCGAGAAGACGATGAGGTCTAGTAGGTCATTCATGAATCGTTGTCGAGATCTGTGCAGCTTCAGCGCATGCATGATGCATCGGATACAACGGATTCCTAAACGTCGCTCAACACCACTTTCTGACCCGAATTCTCGGACATGGCCTCGCAAGGCCTGATTTGGCGCGGGTTTGCGGGCTATTGCGAAGATTTTGCGGCGGCCTGGGCGGGGGGCGTTTCGTTCCACCAGCCACCACCCAGCGCTTGCAGCAAGGCGGCGGTGTCGGCGTAGCGCGCAGCGTCGGCGGCGCTGCGCGACAGTTGGGTCTGCAGCAGCTGGCGCTGGCTGTCGAGCAGGCTCAGGTGGCTGATGCCGCCGGCCTGGTAGCGGCCCTGGGCGATGCGGTCGGCATCCGCCGCGCGGCGCCAGGCGGCGTCGTAGGCGTCGTAGGCGTGCGCATCGGTCTGCACGGCGCGCAGCGCGTCGGCGACCTGGCGGAACCCGTCCAGCACGGTCTGGCGGTAGGCGGCCTGGGCGGCGTCGTAGGCGGCTTGCGCCGAACGCGTGCGGGCGCGCAGTTCACCGCCACGAAACAGCGGTTGCACCACGCCCAGCCCCAGGTTCCATACGTTGACGCCATCGGTGATATCGCCGGCCCGCGTGCGTTGCGACCCGAAGCTGGCGGTCAGGGTGAACCGGGGATACTGGTTGGCCGTGGCCACGCCGACGTCGGCCGAGGCCTGGTGCAGCAAGGCCTCGGCGGCCAGGATGTCGGGCCGCTGGCGAGTCAGCGCCGATGGCACGCCGGCGGGAATCTCGGCGGGCAGCGTCAGGTCGGCCAGGCGTAGCGGCGGGGCCTGCCAATCCGCGGGCAGTTGGCCCAGGTAGGTGGCCAACTGGTGGGTGGCCTGGGCCAGCTGGTATTGCAGCGGCGGCAAAGTGGCCTGGGTCTGGGCCAGCAGCAGTTCCTGGTTGCGCAGATCGGCCTCGGCGATGCCGCCCGCGGCCAGGCGCTGGCGCATGATGTCCTGCTGGCGTTGCTGCGCGGCCAGCAGCTCGCGCGTGACGGCGATGCGCTCGGCCAGGTCGGCCTGGCGGATGGCGGTGGTAACGACGTTGGCGGCCAGCGTCATGCGGGCCGCCTGCCATTCGTGCGACTGGTAGTCCACCTGGGCGGCCAGGCCTTCCAGCGCGCGGCGGTTGCCGCCAAAGACGTCCAGCGTGTAGGACACGTCAATGGACGCGTTGTACAGCGTGAACGGGGCCGGCTGTTCGGTCACGGGCACGCCATAGGCCGACGGGTCGACCTTCTGGCGGGTGGCGGACAGGTTGGCATCCACGGCGGGCAGCAGGCGGCCGCCGGTCTCGGCGCTCAGGTCTTCGCCGGCCTGGCGCAGGCGGGCGCGGGCCTGGTCCAGCGTGGGGCTGGCGTCCAGCGCCTGGCGCACCAGCGCGTCCAGCGCGGGCGATTGAAACAGCTGCCACCACTGCGCGGGAATGTCGGCGGCGGTGATGCGCGGCTGCGCGCCAGTGTCGGCGTCTTGCGGCGCGGCGTAGGCTGACACGGCAGGCGCGGCGGGGCGGCTGAAATCGGGGCCGACGGCGCAGCCGGGCAGCAGGGCGCAGGCGGCCAGCGCCGCGGCGCGGCGGGCGAGGGGCAGGCGAGGGCGGGGGCAGGACATGGCGGCCTTCAATCCAGGGTGCGGCGGTAGAACTTCACGGCGGCGGTCATGACGATGACGGTGAACAGCAGCATGGGCCAGATGGTGGGCCAAAGGTCCCACCAGCCGTTGCCCTTGAGCAGGATGCCGCGGATCAGCCGGTTGAAGTGGGTCAGCGGCAGCAGGTTGCCCAGGTACTGCGCCCATTTGGGCATGCCCAGGAACGGGAACATGAAGCCGGACAGCAGCATGTTGGGCAGGAAATAGAACATCGTCAGCTGCATGGCCTGCAACTGGTTCTGCGCCAGCGACGACAGCGTGATGCCCACGGTCAGGTTGGCGGCCACGAAGATCAGCGCGCCCAGGTACACCGTCAACAGGCTGCCCAGGAACGGCACATGGAAGACGAAATACGCGGCCAGCAGGATGATGGTGGCCTGGATCAGGCCGATGGCGATGTACGGCACGATCTTGCCGGTCATGACTTCCAGCGGCCGCACCGGCATGGCCAGCAGGTTTTCCATGGTGCCGCGTTCCCGCTCGCGTGTCATGGCCAAGCCGGTCATCATCACCAATGTCATGGTCAGGATCACGCCCATCAGGCCGGGCACGGTGTTGTATTGCGAGATCTGCTCTTCGTTGTAGAGCTGGTGCACCCGCACGTCGAACGGCGGCTGGCCGCCCGCCAGGTGCGCCAGCGGACCGGTCAGGTCCTTTTGCGCCACGGCCTGCGCCAGCTGGTTGGCCGAGCCGATCGCCAGGCCGGTCGCCATGGGGTCGGTGGCGTCGGCCTCGATCAGCAGCGCCGGGCGCTCGCCGCGCAAGAGCTTGCGGGTGAAGTCGGGCGGAATGGTCACCACGAACAGCACGCGGCCTTGCGCCAGCGCTGCGCGGCCGGCTTCTTCGTCGGCCAGTTCTTCCACGATGTTGAAGTAGTCCGACGACTTCATCGCCGCCACGAAACTGCGGGTGAACGGGCTGTGGTCCGCCACGATGACGGCGGTGGGCAACTGCTTGGGGTTGGTGTTGATGGCGTAGCCGAACAGCGCCAGCTGCATGATGGGAATGCCCACGATCATGCCGAAGGTGATGCGGTCGCGCCGCAATTGCAGGAATTCCTTGAGCACCATGCTCCACCAGCGCGACCACGAGAAACCCTCCAGGTGACGTCTCATGCCGGGCTCGCGAAGTTGTCGGAAGAACGATTCATCAGGTAGATGAAGACGTCTTCCAGGCTGGTGTCGATGCGTTCCAGCCGCAGGTCCTGGCCGGCCACGGCGTCGTTCAGCGTGCGTTCGAGCTGCGCCGCGTCGCGCCCGCTGATGTGCAGCGCCGACCCGAAGGCCACCGTCTGGTCCACGCCCGGCGCACCGCGCAACTGCTGCGCCAGCGGCACCAGGTTGTGGCCGTGGATGGCCCAGGTGGTCAGGTGCTGCTCGGCAATGACCTCGTCGGCCGTGCCCTGGGTCAGCAGCTTGCCGTAGGAAATGTAGGCCAGCTTGTGGCAGCGTTCGGCTTCGTCCATGTAGTGGGTGCTGACCAGCACCGAGATGCCGCGCGCGGCCAGCTCGTGCAGCTGTTCCCAGAAGTCGCGCCGCGCGGTCGGGTCCACGCCCGCGGTGGGTTCGTCCAGCAGCAACAGGCGCGGCTGGTGCAGCAGGCAGGCGGCCAGCGCCAGCCGCTGTTTCCAGCCGCCCGACAGCGACCCCGTCAGTTGCCCGGCGCGGCTTTGCAGCCCCAGGTCTTGCAGCGCGCGGTCGACGGTTTCGCGGCGCTGGGGCATGCCGTACATGCGGGCCACGAAATCCAGGTTCTCGCGGATGGTCAGGTCGTCCCAGTAAGAGAACTTCTGGGTCATGTAGCCGACCTGGCGCTTGATCTGCGCGCTGTCCTTGATGATGTCGTAGCCCAGGCAGGTGCCGCTGCCCGAATCCGGCGTCAACAGGCCGCACATCAGGCGGATGCTGGTGGTCTTGCCGCTGCCGTTGGGGCCCAGGAAGCCGAAGATCTCGCCTTCGCGCACTTGCAGCGACACGTCGTTGACCACGTGCTTGTCGCCGAAGTGCTTGTTCAGGCCATGCACGTCGATGACGTAGCCGCCCGGCGCCGTGGGCGATGCGGTGGGGCCGTTCATTGCAGTGCCGCCTCGACCGGCTGGCCGGGATGCAGCCGCGTGGCGGCGTCGGGCGCGGGGCGCGCCTCGACCATGTAGACCAGCTTGCCGCGGGTTTCGCGGCTGTAGATCACCGGCGGCGTGTATTCGGCCTGCGGCGAGATGTAGTCGATGCGTACCGGCACCGGGTCGCCGCAGCCATCGCAGCGCACGGTGGCGGCCTGGCCGGGTTTCAGCGCGCCGGCCACGGCCTCGGGCACGAAGAAACGCACCTTGATATTGCCCGGCGGCAACAGGCTGACGACCGGGCTGCCGGCCGGCACCCATTCCCCCACGCGGTACAGCGTGTCGAACACCAGTGCGGCGGTGGGGGCGGCCTGGCGCTTCTGGGCGAGCGTCCAGTCGGCCTGGGCCAGCGCGGCGCGGGCAGCCTCGACCTGGGCGGCCTGCGCCCGGCGTTGATCCTGGCGGCCGGGCAGGTTGGCCACGTCCAGCTGGGCGCGCAGTTCGCGCACGCGCGCCGCGTCCGACTGCGCCTGTTCACGGCTGTCGTCCAACTGCGCGCGGGCCACGCCGCCGATGCGGAACTGGGCGGTGTCGCGCGCCAGTTGCGCGGCCGATCGCCGGCTGGCGGCTTCGGCCTGGGCCAGCTGGGCGCGGTTGACGTCGACTTCGGCCGGGCGCTTGCCGGTGGCGATGTCTTCCAGCTGCGCATCGGCGGCGGCCAACTGCGCGCCAGCCTGGTCGCGGGCGGCGGTTTCGCGGGTGGCTTCCAGCGCGAACAGCGGCGCGGCGGCGGCCACCTGTTGGCCGCGTTGCACTGCCAGGCTGTCCAGCCGGCCGGCCTCGGACGAGGCGATGTACAGGTATTCGCCTTCGACATAGCCCTGGTAGACCGCGTCATTGCCCTTGCCGCAGGCGGCCAGCAGCAACAGGCAAAGGGCGGCGGCGGTGGGGCGCGCGAGGCGCAAGGCAGGGTCGGTGCGCATGATCAGCGTCCTGGGGCGGGCGTGGGGGGAAGCAGGGTGTCGGCCATGGCGTCGGGCGGCGCCAGGTCGGCGGAATCGGCGGGGGCGAAATGCCTGGCGTCGGCTGTGGTGTCGGCGTGGGCCATGTTGGCGGTGAGCGGCGTGATGGGCGTGAACAGCCCGCCCGTCAGCATGGCCACCGCGTGGGCCGCGATGGCCTCGTGGCCGATCGCCTGGGCGGTCGGGTCGTCCTGCCAGATGCGGCGCCACAGGCTGGATGTGGCCAGCGGCAGCAAGGTCAGCCCCAGGATCGACAGGAACACAAGCCGCGGCTCGACCCCCGGCGTGATGGCGCCAGCGCGCTGGCTGTCGGCGATCATGCCGGCAAACACCTGCAGGCGCTGCGACGGCAGGTGGCGCAGCACGCGTTCGCGCAGCTGGCCGCCTTCGTTGACCACCTCGTGCATCCACAACGCCGGCAGCCACGGCCGGTCGGCGGCGCAGCGCACCAGGCGCGAGACGATTTCGGTGATGACGGCGCGCGCGGTATCGGCCGGGCCGACCACGCGGCGGGCGGTTTGCGGCACCGGGCTCCAGACGAAGCTGATGACCGGCACCACGCGTTCCAGCACCACGGCATCGAGCAATTGGTCGCGGCTCTTGAAGTAGTAATGCAGCATGGCCGAGGTGACCCCGGCGCGCTCGGCGATGTGGGCGATGCGGGTAGCGGCCACCCCCTGGGCAGCGAACAGGTCGGTGGCAGTGTCCAGCAGCTGGTCGCGGACGGCGGCGTTGTCGGGGCGGGGCGGGCGGCCCGGACGGCGGGCGGGGGCAGGCGAAGTCGGCATGCGGCAGATTCTAATTAAATATTTAATTAATTAAAAGGGGGGAGTGCGGCAGGGTTGGCGGACAGGCCGGCCGGCAACGATGGTGTAATGCCCTGAAGGCTTGCCAGCGCGGTTCGTTTTGCCGCGTTTCCCAGGGCAGGCCATGATCCGGAACAGAAGGAGCCTGCACGCCATGCCGCAATCGTCCTCCCTCAACCGCCGCGTCGTCCTGGCCGCCCGCCCGCAGGGCGAGCCTGCCGACAGCGATTTCCGCCTGGAAACCGACGCGGTGCCTCAACCCGGTCCCGGCCAGCTGCTGCTGCGCACGGTCTACCTGTCGCTCGACCCCTATATGCGCGGCCGCATGAGCGATGCGCCGTCCTACGCCGAACCCGTGAAAGTCGGCCAGCCCATGGTGGGCGGCACGGTATCGCGGGTGGTGGCGTCCAACCACCCCGACTATCCGGTAGGCGAGTGGGTGCTGGGCCAATCAGGCTGGCAGGACTATGCCGTGTCCGACGGCGCCGGCCTGCTCAAGCTGGGCCAGTCGCCCGACCGGCCATCCTATTCGCTGGGCGTGCTGGGCATGCCGGGCTTTACTGGCTACATGGGCCTCTTGGATATCGGCCAGCCCAAGGCCGGCGAAACCGTGGTGGTGGCGGCGGCCAGCGGCGCGGTCGGCGCGGTGGTGGGCCAACTGGCCAAGATCCACGGCTGCCGCGCCGTGGGCATTGCCGGCGGCGCCGACAAGTGCCGCTATGTCGTCGACACGCTGGGCTTTGACGCCTGCATCGACCACAAGGCCCCCGACATGGCCGAACAGCTGGCGCGCGCCGTGCCGCAAGGCATCGACGTGTATTTCGAAAACGTCGGCGGCGCCGTGTTCGACGCCGTGCTGCCGCTGCTCAATCCGCGCGCCCGTGTGCCGGTGTGCGGCTTGATCTCGGCCTACAACGCGACGAGCCTGCCCGACGGCCCGGACCGCCTGCCGCTGCTGATGCGCACCATCCTCACCAAGCGCATCAAGATGCAGGGCTTCATCATCTTCAATGAATACGCGCACCGCTACGGCGAATTCCGCGAGGCCATGCAGGGCCTGCTGAAAGAAGGCCGCATCCAGTACCGGGAAGACGTGGTCGACGGCCTGGAAAATGCGCCGCGCGGCCTGATGGGCCTGCTCAAGGGCGAAAACGCGGGCAAGCGCATCGTGCGCGTCGGCCCCGATGCATAGGAGCGCAACATGAATATCCTGATCGTGCTGACTTCCCACGACACGCTGGGCAACACGGGCCGCAAGACCGGCTTCTGGCTGGAAGAGTTTGCCGCGCCGTACTACGCCTTCCTGGATGCGGGCGCGACGCTGACGCTGGCCTCGCCGCAGGGCGGCCAGCCACCGCTGGACCCCAAGAGCGACGACCCCGACGCCCAGACCGACGACACCCGCCGCTTTCGCCAGGACCCCGCCGCGCAGCAGCGCCTGGCCGCCACGCGCCGCCTGGCCGAGGTGCAGGCGGCCGACTACGACGCGGTGTTCTATCCCGGCGGCCATGGGCCGCTGTGGGACCTGGCCGAAGACCCCAAGTCGGTCTCGCTGATCGAGACCATGCTGGCCGCCGGCAAGCCCGTGGCCGCGGTGTGCCATGCGCCCGGCGTGCTGCGCCACGCCAAGACCGCCGACGGCAAGCCGCTAGTCCAAGGCCGCCAGGTGACGGGCTTTTCCAACGCGGAAGAAGCGGCGGTGCAACTGACCGACGTGGTGCCTTTCCTGGTGGAAGACGAACTGGCCGCGCTGGGCGGGCTGTACACCAAAGGGCCGGACTGGCAGCCGTATGTCGTGTCCGACGGGCTCTTGATCACCGGGCAGAATCCCGCCTCGTCGGTGGGCGTGGCGCAGGCGCTGCTGGACCGCCTGAAGGCGTGATGCGCGGGCGCGTTGGCAGGCTGGCGGGATGCCTGCCGACGCCATGCCGATGTCTGCATCGTTGTACGGCCCGATGCGCCGCGCAGGCCGCGCGCTTGTGTCAGAATTGATACTTTCTGACACAGGCGCGCGGTTCCGTTGCAACCGCGCGCGCCATGCCTAATGCCTCCAGACTTGCCCCCGCAGGACGCGTCCGCGCCTGCTGCCTGTTCCGCCGGTTCTTGTGAAGCCGCGCTGTTCGCCGCGATGCAGGCTCGCGATCTTGCCACCGGCCGTCATTGCCATCGCGTCGTCGCCCTGAGCGTGGCGCTGGCCCACGCTTGCGGCTTGCCCGAAGACGAACAACAGGCCGTTGCCGTGGCCGCCCGCCTGCACGACGTAGGCAAGATCGGCACCCCCGACCGCGTGCTGTTCTCGCCCAAGCGGTTGGAAAAAGAAGATTGGGAAATCATGAAGTCGCACGCCGCCGTCGGCGCCGACATCATCATGCATAGCGACATGCCGCAGCGTGAACAGATCGCGCTGGCCGTGCGCCATCACCACGAACACTTCGATGGCTCAGGCTATCCCGACGGCCTGGCCGGGCACGACATTCCGCTGCATTCGCGCATCATCTCGTTGGCCGACTCCTACGATGCGCTGGGCGACGCGCGGCCCTATCACCCGGCGCGCACGCACGCCGAGATCCTGCGCATTCTGAATGTGGAAGCCGGGGCCAAGTGCGACCCGGACCTGCTGCGCGTCTTCGAGACGATGATCCAGCACAGCCCGCTGCGCGTGCCTTGACCGCAGAGGGTGAGGCGCGCGCCGCGTGGGCGGCGCGCGCGAGATCACTTCAGCTTGTAGTGCGCGGCCACGCCGGCCAGCTCTTGCAGCGTGCGCTGCTGCCAGGCGGCGTCGTGGCCCAGTTCCTCGGCCAGGATGCGCGCGACTTCCGGCGCGGCCATCAGGGCGGCGTCGGCGTCCAGGAACAGCGCGCGGTTGCGGCGCGCCAGCACGTCTTCGGCGCTACGCGCCAATTCGAAACGCGCCGCGAAACGCACGTGTGCTTCGGACAGGCCGCTGCTTTTCACCAGCATGCGGTCCGCGCCGGGCAGGGCCTTGAGCGCGGGCAGGTCGCTACCGTAGTAGCTGTCCGGCGTGCCGGCGTGTTCCTGCGAGGGCGCAAGGCCGTTCGCGCCATGCAGCGCCAGCGATTCGGTGCGGCAGCTGGCCTGCGTCAGCAACTGGTGCTGGATCGCCGTATCCACCACATCCTGCGCCATGCGGCGGTAGGTCGTCCACTTGCCGCCCGTGACCGTCACCAGCCCGGCCTGCGACACCAGGATGGTGTGCTCGCGCGACAGCGACTTGGTGGAGGCATCGCCGGTGGCCTTGACCAGCGGCCGCAGGCCCGCCCAGACGCTGGTGACATCGTCGCGCGTGGGCTTGCGGCTGAGGTAGCGCGCGGCCGTCTGCAGGATGAAGTCCACGTCCTGCGCGCCGGCTTCCGGGTCCAGCGGCAGATCGTTGCGCGGTGAATCGGTGGTGCCCACGATGGTGTGGCCGTTCCAGGGCACCACGAACAGCACGCGGCCGTCGTCAGTCTTGGGAATCAGGATGGCGCGCTTGCCGGGCAGGAAGTCCTGCGGCAGCGTCAGGTGCACGCCCTGGCTGGGCGCCACCATGGTCGGCGCGTTCTTGTCTTCCATGCGGCGCACGCTGTCGACCCATACGCCGGTGGCGTTGATCACGCAGCGCGCGCGCAGCGTGAAGGTGGCTTCGCCCAGCGCGTCCTGCGCGGTCACGCCGTCGACCTTGCCGCCGGTGGTGGTCAGGCCCGTGGCGCGCACGTAGTTCACCGCCGTGCCGCCCAGGTCGAACAGGGTGCGCATCAGGCTGAGCGCCAGACGCGCATCGTCGAACTGGCCGTCGTAGTACAGCACGCCGCCTTTCAGGCCGCGGCCGTTGACGTTTTCGGCCAGCGTGGGCGCATTGGCCAGCGTGTCGCGGCGCGACAGCCAGCGGCTGGGCGCCAGGTTCAGCTTGCCGGCCAGCATGTCGTACATCTTCAGGCCGATGCCGTAGAAGGGCTGGTCCAGCAGGTTGTAGGCCGGCACCACGAAGCCCAGCGGCCACACCAGGTGCGGCGCGTTCTGGTTGAGCAGGCCGCGTTCGTGCAGGGCCTCGCGCACCAGGCTGATGTTGCCTTGCGCCAGGTAGCGCACGCCGCCGTGGACCAGCTTGGTGGCCTTGCTGGACGTGCCCTTGGCAAAGTCGGCGGCTTCGATCAGCAGGGTGCGGTAGCCGCGGCTGGCGGCGTCGACGGCCGTGCCCAGGCCGGTGGCGCCGCCGCCGATGACGATCACGTCCCAGGCGGGCGTGTTGTCCAGTTGCGCCAGCAGGCGGTTGCGGTCGGGCGGGGTGACAGAGGCGGACGTTTGGTTCATATGCAAGGGGGCGGCTGGGCCGCTAGGTAATCAGTGCGGTGTTTCGTAGGGGCAGGGCCCCGCGTCAGGCGGCCTTGGCGGCGTTCGGCGCGGCGGCGACCTCGCAGCGCACGCCGGAATCCAGCAGCACCTGGGCCAGCGGTTCCTGCGGATGCGCGTCGGTGAAAAAGCGGTCGATCTGCGAAATGTGCGCCAGTTCCACCATGGCCTGGCGCTTGAACTTGCTGCTGTCGGCGGCCAGCCAGACCTCGCGCGATTGCTCGATGATCGTGCGCGCCACGCGCACTTCGCGAAAATCGTAGTCGCGCAGCGTGCCGTCGGCCTCGATGCCGGAAATGCCGATCAGGCCGATGTCGACCTTGAACTGGCGAATGAAGTCCATGGTGGCTTCGCCGACGATGCCGCGGTCGCGCGAACGCACCACGCCGCCGGCCACGATGACCTCGCAATCGGGGTTGTCCGACAGGATGTCCGCCACGTGCAGGTTGTTGGTGATGACGCGCAGGCCGCGGTGGCGCAAGAGGGCGCGCGCGATGGCCTCGGTGGTGGTGCCGATGTTCAGGATCAGCGAACAGCCGTCGGGCACGGCGCGGGCCACGGCCTCGGCAATGCGTTGCTTGCCGGCCGCGTGCAGCCCCTGGCGCTTGCGGTAGGCGATGTTCTCGATGGTCGACGCTTCGATGCGCACGCCGCCATGAAAGCGCGACAGCAGGCCGGCTTCGGACAGGATGTTGACGTCGCGCCGCACGGTCTGCAGCGTGACGTCAAAGCGTTTGGCAAGCTCTTCGATCGTGGCCGAGCCTTGGGCTCGCACCATTTCGATCAAGGCGCTTTGTCTAGGATTCAGTGTCATGTTCGCATCATAAAACAACAAAAGCGAAAAATAATGACGCACTGCAAGATTGTTTTTTGTTCGCTTCTTCGGTAAAACGCACAAAAAACGAAAGCGATCTGAAAGAAAACCCCCGCAGGAGACCAGATGCAGCTGACCCTGGACAGGATAGGTTTGCGAGCCGGCTCGCAGACGCACCTGTATCCGATGACCCTGGCCCCGGTGCCGGGCGCCATGACCGTTTTGCTGGGGGCCACCCTGGCGGGCAAGACATCGCTGATGCGCATCATGGCCGGGCTGGACCGGCCTACCGAAGGCACGGTGCTGGCCGACGGCCGCGACGTGACCGGGGTGCCGGTGCGCCAGCGCAATGTCGCCATGGTCTACCAGCAATTCATCAACTATCCGTCCATGACGGTGTTCGACAACATCGCCTCGCCGCTCAAGCTGCGCGGCGAAGCGGGCATCGCCGACAAGGTCGGCGCCATGGCGGCGCGGCTGCACATCGATCACCTGCTGGCGCGCTACCCGTCGGAACTGTCAGGCGGCCAGCAGCAGCGGGTGGCCCTGGCCCGGGCCCTGGCCAAGAACGCGCCGCTGATCCTGCTGGACGAACCCCTGGTCAACCTGGACTACAAGCTGCGCGAAGAACTGCGCGACGAGCTTTCAGCCTTGTTCGCGCAGGGCCGTTCCACCGTGGTGTATGCCACCACCGAACCGGGCGAAGCCCTGTTGCTGGGCGGCCACACCGCGGTGCTCGATGCCGGCGAACTGCTGCAATATGGCCCCACGGCCGAGGTCTTTCACCGGCCCAATTCCATCCGCGTGGCGCGCGCGTTCAGCGATCCGCCCATGAATCTGTTCGCCGCGCACCGTAACGAACAGGGCTTTGCGTTGCAGGGCGGCATCACCGTGAACCGGCATCTGCCGCCCAGCACGGGCGCCGACCTGACCGCCGGCCTGCGCGCCGGGGCGCTGGACGTCACCCCGCGCCCGGGCCACATCGCCCTGGACGGTGTGGTCAAGCTGGCCGAGATTTCCGGGTCCGACACCTTCGTGCATGCCCGCACGGCGGCCGGCGACGTGGTCGCGCAGTTGCCCGGCGTGCATCGCTACACGCTGGACCAGCCGCTGACGCTGTATTTCGACCCGGCGCAGACCTACGCCTTTGGCGCCGATGGCGCCTTGCTGGCCGCGCCCGCGCGCCGCACCGCAACAGGGGCCGAGTGATGGCGCAGATCGAGCTGGACCTCTCTCATTCCTACGTCGCCCACCCCCAGGCCGACGAGGACTATGCGCTGCTGCCGCTGAAATTCACCTTCCGCGACGGCGGCGCCTACGCCTTGCTGGGCCCGTCGGGCTGCGGCAAGACCACCTTGCTCAATTGCGTATCGGGCCTTTTGCGCCCGTCCCACGGCCGCATCCTGTTCGACGGCCAGGACGTCACCGGCAAGACGCCGCAGGCGCGCAATATCGCCCAGGTGTTCCAGTTTCCGGTGGTGTACGACACCATGACGGTCGCCGAGAACCTGGCTTTTCCGCTGCGCAACCGCGGCGTGCCGCCCGAGCGCATCCGCGAACGCGTCGGCCGCATCGCCGAAATGCTGGAGATGTCGCACGTGCTGAATCGCCGCGCCAGCGGCCTGACCGCCGACGCCAAGCAGAAGATCTCGCTGGGCCGCGGCCTGGTGCGCAACGACGTGTCGGCCATTCTGTTCGACGAACCGCTCACCGTCATCGACCCCCAGCTCAAATGGGAACTGCGCAGAAAGCTCAAGGAAATCCACCACGAATTCAAGCTCACGCTGATCTACGTGACGCATGACCAGACCGAGGCGCTGACCTTTGCCGACCAAGTGATGGTGATGGCGCGCGGACGCGCGGTGCAGGTGGGCAGCGCCGACGACCTGTTCGAACGCCCCGCGCATACCTTCGTGGGCCACTTCATCGGTTCGCCCGGCATGAACTTCCTGCCCGCGCAGTGGCGCGATGGCGCGCTGCGGGTGGGGCAGTGCCGCGTCGATGGCGTATCCGATGCCCTGGCGGCCAGGCTGGCTCAAGCCGGCCCGGTCAAGCTGGGCGTGCGCCCCGAGTACCTGCGCCTGACCGACGCCCAGGCGCCCGGCGCCTTGCCGGTGCGGGTGGACAGGGTGCAGGACGTGGGCACCTACACGCTGCTGGTGGCCGACTTCGAAGGCACGCCGCTGCGGGCCCGCCTGGGCGCCGACATTCCCGCCATCGCGCCCGGC
This sequence comes from Achromobacter deleyi, assembly GCF_902859705.1. GTDB lineage: Bacteria > Pseudomonadota > Gammaproteobacteria > Burkholderiales > Burkholderiaceae_B > Achromobacter > Achromobacter deleyi. The sequence continues at coordinate 33,527 of NZ_CADIJO010000027.1, read as the reverse complement.
GCCACGGTGTGGCTGTCGGCCCTGAATCCGCACACGTGCTTTTACCGCGACGAGGAACTGATCCGATGAAACCGATCAATCACCGGGCCTGGTTCCTGGTTCTGCCCGTGGTGCTGTGCGTGGCGTTTTCGGCCATTCTGCCGCTGATGACCATCGTCAATTACTCGGTGCAGGACATCATCTCGCCCGAGCGCCGCGTGTTCGTCGGCACCGAATGGTTCGCCGCCGTGCTGCAGGATGAAGAACTGCACGGCGCGCTGTTTCGCCAGATCGGCTTTTCGCTCGCCGTGCTGGCCATCGAGATCCCGCTGGGCATCCTGCTGGCGCTGTCGATGCCGGCCAGCGGCTGGCGGGCATCGGCGGTGCTGGTCATCATCGCGCTGTCGCTGCTGATTCCCTGGAACGTGGTGGGCACCATCTGGCAGGTGTTCGGCCGCACCGACATCGGCCTGCTGGGCGCGACGCTGTCGTGGCTGGGCGTGGACTACAACTACACCGGCAATGACGTCGACGCCTGGGTCACCGTGCTGGTGATGGACGTGTGGCACTGGACGCCGCTGGTGGCGTTGCTGTGCTATGCGGGCCTGCGCGCCATTCCCGACGCCTACTACCAGGCCGCCCGCATCGACGGCGCTTCGCGCCTGGCCGTGTTCCGCTTCATCCAGCTGCCCAAGATGCGCGGCGTGCTGATGATCGCGGTGCTGCTGCGCTTCATGGACAGCTTCATGATCTACACCGAACCCTTCGTCCTGACCGGCGGCGGGCCGGGCAACGCCACCACCTTCCTGTCGCAATACCTGACGCAGAAGGCCGTGGGCCAGTTCGACCTGGGCCCGGCCGCGGCGTTCTCGATCATCTACTTCCTGATCATCCTGCTCTTGTGCTTCATCCTCTACAACTGGATGCAGCGCGCCGGCACCACCGGCGGCTTTGACGAGGAGCGTGCCAATGCGTGACCCATCCACCTGGTGGCGCGGCGCCTTCCTGGCGCTGTACCTGGTGTTCGCCATCCTGCCGCTGTACTGGATGCTGAACATGTCGTTCAAGACCAATACTGAAATCGTCAGCACGCTGACCCTGTGGCCGCGCGATTTCACGGTGGAACACTACCGCAAGATCTTCACCGATCCTGCCTGGTATTCGGGCTACATCAATTCGCTGATCTACGTCGTCATCAACACCGTCATCTCGCTGGCCGTGGCGCTGCCCGCCGCGTATGCGTTCTCGCGCTACCGCTTCATCGGCGACAAGCACGTGTTCTTCTGGCTGTTGACCAACCGCATGACGCCGCCGGCCGTGTTCCTCTTGCCGTTCTTCCAGCTGTACAGCTCGTTCGGGCTGATGGACACCCACCTGGCCGTGGCGCTGGCGCACCTGGTATTCAACGTGCCGTTGGCCGTGTGGATCCTGGAAGGCTTCATGTCCGGCGTGCCGCGGGAAATCGACGAAACCGCGTATGTCGACGGCTACTCGTTCCCGCGTTTTTTCCTGACGATCTTCCTGCCTCTGATCAAGTCCGGCGTCGGCGTGGCGGCGTTCTTCTGCTTCATGTTCAGCTGGGTCGAACTGCTGCTGGCCCGCACGCTCACGTCCGTCAACGCCAAGCCCATCGTCGCCACCATGACCCGAACCGTCTCGGCATCAGGCATGGACTGGGGCGTGCTGGCTGCGGCGGGCGTGCTGACCATCGTGCCCGGCGGCATCGTCATCTGGTTCGTGCGGCACTACATCGCGAAGGGCTTCGCGATGGGCCGCGTTTAGGACAGGGGGCACACATGTTCAGCTGGATGGTATGGACCACCCCGGTCGCCGTGTTCTTCTCGTGCATCGTCCTGATGCTGGTGGGCATGACGGTCTGGGAACTGAAATCGCCCACGGTCGAGCGCAAGGGCTTCCTGCCCCTGCGCACCACCCGCGGCGACCGCCTGTTCATCGGCTTGATGGCCGCGGCCTGGCTCAACCTGGCGTTCCTGGGTTTCGGCCAGAAGGCGGTGGAATGGTTTTCGCTGGATGAGCCGCCATCGGTGTGGATCAGCTTCGTGCTGTCCATGCTGCTGCTGGCGTTCATCATGAGAAAAGGCTGAAAGGGGCAACAGAACCCCACGCGACATCAGCGGTTTGGAAGGACTATCGGCCAGCGTCTTCCCCGGCCAGCGGTCCGCAGCACGATACGGGAAGACTAATCGAGGAGACAGGTCATGAAATTGCGCATGCACGCCATGGCGGCCGCCATCGCCCTGATCGGTACGTCAGGAGCCTGGGCCGGCGAGCCGGAAGCGAAAAAGTGGGTCGATTCGGAATTCCAGCCGTCGTCCCTGTCCAAAGACCAGCAGATGGCCGAGATGAAGTGGTTCATCGAAACCGCTGCCAAGCTCAAGGCCAAGGGCGTCACGGAAATCAACGTGGTGTCCGAAACGATCACCACGCATGAATACGAGTCCAAGACCCTGGCAAAGGCCTTCACGGAAATCACCGGCATCAAGGTCAACCACGACCTGATCCAGGAAGGCGACGTGGTCGAGAAGCTGCAGACCTCGATGCAGTCCGGCAAATCCATCTACGACGGCTGGATCTCCGATTCCGACCTGATCGGCACCCACTACCGCTACGGCGCCATCCTGCCGCTGTCCGACTACATGGCCGGCGCCGGCAAGGAATGGACCAACCCGGGCCTGGACCTGAAGGACTTCATCGGCACCAAGTTCACCACCGCGCCGGACGGCAAGCTGTACCAGCTGCCCGACCAGCAATTCGCCAACGTCTACTGGTTCCGCGCCGACTGGTTCGCCCGGCAGGACCTGAAAGACAAGTTCAAGGCCAAGTACGGCTACGACCTGGGCGTGCCCACCAACTGGTCCGCCTACGAAGACATCGCCGATTTCTTCTCCAACGACGTCAAGGAAATCGACGGCAAGAAGGTCTATGGCCACATGGACTACGGCAAGAAAGACCCGTCGCTGGGCTGGCGCTTCACCGATGCGTGGCTGTCCATGGCCGGCGCCGCCGACAAGGGCCTGCCCAACGGCCTGCCGGTGGACGAATGGGGCATCCGAGTCGCCGACGACAAGTGCACCCCCGTGGGCGCGTCGGTCGCGCGCGGCGGCGCCACCAACAGTCCGGCCGCCGTCTACGCGCTGACCAAGTACGTCGACTGGATGAAGAAGTACGCGCCGCAGCAGGCCATGGGCATGACCTTCTCGGAATCCGGCCCGGTGCCCGCGCAAGGCCAGATCGCCCAGCAGATCTTCTGGTACACGGCCTTTACCGCCGACATGACCAAGAAGGGCCTGCCGGTCGTCAACGAAGACGGCACCCCCAAGTGGCGCATGGCCCCGTCGCCGTATGGCCCGTACTGGAAGGACGGCATGCAGAACGGCTACCAGGACGTCGGCTCGTGGACCTTCTTCAAGTCCACCAACCCCGACAAGATGGCCGCCGCCTGGCTGTACGCCCAGTTCGTCACGTCCAAGTCGGTCTCGCTCAAGAAGTCCATCACCGGCCTGACCTTCATTCGCGACAGCGACATCCACAGCGACTACTTCACCAAGAACGCGGCCAACTACGGCGGCCTGATCGAGTTCTACCGCAGCCCGGCACGCGTGGCCTGGACCCCCACCGGCAACAACGTGCCCGACTACCCCAAGCTGGCCCAGCTGTGGTGGAAGAACGTCGCCACCGCCGTCACTGGCGAGAAGACCCCGCAGGCCGCCATGGACAACCTGGCCAATGAAATGGACCAGGTCATGGCCCGCCTGGAACGCGCCGGCATGGCCCAATGCGCGCCCAAGCTGAACGCGAAGGGCGATCCGAACAAGTGGCTGTCGGATCAGCACGCGCCGTGGAAGAAGCTGGGCAATGAAAAGCCCAAGGGCGAGACGGTGGCTTATGAAAAGCTGCTGGAAGCCTGGAAGGAGGGCAAGGTGCGGTAAGCGCATCGACGCCTGAGGTTTTTCATCCCGCGCCACGGCTGGTCCGTGGCGCTTTTTTCTGGATGTCAAAAACGTAATCTCCCTATCCGCTTTCTGTCTGCATCGCCTTCCTAGAATGAATTCCGTGCAGTACCCAACGTGATTCTTAGGAGTGTGAAGCATGCAGATTCTTCGTAAAACCGCTTTGTTCCTGGCCCTGGCGACGGGCGTGTCGGGCGCCGCGCTGGCGCAGCCGGTGGCATCGGCCGGGGCGCCGGCCACGGCGTTGACCAGTCCGTATGGCCAGTCGTTGACCCGCGCCGAAGTGCTGGCCGATCTGGCGCTGTGGAAGCGGGCCGGGGTGGACCGGTTCTGGCGCGGCGAGGCCACGCCGGATATCTACAGCCCGGAATACAAGGCCGCGTTTTCGGAATACGTGCGGCTGCGCACGGGGCCGGATTACCAGGCCGAGGTGCAGCGCCAGACTGACGCGCGCCGCTAGCCGCGAGAGGGCCTGGACGTGAGCCACATCCTGCTCACCGGCATGCCCGAGTCCGGCGACAGGTTGCAATTCGCGGACCTGGAGCTGGACCTGCTGCGCTTTCGGGCATGGCGCGATGGCCAGGCGCTGCTGTTGACGCCCAAGGAATTCGGGCTGCTGGCCTTGCTGATGGGCAGCCCGGGCGCGGTGTTCACCAGCTGGCAGCTGGCCGAGCAGGTCTGGAAGACCAAGGCGCATGTCCACGGGCCGCAGCACGTCAAGTGCCAGGCGGTGGCGATCGCCATGCGGCGATTGCGCAAGAAGGTCGATGGCGGCTGCCGGCCGCGGCTGCTGCACGTGATCCGCGGCGGCAGCTTCATGTTGGCCGCCGGGCCGCTGTGACGGCGCGCGTCCGGCCCAGGTCGCGCGGCAGCCATCCGCCTGGTTGTGGGGCCAGCCCATCGGCATCTTGGCAGGCCACGCCGCCTTCGGCTATATTCCTGCCAACGGAGATGGTGTTCCTCCTTTAACCACCGCGCCTTGCGCGGTTGATGACGCCTACAGAAACCTGACCAACGTCGGGGCTGTAGGCGTTCGCATTTTTGGCCTCATCTGGCTTTAATTGCGACTTCATCTGCGGCTTCTGTTCAGCCTTGAACCATTGGTCAGCCCGAGTCCTTTCGAGCCTTGACCCATGCCGCGATTTCCCCGTGTAGAACCCTTTGAGCTCTTGCCCTACGCCGGCAAGTGGTTCGCAATTGCGTCCCTGGTCGGCGCGCTGGCCGGCTGCGCGTCGGCGATCTTTCTGGTCGCCCTGGACCTGGCCACCGGCTGGCGGCAAAGCCACGCCTGGGTGATCTGGCTGCTGCCGGTGGCCGGCTTTGCGGTGGGCTACGTGTACCACCGGCTGGGCAAGTCGGTGGATGCCGGCAACAACCTCATCATCGACGAGATCCATGACCCCAAGAAGGTCGTGCCGCTGCGCATGGTGCCGCTGGTGCTGGGCGGCACGGTCGTGTCGCATCTGTTCGGCGCGTCGGTCGGGCGCGAAGGCACCGCGGTGCAGATGGGCGGCGCGCTGGCGGACCAGCTGACGCGCCTGCTCCGGCTGGAACGCGAAGACCGCCGGGTGTTGCTGATGTCGGGCATCAGCGCCGGTTTTTCGTCGGTGTTCGGCACGCCGCTGGCCGGCGCGGTGTTCGGGCTGGAGGTGCTGGCCATCGGCCGCATGCGCTACGACGCGCTGTTTCCCTGCCTGGTCGCCAGCATCGTGGCCGATCAGGTCTGCCTGGCCTGGGGCATTCACCACACGGCGTATGCGATCGGCGCGATCGCACCCGTGGGCGTGGCCAGCGTGGCGGCGGTGTTTGCGGCGGGTATCGTTTTTGGCCTGGTCGGCATGTTGTTTGCGGCCGCCGTGCACAGGCTGGCGGGCGGGGTCAGGCAGGCTATTGCCTACGCGCCGCTGCGCCCAGTGGCGGGCGGCATCGTCATCGCGACGGCGGTGTGGGCGCTGGACGCCTACCGCTACATCGGCCTGGGCATTCCCGACATCGTGCGTTCGTTTCAGGCGCCGATGGCGCCGTGGGACTTCCTGGGAAAGTTCGCCTTTACCGTGGCCTCGCTGGGCACGGGCTTCAAGGGCGGCGAAGTCACGCCGCTGTTCTATATCGGCGCCACGCTGGGTAATGCGCTGGCGCCGCTCTTGCACATGCCGTTCGCGATGATGGCCGGTATCGGCTTCGTGGCTGTGTTTGCCGGCGCGGCCAACACGCCGATCGCGACCACGCTGATGGCCATGGAACTGTTCGGCGCCGACATCGGCCCGCTGGCGGCCATCGGCTGCGTCACGGCCTATCTGTTTTCCGGACATGCGGGCATCTACCGGGCCCAGCGTGTCGGCCATCGCAAGCATCACCGGCAAGGGCAGGGCGGCGGTTCGGCCGACTTATCCTTGTCAGACCCGCCGCCGGGTGTTCACGCTGTCGCCGCCAAGGCGGCACCGGCCCGGCCACTTTCGCGCCATCAACAGGAGAAGCGCACATGACCAAGATCATCCTGGCCCGCCATGGCCACGTCGACTGGATTTCACCGGAACGGTTCCGGGGCCGGGCAGAGGTGCCGCTGTCCGATCTGGGGCAGCGCCAGGCCCGTGTGTTGGGCGCACGGGTCGCCAAGTCGTGGCGGCCTGATGCCCTGTACACCAGCCCGCTGTCGCGCTGCGTGCGCACGGGTGCCGAAATCGCCAGCGCAACGGGTGCCAGCGCCGGCATTCTCGACGCCTTGGCCGACACCGATTACGGCGAATGGCAGGGGCTGACCCACGAAGAGGTGCGCGCCCGCTGGCCCGAGCAGCATCGGCTTTGGCTGCAAGCGCCCGACCTGGCGGCGATTCCGGGCGGCGAGACGCTGGCGGGCGTGCTGGCGCGAGGCATCGGCGTGCTGCAGTACGTGATGCAGGCGCACGCCGGGCAGACCGTGGTGCTGGTGGGGCACGACAGCATCAACCGCATCCTGCTGTTGCAGGCGCTGGGGCTGCCCTTGTCGCGCTACTGGCGCATCACGCAGCAGCCGTGCTGCGTCAATGAAATCGACATCGACGGCGAGACCTTCACGCTGCATCGGCTGAACGAGACCCTGCATACCGAGGGCATCGTGTAGCGGCCAGGGTGGCGTGGCCGTTCGGGATCAGGCGTGCTCGGCGCTGGCCTGCGGGGTCTCGCGGGCCGCCAACTCCGCCAGCGTGTCGGCCTGCCAGGCGAATTCGATGGTGAATGCGTCCGGGTCCGAGATTGCTCCGTAACCGCCCTGGCCGTACACCGCGGCGTAGGCGGCGTATTCCGCGGCGCGCAGCGCCTTGCCGGCCAGCGCGGCGGCGACAGCGTACGTCGCGGAGACGGCGGCATGGCCGCAGCCGTCGATGGAGGTCGAGCCGGGGTGATGGTTGGCCAGGCGCGCAGCCAGCGCAGAGGCGTCGGCCAATTGCGCGTCGGTGGCGGTGCCCACGAGATAGCGGCCCAGCGTCGCCAGGCAGGCGATGGCCTGCGGCGCTTCCAGCAGGTGTTCGACCCGCTGCGTACAGGCGTGGCCAAAGGCCAGGCGCAGGGGCGCGTGGGCAGGGGCATCCAGGTCCAGCTGGCTGGCCAGGCGTTCCAGGGCGATGTTCATGGTGAGGCTCCTTGCGAGCGGTCAGGGCGGGGCGACCGGCGTCAGTCAGGCCTTGTCAAAGCGCGGCGAAACAGGCTGGCGTGATGGCGCCGACGCTTCATTTTTACGCCGCCGCCCGCTACAGGTGAAATGAAATAAATTCGCTGATTGATGAGAAAAATCGCTCAGAACCGCGACCGCGGCAACGGCATGCCATCGACCGCTTGCCCTTGATGCCCTGCGGTATGCTGTGCGCTTTTCCCGCCTGCCGCCGCCACCTGCTCCATGTTCAAGCGCACGCCCGCCACCACCGCCGCCATTGTCGAAGGCCGCATCGAGCAGATGCGTGTCGCCGTGCCGCTTGTCCGAGGCAACGTCCATATCGTGGTGAATGGGGTGTCGGTGTTTGGCGCCTTCGAGAACGCCGCCGACATCCGCACGTTGCAGGGCCTGCAGCAGCAAGGCGTGCCCGTGCGCGTCGGCGTGCTGGATGGCCCGCAGTCGCTGCGCCACTTTTCGTGGCTATCCGCCGCGCAAGGTCCCGGTATCCCGCCGCGCTACTACGTGGACCTGCGGCGCCGCGCCTGGCGCAGCATCGGCATCGGCACCGCGCTGGCGGCCGCGTTGATCGCGGGCTGCTTCCTGCTGGACCTGGGGTCCTTCGTGCAGGTGCTGATGCTGGTGGTGGCGCTGACGGTGGCGCTGTTCGCGTTGATCCTGGCGGGCTGCTCCCTGTACGGCCTGTGGGACAACCGCCTGCACCGGCCGGCCATCTTGCAGAGCGAAGCGGGGTATCGCCAGCAGCAGGGCAGGCCGGTCTCGCCGGGTGCCGCTGCTTCCTCCGCCGCTTCGGCGCTGCAGGCGGACAAGCAGCGGCTTGGCGAACCTCAGTTCAGTGAACGACTCATCGCCGATGCATCGCCCGAGATCCTCCATGTACACGGCGTATTGACGTCCTTGACCCACGAGGCGCGGCCCGGGACGCGGCACCGTCCCAGCTCCGGCGTCTACCGCTTTCAGGTCGGCCGTCATCCCTACGCCTTGCATGTCGGCGAAGACCTGGGCAACGTCCAGCCTTTCCTGGCCGAGGGCGACCGCGTCGAATTGGCCGCCTATGCCGGCGAGATTCCCGGCGCAGGGCCGCACCGGCTGGTCTACGGCCTGCGCAATTGCGAAGATGACCGCGTCTATGTCTGTCATCGGCACTTTCGTGGTGCCCATACCCGAATCGGCCCGGTCGGCGTCGGCTTGAGCCAGCGCGTGCCGATGCTGGCGCTGCTGGGCAGCCTGCTGCTGGTGACCTGGCTGGTGGTCGTGGGCTTTCTTCATTTCGGCGGATCGCCCCAAGAGCATGCCGACCTGCCGGAGCTGGCGGCATTCCTGTTCGCGATCCTGCTGTTCGTCTGGGCCTGCTTCGCCGTGCCGCTGCTGTATCTGGACACGCGCTGGCGCCTGGGGCGGCCGACGCGGCGTCAGCGCATTCTCGAGCGCATCTACCGTACGCTGGATCTGGGCACGCCGTTCGCGCCCAAGGTACGCATCGAAGAAGTGTAGTGACCGGTCACCGCCGTGTCAGCACAGGGCCGATGGCAGCGGATATAGTTGGCAGTTCCATTGACCCCACAGGTGCTTCGATGAAAAGCCATTACCCCACGTTCCGCGCCGGCGCGGCGCCCGGTCTCGTGCACAAGCTGGGCGGCCTGCCGTGGGGGCTGCCCATCGCACACTGGCCGATATGCCGGGAGTGCGGCCGGGCCATGAGCTTTCTGGCGCAAGCGCCGGGGCAATCGGCCGAGACCAATGCGCCCGACCTGGATATCCCCGCGGGCGAAGTCCTGTTCGCCTTCAAGTGCGAATGGGACAGCATCTGCAGCTTCTGGGAAAGCGACGGCGGCGCCAATGCCGTCTTCAGCCTGCCGCGCGCCGCCCTCGGCGATGCCCCCACGGCCCCGCCTGAGCACGCCGAAGATGGCTTGCCCGAACTGATCCCGGAATTGGGCATTGCCCGTTGGCGCATCGACGACGATGGCGCCCCGCCCGAACTGGAAGCGGATTTCTACGACTACGGTCGCCACGACGGCCTGCCCGACGACATTGCGCATCCCCATGACTGGGCCACCGAGTGGCGCACCAAGTACAACGGCGTGCCGTACTGGACCGCCAACGGCGCGCAGGGCGTGCCGCCTGGACGCCTGCTGTTGCAGATCGACAATTGCGTGCCGATGCAAGACGGCGGTTACCAGGAAGTCGCCAACTTCTGCTCGGACGGCACGGCGTTTGTCTTCGTCGATGCATCGCAGAAGCCGCCCGTGTATTCGCTGCTGATCAATCGCTGAGCGTCGGGCAGGCGTTGCTGCCACGCCCCGGCTTCTCGGAACCTGACCATGTCCCACCCCGCTGCCGATGACGTGATTGCGCTGTATCAGGACCATGCCGCCGCATTCGAGAAACTGCGCGGCGCGCACGCCTTGATCGAGCGCGCCTGGCTGGCGGATTTTCTTGGCCTGATGCCGGCGGGCGCCGCGCCACGGGTGCTGGACCTGGGGTGCGGCGCCGGCACCCCGATCGCGCGGCACCTGATCGAGCAGGGTTGCCACATCACGGGGGTGGATACGTCACAGCCGCTGCTGGATATCGCCCAGGCGTCGTTCCCTGAGCACCGCTGGATTGCGGCCGATATGCGGCAGTTTTCGTGTCCCGACACGTTCCAGGGCGTGATTGCCTGGCACAGTTTTTTCCATCTGACCCCCGACGACCAGCGGCCGATGTTCGCCCGGTTTCGCCGCCTGGCCGCACCGGGCGCGGCCTTGATGTTCACCAGCGGCCCCGCGCAGGGGCATGCCATCGGCCAGTTCGAAGGCCGGCCGCTCTACCACGGCAGCCTGGACCCGGCCGAATATCGCCAACTGCTGGCCGACAACGGTTTCGAGGTGCTGCGCCACGTGGCAAACGATCCGAACTGCGGCGGCGCGACGATCTGGCTGGCGCGTCAGGCGATGGCCGCGTAAAGGCCAGGTGCCGGGACTTGGCGTTAAAAAAAGCGCGCCCCGGTCCCCCGGCAGCGCGCGTCGACGCGCCATCCCTCCCTTCGCGGAGTCTGGCGTCATCAAATCAGCCTTCGCCATCAACAGCCTGTTATGACTTGCCGCTCCTAGAACCGGTGCCGGATGCCCATGTTGACTTCGGTGGCCTTGGCGTTGTCCAGGAATGCCCAGTTCGTCGTATACGACGCAACGGCATACAGGTCCGTGCGCTTGGACAGGTTGTAGTTGTAGCCCAGGCTGTACGTATTGCTGGCCGAATCGCCGCCGGTCAGCTGCTTGCTGTTGGCATCGGCGCGCTGCCACGACGCGAATGCGCCGCCGGATTTGCCCACGGGCGCGGCCACGGCCAGCATGTAGGAATTGGACCGGAAGCCCTTGGCGAATGCATACGACGGCGTTCCAGTGAACGTGCCGATGCTGCCGCCGTTGGGCAGGCTCTTGCCGGCGAACCAGCCGTCGGTGATGCGGTTGTAGGCCAGCGCCACTTTGAAGACCTCGAAGTCGTACGAGCCGCCGACGATGTACGAGCGCGGCGTGGCGTCGACCTGGTTCTGGTTGAGCTGGTTGGACGCGTTGAGCTGGTCGTAGGTGGCAAAGCCCATGAGCGGGCCGTTGTCGTAGCGCAGTCCGGCCGTGATGGCGCGGGTGTTGTCGGCGGTGGCGAAGCCGGTCTGCGCGGTGCGGCGGTCGTCGGCGTTGAAGGCGTAGCCGACCGCAGCCTTGAAGCCGCCCAGGGACGGGGTTTCATAGACGACCAGGTTGTCGTAGCGCACGTAGTAGGCCGAGCTGAAGCCCAGGCCGGCGCCGGTGCTGAGCTGGTTGAAGCCGCCGCCGAACGACGACCCGAACATGCCCGAGAAGTAGCGCGCGGCCACGTTGTACTGGCGGCCCAGGCGGATTTCGCCCCACTCGGCGCTGCCCAGGCCTACGGTGGCTTCGCGGCCGAACAGGCGGCTGTTCTGCAGCGAGCTGCCGTTGCGGCTGTCAAAGCCGGATTCCAGCTGGAACACGGCGTACAGGCCGTCGCCCAGGTCTTCCTTGCCGCGCAGGCCCCAGCGCGAACCGGCGGTGGTGCCGGTGGTGGACCCGATGCGGCTGTTGTCGATGCTGGTGCGGCGGCCGGTGGCGGGGTCGGTGTAGGTGCCGTCGACGTTGGCGTAGCCGATGCCGGTGTCGATCAGGCCGTACAGCGTGACCGACGATTGCGCGGACGCCGCGCCGGACAGGGCGGTGGCGGCCGCGGCGACGAAGAGTTTTTTCATGAAGAGCTCCGGAGGCGGAATGCAGGAAAGAAGCGGATGCGCCACGCAGACGGAAGGCTTGACGTCCTGCCGCGTGGCGAATCAAAGTCTGACCGCCGCGGACCGACAGTTCGCGAACATTAAAATGACAATTCCGATCGCGGCCCGTCTCACGGCGGGTCATGGTTTTCTGCTAGATCCTTCACCCCGACTCGTTGCCCCTATGTCCGCCGCCGCCGCTTTCGTTCGTTCCCTTCGCCTCTGCCTGGCCCTGTTGCTGGCATCTGCCGGCACGGCCCAGGCCGCGGGCTTTCAGCGCCTGAGCCTGCCCATGGACATGAACGGGCCGGCCTTGCAGGGCGGCATCTGGTATCCCTGCGCAGCGCCGGCCGGCCAGGTCAAGATCGGCCGCGTCGAGATGGCGGCCACGCCGGACTGCCCGATCACCGAGGGCGCCAAGCCGCTGATCGTGATGTCGCACGGGTCGGCCGGATCATTCCTTGGCCATCACGACACCGCGGTGGCGCTGGCGGACGCGGGCTTCGTGGTGGCGGCCATCAACCATGTGGGCGACAACGCGCTGGACAAGTCGCGGCAGGGGTATCTGTCGATCTTCTCGACCCGCCCGCGCGAAATGCGGCGGCTGATCGACTACCTGGCCGGCGCCTGGCCGGGCAAGGCGCAACTGGATGGCCGGGTGGGGTTCTTCGGGTTCTCGCGGGGCGGCTATACGGGGTTGGTGCTGGCGGGGGCCGTGCCCGATTTCAAGCAGGGGCTGAGTCTCTGTGCGGGCGAACCGGGGCTGCCGATGTGCCGCGATATTCGCGACGGCAAGATTGCCGCGCAGCCGTATGTGCGCGATGAACGGATCCGCGCGGCGGTCATCGCGGACCCCCTCAATGCGTTCACGGCGGACACGCTCAAGGCCGTCTCGATCCCGGTGCAGTTATGGGCGTCGGCGCAAGGCGGCGATGGCGTCACGCCGTCCAGTGTGGATGCCGTGCGCGCGGCTTTGCCGCAGGCCGAGTTTCACCGGGTCGACGGCGCGGGGCATTTCGCGTTCCTGGCGCCTTGCTCGGCGGGGCAGGCCGAGGCCATGCCCGCGATCTGCGCCGATGCGCCCGGGTTCGACCGGGCGGCATGGCATCGTGAATTCAACGCGAAGGTGATCGCGTTCTTTCAGTCGGCGCTGCGCTGACGCGAAGCGCGTCAGCGCGCCGGCCCCTGCCGGCGAGCCTGCTGCGCCGCCCGCTGCCGGGCCGCGGCCCGCGGGCCGTCGCGCTGGGTGACGTAATTGCGATAGTGCTGGAAATCCTTGCCGGCCAGCGCCAGGTACAGGCCGGTGGCGACCATGAAGCTGCTGAACACATAGACCTTCAGCCAATAGCCGATGGGCAAGTCGAGCAGCGAGATGCCCAAATACATGTTCATGATGCCAAAGCCAAGCAGCACCAGCATCAGCAGCCAACGCGCCCATTCGCTGCCGCGGTACAGCCAGATCAGCAAGGCCGCCGGCACGATCATCTTTTGCAAGACCGAGAAATCGCCCTGCAGCAAGGGCATGATCTGGTAGCTGGACGAGGCCACCGTGCCGCCCAGCGCGATGAACCAGAAGCGCTGGCTGGTGGGCGCGCGGCGCCGGGGCGCGGGACGGGATTCGCTATCGTTCTGAAGCATCGGGTCTCCTTGGCGAAGCGGCCAGTGTAGCGTGCGTGGCGCGCACGGCACGGGTAGACTGGCACCTGGATTTTTTCCGGAGCGCCGCCTTGGCTACCTCGTTGCGCCGATACACCGAGCTTCCCTATCTGATCGATTTTCTCCAGTCCGGCGAACTGGCACTGCTCAATCCGAAGGCGTGGGACGATCGCAACGATTCGTTCTACATCGAGGAATATGCGCGGGCCAAGCGCTTGCAGGGCATCTACGCCTTGTGCCTGGCCGAGGCGTCCGAGACCTATCATCACTGGCGCGTGTTCTCGCACGGCAGCGGCGGGGTCTGCATCGAATTCGACAAGGAAAAGCTGGTGGCGCAGGTGGCCGGCGTGCCCGATATGCGCGCCGAGACCGTGCAGTACCGCACCATCAAGTCGCTGCGCGAGCAGCCGCCGGCCGACGCTGACCTGCCGTTTCTCAAACGCCACGCCTTTCGCGACGAAAAGGAATTCCGCCTGTTCGTATGCCGCAAGACGCGCGACACGCCGGTGCTGCGGGTGCCGGTCGAACTGGCGGCCATCAAGCGCGTCACCCTCAGCCCATGGCTGCCGGCCACGGTGTGCGACCAGGTCAAGAAGGTGCTCAAGGCCATCAAGGGCTGCGAGAAGCTGCGCGTGTTCCGGTCCACGCTGGTGGACAACGAAGACTGGAAGAAATTCGCCAGCGCGGGCCGCAAGGAGCCGGCATGACGCAAAAGCGGGCGGATGGCGTGATGTCGCCCCTGGAAATCGTGGAGGCATTCCAGCAACGGGGCTGGAAGAACAACGACCCCATGGGCCAGGTGCTGCGGCTGCGGCAGGAAGATCCCCAGGCCTTGGGCGAGCTGGTGCGCTTGTTCCTGGACCGCGGGCTGGAACACGCCACGTTCATCGACGCCGCCCTGGACCTGATGGACGACGCCACGCATGCCGACGTGCTGCGCCAGGCCTGGCAGCGATCCCGGCGTGGCGAGACAGCCAGCGGCTTGGCCGAAGTGCTGGACTGCGCCGCGGCGCAATGGCCCGGGGTCTTCGCCGACGATTGGGATCATCTGCTCGCGGCCGCGCACCAGGGGCAGGGCGGCCCGCGCTTTGGCGTGGACCTGGCCTGGCGTACGCTGGATGCCGACACGGCCCGCGCATGGCTGGCGGATGTTGGCCCGCAGGCCGAAGAAGGGTCATTGGAATACCTGAAGGCCCGCGCCGTGCTGCATTCGCGCCACCCGGATCTGGTGCTGCAGGCCTGGCGGCGCGTGTTCGCGCCGCAGGATGAATCCAACGGCATCTATTGGCTGATGGCGGTGGGCTATGCCGAAGACAACGGGCAGGCCCGGGCGCTGCACGGTGAACAGCCGCTGCACATTCGTTTCAGCGCGGCCCAGCGCAAATTGATGATGGCTTCTCAGCCGGCCTGGCGGCGCGATATCCAGCGCCTGCATCCGACGTGGGGGGCCGTGAACGCTGCGCCGCCCGTCGCGATTGCCGCGTCAGTTGCCGAAAAGGCGCCACAGTCCGATGCGCCCGCGGTCGCCGCGGGCCGCATGGGCGGCACCCTGACCGCCACCTGTGGCCTGTGCCACGGCCCGCTGCACCGCCTGCTGGCCTTGCAGCAACCGGCGCAAGCCGGCATCGATTGCGCGACGCCTCTGGAATTCGCCACCTGCCTGGCGTGCCAAGGTTGGGAGGCGGATGCCGAAGTGCTGTTCTTTCAGCACGACGGCCAGGGCGCGCCGCAGGCGCATCCATCGCAGCGCCGGGACGACCCGCTTGTCCCCGAGTTTCCCACCGGGCCGTTGCTGCAAGCGGACGTGACGCTGTTCCAGGCGCCCAAGCGCTGGACCTGGCAGGACTGGGGCGATTCCAACGGCCGCCAGAACCTGAGCCGCGTGGGCGGCCCGCCCAGCTGGGTGCAGCAGGCCGAATACCCGCCGTGTCCCGATTGCGACACCCGCATGGCGTTTGCAATGCAGCTGGATTCCGACCTGCCGCAGGAAGGCGGCGGCGAATGGTCGTGGGGCAGCGGCGGCTGCAACTACACCTTCTGGTGCGCGCATTGCCGCATCAGCGGGCATCTTTGGCAGTGCACCTGAGCGGGCGCTGGGCGCCCCGGAGCGACGGCCCGCCCAGTTTCGAATAGCGCCCTGGTCAGCCCAGGCTGCGCAGCGCGGCGCGCACCAGCGAATTGTGCACGCCGCCGCCCGCCATGACGCCCGATGCGCTGGCAAGCGTGGCATTGGCCATCGGCAAGGTGGCGTCGCCCGCCGCGAACACGCCCGGCACCGTGGTCTGCTTGAAGTCATCGACCCGCAGGTAAGGCCCCATTGGTCCTTCATCGAAGGCGCAGCCCAGCTGCATGGCCAGCGGACTGGCCATGTGGACGCGCGCGGCCACGAAAATCGCATTGATCAACAGGCGGCGGCCATCGGCCAGCTGCACCGCGTCGATGTGCGGCGCCTGGCCCAGCAGGCCCACCACAGGCGTGCGTTCGATACGCACGCCGCGCGCCGCCAGCAGAGCGGCCTGTTCGGCGTCGGGTTCGAATTCCCCTTGCGTGAAATACGTGGTGGGACCCCAGTCGGGCAGCAGCGCGGCCTGGTGAGCCGACAGCGGATGCGCCGCCAGCACGCCCAGCGGGCGGTCAGCCACTTCGTAGCCATGGCAGTAGGGGCAGTGCAGCACCGTCTGGCCCCAGCGTTCCTGCAGGCCGGGCAGGGCCGGCAGTTCGTCTCGCATGCCGGTCGCCAGGACCAGGCGGGACGCGTGCAGCACGCGGCCGTCGTCCATCGTGACCAGGAAGCGCCCGGCCGATTCCTCGGCAAGGGTGGCGGTGCCATCGACGAAATCCACGGTGCCATAGGCGGCCAGTTGGTGGCGGCCGATGCGCACGATCTCGGCGGGCGATTTGCCGTCCAGGCCCAGGAAACCATGCGAATGCGCGGCGTAGCGGTTGCGCGGCAGGCCGGCGTCCACCAGCGCGATGCGGCGGCGGGCGCGGGCCAGTTGCATGGCGGCGGACAGGCCGGCGAAGCTGCCGCCGACGATGACGGCGTCGTAGCGCGGGGGTTGGATTTCCAGTTGCATGGCTTTCTCGATACTTTAAAAGTTGCATGATACGGCGGACTTTGCTTTTCACGCAACTTATAATGTTTCGATCAAAGACCCAGGAACCTTCCCCGATGCGCAGCGACAACCGCCTGTCACGCATGCTGCACGTGCTGATCCACATGGCCGAGCACGATGCGCCGCTGACCTCCGAGACCATCGGCAAGATGCTCAATACCAACCCCGTGGTGGTGCGCCGGATGATGTCCGGCCTGCGCGAGCATGGCTACGTGCAATCCGAAAAAGGCCATGGCGGCGGCTGGGTGCTGACGCGCAAGCTGGCCGACCTGACGCTGCTGGATGTCTACCAGGCGCTGGGCGAGCCGCCCATCTTCGCGCTGGGGCTGGCCGACAGCGAACCCGAATGCCTGGTCGAACAGGCGGTGAACGCCGGGCTGGAAGGCGCGCTGGTCGAATCGCGCCGCCTGCTCCTCGAACGTTTTGCGACGATCAGCATCGACCAGCTGGCGCGCGACTTCCAGGAACGCCTGAAACAGCACCCGGAATGCGACCGGCGTCCGCCCGGCCATCACCCGGACGGCAAGCAGCACTGCGGCTAGAGCGCGATCAACCCCCGCACCACATCGGCCAGCGTCACCTGGCCCTTCAAGATGCTGTCGCGCGGGCCTTCGAAGTCGATCCAGCCTTCGTTGAAGCCATCGAGCATCTGAATGCGCGGCATCGGCTCTTTCATGCCCTGGGCGGTGAACAGAGCGCCCCAGGTTTCACGCGGCACGGCCTGCACCGACACGGGCGTGCCCAGTGCGTCGGCAAAGGCGCGGCCGGCATCGTTCGGGCTGATGCGCTGCGGGCCTTCCAGCTCGACCACGCGCAGGCCCGTCCAGGTGTCTTGCAGCAACTGCGCGGCGATGCGGCCGACGTCGGCGGTTGCCACCATCGGAATGGCGCGGTCCAGCGGTTGCAGGAAGGATGCGATCAGGCCGTCATCGCGCGCCGACGCCACGTCCCACGCGAAGTTCTCCATGAACCAGCCCGGCCGCAGAAAGGTCATGGGCACGGGCAGGCGCCGCAGCGCCTGTTCCATCAGTGTGCGCTGCGTCAGCAGGTTCTGCTGCGTCGATTGCGCGCCGATGGTCGACAGGCACACGACCTGGCGCGGCTGCCCCAGCGCGATGGCCGAGGCCACCGCGTCGATGGCGGCGCGCGCTTCGGGAAAGCCGGGCGCGGGGTCGAATTGGGGCGGCGGCAGGATGAACGCGCCGTCCACGTTTTCGAAGGCGCGGGCCAACGCCGCCGCGTCGGTCATGTCGGCGATGGCGATGTCGCAGCCGCGGGCAGCCCAGGCTGCGGCGTTGGCAGGGTTGCGCAGCACGGCGCGCACGGGCAGGCCTGCTTGCAGCAGGGTCTCGGCGACCGCGCCGCCGACCTTGCCGCTGATTCCGGTAATGGCATACATGAGAGGTTCTCCAGACACTGGCGCGATGCGGATCGATCACGCCGGAGCAAATCGTAGTGCTCGGCCTTTGTTGAGAGAATGGCAATTCAGTCATAACATTCATGACTTCAGATCAGGAGTCTCGAACATGGCGCTGGATGGCCGGGTATTGGCAAACATCGGCGTGCTGACCGCCGTGGTGGAAAGCGGCAGCTTTGCGCGCGCCGCCGAGGCGCTGGGCATCACCGCGTCCGGGGTCAGCCGGGCGGTGGGGCGGCTGGAGGCCGGCGTGGGCGTGCGCCTGCTGGATCGCACCACCCGGGCCGTCGCGCTGACGGACGAGGGCCGCCGGCTGTACGAACAGATCAATCCGCTGGTGGCGGGCATCGGCGAGGCCATCGCCACCGCCGGCGGTGCGTCGGCGGCGGTCAAGGGGCGCTTGCGCGTCAATGTAGACGCGTTCTTTGCCCGCCTGATCCTGGCGCCGCACCTGGCGCGCTTCCTGGAACGCCACCCGGACCTGACGCTGGACCTGGCCACGCGCGAACAACTGGGCGACCTGGTGTCCGACGGTTTCGACATCGCGGTGCGCTTCGGCGAACCGCCGTCGTCATCGCTGGTGTCCCGCAAGTTGCTCGATACGCGTTCGGTGACGGTGGCGGCGCCGTCGTACTTGCGCAAGCATGGCGTGCCCGCGACGCCGGCCGACCTGGCGCGCCACGCCTGCATCCAGATGCGCAGCACCATGACCGGCCAACTGCTGGAATGGAACTACCGCAAGAAAGGCCGGACCACGCGCGTGGAAACGTCGGGGCCGCTGCACCTGACCGACGGCTGGACGATGCTGGGCGCCTGCCTGGGCGGCGCGGGCATCGCCCGTTTCAAGGCCAGTGGCGTTCAGGACCTGATTCGCCAGGGCAAGCTGGTCGAGCTGCTGCCCGACTACATCGGCGACCGCTATGCGCTGTACGCGCTGTATCCGTCGCGCCATTTGCCGGCGGCCAAGGTGCGGGCTTTCATCGATTTCGTCAGCAGCATCCTGGACGATCCGGCGGGCTAGCAGGGGCGAGGGGCGGACCGTCTGAAAGGGGGGTAGCAGCGGGCGCAGATAGCCGCCGCCGGTGTATTCTCGCAATCGAGCCGCGCCCGCATCCCGGGCGGCCGGCCCGCGCAAGAAAACACGGGCGGTGCTCATCCGCGCCAGCCCGGAACTGCCCGCACAGGAGACACCCCAAATGCTATTGACCGAAGAACAGCTCAGCGTCCAGGACATGGCGCGCCGTTTCGCCCAGGAACGCCTGGCGCCCCAGTCCGAACGCTGGGATCGCGACCACCACTATCCGGCTGACGCCATTGCCGAGATGGCCCAGCTGGGCTTTTTCGGCATACTGGTGCCCGAGGAATGGGACGGCAACGCCAGCGGCTACCTGTCGTACGCGGTGGCGCTGGAAGAAATCGCGGCCGGCAACGGCGCCTGCTCCACCATCATGAGCGTGCACAATTCGGTGGCCTGCATGCCGATCCTGAAGTACGGCACCGACGCGCAGAAAGACCAGTTCCTGCGGCCCCTGGCCACCGGCCAGCACATCGGTGGCTTTGCCCTGACCGAGCCGCAGGCCGGGTCGGACGCCAGCAGCCTGCGCACGCGAGCGGTGCGCGACGGCGATCATTACGTCATCAACGGCGCCAAGCAATTCATCACCTCGGGCCGCACGGGCCAGACCGTGATCGTGTTCGCCGTGACCGACCCGCAGGCCGGCAAGCGCGGCATTTCGGCGTTCATCGTGCCCACCGATACGCCGGGCTACCAGGTGGTGCGGGTGGAAGACAAGCTGGGCCAGCATCTGTCGGATACCTGCCAGATTGCGTTTGAAGACATGCGCATTCCGGCCGCGTGGCGCCTGGGCGAAGAGGGCGAGGGCTACAAGATCGCGCTGTCGAACCTGGAAGGCGGCCGTATCGGCATCGCCTCGCAATCGGTAGGCATGGCGCGCGCGGCGTTCGAATGCGCGCGGGACTACGCCCGCGATCGCCAGGCGTTCGGCAAGCCCATCATGGAACACCAGGCGGTGTCGTTCCGCCTGGCCGACATGGCCACCCAGATTCACGCGGCCCGCCAGATGGTGCTGCACGCCGCGGCGCTGCGCGAGGCCGGCAGGCCGGCGCTGACCGAAGCGTCGATGGCCAAGCTGTTTGCGTCGGAAATGGCCGAAAAGGTGTGTTCGGCCGCGATCCAGACGCTGGGCGGCTATGGCTACCTGGCCGACTTTCCGGTGGAACGCATCTACCGTGATGTGCGGGTGTGCCAGATCTATGAGGGCACCAGCGACATCCAGCGCCTGGTGATCGCGCGGGCCCTGTAAAGGGTCAGTCCAGCAAGGCCTGCACCGCCGCTTGCGCCTCGGGCGCCAGCGGCTGCTCACGCTGCAACAGGGCGATCTTGTCCTTGAATTCCTTGACCACGTCGGGCCGGATCTGCTTCATGGCGCGCACGGTCTGCGCCAGCAGCAGCCGGGCATTGACGCTGTGCGGAAAGTCCAGGCATTGGCGCAGATTGCCGTCGATGATCTCGCGTTCGCCGTTCAGGTGGCCGGGGCGCTTGTCGTCGGCGCCATTGCAGCGCACGGCCAGCAGTTGCTCCAGCCGCAGCAGGTAGCGCGGGAACGCCGCGCCGTCGGGCACCGTGTAGTTGCGGGGCGCATTGCTGGGAGTCTGCGCCGTGGCGCGGGCCACCAGCGCCACCAAGTCTTCGGTCAGGCGCTGAAGGGCGGCCGTGGGGTCGGCCATGGGGAAATGGGCGTTCAAGGTGCCGACGCATTCCTCGTCATCCGTGCGCAGCACGCGCACCTGGGCCTGCCAGGGCTCGGTGGTGGTGACGAGGTGCGAGATCACCACGAAGTCGCTCTGGGCCTCGCATTGCTGGGCGTAGCGGATGGCATCGGCGTCGTCCCAGGCCACGCCGCTGAGCACGAAGCCCGGTTCGGGTTCGGTCAGCCACGGCACCAGCGTCTGCGTGCGCAGGCCGCAGCGCAGCGCCAATTGCTCGTTGAAGTACAGCGGCAGCGCGCGGCTCAGGCGGCCGGTGGCGTCGGCCAGCTGGCGTTCGGCGTGGTCGGGCGCGGCGTCGACTTCGGCCGAGCCGCCCAGGAATGACACCAGCGGACGATTCGGCGCAATCGGGTCGAACAGCGCGGCGGCGGGCGATTCAGGCGCGAGCCACACCGGGCCGCGGCCCAGCAGCATGGCAAAGCGCATTTCGGTGGATTCGGGCACGCTGCCATCGCCCAGCGCGGCGCGGGCCAGTTCGGTGTCCCAGTACGCCAGGTTTTCCTGCCAGTCGGGACGCTGCTGCGCGTAGAGCTGGTCGAGAATGCGGCGGGCGTCGTCGTACTGGCCCAGTTCGGCGTGGGCGCGGATCAGGTTGTTGCCGACCATGACGCCATGCGCCGCCGCGTCAAAGCGCGGTCCGGCCAGTTGCAGGATGGGTTCGATGGCGCCGGCGTTGCCCAGGTCGGCGCTGAGCTGCATCAGCAGGCCGGCGGGCGTGGGCGTGCCGGCGCGGGCCAGGGCTTCGCGGTACAGCGCCAGCGCGCCGGCCAGGTTGTGCGCGCCCAGTTCGGCGTGCGCCAGCCACAGCTGCGCGCGCCAGCTGCCGGGCAGCGCCGCGACCTTGCGCATGGCGGTCACGCCGGCCACGTCGCCGCCGTATTCGCGGTGGATGGCCTCGTACCAGCCCAGGCCGTTTTCCTGGTTGGGGTCCCGTTCCAGCGCGCGCCACAGGGTGTCGCGGGCAAGGGCCTCGTCGCCGCGTTCGTCGTGGATCTTGGCCAGGTTGGTCAACGTGACGCCGGTTTCGCCGTGCTGCTGCATGTAGGCCCGCAGCACGCGTTCGCTGTCGTCCAGCCGGCCGGTCTTCATGTAGACGATGGCCAGGAGCACCGCGGCGCGCTCGGCGGCGGGTTCCAGGGCGACCAGGCGTTCGGCCGGCTTGAGCATCTCGTCGACGAAGCCATCGCCCAGCGACTGGATGATCAGGCTGGCCAGCGAATCGGCATCGTCCCAGTGGCGTTCGATGGCGCCGGCCAGCACGTTGTCGCGCCATTGCTCGCGGGTCACGAAGATTTCGCGGCCGTAGGCGTCGTAGGCGCGGATCAGGTTGGAAGTATCGTCGGCGTCGGGGGTGTCTTGGGGGCTCATGCGGGTGTCCGGTGATCTGGACACCCACTATACCTATACCCGAATCACCAGGCGTAACGCGCCGTCAGGTTCACGGACCGGCCGTAGCCGTAATAGCACCAGGTGATGCTGTTGCACGCCGTGATGTATTCCTTGTCGAACAGGTTGTTCACGGTCAGCAGCAGGCGCCAGTTGCCGCGGGTGTAGTGCGCCTGCGCGTCCACCAGCGTGTTCGAGCCGCTCTTCCATTGGTTGGCAGAATCGCCGTAGCTGCTGCCCGTGTAACGCACGCCGCCGCCCAGGCCGAAGCCCGGCGCGATGTCCTGCGGGAAGCGGTAGTCCACCCACAGCGCCGCCTGGTGGCGCGGCTGCGACTGGACCTGCTTGCCGACGGTGGCCGGGTCGGTGGATTGCTCGACCTTGGCATCGGTGAACGTGTAGCTGCCGATCACGGTGACGCCCGTGGTGACCTGGGCGCGGGCTTCGAGCTCGACGCCGCGCGAGCGGATCTTGCCCTGCTGGATTTCGTAGCCGAACACCGGCGCGTTGACGTCGGTGACCAGCACGTTCTTCTGACGCAGGTCGAACACCGCCACGGTGTACAGCGATTCGCTGTTGGGCGGACGGTACTTGATGCCCGCTTCCACCTGCGACCCGGTCACGGGCACGAACGGCGTGCCCGAATAGGTGCGGCCGATGGCCGGTTCGAACGAGGTGGCGTACGAGATGTACGGCGACAGGCCGGATTCGAACAGGTAGTTCAGGCCCGCGCGGCCGGACCACTTGCGGTCCTGCTGGCTGCTGCGGGTGTTGGCCAGCTTGTCGTCGGTCTTGGTGTCGACCCAGTCGTGGCGGCCCGAGAACGTGCCGACCCAGCCGCCCCAGCGAACCTGGTCCTGCAGGTACACGCCCATCTGCTCCTGCACTTGCAGCGTGTGCTGGGTGTCGGCGGGCTTGGTGATGGGCTGGGTGCCGTAGACGGGGTTGAAGGCATCCAGCGTGGGCGCATCAAAGCCCATGCCCACGGCGTAGTCGTTGCGCGACCGCTTGTAGTCAAAGCCCGCCAGCAGGGTGTGCGACAGCGGCCCGGTGTCCAGCTTGTATTCGGCCTGGTTGTCGATGGCGAACATGCGCGAGTCTTCGCGCGGGGTGTAGGTGTAGCGGTTCAGCGTGGTCAGGCTGCCGGGGGCAAAGCCCAGCAGGCCGACCGACGGGTGGTTCACGTCGGCCCAGTTCATGCGGGCGTTCTGGCGCAGGGTCAGCTGCGAATTGACGCGGTGCGCGAACAGGTAGCCGATGGACTGGGTGTTCTTCTCGTAGCGGTCAAAGCCGGGTTCGCCGCCGTAGAAGCTGGGGCCGATCTTGCCGTTGGGGTTGGGCAGCAGGGTGCCCTGGGCGGGCAGGAAGCCGCCCCAGCCGCGCGAGCGCGCGCCTTGCAGCATCGCCAGCACGGTCAGGCTGGTGTCGGCGGTGGGGTTCCAGGTCAGGGATGGGGCCAGCAGGTAGCGGCGGTCGTAGCCGTAGTCGCTGGGCGTGCCGCTGTCGCGCGCCAGGCCCACCACGCGGTACAGCACCTTGCCGTCTTCGGTCAGCGGGCCGGTGAAGTCGCCGGTCAGTTCCTTGCGGTCGTCGGTGCCATAGGACAGGCCCAGTTCACGCGCGGCCTCGGCCTGCGGGCGCTTGCTGACGGCATTGATGAAGCCGCTGGGCGGCAGCGCGCCGTACATGACCGACGACGGGCCTTTCAGGACCTCGATGCGTTCGAGCGCATAGGGTTCGTAGCGGGTGTTGGCGGTCCAGGCGCCGGCGGGCAGCGGCAGGCCGTCCAGGTACTTGGCGGGGGCAAAGCCGCGCACGCGGATCCAGTCGCCGCGCGGGTCCTGGCCGTAGGCGGCGGCCACCACGCCCGAGGTGTAGCGCAGCGATTCGTCGATGCCGGTGGCGCCTTGCAGTTCGATCTGTTCGCGCGTGACCACCGAGACGGATTGCGGCGTTTCCAGCAGGTCGCTGTCGGTCTTGATGCCGGTGGACGTGCGCCGGGCCACCGCGCCGTAGACGGGGCTGGTGGCGGTTTCTTCGCTGCCGGTGACGGTGATCTGGTCCATCTGCTGCACCGGCGCGGCGGCATCGCGCGAGATCACCACGGCGCCGCCGTCGATGCGCGCCGACAGGCCGCTGCCCGCCAGCACCCGGTCAAAGGCCTCGCGCACCGTCAGGTTGCCGGACACGGCGGGGGCCGTCAGCCCCTGCACCAGGTCGCCGCCCACGATCAGGTCCAGGCCGGCCTGGCGCGCCACGGCGTTCAGCGACTGGCCCAGCGGCTGGGCCGACAGCGCGGTCTGGATGCGCACGTCGCCCGCTGGGGTCTGGGCGTGCGCGGCGGGGCCGGCCAGGCCCAGCCAGAGCGCCAGGGTCAGGGGCGCGAGAGTAAACCGGGGGTGTTGCATGCAAGTCCTCGTCAGAGCATGAGAATGGGTACATTTCTCATGTAGACGCGGCAGCCGAAAAAAACCCTAGGTCCGGCGCGCATCATCGGACCGATTCAATGACGGCGGGGCTATCGCGGGTGTCGACCCGCAGGGGCAGGGCCTGCGGCAGGATGCGGTAGAAGCTGGCCAGGTTGCGGCTGTCGAAGCTGCCGGTCAGCCGCAGGGCGGCCACGCGCGGATCGTTCAGCGCCGGCACGGGGTGGCCGTAGCGGCCGAATTCGGCCAGCGCCTGGGCCAGGGTGGCGTTGTCGAAGGTCAGCCGATGGTCCAGCCAGGGCGCGACGGCGGCGGCGTCGATCGGCGCAATGCGCCCCGGCATGCCGGCGGCGTTGATGGCCAGGCGCTGCCCCGCGGTCAGGTCGGCGGCGTAGCGGCGGCTGTCGGGCAGCCAGAACTGCCACCAACTGGCCGGGTGGGCCGGCGCCACGCGCACATGGCCGGCGGCCACGTCCACCTGCACGCCGGGATAGCCGGGCACCGCCGGGGTGTGGCGCACGTTGAAACGGGTGCCCACGACCGTCACGCGCACGTCGCCGGTCACCACGTCGAACGGCCGCTGCGCATCGCCATGCACCTGGAACATGGCCTGGCCCTCGGCCATCGTCACCTCGCGGCGGTGCGGATAGAACGCCACGTCGATGCGCGTGGACGAATCCAGGGTCAGGCGGCTGCCGTCGGGCAGCGCGATTTCCTGCTGCTCGCCGGGCGCGGTGACGTACTGGGCGCGGTATTGCGGGGCGGCGGGCGCCAGGGCAAACAGGGCAATGGCCAGGGCGGCACAGGCGGCCAGCAGCGCGGGGGCGAATTGCCAGAAGCGGCGGCGCGGGGGCGTGGGGCGTCGAGGCGGGGCGTAGGCGGCAGGCGCGGCGTCCATCGCGCGCAAGCGGTCGAGCGCCGTGTCGGGCAGGGCATCGAGCCCGTTCCAATCCGCGTCCCAGCGGGCATAGGCGTCGGCGTGGCGCGGGGATTCGGCCAGCCAGGCCTGGAAGGCGGCCTGGGTGGCGGCGTCGGGCTGGTCTTTGCGGCGCACCAGCCAGTCCAGCGCGGCGGCATCGACCGCGGCGTCCTGGGCGGGGGTGGACTCGGGCATCGGGTTCATGGCTGCAACGATTCCTGGCGGACGTCCGGCGCGGCGCCGGCACGGGCGTCCCAGTCGGACTTGCCGCGGCGGCAGGCCTGCATCGCCAGCTTGATGTGCTGTTCGACCATCTTGCGCGAGATGCCCATCTGGTCGGCGATCTCGGTGTGCGACAACCCGTCGAAACGATGCAGCACGAAAGCCTGGCGGCAGCGCGGGGGCAGGGCGGCGATCACGGCCAGCATGGCGTCGACCGCCTGGGCCGACATGGCGGCCGTTTCGGGCTGGCATGCCGCGGGCGCGGCGATATCGTCCAGGCCGGTGTCATCGGGATCGGGGTCATGCGGCTGGGCCTGGCCGCGCACCACGTTGCGGCGGTGCTGGTCGGTCAAGAGATTGCGCGCGGTGCGGTAGAGCAGGGCGCGCGGTTCCAGCAGTTCGCGTTCGCCTTGCTGGGCCGACAGCACGCGGGCGTAGGTTTCCTGCACGGCATCCGCTGCCGCATCCGAATTCCTGATGGCTCGGTTGCAGAAGTTCAGCAGTTCGCGGTAGTAGCGCTCCAGCACGGCGAGTCAGACGGATCGGGTCGGGCAAGCCATGGGCCAGGGGATTCCGGCAGGCGCATCGCTTCAGCAGGTTGTAATGAGAATTGATACTCATTATTACACAAGCGGGCCGATCAGGCTTGCGTGCGTTGCACGGCGCGGGCGGCGCGGCGACGGCGCAGCCACAGGGTGTAGATCACGACGTTGCCCACCACCAGCAGGGCGGCCAGCAGCATCTGGATGTTGCGCGTCAGGCCGTCCGGGTAGATCACGGCCAGGATGTAGTGTTCGATGAAGCCGCCGCCATAGCCTTCCTGGCCGGCCTGCTGGCGTAGCGACACTTCCAGCGGCGTCAGCGGGCAGATCCAGCCCATGCCGATGACCATCGCGCCCCAGGCCAGCGCGGGCAGGTGCAGGTAGGCCAGGCGCCAGCGCCACAGCGCCAGCAGGCCGCCGAACACCACGAAGGCCACGAACAGGCCGTGCAGCACCAGCACCGCGTCGGCCAACAGGCGATAGATCATGCGAGGGAACTCCAGGTTCAAGCACCGGGCGCCGGCCAGGGCGGCCGGGCGCGGATCAGGGCTTCAGGTCGCGCAGCAGCTTGGCCAGTTCGGGCGCCGTCATCAGCGACACGCCCTGGGCGCGGGCGTATTGCAGGGCGTTGTCCGACACGTCGCCCAAGGCGATGTAGATGGCTTCGCGCGCGCCGCGCTTTTCCCGCACGGCCTGCAGTTCGCGCAGCGGCTCGACGCCGGTGCGGGCGGCCTTCCAGCGCTTGGCGCTGACCAGGGCCACGTGGCCATCCTTGCTGAGGGCGAAGTCGGCGCCCGGCGCGTTCAGCCGTTCGACCTCGCAGCCGTCGCGGCGAAAGCCCGCTTCGACGACCGCGGCGAATTCGGTCCAGGACATGGCCGCGGTGGCTTGCGCCACGGCCTCGACCCGGGCGCCCGACGGGGCGCGCAACTGCTTGTAGGCCGCCATGATGGCGATGACCGCGAACGGCACGGCCGCAAACACGCCCATGGCCGCGTACTCCAGCGGCAGGGCGGCGAACCCGCCCACGGCCAGCACCAGGGCCACCCCGGCGCTCATCCACCACGGCGAGCGCAACAGCACCGCGAAGATGGAATTCTGCGACATCTTGAGCTTCATGCTTCGCGCACCACGATGCGGACGTCGCCACAGGTGACGATCTGGCCGGGACGGATCTTGGCCGTCTTGCGGCTTTCGACCACGCCGCCGACGCTGACGTGGCCATCGGCCACCAGCATCTTGCCGGCGCCGCCGCTGTCGCACACGCCGGTGGCTTTCAGCAGCTGGTTCACTTCAATATAGGGGCTGCCTTCGGCAAGCGTGAATTCAATGATGGGCATGTCGCGAACAAACAGTGGAAAGAGAAAACGGGCCGATCAGCCCTGGCTGCCGGGCGGGTTGCCGCCGGGGGGATTGGCGCGGGCGTCGCCCGCATTGGGGGCGGCCGGGGGCGCGACCGGCGCCGTCGGGACAACGCCCGTAAGGTCGACCGGGGCCGGCCGGACATTGCCGGATTCGGCGCGCGCCATCCAGGCGATCAGCGACGAGCGCATGGCTTCTTCGACCGACATCTGGATCGGCTGCACCCATTCCTGCGGCACGAACACGGTGTAGCCGCCGATCATGTAGCCCATGGGCAGGTACACCGCCACGCGGTCGCCCTGGGTGAAGCCTTCGGGCAGGCCGTCCAGGTTGCGCCGTGTGATCAGGCCCACCAGTTCCAGTTGCTGGCCGGGAATGCGCAGCACCACCACCTGCTGGGCGGTGCTCTTGGAACCGGGCGAGAAGTAATCGGCAAAGCTCTTGAGCGACGAATAGATGCTCTTGACCACGGGCAGGTTGGTGAAAGGCATTTCCACCAGCAGCAGCACGCGCTTGACGCGCTCTTTGGACACCAGGTAACCGATCGCCAGAATGCCCAGAATGCCCAGCAACAGGCCCAGCCCCGGAAAATAGAAGCCGCCGATGAACGGACGCAGGAACGTCAGCGCGACCGCTTCCGTCCACGCCAGGAAGATATAGAGCACGTAGATGGTCAGGGCCAGCGGCAGGACGGTGATCAGGCCGCGGAAGAAGTATTTGTAAAGACGCGTCATAGTCGAGAAAAAGCAAGAAAATCGGGGGCGGTCCATGCACGGCTGGAACCAGAACGGCCGCCAGCATAGCAGCCGACGGCGCGGGCGCCGGTAACAAGGCGCGGGAAGCGTTACCGGTCGACGGGCAGGTACAGGGTCTCCTTGATTTCCTCCATCACCACATAGCTGCGCGATTCCGCCGAGGCGGGCAGGCGCTTGAGGATTTCACCAAGCAGACGCCGGTATTCGTTCATTTCGGTCAGGCGGGCCTTGACCAGGTAGTCGAAGTCGCCCGACACCAGGTGGCATTCCATGACCTCGGGTACATACAGCAGTTCTTTTTTCACCTTGTCGAACACGTCGCCCGACTTGGCAGACAGCTTGATTTCCAGGAACACCAGCAGGTTCTTGCCGAGCGCGGCCGGATTGACGCGCGCATGGTAACCGGTGATGACGCCTTCGCGTTCCATGCGCTTGACCCGGTCGGAGCAGGGGGTGGCCGACAGGCTGACCCGCTCGGCCAATTCGGTGACCGAAATGCGGCCTTCCCGCTGCAGGATATCCAGGATTTTCAGGTCGATACGGTCCAGGTCGCGCATTTCACTTTTGGGTGGCAAAAAAGCGGGGGTGTCCGAGAAAAAGCACTGCCAAAGAAAAATAATCAGTGTTTTTCACTGCGATGAGGCTCATAGACTACCGAAATTCCTGACCAAAACCAAACTTCGGAAAGAATCATGCATGTGATCGTCCTCGGCAGCGGCGTCATCGGCACCACGACCGCCTATTACCTGGCCCGCCAGGGCGCCAAGGTGACGGTGCTGGATCGCCAGCCCGGCGCCGCCCAGGAAACCAGCTACGCCAATGCCGGCCAGGTCTCGCCGGGCTATTCGACGCCCTGGGCCGCGCCCGGCATTCCGCTCAAGGCGATCAAGTGGCTGTTCAAGAAGCACGCGCCCCTGGCGATCCGCCTGGACGGCAGCCTGTACCAGCTGAAATGGATGGCGGCCATGCTGGCCAACTGTTCGGCCGAGCGCTACGCCGTCAACAAGGAACGCATGCTGCGCCTGGCTGAATATAGCCGCGACTGCCTGCGCGAACTGCGCATCGACACCGGCATCCACTACGAAGAACGCACTCGCGGCACGTTGCAGCTGTTTCGCACCGACGCCCAGATGGAAGCCGCGCGCCGCGACATCGCCGTGCTCGAAGAAGTCGGCGTGCCCTACGAACTGCTGGACCGCAACCGCCTGGTCAGCGCCGAACCCGCGCTGGCGCGCTCGCTGCACAAGCTGGCCGGCGGGCTGCGCCTGCCCAACGACGAAACCGGCGATTGCCGTCTGTTCACCACCCGCCTGGCCGAAATGGCCGCGGCGCTGGGCGTGGACTTCCGCTACAACCAGCCGGTGGCTGGCCTGACCACGGCCGGCGGCCAGGTGACCGGCGTGCGCGTCGGCGACCAGGTGCTGACCGCCGACCGTTATGTCGCCGCCTTCGGCAGCTATACCCGCGGTTTCCTGGAACCGCTGGGGCTGGACCTGCCGGTGTATCCGGTCAAGGGCTATTCGCTGACCATTCCCATGAAGGACGAGGCCGCCGCACCGGTGTCCACCATCCTGGACGAAACCTACAAGATCGCCGTCACGCGTTTCGAGAACCGCATCCGCGTGGGCGGCATGGCCGAATTGTCGGGCTTTGACCTGCGCCTGAAAGACGCGCGCCGCAAGACGCTGGAACTGGTCGTCAACGACCTGTTCCCTGGCAGCGGCGACGTGCCCCGTGCCGAGTTCTGGACCGGCCTGCGGCCCATGACGCCGGACAGCACGCCCGTCGTCGGCCCCACCCGCTACGGCAACCTGTTCCTGAACACCGGCCATGGCACCCTGGGTTGGACCATGGCCTGCGGCTCGGGCAAGCTGGTGGCCGACCAGGTCATGGGCCAGCGTCCGCAGATCCGCACCGACGGCCTGGACCTGTCGCGTTACGACCGCCACACGGCGGCCCACCGGCCGCTGGTGCTGGACGGCAAGGGCGCCTGACGCCCGCCGGTTTTCCGCTTTTCCCGGCCGCCGGCCATAAGCCGGCGCCTCAATGGCCCGCTCGGCGCAAAATGCCGGTCGGGCCATTGTTCTTTGGCGGGCCGCCGGCCTCTACAATCCGGGCATGACTCATTTCCTGCATACCGCCGATTGGCAGATCGGCCGTCAGTACGGCCAGTTCGAGACCGACGATGCCGCCTTGCTGGCCGAGGCCCGTTTCGACGCCGTGGCCCGCATCGCCGCGCTGGCCGCTGAGCGCCAGGTGGACGCGGTGCTGGTGGCCGGCGATGTCTTTGACACGCAGGGCGTGTCCGATCGCACCATCCGCCGCCTGTTCGCCGCGCTGGCCGCCTACAGCGGGCCGTGGGTCATGATCGCCGGCAACCACGACGCCGCGCTGGCCGACAGCGTCTGGAGCCGCGCGGCGCAGCTGGACTGCATTGCGCCCAACGTGCACGTGCCGCTGCGTCCGGGTGTGGTGGACCTGCCCGCGCAGAACCTGGCCGTGCTGGCCGCGCCGCTGACCCAGCGGCACACCTATGACGACGTGACGCAGGCCTTCGACGCCATGGACACCGAGCCGGGCCGCCTGCGCATCGGCCTGGCGCACGGCAGCGTGGCGGGCCGGCTGCCCGACACCATCGACGCCACCAACCCCATCGCGCCCGACCGCGCCGCCCGTGCGCGGCTGGACTACCTGGCGCTGGGCGACTGGCACGGCTGCCTGGCCATCGACGAACGCACCTGGTATGCCGGCACGCCCGAACAGGATCGCTTTCGCGGCAACGAGCCGGGCTATGCGCTGGACGTGCGCATCGCGGCGCCGGGGGCGGTGCCCGTGGTCGAACGCGTGGCCACCGGCAAGTACCGCTGGTCGGCCTGGACCGAAACGCTCAGCCTGCCCACCGATGCCCAGGCGTTGGCGCAGCGCCTGGCGGGCCTGCGGGCCGAAGACGTGCTGCGCCTGGAATTGCAGGGCCACGTCAACGTGCCCACCTGGGAAGCGCTGCAACGGGCGGTAGACCAGGCCGCCGCCCAGGCGCGCGCCGTGCTGCCGGACTTCTCCGGCCTGCTGCTCGAACCCGACGAGGCGGACCTGGCGCAACTGGGCGCCAGCGGCTACGTGGGCGAAGTGGCAACGCAATTGCAGGCGATGCAGGCCGACCCGGAACAGGCGGCCGTTGCCAGCGAGGCGCTGCGCTTGCTGCTGCGGTTCCAGCGCGACGGGGCAGGGGGCAATGCCGCGCCCCGGGACGCCGCCGGCCGTGACACCGCAACCCAGGGGAGCCTGCAATGAAGCTCTCGCGCATTGCCCTGGAAGAATTCCGCAAGTTCCGCCAGCCCCTGGTGCTGGACGGTCTGCAAGACGGCCTGAACCTGTTCGTCGGCCCCAACGAGGCCGGCAAGAGCACGGTGGCCGCGGCCATTCGCGCGGCGTTCCTGGAACGCTACAGCACGCGCACCGTGGCCGACCTGGCGCCGCGCGGCGAATCCGGCGCGCGCCCCAGCGTGGAACTGGCGTTCGCCCATGCGGGCCACGACTATCTCTTGAAAAAGCAGTTCCTGTCGCGCGCCCGCTGCGAATTGCTGATCGACAACGGCGCCCAGCGCCTGGAAGGCGAAGAGGCCGAGAACGCGCTGGCCGCCTTGGTGGGCTTTGAATTGGCCACGCGCGGGCAGAGCAAGCCCGACCTGGCTGGTGTGCCCGGGCTGCTGTGGATCCAGCAGGGCGATGGCCAGAACCTGCAAGCGGCCGCGGGCCATGCCGGCGGCCACCTGCGCGAGGCGTTGACGCAGCTGTCGGGCGAACTGGCCTCGGGCGATGGCGACCGGCTGTACGAACGCGTGGCCGCCGAACGCGCCGCGCTGCTCGATGCGCGCAACGGCCGCCCCAAGGGCATCTACAAAGACGCCGAAGACGCCCTGGCCAGCGCCCAGGCCGAACGCGACACCTGCGCGGCCGCCAAGGTCCAGCTGGACGCCGACGTCGACCGCCTGGCCAGCCTGCGCGCCGAGCACGCGCGCGCCGATGCGGGCCAGCCCTGGAAAGACTTCGAGGCCCGCGCCGCCGATGCCCGGGCCCGCCTGGCGGCGGTCGCCAAAGAGCGCGAGGCCTTCGACGGCCTGCAACGCGAACAGCGCCAGGCCGCGCAGACGCTGGCGGTGCTGCAAGAGCAGGTGCGCCGCGATCAGCAGGACGAGGCCGATCTGCGCGCCCTGACGGACGAGGCCGCCGCCGCGCGCGCCCGCGTGCAGGACGCGCAAGAGCCGCTGGCTCGCGCCCGCAAGCAGCGCGACACGCATGCTGCCGCCGCCGAACAGGCCCGCCAGCGTGTCGCCGCGGTGCAGGCCGTGGCCGACCGGCACGACCTGGAACACCAGCTGCAACAGCTGGACCGCGACGTCGAACGGCTGGACGGCGCGCTGAAAGAAGCCACCATCTTGATCGAACAAGGCTCGGCCCTGAAGGCCGAAGCCGTGCGCATCGAGATCGCCGATGCCGACATCCAGGCGCTGCGCAAAAGCGAACGCGCCCTGGGCGACCTGCAATTGCAGCAACAGGCCATCGCCACGCGCGTGGCCTACACCTTCGAACCTGGCCGCGAAGCGCGGCTGGACGGCGTGGCGCTGTCGGGCAATGGGGAAGTGCTGTTGACCAGCGCGGCCGAGCTTGATCTGCCCGGCGTGGGTCGCCTGCGCATCGAACCGGGCGGCAAGGACCTGCCGGCGCTGATGCGCGAGCTGGCCGAAGCGCGCGCCGCCAGCGCCGCGCTGCTGTCGCGCCTGGGCGTGGCCACTGCCGCCGATGCCGAAGAACGCCACGCCCGCAGCACCGCCTTGCAGCGCGAGCTGGACGCCATGCGCAAGACCCTGGCCATTCATGCGCCAAAGGGCATCGACGTGTTGCGCGGCCAACGTGACGACGCCCTGGCCCGTCGCAGCGCCTTGCGCGAGCGGCTGGCGGCCCTGCCGCCCGCGGCCGAGGCAGGCGATGTCGACCTGCCCGCCGCACGCCAGGCGCTGCGCGACGCCGAGAGCAGCGCGGCCCAGGCGACAGAAGCGCTCGCGGCGGCCCAGCGTG